>PAKZ01000027.1 GCA_002706335.1 Ahrensia sp.
GAACGGATCGAACAGCGCGAAGGCGGGGATGGTGTCGCTCGATGCGGCGTCGACGGCTCTTCGCGGCGACTTGGCAAGGACGCCATCCGTGGTGCTCGGATTTAACCCGAGGATGACCCGAGGCGCCACTCCGTGAGGCTGGAGGCTGCCGCTGATGTCCGAAGGTGTTGCTTCATTCTCGATCTTCGAAGATGTCTTGGGCTCTCCGGAATGGGTCCTCGGGTCAGGCCCGAGGATGACGGAGTTTGGTGGCTGGCTTTCGCGCTCTTTGGCTGGAGGCATGGTGATCGTCACCAGCTTGCAGGCGGCCATGGCGATGAGGCGGCGGGCGGCGAATTCGGCGGGGCGGAGGATCGCGAGGATGCGCAGATAGAGATGGCGCGGCAAGGTATCGGCCTTTCGCCCCGCCTGGATCCCGGCCATGGCGATCAGCCGGAATGCGATGTCGCACAATATCTCGCAATTGCGATCGATCGCCCCGCGCCAGTTGAACTCCATGCCTTGCCTCCGGTTGGTGCCGGGATTGTGAGGGGCGTTTCGGGGGCGGTGGATGAAAAGCGGGTCGACTGCAGAGAATAGCGAGTAGAAAGAGGGGGTTGGAAGAATGGCGGCGGGAAATAGTCCACCGGGGATACTCTGCTTGTCGCTTCGCGACACCCCCTACCCTTTATCCCCGCTGCCCAGCATGCGGCTTTTTCGCAGCCTTAAACTTGACCCCACGAAACCTCTGGGCCAGTTTTCGCGTGGGGCGCAAGAGGAACGAATCTGGAGAATTGCATGAGGAAGGTTCTGATATCGGCGCTCACGGTCGTCGCGGTCGCACTCGCCGGCGTAACCGGCAGCGGAATATCGGCGCGGGCGGAGATCCAGCTGCATGAACTCCTCTTCAAGCCGAAGAAGGAACGCGAGCAATACCGGCGGGAAACCCGCACGCAGTCCTACCGGATGTCCGACAAGTCGCCGATCCGCCGCCGCGAGGTGAGGTTCGACGGCTATCCTGTCGGCACGATCGTTATCGATACGTCTGACCGCCGCCTCTATCACGTGACCAAACCGGGCCGCGCGCTGGCCTATGGCGTCGGCGTGGGCCGCGAGGGCTTTACCTGGACCGGCAAGAACCGGATCACCCGCAAGGCCGAGTGGCCGGGCTGGACGCCGCCTGCGAGCATGCGCGCCCGCGAAAAGGCCAAGGGCCGCATCCTGCCGGCCTATATGCCGGGCGGCCCGAACAATCCTCTCGGCGCACGCGCCATGTATATCGGCACGACCCTTTACCGTATCCACGGCACCAATCAGCCCTGGACGATCGGCCAGGCGATGTCGTCGGGTTGCATCCGCATGGCCAATGACGACGTGAAGCACCTCTACAGCCGCGTCAAAGTCGGTACGCGGGTCGTGGTGCGGAACTAGCGGGCGAACCGGTGAAACGCGGTTACAAGGCGCTTCTGGACGAGGCCAATGCGGCAATCGAGGCCGTATCGCCGGCCGAAGCCTCACAACTCGCCGGGGACGACGACGTCGTCCTCGTCGATATCCGCGACATCCGCGAATTGCAGCGCGAGGGCCGCGTACCGGGCGCGGTCCACGCTCCGCGCGGCATGCTGGAATTCTGGGTCGATCCGGAAAGCCCCTATCACAGGGAGGTCTTTGCTTCCGGCAAGACCTTCATCTTCTTCTGCGCCGCCGGCTGGCGCTCGGCGCTGGCGACCAAGACCGTTCAGGACATGGGGCTGACGCCGGTGAAACATATCGAAGGCGGTTTCGGCGCATGGCGCGAAGCGGGTTTGCCGATCGACCTGCCGTCCGAAAAGGCAGGCTGACCGCTACCACATGGTCTTTGCGGCGCGCCCGGCCCAATCCCGGTCGTAGGTTTCGGAATCGAAGACGCCCTCGGACCGCTCCTTGAGGATATCGCCCGCCGTGGGGATCGATTTCGGGTCGACATGCTGCGCCGGGTTCCACAGATCGGCGCGCAGAACGGCCCGGCCGCATTGCGTGTAGATCTCGTCGACGGTCACCACGACCGCGGAGCGCGGCAGCTTGCCGTCCTTCTCGAAGCTCGCCAGCAGGTCCGGATCGACGGTGACGATGGCGGTGCCGTTCATGCGGATCGTCGTGACAGAGCCCGGAATGAGGAAGAGCAGCGCGACGCGCGGATCGCGCACGATGTTGCGCAGGCTGTCCATGCGGTTATTGCCGCGCCGGTCCGGGATCGCCAGCCGCTTGTCGTCGAGGACGCGGAACAACCCGCCGAGTTCGCCGCGCGGCGAACAGTCGAGCCCTTCGGGACCGGCGGTCGCCAGCGTGAAGAAGGGCGAGGCCTCGAGGAAACGTCGATATTGCGGCGTGATCCGGTCAGCGACCTTGAGGAGAGACGCCTCCCCCGGCTGGCCGTAAAGCGCTTCCAGTTCGGCTTCGGTGGTCACAGGCGCATAGGCGCTCATCGGCTCAGCCCCTTCTCCTGCAATTCGTCGAGATGCTCCTGCCACAGGGCCTCCCTGTCGCGGCCGAGCCGCGCGAGATAGGTCCATGTGAAGATGCCGGTATCGTGCCGGTCGTCGAAGACGATGCGCACCGCGTAATTGCCGATCGGGACCATTTCGGAGATCGTGATATCGCGCTTGCCCCAGACGGTGATGCGCTGCTCCGGCGAATGGCCCTGCACTTCCGCCGATGGCGACAGCACCCGCAGCATTTCCGCGGAAATCTCGAAAGCCTCGCCGGAATTGAAGGTGATTTTCAGGCTTTTGCGGTCCTTTGCGACCCTCAGTTCCGTCGGCCAGATCGTCGTATCGCTCATTTCGGCCCCTTCGTGTCGCATTGCTCACCTTGACGCGACCGGCTATCGCATCAACATAGTGTGCAGGCAACAGGAAGCGTAGCATTCACATGACCGACGACATTCTGATGACACCGCACGGCACGATGACCGACCCCTTTGGCCGGGACATCACCTATCTGCGCGTCTCGGTGACGGACCGCTGCGACTTCCGCTGCACCTATTGCATGGCGGAACACATGACCTTCCTGCCCAAGAAGGACCTGCTGACGCTGGAAGAACTGGACCGGCTGTGCACGGTCTTCATCGAGAAGGGCGTGAAGAAATTGCGGCTGACCGGCGGCGAACCGCTGGTGCGCAAGAACATCATGCATCTGGTCGAGCAGCTTGGACGCCACCTGAAATCCGGCGCGCTGGAGGAACTGACGCTGACGACCAACGGGTCGCAGCTGACCAAGTACGCCGCCGCGCTTTACGAGCACGGCGTGCGCCGGATCAACGTGTCGATCGACACGCTCGATCCCGAAAAATTCCGCCAGATCACCCGCTGGGGCGATCTTTCCCGCGTGCTCGACGGTATCAGGGCCGCACAAGACGCCGGGTTGAAGATCAAGCTCAATGCGGTGGCGCTGAAGGATTTCAACGACACCGAAATTCCGGACATGCTGCGCTGGGCTCACGGCCAGGGCATGGACATGACCGTCATCGAAACTATGCCCATGGGCGAGATCGAAGAGGATCGCACCGACCGCTACCTGCCGCTGTCGATGCTGCGCGCGGACCTCGAAAAGCAGTTCACGCTGACCGACATACCGTTCAAGACCGGCGGCCCGGCGCGCTATGTCGAGGTAAAGGAGACCGGCGGCAAGCTCGGCTTCATCACCCCGATGACGCATAATTTCTGTGAAAGTTGCAATCGCGTGCGCCTGACCTGCACCGGCACGCTGTTCATGTGCCTCGGCCAGGACGACGCAGCGGACCTGCGCGCGCCGCTGCGCGCCTCGGAAGGCAACGAGCTTCTTTCGAATGCGATCGACGAGGCGATCGGCCGCAAACCCAAGGGCCATGATTTCGTGATCGACCGGCGCACAAGGCGCCCTTCCGTCTCGCGCCACATGAGCGTCACGGGCGGGTGATGCCGGCGCGCTTTCTCGCCGTCCTCCTTGTGGTCCTCGGCACCGCGGCGGCACAGGCCGACAGCCTGACCTATGTGAACGACCGGTTCGGAACCACCCTTACCTTTCCCGTCGACATATTCGACAGGATCGACCCGCCCCCGGCCAATGGCGACGGCCGGCGCTTCCGGTCGGAAGACGGCGCCGAACTCGCGGCATACGGCCAGTTCAACACGCTCGACCAGACACCCGACACGCTGATCCAATGGGAAACCGGCATGGTCAAGGAGAATGGCGGCTCGGTGACCTACTCCGCGTCGGGCAAAGACTGGGCCGTCATTTCCGGGAAACAGGGCGGTGACACCTTCTACCGCCGACACGAGTTCTCCAGCGACGGATCGGTGATCCATTCGATGGAAATGCGCTATCCGGCGCTGGCTTCGTCCATATACGACAATCTCGTCGGCCAGATCGCCGGCTCACTGGAGGGATCATGATCCGCCGTTCCATAGTCGCCGCGCTGTTGATCGGCGCGGCCGTGACGACCGCCAGAGCCGAGGACGAGATCGGTCTGCTGTCGCCGCCCCAACTCCTCGAACTCGCCAAGGCAACCTACAAGGGTGAAATCTGCTGGTGGGATACGGTGGAGGCAAATATCGAGGATTTCGGCTCCTGGGAGCTGACCTTCCGCTACGACTATGAGGCGGAGGACGGGCCCGACCGCACCGCGCGTCTCTACCAGATGCCATGCAGCTACGGCGCCTACAATGTCGGCTCGCTGTTCTTCTTCCAGACGGAGTTCGAAGGCCTCGTGCCGCTGCATTTCGCCCAGCCGGAACTCCACATCGAATATGACGGCGATGACGACGCGGTCGTCAAATCCATCGGCGTGATCGGATTCCAGACGACCTATTCGCTCGTCAATGCGGAGTTCGACGAGGAGACCCGCACGATCCGGAGCTTTTCCAAGTGGCGCGGCATTGGCGATGCGTCTTCCTCGGGGACCTGGAATTTCATCGACGGGCACTTCGTCCTGACGCGGTTCGATGTCGACGCATCCTATGATGGCGAAAGCACGCCACAGACGATATACGGACACTAATCCGCTCGTCCGCTTCCCGCTTCCTCGTTCCGCTCGGTCCCCATGTCGCTATCCGTCAATATGCGATCCTCGCTCCTCATGGCCGCGGCCATGGCCGGCTTCACCACCAATGACGCGCTGGTGAAGATGCTCGGCGGCACGGTTGGTGCGGGCCAGATCATGATGGTGCGCGGCGCGATCATGCTCGCCGCCATGCTGCTCTTTGTCCGAATCGCACGTACGCCCATGCCGATCCGACGCGCGATGACGGGCGCAATGGCGCTGCGGGCCGCCGGCGAGGTGATCGGCACGGTGTTCTTTCTCTTCGCGCTGTTCCACATGCCAATCGCCAATGTCTCGGCGGTGCTGCAGGCGCTGCCGCTTGCCGTGACCCTTGGTGCGGCGCTGGTGCTGAAGGAGCCGGTCGGCATCCGACGACTGTCGGCGATCCTGATCGGTTTCGGCGGCGTCGTGCTGATCATTCGTCCGGGCATGGAGGGTTTCACCGTCTATTCGCTCGCGGCCCTGGCCACGGTGGCATTCGCCGCCATGCGCGATCTGGCGACCCGAAGACTGCCGACCGGCCTTCCGACGCTGACTTTCTCGCTGCTGACAACGGTCGCGGTCACGGCGACGGGCGCGGTCATGATGATGTTCTCGGGCGGTTGGAAACCGCTGCAGCTTGGCGACCTCGGCCTTCTGTGCGGCTCCGCCTTGTTCCTCATCATCGCCTATCAATGCGTGATCCTGGCGCTGCGCGACGGCGACATCCACGTCGTCGCTCCCTTCCGCTATGCGAGCCTGGTCTGGGCGATCATTCTCGGAATCGTACTGTTCGGCGAATGGCCGGACGCGCTGACGCTGATCGGTGCGGGCATCATCGTCGCCACCGGGCTCTACACGCTTCATCGCGAAATGGTGGTGGCGAAGCGCGCGGCGTCGGCCAATATCTCTGCCGCGTCTCCGCCGCCCGCACGCGGCACGTGAGACGCCCCGGGGCCGCCCTCCGCATGGCTGCCCCCTGCAATTAGCATAACACAACCCGCGAAATTGGCGCATAGACACCCCATCTGATGTTGCAACGCAGCAGACGAAGTTGCTGCATCGCAAGAAAAGAAGAAATGGAAAGAAAAATGTCCGTCAAGAAACGCAACGAAACCGCTATCGACCCGCGCGAAATGGAAACCATCATCGCCCGCGCCCGCCGCGAACGCGACGCCCATCTGCGCAACTTCATCGGCTCGCTGTTCGGTCGCTAACCGCCGAATCTGACCGGCCCCGCCTTCTGGAAGGGCGAGCATTCGCGGCGTGACCCGACGCGCCGTGTGCGGTATGGCTCACCATACTGCACATTGCCCTTTTCCAGTGGCGGACCGGTTTCATGACAAAGAATTTCTCCGGCGGCGAGACCCCGTCTCACTCCGCCGTGGGCGCGGACGCACTTGATGCGGCCAATCTGAAAGCGATCGCCTTTCTGTCGGCCTCCATGGCGTTCTTCGCCTTCGATGACATGTTCATCAAGCTGGCGTCCTCGAAAATTGGCGTCGGCCAGATCCTGACGATCCAGTCACTGCTCTCGATCCTCTATTTCGGCTATCTCGCCCGCAGGAGAGGTCAGCGCATCACCCGCGCCGCGCTGCTTTCCCCTGCAATCGTCCTGCGCCATGTTGGCGACGTCGGCGGTGCTGTGTGCTTCGTCATCGCGCTGTCGCTGATGCCGATCAGCAACGCCTCCGCCATCTTGCAGGCGACACCGCTTGCCGTGACTCTCGGCGCGGCGTTGTTTTTGCGGGAAACCGTCGGCTGGCGCCGCTGGAGCGCAATTGTCGTCGGCTTCTTCGGCGTCCTGTTGGTGATCCGCCCCGGCATGCAGGGTTTCGAGACCGCTTCGCTCTTCGCGGTGGCGACCGTCGTCGGGCTGGCGATTCGCGACTTGGGAACGAGGACCATCCCTCAAACGATCTCCACGGAGATGATCGCACTGGTCGCAAGCTGCCTGTTCCTCGTCACCGCGATCATTCTGCAAAGCGTCATGTCGCCCTGGCAGCTCATGTCCGCACGAACGACTGTTTATGTCCTGTCAGCCTCGATATGCGGGATTCTGGGCGTCCACCTGATCACGATCGCTCTGCGGATCGGGGAGATTTCGCTGGTCGCACCGTTTCGCTACGTGCGTGTCGTCATTGCAATTATTATCGGCATGGTTGTTTTCGAGGAGCGCCCGGATATGTATACAATCGCGGGGACCGGGCTGATCGTCGCAAGCGGCCTTTACACCATTTATCGCGAACAGACCTCGAAACGCCGCAGATTACGCACTTCATGAACCGACATACGCCAGATCCGATCGATTCGCAGGACGACGAGTGGACGGGGCCCCGCCCGGCGCTGCTGACCCTCGTCTTGATTGCTGCGGTCAGCCCGCTGGCGATCAACATGTTCGTACCGTCCATGCCGGACATCGCGGCGGATCTCGGGGCGTCCTATGCGACCATCCAGCTCGGGCTTTCGCTCTACCTGATCATGACCGCGGGGCTGCAGCTCGCTATCGGGCCGCTGTCCGACATCTACGGTCGCCGTCCGGTCATCTATACCGGGCTCGCCCTGTTCATGGTCGGAACCGTCATATGCATCTTCGCGCAGTCGGCCTCGTGGTTCCTGTGGGGCCGCATCATCCAGTCTTGTAGCGCCGCGGGCATGGTCCTGTCGCGCGCCGTCGTTCGCGATATCTACCCGCGCGAGAAGGCGGCAAGCGCCATGGGATACATGGTCATGGGAATGGCCGTGGCGCCGATGATCGGGCCGGCGATTGGCGGTATCATCGCCGAATTGTCCAACTGGCGCATGACATTCGTCGCGCTCGCCGTGTTCGGCGCGGCCGCAACCTTACTCGGACTGTTCAACCTGCCGGAAACGAACCGTTTTCGAGGCACTTCGCTGCGCGAGCAGGTCACCAGCTACAAGGCCCTGACAACGCTGCCGCTTTTCTGGGTCTATGCCGGCATCACCGCATTCTCCGCGGCCGGGTTCTTCGGCTTCCTCGGCGGAGGGCCGGCGGTCTCCGCCGTCTATCTCGGCCTGGCGCCATCCACCTACGGGCTCTATTTCGCCTTCGCCGCCTTCGGCTATTCGGTGGGCAACTTCCTGACCGGCAGATTCTCCGAACGCCGCGGGCTTGAGCGCATGATGCTCGACGGCGTATTCATCACGCTTTCCGGACCGGCGATCACGATGGTCCTGTTCATGGTGGGGGTGGAACATCCCCTCGCCTTTTTCATGCCGATGGCGCTGGTCGGCTTCGGCAACGGCCTGACGCTGCCGAATGCGATTGCGGCCGCGGTCAGCCTGAGGCCGGATGCCGTCGGGGCCGCGTCGGGGCTCATCGGAGCAACGCAGATGGGCATCGGTGCTGTCGCCTCGGTGGTCGCCGGCATCGTCGTCGGGGCGGAAGGCCTGCCGATCCCGCTCTGCATCTTTCTCATCCTTAGCACGCTGATAGCGATCGGCTTCACTTTCGTCGCAATTCGGATGGGCCGTCGCACGCCGTAAGGCAAGTTGCGGCCCGCCCGCGAAGCACGCATAGTCCGGCCCATGAAAAGACCCGACACAGACAGGATTGCCGGAGTCATCCTCGCCGGCGGATTGTCGCGCCGCATGGGGGGCGTGGACAAGGCGCTCGCGCCGCTTGGCGGCAGGCCCATGATCGCCCATGTGCTGGATCGTCTCGCGGCGCAGGTAGATACGCTCGCGATCAATGCGAATGGCGACAAGAGCCGCTTCGAACGGCTCGCAACACCTGTATTCGCCGATGTCGTTTCCGGTTATGCCGGCCCGCTGGCCGGCATTCACGCGGCCATGAGCTGGGCTGGAACCAGCGGAGGCGTCAGCGATGTGGTTACGGCCGCGGCCGACACTCCGTTCTTTCCCGATGATCTGGTGGCCCGGCTGCGCCAAAGCCGTACCCGGCCGGACACGATCGCCATCGCCCGCTCGCAGAGCGGCCTCCACCCGGTCTTCGCCTTGTGGCCGGTTCATCTGGCAGGCGACCTCGAAGCCTGGTTGAAACGCACAGACACGCTGAGGGTAACGGATTGGCTGCGCGAAAATGATGTCGCCGAATGCGAATTCCCGTTGCGCGAAGACGGGACGGATCCATTCTTCAACGTCAACACGCCGGACGATCTTGCCGAAGCGGAAACCATCCGGCAAAGGACCGCAGCATGACTGCGCCGCGTAGAATAATCGGGATCGTGGGCTGGAAGAATTCCGGCAAGACCCGCATGGTCGCAGCCCTCGTCGCGGAACTGACCGGACGCGGCTGGAAAGTGTCGACCGTCAAGCACGCCCATCACGCTTTCGATATCGACAAACCCGGTGCAGACAGCTGGCAACATCGCCAGGCCGGCGCCGGCGAGGTCGCGATCGTGTCCGGCCGCCGCTGGGCGCTGATGCACGAAAACGCGCAGGATGAAAGCGAACCGTCGCTCGAAGAAATCGTCGGCAAGCTGTCGCCCTGCGACATCGTTCTTGTCGAGGGATACAAGCGCGGTGATCACGACAAGATCGAAATCCGCAGAGCCGAATCCGAAAACGCCACGCCGCTCGCGCCCGACGACACGCAAATCGTCGCATTGGTCGGCGATGCGGACGAGACCGGGAGCCTCCCCGTCTTCCCGGCCGACGCGATCCCCGATATAGCCGATTTCATCGAGCGGCATACCGGGCTGCGCAGCGGAGAAACGACCTGATGGCCGAAAGACGGATCAATCCCCACGATCGTTTTGCCGGCTATTCTCGCCAATCCATCGTGCTGCACTGGCTCAGCGCCGCCATTATCGTCGTCTTGTACATGAACCAGAGTCCCAATTCCGCGCCGTTCCATATCGGCCTCGGCCTGATCGCCGCGCCACTATTGTACTGGCGCGTCAGAACGCGGTTCTCGCGGGGCTATCCGCGCATCACCGAATTGTCGCTGCCCTTCAATCTCGGTGCTCGCCTCGTCATGTTCGCGCTTCTGGTCTGCATTTTCATCCTGATGGTGACCGGTCCGCTCATTCCGCTCCTGAACGGCGAGCCCTATCGCATCTTCGGCTGGTTCAGCTTCACCATACCTTTCCCGAACATGGAGAACGCGGCGGCGATTGCCGAATCCGCCCACGCCATCGCCGGCCATAGTTTGATGATTCTGTTCGCGCTCCACATGCTGGACGCGCTGACGCACCATTTCTTCGACAAGGACACCATTCTCGTCCGAATGCTCAGGCCGATCAGAAACGGCAAGTGAGCGGCTGCAGCAAAGCCCGGAAACACAGGCATTTTGAGGTTGCAATTCGCGCGAAAACAGTGGGAGTATTCCTCTTTGTGCCCTGCCGGAAGGCGGGGCTCTGGATCCGGCGGGGATTTTCTCCGACCATTCGAGTGACCTGAAGAGGAAGACACCATGCGTTTCACAAAGGGTATGATGGCTGCGGCCGCGACGCTGGCGCTGACGATCGGCGCCGCACAGGCCCAGGACATGATGAAGCTCAAGATTGGTACCGAAGGGGCCTATCCGCCCTTCAACAATCTGGAGGCCGACGGCTCCCTGGTCGGTTTCGACATCGACATCGCCAAGGCGCTCTGCGACGAGATGAAAGCCGATTGCGAATTCGTCACCCAGGATTGGGACGGCATCATCCCCGCGCTGCTGGCCGGCAAGTTCGACGCCATCATCGCGTCCATGTCGATCACCGAGGAGCGCAAGGAAAAGGTCGATTTCACCAACAAATACTACAACACCCCGCCGGCGATCGCGGTGCCGAAAGACAGCGA
Source organism: Ahrensia sp. (assembly GCA_002706335.1). Lineage (GTDB taxonomy): Bacteria > Pseudomonadota > Alphaproteobacteria > Rhizobiales > Rhizobiaceae > Oricola. Next base: position 10,787 of record PAKZ01000027.1, read on the forward strand.
CATCACCGATGCGACGGATGCCGGCCTTTCGGGCAAAGCGCTGGGCGCGCAGTCTTCCACGACCCACTCCAACTATGCCGAGGAAAAATTCCCGTCGGCCGATCTGAAACTCTATCCGACGCCCGACGAATACAAGCTCGACATCGCCAGCGGCCGTATCGACGCCGTTATCGACGACGTGATCGTGTTGTCGGAATGGCTGAAATCCGATGATGGCGACTGCTGCAAGCTGCTCGCCACCTTGCCGACCGATCCGGTGATCAACGGCGAAGGCGCGGGCATCGCCTTGCGCAAGGGCGAAGACGATCTGCGCGAAAAGTTCAATGCCGCCATCGCCGCCATCCGCGCCAACGGCACCTACAAGGAAATCAACGACAAGTATTTCGACGTCGACGTCTACGGCGACTGATTTCCTGACAGTTCGGCCGGGCGGCGACCGCGCCGTCCGGCAGACATGCCGGTCCGCCCGGGACCGGAACAGACAGACAAGCGAGGCGGATGGAAAACTACCTCACGTTGCTGAGCTTCGGCGATCAAGGCTGGGGCGACGAAATCGCCTGGGGCGTGATGATAACGGTATCGCTCGCGCTTGCCACACTTCCTATCGGCCTCTTCATCGGCTTCATGATCGCGCTCGGCAAACAGAGCGAGGAATGGACGCTTCGTATTGCCGCCGAAATCTACACGACCCTCTTCCGAGGCCTGCCTGAACTGCTGACCCTGTTCATCGTCTATTACGGCCTGCAGATCGGCATCCAGCAACTGCTCAAGCTCCTCGGCCTTGACAGCGCGGTGGAGATCAATTCCTTCATGGCGGGCGCGATGTCGCTTGCCCTCGTCTTCTCGTCCTATGCCAGCGAGGTCTTTCTCTCGGCCTTCCGCGCCATCCCGAAAGGTCAATATGAGGGCGGTTATGCGCTCGGCCTGCGCCGCGGAACGGTTATGCGCATGGTCGTCCTGCCGCAGCTCATTCGCATCGCCCTGCCTGGACTCGGCAATCTCTGGATGATCCTGTTGAAAGACACGGCCCTCGTCTCGGCCATCGGACTGACCGACATTCTGCGCCAGACAGGCGTCGCCGCGCGCGTGACAAAGGAAGCGTTCCTTTTCTTCGGCATCGCCTTCCTGCTCTATCTGGCTTTGGCGCTGATCTCCTCGGTGGCGCTCAACCGGATCGAAGCGTATGGCAAGCGCGGGGAGCAGTCGCGATGAGCGAGGTGACGCACACACTGGTTCCGGCCCAGCCGGCACCGGCACCGCCCCCGAAAGCATGGACGGCCTCCCGGATCAGCGGCAGCCTGCTGATGCTGTTATGGATCGCCGCCGCCATTGGCCTCGTCGCCTATCTCTATTCCGCCTGGGACATCGACAAGGTCGAGCGATACGCGCCGAAATACCGGGACGGGCTGATCGTCACGCTGACGCTGGTGAGCCTTTCGATCGTCATCGGCGCGATCGTCTCCGTGCCCGTCGCTATCGGGCGCATGTCAAACAATCCGGTGATCAGCCGTCTTGCCTTCGCCTATGTCTACATCTTCCGCGGCACGCCGCTGATCGCGCAACTGTTTCTGATCTATTACGGCCTCGGCTCCTTCCGCCCCCAACTGGAGGCGGTGGGCTTGTGGGTGTTTTTCCGCGACGCCTGGAACTGCGCCCTCTTCGCCTTCACGCTCAACACGGCGGCCTACCAGGCGGAGATCTTGCGCGGGGCCGTCGAAAGCGTCCCGCGCGGCCAGTGGGAAGGAGCGGCGGCGCTCGGGCTCAATCGTGTCCAGACCATATGGAAGATTATCCTGCCGCAGGCGCTGATCGTGGCGCTGCGCCCCTATGGCAACGAGATCATCCTGATGCTCAAGGGATCGGCCATCGTCGCCCTCGTGACCGTATTCGACCTGATGGGCGAAACACGCCGCGCCTTCTCGCGCACCTATGACTTCCAGATGTATATCTGGGCGGCCGTGTTCTATTTCGTCATGGTCGAAACGCTTCGCAACGTGTGGAACTGGCTGGAAGCCGGCCTGACGCGGCATCTGAAGCGTTAGCATCGCAAGCAACCCGCTTGCTGAATCAGAATGCCAGGACCGGCGCGCAAGCGGTTGCGCGACTACGGAAATTGTCCCTTCGAATGCGCGCCGCGATGGTCTATGTCAGCCGTGCAGGCAAGCAAGGAGTTCTCGTATGGCAAAGACGGCATTCATCGGTTTGGGCGTGATGGGCTATCACATGGCCGGCCACCTCGCGACGAAGGGCGGGCACGAGGTCACCGTCTATAACCGCACGGGCGCGAAGGCCGAGAAGTGGGTCGGCGAATTCGGCGGCGCATTGGCCGAGACGCCGAAAGAAGCCGCCGAGGGCGCGGATTTCGTATTCGCCTGCGTCGGAAACGACGACGACCTGCGCTCCGTGACAATCGGCGAGAATGGCGCTTTCGCGGGCATGAAGGAAGGCGCGATCTTTGTCGACAATACCACCGCATCGGCCGATGTCGCGCGCGAACTGCGCGCCAAGGCGGATGAAATCGGCTTCGGATTCATCGATGCTCCGGTGTCGGGCGGCGAGGCCGGCGCGGTGAACGGTGTTCTGACCGTGATGTGCGGAGGCGACGATGATGTCTTTGAGCGCGCCAAGCCGGTAATCGAGTGCTTCGCCCGCATGGTCGGCCTTATGGGACCGACCGGCTCCGGCCAACTGACCAAGATGGTCAACCAGATCTGCATCGCCGGGCTTGTCCAGGGGCTTTCGGAAGGCATCAATTTCGGCCTCAAGGCGGGGCTCGACATGCACAAGGTGATCGACGTCATCTCCAAGGGCGCGGCCGGCTCGTGGCAGATGGAGAACCGCCACAAGACAATGATCGCGGGCGAATACAAGCATGGCTTCGCGGTTGACTGGATGCGCAAGGATCTCGCCATCGTCCTTTCCGAAGGCGACAACAACGGCGCGGCGCTGCCGGTTACCGCGCTTGTCGATCAGTTCTACAAGGATGTGCAGAACATGGGCGGCAAGCGCTGGGACACGTCTTCGCTGCTGGCCCGCCTGCAGAAGAACAATGGCGCCGACTGAGCCCTCGCCCGACTGGACGGCCGAACAGGCGATAACTCATCTGCAATTGCTCGGCTCCGCGCACAACGTGGAGGGCATGGGCCGCTACGGCATCGAGACTTCCAATGCGCTCGGCGTCTCCAACGCGGTGCTGCGCCCGCTTGCCCGTACGCTAAAGCGCAATCACCAGCGCGCGATCGACCTCTGGGCGTCCGGCATACGCGAAGCGCGGCTGCTCGCCCTGTTCTCGGAGGAACCGAAAAAGGTGACCGCCGAACAGGCCCGCGCCATGGCGCCCGGGTTCAACTCCTGGGAAATCGTCGATCACGCGGCCGACCTGTTCTGCGATGCGGGGCTGGTTGACGAGCTGATCCCCGAATTCGCCGCAGACGAGCGGCAATTCGTCCGCCGCGCGGCCTTCGCGATGATGGCGTGGGGAGCGGTTCACCTGAAGAAGCGCCCCGACGCCGATGTGCTCGCATGGCTGCCGCTGATCGAAGACCACGCAACCGACAGCCGCAACTTCGTCAAGAAGGCCGTGAACTGGGCGCTTCGCCAGATCGGCAAGCGCTCGATGGTTTGCCACGCGCCGGCACTTGAACTGGCGGAGAAACTGGCCGCTTCCGATGACAAGACCGCGCGCTGGATCGGTCGCGATGCGGTGAAGGAACTGACCGCCGAAAAGACGCTCGCCCGCCTTGCCAGCAAGGGCAAGAAGCGGCAAGCTTGAGCCGGTTCGGCGGAGTATCCCATGGGCTTCAAATTCTTTCGGTTCGGCGTGATCGGTCTGGCCACGATCATCGGCTGCCCTTCCCTTGCCGCGCCGATCTCATGGGAAGACCTGAAAGCGCCGGACCGGGCGCCGACCGAACAGGTGGAATTGAAGGGCTTTCTGCTGCCGGTCGATTACGAGGGCGACAAGGTCTATCAATTCATGCTGCTGCCCTGGGCCGGAGCCTGCAGCCACACCCCACCCCCACCGCCGGACCAGGTGGTCCTCGTCACGCCGGATGAACCGATCCGGATCGAGCGCACCTATGAGCCTGTGTCGGTATCGGGAACGCTGAAAAAGGGCCGCGATATGTCGCAGCTCTTCATTCTCGACGGCGTGGCATGGGTGGAGTCGGGCTATCGGATCCGCAGCGCGCAGGTCCAGCCCACGGATCTGAGGGCTGCTCCGCCGCCGACCGGACAAAGCAACCCCTGGAAATTCATGAAACAGTGAGAACGTCGCAGCCGCCGGAGACGGCTGCGACGGATTACAATCAGAAGCCTTCGGCCGCCTCGTCGACGATCTCGGTCAGCAGGTCGTTGACCTGATCGCGGGCACCGCCCTCGGGCAGCGAACGGAAGCCGACGGTCACCTTGCCGGGCATCGCGGCTTCCTCGTAGACGAAGACGACATAAGGGCAGTAGGCGATGTCGCCGATATCGCCTTCCATCACCGACCGGGACACGACCGCCGAGCAGAAAGTGAAGAACTCCGCGTCCTTGTAGAGCTCCTTGCTGGCGCCGACATCACCGGCGGTGCGTTTCAGCATGTCGCCGATGAAGCCGTGATAGTCGATCGTGTATCCGCGATTGATAATCGCGTCCTGAGCGGCCTGCGCGACATCGGCGAAAGGGCTCGACGATTGCCGCGTCACGACATCGTCGCCCGCCGCGATTGCCGGAATGCTCGACATGGCTGCAATGGTCAAAGCCGCGCCGATTGAGAGAACCCGATTGAACTGCATATGCGCTCCTCCTGTTGATACATCGCATTTAGCATATGTATGAACCCGATCATTGATGGAGGTCAAACGGGATCTTACGGCTTGTCGAGGATCATGTAGTCGAGGGGAAGCTCGGTCGTATACTTGATCTGATCCATGGCGAAGGCCGAGGAGACGTCGCGGATCTCGATTTTCGAGATAAGCCGCTGATAAAAAGCGTCATAGGCGGCGATGTCGGGTACCACGACGCGAAGCAGGTAATCGACATCCCCGCTCATGCGGTAGAATTCGACGACTTCCGGAAAATCGGCGATCACTTCCGAGAAGCGCTTCAGCCATTCCATGGAGTGGGAATTGGTACGGATCGATACGAAGACCGTAACCCGGCCGTTGACCTTCTCGGGATTGAGAAGCGCAACGCGCTTGCGAATGACGCCTTCTTCCTCAAGTTTCTGGATACGCCGCCAGCACGGTGTCGTCGACAGGCCGACCTTCTTGGCAAGATCGGCTACGGCGATGGTGGAGTCTTCCTGCAGGATGCGCAGAATGCGCCTGTCGAGCTTATCCATGATATGCACTCTTTGGAATATTTTTGCACGATATCTGAAATATCGCCTTACACGTAAAATATTTTTCCGCCAAGGGGCCTGATTACACGATCAGCCGGGCGACTTCGCTCCGCAACACCGGTAACAATTCGGTCTCGAACCAGGGGTTCTTCTTCAGCCAGCCATTGTTGCGCCATGACGGGTGAGGCAACGGCAGGATCCTCGGCCTGCCCTCACGCGGATTGTCATGGACCGCGCGCCAGTTACGCACTGTCTCGGTCAGCGTGCTCCGCGCTTCGTCACCCATGTGGTAAGCCTGTGCATAGAGCCCGACGGCAATCACGAGCTCAAGCTGCGGCATCGCAGCGAAAACGCGATCATGCCATGTCGCGCGGCATTCGCGGCGCGGCGGCAGGTCTCCGCCGTGCTTGTCGTGCCCCGGAAAACAAAACCCCATCGGCACAATGGAAATCCGCCGGGTGTCGTAGAAGACGTCCTCGCCGATTCCCATCCAGTCGCGAAGGCGCACGCCCGAAGGATCGGTAAACGGACGCCCCGACGCATGCACCCGCGTTCCGGGCGCCTGCCCGCAGATGCAGATCCGCGCCGTTTCGGATGGCACGCAGACCGGATTCGGCTCATGCGGCAAGGCCGCGCCGAACTGCGGATTGTCCCGGCAGACCCGGCAAGCCCGTATATCGGAATGCAATTCGAGAAGGCTCTCACTCATGCCGGATAGCTGGGACGCTCGCGCATCGCTGCGTACCAGCGACGGAAATGCACAAACTCATCGGGTATCGCGATCCGTGCCGGCTTGCAGAAATCCGTTGCGACGACGGCGGTAATGTCGGCAACGCTGATCGTTTCGCCCGCAATGAAGGGCCGTCCAGCCAGTTCGTCGTTCAAGAACGCCGCGAACTCGATCGCTTTCGGCTTGTTGGCTTCGCCCCAATCCGCGATCTGAGGCACTTCCCACTCCTTCATCGCCGGATGGATATGCCGGAAAGCTTGCGCCACCGGGAACATGAAATGCAATTCGACGCGCCTCTGCCACATCTCGACTTCGGCCTGGCCGAAAGCCCCGGTTCCGAACAAGGGCGGCTCCGGGCACAGCGCTTCGAAATAGCGGCAGATCGCGATCGATTCCGTCAGAACCCGCCCATCGCCGAGTTCCAGCACCGGCAAGCGCATAAGCGGATTGCGCGAGGCGACCGTTGGCTCCTTGTGGCCGAGCGCTCCCATGTCGACCGGCACGAGGGGAACTTCGATACCCTTTTCGGCGAGATAGATGCGCACGCGGCGAGGATTGGGGGCGCGGCCCCCGTCATAAAGCTTGTGATCGCTGAAATCCGGCTGCGTCATGGATCATCGTCCTCCCGTTCGAATGGCCAAAGCGACCTTACCCGCAGCCAGATGCGAGACGCCAGACCGGCAGGTCCGATATCCGCGATCGAACCCTGTTGCGTTCGCCATCGCGCCGGCCGCTCGAAATCTCCTGCCCAAAGCCCCGCCGCCTCGCTCCGCGCCTTCCGTTCCTCGCTGCCGTAATCGCCATAGGCGACCGCCCAGCCGGCGCGAACCATGGCGGCGTTCACGTCGGTTCCTCCCACAACGCAGCGCATCAGCAGCCGGCCGAAGCGATCCCTTTGGTTGCCGCGGCAGGCGACCTCTCCGTCACCGATCAAAGCGACAAGGCGAAGGCGAGCTTGCTCCCCGCAATCATAGGCGGCGCCGTCCCGCCGGCAAGACTGGCCGCGTTCCGGAGCGTCCATGCCCACAAGCCGGATTCGCTGCCCCGCCAGCATGATCGTATCGCCGTCCACCACGCGCACCCGTCCCGCGACTTCCTGCATGGAAAACTCGTCGAGGACGGCAGCGGCAAGCGCGACCAGACCGAACAGCGCGATCACACCGAAGACAGTCAGCGCGCGTCCCAATATGGAACGCCGTCTTCCCCGTCTTCTAGGCAGTCGTCGCATGCCGATCCCGCGTTTCGAAGGGAGTTTTTAACGATTTGGAAATAATCTTCATTCACCGATCCGGAATGCGCCTGACGGATGTGTAACGCGTAAATTGCTGAAACCATGAACCAATCGCCGTCGGAGCTCCCCGACAAGATCATTGTTGACCGGCGAAAATCCTATCGCAACAGCGACGTGCGAAACGCTGTGCGCAGGACGCGTGACCGTCTGGCCGAACAGGGCATCTCCGATCCGGAATTCGACCTCGATCTGCTGAGGCTCTACGCGCGCACCGTCCAGTCCGGCACACTGGCTATGGTGTTGCTGGTCGTCATGACCGGCTTTTTCGGCATGATGTTCGGCTTTCCCGGCGGAATTCTCGTCTGGGCCGCCCTGGCGTCCGTGTTTTATGTCGGTCACGGATTGCTCGCGCGCCGATATCTCGGGCAGAAGCGGACCGCTCAAACGCGGCGACGCTGGACCCTGACATTCGCCGCCGCGCATATTCTGCTCGGTGCGTACTGGGCCTGGTTCGCATTCCTGGGCTGCGCGGCCTGCACCGGCACCGAACTACTGATGTCCAAGGCCATCGTGATGCTGATCGCGATGGCCGCGAGCGCAACGATCAACTACAATATGCGCGGGTCCGTGGGGCTCGAATTCGGCCTGCCGATCGTCGCTTTCGCTGTCGCCGAGAACGGCTTGTTCAATCCGAGCGCCATGGCCGCATCCGCCGGGCTGCTGGCGACGCTGCTCTTCTTTTCCTTCATCGCCATCCGGCTGCGCCGCGCCAGCCTCGCCGCGCTCAGCTATCGCAGCGAAAACAATGCCCTCGTCGCGGAGCTCGAGATGGCCCGCTCGATCTCCGAGGAAGCGCGCCGTCGCGCCGAAGACGCCAATCTCGCCAAATCCCGCTTCCTCGCCTCGATGAGCCACGAATTGCGGACGCCGCTCAACGCCATTCTCGGATTCTCGGAGATCATGGCGAAGGAAGTTCTCGGGCCGATGGAGAACGAGAACTACCGGTCCTACGCCAACGACATCAACCAGTCGGGACAACACCTTCTCAAACTGATCAACGAGATCCTCGACCTGAGCCGCATCGAGGCCGGCAAGCAGGAACTGATTGAGGAACCCCTGCGGCTCGCCGATGTCGTGGAGGAATGCATAGGTCTCGTGAAGATGAAGGCGAACCAGAAGACCATCAAGATCGATCACGCCTTCGAGGCGAAAATGCCACGCCTGCTCGCCGACGAGCGCTCGGTCCGCCAGGTGGCGCTCAATCTCCTGTCGAACGCGGTGAAGTTCACCCCGTCTGGCGGCAACATCCAGGTCAAAACCGGCTGGACCGCTTCCGGCGGCCAGTATATCTCGGTCAAGGACAACGGGCCGGGCATTCCGGAAGATGAGATCCCCGTCGTACTCGCCGCCTTCGGTCAAGGGTCGATCGCTATCAAAAGCGCCGAACAGGGTACCGGCCTCGGCCTTCCCATCGTTCAGGCATTGATGGCCATGCATGACGGCGTCTTCAAGCTGAAATCGAAACTGCGCGAAGGCACCGAGGCGCTCGTGGTATTCCCCGCCGAACGGGTCATGGACGAACTTCCCGCCGCACCGGTCACCTCCGCATCAAAGGCGGCCCGTCGCACGCGCCAGCCGGCGAAGACGCAGGCTGCCGCCGTCGGCGGCGCGTAAGCCGATCAGCCGTCTTTCTCGTTGACGCCCGCCTGTTCAAACGTCGCCATGCCGGAATGGCAAAGCGCCGCAGCCTTGACGATACCCGCGGCAAGCGCCGCGCCGGTTCCCTCGCCCAGCCGCATGCCGAGCGACAGGATCGGCTCCTTGCCGATCTTCTCCAACGCTGCCGCATGGGCCGGCTCGGCCGAGACGTGGCCGACGATGCAGTGATCGAGCGCCGAAGGATTGGCGGCATGCAGCACCGCCGCCGCGGCAGTCGCTACATAGCCGTCGATGATCACGGGAATACGTTCCATCCGCGCCGCCAGGATCGCGCCCGCCATCGCCGCGATCTCGCGCCCGCCAAGACGGCGCAGAACCTCCAGCGGATCATTCAGGTGCGCCTTGTGCAGCGCAACCGCACTCGCCACAGCATCGATCTTGCGTGCGAGCACCTCGCCTTCGGAGCCGGTGCCCGGCCCGACCCAGTCGGCTGCCTCGCCGCCATAGAGGCCGTGGCAGATCGCGGCCGCAATCGTCGTGTTGCCGATCCCCATCTCGCCGATACACAATAGATCCGTACCGCCGGCGATCGCCTCCATGCCGAAGGCCATGGTCGCCGCGCAGGTTTTCTCGTCCATCGCCGGCTCCTGGGTGATATCGGCGGTGGGATAATCGAGCGCGAGGTCAAAGACCTTGAGACCGAGATCATTGGCGATGCAGATCTGGTTGATGGCGGCGCCGCCGGCGGCGAAGTTCTCGACCATCTGCGCGGTGACGCTCGGCGGGAACGGCGTGATACCGCGCTCGACGACGCCGTGATTGCCGGCGAAAACCGCGACGAGCGGCCGTGTGACGGCCGGCGGTCGCCCGGTCCAGGCGGCAAGCCATTCAGCGATCCCCTCGAGCCTGCCCAGCGCGCCCGCCGGCTTCGTCAGCTGCACGTCGCGCTCCCGGACGGCAGCGACCGCCGCCTCGTCCGGGCCCGGCAGGTTCGCCAGCAGGTTGCGGAAATCATCAAAGGGAAGGCCACTGGTCACGTTATGCTCCGTCGGGAATTCTATGGCGTGTGTTTTGCCCCTGCCCTATACACGACGGCTGGCTGCAGGCGACAGGAAGTCGTCGAAACGCGAAAGAAATTGGCTCATGACGCGAAATCCGGACAATGCGGAAGGCCTGGCTGGCCAGGCGATGCGCGCGACCGGCTTTCTGAGCCGCCTGCCGGTCCCCGCCCGGTTTTGGGACGACGCTCCGGCCGCAGCAATCGGTGCAGACGCGCGCGCCTTTCCTCTTGCTGGCGTTATGATCGCGACAGGGCCGGCGCTTCTGCTGGTGGTTCTGTCGCTGATCGGCCTGCCCGTTCTGATGACGGCGGTCTTCGTCACCCTCGCGCTCGTCGCTGTCACCGGCGCCTTGCATGAAGACGGGCTGGGCGATGTGGCAGACGGTTTCGGCGGTGGCGCGACAAAGGAACGCCGGCTGGAAATCATGAAAGATTCGCGCATCGGCACCTATGCGGCTGTCGCCATTGCCGGAAGTCTGATGCTGCGGGTCGCCGGCCTTGGCGCGCTCATCGCGACGCATGGCGCCTGGTCCGCCGCCGTCCTGCTGATCGCTGTTGCCGCTGCATCGCGCGGAGCAATCGTGTGGTTCTGGTCAAGCATGCCCAATGCGCGCGGCGAAGGCGTCGCGCACGCTGCCGGAGCACCCGACGAAACGACGGCCAATTTCGCGGCGCTTGCAGGCTTGGCGATCTTCGCCGTACTCGGGATCGCCGCCTCTGGCATCGTCAACACAACCGCCGCGCTCCTGTTCGCGATCGCCGCCACGCTGGGATTTTCTCGCCTGTGCCGGCGCATGATCGGCGGCGTCACCGGCGATACGCTGGGTGCATGCCAGCAAATCGCCGAGATCATGCTGCTCACTGGCCTTGCCCTCGGGATTTCCATCCCCACTTGAATGATCTCGAACCCACGCGGGAAAGCCATGGAATCGCCCTGCATCCTTGTCTGCTCCATCGACCTGAAAACCGGCTATTGCTTCGGTTGCGGCCGCACGCGCGAGGAAATCTCCGGCTGGACGCTCTATTCGTCGGAACAGCGCCGCGAGATCATGGCCGGTCTTCCCGAAAGGCTGGAAAAAGTGGAACGCAAGCCACGCCGCGAGACGCGCCGCAGCCGCATGGCCCGCGAACGGGCCGAAGACGCGTCCGGGAAGGCGTGAGCCGATGAACGCGCTCGCTTTCCTCGTCTTCGGCGTCCTCGGCGCGGGCCTGTTGATCCTGCTGTTCAACGGCAATGGCGGCATGATCGGCCCGATGACGGACGACCAGTTCGCCGGGACGATTTATCTGGGTCTCTTCGCGACGATCCTCGCGGCAGGCCTGTTCGCCTCCGGCCAGCGCTTCGGCGAAATGGCGCGCCAGGCGGGCATCTGGATCGCCATCATCGTCATGCTCGTGGTCGGCTATGAATATCGTTTCGAGTTGCAGGAAACGGCGAGCCGCGTGACGTCGGGACTGTTGCCGGGCCAAGCGATCACCTCGCAGGACGTCAATGGCGATCTTTCCGTGACGATCAACCGGCGCAGCCGCCATTTCGAGGTCGTCGGATCCGTCAATGGCGACCGCCAGCAGTTCCTCGTCGACACCGGCGCGTCGACGATCGTGCTGACCGAGACGAATGCAAGCCGGGCCGGCTTTCACCCCGAAGAACTGGACTTCCGCATTCCCGTCTCGACGGCGAACGGAGTCGCCATGGCGGCGCGGATTTCCGGCGTCGACATCACCATTGGCGGGATCGAGAGGCGCGGCATGGTCGCCCTCGTCGCGCGCGACAGCCAGATCCAGTCAAATCTGCTCGGCATGAACTTCCTCGACACGCTGTCCTCCTTCGAGTTCCAGCGCGACAGAATGATCCTGCGCAACTAAGCCCGATCAGAGCACGCTGTAGAAGAAGCGCGCGGCGACCACGAACATGAACAGGCCGAAGCCGATTTCGAGCTGGCGCCTCTTCAGCCCGTGCGCCAGCCGCACGCCGAGCGGCGCCATGACGAGCGTCACCGGAATGATCAGCGCGACGGCGATCCAGTTAACATAGCCGGTGGACAAAGGCGGGAGGCCGGGCTCGCCCCAACCGGCCCAGATCGAGCCGATGAAGCCGGGAATGGAGATAAGCACGCCCACACCTGCCGATGTGGCCACGGCCTGGTGGATCGGCCGGCCGAACAGCGTCATGAAGGTGTTGTTGAGCACGCCGCCGCCAATACCCATCAGGGTCGACAGAAAGCCGATCAATGCACCGATCGCAAAACGGCCAGCGCCGCCGGGCAACGCGTCGCCGATCTTCCAGCTTTCCCGGTTAAACAGCAGCCGCAGCCCGACAAGGATCGCAATAACAGCGAAGACGATGCGCAATTCGCGTCCGGATATCGATGCGAATACCAGTGTCGCCAGAAGAACTCCGCCCGGAACGGCAATGACGAAGCTCTTGAGCAGCTCCATGTCGACCGCCCCCTTGGCCCGGTGAGACAGAAACGAGCGGATCGATGTCGGCACGATGACCGCGAGCGACGTACCGATGGCAAGATGCATCCTGATCCCCGCATCGACCCCGACAATGCCCAGAACCTGATAGAAGACGGGCACCAGAACGGCGCCACCGCCGATGCCGAACAGCCCGGCAAGGAGCCCGGCGATACTGCCCGCCGCGACGACGGCGGCGGCGAGCGAAATCAGGTCCGTCCAGGACGCGTCAGGCATGGCGGAAAACAATCACTTGGCTTCGAAAGGCGTTGAACAGGGAAATCGCGTGGGGAGCCCGACGCGACGCATGGCTAAACGGCACAACAGGAGATGAAGGGTTTTGCCGCGGTTGGCAAGCGCCCGCCGGGATCAGGCAGCGGCGCGCGCCGCCGCGTCGATACGCTTCAGTGCGTCGCGCAGGACATCGCCTGTCGCGCCCGCCCGGACAGCCTCGATGGACAGATGCTGGCGCCATTGCCGAGCTCCAGGGACGCCATGGAACAACCCTACCATGTGCCGCGTCACCTGGTTCGCCCTGCCGCCGGCGGCGACATGACGATCCGTATAGTCGGCCATGGCAAGCACCACGTCCGGCAAATCGGGCGAAGACACACTGCCCCCATAGAGCGCTCCGTCCACTTCCGCGAGAAGACCCGGTTCGTGATAGGCCGCCCGCCCGAGCATGACGCCGTCGACATGATCGCTATGCGCCATCGCCTGATTCAGATCCTTAACGCCGCCATTTATGCCGATGAAAAGATTTGGATATTGCGCCTTGAGCCGATACACGATCTCGTAATCGAGTGGCGGAATATCCCGGTTCTCCTTCGGGCTCAGCCCCTCCAGCCATGCCTTGCGGGCATGCACCCAGATCGCGTCCGTGCCCGCATCGGTCACCATGCGGGCAAGATCGAACAGTGCCTGTTCAGGATCCTGATCGTCGACACCGATCCGGCATTTCACCGTTACGGGCAAGGCATCAGGCACCGCGGCCTTCATCGCCGCGACGCATCGGGCAACGAGATCCGGCGTCTTCATCAGGCATGCGCCGAATGTGCCGGACTGTACCCGGTCGGACGGGCAACCGACATTGAGGTTCACCTCGTCATAGCCGAAATCGGCGGCGATCCGCGCCGCCTCGGCCAGCTTCTCCGGATCGCTTCCGCCCAGCTGCAACGCCACCGGATGCTCCACACCGTCGAAACCCAGCAACCGCTCCCGATCGCCGCGAATGACGGCGTCGGCCACGACCATCTCGGTATAAAGCAACGCCCGTCGCGTCAGCTGCCGGTGAAAGAACCGGCAATGACGGTCCGTCCAATCCATCATCGGGGCGATGGAGAGGATTTTTTCTCTGTTTTTCAAAGAATTAGAATACATTGCAATGTTCTGGACCGAGGGAGGCCTGTGTCTATTCATATAGGCATTCTCGCCCGTGCGGCCGCTCTGATCTTTTCATGTAAGGAAATTGGACAGGATTTGGAAGGTATCCGGATATGATCGGCTAGACATGCAACCCGCGACCCAGAATACGCAGGGCTGCTTCCTGGAAGCTCTCGCCCCGCGTCGGATGGGCGTGGATCGTGGCTGCCACGTCCTCGGCGGTCGCTCCCATCTCCATCGCCAGCGAAAAAGCGGCACTTAATTCTGAAATGTTGTTTCCGACCGCCTGTATGCCGAGAACAAGACCGTCGCTCTTGCGGCAGACGATGCGCACGAAGCCGGAATCGTCTCCTTCTGTCATGGCGCGGCCGCTCGCCACGAACGGGAACATGGCGACGTCGACGGCGATGCCGCGGGTCTCGGCCTCTGCCGGCGACAGGCCCAAGCTGACGATCTCCGGGTCTACGAAACAAACGGCCGGTATCGCTCCATGGTCCCATCGCCGCTTGCCGCCGGCGATCACCTCCGCCACCAGGACTCCCTGCGCCATCGCACGATGGGCGAGCATGGGTTCGCCCGTCACGTCGCCGATTGCGTAAACTTCCCGCATCGATGTCCGGCAACGATCGTCAATGCGCAGGAACCGTCCGTCCATCTCGAGGCCGAGTTCCGACAGTCCCCACCCTGCCGTGACAGGGTTCCGTCCAACGGTGACAAGGATCTTGTCGGCATCGATCTCGCGAATGTCCTCGCCTACGCGCACAAGCAGCGTCTCACCGTCCCGCGACAGGCCTTCCGCGCTCGCTCCCGTCAGAACCTCCACGCCCAACCGGGCGAGCCTGTCGGACACGGGCTTCGTCAGCGCCGCGTCATACTGGGGCAGGATACTGTCGCCCAGTTCCACCACGGTCACCTGTGCGCCGAGTTTGCGGTAAGCCGTTCCGATCTCCAGACCGATATAGCCGCCGCCAACGACGACGAGCGTCTCCGGCACTGTCGTTAGCGACAGCGCCTCGGTCGACGAAAGCACCTTGCCGCCGAACGGCAGTTGCGGCAGTTCGACCGGTTCGGAGCCCGTCGCGATCACCACATGCGCGGCACGGATGCGGCGCATGCCGTCCGCTGTCTCCACATCCACGGTCTTTCCGTCGACGAAGCGCGCCCGGCCCGTCACATGGCGTACTTTTGCCTTCTTCAGAAGCCCCCCGACCCCCGAAGTCAGGCGGGTGACGATACCGTCCTTCCACGTCATCGTTGCGGCCAGATCGATCGACGGCGCCCCCGACTTGATGCCGAGCGGGTTGCCGGTTGAAAAGGTCATCGCGTTATGGAACGCGTTGCCGGCGTGAATGAGCGCCTTGGACGGAATGCAACCTATGTTGAGACAGGTTCCGCCGAGCTGCGCCGCGTCGACGATTATCGTATCGAGGCCCAACCGGCCGGCCCTGATCGCACAGACATAGCCGCCGGGTCCCGCGCCGATCACCAGCAGTTCGCAGTCGATCTCTTCCATCCTATTCCTCGCCGCACATGGCGGCCGGCGCTTCGAGCAGGGCCTTGAGTTTCTGCACAAATACTGCCGCGTCCCAGCCATCGATGACGCGATGGTCAAAACTGCAGGAGATGTTCATCACCTGACGTGGCTTGAATTCTCCGTCGAGCCACAAAGGCCGGGTGGCGATCTTGTTGATCCCAACAATGGCGACTTCGGGCCGGTTGATGATCGGCGTCGTCGCCAGCGCACCGAGCGGACCGAGTGAGGTGATCGAGATGGTTGACCCGCTCAATTCGTAGCGCGTGGCGCTGCCTCCGCGTGAAGCCTCCGCGAGCCTGCCAATCTCGCGGGCCGCCTCCCACAGCACCATCGCCTCAGCATTGCGGACGACCGGTACCATCAGGCCGTTCGGTGTCTGGGTGGCGATTCCGATATGGACCGCGTCGAACCGGCGGATGATGCTTTGCTCATCGAGAAAATGAGCATTGAAAGCCGGCTGTTCCGACACCGCGCGCACGATCGCGCGCATGATGAAGGGCAACACGGTGAGCTTGCCGCGGCTTTCGGCATGATCGCCATTCAGGCGCTGCCGCAAGTCCTCCAACTCGGTGACGTCGACCTCCTCTACGATGGTGATGTGCGGAATGTGCCGGTTGGCGGCATCCATGCGTTCGGCAATTCTGCGACGCAGGCCGGTGACCTTGATATCCTCCGCACCCTCGACCGGCGTGTAGAAAGATCCCGTGCCCTCCGGCTCCAGCGAAGCCGTATAGTCGTCCAGATCGGCATGGGTGATCCGCCCGGCCGGCCCGGATCCCGCGATCCGGCGAAGATCGATCCCGGCGTCCCGCGCACGCTTGCGAACGGCCGGAGACGCGATCGGCCGGCCATAAGCGTCGCGCGACGGCAATCCGGCGCGCGGGCGATCGCCAATACGCGGCGTCGGCGCGGGTGCCCGGATATCCTCTTGCGGCGCGGCCGCGCGTTGCGGGCCGGCGGGACGAGATGGTGAGACCCGCTTGTCGCCAGGCTTTCTACCCGGTGGGGCGGCGGACGCACCGGAGCGGTTCCCCTCGCCTTCGACGTCCAGATGCATGAGTTCCGAGCCGACCGCGATCTGGTCGCCGACATCGCAGGCGAGCCAAGTGACCGTGCCGTTCACGGGCGTCGGAATTTCCACCGTCGCCTTGTCGGTCATGACGGCGGCGACAATTTCGTCTTCGCGAACCGGATCGCCAAGCTTGACCGACCATTCGACGAGTTCGGCTTCGGCGACGCCCTCGCCGATATCGGGCATCTTGATGACATATATGCCCATCTAGCCCTCCTGCATCACGCGCTCAAAAGCCTCCCTCACCCGCGCCGGGCTGGGAAAGTAATCCCATTCCTGCGCGTGCGGATACGGCGTGTCCCAGCCCGTGACCCTCTCGATCGGAGCCTCCAGGTGATAGAAGCAGCGCTCCTGGACGATCGCGGCTAGCTCGGCGCCGAAACCCGAGGTCCGCGTCGCCTCGTGCACGATGACGCATCTGCCGGTCTTCTTGACGGAGGCGACGATCGTTTCCTCGTCGAGCGGCAGCAGCGTTCTCAGATCGATGACTTCGGCGTCGATCCCGCTTTCCTCGGCCGCAGCCGTCGCCACATAGACCATCGTGCCGTAGGCGAGCACCGTGAGCGCCTGCCCTTCGCGACGGACCGACGCTTTTCCGATCGGCACCGTATAATGATCGTCCGGAACCTCGGAAAGGTCGTGCTTCTTCCAGGGCGTGACCGGCATGTCGTGATGACCGTCGAAAGGCCCGTTATAGAGCCGCTTCGGCTCGAGAAAGATCACCGGGTCGGGATCCTCTATCGCCGCGAGCAGCAGCCCCTTCGCATCATAGGGGGTCGATGGAACGACCGTCTTCAGACCCGCGACATGGGTAAACAGCGCCTCCGGGCTCTGGCTGTGGGTCTGAGCGCCATGAATGCCCCCGCCTGTCGGCATGCGGATAACCATGGGACAGGTGAACTCGCCAGCCGAGCGGTAGCGAAGCCTCGCAGCCTCGGAAACGATCTGGTCGTAGGCCGGATACATGTAGTCGGCGAACTGGATCTCGATGCAGGGGCGCAGCCCGTAGGCCGCCATGCCAATCGCCGCGCCGACAATGCCCAATTCGCTGATCGGCGTGTCGAAACAGCGGTGCTTGCCGTATTTCTTCTGCAGCCCCGCAGTGCACCGGAAAACGCCGCCGAAATAGCCGACATCCTCGCCGAAGACGACCACGCGCGCGTCCGCTCCCATCGCCACATCCTGGGCGTTCTGGATCGCCTCGATCATGGTACGCCGCGGCATGGATCAATATCCCGACTGATGGCGCTGACGCAGCAGATGCGGCGGCATGGTCTCGAACACATCCTCGAAGAGATCGCGTTGAGACGGCAGCCGGCCGGATTGCAGCGTGCCGATGGCTTCCGATTCCTTCTGCGCGGCGATGACAGCGTCCATTACCTCGGCCTCCGCCTGCACGTGGCGTTCCTCGCTCCACACCCCCTTGGCGATCAGATGCGCCTTCAGCCGCAGGACGGGATCGCCAAGCGGCCAGGCCGCGCTTTCCTCCTTGGGCCGATAGGCCGAGGGATCGTCGGAGGTGGAATGGCCGCCAGCACGATATGTCACATACTCTACCAGTGTCGGGCCAAGATTGCGGCGGGCGCGCTCGACCGCCCATTTGGCGACCGCGTGAACGGCGATGAAGTCGTTGCCGTCGACACGCAGCGACGGGATGCCGAAGCCGTGTCCGCGCGCCGCCAGCGTGCCGGAGCCGCCGCGTGCTATTCCCTGAAAGGTAGAGATCGCCCACTGGTTGTTGACGACGTTGAGGACGACGGGCGCCTTGTAGGTCGAAGCGAAAACCAGTGCTGCGTGGAAATCGCTCTCGGCCGTCGATCCGTCGCCGATCCAGCCGGCGGCGATACGGCTGTCGCCCGAAATGGCCGACGCCATCGCCCAGCCGACCGCCTGGACATACTGGGTCGCAAGGTTGCCCGAGACCGAGAAGAAGCCGTGCTCCTTCGATGAATAGAAGACCGGCAACTGACGACCGCGCGCGCTGTCGCCGTCATTGGAATAGACCTGGTTCATCATCGACGTCAGCGGATAGTCGGCGGCGATCAGAAGCCCGGCCTGCCGATAGGTCGGAAAATTCATGTCGCCAGGTTCAAGCGCCCGACCGAAGGCGCAACCGATCGCCTCCTCACCGAGATTCTGCATGTAGAAGGAACACTTGCCCTGACGCTGGGCGGTCATCATTCGCGCGTCGTAGGCGCGCAGCGTCATCATGTCCATCAGCCCCTTTTTCAGCTCATCGTCGCTCAGCAAGCCGGCCCATGGGCCCACGGCCTCGCCGTCACGGTTCAGCACTCGAATGATCGAAAAGGCCAGGTCGCGAAAATCGCGCGGATCCTCGTCATATGCCGGCCGGCGAACGGCGCCGGCCTTGTCGACCGCCACCCAGGAAAAGTCCGGCTTGTCGCCCGGGCGGAACTCAGGCTCCGGCACTGTCAGGGATAGCGGGCCTTCGGCCTCGTTCATCGATACCTCTCTTTCGGGACGCTACGCCGAACCGGTCGTCGCCAACCTCATGCGTAAGGGAGCGTCCGCGCTGGTATCGCAGAAGTCAAAGGCTCCATTCAAGCTACAAGCATACTTGAATGCGGTAATGGCAAACAAACTTTCCGGAAGCTCAGGGCCGACGCGTAATTTCGCGGGTTTCCGGCCTTCGGCCGCGAGCGAAATCGACGCGACAACTCCATTCGCCGCCACGCATCAGGCGCGCCCGATGAACAACCAAAACAGCATGTGGCGGACGGGGCTCACGGCCTCAGGCGTCGCCTTCGACTGTGTCCTTGAAATTCGAAAAGAATTGACCCGCGAGGCGGTTGGCGGTCGAGTTGATCAGGCGGCTGCCGAGCTGCGCGATCTTGCCACCGACATCTGCCTTGGCCGTGTAGCGCAATATCGTCGCATCGCCGTCCTCTTCGAGTTCCACATCGGCCCCGCCCTTGGCGAAACCGGCTACACCGCCGCTGCCTTCACCGGAGAGCGAGAAATGACCCGGCGCCTGCGACTTGTCCAACGTCACCTTGCCGCCGAACTTGGCCTTGACCGGTCCGATCTTCAGCGTGACCTTGGCTTCGAGTTCTTCGTCGGAATTCTTCGTGAGTTCCTCGCAGCCCGGGATACATTCCTTCAGGACATCCGGATCGTTCAGCGCCGCATAAACGCGGTCACGCGGTGCCTCGATCCGGATTTCGTCTTTCATTTCCATGGATACGGTCCTCGATCACAAAAAGGAGAATGCGCTCTGGGCTCGTCCTCCAACAAGTCAGACCGGATGAAAAGCAGAATGCGCCCACGGATACAAGCCGCACGCCGGACAAGAGAGCTTTCGGCCAGCGCGAAAGCGCAACACCGACGAAAAGGCAGTTTGAATTTTCTGTGACGGCGACGCCGATGACTTTCCTTCGGGCGGAAACCGGTTAAGGCAGTACGCAAACTCCAACCGCGAGCTGAAATCGTGACAGAACAATCAACACGCCTCTCCTTCGCCATCGATCTCGCCCGACGCGCTGGCGAACTCGGCCTCAAGCATTTCCGCTCCCTCGAGACGCTGACCATCGAAAGCAAGGGGCATCAGGATCTCGTTTCCAATGCCGACCGGGATGTCGAGACTTTCATCCGACAGGAAATCGCCAAGCGCTATCCGGAGGACGGTATCTTCGGCGAGGAACACGCCCCGGTCGAGGGCAAGAGCGGCTACACATGGGTCATCGACCCGATCGACGGCACCGCGAATTTCGTCAGCGGAATCCCCCAATGGTGCGTCGCCCTCGCCTGTTCCAATCGCGGCGTCACCGTGGTCGGGGTAATCTGCGAACCCTGTTCTGGCGAGACGTTCTGGGCGGAGCGCGGCACGGGCGCTTTCGTCAACGGCAAGCCTCTTCGCGCCAGCCAGTCACGCTCCTTGTCCGAAGGATCGGTCGCGACCGGTTACGCCGCCCGCCACGACGCGGCGGCGGCCATAAGGCTCATCGCCGATCTGATCACCGGTGGCGGCATGTTCTTCCGCAACGCTTCCGGCGCGCTGATGCTCGCCTATGTCGCTGCGGGACGGCTGATCGGCTATATCGAGGAACACATGAATTCCTGGGACTGCATCGCCGGCCTGTTGATGATCGAGGAAGCCGGCGGCACGATCATGCCGCTCGATGCCGAGACAATCGTCGAACACGGCACTCGCGTCATCGCCGGCGGGCCGCATGTCTACGCACAACTAGACGCCCTCGCCCGCAAATCCTTCGGATGGTGAAACCGCCTATCCGCAAAACAACAGGTCGCGAATGTCCGCCGACACGGCCCGGAAGGCAAAATCCGGTGCGAAATTCAGGATCGAGTACGGCTCGTCGAGCGTCCTGAAAACATAATCGGCGCCGGTAAAGTCGTCTTCGCCCGTATAGATGCTCGGCGTGACCACCGTCGGAATTCCCGCCGCAAGGGCCGCACGCAGCCCGTTCGCCGAATCCTCGAAGACCAGGCACTCTTCGGGATCGTATCCGAGATCGTCGAGCACGAGCCGATAAACCTCCGGATCCGGCTTCTTGCGCTTCGTATCCTCGCCCGTGCGGACGGAACGAAACCATGACAGGGCGTCAGGCCCAAGCGTCGCGGAGATCAGGCCGACGACATTCGCACGGCTGGTGGTCGTTCCGATCGCCAGATCGAGCCCGGCAGAACGTGCCCGACGTAGGAGGTCCTCGACGCCGGCGCGGAGCGTGACCGAGCCCGGCGTCATCATGCCGGTGTAGAATTCGGTCTTGCGGCGATGCAGAGCGGCAGCGTCGATACCCTCGGCGCCAATCCGGTCGGCATAAGCCTCCATGCGTTCACGTCCGCCCGTGACCGTCAGCAGCTGGCGATAGAGCTCGCGATCCCACACCCAATCCAGACCTCGCTCCGCGAAGGTCTTGTTGAAGGCGATGCGGTGCAGTTCCTCGGTTTCGGCGAGCGTGCCGTCGACATCGAAGATGAGCGCGCGAACCACCATGTCAGACCGGTTCCTTCAGTTTCTCGATGGCCTGTGGCACCTCGTTCAGACTGTCGATGACCACATCCGCGCCAAGCTCCTCGACGGGAATATTCGTATAGCCGCCGCGAACGGCAATCGACGGCATCGGCGCGGCTTTCGCGGCGTCGATATCAGCGGGGCTGTCGCCGATCATCAGCGCGCGGTGCTTGCCGACACCAAGCCGATCCAGCGCATGCAGCAGCATGTCCGGCGCGGGTTTTCGCGCCGGGCCGGTGTCGCCGCCGACGATGACATGGACGGAGGAAGCGAGCCCGAAATGGTCGACGATAGCACGCGAAAAGATTTCCGGCTTGTTGGTCACGACGCCGATTTTCACGCCGGCGCGCGCATAGGCCGTCACGATCGTGTCCGCGCCCGGCATCAGCGTCGTGCCGCCCGTGAGGTTTTGGGCATAGATGCCCATCATGCGGTCGGTCATCGCCGCCAGCGCGTCGCCCTCCAGAACCTCGCCGCGCGCCGCGAAGGCGCGCTCGACAAGCTTCATGATGCCGTTTCCGATCATCGCCCGGACATCGGCAATACCAAGCGCCGCTTTGTCCTCGGTCGCCAGCAGGGCATTCGCCGCCGCCGTGAGATCGGGCACCGAGTCGACCAGCGTTCCGTCGAGATCGAACAGAACGGCTTGCGGCCAACCGCACCGGTCGCCACCGTCAGCAAAACGCACGCTCATCCGGCTTTCCTCGTTTTCCGCGTTTCAGGCAGCAGCCCGCGCCGCCCCGTCGGCAGCCTCGCGGATCGCCTTTATGTTCGCCTTGTAGGCGGCCTCCTCGCCACCCTTGAACACTGCGGAGCCGGCGACCAGTACATTGGCGCCAGCAGCCGCGACTAGCGGCGCGGTCTCCGGCGTCACGCCGCCATCGATCTCGATATCGATCGGCCGGTCGCCGATCATTTCCTTGATCCGACGCGTCTTCTCGATAACCGACGGAATGAAGGCCTGGCCGCCGAAGCCCGGGTTGACAGTCATCAGCAGCACCAGATCGAGCCGGTCGAGGACATATTCGATGACGTTTTCAGGCGTTGAAGGGTTGAGCGACACGCCGGCCTTCTTGCCGAGATTGCGGATCGCCTGCAGCGACCGGTCGAGATGCTTGGTCGCTTCCGCATGCACGGTGATGATGTCGCAACCGGCATCGGCGAAGGCTTCCAGAAACGGATCGCAGGGCTCGATCATCAGATGGCAATCGAACACCTTGTCGCTGCGGTCGCGCACCGCCTTGATGATCGGCGGCCCGAAGGTGATGTTCGGGACGTAGTGGCCGTCCATGACATCGAGATGGATCCAGTCGGCGCCGGCCCGCACGACCGCCTCGATCTCGTCGCCAAGCCTAGAAAAATCCGCCGAAAGCACAGACGGAGCGATGATGGTGCCGCTCATGATGATTCCCTGAATTTGAGATGGAGTCCCGCCGCGATTGTAGACGGCGGGAAACGCTATTGCGACCCTGTATCAGGCTGCGGAATTGATCCGCAATGCCTCGCGCCAACCAGGATAGAGCTTGTCGGCATCGCCAGGGAAACTCTGGAAGGCGCGGGCGAATTCATAGTGGTCTTTCGCGAACTGCACGGGGTCTGCGCCTTCCTTCCAGCACTGCTCGGCCTGGCGCAGCGAAGTCGCGCCCGCGGCCGCTCCGTCGATATGGCCGAAAGCGCCGCCGCCGGCGGTCATGATCAGGTTCGAATGTCCGAGATTCTCGAAGAAGCCGGGCATGCGCAGCGCGTTCATGCCGCCGGAGATGATCGGGGTCGTCGGATTCATTCCCGCCCATTCCTGGTGGAAATACGGACCGTCGGCACTGTCATCGGTGATCATGTAGGCCATCAGCCTGTCGGAAGTCTCACCTTCCATCTTGCCAAAGCTCATTGTGCCGGTGTGGATTCCCGATGCGCCCTGCATGCGAGCTATCTTCGACAGCACAAAGGCGGTGTAACCGCGCATCGACTGCGGCGAGGTCACGGCGCCGTGGCCAGCGCGGTGATAGTGCAGATACTGCTTCGGGAAATTGCGCCGCGCCGTCGTGATAGCGGCCGGCCCGGTCACATATCCATCGACCAGGAAAGCGACATGATCGGCGTCCTCCGCGAAGGTCTCCAGAATGAACTCCGCGCGCGCGAGCATCTCGTAGTGATCGTCCGCGGTAATGTTGGCGGAGAACAACTTGGCCTCCCCGGTCTTGTCCTGGGCGCGCTTCATGGCGTCGGCGACGAGCGGGATCGTTTCCTTGAGCGGCGAGAAAAGCTGGTTGCCCTGCGGCTCGTCGTTCTTGATGAAGTCGCCGCCGAGCCAAAAATCGTAACAGGCGTCGGCGAATGGTTGCGGTCGCAACCCGAGTTTCGGCTTGATGATCGTGCCGACGATAAAGCCGCCATCGACATGCGGACGTCCGAGTACGCGCCACAGGTCGCTGATCGTCGCGGCCGGCCCGTCGAAAAGGCGCAGCAAGGACGGCGGCACCCAGAAATCGTGCATTTTGGCGTATTCGACGTCGCCCATGCCCTGGTTGTTGCCGATGGCGAGCGTCAGGAACGAGCATATCATCGCACGACCGTCGGTGATGTTGCGGTCGAACAACTCGATCGGATAGGCGATCTTCATAAGTTCCTTGGCTTCATCGATCTCGTAGACGAGCGCGTCGACGCCGCGCGTGAAATCGTCCGTTGTCGAGACGTCGACATTCGTACCGGTCGATGACTCGGCTGCGAAGTGGGCGGCTGTCTCCAGATAGCCGTAACCCGCCTTCGGTTTCATGATGTATGCGCAAAGAACGTGATTG
Organism: Ahrensia sp.; assembly: GCA_002706335.1. GTDB lineage: Bacteria > Pseudomonadota > Alphaproteobacteria > Rhizobiales > Rhizobiaceae > Oricola. The sequence goes on from PAKZ01000027.1 coordinate 35,033, forward strand.
CCGTCGGCGATCAGATCCTCTTCCTTCAGCGAGAGATTTGCGTAACGTCCGGACTGGTCCATGGTCGTTTTCCTTCCGTTTGTGGCCTGGGGGGTCATGCGGCCTTTGCGGTCGCGGTTTGCGGATCGAGCTTTCCGGCGGCGTATCGCCTGGCCATCTCGTCCATCGGGATAACCTTGATATTCGACGCGTTGCCGGCTGTACCGAAAGCCTCGAAGCGGTCGCGGCAAAGATCGCGCATGGCGTCCATCGCCGGCTTCAGGAATTTTCGCGGATCGAATTCCGACGGATTTTCTCGTGCGATCTTTCGGAACTGGCCGGTCATCGCCATGCGGCAGTCGGTGTCGATATTGACCTTGCGCACGCCGTGCCGGATGCCGCGGACGATCTCCTCGACCGGCACGCCGAATGTCTGCGGCATCTCTCCGCCATAGGCGTTGATGATGTCCTGCAGGTCCTGCGGAACCGACGACGAGCCGTGCATGACCAGATGCGTGTTCGGCAGTTTCGCGTGGATCTCCTCGATCACCCGCATGGCGAGGATGTCGCCGGTCGGCTTGCGGGTGAACTTGTAGGCGCCATGTGAGGTGCCGCAGGCGATCGCCAGCGCATCGACGCCGGTGCGTGTCACGAAATCGACCGCTTGGTCCGGATTGGTCAGAAGCTGGTCGTGCGACAACTTGCCCTCAGCGCCATGACCGTCCTCGGCTTCCGACTCGCCGGTTTCAAGCGAACCGAGCACGCCCAACTCGCCCTCCACCGATGCGCCGACCCAATGCGCCATGCGCGCCACCCGTTCGGTGATCTCGACATTGTACTCGTAGGATGCCGGCGTCCTGGCGTCCGCTTCCAGAGAACCGTCCATCATCACCGAGGTGAAACCGTGCCGGATCGCCGTCAGGCAGGTTGCTTCGTTGTTGCCGTGGTCCTGATGCATGCAGACGGGGATTTCGGGATAGATCTCGGCAAGCGCGTCGATCATCTTCGCCAGCATGATGTCGTTGGCATAGGAGCGCGCGCCGCGCGACGCCTGGATGATCACCGGCGCATCGCAGGCCTTGGCGGCCTCCATGATGGCGAGGCCCTGCTCCATGTTGTTGATGTTGAAGGCCGGCACGCCGTAGGCATGCTCGGCGGCGTGGTCCAACAACTGGCGAAGAGTGATACGGGCCATGTCAGGCCTCCTTTCTTGAAGAGGTCGGGATTGCCGGGAAATCGGGTTCCGGCAGGATCTGCTTGAGCGCCGCCTGCCAGCCCTGCCTGTTGTTGGGCGGATCGCCGGCATCGACGAAATAGTCTCCTAGGACGGACAGCCGCATGGCGAAGACATGCTCGCGGCGGCGGTCGTCGGAATGGAAGCGCAGGTTTTCCATCAGGGCGATTTCGCCGAACGGAACCTCGGCCAGCTTCGCTTCCGCGCCCGTGCCGAGGCTTTCATTGATGAAGGTGACCGGCTTGCCGGCCATTTCAGCCAAAGTCACGGCGAAGGGGCGCAGGGTCAGGGCCGGATTGATATCGCCGGCCGGATTTCCGAGCCCGGCCACGACGACAACCCGCGCGCCGGCATCGGCGAGCATTGCAATCAGCGGTATGGCCGTATGGCTGATGCCGCCATCGAGACTGATGCGGATGATCGCGGTCTTGCCGGCAATCGGGTTATCCATGCTCGTATCGTCCATCCGCCCCGCCGCCAGCATCACGCGCCTCCAGCGGCCGACAGCCGCACGGCTTCTTCGATGATCGCGTCGGTGGTGATGCCGAAATGGCGATAGAGATCGGCCGCCGGCGCGCTTGCGCCGAAGCTGTTCATGCCGATGAAGGCACCGCCCTCGCCGATCCAGCGATCCCAGCCGAGCCGCGCCGCCGCCTCGATGGCAATGCGCGGAGCCTTGCCGAGAACGGCCTTGCGATAGGCAGCGTCCTGCGCTTCGAACAGTTCCCAACAGGGCATGGAAACCACGGCGGCCCTGATATCCTTTTCGGTCAGCAGGCGGTCGGCCGCCGCGTTGGCGATCTCGACCTCCGACCCCGTCGACAGGATGGTGACATCGCGCCCGCCCTTGGGCTCATGCAGCACATAAGCGCCGCGCGCCGAGCGGTTTTCGTTTGAATGCGCCGCCCGCAGCATCGGCAGGTTTTGTCGCGACAGGACCAGAACCGTCGGCCGGCGCGCCGTTTCCAGCGCAAGTTCCCAGGCCTCCGCCGTCTCGATGATGTCGGCCGGACGGAAGACATTGATGTTCGGGGTCGCGCGCAGCATGGCAAGATGCTCGACCGGCTGATGCGTCGTCCCGTCCTCGCCGAGCCCGATGGAGTCATGCGTCATGACGTAGATCACGCGCTGGCCCATCAAAGCCGACAGCCGCATCGCGCCCCGCGCATAGTCGGTAAAGACCAGGAACGTCCCGCCATAGGGGACGAAGCCGCCATGCAGCGCGATGCCGTTCATCGCCGCAGCCATGCCGTGTTCGCGGATGCCGTAATGGATGTAGCGGCCCCTGAAGCGGCCCGGCGCTATCGACTCCATGCCCCTGGTGATCGTCAGATTGGAATGCGTCAGGTCCGCAGATCCGCCGACGGTCAGGTTTGTCGCCGAATTGATCACGCCGAGCGCCATTTCCGACGCCTTGCGGGTGGCGACCTTGGTCGCCGCTTCGACATGTGCCTTGCGGAAGGCGGAAAGGCCGCGCTTGACCCGTGCGGGTATTTCGCCGCTCATCGCGGCCTCGAAGGACTTGCGCCGCGGGCTCTCCGCGAGGCGCTGTTCCCAGGCCAACCTTTCGGCCCGGCCGTGCGCGGCAATCGCACGCCATGCCGCGACGACGTTCTCCGGCACGGCGAAGGGCTCGTGCGCCCAACCGATATTGGCGCGCGTCGCGGCGATTTCGTCGGCCCCGAGAGGCGCGCCATGGGTCTTCTCGGAGCCCTGCATGTTCGGCGCGCCCTTGCCGATCAGCGTGCGGCAGGCGATCAGCGACGGCTTTTTCGATTTGCGGGCTTTTTCAATGGCCTCCGCGATTGCGTTCATGTCGTGGCCATCGACACGCTGAACATCCCAGCCGGCCGCCTTGAAGCGTGCCGGCTGGTTCATCGAGGTGGACAGGGAGGTCGGTCCATCGATGGAAATGTGGTTGTCATCCCAAAGCACGATCAGTCTGCCGAGCTTCAGGTGGCCGGCGAGATCGATCGCCTCGTGGCTAATGCCTTCCTGCAGGCACCCATCGCCGGCGATAACATAGGTGACATGGTCGACCAGCTTCGCCCCGAAGCGCGAGGCCATCATCCGCTCGGCGATGGCCATGCCGACGGCCGTGGCAATGCCCTGCCCCAGCGGCCCGGTCGTCGTTTCGATACCGAGCGCGTGGCCGTATTCCGGATGACCGGCGGTCTTGCTGCCGAGCTGCCGGAACATCTGCAACTGTTCGATTCCCATGTCGGCATAGCCGAGCAGATGATGGATCGCATATTGCAGCATCGAGCCGTGCCCCGCCGACAGGACGAACCGGTCGCGGTCCGCCCAGTCGGGCTTCGACGGATCGAGCTTGATGAACCGGTTGAAGAGGACCGTCGCCACGTCAGCCATGCCCATCGGCATGCCGGGATGGCCGGAATTCGCCTTCTGCACGGCATCCATCGCGAGAGCGCGGATGGCGTTGGCCATGTCGCGTTCGTCGACACCGGTTTGCGGCTTTGCGGTCGCCTGGATATTCATCGTTTCCTCCTCCGTCGCGCGATCAGGATGCGCGGCGCTTGAGATCCATCAGCTTGTGGATCAGCGGCGTGAAAATGAGCTGCATGGCGAGATCGAGTTTCTCGCCCGAGCAGACGATGGAATTGGCGCGCGACATGAAGGCGCCGTCGAGCATGGACAGCAGATAGGGAAAATCGATGCCGCGCGGATTGGCGAAGCGGATCACCAGCATCGATTCCGACGGCGTCGGTATCCACCGCGCGACGAAGGGGTTCGACGTATCGACGGTCGGAACGCGCTGAAAGTTGATATTGGTTTCGGAGAATTGCGGGCAGATATAGCGCGCGTAATCCGGCATGCGGCGCAGGATCGTGTCGGTGACAGCCTCGGTTGAGTAGCCGCGCAGCGACTTGTCGCGGTGGATCTTCTGGATCCACTCCAGATTGATGACGGGCACGACGCCGATCTTCAGATCGATATGTTTCGGCAGATCGATCGCGCCGGTCTTCACGCAGCCATGCAGGCCTTCGTAGAAAAGGAGGTCGCTCGGCTCCAGGTCCGCCCATTCGGTGAATGTGCCGGGCGGGGCGCCATAGATCTCGGCCTCCTTGTCGTCATGGACATAGTGCCGGGTCTTGCCCGTACCCTTGCGGCCATATTGCTCGAAGACCGATTCCAGGATTTCGAGCTCATTCGCTTCCGGGCTGAAATGGGAAAAATTGTCGTTGCCCCTGGCCTCTTCCTCGGCGACCTTTTCCTTCATGCCGATACGATCATAACGATGGAACGCATCGCCTTCGATGAAGGCGGCGGTGACACCCTCGCGCTTGAAGATCTTCTCGAACGTGTCCTTGATCGTCGTGGTTCCGGCGCCTGAGGAGCCGGTAATGGCGATGATGGGATGCTTGTGCGACATGGTGTTCGGTCTTCTCGATTAGGCGCGGAACAGACCGCGATTGGTGAATAGCGGGTGGCGCGTACCGATTGCCGACGGGTCGGTGTGGTAACGCGCGATCTTCTCGACCTCCTTCTTCGAGCCGAAGACAAGCGGAGTGCGCTGGTGCACATCGCCCGGGACAAGATCGAGAATGCGGGTCGCGCCGTCCGTCGCCGCACCGCCGGCCTGTTCGATAAGGAGCGCAATCGGCGTGGCCTCGTAGATCAGCCGCAGCCGGCCGAGCGAGTAGCCCTTGCGGCTGTCGCGCGGATAAAGGAACACACCGCCGCGGATCAGGATGCGGTAGGTGTCGGCCACAAGCGAGGCGATCCACCGCATGTTGAAATCCTTCTCGCGGGGCCCATCCATTCCGGCGAGGCAGTCGTCGATATAGAGCCGGGTCGTCTCGTCCCAGTGCCGGTAATTCGACATGTTGATGGCGAACTCGGTCGCCATTGGCGCAACCGTGACGGAGGAATAGGCCTCGACGAATGTGCCGAGCCGGCTGGAAAACACGAAGATGCGTGTGCCGTTGCGCTTTGTCAGGACCAGCGCCATTTGCGGACCGTAAATGAAGAAGCCGGCGGCGAGCTGCTCCGAACCCGGCTGAGAAAACGTCGTGGCGGCGTCTTCCCGACGCGGCACGATCGAGAAAATCGTTCCGATGGAGACATTGGTATCGATATTCGATGACCCGTCGAGCGGATCGATCGCGACCGCAATCTTCGAGTCCGCATTGATCGCGACGGGGTTGGCGAGTTCCTCGGAAGCATAGTAGCCGATGCCGGCCTTGCGCGCGGCGTCGAGGAACAGATTGTCGGCGTGAACATCGAGCTCTTTTTGGGTGTCGCCGCCGGAATTTGCGTTTCCGCGCGTGCCGGCGAAAGCGGCGCCCAGCGCACCTTCATTGATCGATTTGCGAACGAGGATGGCTGCGGCCGCAAAGGCGCGAACCGTCTCGGCGATCTGCGCCTTCACCGGATCGTTGGTCGCGGTAAATGTGTTGAGATGCGCGTCCAGCGTCGCTTGCGTCATGTCCGATCCTCCCGTCGGCGGCGTGACCTGGCCGACACCGCATGACGACGGATGCGGGAGCGCATGAGATTAGTAAAATTTATTTTCTTTATTTTCTGAATAATTATTTCTAACTTACCAGCATGCTGAACCTCACGCTTCGCCAGCTGCGCTCACTGCTCGAAATCGAAAAAAGCGGGAAAATATCCATTGCCGCCAATAGCTTGGGGCTGACCGGTCCGGCCGTGACACTGCAGCTGAAGCAGGCGGAAGAGGAAATCGGCCTGCCCCTTTTCGACCGCACGTCTGATGGGATGCGTCCGACTGCCGCAGGTCAGGCGGCGCTCGACGCCGCCTACGCGGTCCAGGAAAGGCTGCGCCTGTTGGAGGAGGAACTGATCGCCTTCAAGGGTGGCAAGCGCGGGACGCTCAAACTCGGCGGCGTCTCGACGGCGAAGTATTTCACACCGCGTCTGATAGCCGCCTTCCAGAAGATCAATCCGGACATCGACATCGAGCTGTTCATCGGCAACCGGGCGGATACGATCGAGGCGCTGCGACATCAGAGGATCGACATTGCCTTGATGGGTCGTCCGCCTCGCGATATCGCCGTCGAGGCGGTGATGTTCGGCGATCACCCCCTCGTTATCATCGGACCGCCGGACCACCCCCTCGCCCGCAAGCGCGATATCTCCAAGGAGGAGATCGCCGCCGAGAAATTCCTGGTTCGCGAAGCGGGATCGGGAACACGGATATCGCTGGAAATCTTTTTTGCCGACGTGCCCGGAAAACTCGATCAGCTCGGCACGGAGATGGGGTCGAACGAAACCATCAAGCAGGCGGTCATGGCGGGGCTCGGCATCGCCTTCATCTCCGCCCACACGATCGAACAGGAACTGCAGCTCGGCCGGCTCGTAATCCTCGACGTCGTCGGCATGCCGATCCGCCGGCAATGGTTCGCGGTGTCGCGCTCGGACCGGTCACGCTCGCCCGCCATGAACATCTTCGAGACCTTCCTCAACAGCGAAGGCGCGCAATATTTGCCCGTCACACCGAAAACCTATCCGGCCGAGATGATTGGCAGCTACGGCGTGCTGCCGCTAAAGCGATAGAATCAGGAAAACAGCGCCTGCCCCATCGGCGAGTTCGCCGAGATGAGCCCGTCGATGACGTTGAAATGGTTCCGGTCGGGCTCTTCTATCGCATCTGTCGCCAGTCCCAGGCCGCGCCAGACATTGGCGAGCAAAGCGTTCTGCCGCACGAATTCCGAGCGCTCATTGGCCCCAACCCAGCAGATGACCGGGACATCGGCCACAGGCGCCAACAACGCGGGACTTTCGGATTTCGTTTCGGTCTCATCCAGCCCGATGGTGTCGTTCAATTGTGTCCGCAGCATAGGCCGCAGATCATGCACGCCGGAAATGGACATCACCCGATCGATGCGGGCGAGCACCGGCTCCGGCAGGCCGGTCCCGCCGCAGATGAGCCGGGTAGCGAGATGCCCGCCCGCCGAATGGCCGGCGAGCCGGATCGGCCCCTCTACCTGCGAGGCGGCCAGCGTCACCGCCTGCGCGATGCTCTGGGCAATCTCGCGCACATGCACTTCCGGGCAGAGCGGATAGGACGGCATGGCGACGGCCCAGCCGGCGGCAACCGCACCGGCCGCCAGATGCGACCAGTAAGACTTGTCGAACCGGATCCAGAACCCGCCATGGACGAAGACGAAGAGCCCTTTCGGCGTCTCTTTCGGCAGGAACAAATCCATTATCTCGCGCGCATGTTGCCCATAGGCGATATCCAGCCTGGCATTCCTGCCCGCCAACTGTCGAAAATCGGCGGCCGGTCCTAACCAGGCTTCCGGCCATTTGTCACCGCCGGCGATATTTGCGCCATTGGCATAGGCATCGTCCCAGTCTTCAACGCGGAATAGTGTCATGAGTGCCTCCTAAACCCCCAAATAGCGAGCGGTGATGTCTTCGGTCAGACCGTCCGGCGACCCGGACCACACCGTCGCCCCCTTCTCCAGCACAAAGCAGCGGTCGACCGCGGAAGCCAGTTCGCGCAGCGACTTGTCGACGACGAGGATCGACAGGCCCTGCGCCTTGAGATCGCGGATCGCGGCCCAGATTTCATGCCGAACGACCGGCGCGAGGCCTTCCGTCGCCTCGTCGAGGATCAACAGACGCGGATTGGTCATCAATGCCCGTCCGATCGCCAGCATCTGCTGTTCGCCGCCCGACAGAAGCGCCGCTTTCTGTCCCAACCGCTCACCAAGACGCGGAAATAGCCGCGCCACCGTCGCGATCTCCCATGCGCCCGGCCGGGCCGCCGAGAGCAGGTTTTCCTCGACCGTAAGCGGCGCGAAACAGCGCCGTCCTTCCGGTACCAGCCCGATCCCGGCCCGCGCGACGCGATGGGAAGATTGCGTCCCAAGATCACGGCCCGCGAACCGGATCGTGCCGCCGGCATGGCGCAGCATGTGCATGATCGCGCGAATGGTCGTCGTCTTGCCCATCCCGTTACGCCCCATCAGCGCGACCGCCTCGCCGTCATTGACGGCAAGGTCAACACCGAACAGCGCCTGCGACTGTCCGTAAAAGGCCGTCACGCCCTGCAATTCCAGAAGCGCGCTCATGCGTCTTCTCCCAGATAGGCGCTCTGGACATCCGGATTGTTGCGGATTTCGTCGACGCTGCCGGTCGCGATGATGCGACCGTAGACAAGCACCGATATCCGGTCGGCCAGGGCAAAGACCGCGTCCATGTCGTGTTCGATCAACAGGATGGGCGCCTCGTGGCGGAGATCGGAAAGGATCGCCGTCAGTTCCACCGACCCTTCGGGCCCGAGCCCCGCCATCGGTTCGTCCAGCAGAAACGCGCGGGGTTGCATGGCGAGCGCCATCGCCAGTTCCAGCCTGCGCCTTTCGCCATGCGACAGGATCGAGGCCGGGACGGCTTCGCGGCCTTTCAGGCCCACGCGCGCCATATGCTCCCTCGCCGGCCCGGTCAGCGCGGCATCGGCCAGCGCCGGCCGAAAGAAATGGAAGGTCCCGTGACTTGCGCCCTGTACCACCAGCATGACGTTCTCCAGCGCCGTAAGGTCCGGCGCTACGGAGGAAACCTGAAACGTGCGAGCGAGACCCCGCCGCGCCCGTTCGGCGACCGTTTCGCCGGAAAGATCGTGTCCGGCAAAGCGGATCGTCCCCGCATCAGGTTGAACATCGCCGCATATCTGCTTGATGAGAGTCGATTTCCCCGCCCCGTTCGGGCCGATCAGAGCATGGATTTCGCCCGGCTTCAGATCGAGGTCGATGGCGTCGCTCACGGTCAAAGCGCCGAACCGCTTCGTCAGGCCGCGGATTTCGAGGATCGGATCAGCCATGGCGCGACCTCCGCGTCAGCACGCCGATCAGGCCGCCTTGGGCGAAGAGAACGACGAGGAGCAGGAGCAGCCCGAGCAGGAACTTCCAGTATTCGCTGACACCGCCGAGATTGTGTTCGAGCAGGATGAACAGCGCCGCACCGGCCAGCGGCCCGAAATGCCGGCCCACCCCGCCGAGAATGACGAAGATCATGATCTCGCCGGATGTCTGCCAGGACAGCATGGACGGGCTGACGAAACGATTGAGATCGGCATAGAGCGCGCCGGCCAGACCGGTGATCATGCCGGAAATGACGAAAGCGGCGAGCCTCAGCCTGTAGGGATCGATGCCGACGCTGCGCACCCGTTCGGCGTTCTGCCGCGCCCCGTGCAACGCCAGCCCGAAACGCGACCGGGACAGCATCGCGGAAAACAGCGCCGCAGCCAAAAACCATAAGAAACAGATCGCAAAGAACTGCAGGGGATCGAGCGTGTTCAGACCCGGGAACCTGTCACGCACATAGATCGGCAAGCCGTCCTCGCCGCCATAGGCGGGCCAGGAAATGGCGAAATAGAAGACCATCTGTGCGAAGGCGAGCGTGATCATGATGAAATAGACGCCGCTCGTGCGCAGGCTGAGCACTCCGATCACAAGGGCGGCAAGCCCCGATGCGATGATCGCCACCGGCCAGATGATCAGCATCTGCTGGGTGCCATCGAGGGCCAGCGGCCATGTCATCAGAGGCTCGTAATTCTGCGCATGGCTGGCCAGAATGCCCGCCGCATAGCCGCCGATCCCGAAGAAGGCGGCGTGACCGAAAGAAACCAGCCCGCCATAGCCCAGCGCAATGTTCAGCCCAACGCCGGCCAGCGCGAAGATCGCTACCTTGGTCGCCAGCGTGACGATGAAGGGCTCGCCCATCGCGTTGGCCGCGAGCGGCACCGCGAGAAGCAGCGCGACGAGCGCCAGGTTGACCATCCACTCGCGAAACATCAGCTCGCCGTCCCGAACAGGCCGCCCGGGCGCACGACAAGCACGCCCGCCATCAGGATGTAGATCAGCATCGAGGCGAGCGCCGACCCGACCGCGGTTGCATCAGACGGGTTCATGAAGGTGTGGAAGGCGATCGGCAGCAGGAAGCGGCCGAGCGTATCCGTGATGCCGACGAGAAGCGCGCCGATGAAGGCGCCCTTGATCGAGCCGATACCCCCGATGACGACAACGACGAAGGCGAGGATCAGCACCGGCTCGCCCATCCCGACCTGCACGGACTGGATCGTGCCGACAAGCGCGCCGGCAAAACCGGCGAGCGCCGCGCCGAGAGCGAAGACCGCCGTGTACAGAAGCTTGATGTCAACGCCGAGCGCCGCGATCATCTCCCGGTCCGCCTCGCCGGCCCGGATCTGGATGCCGAGCCGCGTCTTGCCGATCAGAAGGAAGAGGCCGATGGCAACCGCGATGCCGGCGACGATGATCGCGAGCCGATAGAGCGGGTATTCAATCCCTCCAGGCAGCGTCACGGCACCGGAGAGCACAGGCGGCACGTCGAGATAAAGCGGAAAGGAGCCGAACAGCCAGCGCGTGCCTTCCGAAAACATCAGGATCAGCGCGAAGGTGGCCAGAACCTGATCGAGATGCTCTCGCCTGTAGAGCCGTCTTATGACGACGATCTCGACAATGGCGCCGGCCAATGCCGCGGCGATCAGGCTCGCCATCAGCCCCAGCCAGAAAGAGCCGGTCGCAGCAGCCACCGCCGCGCAGGCGAATGCGCCAACCATGTAAAGCGAACCATGGGCGAGATTGATCAAACCCATCACGCCGAAAATCAGCGTCAGCCCCGCTGCCATGAGGAACAGCATGACGCCGAATTGCAGCCCGTTGAGGACCTGTTCGATGAGAAGGGCTGCGCTCACGGCGACGCGGTCCGGGAAGTCAGGAAAGGGAAAGCGGGCCGGCGAACCGGCCCGCAATTCGGCAGCTTACATCTTGCAATCGCCGATATAGGCGTTGTCGCGATCGGTCATCGCGGTGGCGACGATCTTGTTGGTCAGTATATCGCCTTCCTTGACCACTTCGCGAACATAAATGTCCTGGATCGGATGATGGTTCGAGGCGAAGGAAAACTTGCCGCGCACCGAGTCGAAGTCGGCGGCTTCAAGCGCCGCGCGGAAAGCATCCGCATCGCCGACAGAGGCCTTGTCCATCGCCGAGAGCAACAGGTTCGCCGTGTCATAGCCATAGGACGCGTAGACCGAGGGCAGCCGGCCATATTCGGCCTGGTAGCTCTCGACGAATGCCTTGTTGGCCGCATTGTCGATGTCCTTCGACCAGTTGGCCGTGTTCTTGACGCCCAGCGCCGCGTCGCCAACCGCCTGCAGGATGTTCTGGTCGAACGAGAAGGCAGGGCCGATCAGCGGAATGTCGACGCCGGACTGCGCATACTGCTTCATGAAAGCGATACCCATGCCGCCCGGCAGGAAGAAGAAGACGCTATCGGCGCCGGAAGCGCGGATCTGGGCGATTTCGGCTGCATAGTCGGTCTGGCCGAGCTGGGTGTAGACCTCGCCCGCCAATTCGCCCTCATAGAAACGCTTGAAACCGGACAGCGAATCCTTGCCGGCCGGATAGTTGGGCGCGAGGATGAACATGTTCTTGTAGCCGGCGTCATTGGCATACGCGCCCGCAGCCTCGTGCAGATTGTCGTTCTGATACGAGATCGAGAAATAGTTCGGGTTGCAGCCCGGGCCGGCAAGCTGCGACGGCGCGGCGTTGACGGAAAGATAGAACTTGCCCTGGGCGGTCGCCGACGGCACCACCGCCATGGCGAGGTTGGACCAGATGATGCCGGTCAGGACATCCACCTTGTCGGACTGGATCATCTTGTCGGCGATCTGCACGGCGACGTCCGGCTTCTGCTGGTCGTCCTCGATGACCACATCGACATCGGTGTTGCCGGAATTCTTGATCGCGAGCATGAAGCCGTCGCGCGCGTCGATGCCGAGTGAGGCGCCGCCGCCCGAAAGCGTTGTAATCATGCCGACCTTGACCGGATCGGCGATTGCTGCCGACGTCATGCCAAGCACGGCAAGCGCGGCGAGCGATTTTGCGATGAGTTTCATGTGATCTCCCTCCAGTGATGTAAAAAGACCCGCACCAAAACCGGTGCGGGTCGGAAACTTCGCTCAGAATGCCTTGAAGGTCAGCGTCGTCAACGATCGCGAGATGCCTTCGATGTCGAGAATATGGTCGTTGATATATTTGCCGATATCCTCGCCCGCCGGGACGTAGAGCTTCATCAGCAAATCGTAGTCGCCGCTTGTCGAATAAAGTTCGGAGGCGATTTCGCGCTCATACACCTTGTCGGCGACCTTGTAGGCCTGTCCCGGGCGGCACCGCAGTTGCACAAAAACGCAGTTCATCGAACGCTCCCTCAAACACCATTCGGAACAGCTTCAATTCCGGACCTTCACTCCTAAAGAAAACGCCTTCGAGATCAAGGCCCAACGAACTCGCGTTCATTCTCCGGAAAGCCGGGAAACCCAAGCTCGCCTAGTCGAAAACAATGGACGGGGCAGCCTGTTGGGCCGCACCGGCGCGTTCCCAGACCGTCTTGGCGATCGCCCGGTAGGCCTCCGCGTGCGGGCTGTCCGGATCGGACACGACAATCGGCTCGCCGGAATCGGAGGTCTCGCGGATCTTCATGTCCAGTGGAATGCCGCCGAGGAACGGCACGCCGATACGCTCCGCTTCATTCTTCGCGCCGCCATGGCCGAAAATGTCATGCTGCGAGCCACAGTCCGGGCAAACGAAATAGCTCATGTTCTCGACGATACCGAGCACCGGCACCTCCACCTTGCGGAACATGTTGAGGCCCTTGCGCGCATCGATCAGCGCCAGATCCTGCGGCGTGGAAACGATCACCGCGCCGGCGAGCGGCACGCTCTGCGCCATGGTCAGCTGCGCGTCGCCCGTTCCCGGCGGCATGTCGACCACCAGCACGTCGAGTTCGCCCCACGCGACTTCCTTCATCATCTGGTTGAGCGCCGACATCACCATGGGCCCGCGCCAGATCATCGGCGTGTCCTCCTCGACGAGGAAGCCCATCGACATGACCTTGACGCCGTAATTCTCCATCGGCTTCAGGATGCGCCCGTCGACAGTCGACGGATTGCCGGAGATGTGCAGCAGGCGCGGCATTGACGGCCCGTAGACATCGGCATCGAGAATACCGACCTTCAGGCCGATCGCCTTCAGGGCCAGCGCAAGATTGACTGCGGTCGTCGACTTGCCGACGCCACCCTTGCCGGATGCGACCGCGATGATCGCGCCGATGCCGGGAATGCCCGCCGGCTTGCGCGGACCGCCCCCGCCCTGCGGCGGCGCCTGGCGCGCCGGTTGCGGCGACGGCTTGGGTTGAGGATTGGGCGTACCCGCCTTCTTCGCTGCCGTCAGGACGACACCGGCCTTCGAGACGCCGTCGACGCCGAGCGCCGCGCGCTCCGCCGCTTCGCGAAGCGGCTCCAGTTCCTCGGCGCGATCCGACGGCACCGTTATCGAGAAGAACACCTTGTCGCCCGACACGACGATATCCGACAGCAGTCCGAGATCGACGATATTGCCGGTGAGATCCGGGCCCTTGACCCGCTTCAATTGCTCCAGAACGAGGTCTTTAATGGTCAATGGTTTTCCCCTTTGGTCTGGCAGTTCCTCTCGCAGATAGGCGATTTGGCCCTGTCATCCAATGGGGCAAGCCGGAAGACCGCCGGTTTTCTCAGCCGGCAGCCGCATCTCCGTTGACAGAGGGCTTTCCGGCGAAGCCCGCAAGAATGCTCTGCGGCGTAATCACGCCGATCTGCGCCCCCTCCCGCATCACGCGCAAGGGCTGATCGTTGGACAGGAAAATATCCATGATCGCGGCGACACTCGTGTCGAAGGTCACGGCCTGCGCATCCTCCGGCGCATTGCCATCCACCATTACGTCCTCCGCGCACAGCACGCCCAGAGGGTTCATATGCGCGACGAAATCCGCGACATATTCGTTTGCGGGATTGCGGATGATGTCCTGCGGCGTGCCGCACTGAACGATCCTGCCGCCCTCCATGATGGCGATGCGCCCGCCGAGCTTGAAGGCCTCGTCCAGATCGTGGCTGACGAAGATGATCGTGCGCTTCAGATTGGCCTGCAGTTCAAGCAATTCGTCCTGGAGGCGCGATCGGATGAGAGGATCGAGCGCCGAGAAGGGTTCGTCCATCAGCAGGATCGGCGCTTCGGTTGCGAAAGCCCGGGCCAGACCGACACGCTGCTGCATGCCGCCCGACAATTCGCTGACCTTTCGGTCGGCCCATTCGCTCAGGCCGACGAGTTCGAGCTGTTCGCGCGCCTTTTTCTCGCGCTGCTTCTTCGGCATCCCGCCCAATTCGAGGCCGAAGGCGACGTTTTCCATTACGTCGCGCCACGGCAGCAGCCCGAATTGCTGGAAAACCATCGCGACCCGGTGCAGTCGCATCTCGCGCAATTTGGCCGGATCGGCGGTCGTGATGTTCGTCATCCCGGTGCCGTCATTGATCAGCACCGAACCGCGCACGACCTTGTTGAGCCCGTTCACCGCTCGAAGAAGCGTGGATTTGCCGTATCCCGAAAGGCCCATCAGGACAAGGATCTCCCCCTCCTCCACTTCGATCGAGCAATTGTGCACGCCGAGGACCTGATCGGTTGCCGTCTGGACTTCCGAGCGGCTCTTGCCCTCGTCCATCAGCGGCAACGCCGATTTCGGATCGGAGCCGAAGACGATGCTTACATTGTCGAAGACGACAGCCTTGCTCATGTCCGGTCCTTTCCGAGATGCAGCATGCGGTCGAGGATGATGGCGACGACGACGATGATGAAGCCGCTTTCAAAGCCGAGCGCCGTATTGACCTGGCCAAGCGCGCGCATGACCGGGACGCCGAGCCCGTTGGCGCCGACCAGCGCCGCGATGACCACCATCGACAGCGACAGCATGATGGTCTGGTTGAGGCCCGCCATGATCTGCGGCAGGGCGTAAGGCAACTCGACCTTGACCAGTGTCTGCCAGCCTTTCGCACCGAAGGCCTGCGCCGCTTCCAGCAGCGGCTTCGGCGTCGAGGCGACCCCGAGATAGGT
Organism: Ahrensia sp.; assembly: GCA_002706335.1. Classification (GTDB taxonomy): domain Bacteria; phylum Pseudomonadota; class Alphaproteobacteria; order Rhizobiales; family Rhizobiaceae; genus Oricola. The sequence goes on from PAKZ01000027.1 coordinate 50,177, forward strand.
CAGCCGGATCGGCGCGGGGAGCACGAAGATGACGGTAGCCAGCAGCCCCGGCACCATGCCGATGCCGAAAAAGACGATCGCCGGGATCAGATAGACGAAGGTGGGCAGGGTCTGCATCAGATCGAGGATCGGCTGCATGAACTGATAGAGCCGCGGCCGGTGCGCCGCCGCGATCCCGATCGGCACGCCCACCGCCATGCAGACGATGCAGGATGAAAGAACCAGCGTGAGGCTCTCGGTCATTTCCTCCCAGTAGTCCTGATTGATGATGAAGAGGAAGCCGAGGAGGACCATAAGGCAGATCTTCCAGCTGCGTTGCAGATACCAGGTGAGCGCGACGAAAATGGCGACGATGACGAGCGGATGGGGCGTCTGCAGCAGCCACAGGATCGCGTCGATAAGCTTCTCGCCCCAATCGGCAAGCCCGTCGAAGAACCAGGATCCGTGATGTTGCAGCCAGTCGAAAACGGATTTCGCCGTCTTGCCGACCGGTATCTTGTGATCAGTCAGCCATTCCATGTGTCACCCCCTCAGCGTGTTGGCCGCATGGCGAATTTGTATAGGGTCCGGACGGCGGAGCGCCCGAACCGAAGGATTTTCCGCGTTTGCCTGAAATCAATCCGCCCCGCGTCATTTCGCGGTCGTCAAAGCAAAAGGCCGGGCTCTTTGGGAGCCCGGCCTGAAAGGATCAGAGGCCGAATGCGGACTTCACGGCCGCGAGCCCCGGCTCGCCGCCCTTGGTCGTCACGCCGTCAAGCCACGTCTCGAGGACATCCGGATTGGCCTTCATCCACGCCATGGTCGCATCGTCGGCATCCTCGCCATCGTCGAGGATCGCGCCCATGATCTCGTTTTCCATCGGCAGGGTGAACTTCAGGTTGGTCAGAAGCTTGCCGACATTCGGGCACTCTTCGACGTAGCCCTTGCGGGTCGTCGTGTAGACCTGACCTTCGCCGCCGAAGAAGTCTTCGCCGCCGGGAAGATATTTAAGGTCGAAATTGGCGTTCATCGGGTGCGGTTCCCAGCCGAGAAACACCACCGGCTCTTTCTTTTCATAGGCGCGGGCAACCTGCGCCAGCATCCCCTGCTCCGAGCTTTCAACGATCTCGAAATCCTTGAGGTCGTATTTGTTTTCCTCGGTCAGCGAGACGAGGTAGCCATTGCCTTCATTGCCCGGCTCGATGCCGTAGATCTTGTTGTCGAGCTGGTCGGCGAATTTGTGGATGTCGGCATAGCTCTTCAGGCCGGCGTCATAGGCATAGGTCGGCGTGGCGAGCGTGTATTTGGTGCCTTCGAGATTGACGGCGACCTGCTCGATCTCGCCGCTGTCGAGATACGGCTTGATGGCGGCGTTCTGCGCGGGGATCCAGTTGCCCAGGAAGACGTCGACGTCGTCCTTTTCGAGAGATGCGAAGGTGACGGGAACCGACAGAACCTTCACGTCCACTTCGTATCCGAGAGCCTCGAGGACCTGCTTGGTGGCCGACGTCGTGGTGGGGATGTCGGTCCAGCCCACATCCGAGAACACCACTTCGTCGCATTGGGCAAAGGCCATGCTCGTGCTTGCGGCCAGCGCAGCAAGAGTGGTCAGGGTGGACTTGGCAAAGGTCATATAGTCGCTCCTGTTGGGTTATCCGACGGTTGCGGATTTTATTGATTGACGCGTCAATTAAAAGACAACTAGGGATGAATGGCAAGCGATGGTTGGAGATTAGCATGCCGAAGGTCGGAATGGAGGCGGTGAGACGGAGCGATCTGGTCGATGCGGCGATCCAGGAGATCGGCGCTTCGGGATCGCTGGAGGTGACCGTCAGCGCCATCGCGCGGCGGGCCGGCGTGTCCCCTGCGCTCGCCCACCACTATTTCGGATCGAAGGACCAAATCTTCCTCGCGGCGATGCGCCGTATCCTGTCCGACTTCGGCACGGATGTGCGCAAGCGGCTAGACGAAGCCGAAAGCCCGGTCGAGCGCGTTCAGGCGATCATCGCGGCCAGCTTCGGCCCTGACCAGTTCGATCGCGAGATCGTCGCCGCATGGCTGGCCTTCTATGTGTTGGCGCAGAAATCGGCGGAAGCCGCGCGGCTCTTGCGCGTTTACGCGCGAAGGCTCGACAGCAATCTTGTCTTCAATCTTCGCCAACTGGTCTGCGAGGCGACGGCTCGCCAGATCGCGCAGGGTCTCGCGGCCCTGATCGACGGCTTCTATATCCGCCACGCCTTGCAGGAGCATGTGCCTGATCGCGAAGGCATGAAGAAGCTTGTGTGCGACTATCTCGAAATGTGCCTCGAGAAGGAGAGTAGCAAATGAGTTCGGCGCCAAACATCCTGATCCTCATGGTCGACCAGTTGAACGGGACCCTGTTTCCCGACGGCCCCGCCGACTGGCTGCATACGCCGAACCTGCGCAAGCTCGCCGAGCGCTCGGTGCGCTTCTCCAACGCCTATACGGGTTCGCCGCTTTGTGCGCCCGGCCGCGCTTCTTTCATGGCCGGTCAACTGCCGCGCCGCACGCGCGTCTATGACAATGCCGCGGAATTCGCCTCCGATATCCCGACCTACGCGCACCACCTGCGCCGCGCCGGCTACCAGACCTGTATGTCGGGCAAGATGCATTTCGTCGGACCGGACCAGTTGCACGGGTTCGAGGAACGCCTGACCACCGATATCTATCCGGCCGATTTCGGCTGGACGCCGGATTATCGCAAGCCCGGCGAGCGGATCGACTGGTGGTATCACAATATGGGCTCCGTCACCGGCGCGGGCGTGGCCGAGATCTCCAATCAGATGGAATATGACGACGAGGTCGCCTATCACGCGGTGCGCAAGGTATACGACCTCGCCCGCGGCCATGACGAGCGCCCGTGGATGCTGACGGTCTCCTTCACCCATCCGCACGACCCCTATGTCGCGCGGCGCAAATACTGGGATCTCTATGAGGATTGCGAGCACCTCGAACCAGAGGTTCCGGCCTTCGCCTATGAGGAGCAGGACGCGCATTCCAAGCGCATTTTCGATGCGAATGACTGGCGCAATTTCGACATAACGACCGAAGACATCCGCCGGTCGCGCCGCGCCTATTTCGCCAATATCTCCTATCTCGACGACAAGATCGGCGAGATCCTCGATACGCTGGAACGGACACGGCAGGCGGACAACACCATCATCCTGTTCCTGTCAGACCACGGCGACATGCTCGGCGAGCGCGGGCTGTGGTTCAAGATGACCTTCTTCGAAGGCTCTGCCCGCGTGCCGCTGATGATCGCCGCACCGGGGATGGCCCCTGCTCTCGTCACCACACCTGTCTCGACGATGGATGTCACGCCGACCATCTGCGACCTCGCCGGCATCGATATCGAGGAAATCGCGCCGTGGACTGATGGTGAGACGCTCGTCCCGTCACTGAAAGGGGAACGAAGGGCAACGCCGGTGCGCATCGAATATGCCGCCGAGGGTTCCAACGCACCCCTGGTATGCTTGCGCCACGACCGCTGGAAATATGTCCATTGCGAGCTCGACCCGCCGATGCTGTTCGATCTCGAAAACGACCCCAACGAACTGCAAAACCTGGCGACCGAGCCGGACTACCATTCGACGGCAGCGACGTTCGCCGAGGCGGTCAGGCGTCTGTGGGACATGCAGGCCTATGACGCCGAGGTTCGCCAAAGCCAGGCCAGACGCTGGGTCGTTTACGAGGCTCTGCGCAACGGCTCCTATTTCCCGTGGGACTTCCAGCCTCTACAGAAGGCGTCCGAGCGCTACATGCGCAACCACATGGATTTGAATGTGGTCGAGGAAAACCAGCGGTTCCCGAGAGGAGAGTGAAATGCTGACAGTTTACGGACGCGCGACGTCGTCAAACGTGCAAGCGGTGATGTGGACCATCGCCGAACTTGGGCTTGAATACGAACGGCTGGACTACGGTCACAAGTTCGGGGGCAACAAGACACCCGAGTTCCTGGCTATGAATCCCAACGGCCTTGTTCCGGTCGTCGTGGACGGGGACGGCCCGCCACTCTTCGAGAGTGGCGCTATCGTGCGTTATCTTTCCGCGCGTTACGGCAAAGACCCGTTCTGGCCTGCGGATCCCGCCGCGCGCGTCGTACAGGATGTGTGGGCGGAATGGAGCAAGACCACCCTCTTTCCGGCTCTCATGGGCCAGGTTTTTGGGCCAATGGTGCGCTACAGGCCGGAAGAGCGCGACAACAAAAGCATCGGGGCTGGCGTAGAGGCCCTGAAGCCGCTGGCGCGCATGCTCGACAAGCGGCTCGCGGCTGCGCCGTATATCGGAGGGGAAGCGCTCTCCTTCGCCGACGTTTTCATCGGCCATCTTCTCTACCGCTACTACACGCTCGAGATCGACCGGGCCGAGACCCCGGTGCTGGACGCTTACTATGACCTTCTGAAGCAGCGCCCCGCCTACCGCGAGCATGTCATGGTTTCCTACGACTCGCTGAGGCCGGACACATGATACTGCAGCCGACGGCATCCCATTTCATCGACGGCAAGCCGCTGGAGGACACGGACGGCAAGCCGATCAACGTCATATATCCGGCGACCGGAGAAGTGATCGCCACGCTGCATTCGGCGACCGACATCGTCGTAAGCCAGGCGCTCGACAGCGCCGTGCGGGCGCAGGTCGAATGGGCGGCGCTCTCGCCGACCGAGCGAGGCCGCGTTCTGCGCCGCGCCGCCGACATCATCCGCGACCGCAACCGCGAACTCTCGGAAATCGAGACACACGACACCGGCAAGCCAATGCAGGAGACGCTCGTCGCCGACGCCATGTCCGGCGCCGATGCGCTCGAATATTTCGGCGGCATAACGCCGACCATTGGCGGCGAGACGGTCGAACTGGGCGGCGATTTTTCCTACACCCGCCGCGAACCGCTCGGCGTATGCGTCGGCATCGGCGCGTGGAACTACCCGATCCAGATCGCCTGCTGGAAAGCCGCTCCGGCGCTGGCCGCCGGCAACGCGATGATTTTCAAGCCGTCCGAGATGACGCCGCTTTCCGCGCTGAAACTTGCCGAAATCCTCATTGACGCCGGTGCCCCTGCCGGTCTGTTCAATGTTGTGCAGGGCTATGGAGATGTCGGCGCGGCGCTGACATCCGATCCGCGCGTCGCCAAGATCTCGCTGACCGGCTCGGTTCCGACAGGCAAGAAGGTCTATGCCGGGGCAGCCGAAGGATTGCGCCATGTGACGCTGGAGCTCGGCGGCAAGTCGCCTTTGATCGTCTTCGGGGACGCCGATATCGAGAATGCCATCGGCGGCGCCATGCTCGGCAATTTCTATTCGACCGGCCAGATCTGTTCGAACGGTACGCGTGTCTTCGTGCATCGCTCGATCCGAGACCGTTTTGTAGAACGTCTCGTTGAACGGACGAACGCTATCCGCATCGGCGATCCGATGGACGAAGCGGTGCAGATGGGCCCGCTGATCTCGGCCGCGCAGCGCGAAAAGGTGCTCGGCTATATCGAGACCGGCAGAAATGAGGGCGCAACGCTGGAAATCGGCGGCGGGATCCCCTCTATCCAGGGCTTCGACAACGGATTCTTCATCGAACCGGCGGTCTTCACCGGCGTAACCGACAACATGACCATTGCGCGGGAGGAGATTTTCGGGCCTGTCATGTCGGTGCTCGATTTCGAGGACGAAGACGAGGTGATCGTCCGCGCGAACGCGACGGAATTCGGGCTTGCGGCCGGCGTGTTCACCGCCGATGTCACCCGTGCGCACAGGACTGTCGCGCAGTTGCAGGCCGGCACTTGCTGGATCAACGCCTATAATCTGACACCGGCGGGCATGCCCTTCGGCGGCGTCAAGGCGTCCGGCTTCGGCCGCGAGAACGCCGCGGCGGCCATAGAGGCCTACAGTCAGATCAAGAGCGTTTATGTCGGCATCCAACCGGTCGACAGCCCATACTGACACGACGGATGATCATGGAAGCGGACTACATCATCATCGGATCGGGATCGGCGGGGGCGGCCATGGCCTATCGCCTGACCGAGGACGGCAAGCATTCCGTCATCGTCATCGAGGCGGGCGGCTCGGATGCCGGCCCGTTCATCCAGATGCCGGGCGCCCTCTCCTATCCGATGAACATGAAGATCTACGACTGGGGCTACCAGTCGGAGCCGGAACCGCATCTCGGCGGACGGCGGCTGGCGACCACTCGCGGCCGTGTCATCGGAGGGTCGTCCTCGATCAACGGCATGGTCTATGTCCGCGGCCATGCGCGCGACTATGACCATTGGGCCGAGAGCGGCGCGACCGGCTGGGCCTATGCGGACGTACTGCCCTATTTCAAGCGGCTGGAAAACTGGCATGACTGCGGCCATGGCGGCGATCCGGGTTGGCGCGGCAAATCCGGCCCGCTTCACGTCACCCGCGGCAAGCGCGACAACCCGCTGCACGCCGCCTTCGTGGAAGCCGGAAAACAGGCCGGCTTCGAACTCACCAGCGACTATAATGGCGAGAAGCAGGAAGGCTTCGGCCCGATGGAGCAGACGGTCTGGCAAGGCCGCCGCTGGTCGACCGCAAATGCCTATCTGAAGCCCGCCCTGAAACGGCAAAACTGCACGCTTGTGCGCGGCTATGCCCGCCGCGTCGTGTTCGACGGCAACCGCGCCACCGGCGTCGAAATCGAGCGCGGCGGATCGGTGGAAACCCTCACCGCGCGCCGCGAAGTAATCCTGGCGGCGTCATCCATCAATTCGCCGAAAATCCTGATGCTGTCGGGTATCGGCCCCGCCGCGCATCTGGCCGAAAACGGCATCAATGTGGTCGCCGACAGGAAAGGTGTCGGGCAGAACCTGCAGGACCATCTGGAACTCTATATCCAGCAGGCGAGCACACAGCCGATCACGCTCTACAAATACTGGAACCTGTTCGGAAAAGCCTTCGTCGGCGCACAATGGCTGCTCACGAAGACGGGAGTCGGTGCTTCCAACCAGTTCGAAAGCGCCGCATTCCTGCGCTCAAAGCCCGGTGTCGATTACCCCGACATCCAATACCACTTCCTGCCGATCGCGGTGCGCTATGACGGCAAGGCAGCGGCCGAGGGCCACGGCTTCCAGGCGCATGTCGGACCGATGCGCTCGCCATCGCGCGGCGCGGTCACGCTCGCTTCAGCTGATCCGAAGGACGCGCCGAAGATCCTGTTCAACTATATGAGCAAGGAGCAGGACTGGGCCGATTTCCGCCACTGTATCCGTCTGACCCGTGAAATCTTCGGGCAGAAGGCCTTCGATCCCTATCGCGGCAAGGAAATCCAGCCCGGTTCCTCCGTGCAATCGGACGACGAGCTGAACGACTTCATCCGCGACCATGTGGAGAGCGCCTATCACCCCTGCGGCACGGCTCGGATGGGCCGCGCCGACGATCCGCACGCGGTAGTCGATCCGGAGTGCCGGGTTATCGGTGTGGAGGGGCTGAGGGTCGCCGACAGCTCGGTGTTTCCGCGAATTACGAACGGAAACCTGAACGGGCCGTCTATCCTGGTCGGCGAGAAGGCGTCCGATCACATTCTCGGGCGAACGCCTTTGGCCCCGGAGAACTCGGAACCGTGGATCAACCCGCGCTGGCGGGAATCGGACCGCTGACGCGGTCCGCTATTATTGAGAGTTAGCTGACCTCAGGCCGCTTCAAGCTGGGCTTCGACGGTCGCGAACAGGCTCTTGAGATCGAGGAAGCAGACCATGTCTTCGCCGACAGGAACGATGCCCTTGGTCAGCTGCTTTTCCTCGTCGCTCATCACGTCCGGTACCGGCTGCATGTCTTCCGGCTTGACAGTGACCATGTCCGACACGCTGTCGACCAGAATGCCGACGCCGCGGTCGCCCTCGTCGATGACGATGATGGCGCTCTGTTCCGTCGGATCGATCGCCGGCAGGCCGAGGCGCAGCGCCATGTCGACGACCGGGATCACCTTGCCGCGCAAATTGATGAAACCGAGAACGTAATCCGGAGAATGCGGCAGCGGCGTCGCCTTCTGCCACACGCGGATTTCCTTCACCGCCATGATATCGAGGCAGAATACCTGATCGGCCAGCTTGAACGAGATAATCTTCAGCGTGGGTTCCGAAGAGTTTGTTTTTTCGTCACGCATTAAAGTTCTCCACACGTGGAAATTGATGCCGGAAACCGGATCGCCGATGCCCCATTCCGTAACGGTAAAACCACAAGTGGCCGTGAGGACGGACATGACGCGAGTTTCATCGCCCATCCCGCGAAGCGCGGTTTACGACATCATGTCGATGCATCATTCGATGCGCAGGCTGAATTGCGCGCTCAGATAGGCACGGGAATCGATAAGATTCTGTAAATGCGCCCCTGCGGAAACGCCGGGATTGGCCGGCGGCCGCTCCCTTACTTCGCAAACACCACGGTCTTGTGACCGTTGAGCATGACGCGGCGCTCCAAATGCATCTTCACCGCGCGAGCGAGCACCCGGCTTTCGATATCGCGCCCGGCGGCGACGAAGTCATCCGCCGTCATTGCATGGCTGACGCGCTCGGTCTCCTGCTCGATGATCGGCCCCTCGTCGAGATCGGGCGTCACATAGTGTCCGGTGGCGCCGATCAGCTTGACGCCGCGCTCATGGGCTTGATGATAGGGCTTCGCGCCCTTGAAGCTCGGCAGGAATGAGTGGTGGATATTGATCACCATGCCGAACAGCCGGTTCGACAACTCGTTCGAAAGCACCTGCATGTAGCGCGCGAGGACCACCAGTTCGGCCCCGGTTTCCTTGACGAGCGACAAGAGCCTGGCTTCCTGCTCTTGCTTATTATCCTTCGTCACCTTCCAGACATGGTAGGGGATACCTTCCATCTCCGCCGTGTGCCTTGAATCCTCGTGGTTCGAAACGATTGCGACAACCTCCGCATCCAGCCAGCCGGCTCGGATCTGGTACAGGATATGCAGCATCGCATGATCGAACTTGGATACCATGACGATGATCTTTGGCCGCTGCGCCAGGTCTGCGATGGACATCTTCATGCCGAAGCGATCAGACGCCGGGCGCAGCGCCCGCTCGATCCCGTCGCGGCCGACGCCGTCCGGAAGCATGAAAGCGATGCGGAGAAAGAAGCGGTTTGTCTGTCTGTCCCAGAACTGGTTGGACTCGGCGATATTGGCGCCGATCGCGGCCAGTTCAGTCGTCACGGCGGCGACGATACCCGGTTTGTCATCGCAGGTAAGCGTGACGACGAATTGATGCTCGTTCATGATGCTCGTTCCCGGTTCGATTTGCGCTCTGCGGCGGCAGAAAGGATGGCTTGCGACTACACACGGAAAGAGCAGCGATTACTCTCTCGAAATCGCCATTCGGCGTCGCACTTAAGTAGAATAGTATTTTCTCATATTATGAGAACATAAAGCAGGCAAGGAGACGAAACAGCACCGGTTTTTTGCATTTTTTTCCCAAGTTTTTGCAGGGCGATTTGCGCTAGAACCGGAACACCGGGGACTTTGGCAAGTCCGGCGGCAAAACTGGTGACAGCCAGCCTGAAAACCGCTTCTAATGCGGGAGGAGCAATGCGGGGGAGAGAGCCGAATTCGGTTGCACATTTTGGCATGCCTTAAGCTTTGCTTTGTGGCGGCCGGCTGACCACAGTTACCCAATTTCTAAGGAGGAACTCATGAAAGCACTGAAACTGGCAGGTGCCGCCATTCTCGGCACCGCAATCGCCCTCGCCGGCACGTCGCTGGCATCGGCCCAGGAATTCACCTTCAAGCTGCACCAGATGCTTCCGGCAACGTCGCCGGCGCAGAAGAACATGCTTGAACCGTGGGTGAAGCAGGTCGAGGAAAATTCCGGCGGACGCGTCAAGATCGAAATCTACCCGGCCATGTCGCTCGGCGGCACCCGCCGGAACTCGTCCAGCAGGCTCGTGACGGGGTCGTCGACCTGATCTGGACCGTCAATGGCTATACGCCGGGCCAGTTCCCGCGCACCGAAGTGTACGAGCTTCCGGGCGTCTTCCTCAATGACATCAAGGCGACCAATCTCGCCATGTATGACATGTTCGAGAGCGACCTGAAGGACGACTACAAGGGTCTCGAGGTCATGTGGCTGCACGTCCATGCGGGCCAGGCCCTGATGTCGGTGGACAAGGAAGTCCGTTCGCCGGCCGATACGAACGGCATGAAGATCCGTATTCCGAACCGCACCGGCGCATGGGTCATCGAAGCGCTTGGCGCCGCGCCCGTGGCGATGCCTGTTCCGGAAGTGCCGAGCGCGCTTTCCAAGAAGGTGGTCGATGCCACCCTGCTGCCTTGGGAGATCATTCCGGTCATCAAGGCGCAGGAGCAGATCGATTACTTCATCGAAGGCAATGACCAGACCCGTTTCGGCACGACGACGTTCCAGGTGTCCATGAACAAGGCACGGTGGGAAGGTCTTCCCGACGACATCAAGAAGGCGTTCCGGGACGCTTCCGGACGTGACTGGTGGGCCAAGGTCGCGGATGCCTGGCGCGGCGGTGACGACTTCGGAATCAAGATGGCGACCGATGCGGGAAAGACCCACATCATGCTGACCGAGGAGGAGACGCAGGGCTTCCTCGATGCCCTCGAGCCTGTCCAGCAGCGCTGGATCGACGAGGTCTCCGCCAAGGGTCTCGACGGTGCCGGCCTGGTTTCCAGGGCCAAGGAAGCGATCGCCAAGAACGCGGAATAAGATGGCAAACACCGAAACGACGGGGACGAGGCTTCACAGCCTCGTCCTTCGCATGTCTACCATTTGGGCAGTTGTCGGCGGCTTCGTCCTGCTGGGCGTAATCGTCGCCAATGTCCTGTCTGTCCTCGGCGCTGCGACGATCAACAAGGCGTTGCCGGGCGATTTCGAATTGACCGAACTCGGCGTGGCGATCGCCGCGTTCTCCTTTCTGCCCTATTGCCAGATCGCCGGATTGAACGTGACCGCCGATATCTTCACATCGGGCGCCTCCCGCTTCTGGCTAGCGCTCTTCTCGATGCTCGGCGCAGCCGTCGCATTGGGATTCGGCGCGCTGCTGCTCTGGCGCATGTATCTCGGAATGCTGGACCAGCGCGACTACGATTCCACCACCGCGATCCTTCAGATCCCGCTCTGGTGGGCCTACGCGGCCTGTCTCGTGTCGTTGGCGCTCCTGGTGGTGGCGAGCTTCGCGTCTCTGGTGAATTCACTCAACGACATGGTCAAAGGCTAGTCCGATGGACCCCATCTCACTTGGCATCCTCGGATTGGTCATCCTGATTACGCTGATCGCAATCCGGATCCCGATCGCCTACGCGATGATCCTGGTTGGCGGCGTCGGGGTGATGATCCTCAATGGCCCTCTCCTGGTGATGAGCCAGTTGAAGACACTGGGCTGGGGGGTCTTCTCCAATTACGGGCTCTCGGTCGTACCGATGTTCGTGCTGATGGGCGCATTGGCTTCCCGCGCCGGGCTGAGCCAGGCGCTTTTTCGCGGCGCGAATGCCTGGCTCGGATGGATGCGCGGCGGAACAGCGATGGCCGCGATCGCCGGCTGCGCGGGCTTTGGCTCGGTTTGCGGCTCTTCGCTCGCAACAGCGTCGACCATGGGCAAGGTTGCCCTGCCGGAGCTTCGCCGGTTCAAATATTCCGGCGCGCTCGCCACGGGAACGCTCGCAGCGGGCGGCGTGCTTGGCATCCTGATCCCGCCCTCGGTCGTTCTGATCATCTATGCGCTGATCGTGGAAGCCAACATCGTCACGATGTTTGCCGCCGCGATGCTCCCCGGCCTCCTTGCGGTCGTTCTGTTCATTTTGACAATCGCCATCTACGTCACGATCAGACCGGAAGCGGGTCCGCGCCATGGCGGCGTGGATATGGCGGAGTTCCGCAGCGCGACTGTCGGCCTGATACCTGTCATGGTCATTTTCGGCCTCGTGCTCGGGGGTATCTACGGAGGGTTCTTCAATCCCACGCCCGCCGCGGCGGTAGGCGTTGCGCTCGTCTGGATCTACGGCCTGTTCACGCGAACCATCGGGTTCGGCGAACTTGTCGAGTCACTCAAGGAGACCGCCGGCACGACGGGCATGATCTATCTGATCCTGCTCGGCGCGGAGCTCATGAAGATATTCATGAGCCGGATCGGCCTCCCCCAGGTGACCGCCGAATGGATGGTCAATTCGGGCTTCGCGCCGATGACGGGGCTGATCCTGCTTCTCGTCGCACTGATCATGCTCGGCTGCCTGATGGACAGCCTGTCGATGATCCTGCTGGTGATCCCGTTCTTCTGGCCGGTCCTGCTGGAGCTTAATGGCGGGCTCTACCAGGGCGCCGAAGGTGCCGGTTTCGGCATGAGCACCGAGGAACTGAAGGTCTGGTTCGGCATCCTCGCGCTCATCGTGGTCGAACTGGGGCTGATAACGCCACCGGTAGGCATGAACGTATTCGTGATATCCGCGCTCGCAAAAGACACGCCCATGAGTGAAACTTTTAAGGGTGTTATGCCATTCTTCTTCGCGGAAGTGATCCGGGTGGCCATCTTGCTGGCCTTCCCGGCAATAACGCTCTGGCTGCCAAGGCTCCTGAGCGGATAACGAAAAGAACAGGACCGGGGTTAGACAATGAAGCACACCGTTTCCGGTGACATCACGGCTGGCGGCGCGATTTTCACGCGACTCAAGGCGCTTGGCGTCGACTATGTTTTCGCCAATTCGGGCACAGACTTTCCGCCGATCATCGAAGGCCTGGCCGAAGCGTCCGCCAAGAACATCGAACTGCCGACGCCGATCGTCATCCCGCATGAGCACGCGGCACTCGGCATGGCGCATGGCTACTATCTGATCTCCGGCAAGGCGCAGGCAGTGATGCTGCACACCAATGTCGGTCTTTCCAACGGCGCGACCGGCGCGATCAATGCGGCATGCGAACAGATACCCATGCTGCTTATGTCCGGCCGTACGCCCGTCATGGAAGGCGATCGGTTCGGTGCGCGCACGGTTCCGATCGGCTGGGGCCAGGAAATGCGCGACCAAACGGCTCTCGTGCGCGAAGCCTGCAAATGGGACTACGAGCTGAAGTTCCCCGAGCAGATCGCCGGACTTCTGGATCGGGCCCACGCCATCGCCAATTCCACGCCGAAAGGCCCGATCTATCTGTCGCTGCCGCGCGAAGTCCTGTGCGAGGCGACGCCCCGCGAAGGACTGGAGGATCCCGCAACGATCCGGCCGGTCACCGGCGCTCCCAATCCCTCCGACATCGAAACGGCGGCACGCTGGCTCGCGGAAGCGAAGAACCCGCTGGTCATCGCGCAACGCGGCGCGGGCGACAGGAAGAGCTTCAAGGCCTTCGCCAGATGGGCGGAGGAATGGGGCATCGCCGTGTGCTCCTGGTGGGCGACACATCTCGCCATTTCGACCGAACACCCCTGCCATGTCGGCTCCGATCCGGGCCCGTGGATGGAAAAGGCCGATGTCGTCGTGGTGCTCAACTGCATCGCGCCATGGTGGCCGGACAAACACAAGCTTGCCGATGGCGCCAAGGTCATCAATATCGGCCCGGATCCGGTCTTTAGCCGCTTCCCGGTTCGCAATTTCCGCTCCGACCTGACGATTGCCGGCGAAACAGCCCTCACCGTGCCCGCGCTGATCGACGCCATGGCGCCGCTGAAACGCGATCCCGGTGCGCTTGCCGCCCGCCGCGACCGGCTGGCAAAAGCCTCCGCGCAAAACCGCGCCTCCATCGTCGAGAAGGCAACGGACACGACGCGCGGCATCACCAAATCCTATGTCAGCCATTGCCTCGGCAAGGCGCTCGAGGGCGTCAAATCCTCGGTCTTTTCCGAACTCGGCACGATCCTCGGCACGATAAAGCGCGAAGACCATAATTCCTGGTTCCAGGAACCACATTCCGGCGGCCTTGGCTGGAGCTTTCCGACCGCTCTCGGCGCGCAACTGGCCGAGCCGGACCGCGTGTGCGTCGCGACGATGGGCGACGGCTCCTACATGTTCTCCAATCCGACAGCCTGCCACCAGATCGCCGAGGCTCTGGAACTGCCGGTGCTGATCTTGATCCTGAACAACGAGGAATGGGGGGCCGTGCGCGCTTCCGTCACCGGGCTTTATCCGTCCGGCTTCGCCTCGCGCGCCAACGAGATGCCGCTGACCGCGCTGAAGCCGTCTCCGGACTTCACCAACGTCGCGGCGGCCAGCCGCGCCTGGGCGCGCAAGGTCACCGATCCGGACGAATTGCCGAAGGTGATCGAGCAGGCGCTGCGCGTTGTTCGCGAGAACCGCCGCGTCGCGCTCCTCGATGTCCGCGTCCTGCCGGACTGATCAGAAAGAAATCCATGAAAAAGGCGCCGGAAGCGATTCCGGCGCCTTGTTTTTTTCAGCTTGTCGCCTGGCTCAGAAGACCGGCGGGAACGGACGGCCGCCGCGATCGAGCGGGATCCACCGGGTCTCGGTGAAGGTCTCCATCGACCACTTGCCGCCATGCTTTCCGAGGCCGGATGCCTTGAAGCCGCCGAAAGGCACATGCGGCTCGTCATTCACCGGCGAGCAGTTGACGTGGCAGTTGCCCGTATCGAGCTTGTTGACGATTGCGAGCGCCCTGCCCTCATCCTCCGACATGACGCCGGCGGTCAGACCGTATTCGCTGTCATTGGCGAGACGCACCGCCTCTTCGTCGCTGCCGACCTTGAAGATCGAACAAACCGGGCCGAACGACTCTTCCTGATAGAGCAGCATGTCCGGCGTGACATTGGCGAAGACCGTCGGCGAGATGAAGCGACCGTCGATATCGCCGCCGGCGAGAACCGTCGCGCCCTTGGCTTTCGCATCGTCGAAATGCCGCTTGATGCGCTCTGCGGCACGATCGTTGATCACCGGGCCGAGGATGTTTTCCTTCTTGGACGAGTCGCCGACCGTCAGCTTCTTCACGCGCGGGACGAACTTCTCCACGAACTCGTCATAGATGTCCTCGTGGACGATGACGCGTTCGACCGACATGCAGATCTGGCCCTGATGCATGAAGGCGCCGAAATTGGCGGCCTGCACCGCGCGCTCCATATCGGCGTCGTCGCAGACGATCATCGAGTTCTTGCCGCCGAGCTCGACGCAGCATTTCTTCAGATGCGCACCCGCCTTGGCGGCGATCTGCCGGCCGACCGCGGTCGAGCCGGTGAACGAGATGCCCTTGACCAGCGGGTTCTCGATCAGCTCGTCGCCGACCGCGCCGACATTCTCGCGCGAGCATGTCACCACGTTGAGAACGCCCTTAGGCAGTCCGGCTTCCTCGAAGATTTCCGCCCAGACAAGTCCGCCGCAATAGGGTGTGTCCTCGGACGGCTTCAGGACGATCGTGTTACCGGCGACCAGCGGGAACAGCAGGCCGCGACCGGTCAGGATCAGCGGGAAGTTCCATGGGCTGATTACCGAAACGACGCCCATCGGACGGCGCACGGCCATCGAAACCTTGCCATACTCCGAAGGGAGCACATCGCCGATCGAGCCGTAATTGGCCGCGGCAGCGGCGGGAAACAGCTCGGCGGTGTAGCCGGTCTCGAACATAGCCTTGCCGAACCAGCCGCCGCCCTCGGCCATCACCGCCTCGGCGATCTCCTCGCGGCGTTTCTCGAAAATCTCGCCCGCCTTGATCAGCAGGTGCGAGCGCTTCGTGAAAGGCATCTCCGACCATTCGCCGAAAGCCTCATGCGCCGCCTCGATCGCGCGGCGGGTGTCTTCCACCGAAGCGTCCGGAATGTTGGCCCAGATCGATCCGTCGGAAGGATTATAGTCCGGGAAGGTTTGCGACTTGGTGGTCCAGCCACCGCCGATATACATGCCGTCCAAAACACGTGCCATTTTCTTATCTCCGTCTGTTGTCTTTTTCGTTCAATCCGCCGCTTGCATGGCGGCTGCCTTCCGGGCGAGCTTCTCCGCCTTGCGCGCGAGTTTCTCGGCCTTTTTCAGCATCTTCTTGCTGCTGTCCTTGCTCGTCTTCGCCTCTGCGCCGGATGTCTCCTGGACATGGGCGATCAGTTTCGACGCAGCGGAAAGGTGGCTGTCGACGCGCAGCGCCTCGACATGCTGACGCTGGATTCGCGTTGCGCGTGCGGCCATCTCCGCGGCCTGCAGGCTCAATTCATGCGCCTGGTTCGACATGACGATTGCATCTCCCTTGTTTGCCGGCGTCTGCGCCAATGCGTGCGCCGTCCCGTTACCGGTCCCGGTCGCACCTGACGGGACATAAAATTGCCGATGCTCCGAACCGCCGCCGCTTGCCGCCGGCGCGTTGCTTCCACCCGTTATCGCGCCACCATTGGCGGCCGAAACCGTCCGAGTTCCGCCGGTGGCCGCGGCCGGAACGTAGAATTGCCGATGTTCCGCACGGGCCACCGCTCCGCCGGACGATGACGCCACCGCCCTAGGAGCGTGAGCGCCATTTCCAGCCGCGCCGGCCGGAACATAATTCTGGCCGTGATCGGCCCGCGCCGCCGACGCGTCGTTAGCCGCGACACGAAGCGGAGCCACAGTTTCAGCCGCTGCTCCATTGCCCGCTCCGCCCGCAGCGCCAGCAGGCACGTAGAAACGTCGATGTTCATCGCGCATGATTGCCTCCGATTGTGTTGATTTCGCTGCAGCGCCACCGAGATAGGCAGCCTGCACCGCGGGATCCTGCGCCAGTTCCGCGCCGGTCCCCTCGCCCGTGATATGTCCGTTTTCGATCAGGTAGCCGCGATCGGCGATCGCAAGGCTCTGCTTGGCGTTCTGCTCGACCAAAAGGATACCGACGCCAGTCTCGCGCACTGCTTTCAGCGACTTGAACAGGTCCTTCGTCAGCAAGGGCGACAGGCCCAGCGACGGTTC
Organism: Ahrensia sp.; assembly: GCA_002706335.1. GTDB lineage: Bacteria > Pseudomonadota > Alphaproteobacteria > Rhizobiales > Rhizobiaceae > Oricola. Next base: position 67,000 of record PAKZ01000027.1, read on the forward strand.
GTCCAGCATCAGGATCACCGGATTGGACATCAGCGCCCGGCCGATCGCGACCATCTGCTGTTCGCCGCCGCTCATCGTCCGCGCGATCTGGTTGCGCCGTTCGGCAAGGCGCGGAAACAGCCGCAGAACCTCCTCGCGCCGCATCGCTTCGCTATCGCGCGCCTGCGGCCCGTAAGCGCCGAGCTGCAGGTTTTCGGAGACCGTGAGGTCCCCGAAGATCCCGCGTCCCTCCGGCACAAGCGCAAGCCCCGCTTCGACGACCTTGTGCGGTTTCGTCTGCGTGATGTCCTGGCCGTTGATCAGGACTTGCGCGCCGGGCGCCGATCGTACCATGCCTCCGATCGCCTTCAGCAGCGAACTCTTGCCGGCGCCGTTTGCGCCGAGAATGACGCAGATTTCGCCTGCCGCAATATTCACCGACACATTTTCGAGCGCTCTGTGCGCGCCGTAGGAGACCGACAGGTTGCGAACCTCAAGCATCTTCCGTCCCCAGATAAGCGCTGACGACTTCGGGCTGGGACAGCACATCATGAACCGAGCCGTCAGCGATCTTGACGCCGCTCGACATCACCACGCAGCGGTCGCAAAGCGAACGGATCGCGTCCATCACATGCTCGACCATGATAATCGTCCGGCCATCCTCGCGCAGGTCGCGGATCAGCTCGATGCCGATTTTCAGTTCGCTCGGATTGAGGCCGGCCAGCCACTCGTCGAGCAACAGCAGCCGCGGATTGGACGCCAGCGCGCGCGCCAGTTCCAGCCGCTTCTGGTCGATATAGGTCATAGACCCGGTCGGCACGTTCCCTCGCCCGCCGAGCCCGACCCTCTCGAGCAGGACCTCCGCTTCCCGATAGGCATCGTCGCCCCAGGCACGGACATGGCCGAACACGGCCCCGGCAATCACGTTCTCGATCGCCGACAGCGACGGCAGAATGCGCACGAGCTGGAAGGTTCTCGCCACGCCTCGCTGGGCAATCCTGTGCGCCGGCATGTCGGAAATAACCTCGCCGGCGAGCCGGACCGTTCCCGATGTGGGCTTCAACGCGCCGGAAATGAGGTTCATCATCGTCGTCTTGCCAGACCCGTTCGGCCCGATCAGACCGATCAACTCGCTCTGCTTGACGGTGAAATCGACGTCGTTGACAGCAACAAGGCCGCCAAAGGCCTTGCGGACCTTCTCGACCGAAAGAAGTGGAGCGCTGTTCATTCCGCCGCCTCCGGAACACCGGCCGCAGCATGCCTGGACTTGGCATGTCGCGCGCGGAAGTCGTCGATCAGGCCCATCACGCCGCGCGGCAGGAAGTAGACAATCGCCATGAAGGCAACCCCGATCAGCAGGCTCGTATGGTTCGGGAAGCTCGCCGAGATGCGGTCGAACAGAATCGTGAACGGGATGACGCCGAGCAACGGCGCCCACAGCCGCCCGGTACCGCCGAGCAACGCCATGATGACGACCTGAAACGAGATCACCGGATTGAAGGCAGACGGCGGTTCGACATAGGCGAAGCGCGGCGCGAGGATCGCCCCGGTGATGCCGATGAAGGCGCCCGAAATCATGAACAGGATCACCTTGGCGCGCGCAACGTCGATCCCGACATGCCGGGCGACGGTTTCGTCATTGCCGATAATGCGCAGCGCGAAACCGAGCCGCGAACGATTGACGAGCCAGCCGGTGATGTAGACCACGGCGGCAAGCGCCAGCAGCATCCAGAAGATGTGCTTCTCGGTCATGTCGGTGAAGACATAGAGCCCGACCGAGCCGAGGAACTTGACTTGCAGCCAAGTGACGACCTGGCGCACCAGTTCTGCCAGTCCGAGCGTAAAGATGACGAAATAAACGCCGGAAAGCCTGAGTGTCGCCACACCGACGAGGCCGGCGAGAACGCCGCTCGCAACCGCCGCGATGGCGACGAGAAGCGGGAACGGCAAGGTGTCGATCCCGAGCCCGACGGAATAGGTGCCGATGCCGAAAAACGCCGCGGTCGCCAGCGAGATATAGTGGGTCGGGCCGGAAAACAGCGTCCACGCCGTGCACAACACCGCATACATGACGATATTGACGCACAGCGAAAGGTAATAGCCGTCGTCTGCAAAGGGGATCATCGCCGCCGCGCCGAAGAGCATCAGCGCGATAGCCGCGATCCTCTGTTCCTTTTCGTTCATCAGGCTCATGCGGTCTGCCTTCCGAAAATACCCTGCGGACGGAACAGCAGAACGAGAATGAACAGCGTATAGGTCGCCGCCAGCGTCAGGCCCGGATCGATCAGGCTCGCGACGGCCGTCTCCGCGAGGCCGAGCAAGAGCGCCGCCAGAACCGCGCCGCGCACATCGCCGACGCCGCCCATGATGACGATGATCAGCGCCTTCATCGTGAAGATCACGCCCATCGAGGAATTGAAGGTGTAATAGGTCGACAGCAACGAGCCGCCCGCCGCCGTAAGTCCGCCGCCCAGCGCAAAGGCGAATGCCGACATGCGCGGCACGTCGATGGCGACGAGGCTCGCAGATTGCGGGCTGACCGACACCGCGCGCACGGCCGTACCGAAGCGCGTGCGGTAGAGGAAGACATACAGTGCGATCGCGATCAGCGTTGCCGCGCCGAGCGATACGATGCGGTTAAGGCCGTAATTCTCGCCGAGGATACGCACCGGCTCGGAAAGGAAATTATAGGAGAAGTACTGGCCGCCGAAGACCAGCAGCATCACGCCCTGCATGATGAACATCAGGCCGAATGTGGCTAGAATGCTGTCGATCTCGAGCTGGCCACGGTTCTTGGCGCGGTCGACCAGCGGCTTCATCGCGAAGACATAGATCGCCCAGTTCAGCGCGAAGGCGGCCGGCGCGATGATCAGGATGCCGAGGATCGGATTGATCGAGGCGGCCGTGTAGAGCCAGAATGCGCAGAAACATGCCAGAACGAGGTTCTCGCCATTGGCAAGATTCATGATCCGGGCGACGCCATATTGCAGCGTCAGCCCGAGCGCGATCAGCGCATAGGTGCCCCCCAGCACCGTCCCCGTAACCAGAATATCCATCGGCCGAATTCTACGATTTTCGCCGGTGCGGCAAAAGCCGCACCGGTTTTTGTGGTTAAGGCTTTAGTTCCAGCCCGACTTGACGATCGGCTCGAACTCGCCGCCGACACCGGTCGAGGCGATGCCATGGAAGACACCGTCCTGCCACTGACCGACAGTCCAGAACTTCTTGATGATGTTGTCCTCGAACTTCCATTCGCCCATGATCGTTTCAAAGGTCTCGCTGCCGAGCGCCTCGATCACAGCCGCCTTGTCGAGCGAACCGGCTTTCGTGATGGCCTGTTCGAGCACTTCCAGGCTGGCGTACTGAACCGGGCTCGCCCAGTAATCCGGCGCCACGCCCGTCACCTCGACCTCGCGCTTGGCGAAGTCCTGATAGGCTTCGCTCGCCGCGTTGACGCCGCCCACGCCCATGACGCCGTTCGCGGCAGCACCATTGGCCTGTGCGAAGGCCGGGAATGCGGTCGCGACACCGACGTAATAGGCCTTGACCGGCAGGTCGGTGATGGTCGCCTGCTTGGTCAGGCCGAATGTGTCGCCCGGATAGGAGAAAGCGATGAACGTGTCCGGACCGGCATCCTTCGCGCCAGAAATGATCGGCGCGAAATCCTGCTGCTGCAGCGGATAGGAGGTTTCATAAACGATGTCGAAACCGGCTTCCTTGAGCTTGGGCTTGCCGGTGTTGGCGAGCTCGATGCCGAAAGCATCGGCGACGTTGACGACCGCGACCTTCTCGTTGATCTGGCCGGCTTCGCGCATTTTCGTCAGTACGTCGACGAGCGAGCTCGCCATGGCTTCCGAAGTGCCCAGCGTCCAGAACGAGTTCGGCCAGCGCTCGGTAAAGCCCTCGATCCCGTCGGCCACCGCGGTCACCGCGATATGGGGGTAGCCATACTTGGCGATCAGCGGCGCGGTCGCGAGATTGATGCCGGTGCCGTAGGGCGGGATGATGAAGTCGACCTTGTCGACCGTCGCCATGCGCTGAATGTTCTTGATCGCTTCTTCGTTGGACGTGCGGTCGTCATACTCGATCAGCTCGACCTTCATCTTCTCGCCGCCGACATCTATGCCGCCGCGCTCGTTGACATCATTCACCCACAGCTGCACGGCAGGCCAGTAGGTTACCGCCGCACCGCCGGCCAGCGGGCCGGTCTTGGGCGCGCTGGCGCCGATCTTGATTGTGCCTTCCGCCATGGCGGGGCCGGCCAGAACCGCGCTCGCGAGAAGCGAAGCGGCGAAGGTCTTGATAAGGGTTCTACGTTCCATTGGTTTCCTCCCTGGTGAACGTCGGCTTCAATATGTCCCGGTCGTTTCAGATCGGGTATTGCGTCTTGCCGTTCTGGATGGTGATCCAGCGCAATTCCGTGAATTCATCGATGCCCGCCTTGCCGCCGAAACGGCCATATCCGGATGCCTTGACGCCGCCGAAGGGCATTTGCGGCTCGGCGTTGATGGTCGCCGAATTGATATGGCAAATTCCGGTTTCGAGCCGCTGCGCAATCACCAGCGCCCGCGACACGTCCCGGCTGAAAACAGCGGCCGCAAGGCCGTACTCCGTATCGTTGGCGACGGAGACCGCCTCGTCGTCGCCATTGACGCGGATCACGGACGCGACCGGTCCGAAACTCTCCTCGTGGTAGATACGCATCGCCGGAGAGACATTGTCGAGGATGGCCGGGTCGACGAATACGCCCTCCTGGCGGCCGCCGGTAACCAGCGCCGCACCTTTCATCGACGCATCGTCGATCAGGCCCTTGACCCGCTGCGCCGCCTGCTCGGTGATCATTGCGCCGAGCACGCAATTCGGATCGCGCGGATCGGTGGCGCGTATCGCATCGGCTCGCACGCGGAACTTGTCCACGAAAGCATCGGCGATGCTCTCGTCGACGACGATCCGCTCGGTCGACATGCAGATCTGTCCCTGGTTGAAGAATGCGCCGAACACCGCCGCATCGACAGCGGCATCGATATCCGCGTCATCGAGGACGATCAGCGGCGCCTTGCCGCCCAACTCCAGGAGACAGCGCTTGAGATGGCGCGCGGCCTTCTCGGCGATCATCCGGCCGACCCGTGTCGATCCGGTGAAATTTACGCGCCGAACGGCCGGATGCGCGATCAGGGCCTCAACGATATCAGGCGCTTTGTCGGAGGATGAATGAATGACATTGACGGCGCCCTTGGGCAGACCGGCCTCGTTGAGCACCTCGCCCAGGAGCCCATGGGTGCGCGGGCACAGTTCCGATCCCTTCATCACCACGGTGTTGCCGCATGCGAGCGGCATGGCGACGCTGCGCGTGGAGAGGATGACGGGCGCGTTCCACGGAGCCATTGAAAAGACCACGCCGCATGGCTGGCGTATGGCCATCGCAAACGAGCCGGACTTGTCGGCGGGAATGACCTCGCCGGCCACTTGGCTCACCATCGCCCCCGCTTCTCGCAAGACGTTCGCTGCGAGACGACAATTGAACTGGCCCCACGCCGCCGTAGCGCCCGTCTCGGCGATCATCGCTTCCACGAATTCGTCCGTGCGGCGCTGAAGGATATCCGCCGCGTCGTTCAAGAGCGCGCGGCGCTCGCTCGGCGGTGTTTGCGACCACGCCGGAAATGCGCGCGCCGCGGCGTTTGCCGCGCGTCCCGCATCCTCGACATTCGCCGCCGAGGCCCGCGTCGAAATCTCATGCGAAACAGGGTCCATCCGCTCGAACGTTTCACCGCTCGAAGCCGATACGGCCACACTGTCAATAAGGAGCGCTGCCTCCAGCATTCCTCCTCCCGTTTCCTCCTCCGCGCTGGCTCTTCCGGCCGCTTGCGGATGTGTACAACACGCCGATTAGCGCATCGCTTTCTGTCCTCGATTAGAAGATAGCGTACACACTTGGAAAGGAAATGCAGTTTATTGGTCGATTATTGCAATTTATTGGGCTAGAGAACGAATCAGGGCCGAACTGGAAATACGCCTTATGCCAACAAGCCTGCCGAACTTCACGAAACTGCCGGTCTATCTCAGCCGGATCGACGGTGGATTGCAGCGTCGCATAGAGACATTGAAGCGTGGTCTCGGCGCCAAGGCGTGCATTCTGGTTCTCTTGTCCGATGGCGAAGCACGCATAGAGGGTCGCGGCGGCGAGACGGTGCTTTCGGGACCTTCAATCGCGTGGCGAAAGACCGCCGGCGATTTCAGGCTGGTCATCGAGGCGGGAACAAGCGGCTATGTCGCCGAGATCGCCGAGGAAACGCTTGCCCGCGCAATCGGCGACTTCTTCGAATCCGCCGCGATCCAGTTGCTGTTCGATCGAGACTGGTTTCGCCATTTCGATGAGAATCGCGATGCCCACGCCGATGTCCAACGGCATCTCGAGAGCATTCGGCGGGAACTGGCCCAGCCTCAGCCGGCAAGCGGCATGATGGTCGTCGCGCATCTGCGCATCGTGCTTGTCACGATCCTTCGGGCGTCGGGCGCCGAAGAGGTCGCGCGCGTCACCCATGGAAACAGCGCCCATTTTCTGCAGCGCTTCCGGCAACTGCTCGAGGCCGGCTTTCGGGCTCACCATCCCGTCGGCCATTATGCCCATGAACTCGGCATTACGCATGATCGCCTCCATGCCATCTGCATGCGCGAACTCGACAAGACGCCCAAATCCCTGATCGCCGAACGGCTGGCGCGCGAAGCCGCGCTCGGCCTGGAGCGTTCGACGCTGTCGATCAAACAGCTGAGCTACTCGCTCGGATTCAGGGATCCTGCCCATTTTTCGAATTTCTTCCGGCGCATGACCGGAATGACGCCCGGCCGGTTCCGCAAGCTGATGGCCACCGCGAGCCCCGACTCCGACGGGTTCTCGCCGCCCAGTTTCGCCGACTGGCCGTAAATGCGCGATCGCTGTTGCGGGTCCCCCGCTTCGCGCTTACAAGCGCCGCATAATCACTTCACATGTTCGGGAGAAAACCATGACCGTTGCCAAACCGCCCTATCGCGCCGACCACGTCGGCAGCCTGCTGCGGCCGGAGCCCGTCAAGGCGGCGCGCAAGAAGTTCTACGAAGACAAGTCGATCTCGGTCGATGAACTGAAGGCGGTCGAGGACGAGGCCATCAAGGATCTCATCAAGCTGCAGGAAGATGTCGGCTTGCTCGCGGTCACTGACGGCGAGGCCCGCCGCTCTTTCTGGCACTATGATTTCATGGGCATGCTGACCGGCCTAGACCTCGAGGAACGCGACGAAGGCGTCCAGTTCGCCGGCGTGAAGCTGCGTCCGATTTTCCCGACGATTACCAGCAAGCTGGATTTCCCGGCCGATCACCCGATGATCGAGCACTTCAAGTTCGTCGCGGACAACACAAAGGTCACGCCGAAGATCTCGATTCCCGGCCCGTCATGCTGTCATTTCCGGACCGCGGTTGAGGACATCCACCCTGCCGAGTACAAGGACCCGCAGGTCCTGTTCGACGACCTCGCGAAAACCTATGCCAAGGCCGTGCAGGCGTTCTACGACGCAGGGTGCCGCTACCTGCAGATGGACGACATCTTCTTTGCCTATCTCTGCGACCCGAAGCATCGCGCAGCCAAGAAGGAAGCCGGCCAGGATCCTGACTGGCTGATCGACCGCTACGCCTGGATGATGCGCGAAGCGATCAAGGACCGTCCGGACGACATGGTCATCGGCATGCATATGTGCCGCGGCAATTTCCGCTCGACCCACGCCGCGGAAGGCGCCTACGATCTTGCCGCCGAAGCGATTTTCTCGACCGGCGTCGACATCTTCTTCATGGAGTACGACACCGACCGCTCCGGCGGGCTGGAGCCTCTGAAGCTGCTTCCGAAAGGCAAGCAAAGGGTTCTTCCCGGCTTCATCACCACCAAGGTCGCCGATCTGGAAAGCATCGACTGGCTGAAGCAGAAATTCGACGAAGCCTCGAAATATTGCGACATCGACCAGCTCGGCATTGCTCCGCAATGCGGCTTCGCCTCGACCGAGGAAGGCAACGCGATCACCGATGACGACCAGCGCCGCAAGCTGGAACTCGTGGTCAAGACCGCTGAGGCGATCTGGGGTGGCGTCGACGCCTGATCCCGAGATATCCGGACAGAAATCAAGCACCGGCCCTCGCGGCCGGTGTTTTCGTTTTCGCGCCAATATCCTCGGCGCTGTATACATTTAGCCTCATCCCGACTTGTCTTTCCTGTCCCAAGCAGCGAGAACATCAAAATTCGCCGCGTCGAGGATGCGCGGATGTACGCACAAAGGGAGAGGACACATGCAATCCATCGACGGCAAGGTCGCGATCGTAACGGGCGCGAGCAGCGGTATCGGACGCGGCATCGCGCGGGAATTGGCGCGTGCAGGAACAGTGACGGTGCTTGCCGCGCGCAGCGCCGACAAGCTGCAATCGCTTGCAGACGAGATTGCTGCAGACGGCGGCACGGCTCATGTCGTGCCGACCGACGTTACGCGGGAAGAAGACCTCCTGAAACTGTTCAGCGAGACCGAGCGCCTGGCCGGGCCTGTCGATATTCTCGTCAACAACGCAGGGATCGCCGACGCCACGCCGCTTCCCGACCTTTCGACCGAGCGTTGGCAGGAAATGCTGGCGACCAATCTGACATCGGCCGTGATCTGCTCGCGCGAAGCGATGCGCGCGATGAAGGGTCGCGGCGGCCGGATCATCAATATCGGATCGTTGTCGGCCAAGATCCCGCGCCATCATTCGCCGGCCTACACCATGACGAAATTCGCCATCGAAGGGCTGACGAAACAGATCTGCCTGGACGGACGCGACGACAACATCACCGCCTCGACCATCCATCCCGGCGCAACGCGCTCGATGCTGGCGCCCGGCAGCACCGACAAGCTGACGGAAAATTGCCTGGAACCGGACATGCTCGGCGAACTGGTCGTCTATACCTGCCGCCTGCCGCCGGAACTGACCATTCTCGACACGGTCATCCTGCCGGTGAAGAACCCGTTCCTCGGGCGGGGCTGACGCCCCTGGATCCTGGTTAGATTGAACCTTTCTGCCGGAGCAGGTTTAACCCAAGATCAAGGGATTTGGTGAAGGCCGTATGATGATACGGCCAAGCCGAAGCCAGCAGGTATTGGGTCAAACATGCCCGGCCCTTCGGGTTGCCACCCGGCGGACGCGAAACAGAATTGCTTCAATCTAACCGGGACAGGATCTAGCCCTCCTGCCCCATCTTGCCGGGATTCATGATCCCGGCGGGATCGAGCGCGGCCTTGATGCGCTTCATCACATCGACCGCCGCGCCGTGCTCCTTGCGCAGATACTTGATCTTGCCCATGCCGATCCCGTGCTCGCCGCTGGCCGTACCGCCGACGGCAAGCGCCCGCTCGACCAGAAGGCCGGACAGCCTCTCGGCTTCCTCGAGCTCTTCCTTCGAGTTCGGATCGATCAGATAGGCCGTGTGATAATTGCCGTCGCCGACATGGCCGATAATCTGTCCCTTGAGGAAGGAGGCGTCGATATCCTCGCGCGCCGCAACGATGCTCTCGGCCAGCCGCGAGATCGGCACGCAGATATCGCCGGTGAACAATTCACAGCCCGGCCGCTGCGCCTTCGTCGCCCAGTAGATATCGTGCCGCGCCTGCCAGAGCTTCGCCCGTTCGTCTGGGTCGGTCGACCAGCGGAAATCCGATCCGCCATGACCGCTGGCGATTTCCGCGACGAGCCGCGACTGCTCGTCCACCCAGGCTGGCGTACCGTGAAACTCGAAAAAAAGGGTCGGCGTCACCTTCAGATCGAGACCCGAATATGCGTTGGTGCCCTCGATGGCGACCTCGTCCATGAATTCGACGCGGGCGACCGGAATGCCGTATTGCACGGTCTCGATCACCGCCTGCACCGCCTCGCCGACATCCTCGAAGGCACAGACCGCCGAGGACACCATTTCCGGGATTGGGTGCAGCCGCACCGTCAGTTCCGTAATCAGCCCGAGCGTGCCCTCGGCGCCGACAAAGAGATGCGTCAGATCGTAGCCGGTGGAGGATTTGCGGGCTCGCGATCCGGTATGGATCGGCGTGCCGTCCGGCGTCACCACCCGCAAAGCCATCACGTTCTCGCGCATCGTCCCGTAGCGCACCGCGGTGGTGCCGCTTCCGCGCGTCGACGCCATGCCGCCGAGGGAGGCGTCGGAGCCGGGATCGACGGAGAACATCAATCCCGTGGCGCGCAGTTCCTCGTTCAATTGCTTGCGAGTGACGCCCGCCTGCACGACGGCGAGCCCGTCCTTCGGCCTGATCTCGACGATCCGGTTCATCTCGCGCGTATCGATCGTGACGCCGCCGCGAACCGGAATAGTATGGCCTTCCATGGACGAGCCGGCACCAAACGGCACCACCGGCACGCCGTGCTTCGCGCATGCACGCACGATCGCGACAACCTCGTCCTCGTCACGCGGAAAGGCGACCGCGTCCGGCATATGCGGCGCCAGCCACGACGTGTCATGGCTGTGATGCTCGCGTACCGCGTTGGAGGTCGCCAGCCGGTCGCCGAGAATGGGTTTCAGTTCTTCGACGACGAGGCTGGCGCTGGTCTGGATGTGGTTCATGGATATCCCTTCGGCATGATGCGCGACGCGTCGATTTCCTTGCAGGTGATGAATTCGAGCAGGGTCGGAATGCCCTCCTCGGTCTTGGCGATGCCGCGCTTGATCGCCGGCACGATGTCGGCCGGATCGGTCACCCGCTCGCCATGACCGCCAAGCGCGACCGCGAAATCGGCATAATTACCGGAAATGTCGGTCGCGCGGTATTTCTCCGTCGAAACCTTCATGATCGGCAATTCCATCGCCATCGAGAAATTGTTGAGAAGGATCGACAGGATCGGGATGCGCTCGCGCGCCGCCGTCTCGAAATCCATGCCCGTGAAGCCGATGGCCGCATCGCCCCAGACATTGATGCAAAGCTTGTCCGGACAGGCGAGCTTCGCGCCCATGGCAAGGCCCAGCCCGTAGCCGAGCTGTGTCGACTTGCCCCAGCCGATATAGGAAAGCGGCGTTACCGACTTCCAGAACGGCGAGAGCTGGTCGCGCGGACTACCGGCGTCATGGGGGATGATGGTGTTGGCCACATCGACCGTCTTCTGCAGATCCCAGAGCACCCGATAAGGCGACAGCGGCGCATCGTTGGACGTCAGTTTCGGCATCCACTGTTTCAGCCATGCCGCTCGCACCTGCGCGATCTCGTCGGCGAAGTAGGTCCACGATCGGCGCGCCCCGCCGCGTGCGCGGATTTCCGCCAGCATCGCATCGAGCGTCAGCGCGGCGTCTCCGACCAGCGCAACTTCGGACTCGTAATCCTTGTTGATGTGATCGGCGTCGAGCGTGGCGTGAATCACACGTTTCGGCGCTTTCGGCATCTGCACGCCGAAGGCCGTCTCGGTGAACGAGCAGCCGACGCCGAAGATGACATCGGCCTCATCGAGGAAATGCCGGATCGTCATGGGAATGGCCGCACCGCCGGACCCCAGCGCCAAAGCATGGTCTTCGGGAAACGCGCTCTTGCCTTCCAGGCTGGTCGAGACCGGGATTCCCAGGTGCTCGGCCAGTTCCTTCAGTTGCGGCCAGGCCTTTGCGTAATGGATGCCCTGCTCGGCATAGATCACCGGACGCTTCGCCTGAAGCAGTACATCGACGGCTTTCTTCACCGCGTCCGGATCGGGGCCGCTGCGCGTCGAGACGACCGGCTTGTAGGTCAGTGGATCGGGGACTTCCTCGTCCCAGATATCGTTCGGAATTTCGACCAGCACCGGTCCGCCACGGCCATTGCGCAGTTTCGAGAAAGCCCGCCGCATGATGTTGACGAGTTCGCGTGCATCATTGACTGGCTCAGTCGATTTCGTGACGTCGCGCATCGATATCGACGGATTGAAATTCGGATCGATATGGGCCTGCCGCCGCGCGTACCCACCTGGCATGACAAGTACGGGGACCGACTCCGCATACGCCTGTGCGACCGCACCGTAGGAATTCTCGATACCCGGTCCGGACTGGCAGACGAACACGCCGATCTTCTCGCCGGACGTCATACGCGAAATCGCGTCTGCCATATGCAATCCGGTGCGTTCCTGACGTACGATAATCGTGCGAATATCCGCGATTGCCGCATGTTCCAGCACGTGATTGACCGGATAGCCGATCACAAACTCAATGCCTTCCCTTTTCAGGATCTCGGCAATTGCCTCTCCGAATTTCATTACTCAAACCCCTGTTTACTCGTAGTTTTTTTGTCCGGCTCCGCCGGCTTTAAAATCGTCATCCACCCAGGCGCCGCGATGCCTTACGGCAAGTCCTTTTGCGCCCGAGACTGTGCATGCGCCCGTCTGTACGAGCGCGATCCGGAACTCCTCCATTAAGGTCGCGCAGACATGCCGGGCGCCGTCCGCGCCGAGAGCTGCAAGCCCCAGCATGAAAGCGCGCCCCACCATGACGCCATCGGCGCCGCAGGCCAGCGCCTTCACCATGTCCAATCCGGACATGATCCCACTATCGAATAAAATCGTTGATTTCTTGCCAACCGCCGCCCTGATCGCCGGCAGGACATCGATGGTCGCCGGCGATGGGTCGAACTGCCGGCCGCCGTGATTGGATACGATTACACCGTCCAAACCGAGGGACACTGCTTTTTCAGCATCGGCCGGATGCAGGATTCCCTTGACCGTCATCGCGCCCGGCCATGCGTCGCGAAATCGCGCCACCATCTCCCACGTCGCGCCGCCTCCCGGCCGTCCCTTGCTGACGAACGCGTCGATCTCCGCCTTGCTCGCTCCTTCACGGCAATAGGGCGCAAAATTCGCAAAGCGCGGCAGACCGTTGCGCGCCAAACCCGCCAGCCAGGCGGGCCGAAGCAGCGTGCCAAGCGCCATTTTCGGCGAAACCCGGAGCGGAACGCTCAGACCGTTGCGCATGTCGCGCACCCGTCGGCCCGCACCCGGGATATCCAGCGTCACCGTCAGCATCCGGGCATCGGCATCGCGCGCGCGGCGGATCAGGTCGAAGCTGACCGCATGATCGTTGCCGGCAAACGTGTAGAGCTGGAACCAGAAATTCTCGCCTGCGATCGCTGCGGCATTCTCGATTGAACCGGCCGACATCGAACTCATCATATAGCCGATACCGGCCTCTCGCGCCGCTTCCGCCAAATGGCTGGACGCGTTCGGCCATATCGCCCCGTCCATGCCGATCGGGCCGATCGCCATCGGCGCATTGAATGTCTGGCCAAACAGGGAAGCCGACATACTCGCCGACGAGATATCGACACCGTAACGCGGCACGATCTCGATCCCGCGCAGCGCCTCGATATTGCGCCGCCGCGACAGTTCCTCGCCGGTACCGCCCTGCAGATAGTCATACACATAATAGGGAAGCCGGCGGCGCGCAGCCTCCTCCAAATCGCCCAGAACCGGATAGCGCAATCGCGATTTTGCGAGACGGATGTCGCGCGCATTCATGCCTTTTCCCTCCCATGGGACGGGCGTTTCCGCCCTCTTCGTCCCAGTCCGCCTCATCCATACGATGTATGCATGTGCGCGTCCAATCAGTTTCCCGCCGCCTTCGGCAGCGCACACGCCAGACACAGCGAAAAAACCGCTGCCCGGTCATCACGTCGCACTGAATAGCCCAATATCACCTTGCCGTCGCCATCGTTCTGTGGTGATACTTAACATGAGTTGTATTTGGAAGCGACCTGGGAGGATACCGGTCGCCAGACAATTCGAGGGAGGAATTATGTATACAAAGACACTGACTGCACTGGCGCTCACCTTGGGCCTGGCGACAACGGCTTCGGCTGCCGAAGTCAACCTGAGCCTTGCACACTGGGTTCCGGGCACGCACCCGCTCCAGACACTCGGCATGGAGCCCTGGATCAAGTCGATCAACGAGGCGTCGAACGGCCGAATCGATGTGACGATCTACCCGTCTTCGCAGCTCGGCGCTGCGGCGGACCACTACGACATGGCTCGTGATGGCATTTCGGACATCAGCTTCATCAATCCGGGCTACCAGCCCGGCCGCTTTCCGATCATGTCCGCTGCCGAACTGCCGTTCAACTTCGCCAACGCCAAGGGCGGCGTGCGCGCTCTGACCGAATGGTATAATCAGTATGCGGAAGACGAGATGAGCGACGTCTTCTTCTGCATGGCGATCTCTCATGATCCGGGCACGATGCATGGCAAGGAGAAAATCCTTGTTCCCGAAGACATCAAGGGCAAGACCGTTCGCCCGGCCAACGCCACCGAAGCCCGCTTCGTGAACCTGCTTGGCGGCGCGTCCGTTCAGGTCCCCGCCCCCGCCATGCGCGAGGCGCTGGCCAAGGGCACCGCCGACATCACCCAGTCGCCATGGGAATCACTCTACATCTTCGGCGCGGACTCTCTGGTCAAGCATCACCTCGACATGCCTTTCTACGCCTCGATCAACGTCTTCGTGATCAACAAGGGCGTTCTGGAAAATATGGAGGAGCAGGACCGGCAGGGGATCGTAAACCACTGCACGCCGGAATGGGCAGAAAAGATGTCCGCCGGCTGGGCCGATGTCGAAGCCGCCGGCCGCGACAAGATCGCCGCCGATCCGTAACATACTCTCTACACGCCAAACGCGGAACAGGTCCAAATGTGGCAGGAAGCCGCCGCGCCTCTGACGGATGAATGGAAGAAGACCATTTCCGACATGGGCATGGATCCCGATCCGATGTTGAATGGCCTGATCGACGCGCTGAAGAAATACGACTCCTATTACGGAGACCAATAGTCGGCGCTCATTGTCGGTCGCGAGCGGAAACTCCCGGTCGCGGCCGACCGATACCCCCGCCGTAACGAAATAGCGGCGGAACAAGAGGAAATCGTCCCGCAAGAACGGACGACACACAGGAGGAACACAGCATGAAACGCATATTGCTTGCTGCCTTGGCGAGTACAGCTCTGATGGCCGGATCCGCTCAGGCGGCGGAGGTGGAACTCGCGCTGTCCCATTGGGTACCGGCCACCCACCCGCTGCAGCCGCTCGGAATGGAGCCCTGGGCAAAGTCGATCGAGGAAGATTCCAACGGTCGGATCAAGATCACCATATACCCGTCGCAACAGCTTGGCGCTGCGCCGGACCACTATGACATGGCGCGCGACGGTATCGTCGACATCGCCTTCATCAACCCGGGCTATCAGGCCGGCCGCTTCCCGATCATCTCCGCTGCGGAACTGCCCTTCCAGGCATCCAATGCGAAGGGCGGTTCGCGCGCTGTCGCCGAATGGTACGCCAAATATGCCGAGAAGGAGATGGGCGACACCTACGTCTGCATGGTCCATTTCCATGATCCGGGCACGATCCACTCCAAGGAAGGACCGCTTGCGGTTCCGGCCGATCTGGAGGGCAAGAACATCCGTCCGCCAAACGGCACGATGGCGCAGATGTTTGCATCTCTGGGCGCAGCCAACGTACAGGTCCCCGCCCCCGAGATGCGTGACGCGCTCGAAAAGGGCACGGCCGACATGACCGGTTCGCCCTGGGGCTCGCTGTTCACCTTCGGTATCGAGGACACGGTGAAGTATCACCTGGATACGCCGCTTTACGTTACGGTTTTCGCCTTCGTCATGAACAAGGCCAAGATCGACAGCCTTGAGCCGCAGGATCGCGAAGTCATCGACAATCACTGCACACCGGAATGGTCGGAAAAGATGGCCTCCGGTTGGGCCGACGGGGAAGCGGCAGGTCGCCAGAAGATCATCGATCTTGGCGGTCACACGCTCCACAAGCCGAACGACGAAGAGATGAAACTCTGGCGCGACGCGGCTGCCCCGATGACCGAGAAGTGGAAAGAGGCTGCTGCCAAGACCGGCATCGACACGGATGCCGCGCTGGCCGACCTGCGTGACACGCTGAAGAAATACGACTCGCTTCTCGGCCAGTAAGCCGAAATTTCTGACACCGAACCGGGGCAGGCAGCATCGCTGCCTGCCCCTCACCTGTACCGGACCTTCGAGAGTTTCGGATGATCCTTTTCCTTGAACGTTTCTGCAAAGTGGTGGAGGCCGTTGCCGGCCTCCTGTTGCTTGCATGCACCATCCTCATCGTCGCATCGGCCCCCGGACGCTACCTGTTTACCTGGCCGATCCCCGACGCATTCGACATATCCCGCCTGCTGATCGGCGCCTGCATCATGTGGGGTTTCGCCTCGGTCGGTTATCGCGGCGGCCATATCAAGGTCGACCTCTTCGCGGAATTGATGTCACCGCGGGTCCGGCGGATCGTCGACGTCTTTGCGTGGGCGATGCTGCTGTTCTTCGTCACCCTGCTGACATGGAAGATGTTCGAACGCGTCGAAAGCGCAATGCGCAGCAATGAAGCAACCTTCGACCTGCGCATTTCCGTCTGGCCGCTCATGGCCCTGATCTGGGCCGGGACCGCGGTGACGATCATCACCGTTCTGGTCCGGCTTTATCTCGTCGCCACCGGACGCGGCGAACTGGAACACAGTGAATCAAGCGAATTCGGAGACGAGCCCAATGGCGACCGGTGACTGGATTGCCCTTGCGGGCTTTATTGCACTCTTTGCAATGATTGCCCTGCGCGTGCCGATCGGCGTCGCGATGGGTCTGGTCGGCGTCTTCGGTTTCGCCTCAATCCGCGGAATCAACCCGGCGCTGAACCTTCTTGCGACCTCGCCGATCCGCGTCATCGCGGATTTCAACCTCAGCCTGGTGCCATTCTTCATCCTGATGGGTATCTTCGCGACCAATTCCGGCATGTCGCGCGAGCTCTTCAGAGCAGGCAACGCCTGGCTGGGATCGTTCCGGGGCGGCCTCGCGCTGTCGACCATCGCCGCCTGCGCGGGCTTTGCCGCCATTTGCGGGTCGACCGTCGCCACCGCCGCGACGATGACCAAGATCGCCCTGCCCGAAATGCGCCGCTTCGGCTATCGTGACGAAACCGCTTCCGGCGTCATCGCCGCGGGCGGCACGCTCGGCATCCTGATCCCGCCATCGGTGGTGCTGGTCGTCTATGGCTACATAACCGAAACCGATGTCGGCAAACTGTTCATCGCCGGCATTCTGCCGGGCATTCTCGCCATGGCGATGTATATGGCAACGGTCCTGATCGGCCACCGAAAGGGCCTGCCCGAGGGTCGTCCTTTCAGCGGGCGCGAGGCGATCGCCTCCCTGTCGGGCATCTGGGCCGTCATCCTGCTCTTCGTCGCCATCATCGGCGCGATCTATTCGGGCGTTGCCACGCCGACGGAAGCCGCCGCAGTCGGCGCCTTCCTCACAATGGTCATCGGCATCGTCCGCGGCCGGCTGAATGTTCGCTCGATCATCGACAGCCTGACGGAAGCCCTGCGCACCTCCGTCGCGGTCTACACGATCCTGATCGGCGCCGTGCTGTTTGGATATTTCCTCGCGATCACCCAATCGCCGCAAAAGCTGACAGCCATGCTGATCGGTTTCGATCTGGGGCCCTATGGAACGCTGACCCTGATCCTCGGGCTATTCGTCGTGGCGGGCTGCATCCTCGACTCCATGGCGATGATCATCCTTCTGGTGCCGATTGTCTTCCCGGTCATCGTCCAGCTCGGCTTCGACCCGGTCTGGTTCGGCATCATCATCGTCATGACAGCGGAATTGGGCCTGATCACGCCTCCGGTCGGCATCAACGTCTTCGTCATCAACACGATCGCCAAGGACGTGAAGCTGACGACGATCTTCAAGGGGGTCGTTCCCTTCATCGTGTCGGACATTTTCAGGCTGGCCCTACTTGTCATGTTCCCGGGCATCGTGCTGCTCTTGCCCATGACGATGAATTAGGAGGCGACAGATGAAAGCACCCGAACTCCGCCCGCTTTGCGTGATCACCGCCGAACTGGCGGCGCCGATGGAAAAGGGCTCCGCGCCGGGCGGCACGGCGCGGATCATTCCGATCATAGGCGGCAAAGTCGAGGGCGAGCGGCTGAGCGGCAAAGTCCTCAACCTCGGAGCCGACTGGCAGACGGTTTTCGACGACGGCTATGCCGAACTCGACACCCGCTATGCGATCGAGACCCATGACGGCGCGCTGATCGATATCCGCAATTTCGGCTTCAGGCATGGTCCCAGCGACGTGCTCTCCAGGTTGGCGGCCGGCGAAGATGTCGATCCGTCGCTCTACTACATGCGCACCCAGCCGCGTCTGCAAACCGGCGATCCGCGCTATGCATGGCTCAACCGAACGGTCTTCGTCGGCACCGGCGAGCGTCACGCCAGCGCGGTTCGGATCGGCCTGTTCGAGGGTCTCTGAACGCCCGATCGCGCAAATGAAAAAGGCCGCCGGAGCGATCCGGCGGCCTTTTCGCATCTGAAGGCTGTTCGTCAGCCGAAATGGATCGTCTTGGTCTCGATGTAGTTGTCGAGGCCCTCCGGTCCGCCCTCGCGGCCCATCCCTGACTGCTTGAACCCGCCAAAGGGATGCTTCGGATCGACAATCATGCCGTTGACCGTGACGCTGCCAGTGCGCATGCGCCGCGCCATCGCGTAGCCGCGCTCCGGATTGGAGGTGAACACCGCGCCCGACAGTCCGTAATCGGAGTCGTTTGCCTTGCGGGCAGCGTCTTCCTCGTCGGTGTAGGAGATGATCGAGACAACCGGGCCGAAGATCTCTTCCTGCGCGATCTTCATCGACGGATCGACATCGACGAAGACGGTCGGCTCGATGTAGTAGCCGGTGTTCAGGCCGGCGGGACGACCTCCTCCACAGGCAATCGTGGCGCCCTCCTCGCGGCCGGCGGCGATATAGCCCTGCACGCGTTCGAGCTGGCGCTGCATGGTCAGCGGGCCCATCTGCGTTTCCGGATCGAACGGATCGCCCACCTTGATGTTCTTCACCGCACCGACATACATGTCGACGAATTCCTGCTTGCGAGATTCCGGCACCAGGATGCGGGTTAGCGAGAAACAGACCTGCCCGGTGATCGGCATCGAGTAGATCATCAACGGCATCATCGCCGCGCCGAAATCGGCGTCGTCGAGCAGCACCGCCGCCGACTTGCCGCCCAGTTCGAGGCTGACGCGCGCCAGACGGTCCGAACAGGCCGCCGCGATCTTCTTGCCGGCCATGGTGGATCCGGTGAAGGCGACCTTGTCGATATCCTTGTGGCGGACGAGGTAATCGCCGCTTTCGCGACCGGCCGGCACGAGGTTGAAGACGCCCTTCGGCAGGCCCGCCTTCTGGATGCATTCGGCCAGGATATAGGCTTCGAGCGGCGTTTCGGGGGATGGCTTGGCGACCATGGTGCAGCCGGCCGCCAGCGCCGCGGAAACCTTGTAGGCCAGCAACACGAGCGGCGCGTTCCACGGCGTGATCGCCGCACAGACGCCGACCGGCTCCTTGACGACTTTCACCTTGCCGCCATCGTCACGCGACCGGTCGTCGACGAAGGGATAGGTCTCGATCAGGTCGGCATAATAGTTGAAGAGCGTCGGGTTCTGGCCGACCAGCTTCTTGGTCAACATGATCGGCGCCCCTACCTGCAACGTCCAGGAATGGGCAATGTCATCGAGCCGCTCGGTCAGCAGATCCGCCACCTTGCGCAGGTAGCCGGCGCGTTCCGCCGGCGACATGCGCGGCCACGGGCCGTTGTCGAAAGCTTCGCGTGCCGCTGCGATGGCGCGATCCATGTCTTCCGTCGACGCTTCCGGATAACGCATCACCAGTTCTTCAGTGACGGGCGAGATGACATCGAGCGTCTTGTTCGACAGCGGCGTGACCCATTCGCCATTGATGAAGAACTTGTCGGGTGCGCCTGGCGTGACCTCGTTGTTCAGTGATACATTCACGTTCATTGCGGATTCCTCCTCCGAGAGAATGATTTCGAGCAGTCGCGGCCCTTTGCGCCGCAACATGTCTTCAATGCATGACGACAGTTTGGCGCCGTCGTCGCAACGCACGGCCGGACAGCCCTGCGCCTGCGCTATTTCCACGAAATCGATATGGCCGATATCGACGCCGTCGATGCGGCTGTCCCGATCCGCCATGCCTTTCAGCGCGCCGTAGCCGCCATTGTTGAACACGACCACGAAAAGATCGGCGTCATATTCGGCCGCAGACCAGAGCGACTGGATGGCATACATGCTGGACCCGTCACCGACGATGCAGATGACCGGCTGATCCGGCCGGGTCAGCGCCGCACCCACCGACGCCGGAAGGCCGTAACCGAGACCGCCGCTGGCCGTCGCGAAAAACCCGCGCGGCCGTTCGATCGGGAAATGGTCATGCAACGCCCCCCGCCCGGTCGGCGCTTCCTCGACGATGATGCTGTCGGGCGAGCGCAAATCGGCCAGTGTCTGATAGGCGAGTTTCGGCGTGATCGCCCGCGTGACCGGCACCCGCGCGATCTTGCGCGCCGGCTGGCTCGCCCCGTTGTCGCGCGCTCGAACGCGCCAGTGCAGGCCCTCGGCTGCAGCCTTGATGTCCGCGCGGACGGCGGAACCCGAGACGGCTCCCGCGATCTGGCTCGGGTCGTCGGTGATCAGGCAGAGCTCTGCACCCTCCGGGATATGATCGCCGGTCCCGGGGAAGTGGTAGGTAAAGGCCGGACCGCCGAGAACGAGGATGTAGTCAGAACCCTCCAGGCTCTGGCGCAATCCCGGCTGTTTGGCCGGTAGGAAACCGGCAAACAGCGGATGCCGTTCCGGAAAACTGCAGCGCGAAGAAAGCGGGGTGGCCCAGACTTTCGCACGCAACTTCTCGGCCAGCCGGACGGTCTCATCCCATGCACCGTCGATATCGACACCGGGGCCGACGACAATGACCGGCTCGCGCGCCGCATCCAGTTTCGCAGCGACGTCGTCCAGCGCCTGTGCGTCGCATCCAAGCGCCGTCGCGACCTTGCGGCGCGGCACCTCGATGGCCGGCTTGTCCCAATCGCTGAGCGGTACCGACACGACCACCGGCCCGCGCGGAGCCTGCATCGCCATGTGGTAGGCGCGAGCGATCGCCGCCGGCACATCCTCGGCGCGCGCGGGCTCGATCGCGAATTTGACATAGGGCTTGGGAAACTCGACCGGGCTTTCGTTGAACAGGAACGGATCATGCGGCAGCAGATCCCGCGTCTGCTGGCCGGTCGTGACGATCAGCGGCGCGCGATTGCGGAAGGCCGTGTAGAGATTGCCCATGGCATGGCCGAGCCCGGCCGCCGAATGAAGATTGACGAAGGCGGCTTTCCCGGAAACCTGCGCATAGGCGTCGGCCATGGCCACCACGACGGATTCCTGCAGGCCGAGCACATAGGAGAAATCCCCCGGCAAATCGACGAACATCGGCAATTCCGTCGAACCCGGATTTCCGAACACCCGGTCGATCCCCTGCCCGCGCAGGAAATCAAACACGGCCTCGGCAACTGTCAGCGCGCCAAGCTTCGCTCCGGACAGGACGTCCGTCGACATGCGGTTCATGCATCCTCCCTGCGGCCCTTATGAAGGCACATCTCCTTTTGAAGGCATTGTCGCAGACAAAGCCCTGACATGGAATTGAAGAATTAGCTCACATGCATTACAAAAGGGCATGACTTTAGGTGTTCGATCCGCCGCCATCATGCTGGAATGCGCGCGCCGCGGAAGTCTCGGCGCGGCCGCCAACGCGCTTAACATGACCCAGCCAGCGGTTACCCGCATGCTCAAGCGGCTGGAAGACAGCTACGGGGTGCCGCTGTTCGACCGGACCACGCGCGGCGTCGTGCCGACAGTCTATGGCGAAGCGCTACTGCCATACGCAAAGCTGATCGTCTCCGAGATCGGCAATGCCGATGATGTCATTCGCCAGATGCGCGGCGCCAGCCGCGGCGTTGTCCGCATCGGCGGCGTGGGCAGCGTGGTCGGCGGATATATCATGGCCGCGGTGACCGCGATGCGCGCCGACCATCCCGAAGTTCAATTTCAGATTGTCGAGGATCTGGAGGACAGGGTTCTCGAAGGCCTGAAGAGCGGCAGCATCGATATCGCCATCTCGCCGGAGCCTTATGTCGATGACGAGATCACGTTGGCAACGCCTGAAGCCATGCATGATCTGGTCGCCGTGTTCTGCCGCAGCGGCCATCCTATCCTCGAGATGAAAACCGTCTCGCTTGCGGATGCCGCCAGACAGGACTGGATATTACCGCCCTACGGCACACCCACGGTTCGCGAATGGCAGCGGCGTTTCCATGGCCAGGCAATAGAGCCTCTGGCCCCGAAAGTGGTCTCGCGCTCGGTCCAGGTCGTAAAATCTGCTGTCATGACCGACGCGCTTCTATGCTGGATGCCCCTGCCCCTCATGCGCACCGAAATGGAACGCGGAGAGATCGCCCGCGTCCCGATCCCGGACCTCGAATGGCGGCGCACCTTCCGGATCTACCGCCGCAAGAAGGGATTGCTCACGCCGTCCGCGGCGATCCTGATCGACTGCCTCCGCAAAACCGCGGAGAGCTGGTCCAACGAAGTGCGTTGACCCTTAGAGCGTCGCGACGAAGGCCCGAATGACCGCGACAAGCGTTTCCGGCTGTTCCACGCATGGAAGATGACCGGCCTCGGAGATCACCTCGTAATTCGCGCCGGGGATAGCTTTCGCCATGGCAAGCACGAGATCAGGCGGCGTCGAACCGTCCTGATCGCCAACAACGCACAAGGTCGGCACACCGATTAGCCCGGCTTCGCGCGTATAGTCGACATCGCGCAATGCCGCACATGTCCCCGCATAGCCCGCCACCGGCGTCCGCGTCAGCATGTTGCGATAACCGGCGAACTCGCCATTGCCGGTGCTTCGAAATGCCGGTGTGAACCATTTTTCGAGGATCCCGTCGGCAAGCGCGGCAATGCCGCTTTCCTCTACCGTCCGGATCCGGTCGTTCCAGCCATCCTCGTCGCCAATCTTTGGCGCCGTGTCGCACAGAATGAGCGCGCGCACGAGATCCTTGCGCCGCGCATACAGCCCCTGGGCGATCACACCGCCGACGGACAGTCCGCAGATGATGACGTCCCGAAGCTGGAGATGATCGAGCAACGCCTCCAGATCGGAGACATGATCGTCCATCGAATAAGGTGTTTCGCCGGTATCGCTGAGCCCGTGGCCGCGCTTGTCATAGGTGACGATGGCAAAATCGCCGGCCAGCCGCACGATCACATCGCGCCAGATCCGAAAATCGGTGCCAAGCGCGTTGGCGAAGACGATGACCGGCTTGCCGGCGGGCGCGCCGATCGTCTGGTAGTGGATCGCGACATCGTTGAGATAGGCAAACTGCATTGGCCGTTTCTCCCTTCGCGCCACTGCCTATCGGCACAGCGCCGAAGCCGCAACACCCCGGATCGGCAATGCCCGGCGAAGTCCAAAGCCGCGATCAGCTGCAGTAGATGCCGTTCAGGGTCCGAAGGACGGATTCGACCTCCTGCCCTTTGAGCGAATAATAGATCGTCTGGGCATCGCGCCGCGTCTGAACCAGGTCCGCGTCGCGAAGCTTCTTGAGATGGTGAGAGATGGCCGGCTGGGTCAGGCCGGTATCGTCGGCAAGGCTGCAGACGCTGCGTTCGCCTTCCGTGAGCAGGCAAAGGATCTTCAGCCGCTGATGATGCGCCATCATCTCCAGCAGCTTGGATGCATCGCCGATCTTGTCTTCGAGGGATGTCACGTCCATTTTATATTCGTGCCCTTGCATATTTGTGATTGCAAATATATGTGAGACAAAACCAATTCGCAAGCTGCTGCCGCGAAATCGCCTTTCCGGCGGATTGTGCTGAACCGAACGGAGGAAACCTCAATGACGATGCAACCCGAATTTGCCCAGATCGTGGCCCTGTTGGGTGCGGGCTTGACCGGAATCGCGGCGTTCTGCTTCACACGGACATATCAGCGACGCGAAGAACGGCGGCGCGCAACCGTTGCAGTTCGTGCGCACCGTGGAAACGCGGCGGCGGCCGCGAAACGGAACCCCTGAAAATCGTGGAGGACAAGGAGACCGACATGTCGAACTATCCCGTCAACCTGAACGTAAAACCCGGGGTCAAGGCATTCTTCGACCCGGCGACCAACACGATCAGCTATGTCGTCAAGGATCCGGACAGCAATGCCTGCGCTGTGGTCGATTCCGTCATGGATATCGACTACGCCGCCGGTCGGATCACCTATGACCACGCCGACGAGATCATCGAGTACATCACGTCGAACGGCCTGAAGCTGGAATGGATCATCGAGACCCATGTCCATGCCGACCACCTGTCGGCCGCCCCCTACATCCAGCAGAAAATCGGCGGCAAGATCGGCATCGGCGAAAAGATCATGATCGTTCAGGACACCTTCGGGAAGATCTTCAACGAAGGGACCGAGTTCCAGCGCGACGGCTCGCAGTTCGATGCGCTTTTCAAGGACGGCGACACATACAAGGTCGGCCATCTCGAGGCTTTCGCGATGTACACGCCGGGTCACACACCGGCCTGCATGACGCATGTCTTCGGCGACGCCGCCTTTGTGGGCGACACGCTGTTCATGCCCGACGGAGGCTCGGCGCGCGCCGATTTCCCCGGCGGCGACGCCGCGACGCTCTATGATTCCATACAGAAGGTTCTGGCCCTGCCCGACGAAACACGCCTGTTCATGTGCCACGACTACGGCACCAATGGCCGGGACATCCGCTGGGAAACCTCGGTCGGCGACGAAAAGGCGCACAACATCCATGTCGGAGCTGGCAAGACCAAGGAAGAATTCGTCAAGATGCGCACCGAGCGCGACGCGACGCTCGACATGCCGAAACTGATCATCCCGTCCCTGCAGGTAAACATGCGCGCCGGCGCGATTCCGACCGACAAGGACGGACGCCCGATGCTAAAGGTTCCCGTCAACGGACTTTAGCCAAAGGAGCGGAATGATGGACATCAGGCAACTGGACGAGAAGGTCGCGGTCGGCGCGCAGATCGCACCGGCAGATTTAGAGGAGATCGCCCGGAGCGGTTTCCGCCCCCTGATCTGCAATCGTCCCGACGGTGAGGATGCCACTCAGCCGCATTTCGATGCAATCGCGGCGGCCGCCCGGGCTGCCGGGATGGAAACCGTGTTCCAGCCGGTCACGTCCGCGACAATGAGCGTCGAGGATGCGCGCCGCTTCGCCGAAGCCGTCGAGAAAAGCGACGGCCCTGCCTTTGCCTACTGCCGCACCGGAACGCGCTGCACGATGCTCTGGACGATCGCCGGCGTGCTTGACGGCAAGCCGAAAGACGAATTGCGCGAAGCCGCCGCCAACGCCGGTTACGACATGGCCAACCTCCTGGACAGCCTGCCCGGCTAGCAACTGCGATGAACGTCAAGCTTCCGCCAGCGCTCACGCGCCGGCTCCCGATCCTCGACTGGGGTCGCAGCTATGATCGCGCGACATTCGCCAATGACGGGTTGGCGGCTGTGATCGTCACGATCATGCTGATCCCGCAATCGCTGGCCTATGCGCTGCTCGCCGGTTTACCTGCCCAGATGGGCATTTATGCCTCGATCCTGCCGATCGTCCTCTACGCCATATTCGGCACCAGCCGGGCGCTCGCCGTCGGCCCGGTGGCAGTGGTCTCCCTGATGACCGCAACCGCCGTTGGCAGCGTTGCAGCCCAGGGCACCCCGGAATACATGACGGCGGCGCTCACGCTCGCCTTCCTGTCCGGCCTTTTCCTGCTCGGTCTCGGCATCTTCAGGCTCGGCTTCCTCGCAAACTTCCTGTCGCACCCGGTGATCGCCGGGTTCATCACGGCTTCAGGCATCATCATCGCCGCCAGCCAGTTGAAACATCTTCTCGGTATATCCGCGAGCGGCCATAATCTGCTTGACCTGATCGCTTCGCTGTTGGGCAATCTGGGCGGCGTCAACTGGATTACGCTGGCGATCGGCGTCTTCGCCACAGGAACGCTCTTCTGGGTACGCAAGGGGCTGAAACCGCTTTTGATCGAGCGTGGCCTGAATGCCCACCTCGCCGACACCGCAGCGAAATCGGGCCCCGTTGCCGTCGTTGCACTCACTACGCTCGTTTCGTGGCTCTTTTCGCTGGACGAACATGGCGTCCGAACTGTTGGCGAAATACCGCAGGGCCTGCCGCCGCTCACCGCTCCCTCCTTCTCGCTCGATGTCTGGACCGGGCTGATCGGTTCGGCGGTGCTGATCTCCGTCATCGGCTTCGTGGAATCCGTCTCCGTCGCACAGACGCTCGCTGCCAAGAAACGCCAGCGCATCGATCCGGACCAGGAACTGATCGGCCTCGGCATGGCCAATCTCGGCGGCGCTTTCACAGGCGGTTATCCGGTCACCGGCGGCTTCTCGCGCTCCGTCGTGAATTACGATGCCGGCGCGGAGACGCCTGCCGCCGGCGCATTCACGGCGATGGGCCTGCTTATGGCCTCCCTGTTCCTGACGCCCCTCCTCTATTATCTGCCGCAGGCGACGCTTGCCGCCACCATCATCGTCGCCGTCCTTTCACTGATCGATTTCTCGATCCTCAAAAAGACATGGGCCTATTCACGGGCCGATTTCGCGGCGGTCTCGATCACGATCCTCGCTACGCTCGGCATCGGCGTTGAAATCGGGGTCACGATGGGTGTCGCGCTGTCCGTCCTGATCCATCTCTATCGCTCGTCCAAACCACACATGGCGGTTGTCGGCCAAGTGCCGGGCACTGAACACTACCGCAATGTCCTGCGCCATGATGTGATCACCCAGGATACGATCCTGACGTTACGTGTCGATGAAAGCCTCTATTTCGCCAATGCGCGCTATCTGGAAGATCGCGTCTACGACATGGTCGCCCAAAGGCCGGAATTGAAACACGTCATCCTGATGTGCCCGGCCGTCAACGAGATCGACATGAGCGCACTGGAATCGCTCGAGGCGATCAACGAACGGCTGAAAGAACTCGGCGTCCAGTTCCATCTGAGCGAAGTCAAGGGACCCGTCATGGACCGTCTCAAACGCTGCGATTTCTTCGGCCATCTGAATGGCAAGGTATTTCTCAGCCAGCATCAGGCCGTGCGCACGCTCACCGGCTCCATGAGCAACAACGAAGTCGCCGCCTGACCGCTGATCGCCTCGGCGGAACAGGATTTCGCCCCGCGCCGCTTTGGCAGAGCGATTTTTCCCTCACCGGCCGATAATTGAAGTCCGCTGCCACGCCTTTCCGCCATCCGCCCTGTAACAAGGGAGGATTGTCAGGAGGCTTAAATGGACTTCGTTCCGCTCATAGACGCGATCGGTGAACCGGCGACATTTGCCGTTATCGGCCTCGCGCTCGGCCTTGCCTTCGGCGTCTTCGCCGAACGCACCGGCTTTTGTACGCGTTCCGCCGCGCTGGAAGTGTCGCGCGGCAAGCCCGGAAGCATGTTGCCGATATGGCTGATCGCCTTTGCGGCCGCCGTCCTGACCACCCAGCTTCTGGTCGCGACCGGCTGGATTGACCTCGCGGACACCCGCTTTTTCGGCACGCCGCAGAGCCTGTCTGGCGCGATCGTCGGCGGCGTTCTTTTCGGTGTCGGCATGGTGCTGACGCGCGGCTGCGCAAGCCGCCTGATCGTGCTCGGTTCATCCGGCAATTTGCGCGCCATATTCTCGATCGCGGTCATTGGCGCCGTGGCCTGGGCGACCTATCAGGGCCCGCTCGTCCCGCTGCGCAACACCGTCTCCGGCCTGCTCATGACCTCGTCCATCGGCACGAACGATCTCGCCTTCGTCGCGGGCTCCACCGCGACCGGGCCTATCCTGGGCGCAGCCCTGGCGTTGCTTGCCCTGTTGATAGCTGTACGGCGCAGGCTCTCGCCGCTTAAGGCAGCGTCGGGCGCGATTATCGGCCTTCTGATCACGGGCGGCTGGTACCTGTCCTACCAGTTTTCCCTGCAGGTTTTCGAACCCGTCCAGGCGGACAGCCTGTCCTACATGCGCCCGCTCGCCAACACGATCAACTTCGCGGCGTCCGGCGGTGACCAGTCCTTCCTGTCCATGGATGTCGGCCTGATCGCCGGAACCGTTCTCGGCGCGCTCGCAGCCTCGGTTATTGCCGGTTCCTTCCGCATCCGCACATTCGCCGAGGCCGGCACGCCGCATTGGCTGCGTTACGCCGCCGGCAGCGCCCTGATGGTCTTCGGCGGCATCCTCGCAGTCGGCTGCACCATCGGCGCCGGTTTCACCGGCGGAAGCGTGCTGGCGATCACGTCGCTGGTGGCGCTGCTTTCGATGATCTTGTCGGCGATGATCGCCGACCGGGTTCTGGATGGCGACAAGGCCGCCGCGACCAATCGGCAGGCCTTCGCCGCAGCAGCAGAGTAAGGCGGATCAGCCGAACATGTCGGCTGTAATCCCCTTGTACCAGCCAAGCGACTCCTCATAGGTCGCCTTGCGCAGCGCAGGGTCCTCGTCTGTCTGACTGATGAAGGAATGGGTGGAGACGATCTGCCCGTCCTGCGGCACATATTGCGCGCCGACCTTCACCGCGTCATCCACTTCGATGAGACTCCAGCAGGAGTTCGAATAGCGCGCGGGAAACACCTTCGTTGCCGTCAGCTCGCCGCGAACGGTCATCGCCGCCACCTTCGCCTGGCTGTTGGCCGCAAAACCGGATTTCGGCATCGCGCCGGCGATCGAGGCGTCTCCGATCACGAAGATCGCGTCATCGACCGTCGAGCGCATCGAATCCGCCTCGACCGGACAGAAACCGCTGTCGTCGGTCAGCCCAGCTTTCGCGGCGATCATGCCGGCCTTCTGCGCCGGGATGATATTGAGCAGATCGCCATGGAACGTATCGATGCCGGTTTCGACCGTCCCTGCATCAACGTCGACGCTTTCTATGCCGCCATGCACGGTCGGCCCGTACCACTCGATCATCCCCGGATAGTGGTTCTCCCAGCCTTCGGAAAACAACGCCTGCTTGGAGAATTTCTCTTTCGGATCGAGAATGATGATCTTTGCGTCTACCCCTTTCGCCTTGAACAGATGCGCCATCATCGAGGCACGTTCATAGGGTGCGGGCGGGCAACGATAGGGATTGGGCGGAGCGACCATGACCACCTGCTGGCCGTTCCCGATCGCGTCCAGCTTTTCCTTCAAAAGCCGCGTCTGCTGACCCGCCTTCCAGGCATGCGGCGCTATCTTCGCCGCTTCCTCGGAATAGCCCGGCACCGAGTCCCAGATCAGATCTATCCCCGGAGAAAGCACCAGCCGGTCATAGGGTACGGTCACGCCGTCCGCCATGCGCACGGTCTTCGCATCGCGATCGATTTCGATGGCACGGCCGGTCACCTTGGTGATCCCGTAATCCGATTGCAGCTTGTCATAGGAATGCGTGATGGAGGCGAAGTCGCGAAACCCGCCGAGATAAAGGTTGGAGAAAAAGCAGGTCGTGAACTGCCCGGAATCGTCGATCAGCGTCACATCGATGGCGCCGTCCGAATCCTTGGCAATGTAGCGCGCCGCCGTCGCTCCTCCAGCGCCCCCGCCCACCACGACGACTTTTGGCTTGTCCTGCGCGCGCGCATAGGCCGGCATCACCAAAGCGGATGCGGTCGCGCCGCCGAGTATGCCGAACTGGCGCCTGGTTATCCCGGTCATGGACAATTCCTCCCGATTGTTGCGCGTTATTGCGGTTCCAGTCCGGAGAAATACGCCGCAAGCGCCGCGATCTCCTCATTCTCCAGATTGGCCACGCGCAGCTTCATGACTTCATTGGTTCGTATGTTCGTTTTGTACTCGAAAAGCGCCGTGATGAAATAGGCGCGCGGCAGGCCGACAATGGACGGGATCCCGTCGGCATGACCGGACGCCTGATGGCAAGTGACGCACTCTCCGGCGAGATACGCGCCATAGTCGGCGTCGCCCTCCATCGCGAGGACGATATCGGCGAAACCGCGGGCCGGGCCCGACGCCTTGGCATCGCCCTCCTCGACCAGCGATCCTGGCACATTGAGCGACATGGTCGACATCCACTCGATCAGCGTCGCGCGATCCCGCTGATCGCTCATTCCTCGAAATGACATCCGGTTGCCAGTGATGAAGTCGCTCGGCTTCTGCAGATAGGTATCGAGCGTATCGCGATCCCATACGAGCCCGCTCTCGCCCGCCTCGCGCATCGCCATCGAGTATCTGAAACCGTCCATGGAGCCGGCCAGACGCCCGATGATGCCGTCCAGATGCGGACCGATCTTGTGCCGGGCGCCCTCGCCGATCTCGTGGCAGGTCGTGCACTGCGAAAACAGACGCTCGCCAGCCGTGTCAGCGTCATCGGCGGCGAGCGTCGGGGAGGAAATCGGGAGACAGGTTACAAGACCTGCCGCAAGGACCGGCCATGCTCGGCTGCCGGTCCCTGAGTGCTTCTTGTTCCAACCCATCAATGGCATCGGCCTCCTTTCGAAGGGTCCGCATGCCCGACAGGTCACGCGGTCAGTCGATTTGCCCGCCTGCGCTATCGTCGTCGGTATCCGGCGTCACGTCCAGAACCTGGGCACGCATCGTGATCGTGACAGGAGCGGGTTTGCAATCGGTCATGCAAGGCTCGTCCTTCTTGGCGTAATGCGCCTCCTCGAAACGATCGTCCGGAATGAAGTTGCCCTCGTTCGGCAGATGGATGTCCTCGAAATTCTCGTTGGAGAGCTCGAATTCCTCGTCGTCCACCACGTCGTTCAGATAGAGGAGATAAGCGGTGATCGCATAGACATCGTCATCCGACAGGGAACGCGCATTGCCGAAGGGCATGGCCCGCTTCACATAGTCGTAGACTGTCGAGAGATAGGGCCAGTAAGACCCGATCGTCTTGACCGGACGCGAATCCGTCAGCGTGTCCTGACCGCCGGCCAGCACAGGCCAGCGGCCGACGCCCTCGCCGAAATCGCCATGACAGACGGCACAATTGTCGGTGAACAGGACCTCACCGTCGGCGACCGTGCCCTTGCCAACCGGCAAGCCCAACCCGTCAGGGCGCACATCGATATCCCACGCGGCGATCTCGTCTTCCGTGGCAACGCGTCCAAGGCCGAACGCGCCATCGTGATCCGGCGCATGGTCTTGCGCCGCGGCAGGCGGCGCCTCTTCGGCCATCGCCGTCTGCACCTCTTCGCCAGACGATTCCTCCTGACCAACAGTCCCGGCCAAATCGGAATCGAACGTCTTCAGATATTCGATCACATTCGCCACATCGGCGGATTTGCGCAGACCGGCGAACGCCATTTTAGTGCCGCTCACGAAATCGCGCGGCTTCACGAGGAACTGGGTCAATGTCTGCTCGTCCCAGACAACACCCGCCTCGCCGGCGGCGACCATCGCGGCGGAATATTTGAACTTGTCGACGGTGCCCGCCTGCCGGCCGAACACATCGTTGAGCTGCGGTCCGACACGGCTCTTGGCGTCCTCACCCACGGAATGGCAGGCGGCGCATTTGCGGAACACCTTCTCGCCTTCGCCCGCGTCGGCGGCATATGCCGCGTTCGCGGCCGCGACGAAACCGGTTGCGAGCAGCCCCGCCTTAAGAAACTTCAACATTTTCAACCACTCCGTCGGCTTTGACATACCAGGTCTGGATGCCGTTGTTGTGATAGATCGAGTTCATCCCGCGCGCGGCACGCAGTTCGTTCTTGGTCGGCTGAATATAGCCGTCCTCGTCGACCGCCCGCGACTGGAGCATCAGTTCCGAACCGTCCCAGTTGAAGTCGTAGTAGAAGCGGTGCAGCGCCTTCGGCAGGCTCGGTCCGTCGACACGCGCCTCCTGCCAGTTGCGGCCGCCGTCCAGCGACACATCCACGCGCTTGATACGCCCGCCACCGGACCATGCGAGGCCGCTGATGACAGTCGGGCCACGGCCATGGGTGATCGGCGCCTGCGGGCTCGGGCTTGTGATGACGGACTTCACCTCCATCTGCCACGTATGCCGGCGCGCCTTCCCGTTTTCGAGAAGGTCGGTGTATTTCGAGGTCTCCTCGCGCTGGGCCCAGGGTTCGTCGCCCACTTCAAGGCGGCGCAGCCATTTGACCCACATATTGCCTTCCCAGCCCGGGACGACGAGGCGAACTGGATAGCCCTGTTCGGGCCGAAGTGCTTCGCCATTCATCTTGAAGGCGACGAGGCAGTCGTCCAGCGCCTTCTCGATCGGGATCGAGCGCGTCATCGCTGAGGCGTCCGCGCCTTCGGCGAGAACCCATTTGCCGTTCGTCTTCACGCCCGCTTCCTCGAGCAGGTATTTCAGCGGCACCCCGGTATAGGCGACGCAATGCACCATGCCGTGGGTGAACTGGCAGCCATTCAACTGCGAGCCACGCCATTCCATGCCGGAGTTCGCCGCGCATTCGAGGAAGTAGACGCGGTTCTCGCGCGGAAAACGCATCAGATCCTGCATGGTGAAGACGAGCGGCGTATCCACCAGACCGTTGATCATCAGGCGATGCTCGGCCGGGTTGATGATCGCGGTGCCGCCATGATGGCGCTCGAAGCAAAGACCGTTCGGCGTGATAATGCCGTCCAGCTCGTGCAGCGGCGTGAAGTTGACCGAGGAGACCGGGTCCGCTGTCAGCCATGGCACGTCGCGGCGCACGACATGCGCCTCGAATTCGGACGGGGTGCCGTAAGGCGCGGCGTCGACGCCGTCACCCAGATAGCGGTTCCAGTCCTGGATTTCGGTGATCAGCGGATCTCCCGCCGCGCGGGCCGCCGAAGCGCCGGCCAGCACGGCCCCTCCCGCAAGTCCAGCCTGCAGGAAGCGCCGCCGCGATGCGGCCGTCTTGTCCAGAGTTTCTTTTGTCTTGTCGCTCACACGTTCCTCCCGGATGGTCGGCACATATTCAATAATTTCTATATATCA
The DNA here is from genome assembly GCA_002706335.1 of Ahrensia sp. Classification (GTDB taxonomy): domain Bacteria; phylum Pseudomonadota; class Alphaproteobacteria; order Rhizobiales; family Rhizobiaceae; genus Oricola. The sequence continues at coordinate 99,828 of PAKZ01000027.1, forward strand.
GGAAATATTCCGCATGTCGAATGCAACTTTGGCACACTCAGGCGTTGACGATGACCGAAGTGTTCTCCTGCAGCTGCACAACAGGGTTCTTCTGGAGATACTCTTCCACCACGTCCCAGATCGCCGGCCCCTCTGTGCCCTCGTTGACGGACGCCCAGCCGGCGACGGCATATTCCTTGTTCGGATCGACCGCCTCGCCCGTCTTCAGGATGGTCATGTCCGAAATGCGCGACCCCATCTGCTCATGGACGTCGATGCGATAGCCCATGCCGCCGATGCGGACCATGTCGCCGCCCTGCTGGTAATAGGGATCGGTGTTGAACAGGTTGTCCGCGACATCCTCGATGATGTCCTTGATCAGCGAGCCGGTCATCATCGACCGGTAGGCCGCCGGATAGGTCATCGAGGTGGCGTTGTGCAGATCCTCGACTGTGATCGCCTGCCCCGGCAGAAGGCTGGTCCCCCAGCGGAAACCCGGGCTGAGCGCGATATCGGCCTCACGTTCGGACAACAGCGCGTCGCAGATCAGATCGTCGAACGTGCCGTTGAAATTGCCGCGCCTGTAGAGCAGCGAGTCCGTCTGGCCGAGTTCGCGCGCCAGTTCTTCGGAATAAGGAGCTCGGACCTTGTCGATCAGCGCCGTCATGTCCGCGTCCGGCGTGATCACGTCGGAGAAGATCGGGATCAGCCGGTATTTATAGCCCTGCACTGCGCCGTCGCGCACATCGAGATCCACCCGCGACACGAATTTGCCGTTCGAGCCGGACGCGATCACCAGCGTGTCATTGACGATCACCGGTTCCGGCAAGGCGTCATGCGTATGTCCTGTCAGGATGACATCGATCCCGTCGACACGCGAAGCGAGCTTGCGGTCGACGTCAAAGCCATTATGCGACAGGAGTACGACCACGTCGGCCCCCTCCTCGCGCGCCGCTTCCACATTGGCGACGATGTCTTCCTCGCGAATGCCGAAGGACCAGTTCGGGAACATCCAGCGCGGATTGGCGATCGGCGTATACGGGAAGGCCTGGCCGATCACGGCGACATTGACGCCGCCCTTTTCGAACATCTTGTAGGCTTCGAAGGCCGGCTCGTTCCACTCGGCGTCGTAGATATTGCTGCCGAGGAACGGGAACGGAAGGCCGTCGACCAGTTCGGTGACGCGGTCGGCGCCATAAGTGAATTCCCAATGCCCCGTCATCGCGTCCGGCATCAGCGAGTTCATCACCTCGACCATGTCCGCGCCCTCGGTCTGAAGCGAGGTGTAGGAGCCCTGCCAGGTGTCGCCGCCGTCAAGCAGCAGGCAATTGGCTTCGCCACGCTCCGCCCGGATCCGCTTGATCACGGTCGCAACACGGTCGAGACCGCCCATCTTGCCGTAGGCTTTCGCCAGCGAGACAAAATCCTCCGACGTCAGCGCATAGGCGTGCGGCGTACCCGGCTCGATATTGTACAGCTTGAGGAAATCCATGCCCGTCACATGCGGCGGAAGGCCCGTCGCGTCTCCGACGCCCAGGGTGATCGAGGGTTCGCGGAAATACAGCGGCTTCAACTGGGCGTGGATATCGGTCACGTGAATCAGCGTGACATTGCCCGTCGCATCGAAGGACAACAACTCATCCTCGGTCAGCGCCTGCTGCGCCATGGCGCGGGACCACTGTCCGATCATGCCGGGTCCGGTAACGGCCGCCGCCGCAACGGAAGCCATCAGAAATTCGCGACGTGAGAACATGCCAATCCAACTCCGGGCAATAGGAAACCGTCCAGCCGAAGCCGGAGAGTTACCAAGATAAAGATTGCTGGGCCGGGACGGCTCTTCGTCCCGGCCGGTTCAAACGGACTAAACCGTTACTGGCGCACCGCCGGCGTTTCCACCGACAGGCCTGTGCCGCGCCAGGTCACATAGACTTCGAGCGCCATCAGCTCGTCCGAGAACGCCGCCGGATACTCGGCGCGCGTATCGCGGATACAGCCGCGAAAGCGGTTGTGGACCGAGACCAGCGCCGCCTGCTTCAGGCGATAGGTCGGAAAACCGTTCACCTGCCCCTGGCTCAGATGGTCGGCACGAATATACTCGCCATTGTGATCTTCATGGCAATTGGAGCAAGACAGGTTCAACTGCCCGAACCGGGTGTAATAGAGCTCCTTGCCCTTGTCCCACCAACTCTGCATGTCGCCTTCGGCGAGATCGAGAGACACCGGCTCACCAAGCGACTGGTGCTTGATATAGGCGGTCAGCGGCTTCTGCCCGCCCTTGTCGAAGGCATAGGGCTCGGCGCCCATCCGCTCTTCACGGCACTTGTTGATCTGCAGTTCTATATTGATCGGACGGCCCGAGTCGGCATCCCATTTGGGAAAATGCGCGCCGACACCCGCCATCGATTCCGAAGCGTCACCATGGCACGATGCACAAGACTTGCCTTCGGTACCTTCGACCGTGTTCCAGATCTGCTCGCCGTCTTCGACGCCGAGCATCGCCGGATTTTCGAATGTATCGGCTTCAAGAGCCCGCGTTTCCTTGGTGCGGTAGTGCCAACCGGAAATGACTTCGTCGAGCGGATGCCCCTCCGGCGCAGCCGTACGTGTCGTCATCTGGATTTCGCCGTCGATGACGAGCTCTTCATCGACAGGACCGCCGGCGAAAGCCGTGGCGCTGACCGCCCCTGCCAACGCGATCGATGCTGCTACTACGAGATAATGTTTCTTCAAGGTGTTTCCTCCCGCCAAGGGTGATACGGCCTGCCCTCCCGCGCAGGCCGTGCGCGCCTTACTTGAGCGCGATTTCCTTTTCATCCGTGTAGACGGATCCGTCATCGTCCACCCAGGTGAACTTGAACGATCCCGCCTCGTTCACCTTTGCCGTGAACTCCAGATAGGGGTTCGCGGAAACGGCCGGATCGATGTCGCAGGAGAACACCATCTGCCCGTTGAATTCGCAGGTGAACTTGTTGATGATCTGACGCGGGATGGCATTGCCATCATTGTCCTTGCGCTGACCCGACTCCATAGGATGGCTGATCAGCGTCTTGATCGTTATCACCTCGCCCGCAGAAGCGGACTTCGGCCCTTTGACGCGTGGTTTAACCGCTGCCATTTCTTATTACCTCCAGTAAGGATCAGCCGCCGCAGCCGCCGATGGTCACCTTGACCTCTTTCTTGTCCATGAACACCTGTCCCGTACTCGTCTTCGCGACTGCGATGACGTTCTGGGTCTTGGCGAGCCGCATGCGCGTCGTCGCCGAAGCTTCACCGCTCATCGGGGTGAAGTTGAAGGTGATCACTTCCGGGCTCGGATTGCCGTCCGCGAATATCGCGACGGATTCCACATAGTCGCCATCCGTCATCGGGCTTTCGACCGATACCGAGATCGGAACCGTGTTGCCGTTTTCCGCGATTTCGGGTGCGTCCAGCGTGATCGTGCCGGTTGCCGGCTCGCTGCCGCCCGCAAACTCCATGACTTTCGCCATGGCGTCTTCGGCGGAGGCCGCTGCCGGCCCGCTGCGCACGCCGGCAACAACGCCGATGGCCGCGCCCACCGACAAGGTGAGCATCGAACGTCGAGTTATTGTCATTACCATCTCCTTCCTTGGAAGATTATTCCTTGAGCGTCGCCAGATAGGCGACGACGTCTTCAACCTGCTGCGCGCTGAGAATCGTCTTGCCGACGAGATCCTTGCGCACGTCCTTGCCGACATCGAGCGAATAGAAGCCCGGCATGATCGTGTCTTCCGAGAAGATGGCCTTGGAATTGACCACGATCGCGCGCAACTCTTCCGGCGACCAGCGATCGCCCACGCCGTTCAGTTCCGGACCGACTTCACCATGGAAAAGCTGTTCGGACTGGTCGGCAACAGCATGGCAGGCAAGGCAATTGCCCAGCTTGCGGTCGGCGAACGTCTTGCGGCCTTCCGCGGGATCGCCAGGCTGCCCTGTCAGGGACGCGCTGACGACGCCGTCCTCGACCTTGACGTCGCCCGGCGCCGTTTCTGCGCTGGCGACCGCCGCGGTCGTCGTGATCGCGACTGCCGCCGCGAGCCATATTCTCGTTTTGAAAGCCATCGGCAGTTGTTCCTCCTCCTTTAGAGCGCCCCTCCACAGGCGACCCGATTCGAGCCGGCCGCATGACGGCGCAGTGCCCTTATGTCGCACGCTACCCAAAAGACGGCCGGCAATCAATGGACGAATATGATTTCTTGAATGTTTTTTCAAAGCACCCGTTCCGCGCTTCGACTGCTCTTAGGAATCCCACGAAAAGCGGCTCTATAATCGAACCACCGCTCGCCTGGGCGCACTCCACTCCGTCTATTCCGGCTGTGATGTTTCACCGTGCTTTTCGCGCCAACGACGATTGTAGTAGGTTTGGAAGCTCTCCTCGCCCTCATAGCCCTTGTCGTTCACCCATATGAACATTTCCAGGAAGGTCCCTTTCTTGAAAGCGCCTGGCATCATCGCCGCCGCGGCCTGCCCGGCGTCCATATCCTCGGGTGCTTCCTCGGGCATGAACATTATCGTGGGCGTAAAGAGCAGGCGCCATTTCTTCGCGGCCTGCTTTTCCGTCAGCGTCTCGCCGTCGGTATCGGTGACCTCTTCCGAGCCATGCATGTTGTATTGCACGACCATGAAGTGCTCCTTGATGTAGTCCCGAACCTCGGGATCGGCGAGCACGACTTCGTGCACTTCCTTGCAATAGATACAGCCACGCTGCTCTACGATGAGAGCCAAGCGCTTGCCGTTTTCCTTTGCAGTCGCAATGTCTTCCGCGATGTCCTTAAAAGTAAGAGAAAACCACTCCTCCTTGTGAAGGCCGTCATCGCCGATTTCCCATGCGGCGGCTTGCAGCGTAAACGCAATGAAAATCGCGCTTGTGAATGCAATCATTCGCTTCATGATCGTTTCTCCTATCCGATCGTCGAAAATGCCGGGAAAGTATCGAGCAGCCACTGCGCGATCCGCGACATCTGTCCGGTGACAAACAACAGCCCCGTGATCACCAGAAGCCCGCCCATCGCCTTCTCGACGGTCGCCATGTGACGTTTGAACCGGTTGGCCCAGCTGATGAAGCGGCTGGCGAAAACCGCGGCGATGATGAAAGGCAGCCCTATCCCCAAGGAGTAGACAGCCAGCAATCCCGCGCCGCGCAGCGCCGTATCCTCCGCGCCGGCAATAAAGAGAATGGCAGCCAATACCGGACCGACGCAAGGGGTCCAGCCGAATGCGAAGGCAAGCCCCATGACGTAGGCACCGACGAAACCGGCCGGCTTGTTGCGCACATCGACCCGCGCTTCCCGGTAGAGAAATCCGATCCGGAACAGGCCGAGGAAATGAAGCCCCATGATAATGATGATGATGCCAGCGATCACCGACAGTACGCCGAAATATTGCGCGATCGTCTGGCCGATGACGCTCGCAGTCGCGCCGAGGGCGACGAAGACAGTCGTGAATCCCGCGACGAAGGCGACTGCCGAAAGAATGATTCGCCGCGCCCTCTCCCGTTCCACTTCCGCGCTTTGAAGATCGGAGAAACTCACGCCGGCGAGATAAGCCAGATAGGGCGGAACAATCGGCAGAACGCAAGGAGAAACGAATGACAACAGGCCGGCCAGAAAGGCGGCGCCAAATCCGATATCGAACAAAATATTCCTCCTCGCGACAGACCGTTGGAATGAACGGGCTGTCAAACATGCATACAATGCTATATATGAAGCTGAAATCAAGTCCTTCAAAAAAGGGATTATCGAAATGCGGCGTTTCATCCCGCCAATCGTCGCCCTCGCAATTTCCCTGTTGACCGGCATCGCGCCGGTCAGGGCTGCAGAGCTGATCATGTTCGAACAGGCCGGCTGCGTCTGGTGCGCCAAGTGGAACGAGGAGATCGCGCCTGCCTACGCCAAGTCGGCGGAGGGCAAGATCGCGCCGCTGCGCCGCGTGGACATTCATGCCCCCCTGCCCGAAGATCTTGCCGGCATCAGTGTCGAACGCTTTACGCCGACCTTCGTGCTGGTGGAAAATGGCGAGGAAATCGGCCGGATGCGCGGCTACCCCGGAGACCAGTTCTTCTGGTTCCTGCTCGGCGAAATGCTGGACAAGCTCGACGAGGCGAAAGCCGGCTGAAGATCCTGTTTCAAACAGATCCCGCTTCATATATATAAGAAACAGGATATCTGACGAACGGAAATGACGATGCCTCTGCCGAAGTTCAACCCCGACATGAAAGCCGGCGATGCCGATGCGCTGATCGAACAGGCCCGGCAGGCAAGCGACCTCCTGAAAGCGCTGTCGCACGAGACACGCCTTCTTATCCTGTGCATCCTGTCGGAAGGCGAGAAATCCGTTTCCGAGCTGGAAGAAATCCTGTCCATGCCGCAAGCCGCGGTGTCGCAGCAGCTTGCGCGTCTGCGCTTTGACCGCCTCGTGAATACGCGGCGCGAAGGCCGGATGATTTACTATAGCGTCGCCGGCAAGGAGGTCTCGTCTGTGGTCGAGACGCTCTACGAGCTTTTCTGCCGTCCGGTACGCAACTGACAACGCTTCAAGCCATTGCGGGAGGACTGCGGCTTGCTTGCCAAGCCCGTGCAAAACGGGCAGCATTCCCCGAATAAAACGCCTTGGAAAGCGCGGGAGGAGACGGGATGATTTTGCTCGATAGCGCATGGGCGCTACCGATGGCCGGTCTCGGGATCGGCGCTGTCATCGGCTATGTCGCGCGGCGCAACCATTTTTGCACCATGTCGGCGCTGGAGCGCCATTGGTACGCCGGCGACAGCAACGGCCTCAGATCATGGGTTCTGGCGGCGGCCGTGGCGCTGACATTGACTCAAGTGATGCAGTTTCTCGGCTGGATCGATCTTTCGCGCAGTTTCTACCTGACCGAACCGCTGCCGATCGCCGGTGCGATCATTGGCGGCGTCATGTTCGGTTTCGGCATGGCCCTGGTCGGCACCTGCGGATTTGGCGCGATCATCAGGCTTGGCGGCGGCAGCATGCGCGCCCTCGTGGTCTTGACCGGCATCGCGCTCGCCGCCCTGGCGGCCCAGCGTGGCCTGCTCGGCCATCTTCGTGTCGCGACCATCGATCCGCTTTCGGTTGACCTGAAGGGCGTCGGAGGCCAGTCGGCAGGGGCGCTCCTGTCGCATCTCGCGGGCATCGACATCACCCTGCCGGTCGCCGCGGCGATCGCCGCCGGACTGTTCTACTGGATTTTTCGCGACAGGCGGTTCCGGGGAGATCGGGAAAAGATGGCATCCGGCATCGTCATCGGAACCGGTATCGCAGCCGGCTGGTTCGTTACCTCCGGCTTTGCAACCCGGCTGTTCCAGCCGGTTCAGATCGAGGCCGGCTCCTTCGTCATGCCGCTTGGCGACACCATGCTCCAGATCATTACCGTCACGGGCGCCCTGCCCGATTACGGCGTCGGGCTCGTGGCCGGCGTGCTGATCGGCGCGATGGCGCGGGCATGGTATTCGAAGGATATTCGCTGGGAAGCCTGCGACGACGCCCGCGAACTGAGCCGCCATCTGGTCGGCGCGTTCCTGATGGGCACCGGCGGCGTCTTCGCGCTCGGTTGCACGATCGGCCAGGGTGTCAGCGCCGTCTCGGTGATGGCGTTGTCGGCACCGATCGCGATGCTTTCGATCGCATTCGGCGCGCGCATGGGGCTGTCATACCTCCTGGAAGGGTCGCCCTTCGCCTTCATGCGGGATCACGGCGAACGCAGCCAGCCTGCCGAATAACACCTGGCTACTCCGCGACGTAACGGTAACCGGAACCATCCTTTTCGACGTGGCCGATGCCGCCCTCCGGCAGGTGGAACCCGACGAACCGCCCCTGCTCCTGCGCCAGCCGGTCGAGAAGTTTCGTACGGGTCGCGATCCCCTGCTCGGTATCCTGATCCGAACCTGACGGCCATTCCGGATGCGCGAACGAGACGATGGAACTTGTCGCCGCATCGCCGATCACCATCACGCTGTCGTTGCCGTCATGAATGGCAAACGAGGTATGGCCCGGCGTGTGGCCGCGCGTATCGACCGCTTCGATACCGGGCAGCACCTCGTCGCCCCAATTGAAGAACTGGATGACGTCTTCCAGCGCTTCCAGCCGGTTCTGAGCGCCGACGACGAATGTCTTGCGGGCTTCCGGCATCTTGTCGAGCGTATCGTCGGCGCGCCAGAAATCCCACTCGACCTGATTGATGAAGTAGTTCGCCTCGGGAAAAACGAACTCGTCGAAATCGTCCAGCAGGCCCCAGATGTGATCCGGATGCGCATGCGTGAAGACGACGTCCGTCACGTCTTCCGGCGCGATCCCCGCGGCATCGATATTCTCCAGGATCTTGCCGGCGCTGGGCATGAAATTCGGCCCCGATCCGACATCGAAAAGCACGACGCGCTCGCCATCCTTCAGCACCGTGACATTGCAGTCGGGTTCGAGCATCTGGGTGCTGTGCCCCGCCGCTTCCAGCAGCGCGACCAGTTCGTCATGCGGCGCATCGGGAAACGAGAAATCGAGCGGCAGCATAAGGTGGCCGTCGCTGACCGTCGTGATCACCTTTTCGCCGAGTGCGATATCGGCGATCGCTCTCGAGGTCATGCCCGGCACAAACGGCAATGCCGACGAGATGCCGAGAAGGGCCAGTGTCTCGCGACGCGTCAATCCGTTCCGTTTCATCGGTCTCCTCCCGCTGAATATATCGCTTCATTTGAATATATGCGTATGGTCTTGATCGAGGTCAACGTCAAGCGACCGTCCCCGGACAATCATTCCGCCGAAGGAATGTGACATGGACATGGTGACCGAATTTCTGATCGCGGTCGTCGATCGGGTGGGAGAGAATTGGACCCTCGCCTTGGGAGGAGCTCTCATCGGCGCGCTGTTCGGAGCGTTTGCACAGCAAAGCCGCTTCTGCCTGCGTGCGGCTGCGGTCGAGTTCTCGCGCGGCAAGATCGGCGAGAAAGTGTCGATCTGGCTGATCGTCTTCACGGCTGCGGTCGCGGGAACGCAGCTCCTCTCCGCCACCGGTCTGATGGTCACCAGTGAAGCCCGCCAGATCGCCTCGCCGCAAAGCCTGACAGGGGCTGCACTCGGCGGCCTGCTCTTCGGCACCGGCATGGTACTCGCCCGCGGATGCGCCAGCCGGCTGCTGGTCCTCTCGGCAACGGGAAACCTGCGCGCCCTCCTCTCCGGGCTGGTCTTCGCGGTCGTCGCGCAGGCAAGCCTGCGCGGCTTCCTCTCGCCCTTGCGTGAGGCCCTGGTCCGTCCGCTGACCACCACCGCGACGGGCGGCAACGACCTGATGGCAATGGTCCATCTCGATTCGACCCAGACCGCCTCCGCCGCGGTGATCGCGCTCCTTCTCGCCGCCATGACCGCGACATGGAGCCGGTCGCGCCCATGGATCATCTTCTCGGCTTTCATCGTGGGGCTGATGGTGCCCGCCGCATGGTTCTTCACGCACACCATGCGCGGCATCGCCTTCGAGCCAATCACCATGAACTCGCTGACATTCACCGGCCCGTCCGCCGATACCTTGATGCTCTTCCTGACGCCTCCCGGATCGACGATCGACTTCGATGTCGGCCTCGTCCCCGGCGTATTTCTCGGCTCGTTTCTCGCCGCCTTGGGAACGCGGCAGTTGCAACTGCAGGGCTTCCATGACGGCGCGTCGATGCGCCGCTACCTGCTGGGCGCTGCGCTGATGGGCTTCGGCGGCATGCTGGCCGGCGGCTGCGCGGTCGGCGCGGGCGTAACGGGAGCATCGGTCTTCGCCCTTACCGCGTGGATCACCCTCTTCTGCATCTGGCTGTCGGCCGGCGCAACCGACTGGCTCGTGGACCGCCGCCACGAAGAGCCGGCCCGGATGGAGCCGGCTCTTGGAACACAACCAGCCGAGTGAAACGCTACACCACGGCCCCCTCGCAGGCGCGATGATTCGATCTCGCAACGAACCCCATTAAACTCATGGAATCGTTGAGACAGAGGGGCCCAGGCTTTCAAGCGTGGTATCGGACAAATGCGAACCGCTTCGAATCCGGCGCCCAGCAAGGTACGTTGATCGTCCCTTGCCCGCCGAACAGGGATAGCAGTCTCCGCGGCCTGCCGCCCGAAATTGGCATCAACCTGAGTTCGACATCGTGATTGCGCGGATGTCCCTCGACGCCATTCTCATAGGCGAGATAGAGAACGCTCGCACCATCGGGAGAAGGATGCGGAAACCAGTTGACGCGCTCGTCATCCGTCATCTGTTCGAGCGCATCACCATCGGGCCGCATCCGCCAGAGTTGCATGCGGCCATTTTTCTGGCCGTTGAACCAGATCCACCGGCCATCCGGCGTAAAATCCGGCCCGTCGCAATGCTCGAAGCCCGCCGTCAGGCATGTCTCCGCGCCTCCATCGACAGGGCAGGTGAAGATGTCGAAACCGGCGCTGCGCTTGCCCACATAGGCAAGGGTCGAGCTGTCCGGCGACCAGCCGTGCCAATAGGAAGGAACATGCCCGGTGATCCGCTTCGGTGTCCCGCCTTCGACAGGCAAGGTGTAGATGCAGCTGGCCCCCTCCTCCGTCGAATCCGAAATGACGAGCGTCTTGCCGTCTGCAGAAATACCGTGGTCGTTGTTCAGCCTTTTCGCAAAACCGGTATTGATTTCGACAAGCCTCGGCGCACCATCCAGCGCGACGCGATAGAGGCGCCCGTCGCCATTGACGATCAGCGCCCGGCCATCGGGCGTCCAGTTCGGCGCTTCGATGAGCTGGTCGGTTTCAAGCAGCGTGGAAACATCGCCGCTTGCCAGATCGAATATGCAGAGTTCGCTCTTCACGCCCCCTCGGGACGGTAAGCAAAATGCGAGAACCGCGCTTCTTTGCCCTGGCCGGTCATGTCCATCGCGAACATGCCGACAAAAGCACCCGTGAACGAGCCATGGCCGCCGCGCCCGCCTTCGTCGGAAATGATCGCCGCATCGAGCTTCGGCCCGATCTCCTGCCATTCACCACCCGGTTGCCGCCAGAAGAATTGCTGCAGCGCATGGTCCACCTTGACCCTCATCTGGATCGGACCATCCGGGCACGGAACCGGTTTCGGCAGCGCAAACGACAATTTGCCGTCCGGGAAATCGCCAAGGCATGACACGATCGTCAGAGACCGCCCCTGCCCCGGCTCGTCCGTGACCAGCAGCATGTGGAACTTGAAGCGGTTGTAATAGGTCGCGAGCCCCGCGGTCTGCTGATAGGTCTCCGGATCGAATTCGACCTCGGTCTCCGCCGCATAGACGAAATGCTCCTGCCGGCGCGCGACAAGAGACTGCTCGAACCAGCTCCCCATGCTTTCGCGACCATAGAGGCTGAGAGACCCGTTATTGACCGTGAACAGCCGGTCGGTTTCCGGCGACCGCAGCCACTGGAACTCCTCGGGCAGACTGCCGCCGCTGAAATCCGTGAAGAATTCCACAGGCGGTGTCGGCTCGACATCGGCGAGGCCGGGAAGCTCGGTTCGAACCAGCATCCCGCCCTCTTCCAGGTAGAGCCAGTCATCCTCGCCCCAGACCACCCGCTCGATTCCGGTCTCGCGGCCAAGCGGGCAAAACCGCCCGGTGCCGTCCGGCCCGGGGATCGGCCGCCCCATCAGGAAAGTATGGTAGAACTGCCCGTCATGCGTCTCGACATACTGGCCGTGCCCCGTTTTCTGGATGGGATGCTCCGGGTTCGAGGCGGCGCACATAAGGTATTTGTTCGGGTGATCCTCATAGGGACCCCAGATATCGCGAGAGCGGGCCATGGTCACCGCATGATCGTAGACAGTGCCGCCCTCGGCCGTCGTCAGATAATACCAGCCGTTGCGCTTGAAGATATGCGGCGCCTCGGTCAGCCCCCGCTCGGTGCCCGCATAGATGTTCTTCACCAGCCCGAAGAGCCCTTTTTCGGGCGACCACTCCTGCAGCAGGATGCCGTCGAACGACGCATGCCTCGGATTCCCGCCGGTCCCTTCGCCGCGGTAGTTCCACTGCATGTTCATGAAATATTTTCGCCCGTCATCGTCATGGAACAGCGACGGATCGAAGCCTGACGAGTTCACATAGACAGGATCGGACCAATCGCCGTCGATCGTCTCGCAGGTCGTGATGTAGTTCGGCGCATCCTTGAAGTTGCCGTCGTAGCGCTTGACGTCGGTATAGACGAGCCAGAACCGTCCTTCCGCATGGCTGAGGCACGGAGCCCAGATGCCGCAACTGTCCGGATTGCCGCGCATGTCGAGCAGCGTCTTGCGGGCGAGCGGCCGCGCAACCAGCGTCCAGTTCACAAGGTCGCGGGAATGATGGATCTGTACGCCCGGATACCACTCGAAGGTCGAGGTCGCGATGAAATAGTCCTCCCCGACCCGGCAGATCGAGGGATCGGGGTTGAAGCCCGGAAGGATCGGATTACGGATCATCTTTGCGCTGCACCTTTTTTCTGCTCAGCGGATTGCGCCCAGAGATTGATGTTTTCCTCGTCGGCATATTTGTCGATTTCAGCGAGTTCCTCCGCCGTGAATTCCAGATTGCCGACAGCGCCCACGCAATCGATCACCTGGCTTGGCCGCGACGCCCCGATCAGCGCAGTGGTGATGCCCCCGTCGCGCAGCACCCAGGCAAGAGCCATCTGCGCCAGCGTCTGACCGCGTCGCGACGCGATCTCGTTCAATTTGGCGATGTGCTCGATGGCCTGATCGTTGAGGAATTCCTGCTTCAGCGACTTGCCCTGCGCGGCGCGACTGTCCCCCGGTATGCCCTTCAGATATTTGTTGGTCAGCATGCCCTGGGCAAGCGGTGTGAACGCGATGGACCCGATACCCAGTTCCTTCAGCGTGTCCTTCAGCCCGTCGCGCTCCACCCAGCGATTGAGCATGTTGTAGGAAGGCTGATGAATCAGGCACGGCGTTCCGAGATCCCGGAGGATCTTCACCGCCTCGCGCGTCCGCTCCGAATTGTAGGATGAAATGCCGGCATAGAGCGCCTTGCCCGATCGGACGATCTGGTCGAGCGCGCCCATTGTCTCTTCCAGCGGCGTGTCGGGATCGAAGCGATGGGAGTAGAAAATGTCGACATAGTCGAGCCCCATCCGCTTCAGCGACTGGTCGCAGGACGAAATCAGGTACTTCCGGCTGCCCCACTCGCCATAGGGGCCCGGCCACATCATGTAACCGGCTTTCGACGAGATGATCAGCTCATCCCTGTATCCCTTGAGATCGGTGCGGAGAATTTCGCCGAACGCCTCTTCCGCGCTGCCGGGCGGCGGGCCGTAATTGTTGGCGAGATCGAAATGGGTAATGCCGTTGTCGAAGGCGGCCTGGACGATCGCCCGCTTGGTCTCGTGCGGCGTATCATGGCCGAAATTATGCCACAGGCCGAGCGAGATCGCCGGCAGGTCCAGGCCGGAGCGTCCGCAGCGGCGGTAGACCATAGTCTCGTAGCGATCTTCGGCGGGCGCATAGGCCATGAACTTCAATTCCTTTCTTCATGCGTTAAGCGGCGACCGTTAGCCTGACCGTCCGGTCAGCCCATCAGCCTCAACGCGTCGTCGGGCGATAGAGCCGCCGGCCGTTCGCAGCTCGTCGTCAACTCGACGAAATTGCCGGTCTCTCCCGATTTCAGGATCGATGTCATTACGTCGACGGCGTGAATGGCGAGATCGAGGGAACAGCGATGCGGCCTGCCCTCGACGATCGCCTGCGCCATGTCGGCGAGACCTGCGGTCCGATAGTTCGCCCGCGCCCCGGCCGGATGCTCCTGATTGGCCTTTCCGAAGGGGTGGTCCCACTCCGGCAACGGCGCGATCTTGCCGTCGCGCCCGGCATGCCCGACCTCTCCGCCGAAGAAATTCGGATCAGGCACGAACAGCGATCCCTCGGTGCCATAGAGTTCCATGCTGGAATGGCGATGCGCCCAGATATCCCAGCTCGCCGATAGCGTGATCGTAGCGCCATTTTCGAAATCCAGAAGCGCATGGATATTGGTCGGCGTCTTCACCGGAATTTCCTCGCCCTGACGCGGCCCCTCGGTCTGGATCGTACGGGTCGGTGTCGCCGACGAGGTCAAGGCCGCCACTCTCTTCACCGGCCCGATCAACTGGATCAGGTTGGTCACGTAATAAGGGCCGACATCGAGCACGGGGCCGGCGCCGGGCAGGAAGAAAAAGTCCGGATTCGGATGCCAATGCTCCATGCCGTGCGACATGACATGGCAGGTGCCGGCGACGATATCGCCGACAAGCCCCTCGTCGATCCCGGCGCGCGCAAGCTGATGCGACCCGCCTAGGAACGTATCCGGCGCAGAACCGACGCGCAGGCCGCGAGCATCCGCGAGCGCTCTCAGTTTCTCGCCTTCGTCGAGGCTCAAGACCAATGGTTTTTCCGAATAGGCATGCTTGCCCGCTTCCAGGATCGCGCTGGTGACCGCGTAATGGGCGTCCGGGATCGTCAGATTGACGATCACGTCGATATCCGGATCCGCCAAGAGCCCGTCCACATCCAGCGCCCTGACGCCGAATTCCTCCGCGCGCGCCTTTGCCGCATCAATATTAATATCCGCCACGGCACGCATTTCGAGCGCCTTGAAAAGCGGCGCAAGCCGAAGATAGGCGGCCGAGATATTCCCGCATCCGATGATGCCGACGCCAAGCTTGTTCATCTCTTTAAATCCTTACAGACCGCGCGCCGTCTCGATCGAGCGGCTGGCAAAACGGGAATGATCTTTCGGATTGTCGTGCTCCATCACGAACCAGCGCGCATTCGTCTTGCGCAACGCCGCCATGATGGCCGTCCAATCCATGACGCCATGGCCGACATCGGCCCAGCCATCCTCGTCCGCGCATTCGCCTTCAGGCGCGATGTCCTTGATGTGAGCGGCTGCGATACGGTCGGCAAATTTGTCGATCCATACCAGCGGATCCTGCCCGCCCCTCACCACCCAGGCGACATCGAGCTCCAGCGCCAGCTTCGGGTCCCCGGCCATGATCAGGTCGAGCGGCATCTCGCCGGTTTCGGTCTCGACGAACTCGAAGGCGTGATTGTGCCAGCCGAAGGTCAGCCCGGCCTTCCAATAGGGTTCGGCGACCCGCGCCAGCGTTTCGCCCAGCGCCCGCCATCCGGCTGCATCCTTCGAGCGCTCCTCGGCCGGGATTGCCGGCACGAAGATAGCCTCCACACCGATTGTCTCCGCGATCTGCAAAACCCTGTCAGGCTGGTCGCGCACCATGTCGAGCCCGAAATGCCCGGTCGGCATGGCGAGACCATTATCGGCCAGATCGGCCTTCAGCTCATCGAGCGCGCCCAGATCGGCAAACAGCCCGCCATAGCCCTCGACCTGGGTGTAGCCGAGCTCGCCGAGCATCTTCAACGTGTCGGCAAGCGGCGGGAAATTGCGCGAACTGTAGAGCTGATAGGAAAACTCGGTCATTGGAATACCCTCGAAAGCGGCTCAGTCGAGCCAATTGTCATAGTCGGAAACAAGCAGATGAAGCGGCGGCGCATCCTCGTCGACGGTTGAAAACCGGCCGATGGGATCGCGGAAGATATTGTCCGTCAGGTCGTCATTGACGTTGGAGACTTCGCCGATCAGAACCTTGCCGCCCTCACCCCAGAATGCATGCCAGGTGTCAGGCTCCAGCGTCACGCTTTCGCCGGGCGCGAGCTTCAGGAGACTGCCCGCCGGCAGTGTCCGCGCGGTGCCGTCGGTGAAGGTGTTCACGTCGGCGTTCTCGTCGATGGAGCCGTCCGGCTTCGCCTTGAACAATTCCAGCACCAGCGTGCCGCCGCCCTTGTTGATGATGTCTTCGGTCTTGAGATTGTGCCGGTGCATCGGCGAGATCTGGTTCTCGCCGGAGATCATGATCTTCTCGGCATAAAGCATGCCCCGGCCCCTGCCGACATTGGCGTTGTTGCCATTGCGCACGGTGAACAGGAACAGGCCGAGATCGTCGAATTTCCCCTGGCCGTAATCCGTGATGTCCCAGCCGAGCCTGTGGTCGCGGATGCGCGCGCTGTCTCCGGCGGTGCGGCGTTTCATTTCTTCGGGAGACCAGTATGCGAAAGGCGGCATCACATAGCCGAAAGAGCGGATGAAAGCGTCGCTTTCCCTGATGATTTCGTTGATGGCTGAGCGTTTCATGGGGCACCCTTATTTGCGGAACGGATCACGGGGAGCGAAAGACGGTACATCAGCGCCCGCCTTTCGCCCGATCGTGACGTTCCTACCCCGCCCAGGCGGCAACAAGAAACCGACTGTTCGCAAATCGCCATTGGCCACCGCGTATTCATCTTCCGCAGGCCGCCTCACATCCGATCTTCGGTTTTCCTGTCGAAGACCGAAGCCATCGGCAGATTGAACCCCAGCCGAACGGCGTCGCCCGGGCGGAAACGCCGCGAGGAGTCGATGCGGACCGAGAGCGTCTGGCCGGCGAATGTCACCCACAAAAGGCTGTCCGCGCCCATCGGCTCCTCCAGATCGACAACCGCCGGGAAAGTGGCCGTGTCCGACGTCTCGTTTTCCCCGCGGATTTCCACGTGCTCCGGTCGCACACCCAGAATGGCGTCGAATTCGGGACGCAGTTCCGTATCGGCGACATAGCCGTCCAGCGGGATGACGTGATCGCCGAAACGAAAAACAAAACCGCCGCCTTCGGCCGTGACGGAACCGTCGAGAAAACTCATCGGCGGTGAGCCGATGAAGCCCGCCACGTAGAGATTGCGCGGCCGGTTATAGATCGTATGCGGATCGGCTAGTTGCTGGATGACGCCGCCTTTCATGACAGCAATACGGTCGGCCAGCGTCAGCGCCTCGATCTGGTCGTGCGTGACATAGATCATGGTGTTGTGGGCGAGCTTCTGGTGCAGGCGCTTGAGCTCCACGCGCAGTTCCGAGCGCAGCTTCGCGTCGAGATTGGAAAGCGGCTCGTCGAAAAGGAACACGCCGGCTTCCCGCACCAGCGCGCGGCCAATGGCCACGCGCTGGCGCTGCCCCCCCGAAAGATGTGCGGGCTTGCGCTGAAGATAGGGTTCGATCTGCAGCATCTTGGCCGCGCGATCGACACGTTCGCGGATTTCGGCGCGCGGAACGCCCTGGTTTTTCAGCCCGAAGCTCAGATTGCCCTCGACCGTCATCTGCGGGTAGAGCGCGTATGACTGGAACACCATGCCGATGCCGCGATCCTTCGGCTGCTCCCAGGTGACGTTCTTCCCGTTGATGAAGATCTGCCCGTCCGACACGTCAAGCAGGCCGGCGATGCAGTTCAGCAACGTCGACTTGCCGCAGCCCGACGGCCCAAGCAGGACCAGGAATTCACCCTCCGTGATGTCGAGATTGAGCTTTTCGAGCACCTTCACGGAGCCGAAATTGAGCGAAACGTCGCGAACCGAGACGCTATGCATGACAGTCAGCCTTTCACGGCGCCGGCCGCGATGCCGCGCACGAAGAGTTTGCCGGAAACGAAGTAGATGAAGAGCGGGACAAGGCCGGTCAGCAGCGTCGCGGCCATGTTGACGTTGTACTCCTTCACCCCCTGCACCGAGTTGACGATATTGTTGAGCTGCACGGTCATCGGCCAGTAGTCGGGCTTGGTGTAGACCGTACCGAAGAGGAAGTCGTTCCAGATGCCGGTGACCTGGATAATCATCGCGACAACGAAGATCGGCAGGCTCATCGGCAGCATGATCCGGAAATAGATGCCCCAATAGCCGGCGCCGTCGACGCGAGCAGCCTTGAACAACTCCTCGGGCAGCGACGTGAAGTAGTTCCGAAACAACAATGTCAGGATAGGCATCCCGAACACGGAGTGGACGATTACCAGACCGGTGAGCGACCCATAGAGCCCAAGCTCCCGCAGGATGATCACGACCGGATAGAGCATCACCTGATAGGGGATGAACGCGCCGAAGATCAGGATCGTGAAGAAGAAATTGTCGCCCTTGAAGCGCCAGTTGGCGAGGCCGTAGCCGTTGACGGAGGCGATCGCGATCGAGGCAACGACGGAGGGAATTGTGATCCGGACCGAATTCCAGAATCCCCTGCTAAGCCCGTCGCAGTTCAGCCCGGTGCAGGCCTCGGCCCACGCCTTGACCCAGGGCTGGAAAGTGATCTCCAGCGGCGGCGAGAAGACATTGCCAACCCGGATCTCGGGCATGCCCTTCAGCGAGGTGACGACCATCACGTAGAGCGGCAGCAGGTAGTAGAGCGACACGACGATCAGCGTGCCGTAGAGCATGATGTTGCGGCGCGAGAGCGCGCGGGTTGGGCGCGGGCCGCGCGGGCCATCGTCGATGCGGGCCTCCTCGGGCATGCCGACCGACGCCGCGGCGGTTGCGGTGGCGATATCAGTCATTTTTCTTGCCCCCGAATTCCATCATGGCCCACGGCACGACGACGACCAGGACGGCAAGCAACATCATCGTCGATGCGGCGAAAGCCTGACCGAGATTCTGCGCGCGGAACATGTAGTCGTAGACATATTTGGCGGGCATTTCGGTCGCCAGCCCGGGGCCGCCGCTGGTTTGCGCGACGACGAGGTCATAGACCCGGATGATGCCGCTGGTGATCAGCACCAGCGCGGTGATGAAGACGGGCCGCAGCATCGGGATGATGATAAACAGATAGGTCTTCCATGTCGGAATGCCGTCGATCCGCGCCGCCTTCCAGATTTCCTCGTCGATGCCGCGAAGCCCGGCGAGCATCAGCACCATGACGAGGCCGGAGCCCTGCCACAGCGCCGCGAGCATGACGCCGAAGATCGCGAGGTCCGGATTATACAGCGGGTCGAAGGTGAAGCTTTCCCAACCGAGATTGCGCACGATCTGCTGAATGCCGAATTCGGGATTGAGCAGCCACTGCCAAACCAGACCCGTCACGATGAAGGACAGCGCGAAGGGATAGAGCATGATGGTTCGGAACGTGTTCTCGAACCGGATCTTCTGGTCCATCAAAGCAGCCAGAAGGAAGCCGAGCACGAAGCTGAGGACCAGCATCGACAGGCCGTAAATCGCCAGATTCTCGATCGAGACGATCCAGCGATTGGTGCTCCAAAGCCGTTCATACTGGTCGAAACCGACCCATTCCAGCTTGGGCAGCAGCTTGGATTTCGTAAACGAATAGACGACCGTCCAGCCCGTCCCTCCGATGAAGACCACCATGGCGGTCAGGATCATCGGAATCGCTGCGATCTTCGCCGTCTTGTTGCGAAAAAGCTGGTTCGGGCGTCCCGAAGCCATGCGCATTCCCCGTGCGTTCTTATTGGCCGGCTGGTTGCCGGCCCGCCATCACGGCGGGCCGGCACGATACGTGTCGAAACGGATCAGTCAGCGCTGGCGATAATATCGGCGAAACGCTTCTGGGCGTCTTCCGGCGTGATCGACGCATCGGCGAAGAACTCGGCGAACAGATCGTTGATCTGCGACGTCGTGTCCGGCGTGAGAAGCTGGTTGGTGTCCGGCACCAGCTTGTTCTCGGCGAGCAGCTTCAGGCCCTTCTGCATGCAGTCATTCGCCGTCGACAGGTCGATGTCGCCACGAACCGGCAGCGAACCCTTCTTCAGGTTGAAAGCCACCTGTACGGCGGGCTTCAGAAGAAGCGCGGCGAGTTCGGCTTGCGCCTTGGATTTCTCCTCGTCGTCCAAAACCGGGAAGTAGAACGCGTCGCCGCCGGTGCCGAGCACTTCGGTCACGCCCAGACCCGGAAGGCACGAATAGTCGCTGCCGGCCTTCTGTTCGGCGACCGAGAATTCGCCCTGCGCCCAGTCGCCCATGATCTGGCCGCCGGCCTTGCCGGTGATGACGAGGTTTGTCGCCTCGTTCCAGGACTGCACGGTCGAGCCGTCCGACATTTCACGCGCATCGGCCGCCGCCTTGAAGACGCGGGCGACTTCAGGACCGGCCGCGACTTCGGCGTCCTTGTCGCCATAGACCTTCTCGAAGATCTCGACGGGCACGAGGGACGACATCAGGACGTTGAAAAGTCCGCTCTGCTGCCAGCTCTGCTGACCCACAGCCATCGGAAGAATGCCCTTCTCCTTCAGAGCCGGAGCGGCGGCGACGAACTCGTCCCAGTTTGTCGGGACCGGAACGCCGGCATCCTCATAGGCCTTGTGCGAAAGCCACAGCCACTGCCAGGAGTGGATGTTGACCGGCGTGCAGTAGATGCGACCGTCAACCGTACAGCCGTCGAGAAGCGACGGCGGATTTACGACGTCCTTCCAGCCCTCGGCCTCGGCGATGTCGGTCAGGTCGCGCAGCAGCCCGGCTTCGATCAGGTCCTCCGCCTGACGGCCATGGTTGAACTGGAAAGCGCCCATCGGGTCGCCGCCGGTGATACGGCTGACCATGATGGCGCGAGCCTGCTCGCCCGGGCCGGCAAAGGCCGCATCGACCCAGTGATTGCCGGTGGCGTCGAAAGCCTTGGCGAATTCCGCCACGGCAGCCGCCTCGCCGCCGCTGGTCCACCAGTGCATGACCTCAAGATCTGTCGCGTGAGCTGTGGCGGCCGGCAATACCGCCGACACGGCCAACGCCGCAATTGTTGAACGAAGACGCATGTTTTCCTCCCTGCGAACTGTAACGTTGCAGTGGAACTGTATGGCAAGGATTTTTCCTGCGCAACCGGGCCGATGAAATTTTCTTCGAGCGTCGAAAAAATAAAAGGAATGTCGTAGAAATCCGGAAAATACGGCTTTCTGCCGAGGATTCTGGGACTAAACCCGAGGAAGAACTGCGCCTTCGGCAACGCAGCATCTCTTTTTGCACCGCATAAACTTTAACGTTTGTGTCAATCGATGCATGTTTGTTGAAACCACACTGCCGACAGGCCTATAGTTCCCCCGAGTCTCAAGGGCGGAACGGAAATGGCGCTGAAAACAAAAGGAAAACAGAGCGAAGCGGCGGAACCGGCGTCCGGACCGCCGACCCTGAAATCCATCGCCTTCATGACCGGCTACTCGATCACGACCGTTTCGCGCGCGCTCAAGGACGCGCCGGATATCGGTGAAGAGGCCAAGAAACGCGTGCGGCTTGTGGCCAAGCAGATCGGTTACCGTCCGAACCGGGCGGGCGTTCGTCTGAGAACCGGCAAGACGAACGTGATCAGCCTCGTTCTCAACACCCAGGAAGAGGTGATGGGCCTGACATCCCAGATGGTCCTCGGCATCTCCGACGTGCTGCGCGGCACGCCCTACCACCTCGTCGTAACGCCCTACTCTCTGGAAAACGATTCAATGGAGCCGGTGCGCTACATCGTCGAAACCGGTTCCGCCGACGGCGTGATCCTGTCACGTATCGAATTGCGGGACCGCCGCGTGCGCTATCTGTCCGAGCACGGCATGCCCTTCGCCACCCATGGCCGCACCGACATGGGCATCGATCATCCCTGGCATGATTTCGACAATGAGCGTTTCGCCCATGACGCCGCCAACATGCTGGCCAAGCGGGGCGTCAAGCGCGCGGCACTTGTCCCGCCGCCGGACAATCTCACTTATGCGCGCCACATGAAGGCAGGCTTTGCAACCGGCCTCCGCGAGCACGGAATGCAGCAGGTCGCGCTCGACACGGTGACCGTCGACGATACGCTCGATACGATCCAGGCCGGTGTCTACGAGATCATGCGAGGACCCGGACGGCCGGACGGAATCGTCTGCGGCAGCGGCGGCGCCGCCATCGCAGCTTCTGCTGGCATCGAACAGGCTGGCCTCCAAATCGGTCGCGATGTGCAGATCGTTTCCAAGCAGCACACCAATATTCTCAAGCGCTACCGCAGCGGAATCGAGGTGATCAACGAGGATGTTCGCCAGGGCGGCCGCGATCTTGCGACCTGCGTGATCCGCTCGATCGAGGGCGTGCCAGCCGACGAACTCCACTTCCTGTCCTATCCGGACGACCCGGCGGACACGCCCGGCGTTCCGGCGGAACTGCCGCAGGTCGCTGTCTAGAGCCTTTCAGGGTCTAGAAACGCCGGATGCGCCTGTCCACGAGCGCAAGGAAATCGGCGCGCGACTGCGGTGTCGACACATCCATGAGGTAGTGCGCCAGGAAAAGCGTCTTGCAGCGCTTGGCGAAGAGCGCGCGCATGCCGCGCAGCAGCGTGCGCTTGCCCGGATGGCCGACGACATAGGACCACCAGCGCGGCGCGCCGCAGGTCGTCACGACGCCGAGCTTGCGGATATGGGTCATCAGCGGACGAATCCGTTTCGTCTCCGGCGACATCGCGAAGGTGATCTCGGGCGTCCAGACCCGGTCGAGCCACCCCTTCAGCATTGCCGGCAGGCCGTACCACCATGTCGGATAGACGAAGACCAGCCCCTCGGCCCAGGCAAGCTGCTCGGCATGCGCCGGCAGCGGATGCTGGTCTTTCTGCATGTCGTTATAGACACGCCGCTCGTCGCAACCCATCACCGGATCGAAACCTTCGGCATACAGATCGATCAGCCTCGTTTCGTTGCCGCCTTCGGCAAGCGCGTTCATGACCGTGTCGCGCAACGCCGCTCCGAAGCTCTCCGGTACCGGATGGCAATAAACAACAAGTATCCGCATCAGAACGCGTCCATTGCCGTCTCGACACGGCCGATGAAACGTTTGCGCGTCTCATCCGTCGATCGGTTCATGTCGTAATGCGCCAGATAGTCGAACGGCGCGCCCGGCTTGACGATCACGCGCAGCACCCGGTTGACGAGCTTGCGCGGCGGATCGCCGACCAGAAACGCTCTCATCCGCGTCCCGCCATAGGTCGTCACCACACTCACCTTCCTGATGTTGTGCAGACACGGTCGGACCTTGCCATTACGCATCTCGAACGAAACGCCCGGCAGGAAGACACGATCGAAGAACCCCTTCAGGATCGCCGGGTAACCGAAGTTCCAGACCGGATAGCTCAGCACCAGCGCCTCCGCCGCGCGCAGCCGCTCGACATAAGTCTTCACCGGTTCGAGGTTGGGGCCGATATCGTGATAGCCAATCCGCTCGGACCGGCTCAGCCGCGGGTCGAAATCCTCGGCATAGAGATCGCAATCGTCGACCTCGTGGCCTCTCGCTTTCAGCCGTTCGACAATGATTTGGTGCAGCGAGCCGTTGAAGCTCTCGGCGACCGGATGAGCATGCAGGACCAGAACACGCATCACCTAACTCGCCTTCTGCAAGCCCTTGAACAGCCAGACGGCGCCGGTGTCGTAATCGTAATCCGGGTTTTCCCAGGCGATCATCTTGCCGGGGTTGAGCAGGCCCTTCGGATCGGCCTCGCGCTTGAAGGCGAGCTGGATTTCGTCGGTCTGCTTCATGCCGCCCTCCTCCAGCGTGAAGCGATGCGGATTGAAGATAGGCGCGCCCTCGCGATTGAAGGTCTCGATGATCTCGTCCAGCCGCGCCTCGGTGGTGTAGCGCACCATCGGCAGCCCGAAGCAGGTTATGTCTCCGTCGAAGCGCACGAATTCCAGGTGATCGATGATCTCGCCCTTGAACATGCCGTGCAGCTTCTCGATCAGCGCGAGCTGGTTCGGGAAAGGATAGAGCACCTGCAGATAGGTGATCGCCGGGTCGATCCTGAGCCCGCGCAAGGTGGTGTGGTTCCAGGCGAGCTCGAATGCCGGCGGCAGGCCGCGCATGCCTTCGGCGGAGAGCGCTGCGCTGTTGAACGCGATGTTGCCGCCTTCCCGCGCCGTATAGGCCAGGAATGCGTCGAGCGACTGCGGCGCGACCATGCAGATCACGACACTGTCGCCTTCCTTGAGGAACTTCTGGTGCCGCTTGAAATAGTCGAAAGGCGCAGGCGCCGAAATGACCGTATTGAGCTTGAGGAGGATCCCGTCCTGCCGCCCGAGCGCATTGGCGTAGCCCGCCGCTTCCACGAAATCGTCGAATGTGACGATCACATCGATCCAGTCATAGGCCGCCGTCAGCGGTATTTCGACCTCGGTGATGATCCCGTTGGTACCATAGGCATGCGTGACCTTGTGCAAATCCGCGCCGGTCAGTTCGAGCACCCGGGGCTCTTCCTCCATGGTGACGACGCGCAGCCGGATCACATTGCCGAAATCGCGCAGGCCGCCCCAGCGTGTCGAGCCGACGCCTCCGGAACCGCCCGCGACGAAACCCGCGACGGTCGCCGTATGGGTGGTGGAGGGATGCATGCGCATTTCCTGTCCGGATTGCTCGCGCGCAGCCTTGTCCAGATCGGAGCAGATCACGCCCGGACCGACCACCGCCCTGCCCGGCGCGATTTCCTTGATTTCGCTCATGTCGGCGAGCGACAGCACCACGCCGCCCGAAAGCGGCATCGCCTGGCCGTAATTGCCTGTGCCCGTACCGCGCGGCGTAACCGGCACATCGTGCTTGTAACAGGCCTTCAGAACCCGGATGACTTCGTCCTCGGTCTTCGGCGAAACGATCAGATCGCCGGTCACGTGGTCGAGCCGCTCCTTGAGAACCGGCGAGTACCAATAGAAATCGCGGCTTTTCTGCTGGACGATCTTCTCATTGTCCTCGATCTTTATTCCGTCGAGGTCCGCGCGCAGCGCGTCGATGCCCGTCATCGTCTACTCCATCAAATGGTCTAGTTCTTCATAGGATGGCAGCGCCCGGTCGATGACTTTGCCATCACGCACCACGATCCGTCCGCTTTCCGGCCGCGACAGGATCTCCGTCCAGGACCGTCCCTCGCAAATCAGGAAATCCGCCGGCCCGCCCTCGACAAGCCTGCCGCAGTCCTCGCTCAGTCCCATCGCTTTCGCCGGATTGGAAAGCGCCGCTTTCGGCCAGTCGGCAACCGGGTGATCGAACTGGATGATCCGCGTCGCCATGCGATAGACTTCGATCATGTCGAGATCGCCATAGGCGTAGAACGGGTCGCGCGTGTTGTCGGACGCGACGCAGACATTGATGCCGCGCGCCTTCATCTCGTGCAGCAGCGTCACGCCGCGCCAACGCGGCGTCGTGTTGTCCGAACGGCGATCCTGCAGGAACATGTTGCACATCGGTAGCGAAACCACCGAGATGTTGCAGTCGGCAACCGCATCGAGCGTACGCAACACCTCGTCGTCGGGCTGGCGCGCAAGCGAGCAGCAATGGCCGATCAGGATGCGCCCCTCATAGCCGTTGCGTTTCGCCGCCTCGGCGATCAGGCGCAGCGACACCGCCTCCAGCGCATCGGTCTCGTCGGCGTGAAAATCGAGCGGCAGGTCGTTTTCGATCGCGGCGCGGAATATCATGTCGAGCAGTTGTTCGATGTCCGGCACCATGAAGGTGACCGCACCGAGCACGCCGCCCGCTTGCCTCACCCGCTGTACGAGCGTCTGGAACCAGGCTTCGTCGCGGCCCGTGTCGATGCCGAACAGGCAGGCGCCTTGCAGATCGATCCGGCCTTTCCAGCGCTCGCGCACCTTTTCGAAGACCGGCCAGGAGATTGTCTCCTGCGGCGGCAGCGAGTCGAGATGGGTACGGATCGCCTTGGTGCCGTAGGCGTAGGCGCATTTCAGCGCGAACTCCATGCGCGCCTCGACATCTTCCGCCGACCAGTTGGCCGACCGGTCGGCCAGCACCGCGCCCAACGCGCCCGGAAACGACCCGTCGGGATTGGGCCTGCGCGGCCAGATGTGACCCTTGTCGAGATGCGTGTGGCAATCGATGAGCGCCGGAAGGACGACGCGGCGGCGCAGATCGTTCTCCGCGCCCTCACTCGCTGCGACGGACGGTGTAATGGAGGCGATACGCCCATTCTCGACGGTCAGATCGTATAGTCCGAACCCCTCGTCGTCATGCTCCGCCCCGCCGGAATCGACCCATGAATCGTGCAGATGCGCCCGATACAGACTGAAACCCGTCTCGGTTCGAACGATTGCTCCACCAGACATCAACGCTCCTGTGTCAGCGCGCTTTCATGCCAGCGCCGCAGGATGCGGTTGGATATGAAGGAAAGCACGAGGAAAATCAGAATGCCGGTAAACGAGATCAGGATCAGCGCGGCGAAGAGACGCGGGGCGTTGAGCCGGTAACCGGCCTCGATGATGCGGCTGGCGAGCCCGGAGGACAGGCCCGACGCACCGGCGACGAATTCCGCCACGACCGCGCCGATCAGCGCAAGACCGCCGGCGATCTTCAGTCCGCCAAGGAAATAAGGCATCGAAGCCGGCAAACGCAGATGCCACAACGTCTGCCAGCGCGACGCGCCGTTAAGCTTGAACAGGTCGAGTAGGTTCCGGTCGACCGAGTTTAGCCCCAGCGTCGTGTTCGACAGGATCGGGAAAAAGGCGACGATCCATGCGCAAAGCAGAAGCTTGGTGGTCTGGTTGTCCACATAAATGTTGATCAACGGGAAGATCGCCACGATGGGTGTGACCTGCAGAACCACAGCGAAGGGAAAGAAGCTCATCTCCACCCATTTCGACTGGGTGAAAAGCACCGACAAACCGACGCCGCCGGCAACCGCGAGAGCCAGTGAGAGGAAAGTGATCTTCAGCGTGTTGACCAGCGAGGAGAACAACAGGCCGCGATCTTCGATCAGCGTCGCCAGCACCTCGCCCGGCCGCGGCAGGATGTAGCGCGGGATCTCGTTCCAGACGCAGATCCGGTCCCACATGAAGATCGCGACACACATGATCAGGATCGGCAACAGCCATTTGCCGGTCTTTTCCATCTTGCGCTGGCGTGCGCGCCGCATTTCCTCGGCATCGATCATCACCGCTTCATGGCCCTGCATCTCAGTGGAGGACATGATCGTCACCTCCCTCGCCCTCGATACCCATCGCCGAACGAAGCAGCGACGAGGCCTTGCGGGTCAGGTGCGCATAGTCTTCCGACGTGCGGAACGTCTCGTCGCGCGGATAAGGCGCGTCCACATCCATCTCGCCGAAGACGCGGCCCGGATGCGCCGCCATCACGACGATCCTGTTCGACAGGAAAACGCTTTCGAACACGGAATGGGTAACGAAAATGACCGTGAAACGCTCGCGCTCCCAAAGCGTCAGCAGGTCGCTGTTGAGCTGGAAACGTGTGATCTCGTCCAGCGCGGCGAACGGCTCGTCCATCAGCAGCACTCGCGGCCGCGTCACCAGCCCGCGCGCAATCGACACGCGCATCTTCATGCCGCCGGAGAGTTCACGCGGCACCGCGTTCTCGAAACCGGTCAGATTGACCTGGGAAAGCACTTCCTCGACCTGCGGCTTCGCATCGGCGCGCGAAACGCCCTGCAGGCGCAGCGGCAGCCAGACATTGTCGAAGACGGACGCCCACGGCATCAGAGTCGGCTCCTGGAAAACGAAGCCGATATCGGCCTTTCCCATCACCGGACCGCGCCAGTCGAGGATACCCGATGTCGGCGATGACAGGCCGGCGATAAGCCGCAAGGCCGTCGACTTGCCGCATCCGGACGGCCCGAGCAGGCTCAGGAAATCTCCCTGATTGATCGTCATATCGACATCACGCAGGGCGACGACGTCGTTTCCGAAAACTTTTCCGACGGACCGCAGGATAAGCTGCGGTCCGCCGGTCTTTGCCTTGTCGGCAGGTTGCATGTCCACGCGGAAATGCCTTTCGAAGATTACTTCTTAAGGTCCAGGCCAACGCCCTTGTTCACGAATTCCAGCGTGTAGGACTTCCCGATATCGATGTCCGCGTCCATGACGCCTGAATCGACCATCTTCTGGTAGAAATCGGCGATCCGCTCGTCGGTCATCGCACCGATACCCATCTCTTCCGTGTCGCCGGAATCGACGATGCCGTATTCCTTGAGCTTCTCGATCGAAAAGGCGATCTGCTCGTCGGACATGTCCGGATTGTCTTTCTTGATCATCTCGTTGGCGGCGGCGTTGTCGCCATAGAGATAATTGTACCAGCCCTTCGAGGAGGCATCGACGAAGCACTGGACGACTTCCGGGCGCTCGTCGATCGTCTTCTGCATCGTCTCGACGGTCGTGGAATAGGTGCTGAAACCGTAATCGGCGAGCAGGAACAGGTTCGGCACGAAACCGCCCTCACGCTCAACCGCGAATGGCTCGGACGTGATGTAGCCCTGTTGCACCGATTTCGGATTGGCGATGAACGGCGCGGGGTTGAACGTGTAGGGAATACGCTTCGACTCGTCGAAGCCGAAATCCTTGACCATCCACTGATAGAAGGTCTGGAAACCCTCGTCGCCGAGGATAAACTGTTCGGCGTTCTTCAGCTCTTCCCAGCTGTCGAGCCCCTCGCCCGGATGGCTCATCAGAACCTGCGGCTCTTTCTGGAAATGCGCGGCGACGACCTTGAGCGGAATGTCCTGCTCGACGGCCGAGAAGGCCTGCAGCATGTTGCCGCCCATGTAGAAATCGATCTTGCCGGCCAGCATCAGCGGACGGCCGGAGACCTGCGGTCCGCCCTGCATGATCTCGACCTCGAGACCGCACGCCTCGTAGGAGCCGTCGGCGACCGCCTGATAATATCCGCCATGCTCGGCCTGGGCCAGCCAGTTGGTAGCGAAGGTGACCTTTTCCAGGGCGAAGGCCTGGGTGGAGAATACGGCCCCAAGGGCTGTGGTGATCAATAGAACTCGTTTCACGTTCACACCTCTATTTGTTGGATGCACAGCCGGTTAGCCACGCTTTTTGAACCTCGGCATTCGATGCAAGTGATATGCCAGCCATGCGACAGCGCAGACCGTTCGTTTTCCGCTTCTTTCTCCGCATCGCCTCCCCCTTCGTGAGCCCAGTTTTAGCGCATACTGCTCAAAAAAACAGCATGCTTGAGTTTACGGATACGCTTTGCATTATGAGCGGCGAATCTGACCGGAGACCATCGTGTTCAACCATCTGACGCCCGCCGGAATCCGGCCCCCTTTCGCCAAATACAGCCATGCCGTCGAAGTGCCGGAAGGCATGCGCCTCGTGTTCTGTTCCGGACAGCTCGGCATCGAAACCGATGACACGATCCCGACGGATACCGGGGCGCAGGCGCGGCTCTGCTTCGCCGCTATCGAGGCCATTTTGAAAGATGCCGGCATGACCTTGGACAACATCGTCCGCATCAATGCCTATGTCACCGGCCGCGAGCATCTGAAGCCTTACATGGCAGTGCGCGACGAGCTGTTTTCGGAGCCGGCTCCCGCCTCGACGCTGATGATCGTCTCCGGCTTCGCGCGGGAGGAATTCACCGTAGAGATCGAGGCCATCGCCGCCGGCCCGACAAAGGAAGCATGATGACAAAGAGTTTCTGGTGGAGCGATTTCACGTCCCGCGACTTCGACAATCTCGATCCGGACAAGGTGGTCGCGGTGCTGCCCATCGCGGCGACCGAGCAGCACGGCCCCCATCTGCCGGTGGCGACCGACCATGCGATCATGGCCGGGATGCTGGAGACCGTGTTTCCGCTGATGCCGGCTGATATCGACATGCGCGTCCTGCCGATCCAGGCCGTCGGCAAGTCGAACGAGCATATCCGCTCGCCCGGCACGCTGACCATTTCGGCGACCACGCTGATCGACCTCTGGTGCGATCTCGGTGACTCGGTCGCTCGCGCCGGCATCCGCAAGCTGGTCATCGTCAACTCGCATGGCGGCAACGAGGAGGTCATGGGCATCGTCGCGCGCGAATTGCGCGTGCGCCACGACATGATGGTCGCCAAGACCTCATGGATGCGTTTCGGCCTGCCGGACGGCTTCTATGGCGATTACGAACGCAAATACGGCATCCATGGCGGCGACGTGGAAACGTCGCTCATGCTGCATTTTGCCCCGGACACTGTGCGGATGGACAAGGCGGAGGATTTCACCTCGCGCGTCGCCGCGGCGCAGCAGCAATTCTCCCATATCGCCCACACCGGCCCGAACGCGTTTGCCTGGATCGCCCAGGACGTGAACGCCTCCGGCGCGGTCGGCGAAGCGGCGCAGGCCAGCCCCGACAAGGGCCGACTCACCGCCGAACACCAGGCGAAGGGCTTCGTCGAACTGGTCGGTGACATGGCGAGCGCCCGGCTCGCCGACTGGATCGTCCCCAAACCCTAGGCGCTTGCCCTCTCGCCTGCGAGATCGTCGATGATCGGACAATCCGGCCGGCCGTCGCCATGGCAGTGGCGGGGCAGCGTCGCCAGCGTGTCGCGAAGCGACTGCAGCTCGGCGATCTTGCGGTCGATCTCGCCGACCTTCTCCAGCGCCATCGCCTTGACGTCGGCCGAGGCGCGGTGCTTGTCGTCGTAAAGCGAAAGCAGATGCCGGCACTCGTCTATGGTAAAGCCGAGACTTCGCGAGCGCTGCAGGAACCGAAGCCGGTGGACGTCCTTGTCCGAATAGTCGCGATAACCGTTATCGGCGCGCGACGGCGTGACCAGCCCGATTTCCTCGTAATAGCGGATCGTCTTCGGCGGCAGATTGGCCTGCTCCGCGGCGGTTCCGATATTCATGCGCGCCTCCCTATAGCTTCAGCCTGCGCAAGCGCAGCGCGTTGGAGATGACCGAGACCGAGGACAGGCTCATCGCCGCGGCAGCGATCATCGGAGACAGCAGCGTGCCCGTCAACGGATAGAGGATGCCGGCCGCGCCCGGCACGCCGATGGAGTTGTAGGCAAAGGCGAAGAAGAGGTTCTGCTTGATATTCGCCAGAGTCGACTGCGCCAGTTTCCGCGCCTTGGCGATGCCCTGCAGGTCGCCCTTCAAGAGCGTGATGCCGGCGCTTTCGACCGCCACGTCGGCGCCCGTGCCCATGGCGATGCCGACATCGGCGGCGGCAAGCGCCGGGGCGTCGTTGATGCCGTCGCCGGCCATCGCAACGCTGCGGCCCTGCGCGTGTAACTCGTCGACCAGCGCCTTCTTGTCCTCCGGCAGCACGCCGGCGCGGACCTCGTCAATCCCCAGTTCGGCGGCAACGGCCTTCGCGGTGCGCTCATTGTCGCCGGTCGCCATGATGACGCGAAGCCCCTCGGCATGCAGCGCCTTGATCGCCGCTGCCGTGGATGTCTTGACCGGATCGGCGACCGCCACCATCCCCGCGACCTTGCCGTCGATGGCGACCAGCATGACCGTCTTGCCCGCGCTTCGCAGCGCATCGGCCTGCTCCGCTGCGGCGTCCGCGTCGATGCCTTCGGCCTGCATCATCGCGTTGTTTCCCAGCGCGACCGGCTTGCCGTCGACCGAGCCCTTCACGCCCCTGCCCGTCAGTGCCTCGAAATGCGACGCGGACCCGGTAGTGACGCCCCGTTCCTCCGCCCCGTAGACGATCGCGTCCGCAAGCGGATGCTCGGAGCCTTTCTCCAGCGATGCGGCGAGCGCGAGGATCTCGGCCTCGTCATGGCCGTTAAGGGCGACGACATCGGTCAGCCTCGGCTTGCCCTCGGTCAGCGTGCCGGTCTTGTCGACGATGACGGTATCGACCTTTGCCATGCGCTCCAGCGCGCCGGCTTCCTTCACGAGGACGCCCGCCTGCGCCCCGCGCCCCGTCGCCGTCATGATCGACATCGGCGTGGCCAGACCGAGCGCGCAGGGGCACGCGATGATCAGCACCGAGACCGCTGATACGATTGCGAAGACGAAGGCCGGCTGCGGTCCCCAGATAATCCACGCGGCAAAGGCCAGGATTGCGACGGCGACGACCGTCGGCACGAAATAGGACGCGACGCGGTCTGCCAGGCCCTGGATCGGCGCACGCGACCGCTGGGCGGAAGCGACCATCTCCACAATGCGCGACAGCATTGTGTCCTCGCCGACCTTCTCGGCTTCGATGACCAGCGTGCCGTTCTTGTTGAGCGTGCCGCCGGTGACCTTCTCGCCTTCCGTCTTCTCGACCGGCACCGGCTCGCCGGTGATCATGCTCTCGTCGACGGAGGAATGGCCTTCCTTCACGACGGCGTCGACCGGGATCCTTTCGCCCGGGCGAACACGCATCAGGTCGCCCTCGATGATGTTTTCCAGAGGCGCGTCATATTCATCGCCGTCCGGCGTGATCCGCCGGGCCGTCTTCGGCGCCAGATCGAGCAGCGCCTTGATCGCGTCGCCGGTGCGCTCGCGAGCGCGCAATTCCAGCACCTGCCCGACGAAGACGAGCGCGATGATCACCACCGCCGCCTCGAAATAGACCGGCACATGCCCGCCCTCCATGCGCATCGTCTCGGGGAAGAGCCCGGGCGCGAAGGTCGCCACCACGGAATAGGCGTAGGCCGCCGCGACGCCGAGCATGATCAGCGTCCACATGTTGAAATTGCGGGTGACGACCGAGGTCCAGCCGCGATGGAAGAACGGCCGCGCGGCCCAAAGAACAACGGGCGTCGCCAGCAGGAATTCGAGATAGACGGCGATCTGCTCGCCGATCCAGTCGCGGACAGGCAGGCCGATCATCGGCCCCATGGTCAGGATCAGAAGCGGGATTGCCGCACCTGCGCTGACCCAGAGACGCCGCGTGAAATCGATCAGTTCGTGGTTCGGGCCTTCCGAAACCCCGCTCATCGGCTCCAGCGCCATGCCGCAGATCGGGCAGGTACCGGGACCCTCCTGGACGATTTCGGGATCCATCGGACACGTGTAAAGCGCGTTCTTCTTCTCGGCCTTTTTCTTCTTCTGCTTGTTGCCCGAGAGATAGAAATAAGGGTCGGCTTCGAAGCGATCATGGCACTTCGGATTGCAGAAGTGATATTCAGTGCCCTTGTAGGTCAGATGCGGCTTGCCCGCCTTCAGCTTCACCGTCATGCCGCAGACCGGATCGATCGCGGTCTCGCCGTCGGGCGCCTTTGTCTCCGTCTGGTTGTCCGCCTTGTGAGAACCGCAGCAACTGCCGTCTGCCTTGTGCTCGTGATGAGCGTGATCGCTATGGGCCATTTTCTAAACCTTCCAGTCTTGGTAACCCACAGATAGGGCTTCCAGTCGCTGGAAGGTCAAGGCCGATTCATGCGCGTATTTTGCCTGAACGAAACTCGTCCGTATGCGGCTTTGCGACGCGGGATGTATTTCCAACGATGGAAAATTGCACTGCGGCCTATGCAATTGCGCTGAAATGGATACATATGGAGGTCCGGAGCAACCGGTTAAATTCTGGGAGGAATTACATGAAGAAGACAATCGGCATTCTCGCCGCCCTCGTTCTTGGCACCACGGCTGCGCAGGCGCAGGACGTGACGCTGAGGCTTTCCCACTGGCTGCCGCCGCAACATGCGGTGCCGCAGACCGGCATGAAGGAATGGATGGAATCGATCACCGAGGATTCGGGCGGCTCGATCAAATTCGAGGTCTTTCCGGCGCAGCAGCTCGGCGCGGCGCCCGACCATTACGACATGACCCGCGATGGCATCGCCGACATCGGCTACGTCAATCCGGGCTACAATGCCGGCCGCTTCCCGGTGTTCGAACTCGTCGGCGTGCCGTTTCTCGGCAAGGACGGCGCGAATGCGGCCAAGGCGATCCACGAGTGGTATCTCGACTATGCCGCCAAGGAGATGAGCGACGTCTATTTCTGCCTGGTCAACCCGCACAATCCCGGCCGCTTCCACGCCAACACCGAAATCAAGGTTCCCGCCGACGTCAAGGGCCTGAGCGTCCGCCCGGCGCACTCGACCATGGCGCGCTTCGTCAACTCGCTTGGCGGTTCGTCCGTGCAGGTGCCCGCGCCGGAAGCGCGTGAAGCCCTCGCGCGCGGCAGCGCAGACGCCGTGACCTTCCCTTACGAGGCGATGAAGATCTTCAACATCGCCGAGGAGACGAAGTTCCACAACGACATGCCGCTCTATCTCTCGGCGCAGGTGATGCTGCTCAACAAGGCAAGCTACGACGGCCTGAGCGACGAGCAGCGCACGATCATCGACAACCATTGCACCCCGGAATGGTCGAAGCGCTTCTCCGCGGGCTGGGCTGACTACGACAACGGCGTCCGCGAGGAGATCATGAACAACCCCGAGCACACGGTTTACACGCCGACCGCCGAGGAAGTTCAGCTGTGGCGCGACGCGGCCGTGCCGACGCTCGAAGCCTGGAAGGAAGACGTGAAGGCGAAGGGCTACGACGCCGACACCGTGCTTGAAGGGCTGCGGTCGGCGCTCGCCGCAAACAACACGCTCTACGAATAGGCAATTAAGGGAGGGGTTCGCCCCTCCCTCTCACCACGGGGGATTGTCTCATGGACTCCAAGCGCCCTGCGCCCAGGGGCGGCGTGGCATTGTGGATCGAGCGCATCGCCGCGATCATGCTCGGCCTTGTGACCGTTATCATCTTCATCTCGGCCATCGGGCGTTACCTGTTCAATTCGCCCCTGCCCGATGCATTCGACATTTCCCGGCTCACACTGGCCGTGGCGATCGTCTGGGGGCTGGCTTCGGTCGCCTACCGCGGAAGCCACATCAAGGTGGACCTTCTCGCACAGATGGTGAGCCCGAAAGTGCGTCGCTGGCTCGACGTGGCGGCCTGGCTGGTTCTCCTGATCTTCACCGCCGGCCTCGTCTGGAAGATCGGCGAGCGCGTGATGTCGCAATTTCCCGGCGGCGAAGTGACCATGGACCTGCGCCTGCCGCACTGGCCGTTTCTCGGCGCCATCGTGCTCGGTCTGGTTGCTGCGCTGATCATGACCTCGATACGTATCTGGCGGATCTGGCGCCATGGCGAGGACCTCGAATCCTACGAGAAGATCGACGAGGAACACCTGCATGAGTGAGAGGGATCTGATCGCGGCCGGCGGCTTCGTCGTGCTGTTCCTGCTCATGCTCATTCGCGTGCCGATCGGCGTGGCGATGGGAATCGTCGGCGTCGGCGGCTTCGGCATGGTCGTCGGCTGGACGCCGGCGCTCAACCTGCTGGCGACCTCGCCGCTGCGCACCGTGACAGACTTCAACCTGACGCTCATCCCCTTCTTCATCCTGATGGGCGTGCTGGCCACCCGCTCCGGCATGAGCCGCGAACTCTTCAGGGCCGCCAACGCGACGCTCGGATCGTTCCGTGGCGGACTGGGCATCGCCACAGTCGGGGCCTGCGCCGGCTTCTCGGCGATTTGCGGCTCCTCCGTCGCGACCGCCGCGACCATGACCGACATCGCCTATCCCGAGATGAAACGCGCCGGCTACCGCGACGAAGTGGCGACCGGCGTCATCGCGGCCGGCGGAACGCTCGGCATCCTGATCCCGCCCTCGGTGGTCCTCGCCGTCTACGGCTACATCACCGAGCAGGACATCGGCACGCTGTTCATCGCCGGCATCGTCCCCGGCATTCTGGCCGTCTTCATGTACATGGCGACAGTCCGGCTGTGGTTCGGCTCGAAGCTGCCAAGCGGCGCGGCATTCAGCATGCGCGAGGCGTTCGCCGCGCTGCGCGGCGTCTGGGCCGTGGCCTTGATGTTCATCGCGGTCATCGTGACGATCTATTTCGGCATCGCCACCGCGACCGAAGCCGCAGCCGTCGGCGCTGTCCTGACCGCCCTGATCGGGCTGGCGCGCGGAAGGCTCCGCCTTGTCTCGCTGCTCGACAGCCTCGTCGAGGCGCTGAGAACCTCCGTCGCAATCTACACCATCCTGATCGGCGCCATCCTGTTCGGCTATTTCCTCGCGGTCACGCAGGTGCCGCAGAACCTGACCCAGTTCCTGATCGATCTCGGCTTCGGCAGCTACGGCACGCTGATCCTGATCATGGTGCTTTTCGTCGTGATGGGCTGCTTCCTGGACGCCATGGCGATGATCATCCTGATGGTGCCCATCGTGTTCCCGGTGATCCTGGAACTCGGCTTCGACCCGATCTGGTTCGGCGTCATCATCGTGATGACCGTCGAACTCGGCCTGATCACCCCGCCCATCGGCATGAACGTCTTCGTGATCAACACGATCGCGCGCGATGTGAAGCTCGGCAGCATATTCCGCGGCGTCCTGCCCTTCGTGGTGACAGACCTGATACGGCTGGCAATCCTGATCCTGCTGCCGGGGCTGGTCCTGTTCCTGCCGCATTCGATGTAGCGCCCCGCGCGCTGCATCGTCAGGTGCCTCCGCACCGCCGGATCGTCGGTACTCTCGTTGTTGCCGCAGCCCGGCATGAAAAAGCCCCGACGAAGCGGGGCTTTGAAGCATTCGATAAGCGAGGACGCTATCCGCCAAGCTTGAAGGTCGCCTTCAGGAACGGACCGTGACTGAAGTAATCCGAGGGGTCGCCGGTCTGGTAATCCAATCCGATGTCGCTGAAATAATCGACCCGGTATCCGCCGGTAATCGAGGTGTTGCCCATCGAATAGGTCAAACCTGCCGAAGCCTCTCCATTCAGTACCCAACCGCTATCCGAAACACTGTTGAACCTGTAACCGCCGGGATTTGCGTATAAGGCAATGTCGCCCTTGCGCTTGCCGTAGATCGCCGCGCCCGCCGCGGACAAATCAAGCGAAACCGTTTCCGTCAGGCCAATGCGTTGGTCGATACCTATCCGCGGACCAATACCTGTGAAGGAGGCATGCCCCGAAAGACCGGCGCTTCGAGGATAGGAGGAATAGTAGTAGGCCTCACCGCTGGAATCATAGTGGGCGAAGCGAAGACCGGCATGAAGGCGTGTGCCGACACCCAGTTCTCGGCCCACCTCGAAGTCGGCGAGCATGAGCGTCTGGTCGACCTCCGCTTCTGCGCCCACATATTCCGGAGGCCCATATTCGTAAACTGCGTCGCCATCCGAATCCAGATAGGTAAACCGGCCTACGAAGTCGTAGTCCATGCCCGCAGGCTTGACACCGATCTCGAAGGAACCGCCCCAGCCATTCTCCGGGCTCGGATCGAGGGGGAGACCGTCGTAGTTATAGAAGAAGTCCGTCAGATCGAAGTCGTTGGACGAGAACATGTTGAACCGGCCTTCGAGCGACACCCAGGCCTTTGTTCCCTGGGCCGGGTACTCGACTGCAGGCGGCGTCGGTACATCGTAGACCACGTCGGCAGCAAGGGCCGGCCCGCCAACTGTGGCGGCAATTGTCATGGCTGAGATACCCGCAAGCAGGCGGTTCTGAACAGAATGCATCAGTCGATCCTTTAGGTTTCGATCCAGAGGGAATCGTTGGCGTGAGCTTAGACTACATATGGAAAATTCACTTTCAAAGTGAAAATATCCTCTATCACGCCGCGTGAACCTGTATCGCGGTCCGTAGTTGCGCGTACGCCACAGGTGCCGCGACAAAGATGCTGACACGGTGTTTGATGGCCGCCCGGACTGCCGGTTTGACGTATCGGGACCTCGCCCATAAGCTTTTTCCCGTGCCCCGGGGCCCTATGCGCGGCGAATCGACGACGCGGCGATCCACGGCCTGGCAATCGCAAACAATGGACGTCCGGATTTCACGATGACCGAACAGGACAACACCCAGGCCGGCATCATCTGGCTGGCGTCATACCCGAAGTCGGGCAACACATGGGCCCGGTCCTTTCTCTTCAATCTCATCAGCATCCTTACCGGGGAAGATCCTTCGACCCGGGACATCAATGCGGTGAACGAAAGGTCGATCTGGGACATTTCGGCGCGCCGCTACGAGGAAATCCTGGGCAAGCCTCCGAAAGAGGCCGGGAGGGAGGCCGTGGCGGCGGCGCGCCCTAAGGTGCAGGAGGCCATAGCGGATGAATTGCCGGGCATCAGCCTGGTGAAAACGCACAACGCGCTCGTCATGGACAGGGGATATCCGGCGATCAACACGAAAGTGACGTCCGGCGCCGTCTACATCATCCGCAATCCCCTCGACGTCGCGATCTCGTTTTCGCATCACCTCGGCACCACGGTCGACAAGGCGATTGCACGGATGGGCAAGAAGGGCCTCGAAACCCCGATGACCGACGAGTCCGTCCACGAGATCTACGGTTCGTGGAGCGAGAACGTTCTCAGCTGGACCCGCAAGCCGAACCCTGCGATCTTCGTGATGCGCTACGAGGACATGAAAAGTGCGCCCGAAAAGACCTTCGGAGCGCTGGCGCAGCATCTCCTGATGTCACCGACCCGCGACCAGTTGGCGCGTGCGATCGAGCTGTCATCCTTCGAACGCCTGCAGCAGAAGGAAGAGGAAACCGGCTTCAAGATGAAACCGAAGGAAGCCGATAAATTCTTTCGCAAGGGTCAGGTCGACGAGTGGAAGGAGGTCCTGACCACGAGACAGGTGCAGCGTATCATCTCGGATCACGGCCAACAGATGGTCCGCTTCGGATATCTGCCCGGCAACGCCCAGGGCGCCGCGAACAAGCGACCCAAACCCGCAGCGAGGGCAACGCCGATGATGACGCGCAGGACAAGCTGACGCCGCTCCAGCGCAAGCGGGACGGTTGCCTTATACCGTCAGGTGCTTCCTCACCGCCGGGTCGTCGAGGCTTTCGGCGGCGCCTTCATGGACGATCTCGCCGCGATCCATGATGTAGACCTTGTCGGCGAGCTCGCGGCAGAAATCGAGATATTGCTCGACCAGCAGGATCGAGATGCCCTTCTGGTCGCGCAGATATTGCAGCGCGCGGCCGATATCCTTGATGATCGATGGCTGGATGCCCTCCGTCGGCTCGTCGAGGACGAGAACTTTCGGGCGGGTGACCAGCGCGCGGCCGATCGCCAGTTGCTGCTGCTGGCCGCCGGACAGGTCGCCGCCGCGGCGCGACAGCATGGATTTCAGCACCGGGAACAGTTCGAACACGTCGACAGGCACATTGCGCTCGCGGCGCGGCAGGCGTGCATAACCGGTCTCGAGGTTTTCCTTTACCGTCAGAAGCGGGAAGATTTCGCGGCCCTGCGGCACATAGGCGAGCCCCCTGCCCGCCCTCGCATGCGGCGCGCCCTGCAGCGTCTCCTCATCCAGCGTGATCGCGCCCTTGCGGATCGGCTGATGGCCCATGATGGCGCGCAGAAGCGATGATTTGCCGACGCCGTTGCGGCCGAGGACGCAGGTGATCTTGCCGGATTCGGCCTTCGCCGAAACGCCGCGCAAGGCCTGCGCCGCACCGTAATAGAGATCGACGTCGGATACGGTCAGAGCGGTCATGCGAAGCCGGGCTCCCTGCAAATTGCGAAATCCGGGCCGCCGGCGGGAACCCCGCCGGCTGAACAACCCGACCCCCGCAGTGAATCCTGTTCCAATTTCATCACTCAGCGCCCCAGATAGCTTTCGATAACGCGCTCGTCGGCGCTGACATGGTCCAGCGAGCCTTCGGCCAGCACCGAGCCTTCCGCCAGCACGGTGACCTTGACGTCGAGATCGCGGATGAAGGTCATGTCGTGCTCGACGACGATGACGGCCTTCTCGCCGGCGATCGACCGCAACAGCTTCGCGGTCTCGATCGTCTCGGCGTCGGTCATGCCGGCGACCGGCTCGTCGACGAGCAGCAGTTTCGGATCTTGCGCGAGCAACATCCCGATCTCCAGCCACTGCTTCTGGCCGTGCGACAGGTCGGCGGCGAGATCGGCGCGGCGGTGGCCGAGGCGCACCGTCTCCAGGATCTCGTCGATACGCGCCTTCTGTTCGGCGGAGGTGTCGTTGAACAACGTCGCGAAGATGCCGTGATCGCGCTTCAGCGCCAGTTCCAGATTGTCCTCGACCGTGTGGCTCTCGAACACCGTCGGCTTCTGGAACTTGCGACCGATGCCGAGCTGGGCGATGTCGGACTCGTCGTGCTTCGTCAGATCGATGTCGCCCTCGAACAGCACTGTTCCCTTGTCGGGCCGCGTCTTGCCGGTGATGATATCCATCATCGTCGTCTTGCCCGCGCCGTTCGGGCCGATGATCGCCCGCATCTCGCCGTGCTCCACCGTCAGCGACAATTCGTTGATCGCTTTGAAACCGTCGAAGGCGACGGAGACGCCGTCGAGATAGAGCAGTGCATTGGTCAGTTTCTCGGTCATTCCGCAGCCTCCGTGCCGGGCTGGAGCGTTTCCTCGACGCGATCCGCCTCGCGGTTCGTGCGCAGCCGGGCGAACCCGCTGGAAACGAGGCCGACGATGCCCTTGGGCAGGAACAGCGTGGTGGCGACGAACAGCGCACCGAGCGCGAACAGCCAGAATTCCGGGAACGCAGCGGTGAAATAGCTCTTGCCGAAATTCACCGCGATGGCGCCGATGATCGGCCCGACCAGCGTGCCGCGCCCGCCCACAGCCGTCCAGATGACGACCTCGATGGAGTTGGCCGGCGCGAACTCGCCCGGATTGATGATGCCGACCTGCGGCACGTAGAGCGCACCGGCCACGCCCGCGATCATCGCCGAAACGACGAAGGCGAAGAGCTTGATATGCTCGACCCGGTAGCCGATGAAGCGCGTCCGGCTTTCGGCGTCGCGCACGCTGACCAGCACCTTGCCGTAACGCGAATTAACGATGCCCGAGCAGATGACGAAGGCGAGAGCCAGCCCGATCGCGGTGGCCGCGAACAGCGCGCCGCGTGTTGCCTGCGCCTGCACGGAAAAGCCCAGAATATCCTTGAAGTCGGTCAGGCCGTTATTGCCGCCGAAACCCATCTCGTTGCGGAAGAAGGCAAGCAGCAGCGCATAGGTCAGCGCCTGGGTGATGATCGACAGATAGACGCCGTTGACGCGGGAGCGGAAGGCGAACCAGCCGAAGACGAAGGCGAGCAGCCCTGGCACGAACAGCACCATCAGCATGGCAAACCAGAACATGTCGAAGCCGTACCAGAACCAGGGCAGTTCCTTCCAGTTCAGGAACACCATGAAGTCCGGCAGGATCGGGTTGCCGTAAACGCCGCGCGTGCCGATCTGGCGCATCAGATACATGCCCATCGCGTAGCCGCCGAGCGCGAAGAAAGCGCCATGGCCGAGCGAGAGGATGCCGCAATACCCCCAGACGAGATCGAGCGCGAGCGCCAGCATGGCGTAGCAGAGATATTTGCCGACCAGCGCCATGATGTGGGTCGGCACATGCAGCGGATGCGAGACCGGCAGCAATGCGTTCGACAGCGGAACCAGCAGCGCCACGGCGAGCAGCGCCAGCGCGACCCAGATTGCCTTCTTGTCGAGGGCGCGGAAAAGGAAACCGGTGATCATGACTCGACCGACCTCCCCTTCAGCGCGAACAGGCCGCGCGGGCGTTTCTGGATGAACAGGATAATGAAGACGAGAATGAAGATCTTGGCCAGGACGGCCCCCGCATAGGGTTCGAGGAACTTGTTGGCGACGCCCAGCGTCAGCGCGCCGACCAGCGTACCCCACAGATTGCCGACGCCGCCGAACACCACGACCATGAACGAGTCGATGATGTAGCCTTGTCCGAGGTTCGGCGAGACGTTGTCGATCTGGGAAAGCGCGACGCCCGCGATGCCGGCAATGCCGGAGCCGAGCGCGAAGGTGAAGGCGTCGACCCAGGGCGTGGCGATGCCCATCGAGGAGGCCATGGGCCGGTTCTGCGTCACCGCGCGCATCTGCAGGCCGAAGCGCGTCCGCTTGAGGACGAGCAGCAGGATGGCGAAGACGACCAGCGAGAAAACGACGATCCACAGCCGGTTGGTGGTGATCAGCAACTCGCCGATTTCGAAGGAGCCCGACATCCAGGAGGGATTGCCGACCTCCCGGTTGGTCGGCCCGAAAATCGTGCGCACCGCCTGCTGCAGAACCAGCGAGACGCCCCAGGTAGCGAGCAGCGTCTCAAGCGGGCGACCATAGAGGAAGCGGATGATGCCGCGCTCCATGACAAGGCCGGCCGCGCCCGACACGAGGAAGGCGAGCGGCAGCGCGATCGCCAGCGAATAGTCGAACAGGCCGGGCGCGGAATTGCGGATGAACTCCTGCACCACGAAGGTCGTGTAGGCGCCGAGCATGACCATCTCGCCATGCGCCATGTTGATGACGCCCATCACGCCGAAGGTGATGGCGAGGCCGATGGCGGCGAGCAGCAGCACCGAGCCGAGCGAGATGCCGTACCAGATGTTCTGGCCGGCCGACCAGAACATCAGCCGCTCCTCGACGGAAGCGATGGCGGTCTTCGCGGCTTCGGCGACCGCGGCGGCGTCGCTGGTGGAGGCAGTGGTCAGGATCGGCAGAACATCGCGTCCGCCGCGGGCATTGAGAATGTCGATCGCGTCGATCTTGGCGTCGTCGCTCATGTCCGAGGAGAGCACGGCGGCGGCGCGCGCCTCGATAAAGGCCTGGCGGACCCCGGTATCCTGTTCCTCGGCGATGACGCCGTCGAGCGTTTCGATGATTTCGGGATCGGGCCGCGAGAAGATCGTCTCGGCAGCCTCCATGCGGATATGCGCATCCTTGGCGCGCAGCGTCAGGCCGGACACCGCGTCGGCGATCATCCGGCGGATCGAATTCTTGATCTTGATCTTGGACAGTTCGCTCTCGGCGGCGGTGCCGACCTGTTCGAGCGTGATCGGATCGAGCAGCGCCAGCGGATCCTTGCCGCCCTTTATGATGAACACCTCGCCGTCGCTGTCGCGCACCATCAGGCGGCCTTCGGACAGTTCGTTGAGGGCCGTCACAGCGGCGGTGTCGCCCAGCGAGACGATCTCTTCGATCACCGCTTCGGTGTCGCTGAACTTCTTGGCTTCGGCAAATTTGGCGATGACCGCGCGCAGTTCGGTCTCGTCGGCGCGGACCGGTCCCGTGACAGCCATGAAAAGGGCCATCAGGCCGGAAAGGAGTAGGATCAGCCGCATGGGTCGGTCTGGCGCGTCCAAAGGGTTGTCATAAGGAAATGGGGAGGCCGGCAAGCCGGCCTCCCCTCTGGCTCGGGCGTCTTAGGAGGATGAACCCAGGCACTTTTCGGTTTCGGTGTTGTAGTTGCCGCATTTCAGCTCGACCCAGTCGGATTTGAGCGGCTTGGACTCCGGAAGGAAGTCCGACCATGCGTCGCCCGGCACGAGGTCTTCGGTCTCGGAGACCACCTCGAACTGGCCGTCAGCCTGAATTTCACCGATCAGCACCGGCTTGGTGATGTGGTGGTTCGGCAGCATGGTGGAAACGCCACCGGTCAGGTTCGGCGTCTCGATGCCCGGCAGCGCGTCGATGACGGCGTCGGCGTCGGTGGTGCCGGCCTTCTCGACCGCCTTAACCCACATGTTGAAGCCGATATAGTGGGCTTCCATCGGGTCGTTGGTCACGCGGTCTTCGCCCATGCGCGCCTTCCATGCCTTGATGAATTCGGCGTTTTCAGGCGTGTCGACGGACTGGAAGTAGTTCCAGGCAGCCAGGTGGCCGACCAGCGGCGCGGTGTCGAGACCGGCCAGCTCTTCTTCGCCGACCGAGAAGGCGACGACAGGAATGTCGGAGGCTTCGATGCCCTGGTTGCCGAGTTCCTTGTAGAACGGCACGTTGGCGTCGCCGTTGATCGTGGAGACCACGGCGGTCTTCTTGCCGGCCGAGCCGAAGGCCTTGATGTCGGCGACGATCGTCTGCCAGTCCGAATGACCGAACGGCGTGTAGTTGATCATGATGTCTTCTTCGGCGACGCCCTTGTCCTTGAGATAGGCCTCGAGGATCTTGTTGGTCGTGCGCGGATAGACGTAGTCGGTGCCGGCGAGAACCCAGCGCTCGACGCCTTCTTCTTCCATCAGGTAGTCGACGGCGGGAATGGCCTGCTGGTTCGGCGCGGCGCCGGTGTAGAAGACGTTGCGCTGCGACTCTTCGCCCTCATACTGGACGGGATAGAACAGGATCGAGTTCAGTTCCTCGAAGACCGGCAGCACGGATTTGCGCGACACGGAGGTCCAGCAGCCGAAGACGACATCGACGCCGTCGCCGGTGATCAGTTCGCGCGCCTTTTCGGCAAACAGCGGCCAGTCGGAAGCCGGGTCGACGACGACGGCTTCGAGCTTCTTGCCGAGACGGCCGCCCTTGGCGTTCTGCTCATCGACGAGCATTTCCATGACATCCTTCAGGGTCGTCTCGGAAATCGCCATGGTTCCGGACAATGAGTGAAGGATACCGACCTTGATGGTGTCTTCCTGCGCCGTGGCGACGGAAGCGAACGACGAAACGGCGAACGCTGCACCGGCTAAGGCGGCAGTCAGTTTTCTGCGGGTAAAATTCATGGGTGGCTCCTGACAATTGATAACGACAAGTTAGGAGCAATCGTCGTGCCAGTCCCTCAAACAGGCATGGAAAGAGCATCTTATCTCATAAATTTCAGCCACTTATCGGTTAAAACCGACTCCAGGACTGAACCGACCTTGCGTCAACTGGCATGCCTCGTTTTTCGGCAGAGGGGCCGTAGGGGCGATTATAAAATA
This sequence comes from Ahrensia sp., assembly GCA_002706335.1. Classification (GTDB taxonomy): domain Bacteria; phylum Pseudomonadota; class Alphaproteobacteria; order Rhizobiales; family Rhizobiaceae; genus Oricola. Next base: position 143,913 of record PAKZ01000027.1, read on the forward strand.
TGCACATTTGATATATGCATAAAATTTCATCCGATGAATGCCGCCATTATACAAATCTTCTCGGCCCCTATTTGGCGCCACGGCGCGCCGCGGCGAGCGCTGCTTTGAGATAGTCGATGTCGCCGATGCGACTGGCGAGGATCAGGATCAGCCGCGTATCCATGCGCAGGCACTGCTCCAGCGTCAGCCCTTCATGCGCGTCGGCCAGCGCGTCGTAGAAGACATCCGCATCCGCGCCGAGGCGATCGCCCGTCTCTGTGGTCTTGCCGCTCATTACTCTCTGCCGCTGCTTTGCGCGGAAATCCTACCACCGAAGACCCCGCTCCGTCACATCGCCGGTCTCGACCGCCGCGGCGACAGCCCTTTCATTCACAAAAGTCAGCGCCAGGAAAGGACGAATGTCGAACTTCAATCGAGGAATGCAACCAATCCGGCCCTGCAGTATTTATTAGCAATGAGCACTTCAGTAGACAGATTTTCGATACTCTTGTTGGACGACGATCCCATCATCGCCATGGATGCCGCCATGGAGATCGAGATTTGGGGCCATGAATGCCACGTCGCCTATGACCTCGCCTCCGCGATGGAAATGCTAGGCGAAATCCCGGTACACGCAGCGCTATTGGATTACGATCTGGGCGGCCATACGAGCCTGCCGATCGCTATGGAACTGTGCGAGAAGCAATTGCCCTTCGCCTTCGTCACCGGGCGCGATGTGGGCGAGATCTCCAGGAAGCTTGGAATCGAACCGCTCGTTTTCACGAAACCGGTCGATTACGCCGTAGTCGCGAAGAGCCTGCTGGGCGCTGGTACGTCACCTTCCGAAACACATTCCGACTGAACGGGACAAGGCAGCCCGTCCGAAACGAACCGATCGGCCGGGACATCGCCCGGCGCATGCGAGATCGGCGTCTCGAAAGCTGAAGCTAATCCCCTGCCCGCTGCAGCGCGATCGCCACGGCCTTGCGCATTCCCTCTGCATCATATGGTTTTGCGAGAACCGGCACCGAACGAAGCGCTTCGGACAAATTCGCTTTCTCTCCATAGCCTGACGCGAAGATGAAGGGGATCCAATCCTCCATCAACCGTTCTGCCACAGGAATACTGCGTTCCGATCCCAGATTGATGTCGAGCACTGCGAAATCGACATCGCCCTCTTCCAGCGCGGCCAGAGCGCGGCTGACGCTGCCGCAGACGGTGACGCGCTGCACGCCCATGCTCCTGAGTATGTCCTCGGCATCCACCGCGATGATGAGATTGTCTTCGACAAGCAGAACGTGAGCGGGAAGCGATCCCGTCAAGTCACCGCTCGCCTCGATCTGCGCGACCTCTTGCGTGTCCTCTTCACCAGCCACGGCGTCACGCACATGGTGTGCCGGGATCCAGAATTTGGCGACCACACCATCCTCCGGATAGTCGATCCGCGCCTCGCCCTGCAATTCAAACGGTACGGACCGCTCGATGATCGTGGTGCCGAAGCCGCGTCGCGTCGGCTCCTGCACAGGCGGTCCGTCGCGTTCCTGCCAGGAAATATCGAGAGACCCGTCATTGCGCCGCGACAGGCCGACTTCGACCATGCCGTTTCGGTCGGCCAGCGCGCCATATTTCGCCGAATTGGTCATCAGCTCGTGCACGACCAGGGCGATGCTGGAAAAGGCGTTGGGCGTCAGCATAATGTCGTCGCCGGAAACCACCACGCGGTCCGCCTTGTCGAGCAGATAACCCGCCGCTTCCATGCGGATCAGCCGCTTCAACGGAGCTGGCGACCAGTTGTCCTTGGTAATCTGGTCGTGCGCACGCGCCAGCGCGTGAATACGACTGTCGAGAACCTTGGCGAAATCTTCCATGGTCAGATCGGACGTGGAGGTCTGCGAAATCAGGCTTCGGACCAGACCCAATATGTTGCGGACACGGTGATTGAGCTCCGCAATCAGCAATTCCTGCTTTTCCGACGCCTTGCGACGAACCTCCGCGGCTTCGTCGGACATGCGCAGCACGACCTCGAGCACGGTGACGCGAAGCTGCTCGGCGATGCGGCGTTGCGCCCGCGTCCACTCCTCGCTTTGCCCGTCGACCTCCTCTTTCCAGGCCTCGAAGCTCTTGCGCGGCGTGAGACGAATGCCGTTCGGACCGAGACTGGCGGGCTTCTCGGGATTGCCGGCCCATTTGACCACCCGGCGCAGTTCCGGCCGGAAGAAGATAATATAGTCGCGCGGGCTCTTGGAAATCGGAATGGACACGAGCCCGGCGGCGACTTCCTTGTAGGCGTCCGCCTCCGGCAACAGCTTGCGAAGTTCATTGGTCGCGAAATTCTCGCCCGCGGGAAGCGTGTTCAGCCTTTTGGCGATGGCGCGCACGTCTTCGTTTTCGGGCCTCATACCTGTCCCAGAGACGACGCCGTTGGCGATGACCGCCATACCTTCGGCCTCCATCAACGCCATCGCCTGCTCGTAATGGACCGCGAATACCTCGTTGACGTTGACGGAAGAGCCTGCGGATCGGGACAGGGAATTGATCAGCGCGCTCGTTTGTTCGCTGACAGCGGAGTCGTCGCGGGAGAGACGCCCCTCGAGAAGAAGCGAGAGCATTTGCCCAAAAAGCAGGATCGCGTTGCGCTGGCTTTGCGACAGCACCTTGGGAGTACGGTGGTGACAGGCGATCAACCCCCACAGCTTGCCTTCGACGATCAACGAAATCGACATAGACGCCGATACGGGCATGTTGCGAAGATATTCCAGATGGATCGAAGACACTGAACGCAGAACGGAATGCGACAGATCGAGCATGCCCGCGGGGCTCTCAAGCGGCAGGATCGGAACGCCTTCATCATGGGCGTCCGCGATGACGCGGATCGGGTTCTTGACATAGAGGGTGCGCGCCTGGGCGGGTATGTCGGAGGCCGGATAACGCAGGCCAAGAAACGGCTCCATGCCGGCTGCGTGCCATTCCGCGATAACTTCCCCGCTCTGGTCCGGCGCGAAACGATAAGCCATGACGCGATCGAACCCGGTGAGCGCAGCCGCAAATCGCACCGCGAATTTGAGAATTGCGGTCACATCCGTCAGGCGGCCGATACGGTTCATCGCTTGCTGCACATCGCCGATGTAACGATCGACCTCACTCTCCCGGGACGTCTCCTCGAATTCGACGACAATGTAATAGCTGGAGATATGTACCGTAGCATCGAAAGGACGCTTGTCGCCGATCCCGGCGCGGACGCCGTGGACAACTTCGGGCAGCGCGCCCGAACGCATGTTCTGCAGCTTGTTGCGAATCGAGTGGATCGATTCCGGGCTCAGAAAAGACAAGGCAGGCTCGCCGATCAGGGTTTCAGGCACACAGCCGAGAACCTCCCCGGCATTTGCCGAGATGTGCGAAACGATCCAGTCGGAAGTCAAGGCGACGAGAAAGCCGAAATGCTGGACCTTCCCCAGCAGGTGAATCGGCTCGCGGTCGCAATTCGTCAGGTCAACAATGGGTTCTGGGGATTGGTCCATATGGAGGGAACTGCGCCTCTGCGCTCTTGAGATAGTATTCAAAAAGCCCGATCGCATTGTCGCGCATGTCGACAAGCTCACGTTCGGACCATTGCGTGCTGTTGAGCCAGCGTAGGAAGCTCGGCCATAGGCCCGAGCCTTCCCCGTGGCTCAGAAACGAAGTGGGAAAAGCCGCTCCCGATTGCATCAACCGTCTGCGAATGACGGTCGCGCCAAGCCGCGAGCCTTCCATGACATACATTAATCCGGCGACACCTGCTCGCGAATTTAAAAAAGACATATCTATCGAAGCCGGCATTTCCAGCCCGAGTACGGCCAGATCGTCACGGAGCGCGCCGGAGCGGCAGCGCGTATCGACTTGCGGCAAGTCGCCGAGATGTCCTGTTGCGTCAACGAAGGCCTCAACGACCGGGACAACGGACGCATGAGAAAGAAGCATCGCCGAATAACCACTGCGACTGACGATCCGGTCAAGGCTGAAAGCGTTGTCGACTTTGTGATGGAGGGAAGCGGTCGTCTGGAAAAGAAAGGTTCTAATATCGCTCAAATGAAATTGCCCGACGAATCCGGCGGGTGCCGGTCGTAATTACATCCGTGATGACAATGCGCGATCGCCGCGAAGGTTCCCTTTAGTCATTTTGCGCCCGCACGCAATCGGGATACGAAGCGATGTGGGGCGTTATGGTTAGCAAGGGATGCTAGGCCGCCTCCCGGCTCGTCAGCTTCTGGTTGAGCAGGAAACGCGCGAACAGCGGCAGGCTCGCGGCGCCGAGCGCTCGCGCGTCAGCGCCCACCGTGCCACTGCGTATCTCGGGTTTTTCGAGGCCGGTCATGTTCAGCTTGTCCAGTTCGTCCCTGATCGCATCGACGAGCCGCCGGCGAATATCGACGGGGAGCCATCCATCGACGACGATTGCCGAAAAATCGATCACCGAACAGGCCGAGGCGGTAGCATAAGCGAGACCGGCAGCGGCGGTTGCGATCCAGTCATCGAGAATGCCGGCATCCACCGGCCAATTATCCGTGCCTTCCCAGATCGAAGCCGTTTCCAGACCGTGTTCGGCAAGCTGTTTTTCGAGTTCCGACAGGCTGGCGGCCTCGATCAGCTGACAGACCTTGCCCCCTCGCCCAACCATCGGCATGGGGCCAAGCGCGCCCGAATTCCCGCCGGGCCCGGTGTAGAGCGCACGATTGAGAACGACGCCGCCGCCAATGAAATAAGCGACATAGAAATAGAGATAATCGTCCGGTGCGTCCGCTCCGCCAAACGCCACTTCTGCGGCGCAGGCCGAGGACGCATCGTTTTCGAGATAAACCGGGAAATCGTAGGCGGACGCGATTTCGCTTCGGATATCGACGTCCCGCCAGCCGGCCATGGCCTCGTCGGGCACGCCGAGCGCCCGTGTCCAGTTCCACAGGTAAAAGGGCATCGCGATACCGAGCCCGGCGATCCGCGACCGCTTTTCGGCGTCGAGACCGCCAACCAGCTCCCCGATCGCCTCATGGGTAAACCGGATGGCTTCGTCGGGTCGCGGATAGCGATGGGTGCGCGCGAAACGACGAATAACCTCGCCTAGGAAATTCATGAGGACGAGTTCCATGCTTCGCCGGCCGATCTTCAGCCCCAACGAATAGGCCCCTTCGGGATTGAGCGACAGGGGGACCGATGGCTGACCAATGCGGCCGCGCTGGGGTTCACCGCGGATCACCAGCCCGTCGGCCTCCAGACGGCGCATGATCACTGAAATAGTCTGGGCGGACAGACCGGTCAGACGCGTCAGATCGGATTTCGCCAAGGGGCCGCTTCGCCTGATCAGCGTCAGGACCAGCTTTTCGTTATAGGCGCGCATGCCGCTTTGGTTCGTGCCGCGCATCTGCACGGCGCCGCCGCCAGGCGGGTCGTCGCGCTCCTCAGTCTGGACCATGCCCCCGCCTCGCATTTCGACTCGAACGGCATGACATACACGGATTCGACGTCAAAAACTTACTCCTCCGCCATCCAGAATGGCCGCGACTGCGCGCATCTGTCAATAATTAAATCACAGTGAATTAGTTATTGACACGCGAAATCGCCTGTAGTTCCCTATGGAACGTCCGGAAGGAGAGATCGCATGGAATCTCGCCGGAACCATTTCCGCCATGCGCGGCGGATACACCAAACTGGGAGGAATACACGTGAAGAAGACCCTTATTACGACCGCGATCGCGACCCTCGCACTCGGCGCGGCATTCGCCTCGCCGGCAAGCGCGCAGGACAAGATCGGCGCATGCCTGATCACCAAGACCGATACCAACCCGTTCTTCGTGAAGATGAAGGAAGGCGCCACTGCCAAGGCCGAAGAACTCGGCATCGAACTGAAGAGCTTCGCCGGCAAGATCGACGGCGACCACGAAACCCAGGTCGCGGCCATCGAGACCTGCATCGCCGACGGCGCCAAAGGCATCCTGCTGACCGCGTCCGACACCTCGTCCATCGTATCGTCGGTGCAACAGGCCCGTGACGCCGGTCTCCTCGTGATCGCGCTCGACACTCCGCTCGACCCGATCGACGCGGCCGACATGACCTTCGCCACGGATAACTTCAAGGCGGGCGAACTGATCGGCCAGTGGGCCGCCGCCAAGCTCGGCGACGACGCGGCCAACGCCAAGATAGGCATGCTCGACCTCGCCGTCAGCCAGCCGACCGTTGGCGTGCTGCGCGACCAGGGCTTCATGCAGGGCTTCGGCATCGAACTCGGCGATCCCAACAAGTGGGGCGACGAGACTGATCCGCGCGTCGTTGGCCATGACGTGACCCAGGGCAACGAGGAAGGCGGCCGCACGGCGATGGAAAACCTGCTGGCGTCCGACCCGATGATCAACGTGGTCTACACCATCAACGAACCGGCAGCGGCCGGCGCCTATGAGGCGCTGAAGTCGATCGGCCGCGAGAACGACGTTCTGATCGTTTCCGTCGACGGCGGCTGCCCCGGCGTCCAGAACGTCGCGGACGGCGTCATCGGCGCGACCTCGCAGCAGTATCCGCTACTGATGGCCTCCAAGGGCATCGAGGCGATTGCCGCATGGGCAAAGGACGGCACCAAGCCGCAGCCAACCGAAGGCAAGGACTTCTTCGACACCGGCGTATCGCTGGTCACCGACCAGCCGGTGGACGGCGTGCCGTCCATCTCGGTGAAGGAAGGCATGGACCTTTGCTGGGGCTGATCGCCCGCCCTTGATCCCACCCCGCCATTGGCGGCACAATGCAACTCTGGAAGCGCGGGCTCCGGCCCGCCTTCCATCAGGCGCATGTCCGGCCTGAATGGGCCGGCATATAGGAGGAGACTGCGCCCATGTCGGACAATGTCACGACGAAGGACAACTACGAGTCCGCCAGCAACCGCGAGGACAAACTTGCCGAATTCGAGGTCAGCAAACGCGGCCTGATCGGCAACGTACAACACTGGTTGCACCAGACGCCCGCAGCGGTGCCGCTGATCGTGCTGATCGCCTCGATCCTGATCTTCGGTGTCCTGATCGGCGATCGCTTCTTTTCGCCTTTCGCGCTGACTCTCGTCCTGCAACAGGTGCAGATCGTCGGCATCGTCGCCGCCGCGCAGAGCCTTGTCATTCTGACGGCCGGCATCGACCTGTCGGTCGGCGCGATCACGGTGTTCTCCTCCGTCATCATGGGCCAGTTCGCCTTCCGCTACGGGCTTCCGCCATCTGTCGCGGTGGTCTGCGGCCTGATTTTCGGCACGCTGTGCGGCGCGCTCAACGGCTTTCTCGTCGCGCGCATCAAGCTGCCGCCCTTCATCGTCACGCTCGGCACCTGGCAGATCATCCTCGCGTCCAACTATCTCTATTCCGCAAACGAGACGATCCGCGCGCAGGAGATCGAGGCAGAGGCCCCTCTCCTGCAATTGATGGGCACGAAGTTCCAGATCGGCGGCGCAGTCTTCACGCTCGGCGTTATCTTCATGATCGTGCTGATGCTGGTCCTCGCCTGGGTGCTCAGGCACACCGCATGGGGCAGGCATGTCTACGCCGTCGGAGACGATCCGGAGGCGGCACAGCTGTCCGGCGTCAATGTCAAGGCGACGTTGCTGTCCGTCTATGCGCTGGCCGGCCTGATCTGCGCCTTTGCCGGCTGGGCCCTGATCGGCCGCATCGGTTCCGTCTCTCCAACCTCGGCCTATGAGGCCAACATCGAATCCATCACCGCGGTTGTGATCGGCGGCATATCGCTCTTCGGCGGGCGCGGCTCGATCCTCGGCGCCCTGTTCGGCGCGTTGATCGTCGGCGTCTTCTCGCTCGGGCTGCGCCTGATGGGCGCGGACGCCCAGTGGACCTACTTCTTCATCGGCGTGCTGATCATCGCCGCCGTCGCCGTCGACCAATGGATCAGAAAGGTATCGGCATGAGCGAACCCATTCTCAAAGGCCGCGGCCTGACCAAGCGCTACGGCCGCGTCACCGCCCTCGACCGCTGCGACTTCGATCTGATGCCGGGCGAGATCCTGGCCGTGATCGGCGACAACGGCGCCGGCAAGTCGACATTGATCAAGGCCATTTCCGGCGCGGTGACGCCGGAAGAAGGCAATATCTGGATGAATGGCGAAAAGCTGAAATTCACCTCCCCGAGCGACGCCCGCGAGGCGGGCATCGAAACCGTCTACCAGACGCTCGCCATGTCTCCGGCCCTGTCGATCACCGACAACATGTTCATGGGCCGCGAATTGCGCAAGCCGGGCGTCATGGGCAAATGGTTCCGCCAGCTCGATCGGCCGGCCATGGAGAAATTCGCCCGCGACAAGCTCACCGAGCTGGGCCTGATGACGATCCAGAACATCAACCAGGCCGTCGAGACGCTGTCCGGCGGCCAGCGCCAGGGCGTGGCGGTCGCGCGCGCGGCGGCCTTCGGCTCCAAGGTCATCATTCTCGACGAGCCGACCGCCGCCCTTGGCGTGAAGGAATCGCGCCGCGTGCTCGAACTGATCCAGGACGTGAAGTCGCGCGGCATACCGATCATCCTGATCTCGCACAACATGCCGCATGTGTTCGAGGTCGCCGACCGCATCCACGTTCACCGGCTCGGCCGCCGGCTCTGCGTCGTCAACCCGAAGGACTACACCATGTCCGACGCGGTCGCCTTCATGACCGGCGCGAAGGAACCGCCGGAACAGACCGCTGCGGCAGCCTGAGAACGGAGATGCGCCTGCCGGCGCAACCGCGTTCAAATGCATGAACAAAAGGCGGCCCGGTCGGCCGCCTTCGTTCAGACTTCTTTGAAGTCCGGCTTTTCCAGGCCGGGATCGTTTTGCGAAAACACGTAGCGGTTTCGGCCCGATCGCTTCGCGACATACAGGTTCTCGTCGGCCTCCTTCATCAGGATGGTCAGGGTCGATCCCTTGCCGATCTCGGCGACGCCGATACTGACTGTCAAACCGATGTCGTACTCTCCGACAGTCTCCCCCTTGGCTGCGATTAACTGCTTGATCGCCTCGGCATGTCGGGTCACGTCGCCCGCCGACATGCCTGGCAGGAAGACCGCGAACTCCTCGCCGCCGATCCGCCCGACAAGCGCGGTCTCTGGCGTCGCCATATTGAGCGCAGCTCCGATGAGCCTCAGCACCTCGTCGCCAACATCGTGGCCGTAGGTGTCGTTGATCGCCTTGAAATGATCTGCGTCGACCAGAAACAGAAAACCGCCCTCGCCGATGCGCGTGCGCACCGACTCGAGGAAATAGTGGCGCGTCAGTACGCCGGTCAGGGAATCGAACTTCACGAAGTCCTCGAGCTTGTCGACGCCGCGTTGGGTCATTTGCATCAGGCGCAACGCGAGATAAGCCACTGGCGCGGCGATCAGGATAGGTATGCCGATCGCCAGTGTCATCGCGAAGCCGAGAAAAGGCCGCGCGAAAGGCAGGAACGTCACCATCGCGAAATAGACGACAGCAGCGCTTGCAAGCGTCGCCAGAATGGTGATCCCCACCGTATAGGTCGCCACCGCGCGATTTGTCCTGACGACGAGCAAACCCGCCTGCCTTTCGTTCGAATTTATCCCCGACAGCTATGGCCCGATAATATTGCGCAGTAGTTACGCAAGGGCAGATAATTGCGGACATCTCCGCGGACGAAACGAAAACGGGGCCGTAAAGGCCCCGTTTCCCGGCAAGCGTCCGTCAGGACTACTTGATCATGTTGGTGATCTTGTCGGTCCATGCACCTTCCGGCTGTTTGGTGATGACCGGATCGGAACCACCGGCCAGAAGCGTATCGACGGTGCGCTGCGCCGCCTCCACGTCGAGCGTGCCGTCGGATCCGTCGATCAGCTTGGCAATTTCGCCCATCATGCGCTTCTGGTGTTTCTCTGTCTGCGCGCCGGTCGCGTCATTCTCGAGCACGATCTCGGCGGCTTCGTCCGGGTTCTCGACGGCCCAGTTCCAGCCCTTCATCGACGCCTTGACGAAACGGGCAAGCTTGTCGACCATCTCGGGATCATCGAGGCTGCTCTCCAGGACATAGATACCGTCTTCGAGCGTCGCCACACCGTAATCGGAATAGCTGAAGGTGACGATGTCGTCCGGCGTGACACCCGCATCGATGACCTGCCAGTATTCGTTGTAGGTCATGGTCGTGATGCAGTCGGCCTGCTTCTGAAGCAGCGGATCGACGTTAAAGCCGATCTTCTGAATGGTCACGCCGTTCTCCGAGCCGTCGGTCGGGATGTCGAGCTGGCTAAGCCAGCTGAGCAGCGGATACTCGTTGCCGAAGAACCAGCTGCCGATGGTGTGGCCGCGAAATTCTTCGGGCTTGGTGATGCCGGTATCCTTCCAGCAGGTTAGCATCAGGCCGGAGCGCTTGAACGGCTGCGCGATGTTGACGACCGGCACGCCCTTCTCGCGCGCGGCGAGCGCCGACGGCATCCAGTTGAGCATCACGTCGGCCCCGCCGCCGGCCAGCACCTGCGGCGGCGCGATATCCGGTCCGCCCGGGCGAATCTCGACCTCGAGATCCTCGTCGGCGTAGTAGCCCTTGTCCTTGGCGACATAATAGCCCGCGAACTGCGCCTGCGTGACCCATTGCAACTGCAACGTCAGCTTGTCGGCCGCCTGCGAAGCGGTCGCCGTCGCCGCCAGCGCGACGCCCGTGGCCAATGCGATCCATTTCTTCATGTCATGCTCTCCTGTTTCGGTTTGCGGATTGGCTCAGTCGTTTAGCCGGTTCGGGGATTTCACAAACCCCTGTTTCGATTCGACGGATGCCAGAAGGTGACGGAGCGCTCGATCAGGGCGATCAGCCCGTAGCTCAGCGAACCCGCCAAGGCGGCGACAAAGATCTCTGCCCAGACCATGTCGACGTTCATTCGACCCACCTCGGCGGAGATGCGAAATCCCATCCCCACGATCGGCGTACCGAAGAATTCGGCCACGATAGCGCCGATAAGCGCCAGCGTGGAATTGATTTTCAACGCGTTGAAGATGAACGGCATCGCCGCCGGCAGGCGCAGCTTGAACAGCGTCTGCCAGTAGTCGGACGCGTAGGTGCGCATCAGATCGCGCTCCATGTGCCCGGCAGCGGCAAGACCGGCGACCGTGTTCACCAGCATGGGAAAGAAGGTCATCGCCACGACGACCGCCGCCTTGGACGGCCAGTCGAAGCCGAACCACATCACCATGATCGGCGCGATGCCGATGATCGGCAGTGCCGAGATGAGATTGCCGACCGGCATGATGCCTGCCTTCAGGAAAGGCGAGCGATCGACAAGCACCGCGACGATAAAGCCCGCGCCACATCCCATCGCGTAGCCGGCGAGAACCGCCTTCAGATAGGTCTGACGGAAATCCGCCCACAAGACGGGCACCGAGTTGACGATACGATCCCAGATCATCGACGGCGGCGGCAGAAGCACCGTCGGCACCTCGAAGCCGCGCGTGAACCCCTCCCATAACGCCAGAAGCGCCGCGCCGAACAGGAACGGAATCGCCAGATTGATCGCGTTCGCGACAGCCGGCGTCCGCGCGCGCACCGAAGCGAGCCGCGTGTTGGCGTACCAGGCGGCGAGCCAGAACACGATGGCCGCGATCAGGATCGTCATGCCGCTCATCGCGCCGCCTCCGGACGCACGCCCATGCGCCGGTTGACCCAGGTGCCGAGCATCCCGATCAACGTTACCAGCAGGGCGGCCATGATCGCGGCGGCGAACAGCGCCGACCAGATCTGGACGGTCTGGCCGTAATAGGAACCGGCCAAAAGCCGCGCGCCGAGACCGGCGACCGCGCCGGTCGGCAGTTCGCCGACGATCGCGCCGACGAGACTGGCGGCAACAGCGACCTTCATGGAGGTGAACAGATAGGGCATGGAGGCCGGCACCCGCAGCTTCCAGAACACGTTCGACCGCGAGGCGCTGTAGGTCTTCATCAGGTCGAGATGCATGGCTTCCGGCGACCGCAACCCCTTCACCATCCCGACCGCCACGGGGAAGAAGGACAGATAGGTCGAGATCAGCGCTTTCGGCAGCAGTCCGGTCACGCCGACGGAACTGAGAACGACAATGATCATCGGCGCGATGGCGAGGATCGGGATCGTCTGCGAGGTGATGATCCACGGCATCAGCGACTTGTCGAGCACGCTGCTGTGGACGATGCCGACAGCGAGGACAATGCCGAGAACCGTGCCCATGACAAAGCCGAGCAGCGTCGCCGACAGCGTAATCCACGCGTGATAGACGAGGCTGCGCTTGGACGTGATCTTCTTTGTGACCGTGGTATCCCACAGTTCGGCGGCGACCTGATGGGGCGCGGGAAGGATCGGCCGCTCCTGCACCATTGTCCTCTGCAATATCTCCGAGAAGGCAATCGGCCGGCCCGCGCGCTCGGCCTGATCGCGCTCGAACGGTGCGTTCAGGAACACTGCCGCGACATACCAGATCGCGATGATCGCCGCGACGACGGTGAAGATGGGCGCGACGCGCTTCATGCCAGTGACCTCGCCTTGCCGAGCCGCTGGCGAACCGCGGCGGTGGCGATATCCGCATCGTCGCGCGAGACGCCATGCGCGATGGCGAACGAACCGGTCGTCGCGCGCGCCATCAAAGCCGGCTGCGGGACGCGTTTTCCGTTCACCGTCACCCTCTTGGCCATATCGTCCGGCACCCAGCTCAGGCCGGAAAAGGCCGAAGCCGGGATCGTCCTGCGCGGACCGAGAAAGAACACCTTGTCCGCCACCGTCAGGCCGGTCGCCCGAGCCTCTATGACCGTCCGCCCGAACAGCCGCCAGGCGATCATGCCCAGCCCGACAAGTTCGGCCAGCGCCCATGCAACGAGCCATATCTGGAAGAAAGCGCCGGATTCGCCGCTCCGGTTCGCCACCTCCAGCATAAGCAGCGCGAACAGGCCGCCGAACGTCCAGAAGGCGAAGATCGCGATCATGCCGACAAAGGAGACCAGGCCTGTCTGCGGAGTGATCACCACTTTCGTGACCCCCTGACCATGCACGACGCGGATGCGGGGACCGGACGACACAAGGGCAAGCGCCATTCAGACATCCTCATAGCTGTGCCCTGCCCTCAGCCCGTCGCGCACCCGGTGGGCGATTTTCAGGAATTCCGGCGTTTCGCGGATATCGAGCGTCCGGTTCTCGCCCAGATCGCAATCGATCACGTCATGGATCCGGCCGGGACGCGGGCTCATCACGACAATCCTGGTCGACAGGAACACCGCTTCCGGAATCGAGTGTGTGACGAAAACGACCGTCTTTTTCGTCGCCGCCCAGAGTTTCAGGAGCTGCTCGTTGAGATGGTCGCGCACGATCTCGTCGAGCGCGCCGAAAGGCTCGTCCATCAGCAGCATGTCCGGCTGGACCGCGAGCGCACGGGCAATCGAGGCGCGCTGCTGCATGCCGCCCGACAATTGCCACGGGAACTTGTTGCCGAAGCCGGCGAGATCGACCAGTTCGAGATTCTCGCTCACCCGCTTTTCGCGTTCCGCCTTGTCGAGGCCCATGACCTCCAGCGGCAGCGCTATATTGTCGGCGATGGTGCGCCAGGGAAACAGCGCCGCGGCCTGGAAGACATAGCCATAGGCGCGCTTCAGCCGCGCCTCCTCCGGCGTCATGCCGTTGACCGTGATCGTCCCGTCGCTCGGCTTTTCCAGATCGGCAATGACCCGCAGAAGCGTGGTCTTGCCGCAGCCGGACGGCCCGATCAGCGAGACGAATTCGCCCTTGTCGATCGAAAGATCGATATTCGACAGCGCATGCACCGGACCGTCATTGGTCTGGAAGGTCAGGTTGAGCTTTTCAGCCTTGATGACGGTTTGAGTGTCCAAATTCCGTGTCGTCCATGTTGTAGCATGCGGACTTTCGTCCGCATGCGCGTTCTCTATAATTCCGTTGCGGCAAAAACGCCGTTTCGTTTCACGATCTGGAGGATCGTCCATGTCTGTTTCAGCATCGCGCGCCCCCGAATGCCGCAAGCTTCGCGCCGAAAGCACCTATTCGGGCAAACAGGGCTTCGACTATTTCGAGGGCATCGCTCGCGAAACGGTCGGCTCGTCCGGTATCTGCATGCATCTGCTGACGATCCCGCCGGGCGGGCGCGCCAGGGCGCACAAGCATGACAGCCATGAAACCGCGATCTACGTGCTTGCCGGCAGCGCGATCATGTATTGGGGCGAAAAGCTCGAACACTGCATGGAAACAGCGGCGGGCGACATGATCTATATCCCCGCCAACGTCCCGCACCTGCCGATCAACAATTCCGCCGACACGGTCACTGCCGTCATCGCGCGCACCGACCCCAATGAGCAGGAGAGCGTCACGCTGCTGCCGGAACTCGAACGGTTCGTGGACTAGGCGAGCCGTCATCACACCCCGCTTGCCGGAATGCCGGTGCGTTCCACGGGGCGCGGGGCAACCAGTTCCTTCCAGGTCGACAGCGCCTTGTTGACCGCCTGGAACGGCTCGCGCTTGACGAACTTGCCGTGGCCTTCCTCTGTGCGGACCTCACCGTCATGCACGACCACCTTGCCGCGCGACAGCGTGAAGCGCGGCAGGCCCTTCACATGCTTGCCCTCGAAGACGTTGTAGTCGATCGCCGACTGCTGGGTCTTGGCCGAAATGGTCTTCTCCTTGTTCGGGTCGAGCACGACGATATCGGCATCGGCCCCGACGAGGATAGCACCCTTTTTCGGGTACATATTCAGGATCTTGGCGATATTTGTTGAGGTAACCGCGACGAATTCGTTCGGCGTCAGCCGGCCGGTGCTGACGCCATAGGTCCACAGCATCGGCAGCCGGTCTTCCAGACCGCCCGTACCGTTCGGGATCTTGGTGAAATCGCCGACGCCGTAGCGCTTCTGGTCGGTCGTGAAGGCGCAGTGGTCGGTGGCGACGACGCTCAGCGAACCGGCCTGCAGGCCCGCCCACAGCGAATCCTGGTGCTTCTTGTTGCGGAACGGCGGGCTCATGACGCGGCGTGCGGCGTGATCCCAGTCCTTGTCGAAATATTCGCTCTCGTCCAGCGTCAGGTGCTGGATCAGCGGCTCGCCATAGGCGCGGATGCCATTCTGGCGCGCCCGGCGGATCGCTTCGTGCGCCTGCTCGCAGGAGGTGTGGACGATATAGACCGGCACGCCCGCCATATCGGCGATCATGATGGCGCGGTTGGTCGCCTCGCCTTCCACTTCGGCAGGGCGCGAATAAGCGTGCCCCTCCGGCCCGTTATTGCCTTCCGCCATCAGCTTCTGCTGCATGGGGGCGACGACGTCGCCATTCTCGGCATGGACCAGCGGCAAGGCGCCCAGTTCGGCGCAGCGCGAGAACGACGCGAACATCTCGTCGTCATTGACCATCAACGCGCCCTTGTAGGCCATGAAATGCTTGAAGGTGTTGATGCCCTTCTCGCGAACCACCGTCTCCATCTCGTTGAAGACCTGCTCGCCCCACCAGGTCACGGCCATGTGGAAGGAATAGTCGCAATTGGCGCGCTGGGACTTGTTGTCCCACCGGGTCAGCGCGTCGAACATCGACTGGCCGGGATCAGGCAGGCAGAAATCGACCACCATCGTCGTGCCGCCGGCGACCGCCGCGCGCGTGCCGCTCTCGAAATCGTCGCTCGAATAGGTGCCCATGAAGGGCATTTCCAGATGCACATGCGGATCGATGCCGCCCGGCATGACGTAGCAGCCGGTCGCGTCCAGTTCGTCGCCGCCAGACAGGTTCGGCCCGATCTCGGTGATCACGCCATCCTCGATCTTGACATCGGCCTTGTAGGTCAGGTCGGCGGTGACGACGGTTCCGTTCTTGATGATGGTAGCGGTCATCGGCTTCTCCCGTGTTCGTTCGTTTCGGCTGCTGCCTCAATCGGCATAGGATGGATCCTCGCGATCCAGAATGTGCTTCATTTCAGCGAAATGCGCATGCTCCGCGTCCTTGTAGACGTCCCATTCGCGTGCGGTCGCTTCCGCCAGATCGTCGCTCATGATGTTCATCGGCCGCCCGGTCTGATAGGCCAGCACCATCTGCCGCGCGGCGCGCTCCAGATGATACATCGCGTCGAAGGCCTCGGCGACGGTCGGCGCTACGGTGGTCACGCCGTGATTGGCCATCATGACGGCGGAGTGGTTGCCGATCGAGCCGGCGATCCGCTCGCCCTCGGCTTCCTCGGTGGCGATGCCACCGAAGCTCATGTCATAGGCGATGCGGCGGAAGAACCGCGCCGTCACCTGATCGATGGGATAGATGGTCGGGTCCTGCAACGTCGCAAGCGTCGTCGCATAGGGCGGATGCAGATGAAGCGCCACGCGCGCATGCGGCAGACGGCGATGGATCGCCGAGTGGATCGACCACGCGGACGGATCGGGCGCGTCGGGCCGCTTCATCGTGTCCGGATCGTCGGCGTCGACCAGCAGAAGCTGCGACGCCTTCGCCATCGAAAAGTGCTTCCAGCGCGGATTGACGAGGAATTTCTTTCCGTCCGGGGACACGGCGGCGGAAAAATGGTTGGCGACGCCCTCGTGCCAGTCATTGCGCGCCGCAAGCCGAAGAGCCGCGGCGAGATCTATGCGAAGCTGTTTCTCGTCGGCTTCTCTAAGTGATACGACGTTCGTTTCCGTCAACAATTCACTCCACGATCTCTGCTGTCTCTACCACCGCATGGAACAGCACGTCGGCCCCTGCCCGCGCCCATTCCAGCGAGATCTCCTCGGCCTCGTTGTGCGACAACCCGTCGACGCAGGGGCACATGACCATCGCCGTCGGGGCCACACGATTGATCCAGCAGGCATCGTGGCCGGCGCCGGAGATGATATCGCGATGCGAGTAGCCGAGCCGGTCGGCCGCGTCGCGGATCGCCTTGACGCAATCATAGTCGAACTCGACCGGGTCGAAACCGCCGACCTTCTCGAACTCGATCCCGAGCCCCATCTCGTCGCAGATTTCCTTCGCGCCGATCTTCAGCCGCTCTTCCATGTCGGTGATCACGGCAAGGTCCGGCGAGCGGAAATCGACCGTGAAGACAACCTTGCCGGGGATGACGTTGCGCGAATTCGGATGGACGTCGATATGGCCGGCCGCGCCGACCGCATGCGGCGCATGGTTCCAGGCGATCTCGTCGACGAGTTGCAGCACCTTGGCCATGCCGAGGCCGGCATTCTTGCGCATCGGCATCGGCGTCGAGCCGGTATGCGCGTCCTTGCCGGTGATGGTCACCTGCGTCCACGACAGGCCCTGCCCGTGCGTGACGACGCCGATGTCCTTGCCCTCGGCCTCCAGGATCGGGCCCTGCTCGATATGCAGCTCGAAGAAGGCCTTCATCTTGTCCTTGCGGGATCCGACTTCCTCGTCGCCCTTCCAGCCGATACGGGCCAGCTCGTCGCCGAACTTCTTGCCCTTGGCGTCCTCGCGGTCATACGCCCAGTCCTGCTCGTGGACACCGGCGAAAACGCCGGAGGCGAGCATGGCCGGCGCGAAGCGCGTGCCTTCCTCGTTGGTCCAGTTGGTGACGACGATCGGATGCTTCGTCTTTATGCCGAGGTCGTTCAGCGTGCGGACGATTTCAAGGCCGGCCAACACGCCGAGCACACCGTCATACTTGCCGCCGGTCGGCTGGGTGTCCAGATGCGAACCGACATAGACGGGCAGCGCTTCCGGGTCCGCGCCCTCGCGCGTCATGAACATATTGCCCATCGTGTCGACGCCCATCGTGCAGCCGGCGTCCTCGCACCATGACTGGAAAAGCTTGCGGCCCTCGCCGTCCTCGTCGGTGACCGTCTGGCGATTGTTGCCGCCGGCGACGCCGGGGCCGATCTTCGCCATTTCCATCAGCGAGTCCCACAGCCGGTCTCCGTTGATCCTGAGATTTTCGCCCGGTGCCGCCATGGTTCTTCGTCCCTTCTCTTTCGCTTATTTCATGGAGGGGAACGTGAAAATCGCCCCCTCGTGGATGTCGTCGGGCCAGCGCGTGGTGACCGTTTTCAGCCTTGTGTAGAAGCGAATGCCCTCGGGCCCGTAGATCGAGTGATCGCCGAAGAGCGACCGCTTCCAGCCGCCGAAGGAATGATAGGCCACCGGCACGGGGATCGGAACATTGACGCCGACCATGCCGACCTCGATGCGGTCGGCGAAGTCGCGCGCCGCGTCGCCATTGCGGGTGAAGATCGCGGTGCCGTTACCGTATTCATGCTTGTCGATCATCGACACCGCTTCCTCGTAGGAATTGGTGCGCACGACCGAGAGAACCGGCCCGAAGATCTCTTCCTTGTAAATCGTCATGTCGGTGGTCACGCGGTCGAACAGCGTGCCGCCGACGAAATAGCCGTTCTCATAGCCCTGCAGCGAGAAACCGCGCCCGTCGACGACGAGTTCCGCGCCTTCCTGGACGCCCTTGTCGATATAGCCGAGGACACGCTCCTGCGCCTGCTTGGTGACCAGCGGCCCCATCTCGGCTTCCGGATCGGTCGCCGGGCCGATCTTCAGCGCCTCGACCTTGGGCTTCAGCGCGGAGACCAGCCTGTCGGCGGTTTCCTCGCCGACCGGGACGGCGACCGAGATCGCCATGCAGCGCTCGCCGGCAGAACCGTAGCCCGCGCCCATCAGCGCGTCGGCGGCCTTTTCCATGTCCGCGTCGGGCATGACCACCATGTGGTTTTTCGCGCCGCCCAGCGCCTGCACGCGCTTTCCGGCGGCCGTGCCGCGCGAATAGACGTAATGGGCGATCGGGGTCGACCCGACGAAGGAGACGGCCTTGATGTCCGGATGGTCGAGGATCGCGTCGACAACCTCCTTGTCGCCATGCACGACATTGAGAACGCCATCCGGGAAACCGGCCTTCTTGAACAGCTCATAGACCAGCATCGGCGCGGAGGGGTCGCGCTCCGACGGCTTCAGGATGAAGGTGTTCCCGCAGGCGATCGCCACCGGATACATCCACAACGGCACCATGGCCGGGAAGTTGAACGGCGTGATGCCGGCGACGACACCGAGAGGCTGCCGGTCGGCATAGGAATCGATCGCCGGGCCGACATTGCGAGAGAACTCGCCCTTCAACAGATGCGGAATACCGCAGGCGAACTCGACCACCTCGATGCCGCGCGCCACTTCGCCCATCGCATCGTCATGCGTCTTGCCGTGCTCCTTGGAGATGGCGCGGGCGATGTCGGCGGCATGCGCGTCGAGCAGTTCCTTGAACTTGAACATGTAGCGAGCGCGCTTCAGCGGCGGCATCTTGCCCCATTCGGGCGCTGCCGCCTTGGCGGCGGCCACGGCGTCGTTCAGTTCCGACACTGTCGACAACGGCAGAACGGCGCTCTCCTCGCCGGTCGCCGGGTTGAACACCGGCTGCGAGCGGGAGGAGGACGAGGTGACCAGCGCCCCGTTGATAGCATTCTGAATCGTTTCCATCCCGTCCTCCGGTCGTGTTCTTTTTTGTTATTGAATTGTGTTCAGAACGTCGCGCAACGTGCCGAACAGCTCGTCGATCTCCGCCTTCGAAATGATCAGCGGCGGCGACAGGGCGATGATGTCGCCGGTGGTGCGGATCAGCAGGCCCTTCTCATAGGCTTCGAGGAAGGCCGAGAAGGCGCGCTTGGTCGGCGCGCCCGCGATCGGCTCCAGCTCGATGGCGCCGATCAGGCCCAGATTGCGGATGTCGATGACATTCGGGCAATCCTTCAGCGAATGGACCGCGTCCTCCCAATAGGAGGCGAGATCGGCGGCCCGCGTCAGCAGCCCCTCTTCCTCATAGGTGTCGAGCGTGGCAAGCGCCGCCGCACAGGCCAGCGGATGGGCCGAATAGGTGTAGCCGTGGAACAGTTCGATCATGTTCTCCGGCCCGGTCATGAAGGCGTTGTAGATATCCGACGAGCAGAACACCGCCCCCATCGGCACGACGCCGCTGGTGATGCCCTTTGCGGTGGTGATCAGGTCGGGAACGACATCGAAATAATCGGTCGCAAACGGTGTGCCGAGGCGGCCGAACCCGGTAATCACCTCGTCGAAGATCAAGAGGATGCCGTGCTGGTCGCAGATCTCGCGCAGCCGCTTCAGATAGCCCTTCGGCGGGATCAGCACGCCGGTGGAGCCGGCGACCGGCTCGACGATCACGGCGGCGATGGTCGACGGGTCGTGCAGGTTGATGACGCTGATCAGATCCTCGGCGAATTCCGCGCCATGCTCCGGCTCGCCGCGGGTGAACGCGTTGCGCTTGATGTCATGGGTGTGGCGGATATGGTCGGTGCCGGTCAGCATCGTGCCGAAGGTGCGGCGATTGGCGACGATGCCGCCAACCGAGATGCCGCCGAAGCCGACGCCGTGATAGCCGCGCTCGCGGCCGATCAGCCGGGTACGCGTGCCCTGCCCGATCTGGCGCTGATAGGCGAGCGCGATCTTCAGCGCGGTATCGACGCTTTCCGAACCGGAATTGGTGAAAAAGACATGGTCGAGGGGCTTCGGCAGCTTGGCGGCGAGGCGCGCGGCCAGTTCGAAGGCCTTCGGATGGCCCATCTGGAAGGCCGGCGCGTAGTCCAGCTCGGCGGCCTGTTTCTGGATCGCCTCGACGATCTTCGGACGGCCATGGCCCGCATTGCAGCACCACAACCCTGCCGTGCCGTCGAGCACCTGCCGTCCGTCGGAGGTCGTGTAATGCATGTCCTGCGCGGCGACGAGCATGCGCGGGTTGGATTTGAACTGCCTGTTGGCCGTAAACGGCATCCAGAATGCTTCGAGATTGTTCGGCGCGACTGTTCGATCGGACATCACTGCACCACCTTAACCCTGGATTTCGGTTTCTTGCTTTTCTTCCGCGGCGCGTATACGGCTGCGCGAAAACCTGAGCGGAATGGAAGGCTTTTGCGCTGCTTGACCATTTGGTCAAAATGAACGCTAAAAGAGCTTTCCGAGCCGGTCAAGTGGCTTTACCATCGCACGAAACGCCCCCTCCAAGGAAGGGAAAGCAGGAACCCGTGGCGAGCACAAAAACAAGGCCGGCGAAACAGGCCAAGCCGCTTTCGAGAATCCAGGAAGTCAATCGCAAGGCCATCCTCGATGCCGCGCTGGAAGTCTTCGCGACGTCCGGATTCCGCGGCGCGACAATCGACGAGATCGCCACGCGCTGCGGCATGTCGAAGCCGAATCTGCTCTATTATTTCAAGAGCAAGCGCGACATCTACCAGCAGGTTCTCGAACAGACGCTGGAGGAGTGGCTGGGGCCCTTCGCGGCGATCGACCCGAATGCCGATCCGGTCGAGGAACTCCGCCGCTACATTACCGCCAAGCTGGTGATGTCGGAGAAGCGGCCCGAAGCCTCGAAACTGTTTGCCAACGAGATCCTGCATGGCGCCCCCGTCATCCACGGATTCCTCGAAACCCATCTGCGGCAACTGGTCCATGAGAAGGCCGGTGTCATCCGCCAGTGGGTCAGCGACGGCAAGCTCGCGCCGATCGATCCCTATCACCTGATCTTCACGATCTGGGCGACGACACAGCATTATGCCGATTTCGACGTCCAGATCCGCGCCGTCATCGGCTCGCAGGCCGGCAAGCCCGGCTTCTACGAACAGGCCGCCCAGGCGGTGCTGTCGATCATCCTGAACGGCATCAGGCCGCGCTGACGCATCATTGCATCACGATGCGCTGATGCTATATTATCGCCATGCGCACCACACTCGATATCGACACCGACATCCTTGAGACGGCCAGGAAGATGGCCGAAATCCGCAGGGTTTCGACCGGCAAGATGATCTCGGAACTTGTTCGCAAGGGGCTGGAGACACCGCGCGGCGATATCGAAGAAGTCCGAAACGGTTTCCCGCAATTTCCGAGAACAGGTCAGACGATAACTGTCGAGATGATCGAGGATATGCTGGAAGAAGAAGACCGCGAAATCATCAGGGACGCGCTGCTGAAGAAATGAGGGCGCTGTTCGACGTCAATGCGCTGATCGCCTTGTTTACCCCCGATCATCCCCGCGCCGACCAGACGCATCAGTGGCTACAACAGCACGAGGAATCTGGCTGGGCGACATTCCCGCTGACCGAGAACGGATTTGTCCGGGTTACCTCGCAACCTTCATTTCCGCAGTTTCGCCCCATCCGCGACGCGGTATCCATGCTCGATAATGCAATCAAAGCTGGGCATCACGCATTCTGGCCGGACAACATAAGCATCACCGATGCCGGGCTATTCGACCACGCCAAGCTCCACGGACATCGACAGATTACCGACGCCTACCTTCTGGCGCTCGCGGTCAGGAACGGCGGTCGTCTGGTGACGTTCGACAAGCGGATGACAATCGAGAGCGTTAGAGACGCAAAACAGGATCATCTCATTATTCTCGGCTGAGGGTGCGTCACGGCCGCCGCTTCAACCGAACCCCACCATTAATCCGGATCGTCCAGCTCGGGATAGCGCCGGAAAATACCCGTCTCGTTGAAGGGCTGCCGGCGGTCGCTCGCCAGATAATCGGAAAGCTCGGGCAACTGCCCGACAGTCTTTGCGATAGCTGCGACGGAAGGATAATCGCCGATCTGCCGCGCCGTGGCCTTCGGGAAGGCGTAGTCCAGCCCTGCCAGAATTTGGAAGATCGAAAGGTCCGCATAGGTGACCGCATCGCCGACCATGTGACCCCGACCGTGCGGATTGCCCCGCACCACGGTCTCGAACCAGCCGAGGAATTTAGGCATGCGTTCCGTCCGAAAATGCTCCGCGCGCCGCAATGCCTCCGGCTTCTGGTCCTCGTAATAGAGGCCGGAGCCAACCGGGT
Organism: Ahrensia sp.; assembly: GCA_002706335.1. Lineage (GTDB taxonomy): Bacteria > Pseudomonadota > Alphaproteobacteria > Rhizobiales > Rhizobiaceae > Oricola. The sequence goes on from PAKZ01000027.1 coordinate 166,649, forward strand.
GATGCGTGTCATGAGCCTCGTTGACGAAATCCATCATGGTCAGCTGGATCTGGTGCAGCCACAACCGTCCGGCCTCGTCCTGCGGCGCAAGCCCCAGTTTCGGCCCGAGGTGATGCAGGATCAGCGCGGTCTGTCCGATGACGATATCGCCGTCGCGCAGATAAGGCGGCGCAAAGGACGGGGTCGCAATATCGCGATCGTCGCCGAAGCCGCCAAAATCCTCGTAATCGGCGCCCGCGAATTCCAGGGCCAGCCGAACGAATTCCCCTCGCCCCGGCAGTCCGGGCCAGTAATGGAGTTTGTAAGCCATGCACCGTAACTGCGACGCTTCCCCCGGCCCGTCAAGGCCGGGCCGGACAGCCTCCGCTCACCGTGCTGTCACTATTCGGCCGCTTCCTTCGCCCAGACGGCGGGATTATTCGGATGCGTCGTCCAGTTGGCATAGTCGGGATCGATCGGCTTCTTCGTGCGCGGGTCGACGCCGGCAATCTGCTCCATGTTGATGCAGTCCTCGACCGGGCACACATTGACGCAGAGATTGCAGCCGACGCATTCCTCCTCGATCACCTCGAAGTGGCGCACGCCGTCGACCATGTTGGTGATCGCCTGGTGCGAGGTGTCCTCGCAGGCGATGTGGCAACGGCCGCATTTGATGCACTTGTCCTGATCGATCTTCGCCTTGGTGACGTAGTTGAGGTTCAGATACTGCCAGTCGGTGACGTTCGGAACGGCGCGACCGCGGAAATCCTCGATCGACGCATAGCCTTTCTCGTCCATGTAATTCTCAAGCCCGGCAATCATTTCCTGCACGACCTTGAATCCATATGTCATCGCCGCCGTGCAGACCTGAACGGTGCCGCAGCCTAGCGCGATGAACTCCGCTGCGTCGCGCCAGGTGGTCACCCCGCCAATGCCCGAGATCGGTATGCCTGCGGTTTCCGGGTTGCGAGCAATCTCGGAGACCATGGACAGCGCGATCGGCTTGACCGCCGGACCGCAATAGCCGCCATGCGAACCCTTGCCGTCGATGGTCGGCTCCGGCGCGAAATTGTCGAGGTCGACCGAGGTGATCGAGTTGATCGTATTGATCAGGCTGACGGCGTCCGCGCCGCCGCGCTTCGCCGCCTCGGCGGGTTTGCGGATGTCCGTGATGTTCGGCGTCAGCTTGACGATTACCGGCATGTCGGTGTGCTGCTTGCACCACTCGGCGACCATCTGGATATATTCCGGCACCTGGCCGACGGCCGAACCCATGCCGCGCTCGCTCATGCCGTGCGGACATCCGAAATTCAGTTCCACCCCGTCCGCCCCGGTCTCGGCGACGCGGCCGAGGATCTTCTTCCACGGCTCTTCCTCGCAAGGCACCATCAGCGACACGACGACGGCCCGGTCCGGCCAGTTTTTCTTGGTCGCCTTGATCTCCTCCAGATTGATCTCGAGGTCGCGGTCGGTGATCAGCTCGATATTGTTGAGCCCGAGCAACCGCCGGTCGGCGCCCCAGATTGCGCCGTAGCGCGGGCCGTTGACATTGACGACGGGCGGCCCCGCCTCGCCGAGCGTTTTCCAGACAACGCCACCCCAGCCCGCCTCGAAGGCGCGCTCGACATTGTACTGCTTGTCGGTCGGCGGCGCGGAGGCCAGCCAGAACGGATTGGGCGACTTGATGCCAACGAAATTGGTGGAAAGATCAGCCATGGCGCGTCCTCCTTTGCGGGACAGTATCCGGCAGGTTCGTCACGCGCTCAAGGCGCGGTGAATGCTCTCGGCCGCATCGCGACCCTGTGAAACGGCGGTAACGGTCAGGTCGTCGCCGGCATTGACGCAGTCGCCGCCCGCCCAGACCTTGGCCATCGAGGTCTTGCCCTCTTCATCGACCGCGATGCGGCCGCCATCGAGAGCAATGTTCCCGGCGCTGTCCGGCGCAAAGGACTGGCCGATAGCCTTCATCACCTGGTCGCATTCGACGACGACCGTCGAACCGTCGCGCTCGAACTCCATACCGGTCACCGCGCCGTCGGTGACGATCATCCGTTTCGGATTCATGTGATAGCGGATCGAAACGCCGCGCACCTTGGCGATTTCCTGCTCGTATTCGGAAGCCTTCATCCGCTCCTTCGGGCCGCGATAGGCGATCGTCACCTCGTCGGCGCCGAGACCCTTCGCCTGCACGGCGGCGTCGACCGCCGTCATGCCGCCGCCGATGACGACGACGCGCGCACCGACCGCAATTGTCGAGATATCGGAAGCCTGGCGCAGATCCCCGATCCACCCCACGGCATCGAGGCTGCCTTCGGCGTCGGCATCCGCATCGCCGAGCGCATTGACCCCGGCAAGCCCCATGCCGAGGAACACCGCGTCGTAATCTTCAGCAAGCTTCGACAGCGTGATGTCCGCGCCGAGCGCCTTGCCGTAATGCATGTCGATGCCGCCAATGGCAGTGATGTAGTCGACTTCCTTCTGCGCGAAACCGCCCGGCGCCTTGTAGGAAGCGATGCCGTATTCGTTCAGGCCGCCCGCCTTGGGCCGCGCTTCATAGACATCGACATCATGGCCCTTCATGGCGAGACGATGCGCGCAGGCAAGGCCCGCCGGCCCTGCCCCGACCACGGCGACCTTCTTTCCCGTCGACGCGGCGCGTGTATAGAACTGCTTGTCCTCGGCCATGGCCGTGTCGGTCGCGTAGCGCTGCAACTGGCCGATCTTGACCGGCTTGCCTTCCGCGGTTTCCCGTACGCAGACTTCCTCGCACAGCGTCTCGGTCGGGCAGACGCGGGCGCACATGCCGCCGAAAATGTTCTGGTCGAAAATGGTCTTGGCCGCGCCCAGCGGATTGCCGGTCGAAATCTCTCGGATAAACATCGGAATGTCGATGGAGGTCGGGCAAGCCGTCATGCAGGGCGCATCGTAGCAGAAGTAGCACCGGTCGGCCTCGACATGCGCCTCGTGATCGTCGAGCGGCGGGTGAAGATCCGAAAACAGATCCTTGTATGCATCGGCGTCGAGCCGCCCGGCCCTTACGTCCCGGCTGCGCTGATGAGCATTCATGCGGCACTCCCTCCACATTCTTGGCCCGGCGACCCGACCGGGCCGCCCTATGTGAAAGCAGGATGACCGAATTTTATCAAAAGGTCAAATTTCAATTCGGGCGGATTGATGCGGTGCAAAACGGCTGTCATGACGCCGTGAAATCCTCGCTGCAGACAGGAGTTTACCGCACCGAACCATGAATTGCGCAAGCGCCCTTGCCTGAATCGATGTGGCGGGCGAAATTCGCTCCGGGAGGTACCGGCAGTTTGCAAAGACAGGACGCAATGACGATCTACAGCAGCACGCCCTACGACAAACTCACTGTCGGCATGGAAGCGGAGATCAAGCGCCTTTGCCGGGCGGAAGATTTCTACGTTTTCGCCAATGCGTCGGGCAATCACAATCCGGTCCATCTCCCGAATGAGGACCATGATGGCGACAAGGTGCCCGACGAGCCGGTTGCCCCGTCAATGTGGGTCGCTTCGCTGTTTTCCGCCGTGCTCGGCAATTTGCTGCCGGGCCCGGGCACGCTCTACCAGAGCCAGACATTGCGTTTTCTGAACCGGGCGCATGCCGGCGAGGAATTGACCGTGAAGGTGCGGCTGTCCGCTTTGAAGCCTGATCGCATCGCCTGCTTTGAAACATGGGTGGAAGCACCGGGCGGCCGCCGCATCGTCGAAGGCGAAGCCGAGGTCATCGCGCCCGAGAAGATCGTCACCTTCAACGATGGGGACCTGCCGGGGCTGACGGTCCGTCGCCATGTGCATTTCGACCGGCTCCTGGAACTGGCCGAGCCGCTGGAGCCGATCGCCACCGCCGTCGTCGTCCCGGAGGAGGAACACGCTCTCTCGGGTGCCCTGCTCGCGGCGAAGCATACGCTGATCCGGCCGATCCTGATCGGCGAACGCGACAGGATCGAGGAAGTCGCCGCCGCCATAGGCGCCGATTTGTCCGGCATCGAGATCATCGACCTGCACGGCCACAACATGGCCGCCGCCCGCGCCGTCGAGCTCTTCCACGAAGGTCGTGCACAGGCGATCATGAAGGGCCACCTCCATACCGGCCAGCTCCTCCAGCATATCGTCAAGAGCGATGGCGGCCTTCGGACCTCCAGCCGCATCAGCCACGTCTTCGTCATGGACGTTCCCGGCCTCGACCACCTGCTGATGGTGACCGACGCCGCCATCAACATCGCGCCGACGCTGGAGGAAAAGGTCGACATCGCCCAGAACGCCATCGATCTGGCAATCGCGCTCGGCATCGACACGCCGAAGGTCGGCGTATTGTCGGCCGTCGAGACGGTCAATCCGAAGATCCCGTCGACCATCGACGCGGCGGTCCTCTCCAAGATGGCCGAACGCGGCCAGATCAGGGGCGGCCTGGTGGACGGACCGCTCGCCATGGACAACGCCGTGGATGTCGAGGCGGCCAAGACCAAAGGCATCAAGTCGCTCGTCGCCGGCCATGCCGACATCCTGCTCGCGCCGAACATGGAGGCCGGCAACATGCTGGCCAAGGAGCTGAGCTTCATCGCCCATGCGGAAGCGGCCGGGCTGGTCATGGGCGCGCGCTGCCCGATCATCCTCAACAGCCGAGCGGACGACGACAAGGCCCGCCTCGCCTCCTGCGCGGTCGCCGCGCTCTTCCACGAATGGAGAAGGAAGCGGTGAGCGGTGGCGCGATCCTAACCATCAATGCCGGATCGTCCTCGATCAAGTTCTCCATCTACACCCCCGGCGACGAGCCGGCCGAGCAACTGCGTGGTGAAGTGGAGGATATCGGCGACGACGACGCGCGGCTGATCATCGAATCAGGCCCCGGCAAGGGAACCGATATCGGCATCGGCAAGGCCGATCACACCGCCGCGCTCGGCGCAATCCTGCACCATGCCGGAGACGGCCTCGGCGGCGCGCCGGTTGCCGGTGTCGGGCATCGCATCGTGCATGGCGGTATCGAGTTCACCGCGCCGGCTCGCCTCGACGAGGAGACGGTCGACCGCCTCGAGGCGCTGGAGCCTCTGGCGCCACTGCACCAGCCCCATAATCTCGCCGCCGTGCGCGCGGCGCATGAAGCCTTCCCGAACGCCATCCAGATCGCCTGTTTCGATACCGCCTTCCACCGGACCCACCCTTGGGTGAACGACACCTTCGCCCTGCCCCGCGAATGGTACGAGCGCGGCGTCCGCCGCTACGGCTTCCACGGCCTGTCTTACGAATATGTGTCCGGCGAGATTGCCCGCCTGGCGCCGGAATTGCGTCACGGCCGCGTCGTTATCGCCCATCTCGGCAATGGCGCGTCCATGTGTGCGGTGCGTGACGGCAGGAGCATCGCCTCGACCATGGGCTTTACCGCGCTTGACGGGTTGCCGATGGGCACGCGTTGCGGCCAGCTAGATCCCGGCGTGTTGCTCTACATGATGGACCACGAGAAAATGAGCCCCGCCGAGATCACCGACCTGCTCTACAGGAAGAGCGGGTTGAAGGGCCTCTCCGGCATGACAAACGACATGCGCGAACTGGAAGCCTCCGACAGCCCGGAAGCGGCCCAGGCGATCGAGTATTTCGTTTTCCGCATCCGCCGCGAGCTGGGCGCGCTCGCCGCCGTTCTGGGCGGTCTGGACGCTTTCGTCTTCACCGGCGGCATCGGCGAACATTCTGCCCATGTCCGCCGCGAGGTCTGCAAGGGCATGGAATGGCTCGGCATTTCGATCGATGAGACAAAGAACGCCGAAAACGCGCTCGAGCTCTCCACCGGCGCGACGCGCGTCATGGTGGTGAAAACGGACGAGGAACGGGTCATCGCCCGGGCCGTCAACGCGGCACTGAGGGCCTGAAACAAGAAGGGCGGCCGAAGCCGCCCGTCTCATGAAACAGGATCGCCTGAACGCTAGAAGTGCAGCACCGCCGAGATGGAGCCGGTCGCGCCGGTCTTCTTGAGCGAGGCGGGAGCGCCGAGATCGTCCAGCAGGTTCTCGGTAAGAACGATGCCATATTCGCCGCGCACGCTCACGCGTTCGGTGACGAAGGTTTCCGCACCGCCGCCGAACTCGACCGCATCGACATGGAAATGCTCGCGCTGCGAATTAAAGCCGTCGCTGATCTCGGTATACATCCAGTTGCGGCCGTAACCGCCATAGGCGTAGAGCAGCGTCGCCGGATTGACCAGAACGCCCGCGCGGATGCGGCCGCTGAGGCTTGAGCCTGTGCCGGTCTCGATGCTGCCCTCGCCTTCCAGCGCGAGCCGATTGTTGATCGTCGTGGCGCTGACATGTCCTTCCACCCCGACGACGAAGCGCGAACCGATCTGATGGTTGTATCCCAGGAAGGCGCCCGCCATGAGGCCGTTTGAGCCGAAACCGTCGAACTCATAATGGTTGCTGCCGTCGTCAACGGTCAGCTTGGTCGTGCCCATTTCATGGCCCGCCCGGACGCCGCCGAAGAAACCGCTCCAGGTTTCGGGCGCGTTCGCAAAGACGCGATCGACCGGCTGCGAACCGCCGAACCCATAGACCAGCGAGACCTTGGCCGAGCCGATGATCGGCGTCACGCCGAGCGATACGCCTTCGTCAAAGGTGAAGTTCTGCTGGTTGAGATAGCTGGCGACATATTCGAAACGGCCGCGCACATTGCCGCTCAGCACGGTTTCGATACCGACCGTCCCCAGCGCCACGCCGTAGAAGAACTCCTGATCCGAATCCGAGTCGCCGTCCGTGCCGTCGAAATAGTCGTAGCTTCCAACGCCATGCGCCACGGTCACGCCGAGCGAACCGAACAGCAGCGTCTCCGGATTGGTCAGATAACCGGCCCGAACCGATGCCTGTGCGAACCAGTCGGTCTTCAACTCGCCGCGGAAATATTCACCGCCGCCCGAAGAGAAGTTGCCATGGCTGCCGATGTCGGAGATCGAGCCGCCGATCTGTCCGCCGATCAGATAGCCATTGTTGAAAACATGGTCGTAGCCGGCGAAAACGCCGCCCGAAAACCCGTTGCCGCCCCAGCCGTCAAAGGTCAGCGTATCGCCGCCCTGGCCGACTTCGAGCTTGTTGTTGGCCAGGCTGTGGGCGACTTCGGCGCCGACATAGAACCCGCCAAACGGCGTCTCCGCGCCCGGCTGCATCGCCACTTCATCGGCCGCATGGGCGCTTCCAGCCACCTGAACAGCTGCCGCAACAGCAATCGCGAAACCCGCATGATAAAATCGCATTAAAAATCCCTCCTGGCGTCTGTCAAAACACAGACGCGCCACGAGGAAGTCCTAGACGAGATTCGCTATCATTTCGTCAACATATTGTTTGCCCAAGTATATTTTTCACCGGCAATGTCACCCGAATGACACAGCGTCGCCGCGAGACATCTTCCGCGAGGGTCCTCACGCATTCGCCGCCAGCAAGGCCGCATTGCCACCCGCCGCCGTCGTGTCGATGCAGACATGGCGTTCGAGAACCAGCCGTTCCGCCGGGTCGGCTTCCGATATCAGCGGAATGAGCGGCCCGTTACGCTTC
>PAKZ01000028.1 GCA_002706335.1 Ahrensia sp.
AGACAGAGCGATCCCCGACCGCCCGTCTTCCAGTTTGTTTGAGCTCACGGCAGTTCCCGCTGCGCGGGAACGCCTCCGCATGGGCCTCGCATAAGCTCGGACGGCCGGTCGGCCTTGCGGGCTTCGCCCGGGTTCTTTGAAGCCACGAAGATCGAGGTGTTGGCGCGGAGCGGGATGACGCGCGCCCACTCTCCACCTTGTGGGGGAGAAAGCAAAAGCTTGGGTTTAGCGACAGCTAAGCCCTTAGCTTTCGCAAGAGGGGGGTCGCGATGTCAGCCATCGGGAAATACGGGCCACTGCCCGGGTTCTTTGAAAGCCCGAAACCAAAGCGGAGGGCCTGAGCGAGGAGCTTGCCGCCGGACGAGTTCGTGCGTGACATTGCCGGCCTCCCGCTGGTAAACCCCGCCGGTCCAACAGGAAGACCCGCCGCATGCAGCCATGGATCGAGCTCGACACCGCGACCGTTCCCGGAGACGGCCAGAAATTGCGGCTGATCCGGCGCGGCGACGAATTCTCCATCATGACGGGACCGACCGCGCTTATGAACAGCCGCGTTTTCGGCTCGGAGGAAACCCTGGCGCGCCTCGCCCGCGAGCGGCTCGAAGGGCGCAAGAGCCCGAAGATACTGATCGGCGGACTCGGCATGGGCTTCACCCTGCGCGCCGCGCTGGCGGAATTCGGCGGCGATGCCGCGATTACCGTCTCCGAACTCGTCCCGGCGGTCGTCGTCTGGGCGCGCGGGCCGCTCGCCGGCCTCTTCGCGGGCAGCCTCGACGATCCGCGCGTCACCATCCATGAAGGCGATGTGGCGCAGATGATCGCCGCGGGCGGATGGGACGCCATCCTGCTCGATGTTGACAACGGCCCCGAGGGCCTGACCCGGGACGAAAACGACAGTCTCTACGGTTATGAAGGCCTTGCGGCGACCCGCAGCGCGCTGCGCCCCGGCGGCCTCTTCGCCGTCTGGTCGTCGCACCGCAGCCCGGATTTCACCCGGCGGCTCAAGGGGTCCGGCTTCAAGGTGGAGGAGGTCGCGGCGCGGGCGCGCGGCAAACGCGGCGCCCGTCACGTCATCTGGATCGGGACGAGGTAGCGCCTCCCTGCCGCCGCTCCTGGCGGGCGAAGCCTATGCGGCCGCAAGCGCGTGGCCGAGCCAATAGGCAAGGAAGAACAGGACAGCGGCGGTGCCCATGAACACCGCCAGATATTTCGGGCTGGGCTCTGTCGGATTGAGCGCCTCCCACATGGATGCGAGCGCTTCCTGCAAGGATCTCATCGGATTCACCTTTGGGTTCGTTGCTGGATCATCCTTCCATCTTGTGCGCCGGCGCCCGGATGTCCAGTGGCGAACGGCGCGGAACGCTCGCCGCCGGCCCGCGTTGTTCCTTCACAAACACGAAAGGAGCGCAAAATGACGAACCCGAATTACGAGATTGTCGAGCGCGAAGGCGGATTTGCGTGGAAGCTTGGCGACGCCTTTTCAGAAACCTATCCGACCCGGGACGCGGCTAGCGCCGCCGCCATCGAGGATTCCGCGAAGCGCCAGTCCGGCAAGGCCCGGACCAACGCGCAGGCCGATGGCGACGCACGCCGCTGGCACGACGAGATGGCCGATAACGATACCGGTCACGAGACCGATATCATCAACAGTTCGGCGCACCGCTACTGACGGTCGGGCTCGGCCCGGCTCTCGCGCCAGACGATATAGACACCGCTGGCGATGATCACGGCGGCGCCGGCATAGGTCAGGAAATCGGGAATCTCGTTCCAGAAGATCCAGCCCATCAAGGTCGCCCAGATCAGCGCGGTATAGTCGAACGGCGCGACCACGGCCGCGGGCGCGAAGCGAAAGGCCTGCGTCATCATCGTGATCCCGACCGTGCCGAACAGCGCGATCCCGGCGAAGAGCCACAGATCCTCCATGCGCACCGGCGTCCACACGAAAGGCATCGCCAGCGCGCTCAGCAACGCGCCCGCCCCGGTCAGATAGAGCATCAGCGTCCAGACCGACTCGCGCGGATCGACCCAGCGCGCGCTGATCATCAACGCCGCGTAGAGAAAGGCCGTCGCGACCGGAAAGAGCGACGCCGCCTGGAAGGTCGAACTGCCGGGCCTGACCACGATCAGCACGCCGGCAAAACCGATCAGCACCGCGGCCCAGCGCCGCCATCCGACCGGCTCTTTCAGGACAAGAGCTGACAAGGCCGTGATAAACACTGGTGCGGCGAAGATCAGCACCGTCGCCTCGGCCAGGCCGAGATAGGAAAGCCCGGTGAAGAACAGTGTCGCCGCCCCTACCCAGATCGCGCCGCGCACCAGATGGGCCGTCGGCTTGTAGGTCCTCAGCGCATCACGCCCGCCCATCCTCCACGCAACCGCGACGGCGATCGGCAGGGCGATCAGATTGCGCATGAACAGGATCTGGACAGGCGCATAGCCCGCCGTCAGCGTTTTCGCGAAGGCGTCGTTGATGCACAGGCTGAAGACCCCGATGATCATCAGACCGATTCCGGTAAAGGCCTGCGATCGTCGATTGTCCGGCGCCTTGAGCATGTCCTGTCCCGTTTTCTTTCCGAGACTGAGGCCTTAGATCATCGCCAGCGCGCGGCACAAGCCCTGCGACGGCCTCTCCTGACACGCTGCGGCAGCGCGGCTGTCTGGCGCTTGACGCGCCATCGAGCGCTCCCCGGGCAATATACGGATGCCCGCAAAGTGTAACCGTTTCGCAGATGTCCCGGCGCTTCGGATTATGATATGGAGCCACATTGGCGGCTTCCTCTTGGGGTATAGGCAGCCAATCGCGGCGGCCAACCCTACCCAACCCCTGGCCGCCGCGCCAGGGTTGCGGCGCGATCCGCGCCGGTCCGACGGCTTTCGAAAAAGCCCGCAAACACCGTTCTAACCGCCATTCGGCGCTCAACGCCCGCCTTTTCCCGCGCGTCTTTTCTCAGCGCGTCCAGTTCGTCGTCCGTCAGCGCGGCCAGATCGCAGCCCGACGCGAAATACTTCCGGATCGTTTCCATGGCTTGTCATCCCTTGAACTCTCGACCTTGGGACTAACAGGATGGCGACATCAGAAAAAATGAATTATAGGGATATCTTCGATCTCTAACAGAGATATAAAATGGAACTCTCCGATCTGCATATATTCCGCACCGTCGCCCGCGAAGGCGGCGTCACCCGGGCTGCCGAAAAGCTGAACCGCGTCCAGTCCAACGTGACCACGCGTGTGCGGCAATTGGAGGAAAAGCTTGGCGTCGATCTCTTCCTGCGGCAAGGCAGAGGCCTGATCCTGTCGCCGGCGGGCAAGACCCTGCTCGCCTATGCCAACCGCATGCTCGACCTCGCGGCGGAAGCCCGAAACGCGGTCACCGACCGGGCTCCCCGCGGTCTGCTGCGGATCGGATCCATGGAAAGCGCCGCCGCCATTCGCCTGCCCACGGCGCTATCGGAATTCAATCGCCGCTTTCCGGACGTGACGGTCGAGCTGCGCACCGGCAACACGCTGCAACTCGGTAACGCCCTGCTTTCCGGCGAAATCGATGCGGCCTTTGCCGGCGAGCCCCTGCCAGACGGCCCGTTCAACACTTTGACCGCCTACATCGAGGATCTGGTCATCGTCACCGCCAAGACCGTGCCGCTAGACGGCCCTCCCGGCAGCCCGTCGCGCGTCATGCTCGCCTTCGAACATGGCTGCCCGCACCGCATGCGCCTGGAAGACTGGTTTGAAAGCCGAGGCATCATGGCCGAACGGATCGTCGAAATGGGCTCCTGGCACGCCATCCTGGGCTGCGCGGCGGTCGGCATGGGTGTCGCACTTCTGCCCCGCATCGTCGTCGAGACGATCCCTGATCGCGCCGCATTGCAAATCCATGATTTGCCCCCGAACAAGAACCGCGCCCGTACCCTGCTCGCATGGCGCAAGGGCATCACCTCGCCCAATGTCGAGGCCCTGGTTTCCCTCTATGAAGGCGGGACAGCCCCGACCCTGACGCCAAACGCCCGTCCCGGCTTGCAAAGCCGCGCCGGAGAGGACACAACATCGAGGCTGTGACTAAAGCCTCAGATCCCTTCATCCATCATCCGGTCCTGCGCGAGAGGATCGTCGAACCCGAAAAATCATCCTTCCGCACCTTCGAGCCTTCGGATCTCGACGAGGCGATGAGGGAGCTCGGCATGCCCGAGAACTGGCGTTATACGGACGAGCAGCGCGAAGCGCTACGCAAGGCAACGCTTGCCGGGCGGGAGGGCGAGGATCTCTGGGTCTTTGCCTATGGCTCGCTGATGTGGAACCCCGCTTTCCTCTTCGCGGAAGTCCGTCATGGCTGCATCGACGGTTATGCCCGTTCCTTTTGCCTCTACGATACGCGCGGCGGCAGGGGCACAAAGGAACAGCCAGGCCTGATGGCGGCGCTCGACAAGGGCGAACATTGCCATGGACTGGTCTTCCGCATCGCCGCCGATCTCGCCGAGGCAGAAAGCCGGATTCTGTTCAAGCGCGAGATGCTGATGGGCTCCTACGTGCCCGGCTTCGTCAGCTGCGATACCGGCCTTGGCAGCGTCGAGGCGCTGACCTTTGTGGCAAATCACGCAGCGCCGCATATTCGCACCGACATCCCGTACGCCGACAAGGTCCGCTTCATCGCCACTGGCACGGGCCGGCTCGGCTCCAGTCGGGAATATCTGGAAAACCTCGCCGATCAATTCGAGGCGTTGGGAATCGACGACCCGGAAGTATTCGGCCTGTTGAAGGATGTCCGCGCCTTTTCCGGGGCCGCCGACTGATGCCGCATCTCTACGCCATCGGCGATATCCATGGTCGCCGCGATCTGCTCGATCCGCTGCTCGACGCGATCGTCTGCGACGCAGGCGAGCACGGTGACGCGCCTCGCATCGTCTTTCTCGGCGATATCGTCGACCGGGGCCCGGAAAGCCGCCAGTCGCTAGACAGGGTGATCGCGACCCTGGAAGCCTTCCCGGGCTCCCGGCTGATCCTCGGTAATCACGAGGAATTCATGCTGCGTTTCATCGACGAGCCGGAGCGTCGCGACAGGATCGCGAAAACATGGTTTGCCAATGGCGGACTGGAAACGATCGCCTCATACGGTTTCGGAAAAAGCGACAACGTCGATGCCATCGCCGCGCGCATTGCCGAGGAGCGGGCTGCCCATATCGACGCCCTGCGCGCCGCCGACTGGATGGTCGAGACCGAACGCTACTGTTTCGTCCATGGCGGCGTGGATCCGATGCTGCCGCTTGCCGACCAGGATCCGGAGACAACACGATGGATCCGGCACGATTTTCTCGATTATTCCGACCCGCTGGAAAAGATCGTGATCCACGGCCATACCCCGACCGACGCGTCGCTGCCGGAAGTTCACGCCAACCGGATTGCCATCGACACTGGCGCCTTCCGGAGCGGACACCTCACCTGCGCCATTCTGGACGAGACAGGCGAAACCCCGCCGCGTTTCCTGGCGACCGACGATCACGGCTCCGAAATTGCTGTCACTGCCGTCGATCCGCTGAACTGGCCATAGGATCAGCTCACGGGCAAACGGGATGCAATAACCCGCCATGCGGCTTCCGCATGCCTGCCCTGCGCATTCTCCCTCTGCAAATTGGTGCGCTGCAGCATCATATTGCGGTCAAGCAAAGGAGAAAGAACAATGGCAAGAAACCGTTTTGCACAAACACTCGGCCGGATCGCGAACAGGATCCAGGGCCCTTCGCTGCGTCAGGTGGAAGAGGATTACCTCTCCAAGTCGGTCTCGATTTACGATCTTGAGCGCCGCATGCAGGAAATAGAGCGCGGCAAGTTCCGCAGCTTCTGATCTACGGACAGGCTGGCCCGCGAAAGACCTCCAGCGCGGGCCGCGCCTTCCCTCTTGCGTACACCACAAATCGTGGCAGGCTTGCCGCCATGTTGCGGTTCGCACTTCTTCTCATTCTTTTCATCCCCCCCGTAGCAATCTCGGAGCCGCTCGATCGATTCGCGGGCCGCTATCGCGGCTGCGCAGTTTCCGGAGGGGAATGGGTCCCGATCGAAACCACGCTCGCCGTTTCGGGCAATCGCCTGTCCGGTTCCTACATCTTCATCGAATCCTCCGGCCGCAACGTGAACGGCACCATCATTTTCGAAAGCCATGACGGCGGCGACAGCGTCACGCTGCAGTGGCGCGACCTCTATGGCGAAGGCTCCGCTGCCTTCGACTTCACCGCGGATGGCTCTCGTTTCGACGGTTACTGGGCAGCTGAATCAAGCGAAAGTCGCTTCGACTGGAACGGGGTGCGCATCGGAAGCGGCCGGACCATACCGGACTGCCGAACCCCGATCAGCTGAGTGCAAATGCCGCGAACTGATCCGGAATTCTTAATTGCGCGTAAAGACAAACGGTGAGACGCTGCAAAGCGTCACGCAGACGTGAACGATTGTCGCTTGCGGGAACGACGCAAAAGATGGAGCGTCATCCCAGGGGTTCGTCAGGCGAAGGTTGTTGGATCGCGTCTGGCGTTGCCATAACGGACACCAGGCAAAGGAGATACCCGCCATGTCCAGCCGTTCCTCCCTGATTCTCGATCTGGCCAGGGTCATGATCAAGCAGGCGAAGATGCTCAAAGCCCAGGGGTTGTTCGCGGAAGCCCGCGCAATCGCCAGCCGTGCTATTGAGCTCAACCACGTCGGACATGCCTCCCAACGGCTTCAGCCGGTTCCGGTCCGTATAAAGCGCCGCTGACAAGTCCAGCCGCGCATTCCGTTGCGGCGTGCTACAAGTTTCGCGCAAGCATCGTATGGCTTGATCTTCTAATAGCCCGAAATGCCTCGGGTGAAGAGAAGAAGAACCATGATGGTCGAACAACAAAAGCTCGAGCGGATCGTCCTCGCGATCCATGATCAGGCAAGACTCCTTCGCCGCGCCGGCAAAACCGCCGAAGCAAGTGGGATGGAGCATCGGGCCGCCGAACTTCGCGCCCTTTGTGCCGCGCGCCTCTCATCCAATCTCGTGGAATTCAGCCGCCAGGCGGCCTGACAGCTGGCAGCCTGAAACTACGGAAATGCGTCAACGTCGTTAGGCGTCGTCTTCAAGCATTTCCTTGACCGTGGTCGCCAGCTGTTTCAGCGAGAACGGCTTCGGCAGGAAGCCGAATTTGGCGCCCTCCGGCAAGTTCTTCGCGAATGCGTCTTCGGCATAGCCGGAGACGAAGATGAATTTGATATCGGGATAGGTCTTGCGCAGTTCCGTCAGCAATGTCGGCCCATCCATCTCCGGCATCACGACATCGGAAACGACGATGTCGACCTTGCCGTCCAACTCCTCCAGCAGTTCCAGAGCCTCGACGCCGCTTGAAGCTTCGTGCACGGTATAACCACGCGATGTCAGCGCCCTGACGCCTCCCATGCGAACCGCATCCTCGTCTTCGACCAGCAGCACGGTTGCCGTCCCGGACAGATCCCGCTTCTTTTCAACCTCCGGGGTTTCCGCCTTTATGAGAGGCACGTTGTTTTCGGAAGCGACATGGCGCGGCAGGAAGATGCGGAAGGTCGTTCCCTTTCCAACTTCAGAGTCGGCATAAATGTAGCCGCCGGTCTGCTTGATGATGCCATAGCCCATCGAAAGGCCGAGGCCGGTGCCCTTGCCGACCTCCTTGGTCGTGAAGAAGGGCTCGAAGATCTTTTGCAGCACGTCCGGCGCGATGCCCGTACCGCTGTCCTCGACCTCGATCATCACGTAATCGCCCGGCTCGAGGCCGCGATAATCGAACGCCTCGCAGTCGCGCGCGCCCATATTGGCTGTACGAATATGCAGATCGCCGCCTTCCGGCATCGCGTCGCGCGCATTGACCGCGAGATTCACGATCACCTGCTCGAACTGGCCAAGATCGGCCTTGACCGGCCACAGGTCGCGGCCATGCTCGACCTGCAAATTGATCGAATTGCCGACCAGTCGAGACAGCAACATGCGCAAATCCGCCAGCACATCGGTCAGCGCCAGCACTTCCGGGCGCAGCGTCTGCCGGCGGGAAAACGCCAGCAACTGACGCACCAGCGAGGCGGCGCGATTGGCGTTCTGCTTGATGTTCATGATGTCCGGGAAGGACGGATCGGACGGACGATGGCTGGTCAGCAGCAAGTCGGACGCCATGATAATTGCGGTCAGGACGTTGTTGAAGTCGTGCGCGATGCCACCCGCGAGTTGCCCGACCGCCTGCATCTTCTGGCTCTGCGCCATCTGCGCCTCGAGCGCCTTCTGCTCGGTCGTATCCATGGCGTAGACGATGGCGGCTTCCTCGGTCGCCGGACCGTCCGAATTGCCGCCATGTCCGGCGACTGCATTGACGAACACGCGCAGATGCCGCTCTTTTACGCCCGGATCGATCACCGTGTCGAACGGCTCGATCTTTGCCTGGTTCGCAGCGGCCGCAGCGAAAGCCTTGCGGAAACGGTCAATCGAGTCACCCTGGAGCAGCGTTTCGAACCGAACCTGGCCATCGGCGCCATCGACATCCGTGATCGTTCCGAACAGGTTCATGAAGGGCGCATTTGTGCGCAGGATTCGTCCGTCCTTGTCGAGCGCGGCTATCGCCATTGGCGTGGAGTTGAAAAACCGCGTGAAACGGATTTCCGACCGACGCAGATCGTCAACGGTCTCCGTACCTTCCGAGCGATTCAGAACGATCGTCCGCGTCGACTCGACTTGCCCGTCCTTCTCCGCATGGACCCTGTGAATGATCTGCACCGGAATGCTGACACCGTCTGCACGCATCAGTTCAAGATCAAGGGACGTGGTCCGAACCGTGCCGGCCTCGGCCCGCACTGCCTGGATCATCGCCATGCCATCGCTGGCGACGATATCGGATACCGCGACAGAACCGGGAACGAAGGTCGTCAGATCGATCCCCAGCCAGCCCGCAAGCGTCGCATTGACATAATGGACCCGGCCAGCGGCGTCGGCGGAAAAGAAGCCGACCGGCGCCTGGTCCAGATAGTCGATCGCCTTCTGCAATTCCAGGAAGGTCTGTTCCTGGTCGTCGCGCTCGGCGGTAATGTCGGCGAGCCGCCAAACCCGGAGCGGCGTACCGCGCTTCTTCGGATTCAGGAGACGAACCGACGCGCGATACCAGCGCGCGCCATCTTCGTTCTCGCTAAGTCCTTCCTGCAAACGGAATTCCTCGTCGGCCTCGAGGCCGCGAATCAGGCTGTTAGCCAGCCGGTAGACTGCATTGGCCGCATCGTCATGGCGCGAAAGCACCGAATCGGGCGCTTGCAGATCCTCCGCGCCGGTGGCGCCGATCATCTCGCCATAGGCTTTGTTGGAATAAACGATCGAGCCCTTCTCGTTGAGAATGCAGACACCGTCCGCCATCGCATCTGCATAGGCGCGGCCAACATCCTCCGCCTGGTCGGACCGGGCGAACTCGACGAATCCGATTGCAGAAGCAAACAGGTAGAACACCCCGACCATCGCAAGGAGTCCGAGCATCACCAGGAGGAATGTCTCGTTGAGATTTTCGCGATAGAAGAACAGGAAGATCGCGGCTCCAAGGGAGGCGACGCCGAGGATCAGCAGCCGGACCGCAGCGCTCGGCCGGTTTCCCATGTCGCCAAGCGCCCTGTATTCATTCGCCATGGCGGATTTTCCGGCTTTGCCCATTTCCCTCAAGTCGCCGCATTGCCGCGTGATGATGGTTTGAATCACAAACAAACCCGGGGTGAAAGCCCTGCAGTGGAAATTTGTCATTCCGCTTCGGCGTTGCTAACACCTTCGATGTGAAAGACCCGGGAATCATTCGGGACAGGGAAGAGGACAATCATGAACGGATGGCTGACGCAGTTGTTCGGCGAGCAAGGCGCGACCTGGACGCTCTACATTCTGGGCGGAGCCGCAATCCTTGTCCTGGCCTGGGTGGCGTGGTTCTGGAACCGCCGCGTCGCCGGAGGCGTCTTCGTCGAGGGCGGACGCAACCGCAAGCACCGCCTTGCCGTGGTTGACGCTACTGCTGTCGACAGCAGCCGGCGCATCGTTCTGGTGCGACGCGACGATATCGAGCATCTCGTGATGATCGGCGGACAGAACGATTTCGTCATCGAAAGCAATATCGAGAGCACGCCTGCCGAAACAGCCCAGCGCGGCCAGCCCCGCGACCGTCGCGGTCGAGAAGCGCAGGCCGCGTCTCAGGGCCGCCGCCCGCTGCGTCGGGAGCCAACTCCCGCCCCGGCAAAGCCTGCTGCCCGCGACGAGGCCCCGCGTCCCACCGCTCCGGCCCCTACACCTCCGCCGCAACCGGCCGGCCGCGAAACGGCCGCGCCTGAGGCACATCCCGCAACAGCGCCGATCGCGGCTGCTTCAGTCGCGGCGACGCCCGCCTTTTTGCGCCGTGTTCCTGAACCGGCGCCCGCCCTGCCGCAGTCCGAGCGCCCATCCCCTGCAATGCAGCCGACGGTTGAGCCCCTGCGCCCGGCAGCGCCTGAACGCGCGGAACCGGCCTTCTACGCCGAGGGAAGCGCCGTCGCGGCGCAACGGACAGAGCCTTTCGTTGAGCGCAATGAGCCGCTGGTTCAGGCACCGGAACCGCCGCAACCCCAGGCTGAGCCGGAACCGCTCCACCTGCGTGAAGAAGTGCCCTTGCAGGTCGCGGTACAAGAGTCCCGGCCGCCGCAACCCGGAGAACCGGTGAGAGCCGAAGCTACGGAACCGGTCGAGCGGGAGGAGGAGCAGGATGCGGTCGCGGAAGAAGCGTTCACGGCCCTCTTCGCGCGCGGTCAGGGAAACGGATCGACCTTCGCGGAACGGTTCATGTTTCACACCGCCAAAGCCGCCGAGGAACCGGTGACGGAGCAGGCACAGGAACCGGCGGCGGCGGTCGCTCCACCTGAACCGGCTGCCGCGTTCCACGAGCCGGAGCCCATCGAAATCGAGACCGACGAACAATCCTCAGGCACATTGACCGCGGAACACGCGCCCGAAGATCAGCAGCACGCCGAAGAGATGGAAGCAGCGGTCGAAACCGCGATTGCACAGGAGATGGAGCCCATCGCAGAGGTTGAGGAAACCACGCCGGAAACCTCCGAAACGGTTGACGGTGAAGGTGACCCGGAGACCGCAGCGCAACAGGCTCCGGACAATGACGACGCAGAACGGCCGTCGGATACCCTTGAAGACGAAATGCATCGGCTTCTCGCTCAGTTGACGACCGGCAAGCGCTGAAACGCAAAAAGGCGGGCCAAAGCCCGCCTTTAATGAACTTCTGGGTGACACGTCTCGCTCAGTCGTCGCGATAGACCTTCTCGCGACGCTCGTGACGTTCCTGCGCCTCCAGCGACAAGGTCGCGATCGGGCGGGCATCGAGGCGCTTTACGCCGATCGGTTCGCCGGTCTCCTCGCAATAGCCATAGGTGCCTTCATCGATCCGCTGCAGTGCAAGATCGATCTTGTTGATGAGCTTGCGCTGCCGGTCACGCGCCCGCAACTCGATCGCCCGGTCCGTTTCCGAGGACGCACGGTCCGCGAGATCGGGGTGATTTGAGCTGTAGGACTGCATGTGGTCGAGCGTCTCGCGCGCCTCGCGCAGGATATCGTTCTTCCAGGACAACAGTTTTTTTCGGAAATAGGCCCGCTGCCTATCATTCATGAAGGGCTCGTCTTCGGCCGGTATATAGTTATCAGGAACGTCTTTCGGTGCCACTGAATCACTCCCAGCATGGTGCCTGTGGGCGCTCTATAATCACCTTGGGGAAAAGCGGCAAGCCAACTTTATCTCTATTCGCAACGAAGTGATCAAACCGTTGAAATCGCAGAAGATGCGAATGCGAACCGATTGCGCGAAAATGGGCGGCATTGCCGTTGTCCGGGGCTTCGCCGACCTTCCACAAATGTATAATTTGCGCTCACCGGCGCGGCGGGGTAATCGCTTCGCATCGTGCTTCTCGGGAGTTACCAATTGAGCCGACTTTTCTTGTTTCGCCATGGGAAAGCCGCTTGGGCGCAACCCGGAATGCGCGACTTCGATCGCAAGCTGGATGAAAGCGGCGTCGAGGAAGCGATCGGTATGGGCCGATTGATGGCGAAACATCAGCTGGTTCCCGACATTGTCATTTGCTCCACCGCCGTCCGCGCCGTCGAGACCCTGGACGCGCTCAATACCGCGCTGCACCTGGAAAACGTCGTCCGCTACGAGCAGAACCTCTATGCGACCGACGCACCCGGCTATCTCGATATCGCCGCGGCGGCGGCGACCGATGGCGACGTTATGCTGGTCGGCCATAATCCCATGCTCGAGGATGCTGCCCTGGCCTTGGCGCAGGATGGCACGGAAGACGCCTTGGACGCGCTGCATATGGGGTTTCGGACCGCAGCATTGGCCGTCATTCGCTTCGATGGCCCCTCCTCCGACTTCGCCACCAAGACCGGCTTTCTGGAACACTATCTGACCCCCGCGGACGCCTGACGCGAAGACCGCCCTTTTGCGCAGGCCCGATCAATACCTATATCGGAACGGGAACAGACGGCGCGGGACAGGAACAACGTGGCAAGACTGGTATCGCTCGGCGATGAAGCCCTCATCGCCCTCGACACGATCGCCGGCAGGGCGGCCGGCGTCTTCGCGCCGAATTTGCGCATCGGAGTCACTGGCCTGTCGCGCGCTGGCAAGACCGTTTTCATTACCGCGCTGGTTCACAACCTGATCCATGGCGGCCGCCTGCCCCTCTTCGACCTCGCCCATTCCAAAAGGCTTTCGAAAGCCTATCTGGAGCCGCAACCCGACGACGGCGTGCCCCGTTTTGCCTATGAGAGCCATGTCCGCGACCTCGTGGAGAACCGCATCTGGCCTGACTCGACTCGCGCCATCTCGGAACTGCGCCTGACGGTCGAGTACGAGCCTTCGGATGGCTGGAACCGGTTCCTCGCCCGCAACCGCCTGCATATCGATATTGTCGACTACCCCGGCGAATGGCTGCTCGATTTGCCATTGCTGGCGAAGAGCTATACGGAGTTCTCCGCCGAGGCGATGGAACTCGCCAGCGCCGGCAGCCGCGCGGACCTGTCGAAGGATTTCTTCGCTCTGGCCAACGGCATCGATCCCAATTCGTCTGCCGACGAGACCATCGCTCAGGATCTTGCAGAGGCCTACAAGCATTACATGCTCGCCTGCCGCGACGACGGTCTCGCCTTGTCGACACTGCCGCCCGGCCGTTTTCTGATGCCCGGCGATCTCGACGGATCGCCCGCCCTCACCTTCGCACCAATGCCCAACCTCGTTGAGAACCCGGCGAAAGGCTCGATGCAGGCGATGATGGAAAGGCGTTTCGAATCCTACAAGGCGCTTGTCGTCAAACCGTTCTTTCGCAATCACGTCGCCCGGCTCGACCGGCAGATCGTGCTGATCGACCCCATGCAAGCCATGAATGCCGGTGAGGAAGCTGTGCGCGACCTCGAACGGGCGCTGGGCGACATCCTTTCCTGCTTCCGTCCGGGCGGATCGAATTTCCTGACCGGTCTGTGGCAGCGGACCATCGACCGCATCCTCGTGGCGGCGACCAAAGCCGACCACCTCCACCACGAAGATCATGCGAGGATGGAGACGATCGTACGCCGCCTCGTACAACGCTCGATCGAAAAAGCGGGTCTGCGCGGCGCACGGGTCGAATCGCTCGCGCTCGCGGCCGTGCGCGCTACGCGAGAAGCGTCGGTGAAAGAGGGTAACGACCGGTTGCCCGTGATCGTCGGAACGCCGCTCTCCGGCGAAACCATCGGCGGGGACAGCTTCGACGGCGAAACAGAAACAGCCATATTTCCCGGAGACTTGCCGGACAATCCGGATTCGATCTTTGAAGAACCGCCAACGCCGGACGCCGCCAACCGGTTCGTTCGATTCCGTCCGCCGCGCCTCGAACGCGCCGCTGACGGCACAACATTGTCGCTGCCGCATATCCGCCTCGACAAGGCCCTGCAATTTTTGATCGGAGACCGCGTTTCATGAGCGACGATCCGACCCGCCGCAGACCGCGCGCCTTTTCCATCGAACCGGAGGCCTCGACCGCGGAGCAAGCTCCCCGGCAGGAGACCGCGCGGCGCAAACCGCGCGCCATCGCCCCCGGTCCGGCTCTGGAAATGGAAGCGGAAGACTATTTCGAGCGCGAGGAACTGACTGCTGACCGCGCCGTCATCGCGGAGGTGGAGCGACAAAGGCGCGGCCTGTCGCTCTCGTCGCTGGCATTCGGCGCGGCGGGGCTGTTCGTCAGCCTCGCACTCGGCTTGTGGATCGATTCGGGCGTCCGGGCCCTTTTCGATCGCAATGAATGGCTGGGCTGGCTGGCGCTCGGCGTCGCAGCGCTTCTCGTCATTGCCGTTATCCTGATCGTTCTGCGCGAAATCGCCGCGATCCTGCGGCTGCGCTCCATCGACCATATCCGCGCCGAACTGGCCGAAGCGCTGGCGAGCACGGATGACAGGCAATTGCAGAGCGCCACGCGCAAACTCCTTCATCACATGGCCTCTAACCCGAAAAGTTCGGCGGGTCGTGCAGTACTGGCGAAACAGGAAGGCGAAATCGTCGACGCCGCCGATTACTATGCGCTCGCCGAACGTGAACTGTTCCGGTCCCTCGATCGCGATGCGTCCATACTCGTGATGGGCGCTTCGAAACGCGTCTCGGTCGTCACCGCGATCAGCCCACGCGCCTTCATGGACATACTGTATGTGCTCTATGAGAATTTCCGCCTGGTGCGCCGCCTTGCCGAACTCTATGGCGGACGCACAGGCACATTCGGCAATCTGGGCCTCTTGAGAAAAGTCCTCGGCCATTTGGCGATAACCGGTGTGGCGAGCGTTGGCGACGGCCTTGTTCAGCAGGTGATTGGCCACGGCGTCGCGTCGCATCTTTCGGCCCGATTCGGAGAAGGCGTACTCAACGGCCTGATGACCGCCCGCGTCGGCCTCGCCGCGATGGAGGTTTGCCGCCCTGCCCCCTTCCATGCGGTGCAGCGCCCCAAATTGTCGGCGATTCTGGCGACGCTGACCGCATCCAGGGACACCGCCGAGAATACGCCGTCCGACGCAACGTAACATTTCGTGAGCGCGTGTATGCGTGCTATGGCGCGATTTACAAAGTATGTGTTAACCATTCCGGCCAATGATGCGCTGACACCGCTCAGCCGACCACGAAAGCCGCTTTGCCATGATTTTACGTTCGATGGCCGTTTCCGCCCTTGCGTTGATGCCCGTTGCCGCAACGGTTGCTCCCGCTGACGCAAACGATCGCGAGACCCGTTTCTTCTCCCAGATCGAGGGTAAATGGCGCGGCCCCGGCGAGATCGTCGCGGGCAAGTACAAGGGCACGAAATTCACCTGCGAATTTTTTGGCGAGACGCCGTCGAACAAGCTCGGCATGACGCTCGACGGCGGCTGCCGCGTCGGCCTCTTCTCTCAGAAGATGAAGGCGACTGTAAAGCGCGGCGGACGCGGCTATACGGGTCAGTTCCTCGACGGCGCCGACGGCGAAGGCCTCGACGTTATCGCTGGCTCCGTGACGCCCTCGCGCGCCGTGTTGACCCTGAAGCGCAAGCAACTCGACGGCGCCATGCTCGCTCGCCTTGCATCGAAAAACCAGCTCAACATCACGGTCTCGGTAACTGTCGGGGAAACGCTCGTTCCGGTGATCGGCATGAAACTCGACCGTGTTAACTCGCTCGCCGAGAATCGCTGACCGGCGTCACGCCGACAAGACCGCATCCGAAAGCTGCAGGCCTTCCTCCGCGAAGATTTCAGAATAAGAGCGAATCGTTCGGCCGGCGAGCATGACGTCGCCGGCGATATCGGCCAGCGGCACCATCACGAAGGCGCGCTCGGCCATGCGCGGATGCGGAATAGTCAGATTGTCGAGTTCGACCGTACCGTCACCATAAAGAAGAATGTCGATATCGAGCGTGCGCGGCCCCCAGCGCGTGTCCCGCACCCGACCGAGATCGCGTTCGGTCCGAAGCACAAGATCGAGAAGCTCCGGTGCGCTCAACTCCGTTTCGATTTCCGCACAGGCATTGAGAAACCAGTCCTGCTCGACAGGCCCCCATGGCGGTGTCCGGAACACCCGTGACACGGCGACGACCTTGCAGGACGGGTCTTCACTAAGACGGTTGATAGCGGCCTGCATTGAGGCGGCGACATCTCCGACATTGCCGCCAAGCCCGAGATAGGCTGTGACGCGATCAGCCATTTGAGCGGGCGTCGTGAACCACGCGGACCTCGACATAATCGAGTACGCCCGGAACCGGCGCATTCGGTTTGCGCACCGTAATGTCCGCCTTGCTGATCTGCGGAAAACGCCGGCACAACGCCTTGGCGATTTCCAGCGCGATCGCCTCGATCAGGAAACGGCGCTCGCCGGTGACGATCCGCTCGATCTCGAGGAAAGCAACGCCATAATCGACTGTGCCTTCAATGTCGTCCTTTTCCAGTGCGTCGCCCGGATCGACATCCAGCATAGCGTCGACATAGAAACGCTGTCCGAGAAATTCTTCCTGGTCGAAAACGCCGTGTCGCGCGAAGAACGCGCAATTCATCATGCGGATCTGGTACATCGGGGGTCGGTATCCTTGATTTCAGCCCGTTATGTCGTTCCGTTCGGCGATCATAGCATCTGCGATCGCCATTGCATCGCGATTGACGGCGACATTGTGCACCCGGAATACGGCAGCGCCGGCTGCTCGCAAAAGCGCCGTCGTCGCCGAAGTGCCGATATCGCGGTCAGCGGCTTCCCGCCCTGTCGCATGACCGATGAACCGCTTCCGGCTCGTGCCGACCAGCAGCGGATAGCCCAACTTATGGAGCGCCTCGAACCGCGCCATCAGGGCGAAGTTCTCCCCCGCGTCCTTGGCGAAACCGAAGCCCGGATCGAGAACGATCTGTGCATCCCTGACGCCTGCCCTTGCGGCGATTTCCAGAGATGTCTCCAGAAAGGCGAATTGATCGGCGATGACGTCGGCCAGTTTCTCGCGCTCGCGGCCCGTATGCATGATGCAGAGCCCTGCGCCTGTCGATGCGGCAACATTGGCGATATCCGGCTCGCGCTGCAGGCCCCACACATCATTGACGATATGTGCGCCCGCCTCCACCGCCTTCGCGGCGGTGTCGGCGCGATAGGTATCGACGGACAAAATAGTCTCCGGCAGCGCATCGAGCATGCCGCGCATGGCCGGCAGGACACGCCCCTGCTCGGTCGCGGCATCGACCGGATCCCCGCCCGGCCGCGTGCTTTCGCCGCCGATATCCAGGATCGCGGCCCCGTCGGCGGCTATCGCCCTGCCCCGCTCAACCGCCAGCTCGACCGATGTCAGCTGTCCGCCATCGGAAAAACTGTCCGGCGTAACATTGAGAACGCCCATCAGGACGCCCCTCGCGCCGAGTGCGAGATCGCGCCCATGCGCGAGCCGCCATCGACGTTCGACGAAAACGTCGGTTTCAAATTCGATCATTGGGCTGTCTGACTGTTCAGCAGGCGTTTAGGCCTGCTGTTCAGGGACATGGACGACAAGGCCGTCGAACTCGTCGGTCATCTTGATCTGGCAGGACAGGCGCGACACCGGCTTCGGCTCGAATGCGAAATCGAGCATGTCTTCTTCCATCACTTCCGGCTTGCCGACTTTTTCGGTCCATGCCTCGTCCACATAAACATGGCATGTCGCACACGCGCAGGCGCCGCCGCACTCGGCCTCGATGCCCGGCACGCCGTTCTTGACCGCGTTTTCCATCACGGTCGAACCGCTTTCGGCATCAATTTCAAATCGGGTGCCGTCAAAGGCGACGACGGTCAGCTTCGGCATTATCATGCTCTCCGGTAGGATGTGCGGGCGACCGGGCCGGTCAGCCGCGAATTAACCGGAAGACCGGCAAAGTCAACCTGCCGGCGCCGCGAAAGCAGCCAAATCGGTACAAATGCGGCGAAAAACCGCCCCCGCCGGCCGGGTGGCCGGATCATTGGAACCGGTGTGCGAAAACAGCTTGCCGGCACGGGAAAAGCGCGCGCGGAAGCAGCCTGTCCCGGATCGAGGCTGGCTAGCGCAGCAGCGAGGCGATGTAGTCGCGGACGGTCCCGACTTCGCGAAGCAGCGCCGTGACGGGGGCCGGATTGTCCGGCTCCGTCTCGATTTGCAACGCATGATCGGCCAGACCGAACGCGCCGATGGCCCGCGCCGCACCCTTCAGCGTGTGCGCCTGTCGCTTGCGCTGCTCGTTGTCGGTCAGCGTGCGCAGATCGTCGCCGAGCATGGCTGCCTGCTTGGCGAAGAGCCGAAGCACCTCCTCCTCGAGCGCGCGATCGCCACCCGTCTGACGGGAGAGAAAAACGAGATCCACCGGCCTGTGGTCGCCCCGCAATTCGCAGGGGTTGTCCGGTGGGGCGAAGATCGGAGCTGTGTTCATATCCATCCGTTCCCCAATTGACCCGCCGTCATGATGTCATCCAAAGATGGCCGGGAAGTTAACTTCCAGCTTCCCCTTATCCACAGTCCCGGAGACAATTCTTAACGCATCATGTTGCGTTAACTTTATATTTAAACTTTTGCGGATTGCGGCAATCGCGAGTTCCAATTGCAAAACTGTCCCGTTACGATACGCCCATACGAGGCCGCATCACCATAGTTGCGCCCTCTTTTGGTGTGAGGGACGGGAATCCCGGATTTAACGACCGACGGCAAACGTCGGCTGTATTCTTGAGTGAGGCGCCATATGGCTGTGAATAAGAACGCTGCGAACCTTGATCGCGACATGGAAGCGGCGCTTGAAGAGGCACTGGAAGCGGGACTCGGCGACGATATAGAACTCGATGACGAGTTGTCGCTCGACGATTTCGAGAACCAGGTCCGCGCCGCGGCCGACGAACTCGCCGAGGAAAGCAAGGAATCTCCGGGGAAGTCCGCGAAAGCGGCCAAGGCCGACAGCAGCAAGGATGTCCGCAAGGACCCCGAGCCGCGCAAACAGCAGGCCCGCGCAGCCGCGCCGAAGCCGGCCGCACCGGCGAAGAAGCCCGCGGCCAGCGAGCCTAAGCGCCTCGTATCCTTCAGCCCCGCCAATGACGACGATACGCGCCGTGACTACGCGGCGATCATTTCGCGCCTGCAGCGCGGGCAGACCGGCGGCCTGCCGATCGGTGCGATCGCGGCCAGCGTGGCATGGGTCATCGCCGGCTTGCTCCTCGCCCAGATCACCTATGACAGAGGCATTGCGGCGATCCTGACGCCAAGCGGCCTGCGCGACACGCCCGGCGCAGTTGCGCTGTTGGTCAGCATCATCGTGCCCGTCTTCGCCTTCTTTGCGATCGCGGCTCTGATCCGCCGCAGCAACGAGATGCGCACAACCGCGCATTCGATGAGCGAAATCGCCCTCCGCCTCGCGGAACCGGAGAACCTCGCCCAGGAACGCATCGTCACGGTCGGCCAGGCCGTGCGCCGCGAAGTCTCCGCCATGGGAGAAGGCATCGAGCGCACCATCGCTCGCGCAAGCGAGCTGGAAGCTC
This sequence comes from Ahrensia sp., assembly GCA_002706335.1. Classification (GTDB taxonomy): domain Bacteria; phylum Pseudomonadota; class Alphaproteobacteria; order Rhizobiales; family Rhizobiaceae; genus Oricola. The sequence goes on from PAKZ01000028.1 coordinate 19,510, forward strand.
TGATGCAGTCGGAGGTTTCCGAACTCGAACGCGCTTACTCCGATAACGAGGCGCGCGTCCGCGCCCTCCTCACCGATCTTGGTAACGAGCGCGAAGGCATCGTCACTCACGCCGAACGTCTGCGGGCCTCGATCGCCGGCGCACACGAGCAGCTGCGTGACGAACTCACCGGTTCGGCCGATTTCATCCGCGATAACGTCCGCAATGCCTCAACGCAGTTGACCATGTCGCTGAACGAGGCCGGCCAGTCGCTGATCGGCCGCATGGAGCAGTCCTCCAAGGCGGTGAACGACACGATCGCGTCGCGCCTCGACGAGGTTTCCAACCGCATCTCCAATTCCGGCGAAGCCTTCGCCAGCCTGATCGATATGCGCATCGCCAACCTTAGCGAACAGACCGACGAAGCGAGCCGCCGTCTGGCCGAGTCGCTCGAGTCGCGCGCGACGAATCTGGTTTCGATGCTGACCGAGACGACCGGCAGCATGACCGGCGAGTTCGACCAGCGCATGGCGAGCCTGGAGGAAACCTTCAGTTCTCGCGGCAAGCATCTGCTGGAAGACTTCGAAACGCGCGTCCACGCGATCAACCACGGCACAGAGAAGCTCAATTCCGCGCTCGACGCCCGTGCCCGTCAGATCAACGAAACACTGCTTGAGCGCACCCGCGCGATTGCGGAAACCTATGCGCATGGCAATGCCCAGGCCGGTGTGATCGCCGACAAGGCGCGCCAGGCTTTCGCCGAACAGACCAACGCGATGGAAACCTCGCTTTCCGCGATCCTGGACGAGAAGTCGGCCGCTTTCACCGCCAAGCTGACCTCGATCTCCGATGGAACGGCTGAGGCGATCTCGGCGAAAACGGGCGATTTCCTCACCCGTCTCGACGAGAAGACCACCGCGATCTACGGCGCCGTCGGTCACACGGCCGACAGACTCTCGGCCGCAGTCGATCAGGAAACCGGACGCATCAACGAGGCGCTCGACAGCCGCACCCGCGCGCTCACGGACGAACTCGGCCGCAAGGTCGACGAATTCGGTACGACGCTTGACTCCCGCTCCGACGAGTTCGCCCGGACGGCAACCCAGTTCGGACAGGCGTTCGACGCGCAGGCGGAACTGCTTATCGACCGCGTCGGCGGCTACTCGTCGCAGCTCACGAGCGCGCTGGACGAGAAGGCTCAGATGCTCAACTCCAGCGCATCCACCTTCCGCGAATCCATCGAGGCGCAGGTGGAATCTGTCGCCGCAAGGCTGCATGAACGCGCTGCCGAGTTCGAAGCGAATACCAGCCGCTTCGACCAGAACATCGTCAGCCTGACCGACAATCTGAACAACCGCCTGATGGAAGGCTCGGCACAGTTCGAGGCGAATGCCGCCCAACTGAACCAGAATATCGGTTCGCTGACGGAAAACCTCTCGGAGCGTCTGCACCAGCATTCCGCACTGTTCGAGGAACAGTCCTCGTCCTTTGGCGACCGCATCGGCACGCTGGCCGACCGGCTCGGCGAGCATTTGTCGCAAAACTCTGGACAGCTCGCCGCCACACTGGAAGAAAAGACGGCCTATCTGGATACGACGCTCAGCGAGCGCACAAAGTTCCTCGAGGCCACCCTCACCGAACGCACGAACTTCCTCGACTCCTCGATCGGCGACAAGACGGCCTTCTTCGACTCCACGCTCGAGGAAAAGACCCAGCGCCTATCGGAATCGCTCATCCAGCGCTCGACCGCGCTTGTGGAGGACATCTCCGCCGCGAGCACCGCGCTGGAGAATGCGATGGGCGAAAGCAATGCGCGCCTCGAAGCCCTTCTCAGCGACAAGGCCGGCGGATTGCAGTCCGCGATCGAGGAGCGCACCAACTCCGCCATCGTCGCGCTGTCGCGCAGCACCGAAGCGCTGGAGAGCCTCTTCGACCAAAACACGGGCATCATCGACGAGCGCGCGGAAACGATGCGCAAGGCGCTGTCCCTCGGCATCGAGAATGTGCGCAAGACGCTGGAAGACAGCGCCGGCCTCGTCGCACGCACGCTGCGTGACAGCGTCGCCGTTGCCCGCGTCGAGTTGGAAGAAGAAGCCACCCATGTCGGGGAGACGATCAACACGCATGGCAAGGACTTCTCCGCGAAACTGGCGGAGCAGCTGGCTGCCAACCAGCAGCGTATCGCCGAGGAACTCGCGACCAACGAGAAGCGCCTCGCCGATCAGGCCGAGCTCATCCGCAGCCAGGCCGAGGAAATGCTGGCCTCCTTCGAATCCCGCGCCAACGCGGCGACCAGCAATGTCGGCGGTTCGACCGAAGCGGCCATCGACGCCTTTGTCGAGCGCACGAGTGAGCTGTCGACCCTGCTATCCTCGCACACGCAGAGCCTGGAAGACCTCATCGAGAACTCGACGCGTCCGCTGCTGGAGCGTCTCACCGACGACGGCAGCAAGCTGGCAGAACAGCTCGAACACGCAACCACAGCGGCAACCGAGCGCCTCAAGGCTGAGAACACGGCCCTCATCACGGCCATCGCCCGCCGTACCGCAGACACTGTCTCGGCGGTCGAGGAAGCCCAGAGCGGCCTGACCGAAAGCGTCGACGACCTGATCAACCGCCTGTCCGCGTCGAACACGACGCTTGGCCAGCTGATCAGCGACGCCAAGAACAATCTTGGCCAGATCGACGAAAAGCTGCTCGAAACCACCTCGAACTTCGCTGACAAGGCGCACCGCGCCGCCGACTCGATCGCCAATTCCGTCAGCGTTCTCGACGGCAACATGGTCAAGCTCGGCGATGTCTCCAACAAGACGCTTGAGGAAGTCGCCTCCATCGCCGCTCGCTTCGAGGAGCATGGCAAGGTGCTTTCGACGGCATCGGATCTCCTCAACGAGGCAAAGACCGGCGTATCCGACAAGCTCGAAGAGCGCCACAGCGCGCTGGAGACCCTGTCAAGCGGGCTCGTCTCGAAATCGGAAGAGATCGAGAAGCTCATGCGTTCCTTCGAGTCGATCGCGACCGAAGCGTTCAGCCAGGTCGAGGAGCGTACCCGCAAATCGGCGGACGAACTGTCGAATCGCCTGCGCGAAGCGGCGCAGGAGGCCGAGGGAACCGCGCGTTCTTCTTCCGCGGCGATTTCCGAGAATGTCAGCGACATCGTCAATTCCGCGCTCAAGCGCTTCGAGGAAGCAACCGGCGAGATGCGCCGCGTCGCCTCCGACATGAGCAAGGAGCTCAATCAGACCCGCGAAGAAGTGCGCAAGGGCATTTTCGAGCTTCCTGAAGAAACCCGCGAATCGACCGGCGCAATGCGCCGCGCCGTCTCCGAGCAGATCAGCGCCCTGAAGGAACTCTCCCGCATTGTCGAAAGCTCCGGACGCGCCTTCGATATCGGCGGCGAGCGTCGTGCGGCGAAGCGCCCTTCCACGCCTGAGACCGCTCCGGTCAGCCCCACGGCTCCGGCAAGCACCGCGCCCGCACCTGCTCCGGCCCGCGAAGCGGCCGCCACAGCCGCAGCTACTGTCGCCGCGCCTGCTCCGCAGCAGCCGGCCGCTCCGCAGCGCCAGCAGCCCGCGACAGCCAAAGCGCAAGCGCCGAGCCAGGTTCCTTCACAGCCGGCACTACGCGGCAGCCTCGGCGCCAATCCCGGCACGATGGCGGCACCCGCCCGCACAGCCCCGCAGGCCGAAGAAGCCAAGCCGGAAGGTCAGTCGGGTGGTTGGGTCAGTGATCTACTGCGCCGCGCCTCCAAGGAAGACGAGCCGGCTCCCCGCGCGCCGCAACGCGTCGACCAGCCGCGAGAGCCGCTACATGCGGTCGAATCCCTCAACTCGCTGTCGGTGGACATCGCCCGCGCGATCGATCACGACGCCGCAATCGAATTGTGGGACCGCTACCGCAAGGGCGAGCGTAATGTATTCACCCGTCGGCTCTACACGCTGAAGGGCCAGCAGACCTTCGACGAGATCAAGCGCAAATATGACAACGACTCCACGTTCCGCGCCTCTGTGGACCGCTACGTCAGCGATTTCGAAAAGCTGCTGCGCGACATCGCCAAAAACGACCGCGACAACATCATGACGCAGACCTACCTCTCCTCGGATACCGGCAAGGTTTACACCATGCTGGCCCATGCGGCAGGCAAGCTGAAATAGTCGCCGCTGTCAGATTGCGACAAGTTGAAACCGCCGGATCCGAAAGGCCCGGCGGTTTTTTCATGGCCGTTTGAGAAGAATCAGAGCCGGGCTGTGGCCCAGGAAACGATGTCGCGCGCGACATTTTCGAAGGCCGCGTCGATAGCAGCAACAAGGGCCGCATTGTCGGAGCCGGCCGCCACGGCACGCTCCTCGAAAACACGCTCGCTCGCCACGACGCCATTGCGGTCGTTGAGGATCTTCACCGCGATGGCGACATGCGCCGTATTGCTCGGCGCCTCGATCCCGAACGAGCGGATTTCCGTTACGATCTGGTAGTCGATCGCCAGTCCCTGCCCCGGCAGTCCAACACCAGTGAAACGATCGGAATTCTGAAAGGCCTGCGCCAGGCGCATCTGGACAACACGCGGAAGCCGGTCGCTCCACTGCGACTTGCCGAGATATTGGATGGTCAGCGGATCGGTCTGCACGACGATGTTCTGCGAATCGAGCGCCTTCAGCGCCTGCGGCTCGGCAATCAGGACCTGCGTGCCACGGCGAACTGGCCGTGTGTCACTGATTCTCGGCACGCCGAGTTCATAGGTGTCATCGGTCGGCATCATGCCGCCGATTGCCCCGCAACCAACCAGCGAAAGCGGCAAAACGGCGATTTGTGCGGCGCGCAGGAGTTTCATATTTTCTCGCCAAACCCGGAACTGCATTCGCAAAACAACCGGCGTCCCAATTCCCTAACGGTCTCGTTTTCATAGCGTTCCGTCACTGGTGTCAACGCCTCTGCCGGCCGTTATAGGTTTTCACGTCACCTTCTCCGCCGAATATCAGGCGTTGCGGATTGCGCTCCAGATCCGTGATCGCACGTTCAATGCGATTGACCGAGCGCCGCGTCTCGTTGATGAGCGCCGTCGCATCCGCAAGGCCGCGGTCCGAGAAACGCTCCAGCCCGTCCGAGACCGTGTTGATCCGCGCATTCAGAGTCTCGGCTGTCTTGCGGAAGGCTTCCAGCGTCTTGCGTGTCTCGGCCATCAGCGACTCGCCCTCGTCCGAGCCAAGCAAGCCGTCCGCCTTGGCGAGAATGCCGTCGATACGCACCGATGCCGCGTTGAGCCTTTCTGCGAGCTGCTGCGTGTTGCTGATGATACCCTGGATATCCTCACCACGCTCGCCGAGGCCTTGAGTGAGCTTCTCCACCTCGGCCAGCGACGCCTGGGCCGACTTTCCCGCATTCGCGATGTCCTCGACGGCTGCAGTGATCTGCTCCGGCGGAACAGCATCCAGCACCTTGTCGAGACGGTCGAACGTATCCCCCAGTCGCCCGCCGATGCCTTGCAGGTCAGTCGCGACGGACTGGACCTTGCCGACGACGTCCTCGAACTGGTTCGAAACCTTGTTCAGATTGCCTGTGAACCCGTCGACATTGTCGACGATGGAGGCGACTTTGTCGGGATCGACCGCCTTGAGCAGGCCTTCAATGCTCTTCAGCGCCGTATCCAGCTTGCCGGACACGTCGGCCAACGCCTGCCCGACGCCGCCAACACCTTCGAGGAAATTGTCGATCTGATCGGAATTCTTCGCCAGCGCATCGCTGAAGGTCGCGGCATTCTCCAGCGTCGTGTTGAGCGGCTCGCGGATGTCGTCAACGGCGGTCTCAAGCGTACTGAGAATGCGGTCGGCCCGGTTGAAGATATCCTGCGCGGTGGCAAGCAGGTCATTGATAGACGACGGGTCGGCCTTGACCGTCGGTATCTTGCCTTGCTGCTCGGCCAGATCGAAAATGCTGGGCTCGTTCGGATCACCGCCCTGAAATTCGATAAAAGCAATGCCGGTGAGGCCCGTGGAGCCGAGTTGCGCCTTGGTGGATCGCGAAATCGGCAGATCGCCGCTGACGACGGTCCGCGCGATGACGAGCCGCGGGTTGGCCTCATCGAAGCTCAGACCGGTGACCTTGCCGACATCGATACCGTTGAATTTCACGAGGCTGCCAACACCAAGCCCCGTCACCGAACCCTCGATGACGACATCGAGGCGCGACGTCTGGCCGCCCGTATCGACACGCGCAACCCAGTAGACGATCGCGAAACCCGCGAGGAAGACGAGGAGCGTGAAAGCGCCGACGGTAACGTAATTGGCTTTGGTTTCCATCGATCAGCCCCCTGCCCCGGCCGCGGTATTTTGATCGGGCATAACAATCTGCCGGGCCCTTTTGCCACGGAAATAGGACTTGACCCACGGGTCCTCGTTTTTCAGCATGTCTTTGATCGTGCCCACAACCAGTACCCTTTTCTCGCCCAGCACCGCTATCCGGTCCGCGACCGTAAACAGGCTGTCGAGATCATGCGTCACCATATAGACGGTCAAACCCAGCGTGTCGCGCAGCTTGGCTATCAGTTCATCGAATTCCGCCGCGCCGATCGGGTCCAATCCGGACGTCGGCTCGTCGAGGAAGACGATATCCGGATCGAGCGCCAGCGCCCGCGCCAGCGCCGCCCGCTTGATCATACCGCCGGACAGTTCCGAGGGGTATTTTTTCGCCGCATTGGGCGACAGTCCGACCAGCTCCATCTTCAAAAGCGCAAGTTCGTCCATCAGTGTTTTCGGCAAGGACAGATATTCGCGCATCGGAACCTGGATGTTCTCCAGCACGGTCAGGGATGAAAACAGCGCGCCGTGCTGGAACAGCACCCCCATGCGCATGTCCACCTGGATCCTTTCCTCTTCGTTGACTTTGTCCAGATCACGACCGAGCACGGCAATTGTGCCGTCCTGCTTCCGGTTGAGCCCGAGAATCGTGCGCAACAGCACAGATTTTCCGGTGCCGGACGCACCGACGAAACCGAGGATCTCGCCGCGATAGACGTCGAGATCGAGATCATGCAGGACCACGTGCCGGCCAAATTGCACATGGATATCGCGAACGCGTATGATCGGATCCGTCTCGCTCATCAGAAGTCGATCGCCGCATAGAATATCGCGAAAACACCATCGACGACGATCACCACGAAGATCGATTTGACCACGGAAGCTGTTACCCGCTCACCCAGCGATTCGGCGGAGCCGCCGACCTTCATGCCCTCCACCGAGGCGATGATGCCGATGATGAAGGCCATGAATGGCGCCTTGATGAACCCGGCAAACACCGTCGTCAGGTCGATCGCGTCGCGTACGCGCGTGATGAAGGCGTCAGGCGAAATCCCGGAATAGGCCTTTGCCACGAACATCGCCCCGCCGAGCGCGGCAATATCCGAAATCACCGTCAGGAGCGGCAATGCGATGCCGAGGGCGACAAGACGCGGAAATACCAGCACGCCGACCGGGTTGAGGCCGATCACCGTCAGCGCATCGATCTCCTCGCGCATCTTCATCGAGCCGATCTCGGCGGTAATCGCGCTTCCGGACCGGCCGGCGATCATGATCGCCGTCAACAGCACACCGATTTCCCGCAACACCAGAATGCCGACAAGGTCGACGACGAAGATCTCGGCGCCGAAATAGCGCAGCTGAAACGCGCCCTGCTGGGCGATGATGGCGCCGATGATCGTCGACATCAGCGCGATAATCGGAATGGCACGCACACCGGTGCGATCGATCTGGTTCACGACTGCCGCCATGCTCAGCCCGCTGCCATGGCCAAGCTTCATTTGCGACCCGCGTACGGCTGCGCCGACCATGTGAAGCGCCATCACCATGTCGTCGCGGAAATCGTAAACGGCCTTGCCGATGCCAATCAGCAGGCGCGTGACCAGCGAATCTCGGCTTTCTTCAGAATCCTTGTCCGCGAGGTCTTCCATCGCCATGCGCACTGCATCCAGCAGTACCTCGTGCGCCGGGCGGATGCCGTCGAGCGACGCCGACCCGCCCTTTTCTCCGACCTGTTTGACCAAGCGGTAGATCAGCCACGCCCCGGCTGTATCGAGATAGGTGATCTGCGACAGGTCGAGCGACACATTCGTCCCACCCGCCTCGCGTTCGAACCGCCGCATCTCCGCGTCGATGCCGGAAATCGTATGCGTCGCCCAAGGCCCTGACAGCGTCAGCCGCAAGCGGCCTTCGTCGCTTACGGACTGTACAGCAGGTAGCTGCGGCGACGCGGTGTCTCCGTCGATTTCCATATGAAACGTATCGCCCATCGGCGTAGTATTATAGATGGATGCCGGACAAGTCTGCGGCGTACGGGTCACATCAACGGAAATAACGCAGCATTTCCAGGGAACAGGAAAATCATGGAGTTTGTCGATTGCCGTGTCGAAACCTGGGTCGAGCGTTTTCCGATCAACGGCAAGTTCCGAATCTCGCGGGCAAGCAAGACCGAAGCCGAAGTGGTGGTCTGCCAGATCACATCCGGCGAGTTCAGGGGTCTCGGCGAATGCGTTCCCTATTCCCATTATGGCGAAACGGTCGAATCGGTTCTTGAAGCCATCCGGGAGACCGCCGAAGGCCTCGGCGACCGGATAACGCATGATAGCCTGCTGGAATCTCTTTCCCCGGGCGCAGCGCGCAACGCGCTCGATTGCGCCTTGTGGGACCTGCGAGCCAAGACGACCGGTCGCCACGCCCATCTCCTCGCCTGCCACCAGCCGCCGCGCCCGGTCGAAACCGCTTTCACGATTTCGCTCGATCATCTTGACGCCATGGCCGACGCTGCCCGAGCAGCGTCACGCAGGCCGCTGTTGAAGATCAAGCTCGGCGGCGAGCACGACATATCGATCATGCACGCCATCGCGGCGGCGGCACCGAGAAGCCGCATCATCGCCGACGCCAATGAGGGGTGGACCCCGGAAAACCTGCCAGAGCTTATGCGAGAGGCCGCCCGCGTTCACATCGCCATGATCGAACAACCTCTCCCGGCCGGCCAGGATGAAATCCTGGCGAGCATGCCCCATCCTGTACCGATATGCGCGGACGAGAGCGCGCATGTTGCGAGCGATCTCGAAAAGCTCGGCGATCGCTATGATGCTATCAATATAAAGCTCGACAAGTCCGGAGGGCTGACGGAAGCTCTTCGCATGCGAGACCGGGCGCGAGATCTCGGCTTTGGCGTGATGGTCGGCTGCATGGTCGGCACATCACTCGCCATGGCGCCGGCCGTGCTGCTCGCGCAGGATGCCGACTATGTCGATCTCGACGGTCCGCTGCTGCTCGCCCGCGACCGTTCGCCCGGGCTCGACTATGCCGGCAGCATCGTTTCTCCGCCGCGCGCCGATCTCTGGGGTTGAAAACGCACGTAAAATCACCCGTTCAATGGACTTTCGGCGCGAAGGATCGCGCCCTATAAGAGTCGAAAAAGGGAGCCATCGAATGGATCTGGGTCTGAAAGGCCGAAAGGCAATCGTCTGCGCATCAAGCCGCGGTCTCGGTCGCGGTTGCGCCATCGCTCTTGCGGACGAAGGCGTCGATCTCGTCATCAATGGCCGCAATCCCGAGGCAACCAACACCACGGCGGAAGAATTGCGAGCCCGAGGCGTCGCCGTCACGGTTGTCCTCGGCGACGTCTCAGACCCCGCGATTCAGGAAGAACTGGTCTCCGCCTGCCCGTCGCCCGATATCCTGGTCAACAACAATGCCGGCCCCCCGCTGCGCGACTTCCGCGAACTGGACCGCGAAGCCATCCTCGCCGGCGTCACCCAGAACATGGCGACCCCGATCGAGATGATCCAGAAGGTGATCGACGGCATGTCGGATCGCGGTTTCGGCCGCATCGTCAACATCACCTCCATGTCGGTCTACCAGCCGATCCTCGGCCTCGATCTGTCGTCAGGCGCGCGCGCCGGCCTGACCTCGTTCCTGGCCGGCATCGCCCGCTCGGTCGCTGGCAAGAACGTCACCATCAACAATATCCTGCCGGGCAAGTTCGACACCGACCGGATCAACGCGAACTTCGAGTTCGCCGCCAGGAAAAGCGGCAAAACCATCGATGAAATCCGCGAGACCCAGTCGAAGGCGATTCCCGCCGGCCGGCTTGGCTCCCCGGACGAGTTCGGCCGCACCTGCGCCTTCCTCTGCTCAGTCCATGCCGGCTATTTCACCGGCCAGAACGTTAAGCTCGACGGCGGGCTTTTCCCGAGCGCATTCTAACAGGACCGGTCGCGAAAGACCCTGGAAAGATAAAAAATATGCAGCAGGAAGAGACACCGCATAAGGCCGGCGCAACGACCCCCAGCCTTGAGGACGCCGCCCTTTTCTTTCACCAGTATCCGCGCCCCGGCAAGCTGGAGATCCAGGCGACCAAACCGCTCGGCAACCAGCGCGATCTCGCGCTCGCCTATTCGCCTGGCGTCGCCGCGCCTTGCCTCGCTATCGCGGAGGATCCAGGAAAGGCCGCCGATTACACGGCACGGGCAAATCTCGTCGCGGTAATCTCAAACGGCACGGCCGTGCTCGGCCTCGGCAATATCGGCCCCCTCGCCTCCAAGCCGGTGATGGAAGGCAAGGCCGTCCTGTTCAAGAAATTCGCCGCCATCGACGTCTTCGACATCGAGATGGACGCGCCCGATATCGACACGATGGTCCGAGTCGTCTCGGCGCTGGAACCGACCTTCGGCGGGATCAACCTCGAAGACATCAAGGCGCCTGAATGCTTCGAGGTCGAGGCGCAATTGCGCGAGAAGATGAACATCCCCGTCTTTCACGACGACCAGCACGGCACGGCGATCATCGTCGCGGCGGCGATCCTGAACGGGCTGGAACTGGCGGGAAAGCCAATCGGAGAGGCAAAGATCGTCACGTCGGGCGCCGGCGCAGCCGCGCTCGCCTGCCTCAACCTGCTGGTTTCGCTTGGCGCGAAGCGCGAGAACATCTGGGTGAACGACATCGAGGGCCTCGTCTATGAGGGCCGCGAAAAGCTGATGGACCGCTGGAAGTCGGTCTATGCGCAGAAAACCGACAAGCGAAAACTGACCGACGTCATCCCGGGCGCGGACGTGTTCCTCGGCCTGTCGGCGGCCGGCGTATTGAAGCCGGAATGCCTGAAAGAAATGGCCGAGAAGCCGCTCATCATGGCCTTGGCGAACCCTGTGCCGGAAATCATGCCGGACGTGGCGCGCGAAGCGCGGCCGGACGCGATGATCTGCACCGGGCGAAGCGATTTCCCCAATCAGGTCAACAACGTATTGTGCTTTCCCTACATCTTCCGGGGCGCGCTGGACGCGGGCGCGACGACGATCAACGAGGAAATGAAAGCCGCCGCCGTCCGCGCCATCGCGCAACTCGCCCGCGAGGAGCCGTCGGATGTCGCGGCCCGCGCCTATTCCGGCGACACGCCCGTCTTCGGGCCGGACTACCTGATCCCCTCGCCCTTCGATCCGCGTTTGATCCTTCGCATTGCCCCGGCGGTTGCAAAGGCCGCGCAGGACAGCGGCGTCGCGCTGCGCCCGATTGAGGATATGAACGCTTATGTCGACAGGCTGAACCGTTTCGTCTTCCGCTCCGGCCTCGTTATGAAGCCGGTCTTTGCCGCCGCGCAATCGGCGGCCAGCAAACGCGTCGTCTATGCCGACGGTGAGGACGAGCGCGTGCTGCGCGCGGCACAGGTCGTGCTTGAAGACCGTCTCGCCCAACCGATCCTGATTGGCCGGCCCGAGGTGGTGGAAACGCGGCTGAAGCGCTTCGGCCTCAAGATCAAGCCCGGCGTGGACTTCGAACTGATCAATCCCGAGAACGACCCGCGCTATCGCGATTATGTCGATCATCTCGTCAAGGTGGTTGGCCGACGCGGCGTGACGCCGGACGCGGCCCGCCTTCTGGTACGCACGAACTCGACCGTCATCGCGGCAATTGCTCTGGAGCGCGGCGAAGCTGATGCGATGATCTGCGGCCTTGAAGGCCGTTACGAGCGGCATTTGCGCCATGTTCGCCTTATCGTCGGCACGGAGCCGGGAACGCGGGACCTCTCGGCGCTTTCGATGCTGATTTCGCAGCGCGGCGTGACTTTCTTCACCGACACCTACGTCACCGAGGAACCATGTGCCGAGGAATTGGCCGAAATGACCATCCTGGCCGCGCGCGAGATCGTCCGGTTCGGTATCGAACCAAAGGCTGCGCTGCTCTCCTTTTCCAATTTCGGCTCCCGCGACGCCGCTTCCTCGCAAAAGATGCGCGAAGCGACCGCGATCCTGCACAGTAAAGCGCCCGGTCTGTGCGCCGATGGCGAGATGCATGCGGATTCTGCGCTCGACCAGAAATTGCGCGACCGTGTCTATCCCGATTCGGTGCTGACCGGCGAAGCGAACCTGCTCGTCTTCCCGAATCTCGACGCGGCCAACATCACAATGAACGCCGTAAAGATCATGTCCGACGCACTGCATGTCGGTCCGATCCTGCTCGGCACCGCCAAGCCGGCGCATATCCTGACGCCTTCTGTGACATCGCGCGGCGTGGTCAACATGACCGCGATCTCGGTGGTCGAAGCCACTCAGCGCGAAACTGCCGCTGTCGCGGCCGAGTGATCGGCCCCGCCTGTTAGGCGCCTGTTAAGCTTGAAATCAGCGGCCGTTGGAAAAAACCGGCTCACTTAACCGGCCGTGCCACATTTGCGCTGTAGGATGCGGACTGAAGGGACTCCTCCTGGGGAGTGGAAGAAGGTGACGGGAAAGCCCCGCTACGACCGGTTTCGGATCAATCTCGTGCGCGTGCGGAAACTGGCCGTATCCGCCGCTGCTATTTTTTTGCTTACCGCAGCCGGGGCGGAGGCCGATATTTGCGACGATCTGCGCGCCCAGTTGCGCGAGGCCAGCGCAATCGGACCGGGCACGTCCGCGCAGGCCCGGCGTTACGCAGAGGCTGCGACGAGACAGATCGAGGAAATCCAAAAGACCCGGGCAATGCAGCAGCGGCGCGGCTGCTTCGCCAACGCCACCGCGGAGTGTCAATCGCTCTACCGCACAATCCAGGAAATGAACGCCAATCTCGACGCGCTCGAACGCCAGCGCGATCGCCTGTCCGGCGGCCGCAACGCCGCCCGGATCCGCGCCATTGGAACCCGGCTGGGAAACAATGGCTGCAATGCGCCGCAGCGCGTCGCCAGAACCGAACCGCATTCGGTCACGGTAATCCCGGAAGCGGCCGATCGCTCACCCCGAAAATCGCGCATCATCGTGCGCGAGGGTATCGGCCGGCAGCGACTGTATAACCCGAATGTCGAGGGCGATGCCGCCATGATGACGCCGGCGGACCCGGTCGATACCGACAAAATCACCATCCCCTACATGGCGGGCACATTCCGCACGCTTTGCGTACGGACCTGCGACGGATACTACTTCCCGATTTCGTTCTCGACCGGCTTCGATTTCCTGAAGCGCGATGCCGAAACCTGCGAATCCATGTGTCCGGGTACAGAAGCAAAGCTCTTTTTCCATCGGGTGCCAGACCAGGAAAGCGAAGCGATGATCTCGCTGCAGGGCCAGCCCTACACGGCCCTTCCGCAGGCGTTCCTTTACCGCAAGCTCGATCCGGCCCAGGCAGATCCGTCCTGCACCTGCCAGGCGCAGCCGTCTACGGCGCGACTTGAACCTGACGCGGGCGGAGCGCCTGATCTGACCGCTGTGCCGGAGACGGAAGAAAAGCCGGAAGTCGCAGCGACTCCCGAAGATTCGACCGGTACCGGCAGCGCACCGCAAGCGACGATGTCCGAACCGGATATGGACTCGGCAGACCTGGCGAGCGATATGACCGAGGAAGAAGCCGACGGCTCCCGCAAGATCAGGGTCGTCGGCCCAGAATTTCTTCCCGCCCCAGAAGAGGCAATAGATCTGCAATCTCGGGACCGGACGACCGACCGGTAAGCGCGATACGAAGCGGCATGAAAAGCGCCCGACCCTTGCGCCCGGTTGCCGATTTCACTGCCGAGGTCCACTCCCCCCAGGTCGCCTCGCCGACCTCGCCGTCGGGCAACAGATCGAACGCTTCACGAGCATAGGCGAGATCGTCCCCCTCGAGCACGGCGTCCGTCGCCGGCGCCTGCGTAACGATCGCCCACCAGTCAGCAGCATCCTCGACCTTCTCGACATTGGCGCGAATAACCGTCCAGAAGCCTTCGGCGCGGGGATCGCCCGTATCGACTCCGACCGCCGCGAGACGTGCGGCCACAGTCTCGAAAGGCAATTGATGGACGATCTGACGGTTGAGCACATCCAGTTCGGCGGGATCGAACTTCGCCGCGGATTTCGAGCTCGACGAAGGATCGAAGCTTTCAGCCATCACCTCCAGCGAAGGCGCGGCCGCAACCGCTTCAGAGGTGCCGATCAGCACCGCCAGCGAGACCACAGCCATGGATTCGTATCCGGCTTTGTGCAGCGCCTTGATCGACAGCGCGCCGGAGCGTTTCGACAAGCCCTCGCCCGTGGTCGTTGTCAGCAGGTTGTGATGTCCGAAGGCAGGTGCCTCCGAGCCCAGCGCCCGGAACAAGGCGATCTGCGCGCCCGTATTCGTCACATGGTCGTCCCCCCGAATGACATGGGTGACACCGAGGTCGATGTCATCGACTACGGAGGGCAACGTATAGAGATAACTGCCGTCCTCACGGACCAGCACCGGATCGGACATGGACGCAAGATCGACCGTCTGCGGCCCGCGCACGACATCGTCCCAATGGATCTCGGTTCGCTGCGTCTCGAAGGGATCGTTGGCGAAATTCGGCAGCAGGAAACGCCAATGCGGCTTGCGGCCCTCGGCTTCGAAGGCGGTCTTTTCCTCATCGGCAAGCTTCAGCGCCTCACGGCCATAGACCGGTGGCAGCCTGCGCGACAGCCGGATCTTGCGGCGGCGCTCCAGCTCCTCTGCCGTCTCGTAGCAGGGATAGAGCAAACCGGATTGCTTCAGCTTCTCAGCCGCCGCGTCATGCGCCGCGCCGCGCTTCGACTGGTATTCGACCCGATGAGGTCGAACGCCGAGCCAGTCCAGGTCGGCGGCGATCTGGTCGGCATATTCCTGCTTTGAGCGCGCCACATCCGTGTCGTCGAAACGCAGGATGAAGCTGCCCCCATGTTTCAGCGCATAGAGCCAGTTGAACAAGGCGGTGCGCACATTGCCGATATGGATATTGCCGGTGGGCGACGGCGCGAAGCGAACGGTGACGGACATGGATAAGGTTCAGTCTCGATGGAGTGTTACGCGGCAGCGGTTACCCCTCGCCCGGCCTCATTGCAAGGCTTCGGCACCGTCAGATGCATCACGCGCGGCCAGCTGCCGGGAAACGGCGAAGAGCACAATGCTGGCGGCAATACAATAGAGCCCCATGACGAAGATCTGCCCGGGATAGGGTACGCCCAGATCGATCAGCCACCCGGTCAGCCCCGGTCCGAGCGCCGTCATGAACACCATGACCGCCACGATGAAGGAGCGGATGGAGCCGAGATGCGCCGTACCATAGACCTCGGGCCAGACCGATCCGAAGAGCGTGGTCGAAAACCCGTAGGAAACGCCGAGCAGCCCCATGAAGACGAATGGCGCCCAGACTGCGCTCGAAATGGAAAGAACGAAACACGCGACCGACAGCGGGGCCAGAAAGATCGGCAACAGGCGCACGGAGGAAAAACGGTCGACCAGCCCGCCGCAGACAAGCGAGAAGATCACCGTCATCGAAGACATGACGACAAAGGATGCCGCGAAAGTCTCGGGCTCCCAGCCCCGCAGTTCAACCAGATAAATCTGGTGAAAGAAGATGGTGGTGCCGATAAAGGGCGGCGCGAGGACGCCGGTCAGCAGCAGGTAGAAGGCCGGATCGCGCAGCACCTCGCCTCGCGTCCAGTTGCGTACCGCTGGCGCATCCTTGCGGGTCACCGTACTCTGCGGCTCACGTTCGACGCGCATCAGAAGATAGATCGCAGGCAGGGCGACCAGCAGCATCACCGCCGCGGCGACAAGCCAGGAATTGCGCCAACCGATAGCGCCGGCGAGAGAGACGAAGGCGAGCGGATACAGCGCTTCACCGAAATTGATCCCGATCGCCGAGACCGATACGGCGCGGCCACGCTGCGCGGCAAACCATTTGCCCATCGCCGTCATGGCGATATGCGTCATCATCCCCTGCCCGAACAGGCGCAGCCCGTAGATCGTGACGACCAGCAGGACAAGAACATGCGACCATGCCATCAGCATGCAGGCAAGCGCCAGCATCGGCGCAGTCAGAAGGACGACGCGGGAGACGCTGAAATAATCGACGATCTTGCCGAGTTGCGGCAAGGTCAGCGCGCTCGCCAGCGTCGCCCCCATATAGATCGCGCCGAACTCGCCATTGCTCAATCCGTATTCGCTCCGGATGCCACCGGCCGACAGCGCGATAAAGAAGGTCTGCCCATAGGCGGAGAAGAAGGTCAGCAGAAAGCCGCCCGCGATCCAGCGGGCATTCTCGGCCAGAAATCGGATGAACGGCATGTCGGCGTCCGTAAATTCAAAAAGACCGGTAATCCGGTTGCCGCACAGGCGGCGGGGAATATCGGTGAAGGGAAAAAGCGAGCAATCGCAATCGATGCCAGGAGCTTGATCACAAACACGGCAGCGATGCAATCGACCGCACCGAAATCAGACCGCGGATAAACCCAAAGGAGAGTTCACGGCCAGCTTGCAAACGCCTAGATTGGCCCGCGAAATGCAGCTCGAACACAAACACACAGCCGAGGCGATCCGTCTTCGCCTCGCGAATGGCCACAAACCCAATTACCTGCGCGATTGGGTCTATGGCGGCATCGACGGCGCCGTGACCACCTTCGCCATCGTCGCGGGGGTGGTCGGCGCCTCGCTGTCGGCGCATGTCGTCATCATTCTGGGCCTTGCCAACCTCTTCGCCGACGGCCTGTCCATGGCCGCCAGCAACTATTCGGGCACCAAGACGGAGGTCGACGACCGTGACCGCCTGAGGGAAATGGAGATCCGCCACATCTCGCTCGATCCCGAAGGCGAACGAGAGGAAATCCGCCAGATCATGGCGATGAAGGGCCTCTCGGGCGAAACGCTGGAGCGCACGGTCGAGGCGATCACGTCTGACCGCGAGCGCTGGATTACCATGATGCTGACCGAGGAACACGGTCAGGCGATCATCTTGCGCGACCCGATGACCTCCGCCCTATCCACCTTCGCCGCATTCCTGATCTGCGGCGCGGTGCCGCTTCTGCCCTATGTGCTCATGCCGGCGGACCAGGCGATGCCCGTAGCGCTGACGCTCACGTCGGCCGTGTTCTTCGCCATCGGCTCGATGAAGAGCCGCTGGGCGGTCACGCCCTGGTGGAAATCGGGGATAGAGACTCTCGCGATCGGACTCGCGGCCGCCGGCGCCGCCTTCCTGATCGGATACCTGCTGCGAGACTGGGCGGCGGCTTAGGATTGGATCCCTAAGCGCGAAGTCGTTCGCTCACCGGCTTTTCTCCGTCGTCGCCAATCGTGGTCCGGCCGCGTCCCTCGCCCTTCGAGCGATAGAGAAACCGATCGGCAGCCGTGATGACCTCGCGCGCCGCCTGCCCGTCGCGCGGCCAGATCGCGATACCCACGCTGGCTCCGATCTTCAGATTATGGCCGTGATAGGACACCGGCTCGGAAGCATCCGCGACAAGGCTGTCGCCAAGCCATTGCAGGTGATCGCCGTCGACCTGTTTCGTCACCGCCGCGATGAACTCGTCGCCACCGATCCGCGCCACAATACCCCGGTCGCCAATACGACCTTGGAACCGTTGCGCGACAGCCCGCAGAACGGCGTCGCCGGCATGGTGGCCGAACGTGTCATTGACTTCCTTGAAGCGGTCGAGGTCGATGCAGATAATCGCGACCGGATCGCTCCGGCCAATCAGTTTTTCGAGTGCCTGGTCGAACTGGTGGCGGTTGGGCAGTCCGGTCAACGCATCATGCGCCGCCATGTGGCGGTTACGCTCCTCGCTCTCGGCAAGGGCCCGCAAGGCGCGTCCATGCCGCGTCACGATATAGAAAAGCACCGCGCAGATCAGCGCGCAAAGGCCGATCGCGATCGGCGCTACCGCGCGGATGATCGCGGGACGTGGCGCGTGCGGGTGCCATCGGAAAGCAAGTTCGGGAGCCTCACCGTCGTTCGGCAGCACGATATGCGAAATCGGCAGCTCCGACGGCACGAACGGGACGACGTCCGGAGCCGACAACCCCAACCGATGGCCAAGTTCCGAGATCGCCTGCCGTGTCAGCGGCTTGAAGGCGATGAAAACGGTGTCTTCGCCGTCCTTGATCGCGAAATCCTCGGTCTCCGGCACGATGACCTGCGCGATCGCGATACCCGGCATCCCGTCCCATGTCCGGATCGCCGTCGCCTGTAACCCGCGCACCACGTCGACATTTCCCGCCGGAATGAGAAAGCCCTTTCCTGCCCGCACGCGCTTGGCTTCGAAATGTCGGCGCGCTGAGGAGGTCAGATCGGCATTGGCTTCGACAATTGAGAGTTTTCCGGGATTGCGCAGGATCTGGTCGCCGATGACCGCGACACCGGCCTTTCCGTCGGGTGCAACGGTAAAGGCCCACTCGTAGCCGAGCCCATCGATCATCCAGTCGGCGATCTGCTCCTGCACGAAGTCCATGTTCTCGCCGCCCTTGGCCGCCAACGCCTCGACGGCTGCGTCCCAGAAGGCGATCTCGGAATGCTCGCTGATCGCTTGCTGGGTCATCCTGTCGAACTCGAGGCTCGTTGACCGCATGTCTGCATCGAGCGCGAACTTGTCCGCCTCGCGTGTCGAAAACTGAATGACGATCGCAATCGTCGCCAGGAATGCAATGACCATGGCGCCCGCCGCCAGATAAACCCGTCGGGCAACCCCTGTTCTCGCAGCCGCCAGCGACAAATCGAATGAAGCCATGCCGTAGCCCCCTGTTTGCGCCGGACCATAGCCGAAAGAACTGAACAGACGATTGACCGGGGCAATGCATCTGCGGCCGCCTCAATTTAATGCAGCTATTTCAAGGGACTGCGACTTGAACCGGAATCGATTTGCGAACAGCCGCCCTTTTCCGCGCGACCGGTTCGGCGAAAAGCACGAGCACCGCGGCGACTGCCGCATAGCCCGCCATCGTCTGGATCATCACTGGTAGCGAAACGCCGGCATCAATCAGCCAGCCGCTCAGCCCCGGCCCGATTGCCGAGGCGAAGACCATGATCGCGGTTACAAGCGATTTGACGGCGCCAAGATGCCGCGTGCCGTACAATTCCGGCCAGATCGCGCCGAGTACGACGGAATAGACGCCGAACGCCACGCCCATGCCCGCCATGAAGACCAGGATCGCGACGGTCGAAGAAATCGTGCCAAGCGCCAGCGTGGCGACGGCCATGGCGGCAAGCATGACCGGCAGCATGACGGTGGAATGGAAACGATCGGTCACAAACCCCGTCGCGAATGTCGCAGCCACGGCGAAAACAGACAATACCGGGGTCGATCCGGCGAACTGCGCCAGCGACCAGCCGCGCAACTCGGTAAGATAGACCTGGTGAAAGAACACCGTCGTCCCGATCAGAGACGGCGCGATCAGGCCCGGCAGCAACAGCCAGAACAACGGATCCCGAAGCATTTCGCCGGACGCCCATTGCCGCCCTTCGTCGCGATAGCCCGCTTCGGCGGCGGACTGTTCGCGCGGCTTCCGCGTCAACAGGAAAACCGCAGGCAACACGATCAGAATGAAGAAGACAGCATTGATCATCCATGCGCCGCGCCATCCCGCAAAGGCGGCGAACGCCACGAAGCTGATCGGCATGACGCTCTCGGCGAACTGGTGGCCGAGCGCCGCGGTCGACATCGCCTTGCCGCGGTTAAGCGAGAACCATCGGCCCATGGCCGTCATGGCCGTCTGGTTCATCAGCCCCTGTCCGAACATTCGCAGCCCGGCGATCGCGATGAAGACGATGGCGGCCGACCACGCATTGGCGAGCAGCAGCATGCACGCTCCGAGACCGAGAATAACCAGCGCGGCATAACGTTCGATCGGCATCCTGTCCGCGAGCCGACCCGCGAACGGGATTGTCGCTGCGCTCGCCAGTGTGGCGAACATGTAGAGACCGCCGAATTCGCCGTGACTGAGCGCCAGATCCTCGCGGATACCGCCACTGGACAGCGCTACATAAAAATTCTGACCGTAACTCGCGAAAAACGTCAGCAGGAATCCGCCGGCCAGCCAGCGCGCGTTTTCGCGCAGGAAGGGAAAAAAGCTCATTGTCGACTGATCGCAGAAGCGAAACGATTTCTCAAATCGAAAACAGGGATGAGATTGCGGAACGGTCCGCGCTTCTTCACGTCCTGTCGCGAAACCGGTTGGTGATCGGATAGCGCCGGTCGCGACCAAAATTCTTACGGGTGATCTTCACACCCGGCGCCGACTGCCGACGCTTGTATTCGGCGATGTAGAGCAGGTGTTCGATCCGGTGGACGAGTTCGCGGTCATGGCCGCGCGCGACGATGTCGTCGACGGCCATCTCGTGTTCGACGAGGCTTTCCAGAATATCGTCGAGTACCGGATAAGGCGGCAGCGAATCCTGGTCGGTCTGGTCGGGCCGAAGCTCGGCCGACGGTTCCTTGTCGATGATGTTCTGCGGAATGACCAAGCCGGTCGGACCGAGCGCGCCAGGCGGCGTGTGTGCGTTGCGCCAGCGCGCCAGCGCATAGACCTGCATCTTGTAAAGGTCCTTGATCGGGTTGAACCCCCCGTTCATGTCGCCGTAGAGCGTCGCATAGCCGACGCTCATCTCCGACTTGTTGCCGGTCGTTACCACCATCGAGCCAAACTTGTTGGAGACCGCCATCAGGATGGTGCCACGCGTTCGGCTTTGCAGGTTTTCTTCGGTGACGCCGCTCTCGGTGCCCTCAAACAGGCTCGACAGCGCGCTCATGAACCCTTCGACAGGTTCCCTGATCGGCACGACATCGTAACGGCAGCCGAGCATCTTGGCGCAGATCTCCGCATCGGCCAGCGATTCCGAGGACGTGTATTTGTAGGGCAGCATAATGGCGTGCAGGCGCTCCTCGCCCAGCGCATCGACAGCAAGCGCGGCGCATATCGCGGAATCTATGCCGCCCGAAAGGCCCAGTACCACGCTCTTGAAACCGTTCTTGTTGACGTAATCGCGAAGCCCCAGCATGCACGCGCGGTAATCCGCCTCCTCGCCCTCAGGGATCCGTGACATCGGCCCCTCGTCGCAGAACCAGCCTTCCTCCCCGCGCCGCCATGTCGTGACGATGACCTGATCCTCGAACTGGCTCATCTGGAAGGCGAGTTTGCGGTCCGCGTTGAAGGCAAAGGATGCGCCGTCGAAGACCAGTTCGTCCTGCCCGCCAAGCTGGTTGGCGTAGAGAACCGGCAAATCGCTCTCAATCACCTGCCGGATGACCACCTGATGGCGAACATCGATTTTGCCGCGATAATAGGGCGATCCGTTGGGGACCAGCAGGATCTCCGCGCCGCTCTCGGCCAACGTCTCGCAAACACCGAGATCGCCCCAGATATCTTCACAGACCGGAATCCCGAGGCGAATGCCACGAAAATCCACCGGGCCCGGCATCGGACCTTCGTGGAAAACACGCTTTTCGTCGAATTCACCGTAATTCGGCAGATCGACCTTGTGGCGCTCCGCCGTGACCTTGCCGCCGTCGAGTACCATCACCGAATTGTGTCGCAATGCGCCGCGCGCCAGAGGTACGCCGATCACGACCCCCGGGCCGCCATCGGCGGTATCTTCGGCAAACTCCCGCACCGCCCTCTCGCAGGCCGCCAGGAAGGCCGGCTTCATCACGAGATCTTCGGGCGGATAGCCGGAGATGAACAGTTCGGTGAACAGAACGAGATCGGCACGATGCCGCGCCGCATCGGCGCGGGCTTCACGCGCCTTGGCGAGATTGCCGGCAATATCGCCGACGGTCGGGTTCAATTGCGCAACGGCTATGCGCAGAACATCGGGGGCTTGGCTCATGCGCGAGCATTAGCCCGCAAAACTATCAAGGGCAATCGGGGAGAACGCGCCGGCGCGGATCGTTACGCGATCCGCCGCCGGCGACAAATTATGCCTTAGCGGCCGCCGCGCTGCGCAGGGCGCTTGCGACCCGGCAGCAGGCCTTCGCGCTGCGCCAGCTTACGTGCGGCCTTGCGGTTGCGGCGCACAGCCTCGCCCTTTTCGCGGGCGCGCTTCTCGGACGGCTTTTCGTAGGCCCGGCGCGACTTCATCTCACGGAAAAGACCTTCGCGCTGCATTTTCTTCTTCAGGACCCGAAGGGCCTGGTCGACGTTGTTGTCTCTGACGAGAACTTGCAATGGCTTCCTCATTCGGTTCGTGTTCTGGCGCCGCATTCGGAGCGACGCCGGGAAATCGCGGCCAACCGCGAAAAGGCGGCATGGAAAGGCAACGATGAAATCGCCGGATAGGACGATGCGCGCAGAGCGCTCCGTTGCACGCAGGTTGCGGGCCGGCGCCAGCCGGTTCGCGGATACAAAGGCCGAAAGAAGTGTAGCTCTTCGACGCATCGCGCAACGTCCGGTTCAGCGCGGGTGCCAAACCGGTTAGTGTGCATATAACGACGTTGCTCCCGAATTGCCACGCCCAATGGCAAAAAAGCAGGATGCACTATCGTCACGGAATTCATCTCCTCCTTTCGAAATATTCTGGCAGGCGCCGGCTTGCTGTTCGCGTTAGCCCGCATGTCGTCTTTTGTTCAAATTGCAAATCCGCCTCCGAATCGAACTGTTGCTCAGCGGTCTATTTCTCCTTGCCGGCTCCCTCATTTTCGCAAACTGTGTCTTTGGATGGAGACCAGGCAGGCAAAGATGAACGATCCGCGGAAAACAGTCCTCGCCCGCATCACCGGCCGGGTGCAGGGCGTTTCGTTCAGGGCATGGACACGGTCGGCAGCGATGAAACTCGATCTGTCGGGATGGGTGCGCAATGAGACCGACGGGTCCGTAACCGCCCTTCTGTCAGGACCGCCCAGCACAGTGGACCGCATGGTCGAATTGCTGTGGCAAGGTTCGCCGCATTCCAGCGTCAACGAAGTGAAAATCACGCAGAAAGAGGCGGACGGCGCGACCGGATCATTTAAAATTATTCAATGAACGCAACGCTTTGTGACGGCAGCTGCAATTGATCGTAATAATATCACTCGATGTGTCATATTTTATCGACGAGGCGGCCTCTACGTTCCATGATGGCTGCGAAGGGACCCAATACGGAGCACACGCCATGTACAGGCTATTTTATATGAGCACGGCGCGGCGCGATCTCGAGAAGGCGGAAGTCAACCGAATGCTCGCAGCCGCCGCCTTGAAGAATTCGCTCATGGGTATCACCGGAGCCATCGGTTATGACGGCGAGCGGTTCGCCCAGATCCTCGAAGGCGACAAGAACGACGTCACCGGTCTCATGGAAACGATCAGGGCGGACAATCGCCACTCGGGCATTGTCATCATCGCGGAGAAAACCGTCGAACGCCGCATCTACGAAGGATGGGGCATGAAGCACATGGACAGCCTGATTTTCGACGATTTCGAAAGCGCAATGGCCGATGCCTGAACCTACATAAGTCCGAGCGTGTCCTCACCGCGATCGAGGATAACCGGAATGATCAGATCCTCCTCGTCTTCCAGATGGCGCAGCAGCATCGCGACGAGATCTTCCGTGTCGCCCGAGTAAGCGTCGGCGGCAAATCGCGCCGCATCGCGCCCCTCTCCCAGCTTTCCCAGGAATTCATTGGCGCCCTGCGCATTGCGCTCCAGCGCGTCGTGAATGACGTGGTGATCGTTGTCGAGAAGATCGAAACCGCGCTTAAGCCCGGTTTCCGCCTGCACGAAGACGGGGAAATAATGCAGGTCCTCGATCTGATGGTGTCCATGCAATTGCTGCAGGAAAAACCGCAATCGCGGCACAAAGAACTGGGCGAAGGGCTGGGCTTCAAGCTGCCCTTCCCTGTACTGCGCGACGGATTGCGTGAGCATGCCCCCAATATCGCGAAACATGTCGTGACGCTGCAGCCAGAACTGCGCCATGCCGCCAAGATTGGCGTGCGTTTGCCAATCGTCACGCGGGTAGCGCTCGAACAGATAACGTAAGTCGGCCGGCAGCGTATCACGCCGTCCGAGGGTAAGTTCGGGAGAGATGTCGGTCATTGCGCCAATGTGTCTTTTCCGCGCGCCGCTTCAAGAGCGACTAGTGAAAGAACCAGGAATCCCAGGCAAAAAAGCCATATTGGCGCGAATGGTGGGCGCGCTCCGGTTTGGGTGCATCTCCTGCCGCGCCATAAGCGAAGAACAGCGGCAACAGGTGTTCGTCCGTTGGATGATTGTCAGCGATAAACGGCGCGCGCTCCCGCCAATCCAGAATTGCCTCGCGATCGCCCTTTTCGAACTGTTCCGCAAGCCATTCCGTGAAAGCTTCGATCTTGTGTGGTAGTTCGGGATCGGGATCCTTCCCGTAACGCATGGACGCAAAAATGGCGCGCAGATTATGGGTGATGTGGCCTGATCCGATCAGAAGGATTCCCTCTTCGCGCAACGATGCGAGAGCCTTTCCAAGCGCATAATGGTAAGCGGCATCGCGGTTCGGATCGATGGACACCTGCACAACCGGGATGTCTGCATCCGGCCATGCCAGGATCATCGGGTTCCAGGCACCATGGTCATAGCCGCGTTCAGGCGCGATACGCGGGTTTAGGCCGGCATCGGCCAGCATATGCGCGATCCGCATGGCGAGTTCCGGTTCTCCGGGCGCCGCATAGACCATCTCATAAAGCTCCTGCGAGAAGCCTCCGAAATCATAAATCATGGCTGGATGCGGATCGGTGACAACGACCGGACCATCAGTCTCGAAATGCGCGGATACCATCACGATTGCTTTGGGCTTGGGCAGGAGCGAGCCAAGGCTCTTGAGAAAGTCACGCGCTTCCGATGGTTCGATAACGACGTTCGGTCCGCCATGGGACACGAAAACACTGGGCATGGTCGTCATGATGACTCTCCTTTGCACAGCAGATAATACGAAACGACCGAGGGAACGAGTAGACAGATAAAGACGTTGCGTTCAACAAATTGAAACAGTCTTATCGCTGCGCAAATTGCGGCAATCCATCGGCGATTTCATAATAGTCGCCCTTGTCGGCAACGTGAATATGATGGCCCGAGCGGAGCCCCGACGGTTTTTGGAATGAACCGGCCATGATCGAGGTTGCACCGCTTCCATTTGCCTTCCAGAACAGATGCGATCCGCAAGTCTTGCAGAATCCGCGCATGGCTGTTTCGGAGGCAGCATACCAGGACAGATTTTGCGCGCCGGAGACCGATAGCTGATCATCTCCACACGCCGTCGCTGCAACGATGTGGCCGCTTTGCTTGCGACATTGGCCACAATGGCAATAAATCACCTCGCGCACCGGGCCAGTCACTGCGAAGGTGACCGCGCCGCAGTGGCATTGGCCATTCCTGTTTTCCATATCGGTCTCCTGCAAAAGCAAACGGGGGCGATCATGGATCGCCCCCGCCGATTTGGGTAGCTGATTTGCGACTAGGTAACGGCCGGGATCAGGCGTTGATCGCGAGTTTGTTCTCGCCCTTGCCGTTGCGACCGGCCTTCAGATTCTCTGCGATCAGGAAAGCCAGTTCCAGCGCCTGATCCGCGTTGAGACGCGGATCGCAATGCGTGTGATACCGATCCTGCAATTCATCCGCAGAGACCGCACGCGCACCGCCGGTGCATTCGGTAACGTTCTTGCCCGTCATCTCGACATGGATGCCGCCCGGATAGGTGCCCTCGGCACGGTGGACATCGAAGAAGCTCTCCACTTCCGAAAGCACGCGCTCGAAAGGCCGCGTCTTGTAACCATTGGCCGTGATCGTGTTGCCGTGCATCGGATCGCAAGACCAGACGACTTTCTTGCCTTCGCGCTCGACCGCACGGATCAGGCGCGGAAGATGCTCCTCGACCTTGTCGTGACCGAAACGGGCGATCAGCGTCAGCCGGCCCGGCTCGTTGGTCGGATTGAGAATGTCGATCAGATTGACCAGATCGTCTGCCTGCAGCGACGGGCCGCATTTGAGCCCGATCGGATTCTTGATGCCGCGGCAAAACTCGACATGGGCATGATCGGCCTGGCGGGTGCGGTCGCCGATCCAGATCATGTGGCCGGACGTGGCGTACCAGTCGCCAGAAGTGGAATCGACGCGCGTCAGCGCCTCCTCGTAGCCCAGCAGCAGCGCTTCATGGCTCGTGTAGAAATCAGTCTCGCGCAACCGCGCGTAGCTGTCGGAGGTGATCCCGATGGAGCGCATGAAGTCCATCGTTTCGGAGATGCGGTCGGCAAGCGCCTCGTAACGTTCGCCCTGCGGGCTGTCGCCGACAAAACCCATCATCCACTGATGCACGTTTTCCAGGTTGGCAAAGCCGCCCTGAGCGAAAGCGCGCAGGAGGTTGAGCGTCGCCGCCGACTGCCGATAGGCCATCTCCTGGCGGTTCGGATCGGGAATGCGCGATTCCGGCGTGAAGTCGATACCGTTGATGATGTCGCCGCGATAGGAGGGCAGTTCCGTTCCGTCCTGCTTCTCGAAATCGGAGGAGCGCGGCTTCGCGAACTGGCCGGCAATGCGCCCGACCTTGACGACCGGCTTGGAGCCACCGAAGGTCAGAACGACCGCCATCTGCAGGAAGACGCGGAAAAAGTCGCGGATATTGTCAGCCCCGTGCTCAGCAAAGCTCTCGGCGCAGTCGCCGCCCTGGAGCAGAAAACTCCGGCCCTCGCAGACTTCGGCGAGCTGTTTCTTGAGCAGACGCGCCTCACCTGCAAAAACCAGCGGCGGATAAGTCCGCAGACGAGCCTCGACGTCCTCAAGGACTTTCTGGTCCGGATAGGCCGGTACCTGCAGGATTGGCTTGGCTCTCCAGCTGTCAGGTGTCCACGTCTGTGCCATCGTACTTACTCGCATTTGCAATTCGGCTTCGAAAAACGGCGGGGCACTCAATCAATGGAGCCCGGGCCGCCGCGCTCCTATAAGGTAAAGCGCCCCTTGATGCCAGCCTGTAATCGACGCGGATATGACCCGGTCAAGCCATTTCGCGGTATTTCACGCCGTTAGCGGCGAGCGTTTCGTCGAACAATTGCGCCTCTTCGTCACGCAATGCGACAGAACGCATATAGCGCGGTTCGTGCCGGTCCCGGATTATCGGCGTATGATCGAAGGCGTGCGTGTCGGCGATGAAGCGCCTTACTTCATCTTCGCCGTATTCGAGAAGATACCCCTGCAGAACGGCATCAAGATAGCTTTGCAGGATGGCGTGATCGGTGCCCGGCGCCACTTCCGGCTTACCCTCATAGATGAAAACCGGAACCTCCATCGACATCTCGACCGGTAGCACGATCGCCCCCGCTTCAACGGTGCGCCGATGATAATTGAATTCCCGCTCATCCAGCGCGCCAAGGTTCTCGATACGGTCGAACACGAGAAGTCCCGGCAGTTCGTGGTCCGGATCGCTTTCCGCCTTGACGCTGAGAAGCGAGATCGGGCTGTCGCCATGTTGCGGCCGACCTTGCCAATGGCGGCGCCAGCCTCGAACCTTGGCCCTGACGGCTCCGTAGATCTCGGTGCGGTGCGTATCGCGGTTCACCAGCGAGCCATAGCCGAAATAGGCGAATAGATCGCCTTTCTGCGCGGCCAGAAATATCGTGTCGAGTTGTTCCGGGGTCATTAAATCCATGTCTTGGGGCTATTTCCTATTTCCCCAGACATAGGATGGACATCGCGTCACATTCAAGGGAGCGGGTCAGTCGACCCGCGCGCCGTTCTTCACGATGTATGTCGGCTTGTACATGGTCACAAGCTCCTCGGCAGCAGTCGGATGCACCGCCATCGTCGCGTCGAAATCGTCCTTGGTGCAACGCGCCTTCAGCGAAATACCCAGTAGTTGCGACATCTCGCCTGCTCCGGGCCCAATGATATGTGCGCCGACAACCACCCGGCTTGCCGCATCAACGATCAGCTTCATCAGCATCTTCTCATCGCGCCCCGGCAGAATGTTGTGCATTGGACGGAAACTGGCGCGGTAGACTTCCAGTTCCTCGTATTTTTCGGCGGCCTGATGCTCGGTTAGCCCGACCGTTCCGATTTCCGGCTGCGAGAAGACGGCGGTCGGGATCGTTTTATAATCCGGTTCGGTCGGGTTGTCCTTGAAGGCGGTTTCGAGGAAACACATGGCTTCGTGGATGGCGACCGGTGTCAGTTGCACGCGGTTCGTCACATCACCGACCGCCCAGACATTGTCGACATTGGTGCGCGAATAGGCATCGACCTTGATCGCGCCGCGCTGATCTGTGTCGACACCGGCGCGATCGAGCCCCAGCCCGTTGGTATTGGGCTCCCGGCCAATCGCCAGCATGACCTGATCGACCACGAGCGTTTCGCCGTCTGTAAGACGGCCTTCAAGACGCCCGTCGTCCCGTTTCGACACTTTCTCGAGTATCTGATGACAAACAATCCTGATGCCTTTAGCGATCATCGTTTCTTGTAGGTGATCGCGCAGGTCGTCGTCGAACCCGCCGAGAATTTTCACGCCGCGATAAACCAGCGTCGTGTCGACGCCGAGCCCGTGGAAGATATTAGCGAACTCGACTGCGATATACCCACCGCCCTCGATGACGATGGCCTTCGGCAACTCGTCCAAATGAAAGGCGCCGTTGGAGGTTATGCAGTATTCATGGCCGGGAAGCGCGTCGTGAAGCTTCGGACGCCCGCCGACCGCGATCAAGATATGATCTGCAGTGACTGTCTCTCCTGTTGCTTCGAGCAACACCTCATGGCGAGAAACGAGACGCGCCCGGGTCTCGTGGATCGTCACGCCGGCATTTTCCAGTCCCTTGCGGTAAAGCCCTTCCAGGCGCGCGATTTCCTGATCCTTGGCGGCGATCAGCGCAGGCCAGTCAAAAGCGGTCTCGCCGACCGTCCAGCCATAGCCCGGCGCATCCTCGAAATGCTCGGAATATTGAGAGGCATAGACGAACAATTTTTTCGGAACGCAGCCACGAATAACGCAGGTGCCGCCCATACGGTATTCCTCCGCAATCCCGACGCGCTTGCCGAGGCCACCGGCGAGCCGCGCGGCGCGCACACCGCCCGATCCGCCGCCAATGACAAAGAGATCGTAGTCGTACTGCGTCATCGAGACACTCCGCTGCGCGGCCTGGCCGCATTGCTAGAAAAAAACTGATCGGATCAAGGGTTGCTGGAAAACAACAAAAGGCCCGGCAATTCAACCGGGCCTTCGCATTTCGGCAAGCGGCTGATCTCAGTTGCCGCCTGTCTGCGCGTCGCCGCCCTCCGGGTTATTGGCGCGCAAGCCTTGCTCGTTGAGAGCCTTCGAGACATTTTCCAGAAGGTCGCGCTCGATGCCTGCAGACCAGATGCGGGCTGCCTTGTCGATTTCACGCGTCGCGATCGGCCCGGTGGACAGGAGCTTCTTGCCTGCCTCCGTGGTATAGAACGCGGTAATAGCTTTCAGCTCGTCTTCTGAGAAGGCCGAGGCATAGACGCGCGCCGCTTCGTTTTCGAGGTCGGCGCGGCGCGACACCAGTGCAAAGGCCTGCTCGTCGACAACCTGAGAGATTTCTGCTTCGAGATCGATATTGTTTGCGATCAGCCGTGCCTTCAGCGACTCGGCGGCAGCCGGCAGAATGTTGTCGTAAACATCGGTCGCCTTGATCGCCGAAAGCGCGGCGCGGGCTGCGGCGAAATGCGACTCGGAGATATCCTGCGCCATCGCCGCGGACGAGACCGCACAAGCGAGCGCAAATCCGGCAACCATGCCGCGGGCAGTTTTGGCTAGCTGAAAATTCATGACTTCAATCAACTCCGATTCCCTGGAAGGTTCGTTTCCTCAAATTCCACGCGCGGCGCAGTGTTATCACCCCCGCGCCGGCAACTCCCGAATGCCACCGCTTCCCGCCACGACCGCGAGTGACGCCATTCCGATGAACATGCCGTGCTCAACGACACCCGGTATCGCATGAAGCGCGTCGGACAAAGCCTTTGGGTTCGAAATGTGGCCGAAAGATGCGTCGAGAATGTAATGCCCCCCGTCAGTTTCGAATGCCTCCCCGCTGCGCACTCTAAGGCGCAGCTCGCCCGAATAGCCCAGATCGCGATAAGCGCCCTGTACATGCAGTCGCGTCGCCTCGAGACCGAAGGGATTGACCTCGATCGGAAGCGCAAAGCCACCGAGCGAGTCGACGAGCTTGCTCTCGTCGGCGATCACGATCATCTTCGCGGATGCGTATGCAACGATCTTTTCGCGCAGCAGTGCCCCGCCACCACCTTTTGTCAGGTTTAACGCCGGATCGATTTCGTCCGCTCCGTCGATGCACAAATCCAGCTCCGGCTCTTCATTCAGTGAAGTCAGCGGAACCCCAAGTTCGAGGCAAAGCCGCGCCGTGCGCTCTGACGTGGGCACGCCGAGTACGCGCATGCCATCCCCGACCTTTTCGGCCAGCAAGTGAACAAATGCCTCGGCCGTGCTGCCAGTGCCTATGCCGAGCTTCATGCCGTCTTCGACATGAGCGAGCGCAGCGCGCGCCGCGGCGGTTTTCAGTTCGTCCTGAGACATTAAGTGAGTACGACCCCGTTTTTGGGGTTCGGTTATCACGCCGTCGCCGCCGAGCCAACCGACAATCCGCCCTCGGCGGTTTGATGCACATTGCTTTGCACGCGATTGACCACTAACCGAAGCGGATCGTCCGAAACGGAAACGTGAGCCTACATGAAACCGCCGATCATCGTCTTCGACCTCGACGGAACGCTTGTCGACACTGCCCCGGACCTGCTTACCAGCATGAACCACGCCTTGTCGCATGTCGGCCTCGGCCCGATCGCAGATGACGGCTTTCGCAAACATGTGGGTTTTGGCGCGCGTATCATGCTCGAACGGGCTTATGAAGAATCCGGCCATGCCCACCCTGGCAAGGAAACGCTCGATGAATTGATGCGCCGCTTTCTTGCCTACTATGAAGATACGATGCCGGGCGCGTCGCGCCCTTACGACCACGTGCTGGAGGCGATCGCCGCTTTGGAAGCGGAGGGTTATATCGCCGCTGTCTGCACGAACAAACTCGAAGCCTACGCCACGCGCCTGTTGAAGGCGCTAGGAATCGACGGCATTTTCAAGGCGATATGCGGTCAGGATACCTTCCCGGTTCGCAAGCCCGACCCCGCCCATCTGACCGGCACCATAGACATGGCCGGAGGCGATCCGCGGCGCGCGATCATGGTCGGCGATAGTGAAACCGACATCCTCACGGCAAAGTCGGCTTCCATTCCTGTCGTTGCTGTCGATTTCGGCTACACGGATCGCCATGTCAGCGAATTCGGTCCGGACGCGGTAATTTCAGACTATCGCGCACTCGACCTTGCGTTGGCGCGGAAACTTCACCGCGCAGGAAAATCCGGCCCGGTTTTTCAACGCTAAAAACGCGAACGCGATATTTACCTAACGTCACCGCATCGCTAGAACGGTCGAAAGGCCGCCAGTGGCGCACTGTCGAAGTCACTAAATCTTCGCGCTTGCGAGCGGAGCACATGCAACTCTAACGAGCGAAATTTCGAATTCAGCCTGTCATTTCTCAGGATGGAACCCGCCTTGCCAACCTACTAAAACGAGGCAATGCAATTGTGTCGCGGCGAATATCACGCCGAGAGATAATTTCCGTCCTTTTGCGTTGAGCTTTAGCGACAACGCGACCCGGAACATCGGCGAAACGCCGCAAGAATAAGAACAAAGACGAGACGAAATGATCCTGTCTCACGATTACCGGTTCATTTTTGTAAAACCCAAGAAAGTCGCCGGCACGAGTCTGGAAATTCTGCTCTCCCAACTTTGCGGTGCGCACGACATCATCACACCAATCGCAAAGATAGACGAGGCCACGAGATCCCGTCTCGGCTTTCCGGGGCCCCAGAACTATCGGAAACGGTTGCGAGAAGCCAGTTTCGACGACTGGCGCAGGCTGATCCTGCGACAAAAAACGCCGTTGCGGTTCTACAACCACATCCCGGCGACTGAGATCAAAAAGAGCGTCGGCGATGAAATCTGGAACTCATATCTGACGATCTCGATCGTCCGAAATCCGTTCGATTATGCGATCAGTCGGTACTACTGGAAACGCAAATCCGGCAATGAGCAGGATTTCACCAGCTTCCTGCGTGCGAACCCGCAATGCCTCACTGAAAACCGGCGCATCACCGATATCGACGGACGATGCGAGATCGATTTCATGGTTCGCTACGAAAACTTGCAGGCCGATTTGACCCAGCTTTCGGAGCGGCTCGGCCTGGACAAGAACCTCGGCACGGAAAGCTCTATGGTCACAGCCAAGTCCGGAGTTCGACCAGTCTCCGCAACCATGTCCCGGATGTACAGCAGCCATCCGGAGGCATTGGATATCGTCAGGGACCGCTGCCGTCATGATATCGAACGATACGGTTATGACCTGCCGTCCATTGACGTCGAAACGCTGGCGGTCACTCCCGGCCCGAACCCGGCTCCGGATTCCCCGAATACCGTGGGCCGGAAAGCATGACGATCCTTATTTGCTACGGGTGCCGGAAATCCGGCAGTACCCTTGCGTATGAATTGACTTCGGAGCTGCTCAGGCGCACAGGCCACCCGCAAGATCGCTTGCCGGGCGATATTCTCGATCTGCGGCACACGGTCAATTTCGTAAGCCGCGAGACCGGCCTGTCGATGGACCTCTTGAAACGGATCGAAGCGGTTACGCCGCCGAACCGGATAATAGCGCTCAAAACACACCTCTCGCCTCCGCCGGACGTTCTCGATTACATAAAAGAGGGTCACGCCTTCGCCCAGGCGATCTTCCGCGATCCGCGCGACAACGTCCTGTCACTCCGTGACGCCGGCAGGAAAGCTAGGAAACGCGGCGAGCAATCCTTTCGCATGATACACGGCGTGCTTGATGCAATCGCTTCATGCGAAGAGGGCCTCGCGGATTTCGGAGTATGGGCCGGAATACCCCAGACGCTTGTTGCCGATTACGACGAGGTCGCATTCAGCAGCCGCCAGTTTCTAGCGCGGGTTGCCGATCAGATCGGCCTTGAACTTGAGTCCGATCAGTTGCTCCTCAACATCGAGCAAAAGGTGAAGAATGAGCGGTTCACGCAACACAACAAGGGAATCGCCGCTCGCCACCGGGACGAGCTGAGCGTTCGGCAATATGTGGCGCTCACCCGCCGCTTCGCGGGGTTCCTGACCGCCCATTTGCCACACAGACTCGACGCATTCGATCTGGCGACCTTGGCCGACGTTGACGGAACGCAAGAAGCGAGCCGGTCGGACCGCGACTTGGAAGCCATCTTCCCTCCAAATTTCGAACCCGACGGCAACTCCCGGACGAGAGTCAAGAAAACCTTTGTGGTCCTCGGATGTCCTCGCGGAGGAACGAGCCTGATTGCAGGCGCGCTCTATCATTGTGGAATCTCGATGGGCAACTTCCGCACCGGCCAGTACGAGGATCCGGATTTCAAACTTCGCCCCGAGCGGGCCAGAAGTGCGAGGCGCCTGCTTCCTCCGAGGATACGGGTCCGGAACAGCATACACGAGTACTGGGGTTGGAAGGTGCCAAATGCGATTTATTACATCGGCCGCATCCGGAAGCATCTGGTGAACCCGCAATACCTCTTCGTCTATCGCGATCCCGAAGCAGTCGCCCGGTCATCAGCGCGCCATGACGGGATCAATTGGGACGCGAACAGAGAAAGATTGCTCCGCGACGCCAAACGGCACAGGGAAAAGCTCCAGGCATTTGAGAGGCTCTTGGGGCACAACGGCAACGTGCATGTCTTTCGCCACGAAGACATCCATGGCGATCCCGAGGCGTTCATCGACCGCCTTTTCGAAATAGTCTCTCCGCTGAAACCGTCTCGCGCGGATATCCGCCGCTTTATCAACCGGGAGGGTGGTTACAGAGCACCGGAAACGCTACCATTCGTCGATTATCAGGCTGCGCCCCCACCACGCCTTCTTGACCGCGCCCGCAGCAGACTCCGTGCCATCCGCAAGTCACGATGGCGTTGATACCGAACAGTTCCGCCGGCCAGGAGCCGGCTCCGACAAAGCCCTCCCCAGGAGTTCGACGCTTGCCCGAAATATTTTTTGACGTCAGCGAACTATTCTACAGTTCGAAGCTCAAATACTATGGCATCGCGAAGGTTGTGAGTGAGACGGCCTATGAGATAAGCCTTGTAAGGCCGGATGTGAGGTTCGTGATCTTCTCGCCCGCCCATCGAAGGTTCTTCGAAGTGTCGCCGCTGATCGGTGAGGAATCGGAAAACAAGGTCTTCGACCCGAACATACCTGAAAAAGCCGTCCCGATCTGGATGCGGCATACTTACCATGAAAGTCATTTGGCGCGGGATGCGGGCATCCTGTTCGCCAAGCCGGTCATAAAGGCCATAAATCTCTCGCGGTGGCGAAACGCGGCGGGTTTCGTGCGGGAGGTCGACCTGAATGGAGGTGTCCTAATCGCAATGGGTCGCCCCAAACTGATGTTCGACTACATTCAGGATCTCAGGCGGGAGCGCAATTCCGTTCGCTTCTTTCCGCTCCTGCACGACCTTATCCCGCTACACGATTTCAATGCGAAAAAGACCTACTCGATGCCGCGCAATTTCCTGCACGACAATATCGGTGTCATTGAATTCGCATCAGGATTGCTGGCAAATTCGCACTTCACCTGCGGCGATCTGCAGGATTTTTCCAGGCGGGGCATCCTGCCGCCGCTGCCTCCGATCACCGCCGTGCCGCTTGTTCACGAGCACCGCGATATCGGGGACAAGCCAAGTGTCGAACCGCCGAGCGAGCCATATCTGCTCTGCGTGGGCGGGCTTCTGGGCAGGAAGAACCTCGAAGCAGTTTTCAACGCCATGCGTCTTCGCGTCGAGCAGGGAAAGCCGGTTCCAGCCCTCGTACTCGCCGGCGCACACCGAGACAGCATCGCGAAGGCGCTGGGGCGAACAGATTATCGGGCAATTGCAGACAAGGTCGTTTTCATTGCCAATCCCGGCCAGACGGATCTCGCGCGCTTGTATCGCGAAGCACTGGCGCTTGTGATTCCCAGCCGCATGGAAGGCTGGGGCCTCCCCGCCGGAGAGGCTTTTTGGCACGGCACGCCGGTTATCTCGTCGTCAGCGCCCGCGCTCATGGAAGTATGCGGCGATCTCGGCATGTATTTCGATCCCGACGATCCCGGCAATCTGGCTGGCCACATAGACCGGTTGATGCATGACCAGGACTATCGGGCCGAGCTGGTATCGAAGATAAAGGCTGCCCGGAACACCCTGCGCACCTGGAACAACTTCGCTCGCGAGACGCTGGACGCTGTCGAACGCATGCTGGCGTCCGAGCGGTCGGAATACAACGCACCGGCGACGATTAACGCGACAAGGCGAAGCCGCTCGGACAAGCCGGAATCCCCGGCCGACAGTTCCGGTTCTGCATAGGCTAGCGACATTTCTGCCGCGCGTGGCGGGACTGGTTGACTTTGCTGAGAAGCGCAGACTATATCCGCGCTTCCACG
The DNA here is from genome assembly GCA_002706335.1 of Ahrensia sp. Lineage (GTDB taxonomy): Bacteria > Pseudomonadota > Alphaproteobacteria > Rhizobiales > Rhizobiaceae > Oricola. The sequence continues at coordinate 55,169 of PAKZ01000028.1, forward strand.
CGAGGTTCGGGCGATTAGCTCAGCGGGAGAGCACTGCCTTCACACGGCAGGGGTCACTGGTTCAATCCCAGTATCGCCCACCATCAACATTCCGAGTTCTTTCAATCCCGCCTCTTTCATCCGAGATGCTTGTGCGTGCTTTGCTCTGTTAACGGGAGCCGAAAGTTCGCGCCCCGTCAAATTCCCTTTGTTCATCTTCCCCAACGGCAGGAAACCTGCTGTTATCCCTAGTTTATTTGAGTTGCTGCGGCGCAATACGATTTAACGAAGTAGCGATGGTTCCCCTGTATTGTCTCGATGATACAGGGGACTTTTCTCATGCCGCTGCTATTTCGAGCGCTGACTGCAATTCTTATCGTGTTGGCCGTCGAAGGGCCTGCCAACGCGGCGGAACTCTCCATCGCCGACATTACGGCGCGGCTTGATTCCACCTGGATCCTCGTCGCGGCCGGTCTCGTCCTTCTGATGCAGATCGGCTTCCTGCTGCTCGAAGCAGGCTCTGTGCGGACAAAGAACGCGGTCAACGTAGCGCAGAAAAACCTGCTCGACTTCGCTTTTGCCGTACTCGCCTTCTGCACCGTTGGCTTCATGATCGGTTTCGCGCCGTCGTCAGCATCCTTGCCGGTCGGCTTCGATACGAACCTCCTGTTTCTCAACAACATTACTACGCATGACGCTATTTTCTTCATTTTTCAGGTGATGTTCTGCGGCACGGCCGCGACCATCATTTCCGGCGCCGTCGCGGAACGCATGAAGTTGAGCGCTTATGTCGTTTTGAGCGTCCTGACCGCCGCAATCATCTACCCCGTTTTCGTCCAATGGGCCTGGGGCGCAGTCCGCGGCGACAACGCCGGCGCCTGGCTCGCCAATATGGGGTTTGTCGACTTCGCCGGCTCCACGGTTGTGCACGGAACCGGCGGATGGATTGCGCTTGCAGCCTGCCTCATACTCAAACCTCGCGATGGACGGTTTGACAAAGACGGACGGCCGGTGCGCTTCACCGGCCATAGTCCGGTCCTGACGGCTGCCGGAACGCTTCTGCTATTCGTCGGCTGGATCGGCTTCAATGGCGGCTCAACCCTCTCTGCAAGGCCCGAGGTCGCTTTCATCGTTCTTCACACGGTCCTCGCGGGCGCCGCCGGCGGCGGTGTCGCATATGCATGGTTCCATTTCCGCGAGGGCTCAGCCTATCCGGAACGCGCCACCAACGGCATGATTGGCGGCCTCGTCGCGATCACGGCCGGCTGCCATCTCGTCGATCCCTGGGCAGCCATCGTGATTGGAACTTGCGGCGGTTTGATCACCACTTGGGCCAACACGATCCTTGAAACGCGCTTCCGCGTCGACGACGCGGTCGGTGCCGTCGGAGCCCATGCATTTGCCGGTGTTTTCGGAACCCTCGCGCTTGCGTTTATGGCGCCCGCATCCGTTCTGCCGGCCGGTTCTCATTTCGCCCAGTTCGAGATCCAGTTGACCGGCGTCGCGGTAAACTTCGCATGGGCCTTCGGCACCGGCTTAGTGATGGTGATGGTCCTCAACAAACTGACCGGTGTGCGCGTCGACCGAGATACCGAAATTCGCGGTCTCAATATCGGCGAACACGCCGCGTTGATCGGCACCGCCCACGTCGAAGAGGCCATGCGCTCGCTGATCAGGGGCGATGCCGACCTATCGGTCAGACTGGAATCTCGACAGGGAGACGATGCCGAGGAGCTCGCCGTCGCTTTCAACGATCTTATGGACAATCTCGAAAAGACCGAGGGGCAGCGCTGGCGCGATACGGAACTGCGCAGAACGGCTGAGGAGGCCAATCGCCTCGCCGCCTTTGCCGACGCAACCTTCGAGGCGATCGTACTTGCCAGCGAATACCGCGTAATCGACGCCAATTCCGCTGCGGAAAAACTGTTCGGCTTCCCCGCCCACGAATTACGAGGCCGAACGGTCAAGTCGCTTTTTCCGGCCAACGATTGGCCGGGGGCAGTGTCCCATCTGAAGGAAGACGCCGAACGGCCAGCGGAATCGGGCATCCAGCCATCGGCTGGCGATCGCGTACCGGTGGAATTCCGGTGCCGAAGCATCGAGTATTCCGGCAACAAGACGCAGGTTTTGGCATTCGCCGACCTGAGGGAACGCAAGAAGGCGGAAGCGCGGATCTATCATCTCGCCATGCACGACCCGCTGACTGACTTGCCGAACCGATCCCACTTCAATCAGCGCCTGCGCGAACTCCTGGACCACCTGTCGCCGGAATCCGCGTCCACCGCGCTGCTCCTGATCGATCTCGACCAATTCAAAAACATCAATGACCTGCACGGCCATCCGTCCGGCGATGCGGTGATCACGGCGGTCGCCGAAAGGTTGCGCAGCGTCGCCGGTCCGGGCGATTGCGTCGCACGCCTCGGCGGCGATGAATTCGCCTTCGTTCAGGCAAGCATCGACTTCCCGAACCAGGCCGCCGATCTTGCACACCGTCTGCTTTACGCGATTTCCGAACCGGTGCTCTTGCCGACTGGCGACACGATCCGCCCCGGCGCCTCGATTGGCGTCGCCATCGCGCCCCGCGACGCAAGCGACGCGGAGACACTGTTCCAGCACTGCGACGTCAGTCTCTATGCGGCCAAGAACAACGGCCGCAACACCTACGCGGTCTACGAACCGGGCATGGGAGAGGAACTGCGCAACCGGCAGAAGCTGGAGGAAGACCTGAAAACAGCGGTCACAGAAGAACAGTTCGAACTGTATTTCCAGCCGCGCCTCGACGTCGCGTCCCGTTCGATCATCGGTTACGAGGCGCTTCTGCGTTGGGACCACCCGGTTACGGGCCGTATCTCGCCGGCGGAATTCATTCCGGTCGCCGAGCAATCGAACATCATCGTCAGCCTCGGTGAATGGGCGCTTCACAAGGCCTGCGAAACCGCGGTCGAACATCTGGGTGACGCACGTATCAGCGTCAATGTCAGCCCGCGCCAGTTCCGCGGCAAGGGTTTCGCAGATACGGTTCGGCGCGTTCTCGAGAACACCGGCCTGGAACCCTCTCGGCTCGAACTCGAAGTTACGGAAAGTCTGTTCATCGACAATGCGGACAAGGCGGTAGCCCTGTTGACCGAACTGAAATCGCTCGGCGTTCAGGTAGCGCTCGACGATTTCGGCTCCGGCTATTCGTCCTTGAGTTATGTGAACCGCTTTCCATTCGACACGATCAAGATCGACCAGTCCTTCATTCGCGAGATGAACGAGGCATCGAACGCCCTCCATATCATCGACACCATCCTTCGGCTCTCGGCAGGTCTCGGCATATCGGTCGTCGCCGAGGGCGTCGAAACAGCGGAACAACTGCAGCGCCTGGTGACCATGGGTTGCTCGGAAATCCAGGGTTTCCTGGTCGCCTACCCCCTGCCCGTGTCCAGCCTGGCGCGCGAGGTACCGCCCCAGGTGATGGAAATCCTCGAAAACGCCATGCAGCGCCAGGGACCCAGAGCCAACACGCTCGGTGAGATTGGTACGCTGATGCGCGATGCGGTCCGCGAAAAGCCGGCGCCGGGCAAGCAATCGGCCTAGGGTCAGAATTCGCGCCGAAGCGCTAGCCACAGAAAGAAATCTCAAATATAGAGATTTCCGTCTGCACCTTGTATGACAGATCGGGTGCTGGACGGGAGGAAATAATGCGCTGCAACCGCGAAAGCGGACGAGACCGGACCTGACCCATGGCCGTCCGCAATAGCCTCGAACGTGTTATCGCGTTGCTGGACCTGTTCAGCGAAGAGCGCCTTGAATGGTCTCCGGACGAAATGATGGATGAGCTCGGCTATAGCCGTCCGACGCTCTATCGCTATCTGAAAACGCTGAAGGAAGCCGGTTTCCTGACGTCGATGCCGTCAGGCGGGTTCACGCTCGGCCCGCGTGTTGTCGAGATGGATTTCCTGATGCGCCGATCGGATAGGCTCGTCGCCCATGCACAGCCGCATCTGGAAATGATCACCGCAGCGGCCCCATGCACCGCGCTGGTCGTGCGCTGGTACGGGCACAAGCTGCTCTGCGTTGCTTCGGAGTGCTCATCGCCCGATGCGCAGACGAGCTATCCGCGCGGGCGCCCCATGCCGCTGGCCCGAGGAGCGGTCTCCCGCGCGATCATCGCTTTTCTGCCACGCCGCAAGCTCCTGCCTATTGTAACCGCCAACCTGGATGGATTGCGGAATGCCGGGCTCGGCGAGGATCTGGACGCCGTGCTCGACGTTTTTCGCGAGGTAAGGCGGGCCGGCTATGCCGTGGCTCATGGCGAAGTCACTCCCGGAGTCATCGGCGTCGCCGCACCGATCTTCGACGGCGGCAGCGGTCCGATTGCCGCCCTTGGCGTTACGACCCCGGCCAACGCGGCGGAACGTCTGGATGCAGCCAAAATGGGGGAGATCGTTTCCCGATCCGCGGCTGAAATCAGCGGACACCTTCATCGCGACCGCATCTTCGGAACCGTCGACACGGAATGACGACCGGGAAATCAGAAACATTCACCCAGGGAGCACACCATGAAAAAGATCGACATCTTCAACCACATCTGGCCGAAGCCGTTTCACGACGCGCTGATCGATCTCATCGGATCGACCTCCGATATAACGCGCCGCTCCGAAGCCGTTCCGATGATGACCGATCTCGACCGTCGGTTCGAGGTAATGGATATGTTCGGGCCGGATTACTGCCAGGTGCTGTCACTGGCCTCGCCGCCGTTGGAACACGTAACGGATGCACCCCAGGCGCTGGAACTGTCGCGAATAGGCACGGACGCCATGGCGGACCTGTGCGCCAAATATCCCGAGCGCTTTCCGGCCTTTATCTCGACCGCGGTCATGACCGATCCTGCCGGAGCCATCGCGGAAGCGCGCCGCGCCATCGAGGAAGCCGGCGCGGCCGGCATCCAGATCTTCACCAACGTCAAGGGCAAACCGCTCGACGCACCCGAATTCTCGGACTTCTTCGCCTATCTCGGCGAAGCCGGAAAGCCGGTCTGGATGCATCCGGCCCGCGGCGCGAACTTCCCCGACTATCTGTCGGAGACGCGCTCGGAATATGAAATCTGGTGGACCTTCGGATGGCCATACGAGACTTCGGCGGCGATGGCGCGCATGGTCTTCTCGGGCTTTTTCGACAAATATCCCGGCCTGAAGGTCATTACCCACCACGCCGGCGGCATGGTGCCGTTTTTCGAAGGGCGCGTCGGGCCCGGCTGGGACCAGATGGGGGCACGAACAACCGATCGCGATCTCGCCGCGGTGCGCAAGGCGCTGAAACGACCGCATCTCGACTATTTCAAGGATTTCTACGCGGACACAGCCTCCTTCGGCTCCCGCAAGGCGATTGAACACGCGATCGAGTTCTTCGGAGAGGACCATGTCCTGTTCGCCTCGGATGCGCCGTTCGACCCGGAAGCCGGACCAATGTACATCCGGGAAACGATCCGCATCATCGAGGAAATGGACATTTCCGAGGAACTGCGCCGCAAGATCTTCCAGGGCAATGCGGTCAAGCTGCTCGGTCTCGATTTGAAGGGCTGACCGATCCGATGAGCAAATTCGATACCGATGTCGTCATCGTTGGCGGCGGACCGGTCGGCATGGGCCTTGCGATCGAGCTCGGCCAGCGCGGCGTGCCGGTCACCGTCGTGGAGCGATACGAGAAGCCGCAACCCATCCCCAAGGGGCAGAACCTCAACCAGCGCACGATGGAGCATTTCCATTTCTGGAATGCGGAAAAGGAGTTGCGCGCCGCGCGCACCGTCCCGCCGGAATACGGTATCGGCGGCCTCACCGCCTACAGGACACTGCTTGGCGAATACCACTACGACTGGCTGAAGCGCGAACTCGTCCGGCCCTATTATTTCACCGACAACGAGCGCCTGCCCCAATACGCCACCGAGGAAGTTCTGCGCGCGCGCGCAGCGCAGATCCCGGCGATTGATATCGTCTATGGCTGGTCCGGCGAAACGGTGCAGCAGGACTCTGACGGCGTCACCGTGACCATTGTCGAGCGGAATGGACCGGCGCGGCGAAGCCTGCGTGCGAAATATGCCGTAGGCTGCGATGGCAGTCATTCGGCAATTCGCGAGGCGGCGGGCATATCACAAACCCGGCGCGACCACGACAAGCTGATGGTCCTGCTCGTCTTCCGATCGAAAAAACTTCACGACTACCTGAAGCGCTATCCCGGCAAATCCTTCTACAACGTCCTGCATCCCGAATTGAAAGGATACTGGCTGTTCTTCGGCCGCGTCGATCTCGGTTCGACATTCTTCTTCCACGCCCCAGTACCGGTGGGAACGACGAAAGACAATTTCGATTTCACCGCCTATCTGCACCGCGCCGCAGGTGCGGAATTTCCGGTCGAATTCGAGCATATCGGCTTCTGGGACCTGCGCATCGCGGTCGCCGACGAATACCGCAAGGGACGGGTCTTCATTGCCGGCGACGCGGCCCACAGTCATCCGCCCTATGGCGGCTTCGGCGTGAACAACGGATTCGAGGACGCCCGGAACCTCGGCTGGAAACTTGCAGCCGCTTTGCAGGGCTGGGGCGGCGAGACGCTGCTCGACAGCTACGACCTCGAACGCCGTCCTGTCTTTGAGTCCACTGCATCCGACTTCATCGAGAATTTCATCGAGGAAGACCGTGCCTTTCTCGAAACCCATGACCCCGAAAAGGACCGCGAAGCCTTCGAGACCGAATGGAAGAAACGCGAGCTGGGCGCGGCGGAAGTGCAGTCCTACGAACCGAACTACGAGGGCTCGCCTGTCGTCTACGGCCCAACCGGCGGCGTGAGTGGCGCGGTTGGAAAGCACGAATTCACGGCCCGGCCGGGCCATCACCTCGCGCCACAGGACCTTTCTACGGGCAACAAACTCCATGAGGAATTCGGTGCTGGCTTCACGCTGATTGCCCTGGACCCGGAAGACAATGCGGTGACACGCTTCCGGACGGCCGCGGCCGAGCTCGGCGTTCCGCTTACCGTCATAGACGACAGCTATGCGGGCGGACGCGAGAGGCTGCAGGCACGGCTGATCCTCATACGTCCGGACCAGTTCGTCGCCTGGGCCGCAGAGACGCCCCCCGTGGACGCCAAGGCGGTACTCAAACGCGCCGCCGGTTTACCCTAGTGAGCGAGCCCGATTGCATCGGCGGCAAGCAGCGCAGTCGTCCCGCCATCGACGGGCATGTCGACACCCTTGATCCAGCTACTCTGGGGCGAGGCGAGGAAGGCGACGACCTCCGCCACCTCTTCCGGTCTTCCGGACCGTCGAGTGCGCGCCATCATCTTCGTGGCGCGGTCACCAAAGGCGATCACGAAATCGTCGAGAATGCGGGTCTCGACCGCCGCCGGGCTGACCGTATTGATGCGGATATCGCGCGCGATAAGCGGCTCGACCTGGGATATCGACCAGACGATCACGGCTTCCTTCGACAAATCGTAGGAACGCACGGGATCAATGCCCTGTTTCGCTATGAAGTCGGGCAAGGCATCGTTGCCCGGCAGGGCAAGCAGCGCCTTGACCTGCTCGATGTTCTCCCGCCAACGCGATCCTGCCTTCGAGGCAAGGCTGACGATGGACGCGCCGTCCTTCAGTTTCGGCAACATCGCCTTCGTCATGGCGATAAGCCCGAACGTGTTCACGGCCAGAACCTTAGCCTCGAGACCAGGCCTCGGCGGCAGACCCGCGCAATTGACAAGCACATCGAACGGGCCGTCTGCCTTGGCGGCAGCGGCGGAGATGGCATCTGGTTCGGACATATCGACCTGAATCCAGCGATCGACATGTGCCGCCGGCTCCTCGATGTCGAAAGCGGTAATGAAAGCGCCCTGCCCCTTCAACCTCGCCGCCGAGGCCGCACCTATTCCATGCGCCGCACCCGTCATCGCAACATGCATATTGTATCCTCCCAGTGTTCACCCCGACCCTCCGCCGGATTGATTATGCGGCAATCAGCAAGCACGCCCGGCCGGAATTTTCCAGCCCTTCGTAAAAAATCTCACTATTCGGGAATTTTGACAATTGAGCTTTGAACTCGAACTTTTCCTCGCGGCGCTCGCGCTGGCCGGGGGCGGCATACTCAAGGGGGCGATCGGGGCGGGCGCTCCGGTTCTCGCCATCCCTGCCCTGTCACTGATCTTCGACGTTCGCTATGCCGTCGCCGTCCTCGTCATTCCCAACCTGATCACCAATCTCTCCCAGTGGTGGCAATACCGCGACAAGATGCTGCCGCATGCCTTCACCGCATTGTTCGCCGCCGGCGGCGCACTCGGAGCATTGGCGGGCTCGTTCATGCTCGCTTTCATCCCTCCGGATATCCTGCTGACCGTCGTCGGCCTCGTGGTGGTCTTGTATATCGCTTTCCGGCTGATCCGCGCCGACTGGGTTCTCTCCTATTCGCGCGGATTGTTTCTTGCCGGGCCGGCCGGTTTTGCCGGCGGCTTACTGCAGGGCGCAGCCGGCCTTTCCGCTCCGGTTTCAATGACCTTCATGAGCGCTATGAAGCTGGAACGACCGACATTCATCGCGACGATCTCGGTTTTCTTCATGCTGATGTCAATCATTCAGGGGCCAACTCTGGCCGGCCTCGGGCTCCTCTCCTGGACAATCCTGCTCCATGGCATGGCGGCGCTCGCCTTGATGCTTGGATTCATGCCGGTCGGCGCCTGGTTGGCGCGCCGTGTCCGTCGCGAAACGTTCGACAAGCTGATACTCGTTCTGCTTGGCGCGATCGCGGCGAAAATCCTGGTGACGGCGTTTCTCTAAAGGGCTCGTGTATGCATTCTGAGAAACATTGAAATGTCGCGACAATCCGACGCGAACTGAGAAAGCGCTTGAATCGCCGGATAATATCAGAGAAACATCGGCAAACCGGGACTGGGATTGCCTTTCACCGGATGGCGCGCCATGTATACTTTCTCGCATGGTCGCCATATGATCGCTTCAACGCGCCGGCAACGGGCGCGAGAACAGGGAGGAGGCGTGACCACATTCGAATACCGATTCCGGTCGCCGCATTTCGCTCCGGAAGATAAAGGCGCCACTCCTCCGGCTTACAAGGCAAAACAGATAGGCGACGTTCTTTATGAGAAGGATGTCGCGGTTACCTTGCCAGACGGCGTCGTGATCCATGTTGACGTGTTTCGCCCCGTCGAAGGCATCGCCGCACCGCTGATTGGCTGGGGCCCTTACGGCAAGCACGGTCATACGAAATATTCGGTCAATTTTCCGAAGGCGGAGGTCCATGATCACTTGATCTCCGATTATACGGCCTTCGAAGCGCCAGATCCGCTTTACTGGGTTCCTCATGGCTATGCGGTGATCAATCCGGACCCCCGCGGGACCTGGTATTCCGAAGGCCGCGCCACCTATCTCTCGCCCGAAGAGGCAAAGGATTTCGCGGCGCTGATCGAATGGGCCGGCACGCAACCCTGGTCGAACGGCAAAGTCGGTCTTTCCGGCGTGTCCTACCTGACGTCGTCACAATGGCGCGTGGCGGAACTCAATCCGCCTTACCTTGCGGCGATCAATCCGTGGGAAGGCTGGAGCGATACTTACCGTGAAGTGATCCGCCATGGCGGCATTCCCGAAACGTCGTTCTGGAGCTACCTGCCAGGACGCTGGGGGCATGCCGTTACCGAGGTCGAGGATCTGCCGCTCGAAAGTGACGAGCGCGAGTTCTTTGACGCATACTGGGACAGCAAGCGCTCGAAACTCGAACGCATCGAGGTTCCCGCATTCGTCTGCGCGAGCTGGACCGACCAGGCGCTGCATACCCGCGGAACGCTGGAAGGCTACCGGCGCATCTCTTCGGAGAAAAAGTGGCTCTATGTCCACGGCCGGAAGAAATGGGCCCATTATTACGAGCCGCGTTGTGTCGAGATGCAGCGCGCGTTCTTCGACCAGTTCCTGCTCGGCAAGGAAACCGAGGTCTCCGACTGGCCGGCCGTACGATATGAACTGCGCGAGAAATATTATGTAGGCACGGAACTGCCGGCTCGCGCATGGCCAATCGAGAACACGAACTACGTGCCCCTCTATTTATCACCCGGCAAGCTCGATGAAACGGCCGGCGCGGAAAGCACCCTTTCCTATCGGCCGGAGGACGGTGAAAAACTCGTCTTTGACCACACCTTCGAGAAAGCGACCGACCTTGTCGGCCATATGGCGCTGAGCCTCGACGTTTCGATCGAGGAAGGCGACGACATGGACATCTTTGTCGCCGTCCAGAAACTCGACGTGGACGGAAACATCGTCCCCTTCGCTTTCTACGCCCAGTTCGATAACGGCCCGGTGGCGCTCGGCTGGCTCAGGGTTTCGCACCGCGAACTCGACAAGGCGGAATCGGAACCGCATCGCCCTGTTCTCGCCCATCGCCGGGCCTTGAAGCTATCGCCCGGAGAGATCGTCCCGGTCGAGATCGAAATCTGGCCTTCCGGCACACATTTCGACGCAGGCGAAAGCCTACGCCTCGTCATCGCCGGAAAGGACATATATGACTATCCGAAACCGAGCGTGTACGCCCGCCACGAGGACCTGAGAAATCGCGGCAGGCAAACGCTTCACATGGGAGGAGAAAAACCCGCCCGGCTGCTCGTGCCGGTCGTAAATACTTCACATGAAAACGCAATTTGACCACGCCTCGGGACTTGCCCTAGGCTGCTGACAAACAACGAAATCACCTTACTGGGAGGTTGTGATGAGAAAGACACTGCTAGCACTCACCGCCGCAACGGCAACACTGATGGCCGGTACCGCATTGGCTGCTGACACCGTCAAGATCGGCTTGATCATGGCGTATTCCGGCCCGTTTGCGGACACCGCAAACCAGATGCAGCGCGGCATCGATCTTTATATCGCGCAGCATGGCGACGAAGTCGCCGGCAAGAAGATCGAGCTCATCAAGAAGGACACCGGCGGCCCGAACCCGGACGTCGCCAAACGGCTTGCGCAGGAACTCGTCGTTCGCGACGGCGTCGACATCCTCGCCGGCTTCACACTGACGCCCGAAGCGCTCGGCGCTGCGGACGTGGCGGACCAGGCAAAGAAGATGCTCGTCGTCATGAACGCGGCGACGTCGGTCATCACCGAGAAATCGCCCTTCGTCGTTCGCACCTCGCTGACCATTCCGCAGCTGAACTACCCGTTCGGCAAATGGGCCTACGACAAGGCCGGCATCAAGAGCGTCTACACGCTCGTCGCGGACTACGGTCCGGGCCACGATGCCGAAAAGGCTTTTGCCAAGGGCTTCGAGGAAGCGGGCGGCAAGATCGTCGGCGCCGACCAGAGCCCGGTCGCAAACCCGGATTTCTCGGCTTTCGTTCAGCGCATCAAGGACGCTCAGCCGGAAGCGGTCTACGTGTTCATCCCTGGCGGAGCGCAGCCGCCCGCACTCGGCAAGGCGCTTGCCGAACGCGGCCTGACCCCGCCTGAGACCAAGATCCTGGCGCAGGGTGAGCTGACGCTGCCGGAGGCGATCGAGAGCATGGGCGCCACGGCCGATGGCATCATCACGACCTTCCATTACACGATGGAACGCGATGATCCGATCAACAACGAGTTCGTGAAAGCCTTCCGCGACGCCAATGACGGCCGCAGCCCGGACATCTTCTCGGTCGGCGGCTACGACGGCATGCATCTCATCTACGAGGCGCTCAAGAAGACTGACGGCGACGCCGACGGAGCAAAGCTGGTCGACGCCGCCAAGGGCATGGCGTGGGACAGCCCCCGTGGTCCGATTTCGATCGATCCGGAAACGCGCGACATCGTGCAGACCGTCTGGATCCGTCAGGTCGAGGATGTCGACGGCAAGCCGCAGAACGTCATCATCGACTCGCTCCCCGACATGAAAGACCCGCTGCACGGCGCCAACTAATCGACGGGTAGCATATCAGATGGGACGGCCGACTATCATCGGCCGTCCCCTTCATAGAACAAGAACATACGAAAACCCGCGGGTTTGCCGCGGGTAAATCATTGGCAGGTGGCAGCGTGATTGCTCAATTTGCAGTGGTTCTGTTTGACGGATTTGCGTTCGGGATGCTGCTATTCGTCCTGTCCGTCGGCCTCTCCGTTACGCTTGGACTGATGAACTTCACCAATCTCGCGCATTGCGCGTTCGGGATGGTCGGCGGGTATGCGACCGTCATCGCGATGAACTGGCTCGGCATTCCTTTCCTGCTCGGACTGCCGATTGCCTTTCTTGCGGCAGCCGCCATCTCGATAGTACTGGAGCGCACGATCTTCCGCTTGCTCTACGGATCAACGGAACTCAGCCAGGTTCTATTGACGATCGGCGTCGTGTTCATGGCCTCGGCGTCGGCGGCCTACCTCTTCGGCACCGCCCAGCAGCCGATCCAGATCCCGAACTGGCTGCGCGGCTCATTCGAGATCGCCGGCCAGAATTTCGGCATCTATCGCTTGTTTCTGAGCATCGTCGCGATCGTCATTGCCGGCGTGCTCATATTCGGTCTCGAACATACACGTTTCGGCGCCAGGGTTCGTGCGGCGGTCGACAATCAACGCATCGCTCAGGGCCTCGGAATCAATGTCGACGCAGTCTTCGCGGTTACCTTCGCGCTCGGTTGCGGGCTTGCCGGCCTCGGCGGCGCGCTGGCGATCGAGATCGTCGGTCTCGATCCGTCCTTCGGCTTCCACTATCTCATCTATGTGCTGATCGTTGTCGCCGTCGGCGGGCTCGGCTCGATCGCAGGCTCTTTCCTGGCCGCAGCGATGCTGGGTATTGCCGACGTCGCGGGGAAATATTTCGTGCCCGAACTGGGCTCGTTCCTGATCTACTTCCTGCTGGTCGCGATTCTGTTTGTACGGCCGAACGGGATCTTTGGAAGGCGATGACCATCCATGAGTGACGCTACCCAAACCCGCCAGGATCCGCACGTCTGGCTCCGGCGCAAGAGCCGCTGGTCTGTCACCGAGATCGCCTTTTGGGTGATCGTCGGCACGGTTCCGTTCCTTTTCTTTCCGACCTATCTCACGCTGGCGAGCCAGATCGCGATTGCGGCGCTGTTCGCGCTCTCCGTGGACCTGATTCTCGGCTATGCCGGCATTATCACGCTCGGCCACGCCATGTTCTTCGGCTTCGGCTCCTATGCGGCGGGATTGATCACCAAAACCGGTTGGGGCGAACCGCTGACCGGACTGTTGTTCGCATCGGTCCTGACGGGGTTCCTGGGCTTCCTACCAGCTTCATCATCATACGGGTTCGTCATCTGGCGCTGCTCATGATCACGATGGGGCTTGGCTTGCTCATGGTGGAAGTCGCCAACTCGCTCTCCTGGCTGACCGGCGGTCATGACGGTCTCCAGGGCGTTGATGTGTGGCCGATCTTCAACCGCTTCGAGTTCGACCTCTGGGGCTACACCGCCTATGCCTACACGTTTGTGGCTCTCCTGATCGCGGTCGCGATCAGCCGACGCATCGTGCACTCCTCCTTCGGATTGGCGCTGACCGGCGTCCGCGAGAACATTACCCGCATGCCCGCCATCGGATCGGAATACAGGCGGCACCTGCAGACGATCTATGTGATTTCCGCGACCATGGCGGGGCTCGCCGGCGCATTGCTGGCCCAGACCACGGAAACCGCGTCTCTCGACACGCTGTCGTTCCAGCGCTCCGCCGACGTTGTGGTGATGCTGATCATCGGCGGCACCGGACGGCTCTACGGCGGCATCATCGGCGCAATCGTCTTCATGATCGCGCGCGACCAGCTTTCCGGCATGAACCCGCAATACTGGTATTTCTGGATCGGACTTCTGCTGGTTGTTGTCGTGCTGGTGATGCCCAAAGGAATTCTCGGCGGCCTTGCACGCCTTTTCGGGAGAGCCCGCTGATGGCCGACGATATCGTCCTGCGCACAGAGGCGCTGAGCAAGAAATTCGGCTCACTGGAAGTCACCCGCGATGTCACGATCGAACTTCCGCGCGGCGCCCGGCACGCCCTGATCGGCCCGAACGGCGCCGGCAAAACCACGCTGATCAACCTGATAACGGGGCAGCTGACCGCCGACACCGGACGCATCGTTCTCGGCAGCGAAGACGTAACACGCCTGCCCGTCGCCGCACGCGTCCGGCGCGGCCTGACACGAACCTTCCAGATCAACACGCTGTTTCCCGATCTGACGCCGATCGAGTCGCTGACGCTGGCGATCTGCGAGCGCAAGAAAGAGGCGGGCCAGTTCTGGCGCGCACTGACCGCGCATAGGGAAGCGATCGACGAAGCCGACCAGATTCTGCATCAACTGCAGCTTGGCGAGGTCGCGACCCGACAGACGCGGCACCTCGCCTATGGCCAGCAACGCCTGCTGGAAATAGCATTGGCGCTCGCCACCCGCCCGAAAGTGTTGCTGTTGGACGAGCCGGCCGCGGGCGTGCCGAAAAGCGAAAGCGCGGCGCTGTTCGAAGTCATCGCCGCCTTGCCAACAGATATCTCCGTCCTGTTCATCGAGCATGACATGAACCTCGTTTTCACTTTCGCAACGCATATCCACGTGCTCGTCCAGGGCGCAGTGCTGCTCAGCGGGCCGCCGGACAAGATTGCCCACGACCCGCAGGTGCGCGAAGTCTATCTGGGGAGCAAGCATCATGGCTGACGTGCTCCTCGAACTGACCGATCTGCGCGCAGGCTACGGTGAGGCTGTCGTTCTCGACGGCATTTCGATCTCCATTGCCGAGGGCGCCGGGCTCGCCTTGCTTGGGCGCAACGGCGTCGGCAAGACGACCCTGATCCAAACGATCATGGGCTTCACCTACCAGCTCGCCGGATCGATCAAATGGCGCGGCGAGGAAATCAGCAAGCTGAAGCCGCATATGCGCGCCCGTCGCGGGCTCGGCTGGGTGCCGCAGGAACGCGAAATCTTTCCGACGCTGAGTGTCGAGGAAAACCTGACCGTCGTCGGCACACCCGGCCCGTGGGACATGAACAAGGTCTATGAGCTGTTTCCGCGCCTGAAGGAACGGCGGGCAAACATGGGCAACCAGCTCTCCGGCGGCGAACAGCAGATGCTTGCCATCGGCCGCACGCTGATGACCAATCCGGCGATGCTTCTGCTCGACGAGCCGCTTGAGGGTCTCGCGCCGATCATCGTCGAGGAACTTTCCGCGGCAATCGGCCGAATGGTCAGCGAATCCGGCATGACGATCATCCTTGTCGAGCAGCATGCCGAAGCGACCCTCGAAATGACAGACGAAGCCGTCATCCTCGAACGCGGTCAGGTTGTTCACCGGGCCCAATCGAAGGATTTGCTCGCCGACCAGGCGACGCTCGACCGCTATATCGGACTGAATATCGGCGACTGAACCGGACCGCCGGCAGTCCTGAAACCATGTCGGCGGATCTGGCTTCGGGTGTTCAACCCTCGGCCCGAGTGCAACAAGCTCTACTTCCGCCTGGATGAGACGGTCTGCCCTCGCCTGCAACCGCCGATTCCTCCGACCATCAACTTTTGCGGCATTGCCTTCATTCCGCATTGCGATATGAGACGGGCCGGAGTGTTCAATCAGTCAAGGACGACAACATGGCAGACGGCCTTTTTCCGCTTGGCGAATCCGAAACGCCATGGCGCAAGCTTACCGACGATTACGTGTCGGTGGATAAATTCCGCGGCGAAGAGGTTCTTGTCGTCGAGCCGGAAGGCCTGCGCCTCCTTTCGGAAGCGGCCTTTGCCGACATCAACCACCTGCTCCGCCCCGGCCATCTGAAACAGCTCGCCTCGATCCTCGATGATCCCGAAGCGACCGAGAACGACCGTTTCGTCGCCTATGACCTCCTGAAGAACGCCAATATCGCGGCGGGCGGCGGGCTGCCCATGTGTCAGGACACCGGAACGGCGATTGTCATGGGCAAGAAGGGCCGACGCGTCTGGACCGACGGCGGCGATGCCGACGCGCTGTCGAACGGCGTGCTCGATGCTTATGAAAAGAAGAATCTCCGCTATTCGCAGCTCGCGCCGCTGTCGATGTTCGAGGAAAAGAATACCAAGAACAATCTCCCGGCCCAGATCGACATCTACGAGGAAGGCGACGACGCCTACAAGTTCCTGTTCATCGCCAAGGGCGGCGGTTCGGCCAACAAGACCTTCCTCTATCAGGGCACGCCTTCCCTGCTGACGCATGACCGGATGGTCGAGTTCCTGAAGGAGAAGATACTGACGCTCGGCACCGCGGCCTGCCCGCCCTATCACCTCGCGATCGTCATCGGCGGCACCTCGGCCGAAATGAACCTGAAGACGGTCAAGCTCGCCTCGACGCGCTATCTCGACACGCTGCCGACCTCCGGCTCCGAGGACGGCCACGCCTTCCGCGACCTCGAGATGGAAGCGGAGATCCACAAGGCGACGCAGGCGACGGGCGTCGGCGCGCAGTTCGGCGGCAAATATTTCTGCCATGACGTCCGCGTCATCCGCCTGCCCCGCCACGGCGCGTCGCTGCCGATTGGCATCGGCGTCTCCTGCTCTGCGGACCGTCAGGCGCTCGGCAAGATTACCAAGGACGGCATCTTTATCGAGCAGCTTGAGACCGATCCGTCCAAATACATGCCGGAGATCGACGAGGACGCCCTGTCCGCCCATGTGGTGAAGGTCGACCTCAACCAGCCGATGACTCAGATTCTGAGCGAATTGTCGAAACACCCTGTGAAGACTCGGCTTTCGCTCACCGGCTCCATCATCGTCGCGCGCGACCTAGCCCATTCGAAGATCCGCGCCCGCCTCGAGGCCGGCGAGCCGATGCCCGACTATTTCAAGAACCACCCGATCTATTATGCCGGCCCTGCCAAGACGCCGGAGGGCTATGCGTCCGGCTCGTTCGGCCCGACCACGGCCGGCCGGATGGATTCCTATGTCGACCAGTTCCAGTCCTTCGGCGGATCGATGGTGATGCTTGCCAAGGGCAACCGCTCGCGCCAGGTGCGCGAAGCCTGCGCCCGCCATGGCGGATTCTATCTCGGTTCCATCGGCGGCCCGGCCGCGCGTCTCGCGCAGGACTGCATCAAGAAGGTCGAGGTCGTCGAGTATCCCGAACTCGGCATGGAAGCGATCTGGCGCATCGAGGTCGAGGACTTCCCCGCCTTCATCGTCATCGACGACAAGGGCAACGACTTCTTCAAGGAATTGAACCTGGGGTGACGGTTGCTTCCCTCTCCCCGCTCGCGGGGAGATGGTGATCTGCATCGCAACGCCCTCACAGGCAAACGAGGGACTTGGCCGTCGCTCCCTTCTCCCCTTGTGGGAGAAGGTGGATGCGTCGGTTCCGTGAACCGGCGCACACGGATGAGGGGTCTTCGGCACCGAGCCGCCCCCTCATCCGTCCCTTCGGGACACCTTCTCCCACGAGGGGAGAAGGGAGGCGCGCGGCATCAGCTCCGCGCTTCCTCTCGGAAGCCGGATTTGATCTTTATCCCGCCCTTAAGCTCCTCGCTGGCCCTCCGCTTTGGCTTCGGGCGTTCGGCGCTCCAATCGACAAATCGTTGTCGATTGGCCGGCTTTGCCGGACGCTTCTCACCGTCGCTGGCGGGGCCCTCTCAGGTCGTGTCCCAGGCCTCCAGCCCGAGATAGTTGCATTCCCTCAGCACTTCCTCGACCTCGGTCTTCGGCCGTTTCTTCCATCCGGGGGCAAGCCCGGGCGGAAAGGGCTGAGGCGGACGGGGCGGCCGAAGCCGGCGGCGCGGCGGGCGCGCCAGCGGGCCAGCCGCTGCGCCTGACCGTCGAGATCCATCAGCGCATTGGCAAGCGCGCGGATACGCCGGCCGAGCGGCCTTGCGTCGACGGGTTCGTTCGGCGGCGAGGCCGGGATGAACATCCGGACATCGGGATTGTCGAGCGCGGCGATTTCCGCCGGTGTGAGCCAGGGCTCGGGGAAAGGCTTGAACGGATCGAACAGCGCG
>PAKZ01000029.1 GCA_002706335.1 Ahrensia sp.
CGTGATCGCCGCCGTCAGCGACGTCTTGCCGTGGTCGACGTGACCAATCGTGCCGATGTTCACATGCGGCTTGTTGCGCTCAAACTTACCCTTCGCCATCTTTATTCTCCGTTCTTCATTGTCTCGCGGACAAGATGTAATTCGATGTGGCCGGCCCCGCCCCGCGGGGGCCGGCCGGCCCCCGCCTTAGGCGTATTTCTTCTGGATTTCCTGCGCCACCGCCTGCGGAACAGGCTCGTAGTGGTCGAAAATCATGGTGTACTGGGCACGCCCCTGGCTCATGGAGCGCAGCGTGTTGACGTAACCGAACATGTTGGCCAGCGGCACCATGGCGGTGATCACCTGGTCGATGTTGCGGCTTTCCGTGCCCGCGATCTGGCCGCGGCGAGAATTCAGGTCGCCGATGATGTCGCCCATATAGTCTTCCGGCGTCACCACCTCGACCTTCATGATCGGCTCGAGCAACTGGGCACCGGCCTTCTGCGCGCCCTCGCGGAACGCGGCGCGAGCCGCGATTTCGAAGGCCAGAACCGAGGAGTCGACGTCGTGATATGCGCCGTCCGTCAGGATTGCCTTTACGCCCAGCATCGGGAAGCCGGCGAGCGGGCCGGAGTCCATGACCGACTGGATGCCCTTTTCGACGCCCGGGATGTACTCCTTCGGAACGTTGCCGCCGACGACGGTGCTTTCGAAGACGAAATCGTCGCCATCCGGGTTCGGCGCGAAGGTGATCTTGACGCGCGCGAACTGACCCGAACCACCCGACTGCTTCTTGTGGGTGTAGTCGATATCGGCTTCGCGAGTGATCGTCTCGCGATAGGCAACCTGCGGCGCGCCGATATTGGCTTCAACCTTGAACTCGCGCTTCATGCGGTCAACGAGGATGTCGAGATGCAGTTCGCCCATGCCCGAGATGATGGTCTGACCGGATTCTTCGTCCGAACGGACGCGGAAAGACGGGTCTTCGGCAGCCAAGCGGTTGAGGGCGAGGCCCATCTTTTCCTGGTCGGCCTTGGACTTCGGCTCGACAGCGATGGAGATAACCGGATCCGGGAATTCCATGCGCTCGAGAATAACCGGCTTCAGCGGATCGCAGAGCGTGTCGCCCGTCGTGGTTTCCTTCAGGCCCGCGATCGCGACGATGTCGCCGGCAAAGGCTTCCTTGATGTCTTCGCGGGAGTTCGAATGCATCTGCAGCATGCGGCCGATGCGCTCGCGCTTTTCCTTGACGGTGTTCATCAGGGAAACGCCGGTTTCCAGCTTGCCGGAATAAATGCGGCAGAAGGTCAGCGAGCCGACGAACGGGTCGTTCATAATCTTGAAGGCGAGCAGCGAAAGCGGCTCGTCGTCAGACGAGAGGCGCTTGATCTCTTCTTCGGTCTTCGGGTCGATACCGCGGATGGCCGGAACGTCAACCGGAGCCGGCAGGAAATCCACCACGCCGTCGAGCAGCGGCTGAACGCCCTTGTTCTTGAAAGCCGAGCCACAGAAAACCGGGAAGAACTCAACGGCGCAGGTACCCTTGCGGATCAGCTTACGCAGCGTGTCATTGTCCGGCATTTCGCCTTCGAGATAGGCTTCCATCGCGGCTTCGTCGTATTCGACGGCGGCCTCAATCAGCTTCTCGCGATATTCCTCGGCCTGGGCCTGCAGTTCAGCCGGAATGTCGAGGATGTCCCACTCGGCGCCGAGGTTCTCCGACTTCCAGACCAGAGCCTTCATCTCGATCAGGTCGACGCAGCCGGCGAAGTCGTTTTCAGCGCCGATCGGCAGCTGCATGACGACCGGCTTCGCGCCGAGACGGCTTTCGATCATGGAGACGCAGCGGAAGAAGTCAGCGCCGATCTTGTCCATCTTGTTGACGAAGATCATGCGCGGGACTTTGTACTTGTTGGCCTGACGCCAGACAGTCTCGGTCTGCGGCTCGACACCGGCGTTGGCGTCAAGAAGCGCGATGGCGCCGTCGAGAACGCGTAGCGAACGCTCGACCTCAATGGTGAAGTCAACGTGTCCGGGGGTATCGATGATGTTGAAGCGGCGCTTCTTGCCGTCGCGGCCCTGCCAGAAGGTAGTCGTGGCAGCTGAGGTAATCGTGATGCCGCGCTCCTGCTCCTGCTCCATCCAGTCCATCGTCGCGGCGCCGTCATGGACTTCGCCGATCTTGTGGCTCTTGCCGGTGTAGAAAAGGATACGCTCAGTCGTCGTCGTCTTGCCCGCATCGATGTGGGCCATGATGCCGAAGTTGCGATAGTCTTCGAGTTTGTAATCGCGAGCCATGGAAAGAGGCCTCTCTAGAACTTTGTTCCGGTTACCAGCGGTAATGCGAGAACGCGCGGTTGGCGTCCGCCATCTTGTGGGTGTCTTCACGCTTCTTGACGGCCGCGCCACGGTTGTTTGCGGCATCCATCAGCTCGCCCGACAGACGGTCGACCATAGTCGTCTCGTTGCGCTTGCGGGCAGCGGAGATCATCCAGCGGATCGCCAAGGCCTGACGACGCTCGGGGCGCACATCAACCGGAACCTGGTAGGTCGCACCGCCGACGCGACGCGAACGCACTTCGACGTGCGGAGCGACATTGTCGAGCGCCTGATGGAACAGCTCGACCGGCTCCTGCTTCGTCTTGTCAGCGATCACGTCGAAAGCACCGTAAACGATGCGCTCGGCGACGGACTTTTTGCCGTCGAACATGATGGCGTTCATGAATTTCGTGATCACGAGATCCCCGAACTTCGGATCCGGGTTGATTTCACGCTTTTCTGCTCTGTGGCGACGCGACATATGTGTCTCTCACTTCTGGCGGCGGCTAAGCGCCAATAATTACTTCGGACGCTTCGCGCCGTATTTGGAACGGCGCTGCTTGCGGTTCTTGACGCCCTGCGTGTCGAGCACGCCGCGCAGGATATGGTAGCGGACACCCGGAAGGTCCTTCACGCGACCGCCGCGGATCATCACCACGGAGTGCTCCTGAAGGTTGTGGCCTTCACCCGGGATATAGCCGATCACTTCAAAGCCATTGGTCAGACGAACCTTGGCGACCTTGCGGAGAGCCGAGTTCGGCTTCTTCGGCGTCGTCGTATAGACGCGAGTGCAAACACCGCGCTTCTGCGGGTTGGCCTGCAGGGCCGGCACCTTGTTGCGCTTGACCGGAGCCGTGCGCGGCTTGCGGATCAACTGATTGACTGTAGGCATCAAGCCATCCTTCGTTCATTCGTGCGCGCGAGCGCTAAAATCCGTTACACGTCAACATGCGACAGCGGGGCAAGCGGCCTTTTTCCGGCCTTGCCCCAAACAAACAGAGGAAACGGCGAACCGCTTCATGAAATCGCTATGTATCAGCTTCGCTGGTAAGCCTTGTTTGAGACAAGCTTCAGGGCTCGGCGCCACCGAAAATTCCGTCTCACATCGGCTTGGTGGCCGTGATCTATACGCAACCCCCTGCCCCGTCAAGACAATCCGGGTACTTTTTGCGCATCGCGGCCATGCGGCACGAAACCGCCCGGCCCCGCGAAATCTTATTGCGTCAGTATGCATCTTTCCGCAACTTTCCGCCCCGGTTGCACGCGTCCGGCCGGAGCCTGTCGCATCCTGCGGGGAATCATGGTCAATTGGCCGCCGGAAAACAATCAAAACGGGAATGATTCCATGACTGATATCGAATCGGATGTCGAACGCGGCGTCTTCATCATCATCGGCCGGGTCTGGCCGATCAAGGACGGCGATTCGATAACAATCCATATCCTGCTGACCGCGGCCGACGACGACGACGCCGTTCGCACAGCGCTCAACGCGCTGGCCGAGCGCGGCTATGAAGAAGCGGAGTTCGACCAGATTGGCAGCATCGTCGAGCCGCCGGACGAGGAGCCGCACGCTTCCGCCTTCCAGGGCGCGCTCGAGGGAGAGGTCGCCATTGTCACCTTCGAAGAGGGCCTTGAGGACGACACGGGATCTCGCCGGCCCGCTGCTATCGACGACGATGACGATTACGATCCCTTCTCGGTGCTGAAGGATTGGAAACCGGGTAGCTGACGCCCTCCCGCGCCTCTTCCAAATGAAAACGCCGGGCACATGGCCCGGCGTTTTTTTGCGTTTATGGAACCGTCGATTATTCTGCGGCTTCACCCGAGGCGGTCATGTCCACCAGCATGGCATCTGCGCTGGCGGCGTTCGATGCCTTGCGACGCTCGTCGAGGATGAGGTCGTCGCGTGCCGTCGCGATACGGCGGATCTGGTTCATCGTCCCGCCGGTGCCCGCAGGGATCAGACGGCCAACGATGACGTTTTCCTTCAGCCCCTGCAGCGTGTCGATCTTGCCGGCAACAGCCGCTTCCGTCAGTACCTTGGTTGTTTCCTGGAAGGAGGCGGCAGAAATGAAGGAAGGAGTCTGCAGCGACGCCTTGGTGATGCCGAGCAGGACCGGATCGCCCGTTGCGGGCTCCTTGCCTTCCTCGATCAGGCGTTCATTGACTTCTTCCAGCTCGATCCGGTCGACATTGTCGCCGGCGATATACTGGGAGTCGCCCGCATCGGTGATCTCAACCTTCTGCAGCATCTGGCGAACGATCACCTCGATGTGCTTGTCGTTGATGACCACGCCCTGCAGTCGGTAGACCTCCTGGATCTCGTTTACAAGGTAGGAAGCAAGCGCTTCCACACCCTTCACCGACAGGATGTCGTGCGGTGCCGGATTGCCGTCGAGCACATAGTCGCCCTTCTCGATCGTGTCGCCATCCTGGAGATGGAACGGACGCCCTTTGGGAATGAGATATTCCGCCGGTTCCTGCGTCTCGTCATGCGGCTCGATGATGATGCGGCGCTTGTTCTTGTAGTCACGACCGTAACGGATCGTGCCGTCGATCTCGGCAATGACAGCATGGTCCTTCGGACGACGCGCTTCGAACAGCTCGGCAACACGCGGCAGACCACCGGTGATGTCCTTGGTCTTGGCGCTTTCCATCGGGACACGCGCAATCACGTCGCCCGGCTTCACATGGCTGCCAGGCTCGACCGACAGGATAGCGTCGACGGAGAGCATGAAGCGGGCGTCGCCGCCCTTAGCGAGCTTGGCGACCTTACCGTCCTTACCCATCACCATGATCGCCGGCTTCAGGTCCGAACCACGCGGGGTCGAACGCCAGTCGATGACCATACGCTTGGTGATACCCGTGGCCTCGTCTGCCGATTCCTGGACCGACAGACCGTCGACCAAATCCTCGAACTGGGCGGTGCCCTCGACTTCCGTCATGATCGGGCGGGTATAGGGGTCCCACTCGGCCAGACGCTGTCCGCGCTTCACCTTGTCGCCATCGTCGACCATGATTTTCGAGCCGTAGGTGACGCGCTGCGTAGCGCGCTCCTCGCCCTTCTCGTCGCGGATGATGATCGCCATGTTGCGGCCCATCGCAATGAGAGCGCCGTCGGAGTTGCGAACCACGTTCCGGTTACGGACCTCGATCGTGCCCTCATAGGACGCTTCCAGGAAGGACTGGTCGACGACCTGCGCCGTGCCGCCCATGTGGAAGGTACGCATGGTGAGCTGCGTGCCCGGCTCGCCGATCGATTGAGCGGCGATGACGCCGACGGCCTCCCCCATGTTGACGGGCGTGCCGCGCGCCAGGTCGCGGCCGTAGCAGACGCCGCACACACCGGACTGCAATTCGCAGGTCAGCGCAGAGCGGATCTTCACGGTCTGGATGCCCGCTTCCTCGATGACGTCCACATCCTTTTCCTCGACCATCGTGCCGGCCGGCACGATGACCTCGCCGCTCGCTGGATGGACGATGTCCTCCAGAGCAGTACGGCCGAGGATACGCTGGCCGATCGACGCAACGATTTGACCCGCATCGACGATCGGCGACATGGTGAGGCCTTTTTCGGTGCCGCAATCGCGCTGCGTAATGATGCAGTCCTGCGCCACGTCGACGAGACGGCGGGTCAGGTATCCGGAGTTCGCGGTCTTCAACGCCGTGTCCGCGAGGCCCTTGCGGGCGCCGTGGGTGGAGTTGAAGTACTCGTTCACCGACAGGCCTTCCTTGAAGTTCGAGATGATCGGCGTCTCGATGATCGAGCCGTCCGGCTTGGCCATCAGGCCACGCATGCCGGCAAGCTGTTTCATCTGGCGGGTCGAACCGCGAGCGCCCGAACGCGCCATCATATAGATGGAGTTCATCTGCTTCTGGCGACCGTTCTCTTCGAACTGGACAGCCTGAATGCCGGCCATCATTTCCTCGGTGAGCTTGTCGTCGCAACGCGCCCAGGCGTCGACCACCTTGTTGTACTTCTCACCAAAGGTGATCAGGCCGTCATTGTACTGCTGCTCGTATTCCTTGGCGATCTTGTCGGTTTCCGCGACGATGTTCGTCTTGGATTCCGGGATGACCATGTCGTCCTTACCGAAGGAAATGCCGGCGCGGCAGGCGTGACCGAAGCCAAGCGCCATGATGCGGTCGGCGAAGATAACGGTCTCCTTCTGGCCGCAGTGGCGGTAAACCACGTCGAGCATCTTGGAGATGTTCTTCTTCGTCATTTCAGTGTTGCAGATGTCGAACGAAATCTTGCCGTGGCGCGGCAGGAGTTCGCCGATGATCATGCGGCCCGGTGTCGTTTCGACGATCTGCGAGGTCGGGTTGCCTTCCTCGTCGACCGACTTGAAGCGGCCCTTGATCTTCGTGTGCAGGGTGACGACCTTGGTTTCCAGCGCATGGTGCAGTTCGCCCATATCCGAGAAGACCATGTCCTGGCCCGGCTCGTTCTCCGCCACGATTGACAGGTAATAGAGACCGAGAACCATGTCCTGCGACGGCACGATGATCGGCTGGCCGTTCGCCGGATGCAGGATGTTGTTGGTTGACATCATCAGAACGCGCGCTTCCAGCTGCGCTTCGAGCGACAGCGGAACGTGCACGGCCATCTGGTCGCCGTCGAAATCGGCGTTAAACGCGGTGCAGACCAGCGGGTGCAGCTGGATCGCCTTGCCTTCGATCAGCACCGGCTCGAAGGCCTGAATGCCGAGGCGGTGCAGCGTCGGAGCGCGGTTGAGCAGAACCGGATGCTCGCGGATGACCTCGTCGAGGATATCCCAGACTTCCGGCTTTTCCTTCTCGACCAGCTTCTTGGCCTGCTTGACCGTGGACGAGTAGCCCTTTGCATCGAGCCGCGCATAGATGAACGGCTTGAACAGCTCGAGCGCCATCTTCTTCGGCAGGCCGCACTGATGCAGCTTCAGTTCCGGTCCGGTCACGATGACCGAACGGCCGGAATAATCGACGCGCTTGCCGAGCAGGTTCTGGCGGAAGCGGCCCTGCTTGCCCTTGAGCATGTCGGACAGCGACTTCAGCGGACGCTTGTTGGCGCCGGTGATGACGCGGCCGCGGCGCCCGTTGTCGAACAGGGCGTCGACAGCTTCCTGCAGCATGCGCTTTTCGTTGCGGATGATGATCCCCGGCGCGCGCAGCTCCATGAGCCGCTTCAGGCGGTTGTTACGGTTGATCACGCGGCGGTAGAGGTCGTTCAGGTCCGACGTCGCAAAGCGGCCGCCGTCCAGCGGAACCAGCGGACGCAAGTCCGGCGGAATGACCGGGATGACCTTCATGATCATCCATTCCGGGCGGTTGCCGGAATCGATGAAGTTCTCGACGACCTTCAGACGCTTCATCAGCTTCTTCTGCTTCAGGTCGGATGTCGTCGTTTCGAGCTCTTCGCGCAGTTCGTTGGCAATCTTCGGCAGGTCCATGGCGGCCAGGATTTCCTGGATCGCCTCGGCGCCGATCATCGCGGTGAACTGGTCTTCGCCGAACTCGTCGACGGCGATCATGTATTCCTCTTCCGAAAGGAGCTGGAACTCCTTCAGGGTGGTGAGGCCCGGTTCGGTGACGACGTAGTTCTCGAAGTAAAGGACCCGCTCGATATCCTTCAGCGTCATATCGAGCAGCGTACCGATACGCGAGGGAAGCGATTTCAGGAACCAGATATGTGCGACCGGGGCGGCCAGTTCGATATGGCCCATGCGCTCACGGCGCACGCGGCTGAGCGTGACTTCAACGCCGCACTTCTCGCAGATGATGCCTTTGTACTTCATGCGCTTGTACTTGCCGCACAGGCACTCATAGTCTTTGATCGGACCGAAGATGCGCGCGCAGAAAAGGCCATCGCGCTCGGGCTTGAACGTGCGGTAGTTTATCGTTTCCGGCTTCTTGATCTCGCCAAACGACCACGAAAGGATCTTGTCCGGGCTCGCGATCGAGATCCGGATGGCATCAAAATTCTGGGCGGGAGCCTGAGGGTTGAAAAGATTTGCAACCTCTTGGTTCATGCCGTTCTCCTATCGGGGTGTAGTCCCCGTTGACTGCGCGGATGGATGAGTCCGCTAAATAATCCCAAAACCCGGCCAAACAATGAATGCTGCTGGCCAGCGCGGTCACAGCGCCGCCGGACGGGTGGGTCCGGCGGCGCGCCGTCAGTTACTCGGCGGCATCGGGCAGCGCCTGCTGCTCTTCTTCCAGGGGCGCCGCACGGGTGGAGTCGAGTTCCACATTGAGGCCGAGCGATCGCATTTCCTTGACCAGCACGTTGAAGCTTTCCGGAATACCCGCTTCGAACGTGTCGTCGCCGCGCACGATCGCCTCGTAGACCTTGGTACGGCCCGCTACGTCGTCCGACTTGACCGTAAGCATCTCCTGCAGCGTGTAGGCAGCGCCGTAAGCTTCCAGCGCCCAGACCTCCATCTCGCCGAAGCGCTGACCGCCGAACTGCGCCTTGCCGCCCAACGGCTGCTGGGTCACGAGCGAGTATGGGCCGATCGAGCGTGCGTGGATCTTGTCGTCGACAAGGTGGTGCAGCTTCAGCATGTAGATGTAGCCCACCGTCACCTGCCGGTCGAACGGTTCGCCGGTACGACCATCATAGAGCGTCGACTGGGCGGACTCCTTGAGCCCGGCCTTCTTCAACATCTCGTTGATGTCCGCCTCGACGGCGCCGTCGAAGACGGGCGTCGCGATCGATACGCCGCGCTCGAACTGCTTGGCGATCTCGATCACGCCATCGTCGTCGAGCTTGGCAACCGGTTCGTTGCGGTCGTTCGCCGGGATGAGGTCGGTCAGCGTTTCACGGATCTGCGATGCATCGCCGTTCGCGCGATAGGCTTCCATCATCTCGCCGATCTTGCGCCCCATGCCTGCACAGGCCCAGCCAAGGTGCGTCTCGAGGATCTGACCGACATTCATGCGGCTCGGCACGCCGAGCGGATTGAGCACGATATCGGCATGCGTCCCGTCTTCCAGGAACGGCATGTCCTCGATCGGCAGGATCCGGGAGACCACACCCTTGTTGCCGTGGCGGCCGGCCATCTTGTCGCCAGGCTGGATCTTGCGCTTCACCGCCACGAAGACCTTGACCATCTTCATCACGCCGGGCGGCATCTCGTCGCCGCGCTGCACCTTCTCGACCTTGTCCATGAAACGCTGTTCGAGGCGCTTCTTGGAGTCGTCATACTGGTTGCGCAGCTGCTCCAGGTTGTCCTGGACCTTCTCGTCGGCGACGGCGAACTGCCACCACTGCGAGCGCGGATAGCCGTCCAGCAGTTCGGCGTTGAGCTTGGCGCCCTTCTTGAAGCCCTTCGGCCCCGCGATGGACTCCTGACCGTCCAGCATCTCGGCCAGACGGCCGAAGGTGTTGCGGTCAAGGATCGCCTGCTCGTCGTCGCGGTCCTTGGCGAGACGCTCGATTTCCTCGCGCTCGATCGCCATGGCGCGTTCGTCCTTCTCCACGCCGTGGCGGTTGAAGACGCGCACTTCGACGACGGTGCCGAACGCCCCCGGCGGCATGCGCATGGAGGTATCGCGGACGTCGGACGCCTTCTCGCCGAAGATGGCGCGCAGGAGCTTTTCCTCCGGCGTCATCGGGCTTTCGCCCTTCGGCGTGATCTTGCCGACCAGGATGTCGCCCGGGCCGACTTCGGCGCCGATATAGACAATTCCGGCTTCATCGAGGTTCTTCAACGCCTCTTCCGAAACGTTCGGAATGTCTCGCGTGATTTCCTCCGGTCCGAGCTTCGTGTCACGCGCCATCACTTCGAATTCCTCGAGGTGGATGGAGGTGAACACGTCGTCGCGGACGATCTTCTCGGAGAGAAGGATGGAGTCCTCGTAGTTGTAGCCGTTCCACGGCATGAACGCGACGAGCACGTTACGCCCGAGCGCAAGATCGCCCAGATCCGTCGACGGACCGTCGGCGATGATGTCGCCCTTGCCGATCACGTCACCGACACGCACCAGCGGACGCTGGTTGATGCAGGTCGACTGGTTGGAGCGCTGGAACTTTTGCAGCCGGTAGATGTCGACGCCCGACTTGGAGGCATCGAGGTCTTCCGTGGCGCGAATGACGATTCGCATCGCGTCGACCTGGTCGACCACGCCTGTCCGGCGAGCTGCGATGGCCGCGCCGGAATCGCGTGCAACGATCGGCTCCATGCCGGTGCCGACGAAAGGCGCTTCGGCGCGCACCAGCGGCACGGCCTGACGCTGCATGTTCGAGCCCATCAGAGCGCGGTTGGCGTCGTCGTTTTCCAGGAACGGGATGAGAGCCGCGGCGACCGAAACAAGCTGCTTCGGCGAAACGTCCATCAGGTCGACCTGTTCGCGCGGCGTCAGCATCACATCGCCCGCATGACGGCAGATGACGAATTCGGAAACGAACGAACCGTCCTCGCCGATCTCGGCATTGGCCTGGGCCACGTGGTGCTTGGCTTCTTCCATCGCCGACAGATAGACCACATCGCTGGTGACCTTACCGTCGACGATCTTGCGGTACGGACTTTCGATGAAGCCGTATTTGTTGACCCGCGCGAAGGTGGCCAGCGAATTGATCAGACCGATGTTCGGGCCTTCCGGCGTCTCGATCGGGCAGATACGGCCGTAATGCGTCGGGTGAACGTCGCGGACTTCGAAGCCCGCGCGCTCACGCGTCAGACCGCCCGGTCCAAGCGCCGACAGGCGACGCTTGTGAGTGATCTCGGAGAGCGGGTTGGTCTGGTCCATGAACTGCGACAGCTGCGAGGAACCGAAGAACTCGCGCACGGCGGCGGCGGCCGGCTTCGCGTTGATCAGGTCCTGCGGCATCACGGTATCGATCTCGATCGAGGACATGCGTTCCTTGATCGCGCGCTCCATGCGCAGCAGGCCAACACGGTACTGGTTTTCCATCAGCTCACCGACCGAACGCACGCGGCGGTTGCCAAGGTTGTCGATGTCGTCGATCTCACCCTTGCCGTCACGCAGGTCGAGCAGCGTGCGCAGGACCTCCATGATGTCTTCCTTGCGCAACACACGTACGGTGTCCGAGACATCGAGCCCGAGACGCATATTCATCTTCACGCGACCGACTGCGGACAGGTCGTAGCGTTCAGAATCGAAGAACAGCGACTGGAACATGGCTTCCGCCGTTTCCATCGTCGGCGGCTCGCCCGGGCGCATGACACGGTAGATGTCGAACAGCGCGTCCTGCTGGCTCTCGTTCTTGTCGGCCGCAAGCGTATTGCGGATATAGGCGCCGACATTGACGTGATCGATATCGAGGATCTTGAACGAATCGTGGCCTGATTCGAGCAGTACTGTGATCGTCTTCTCGTCGATCTCGTCACCAGCTTCGAGATAGATCTCACCGGTTTCGAAATTGACCAGGTCCTCAGCCAAGAACATGCCGAACAGGTCCTCGTCAGTGGCACGCAGTGCCTTGACGCCCTTCTCGGCGATTTGGCGCGCCTGGCGAGCAGTCAGCTTCTTGCCTGCCTCCAGAACGACTTCGCCGGAATCTGCATCGACCAGGTCGGTCGTCGCCTTCATGCCCTTCATCCGATCGGCCGAGAACGGCACGCGCCAGCCCTCACCGTCGCGCTGGTAGTCGATGGCGTCGTAATAGGTGTTGAGTATTTCTTCGGCATCGAGGCCGAGCGCCATCAGCAGCGACGTCACCGGAATCTTGCGTCGGCGGTCGATGCGGGCATAGACATTGTCCTTGGCGTCGAATTCGATATCGAGCCAGGAACCGCGATAAGGGATAACGCGCGCGGCGAACAGCAGCTTGCCGGAGGCATGCGTCTTGCCCTTGTCATGGTCGAAGAACACGCCCGGAGACCGGTGCATCTGCGAAACGATAACGCGCTCGGTGCCGTTGACGATGAAGGTGCCATTGTCGGTCATGAGCGGCATGTCGCCCATGTAGACGTCCTGCTCCTTGATGTCCTTGATCGACTTGGCGCCCGTATCCTCGTCGATATCGAACACGATCAGGCGCAGCGTCACCTTCAGCGGCGCTGAATAAGTCAGGTCGCGCTGGCGGCACTCTTCCACGTCGAATTTCGGCGCTTCGAATTCGTAGCGGACGAATTCCAGCATCGATGCGCCGGAAAAGTCCGAAATCGGGAAAACCGACTTGAATGCAGCCTGCAGACCCTCGTCCAGGCGACCGCCGGCCGGTTCGTCGACCATCAGAAACTGGTCATAGGATGCTTTTTGAACCTCGATCAGGTTCGGCATTTCGGCAACATCGGGGATGTGTCCGAAATATTTTCTTACTCGTCTGCGTCCGTTGAAGGATATGGACTGAGCCATTGCCGCTCCTTAATTCTGCCCTGCCCGGGCTGTCGAATGATGCTCCGCGCGCCGCGGAGCCCTGCCAGAAAGAGCGAAGACCCATGCGCCCGGCCTTCCAGCTCTTGAAACGGTAAAAACCCGTTTCCGGAAACCGCTCGCGGCGGTCTCGGGAAAAGGGTTCACGCAACAAACTTGCGGCAGGCGGGGCGTATCCGCCCGCCGCAGGCTTTACTTACTTCATCGACGCCTTCGCGCCGGCTTCGGTCAGCTTCTTGACGAGCTCTTCGGCTTCGCCCTTGGAGATAGCTTCCTTGACCGGCTTCGGAGCGCCCTCGACCAGGTCCTTGGCTTCCTTCAGGCCAAGACCGGTAATCGTGCGGACTTCCTTGATGACGTTGATCTTCTGAGCGCCGGCGTCTTCGAGGATGACGTCGAATTCAGTCTTTTCCTCTTCAGCGGCGGCGGCCGGAGCAGCACCACCGGCAGCAGCAACCGCAACCGGAGCAGCGGCGGAAACGCCCCACTTTTCTTCCAGCATCTTCGACAGTTCTGCAGCTTCCAGAACAGTCAGGCTCGACAGGTCGTCGACGATTTTCGCGAGATCAGCCATTTTTAAGTTTCCTTCGTGATTTCAGGTTCGAACTAGTTTGGTTGGTTAGTGAAGACAGCCTATGCCGCCTCGTCCTTCTGGGCATATGCGTTGAAAACGCGGGCAAGATTTCCTGCCGGTGCGTTGACAACCTGAGCGATACGCGTTGCCGGCGTGGCGATCATGCCGACCAGCTTGGCGCGCAGTTCATCCAGCGACGGCAGGTCGGCAAGCGCCTTCACACCGTTTGCATCCAGAACAGTTGCACCGAGCGCGCCGCCGAGCAGAACGAGTTTGTCGTTCGACTTGGCGAATTCCGCTGCGATTTTCGGAGCCGTGACCGGGTCGCTTGCATAAGCAATGACCGTCTGACCTGTGAAAAGGTCGGACATGCCTTCAGCTTCCGTGCCCTTGAGAGCGATTTTGGCAAGACGGTTCTTCGCGACTTTCACGGTTCCGCCCGCATCGCGCATCTTCGAGCGAAGATCGCCCATCTGCGCAACGGTAAGACCCGTGTAGTGGGCCACGATAACCGAACCGGCTTCATTGAAGACGGCGTTCAGTTCCGTGACGAATTCGCGTTTTTCCGCTCTATCCACTGCGTCTCTCCATTATGCAGGCCGTACCGAAATACCGCCTGCGGTTGCCTTTGCCGCCAGGAGACCCTTGGGACCACCCGACGACGCTCGAGGATCCTGCCCCCTTACGCCGGTCTTGCGATCGCGGCACAAGGCAATACGTCCGAACCCTTAAATCTACGGCCTTGCGGCCGAAAATCCCTTGGGCCCTTCGCGTCTCATGCAGGCTCGTGAAAATTAAGGCGAACCACCTGCAATCTCGGACAGGGACCGGGCTTTCGCCCGGCTTTCCGAACCGGCGGACCCGGTCGGAAACTTTAACAGGATCAGCGGTTTGTCCGCTGGTCCTGAGAATTCAAATTATGCCTCGGCGGACAAAGTCGCCGGGTCGATCTTTACGCCCGGGCCCATCGTCGAAGAGACGGCCACGCGCTTGACATAGGTGCCCTTGGCGCCTGCCGGCTTGGCCTTGTTGACCGCATCAGCGAAGGCGCGGATGTTTTCTTCCAGCGCCTTGGCGTCGAACGAAGCCTTGCCGACGCCGGCATGGACGATACCGGCCTTCTCGACGCGGAACTCGACGGCGCCGCCCTTGGAAGCCTTGACGGCCGCGGCGACATCCGGAGTCACCGTGCCGACCTTCGGGTTCGGCATCATGCCGCGCGGGCCGAGCACCTTGCCGAGACGGCCGACGAGCGGCATCATGTCCGGCGTTGCGATGCAGCGGTCGAAATCGATCGTGCCTCCCTGGACGATATCGACCAGGTCTTCCGCCCCGACGACGTCCGCACCAGCCGCCTTGGCTTCCTCGGCCTTGTCGCCACGGGCGAAAACCGCCACGCGTACGTCACGGCCGGTGCCGTTCGGCAGGTTTACCACGCCGCGGACCATCTGGTCAGCATGGCGCGGATCGACGCCGAGATTCATCGCCACTTCGACGGTCTCGTCAAACTTCGCCTTGGCGCGGTCCTTGATCAGGCCGACAGCTTCGTTCAGCGCATAGAGCTTGTTACGATCGATGCCGTCGCGGATCTGCTGGGTACGCTTCCCAATCTTAGCCATCGCCTCAGCCCTCCACTTCCAGGCCCATCGCGCGCGCGGAGCCTTCGATCATGCGCATTGCCGCATCGATGTCGGCAGCGTTCATGTCCTTCATCTTCATCTCGGCAATCTCGCGAACCTTGTCGCGGCCGATCTTGCCGGCGGATTCCTTGCCCGGCGCCTTGGAACCGGACTTCAGCTTGGCGGCCTTCTTCAGAAGATAGGACGCCGGCGGCGTCTTCGTCTTGAAGGTGAACGACTTGTCCTGGTAGTAGGTGATGGTCGTCGGGATCGGAGATCCCTTTTCAAGTTCCTGCGTGGCGGCGTTGAACGCCTTGCAGAATTCCATAATATTGATGCCGCGCTGACCGAGCGCAGGACCGATCGGCGGCGACGGCGTGGCCGACCCTGCCGGGACCTGGAGCTTCAGCTGGCCTGCAATTTTCTTAGCCATTTTTACTCTCTTGTTTCATCGTGCCGGCGAGCCGGCGGTTCGAAGAGTTGGTGGTGCGATCCGGCGTCCGGCTAAGACGCCTATTCTCCCACCGCTCATGCGGCCTGCGCCGCGCCGGTCAGCCCTTTTCGACCTGACCGAATTCCAGCTCGACCGGGGTGGCCCGGCCGAAAATCGAAACTTCCACCTTCAGGCGCGAACGCTCCTCGTCGACTTCCTGAACCGTTCCGTTGAACGACGCGAACGGACCGTCGGAGACGCGCACCTGCTCGCCGACCTCGAAAGAGACGGAGGGCTTCGGCCGCTCCACGCCTTCCTGGATCTGGCCGAGGATCTGATCCGCTTCCCTGTCGGTGATCGGCATCGGCTTGTTGTCGGAACCGAGGAAACCGGTGACTTTCGGCGTATTCTTGATCAGGTGGAACACGTCGTCGGTCAGGTTGGCGCGCACCATCACGTAGCCTGGGAAGAATTTCCGTTCGGCGTCGACCTTGCGGCCGCGACGCACTTCGATGACCTTTTCCTTGGGAACGAGGATTTGCTCGAACTTGTCCCACAGGCCTTTCGCCTTGGCGGCTTCCTCAATGGAGTCCGCGACCTTGTTCTCGAAGTTCGAGTAGGCGTGAACGATGTACCAGCGGGCAGGCATATACAGATCTATCCGTTAAGTGTGATTAGCGGCCCAACCCAAAGACGAGGTCGAAACCCCATCCGTAGAGCTGGTCGACCGCGAAAAAGAAAATCGATGCAAGGACGACCATCGACAGAACCATGATCGTGGAGATCATGGTCTCGCGGCGAGAAGGCCACGTCACTTTTGCCGTTTCTGAGCGAACCTGCTGCAGAAAGGTGAAAGGGTTTGTCATTGCCATGGCGTCCATTCCAATGTGCGGTTTCGCACCGTGCGGCGTTCATTTATTCATGGCGCTGGCGAGAGGCCAAAAAAGGGCGCTCGAAGCGAGTCACGCTTCTTACACCGTCGTCAGCTTTCCAAGAATGCGCACCCGTCCGACCGGACAATACCAGCGCACTGCGCCAACTAAAGCCGATTCCCTGCAAAATCAAGAGGGTCGGATCAGAAAATCTCTCCTCCGGCAAGAATCAACGAGTCGATTCCTGTCGGGCGCTCAGCCGTCGGTCGCCTTCATGTATTCGCTGTCGCGCTCCAGTGCAAGACGCGTGCGTACGCTGTCGCCGTCATATCCGAATTCCTCCAGCGCCCTCCCCGCCAGTTGCAGCCCCGCCTCGACTGCTTCGGGAATAACGAAATTTGCGCCCGCCAGCATCAGTTCCTGTGCATGCGCCTTGTCGCGGGCCCGCGCGAAGATCGGCGTTCCGGGCGCGAGTTTGCGGAAGGCGCGCACCATGGCGCTGGCGCTCGCCCTGTTGTCGACGGTCACGACCAGCATCGCCGCGCCCTTCGCGCCTGCCAGTTCGAGGATTTCCGGACGCGCCGCATCTCCGTAATAGACCTTGCGGCCGTCGCGCCTTCGTTCCCCAACCAGCGAGGCATGGCTGTCGAGCGCGACGAGATCGACATCCTCCGTATCGAGGATCCGCGCAATGGCGTGACCGACCCGCCCGAAGCCGGCGACGATGACGTGGCCCTCCAGATCGGAATAGTCCGATACAGTTGGGGCCTCCAGCAACGGCTTTGCGGCTTTCTCGGCGAGGTTCGCGGCGAGCCTCCCGGTCAGCGGTGTCAGCACCATGGAGAGACCCGCGATCGCGGCTATGACGACGCCTTGCCCGGGCTCAACGACGCCAGTCGTCGTCGCGACGCCGAGCACGACGAAGGCGAACTCGCCGGCCGGCGCAAGCAGGCCCGACGCCTCGACCGCCTTGGCCGTATTTCCCGATACGAGCCTGATCGCCAGCACCGCCGCCGCGCCCTTGACCAGGAGCAGCAGCACGATCCCAGCGATCACAACCGGCAAATTGGCGAGGATGATCGCCGGGTTTAGCCCCATGCCCACCGTCATGAAGAACAGGCCGAGGAACAGCCCCTTGAACGGCTCCAGATCGACTTCGATCTGGTGCTTGAATTCGGTCTCTCCGACAAGCAGGCCCGCAAGGAAGGCGCCGAGCGCCAGAGACAGCCCGGCCCCCGCCGTGATCGCCGCGGCCCCGAGTACCGTCAGCAGCGTCAGCGCCATCAGCAGATCGCGCCCGCCCGCCGAGGCCGCGCCGTGGAAGATGCGCCTCAGCGCGAAGCGTCCGATTAGATAGATCGCCAGGATGGCGATCGTCCCCTGCACCAGCGCTCTAACGATGACCGTGGTGATGCTGCCGTCACCGTCTCCACCTGCAAAACCGATGAAAATGAGGATGGGCGCCACCAGCAGATCCTGGAACAGCAATATGCCGAGCGTCGCGCGCCCGACCGGGGCGGCGATCTTGTGCTGATCGATCAGCATCTGCGAGACGATGGCCGTCGACGACAATGCCAGCGCCAGCCCGGCCGTGATCGCCCCTGCCCCGCCGGTTCCGGCGAACCAGGCCGCCAGCGTCAGGAACACCGCGCTCAGCCCAACCTGCAGGCTGCCTGCCCCGAAGACGAGATGGCGCAGCCCCCACAATTTCTCGAAGGAGAATTCCAGCCCCAGCATGAACAGCAGGAACAGCACGCCCAGTTCCGCGAATTGTTCCGTCGCTTCCTGTTCCGTGATTGTGAAATGGCCGAGGAAGGGATGGTCCTGCGCCAGCGCGCCGAGCCCGTGCGGGCCGAGCGCCGCGCCGGCGATCACGAAGCCGACGATGATCGGCAGATGCAGCCGGCGAAACAGCGGCACGATGATGCCGGCGGCAAACAGGAAGACCAGCGCATCCTCGAAGAATACCGCCCCGTTTCCGTGATCCATGCGCTTCCCGTCCTGCCGTCCCAGACCGTATGGTCGTCAGGCAGCAAGTCGCATGCCATGTCGGCAAGCCGCCGAAACGAGGCTGATTGCGCCCGGGTCGCGAAAGGAATGCCAAATTTTTAGGCTTTTGGCGCGGCAAAAAAAACTGGCAGGGGCAGCAGGATTCGAACCCGCGACCTACGGTTTTGGAGACCGTCGCTCTACCAACTGAGCTATACCCCTAAGGCCGCTGTCCCGGTGACCGGGACGGCGGGTCTCATATTACGCGTGGCGAGGCTTGTCCAGCGCTTCAAGGTCAAAGGTGGCGGATTTCTTCCGGGGGATTCCACCAGTTGTCGTTCAGCCCGTCACACCACATGACCGGCGTCGCGACGAGCTCCTCAATAGAGGCATCGTCGATCGAGGCGATCTGCAGCGAAACGATGTCGCCGCCAAGCTCGGGAACATTGCCGCGGCCGAACAGATGCACACCGCATTTAGAGCAGAAGCAATGCTCCGGCCGGCCCTTCGTAAAGGCATAGCCGGTCACAAGATTCTCGCCGCGCGTGATCCTGAGGCTTTCAGGCTTTACCCGGAACCCCCAACTGCGCGTCTTGCGGCAATAGCTGCAATTGCAGCGCGCGGTTCCGTCGTCCAGATCGCCAACCGCCTCGTAAGCCACCGCACCGCAATGGCACGACCCGCGAAAGCGCTTCTCCATTTCGAACTCCCTTGGATTGAAGATGGAGACGACTATAAGCCCGCCCTCCTGCCAACCCTGTGTCAGGAGAGATGCGTGCGGATTAAGCAGCCCTCAGCGCGGCGAGATCGCATCCTTCGATTGCGGGCCTCGCCCTTTCGATTCGCTCGATCTCCCAGTCCCACCAGGAAATCTCCAGAAGCGCCTTCACGGTGGCGGCGTCGAACCGCATCCGCCGCACTTCGGCGGGATTGCCCGCGACCACGGCATAGGGCGGCACGTCGCGGCTGACGACGGCCTTCGCGCCGATGATTGCGCCGTCGCCGATCGTCACGCCGGGGAGCACGGTCGCGCCATAGCCGAGCCAGACATCATTGCCGACGACGGTGTCGCCATGGCCCGCGACCTCGTCGACATAGGCGGTCATTGTATCGGGGTTGAACACCGCGAAGGGATAGGTCGAAAACTCCTTCATCGGATGATTGGCCGAGGCGGTGATAAAACGCACCCCATTCGCCATCTGCACGAATTTGCCGATTACCAGCCGCTCCGGAGACCCGGGATAGATGTAGGGGGCGATACGGGCGGCATAGTCGTCCACCGGCTCGAAATCGGAATAATAGGTGTAGTCGCCGACCTCGATATTCGGATGGTCGATTGCGCGGGCGAGATGCACGGTTGCAAGATGGCGATCGCCGGTCGGCAACATGATGGGATAACGCGCGGCGGCGTCGAGAAACGGACGTGACATGGCTTCTGTTCTTTCGGTTTGAACTGCGTTTAGCGGATCAGAACAGAGCTTTGGTCACGTCACCCTCCATTGAATTGATGCCCGTAAGTAGGCGATCCGCCGCGTGATTGCAATTCACGGGAAGATCGAGAGCAATGTTCGTTGGCTCGATTGTCCCGGTAAGCCCATTAATCTATGACGCCAAGGACACTGCAACCGTGGATCCGGAGACATCAGCCATGCCGATAAGCCCCGCGCGGTGCGACGCCATCCTGTTCGACGTTGACGGCGTCATACTCGATTCGAAAGCGAATATGGCCGCCGCTTGGGCAGCGGTGCGCGCGCAGACCGGTACGTCGATATCGTTCGAAGCCTATTTTTCCGAGATTGGAAGACCGTTTGCCGACATCATGGCGCGCCTCGGGCTTGCTTCGAAAGCTCCGGAAATAGAGAGAGTCTTCCGCACCACCTCAGCCGCCGTCATGGCAGAAACGCCGATCTATGCCGGCATTGGTGAAGTCCTTAAGACGCTGGCCGCCGCCAATATCAAGCTTGGTATCGTCACATCCAAGGACGCAACACGTACGGGTCTCGTCCTCGATCGCCTGCCGGTCGAATTCCAGTGCGTGACCAGTCCCCGGCCGGATCTGCGGGGCAAACCCGCACCGGACTGCCTGCTCTATACCATTGCAAAACTGAACATCGATCCGGCACATTGTTTTTACATTGGCGACATGGATTCGGACGAACTGGCCGCGGCGCGTGCGCACGTTCCCTATGCTCATGTCAGCTGGGGATACGGCGATTCCAGGGATCCGGACATACCAATCCTCCAAACGCCTGAGGATATTCTTTCGCTCACCGGCCTTGTGAAACCCTGAAAAAAAGGAAGTCTGAATGTCGACAATCGGGATCATACCCTGCCGGTACGGCGCTTCACGGTTCCCCGGAAAGCCGCTTGCGGATATTCATGGGAAGCCCATGATGTGGCACGTTTACCAGCAGGCACGAAAGGCAAAGAGCCTCGATGGCGTACTGATCGCGACCGATGACGAACGCATCCGAAAGTCATGCGAAATTCTCGACCTTCCGGTCATGATGACACGCAGCGACCACGTATCTGGCACCGACCGAGTGGCCGAATGCGCCACGCGCCTCGACAACGATATCTTCGTCAACATCCAGGGCGACGAGCCCATGATAGATCCGGAGGCGGTCGACGCCGTCGCAAATGCGCTCGCGAGTTGCGATGACGACCGCGTCGTGGCGTCAAACGCTTGGAACTATATCGGCGGGACAAGCGACGCGATCGACACCAACGTCGTCAAGGTTCTTGTCGGCTCGAACGCGCGCGCGTTGGCGTATTCCCGCCTACCCGTTCCCTACCCCAAGACAGGCACAGTCGTGCATCGGCGTCAGTTCGGTCTCTACGCTTTCCGACGGAAGGGCCTGAAGCTTTTCTCCGAACTGGAACCGGGCGAGTTGGAACGCGCCGAAGGCGTCGAAATGTATCGCTTCGTTGAGCACGGGCATGACGTATTGATGGTGCAGGTCGCAGACGATCCTGCAGTGCCGGTCGACACGAGAGCGGACCTCGAGCGCGTGCGCAGCCTCATGAAACCTGCCTAGGGCGGACGCTCAGCGCCGGCGAATCAGCCCGCCGAGCCCGAGCCGCCCGAGATTCTTGCGCAATCCGATCTGGGGATTGATCTTGCGCCACGCCCTTTGCAGCAGGTCGTCGCTGGCGTCGATGCGCCGGGTGATGGCGTCGGCGTAGAACCCGGCCAGGTCCGCCGGGTCCATGTCGGGATAGCGCGCCACGAGGCCGGTGTAGCCGGTCCGGGGAAGAACGGCGTCGGGCAAGTGGTGCAGGCCACCCTTGCGGGTCTCGACCAGGAGCACGGCCTGTTCGAGTGTGAAATGGTGATGGTGGGTCACCAGCTTGAACCGGTCCCCGACGACGCCCGTGAAACCGCACAGATAAAGCGGGACGTTCGGGAAACGGTCGCGAAACCACAAGGCGGTCGAGAACCCGGTCGAAGGCTCGCGGTTCTCGGGGTACCAGCCCCTCGTCATCGACCGCGCATCGATCAGGTGGGCCGCTGCCGGCTCGACGTCGGCGTCCGCGAGGTCCGCGGGGAAATCCCGCTTCGAATAACGTTGCGAGATGATGCCCACATCTCCCAGGAAGCCGCCGGCCGACAGGTTGCGTTCTCCCGTCCGCCGTCCGCGCTCGGACATGCCATAGCGCCTCGTCGCGCCCTCTATATGGTGGAAGAGGACGCTCGGACGCGAGAACCCCGGACAGGACAGGACATTCGCCTGGCCGTAGAACACGTGCAGCGTATCTTCGGGCAACATCGTCGCCACCGCGTCGACGTCGAGCGCGTCGTTGTTGGCGATCAACGCCACGGCCTTGAACTTGCCGACGAGGTCGCAGAATTTCCGTTCGCGCCCAAACATGCGATCACATCCCGGCTGGTTCGGCCACAGCGCGAAACGGACGGGCCGAAGCCCGCCTTTTCCGATTACCGCGTCGTGTCTGTCAATCACTGATCCCGGTGAAGATGCCTGCACCGCGTCCAGAACACGTTTGCGCGCATTTCGCAGCCGGTCGAACGCCGTCGGCTCGCGACGGCGTTCTTCCGGTCATCGATTACTCGATGATCTTCGCGACAATGCCGGCGCCGACGGTGCGGCCGCCTTCGCGGATGGCGAAGCGCAGGCGCTCTTCCATCGCGATCGGCACGATCAGC
>PAKZ01000030.1 GCA_002706335.1 Ahrensia sp.
CCGGCGGGCGCCCGCTTTGTCGGCGCGCTTGCCCGTAGCCCCGCTACGCGCTGCGCGCGCCTCCGCGCGGATCGCCGCACCGGGCGTGAAACAGAATGCGTCTATCTGACCCTGAAAGGCTCTAGCTCCGCCGGAACAGTGACAGGTTGTAGAGGACAAGCGCCGACCAGATGAACAGGAAGGCGATCAGCTGCCAGTGGGAGAACGGCTCACCGAAGACAAAGACCGCCGTCAGGAAGATCATGGTCGGGGCGATATATTGGAGGATGCCGAGCGTGGTGAAGCGGAGTGCCTTGGCGCCGAAGGCATAGAGGATCAGCGGCAGCGCGGTGACGGGACCCGAGAGCATGAGGAGACCGACACCGGAGATGCCATCCGACATGAAGTGCCCCTTCCCCGTTGCCGCCAGCCATCCGACGATCATGAGCGCGAGCGGCGTCAGGATCAGAACCTCCAGCATGAAGCCCTGGGTCGGGCCGATCGGCAGCGTCTTGCGCAGATAGCCGTAGGTCCCGAAAGACAAAGCGAGCGCCAGCGACACCCATGGCAGCCCGCCGGCCTTGACCGTCAGGATGCCGACCGCGATCACCGCCAGGGCGATTGCCGCGGCCTGCAGCCGGTTGAAGCGCTCGCCGAGGAAGACCGCGCCCAGCACGACGTTGACCAGCGGATTGATGTAGTAGCCGAGCGCGGTTTCCAGCGCCCGGTCGGCCGCGATGGCCCAGACATAGATGCCCCAGTTGATGGAGATGAGACCCGCCGTCAGCGCTGCCAACGCCAGCGTGCGCGGTGACTTCAGAGCGGCCCGCAAATCCGCGGTGCGGCGCAGGGCGACGAGAATGATACCGGCGACCGGCACCGACCAGAGGATGCGGTGGGCGACGACCTCATAGGCAGGAATATGGGCGACCGCCTTCATGTAGAGCGGCAGGAAGCCCCAAAGGATATAGGCGCCGAGCGCGTAGGCGAATCCGGCGATCGGCTCGGCGGGCTGGGAGTTGGCGCCGGTGTTCTTGCTGGCTGCGGTTTCGGACATCGCGGTCCATTACACCCCGCCCAAATTTCGGGCAATCCGGCGATTGTCACCGGGACAATCGCCGAAGGGCTACTCCGCCGCCGCGAGGCCGGCGTGGCCGCGGTTCTTCAGGAGCTTGAAGGTGATCGAGTCCATCAGCGCCTCGAAGGAGGCGTCGATGATGTTTTCAGAGACGCCGACGGTCCACCAGCGCATGCCGGACGCGTCAGCGGATTCGATCAGCACGCGGGTGATGGCCTCGGTGCCGCCATTGAGGATACGCACCTTGTAGTCGACCAGTTCGAGATCGGCGATCTCGGCCTGATATTTTCCGAGATCCTTGCGCAGCGCCATGTCGAGCGCGTTGACGGGACCGTTGGAGGATTCGGCGACCGACATGCGGACCTCGCCGTCGACATTCACCTTCACGACGGCCTCGGCCACGGTGATGACCTTGCCGACGGCGTTGTGGCGGCGCTCGACCAACGAGCGGAACGAGACGACATCGAAGAAATCCGGCACCTCGCCCAGCGTGCGACGCGCCAGAAGTTCGAAGCTCGCGTCGGCGCCCTCATAGGCATAGCCGACGGCCTCGCGCTCCTTGACGAGCGCGATCAGCGTGTCGAGGCGCGGATCAGACTTGGACACCACGATGCCGCGACGGTGCAGCTCGTTGATGAAATTCGACTTGCCGCCCTGGTCGGAAACCATGATGTGGCGGACATTGCCGACCTTTTCCGGCTCGACATGTTCGTAAGTGGTCGGATCCTTGATCAGCGCCGAGGCATGGATGCCGGCCTTTGTGGCGAAGGCCGAAGAGCCGACATAGGCCGCCTGCGGGGCGGGCGAGCGGTTGAGCAGTTCATCGAACCAGCGCGACAGGCGCGTCAGGCCCTCGAGCTTTTCGGCCGAGACGCCGATCTCGAAGCGCTCCGCCCAGGCGGGTTTGAGAGCCAACGTGCCGATCAGCGTTATCAGATTTGCGTTGCCGCAGCGCTCGCCAATGCCGTTCAACGTGCCCTGCACCTGGCGGACCCCGGCATCGACGGCGGCCAGCGAATTGGCGACGGCCTGCTCGGTGTCGTTATGGGCGTGGATGCCGAGATGGTCGCCGGGGATGCCGGACCCAATCACGGTGGAGACGATCTCGCGGATCTCGTGCGGTTGCGTGCCGCCATTGGTGTCGCAGAGTACGATCCAGCGCGCGCCGGCCTCGAAGGCGGCTTTCGCACAGGCGAGCGCGTAGTCCGGGTTGGCCTTGTAGCCGTCAAAGAAATGCTCGCAATCGACCAGCGGCTCCTTGCCGGCGGCGGCGGTCGCCTCGACCGACTGGCTGATCGATTCCAGATTTTCCTCATTGGTGCAGCCGAGCGCGACACGTACATGCAGATCCCAGCTTTTCGCGACATAGCAGACGGCGTCAGACTTGGAGCCGTTCAAGGCGGCGATGCCGGGATCGTTGGAGACGGAGATCCCTGCCCGCTTGGTCATGCCGAAGGCGACGAATTTCGCGGCAGACGTGCGCTTGCGCTCGAAGAAGGCCGTATCCGTCGGGTTGGCGCCCGGATAGCCG
This sequence comes from Ahrensia sp., assembly GCA_002706335.1. Lineage (GTDB taxonomy): Bacteria > Pseudomonadota > Alphaproteobacteria > Rhizobiales > Rhizobiaceae > Oricola. Next base: position 2,589 of record PAKZ01000030.1, read on the forward strand.
CCCTCGACATAATCGAGGCCGAATTCGTCGAGCATCTGGGCGATGGCGATCTTGTCCTCGACATTGAAGTCGATGCCGGGCGTCTGCTGCCCGTCACGGAGCGTCGTGTCGAAGAGATAGATGCGTTCGCGTGTCATGCTCATACCCGTCGCGGCCGGTGCCCGGCTCCTTATTTTCCGGCGAACTTATCGGTCGCCCGGATCAGCCGGTCAAGGATGCCCGGCTCCGAATATGCGTGTCCGACCCCCTCGATCAGGTGAAAATCGGCTTGCGGCCACGCCTTGTGCAGGAGCCAGGCGTAGCGGGCCGGGCACGGCATGTCGTAGCGGCCATGGACGATGACGCCCGGAATGCCGGCAAGGCGGTGGGCATCGCGGAGCAGTTGGCCCTCCTCCAGCCAGCCGCCATTGACGAAGAAATGGCATTCGATGCGGGCGAAGGCCTCGGCGTAGTCGGCCTCGGCGAAGGGGTCGCTGGTCGCCGGCTCCGGCAGCAGGGTGATGACATTGCCTTCCCAGATGCTCCAGGCCTTGGCGGCCTCGATCCGTGTTTCGCGGTCATCGCTCGTCAGACGCTGGTAATAGGCCGCCATCATGTCGCCGCGCTCGGCCTCGGGGATCGGCGCACAGAATGCCTCGTAGCGCTCGGGAAACATCTCCGAGACGCCAAACTGATAGAACCATTCGAGTTCGGGCCGGGTCAGCATGTAGACGCCGCGCAGGATCAGTTCGCTGACGCGGTCCGGGTGTGTCTCCGCATAGGCGAGCGCCAGAGTCGAGCCCCAGGAGCCGCCGAAGACCTGCCAGCGGTCGACGCCGACCATCTCGCGCAGGCGCTCGATATCGGCGACGAGATGCCAGGTGGTGTTGGCGTCAAGCGAGGCGCGCGGAGTCGATTGACCGCAGCCGCGCTGGTCGAACAGCAGGATGTCGTAGAGCGCGGGATCGAAGAGGCGGCGATGGCCGGGCATGATGCCGCCGCCGGGGCCGCCATGGAGGAAGACGACCGGCTTGGCGCCCGGCGTGCCGACGCGCTCCCAGTAGATTTCATGGCCGTCGCCAACGTCCAGCCGGCCGGTCTCATAGGGCTCGATCGGCGGGTAGAATGTGCGCAGTTCAGTCATCGCGCTCCCTCAGATCACGCCGGCGTAGAACAGGACGCCGATGACGACGAGCACGACGAGGACGCCCTTGCCGATGAGGCCGTAGAGCAGCCATCTGGGCATTTGCGTTTGCGGGTTGCGCTCGGCCATCGTTCGCGTCCTATTCCGGCTTGTGGCAGACGGCCTCGATATTGTGGCCGTCCGGATCGCGCACGAAGGCGCCGTAATAATTTTCGTGGTAATGGGGGCGCAGGCCCGGCGCGCCGTTGTCGGTCCCGCCCGCGGCCATCGCCGCCGCGTAGAAGGCGTCGACCTCGGCGCGGCTGTCGACGGTGAAGGCGACATGGATCGGCGGCGTCTGCTTTTCGCCGCCGGTGATCCAGAAGTCAGGCTTGCCGCGGCCGTATCCGCCGACCTTGCGGCCGTCGACGAATTCCGGCGGCACGGTCATGACCAGCGATATGCCGAGCGGCGCGAACGCCTTGTCGTAGAAGGCCCTGGCGGCATCGTAGTCGGACACGCTTATTCCCATGTGGTCGATCATCTCAAGATTCCTTCCCTAAACTGGAATTCGTGCGGTTGGCCGCGCTGTCGCGGGCCAGCCCATGCTCCACCAGCCGGTCGAGAATCTCGGCATAGCCGATACCGCTGACGGCCATGGCTTTCGAATACATGCTGATATCGGTAAAGCCCGGAATTGTGTTGACTTCATTGACGACGAAGCGCCCGTCCGGCCGGAGAAAGAAATCGATCCGCGCCATACCGTCGCAGCCGAGCGCCCGGAACGTCTTCGCGGCGGTCTCGCGCATCATCGCCTCGACGCCGTCCGGCAGTTCGGCGGGGACCATCAGCGCCGCGCCGTCCTGATCGACATATTTGGCGTCGTAGCTGTAAAAGCCGTGGACGCCGGACGGGGCTATCTCGCCGGGCCGCGATACGACAAGCGCGCCATCCGGCATTTCCAGCACGGCGAATTCGATCTCCCGGCCCTCTACGAATTCCTCGGCCAGCAGTTTTCCGCCATGCCTGAAGCCTTCCTCGACAGCCGCGGCGAAATTCTCTTCGCTCATCACCTTGCTGACGCCGACGGACGATCCGCCGCAAGCGGGCTTGACGAAGACGGGAAGGCCGAGAGTGCGTTCGACCTCCGCGAAATCCGGCACCATGTGCGGATGGACGGTCATCGAGCGCGCGGTCGGCAGACCGGCTTCCGCGATCAGGCGCTTGGCGATGTCCTTGTCCATCGCCGTCGCGGAACCGGGAACGCCGCAACCGACCAGCGGCACGCCGACTGTCGCTGCGAAGCCCTGCACCGTGCCGTCCTCGCCGTAAACGCCATGCAGGACCGGAAAGAGGATGTCGATGCGCGGCAGCTCCGCGACATCGCCGTCCGGCGAGAGCCCGAGCGCGCGGCCGCGTCCGCCGGCTGGCAGGACGAGTTCCGTACCGTCCTCGGGCGTCGCGAGAGACCCGTCGGAAAATTCGCTGAGGAGCCACCGCCCCTCGCGCGTGATAAAGACCGGCAGCACGTCATATTTCGCCGGATCGAGCGCGCCGACGACATTGGTGGCGGACATGATCGAAACCTCATGTTCGGACGACCGCCCGCCGAAGAGTACGGTTATGCGCAGCCGGGTATTTCCGTTGCCCTGCATGAAATGCCTATCCTTTCAAATGGCGTCGCCATCCGCCGGCGGCCAGACTGCGGTGTCATGGTCGGGGTGCTGGCGATTTTCGATGCCGGCCATGAAGGCCGCGCCTTGCGGCGAATCCGCGGTGTTCACGGTCGGCAGCGCATGCAAGCCGTCAACGAAGGACAACTTGTCGGCCGGATTGACCTGCACGACCGGCGGGGCGAGTTCCGGGTTGTCGAGCGAGCCGATGGAAACCTCCACCTCGCCGCCCCAGTCATAGGCGAGCGGCGTGCCGCATTGCGCGCAGAAACCGCGCCGCACCTTGTTGGAGGACTGGAACCATGACGGTTCGCCGCGCGTCCAGACGAGGCCCTTGCCGGTGACCAGCGGACCGTAGAATGCGCCGAAGGCCTTCTGGCACATGCGGCAATGGCAGATCGAGGCGCGGCCGAAACCCTCGCAGCGATAGCGCACGGCGCCGCACTGGCAGCCGCCGGTGATTGGTTCAGTCATGAAGACCCCCCTCTGTCCCTTCGGGACATCTCCCCCACAAGGGGGGAGAGTGGCACGGCACGAACTTCCCAGCTCTCCGTGTCATGATCCGGATGCTGGTGATTGCTTAGACGAATCCGTTCCATCTCTTCGGCGGTGAAGTCGTTCTCGGTGGTCTTCTGGCGGGTATCGACCCACTCCGCGACGAAGGGGACGCGCGATTCCACCGAATCCTCGGAGACCGGCCGGTAGCGTGACGGATCGTCGAGCGAGCCGAGGACGATCAGGAGGGGGTCGCTGTCGAGCGGATCGAAGAAGAGCGGGGTGCCGCAGTCGCGGCAGAAGCCGCGCCGGACGATGTCGGAGGAATGGAACCAGCCGGGCTCGCCGCGGGTGACGACGATCCTTTCGCGCGGCGCGCCCGCGAGCGGCATGAAATAGTTGCCGGCGGCCTTCTGGCACATGCGGCAGTGGCAGAGATGCGGATTGGTCAGTTCGGTCTCGGCGCGGTAACGCACCGCGCCGCATTGGCAGCCGCCGGTGATCGGTTCAGTCATGTCCGTTCTCCAAAGGCCATCGATCCGTATCGTGGTCGGGGTGCTGGAAGCTCTCGAGCGTCGCGAGAAAGCCGGCCGCGTCCGCGTCTTCCATCGTGTTGCGTTCGGGCAATGACGGGATGGAATCGCAGAAAGACAGTTTGCCCTCGACGCCATAGGCGATTGTCGGCGGGCAGGTTTCCGGATCGTCGAGCGTGACCACGGAGAGCGACAGTCCGTCCGGCGCGTCATAGGCGAGCGGGGTGCCGCAGGCTGGGCAGAAGCCGCGGCGCGCGGCGTTGGACGACTGGAACCAGGCGGGCTCGCCGCGTGTCCATTCGACCTCGTTGCCGCGCACGGAGACAAGGATCAGCGCATGGCTGGCCGAGGCCTTCTGGCACATGCGGCAATAGCAGGCCGAGGATTCGCCCGGCTTGCCATGGATTCGAAAGCGCACGGCGCCACATTGGCAGCCGCCGGAAAGTGTCGTCATGGGGCGTCTCCCTTTCGGGCGGCATGGTTTGGACAGAAAACACGCCGGGTCAACCGCGGACATGCGGCAACGCCCCCTCTCCTTACAAAGACGGGTGCAAAGATACGAATATGATCAGGCGTTACGACGTATCGGGAACGGTCCAAGCGTAGAGGCCGAGGGAATGACACTCTTTCAAGAGTTCGCCGATTTCGGTCTTCGGGCGCTTGACCCATCCGGGCGGGAAGCCCGGTCTGAAAGGGCTCAGCCTGACCGGCCTGCCCCAACCGGCGGCGCGGCGGGCGCGCCAGCGGGCGAGCCGCAGGGCGTGGCCATCGAAATCGGCCAGCGCATTGCGCAAGGCGGCGATGCGCAGGCACAGCGCGCGCGCATCGACCGGTTCATGCGGCGGGCGGGCCGGGACGAACAGTGCCGGCGAGGCGAGCTTGTCGAGGGCGGCGATTTCCTCGGGCGTCAGCCAGGGGGCGCCGAAGGGCTTGAAGGGGTCGAACAGGGCGAAGGCCGGGATTTTCACGCCGACGGGGTCACCACCTCTCCCCTCCGCGGTTTCGGCTTGCTTCCTCTTCGCACCGGCCTTTTCGTCCTCACGCCGCGTTGGAGAGCGCGGATCGGTGCCGCCGCGCGGACGCATCGGGCCGACATCGAGATCCAGTTTGCAGGCGGCAACGGCGATCAGCCGGCGCGTTGCGAATTCGGCGGGACGAAGGATGGCGAGGATGCGGAAGCGCAGATAGCGCGGCAGCGTATCGACGACAGGCCGCAGCGAGGTGACGCCGGCCATCGCCAAAAGCCGAAGGACGATGCACTCCAGCACATCGAAATTCCTGTCGATCGCGCGTTTCCAGTCGAAGGCGAAGCCGTTTTCCATGCGTTCGAGGCTAGGACGGTTGGCGGAGCGGTGGATGGAAAGTGAGAGCTGCGTAGCGAATAATAAGTAGAAGCAATGGGTTGGGCTGATGGCGGACCTTTTTCTCTCCACCGAGATTTGCGGACTTTACGCCGCCAGCCAGTTCTCCACGCGCAATCCGGGCACACGCGCGAATTCGCGAATGTTGTCCGTAACAAGGGTCACGTCTTCCGCCATGGCATGCGCGGCAATGAAGGTATCCACGGGCCCGATGGGCGTGCCTGCAAGGGCAAGATCGCGCCTGATCCGCGCATAGGCTGTCGAAGAATCGGCCGCATAGGGGACTACGGGAAGACGCTGAAGCAACTCCTCGACCAAGCGCGTAAGACGCGCCGATCCCCGCTTGGCCGCGCCGAAGCGGAACTCAGAGGCGACGATGGCGCTGACGCAGACCTCGTTCACGCCCGAGTCGATCAGCCTGCGAACGGCTTGGCCTTCCGGGAACCGGATGATGTTGGAGAGGATGTTGGTGTCCAGCATGTAGCGGAACTCCGTCACAGCTCCACGTCCTCAACCGGCAGCAGATCCTCGTCGACATCCGGGAACTCCTCGTCCCACGGCTCGATCGTCTTGAGCCAATCGAGGAGATCGGACTTTTTCGCCGGCTCGGTGATCAGTCGGTCGCCTTCCTTGCGCATGATCGCCTCGTCACCGGGAAGTTCGAACTCCACAGGGATGCGCACGGCCTGATTGCGGCCGTTCTTGAACAGTCTGACGTGACGTTCCTCGCCCATGGCAAGTCTCCAATCTGGCATATGCCTGAACATATGCCAGATTGGAGTGGAGTTCAACGGCGGGGCGTCGAGGCTTGAGGCTGGACCTTCCTTCTCCCGCGAGAGGAGAAGGGAGGAGCGCGTCGCGAAGCCCTAGCGCTTCACTTCCCAGGTGGTGATGCGTTCGCCGGTTTCGGAGTCCTTGCCGTCCTTTAGCTGGATTCCTTCAGAAAGCAGTTCATCGCGGATGCGATCGGCCTCGGCCCAGTTCTTGTCGCGGATGAAGGCGAGGCGTTCGTCGATGCGGGTCTGGACCGCGTCGAGGTCGATGCCGATGGTCGGGGCAGCTTCCGGCAGACCGAGCAGGGCGAGCGCGGCGCGCAAGGGAGCGCCGGAAAGCGCGTTTATGGCGCGAAGCGCGTCGGTTGTGTCGAGATCGTTGGAGATGCTTTCGACCACAGCCGAGACGTCGCCGGAATCAACCGCCTCACCGGCCCGACGCCATAGCCGTGCCAGCACCGCCTCCGCCTCCTCCAACCTCCGCTGCGAAAAGTCGATCGGCTCGCGGTAGTGGGGCATCAGCATGGCAAGGCGCAGGACTTCGCCGGGCCATTTTCGACCACCGAAGTTTTCCGTCGCCATCAGTTCGTGGATGGTGAAGAAGTTGCCCTCGGATTTGGACATCTTCCTGCCCTCTACCTGCAGGAAGCCGTTGTGCATCCAGACATTGGCCATGCGGTCATTGCCATGGGCGCAGCAGGACTGGGCGATCTCGTTTTCGTGGTGCGGGAAGATCAGGTCGAGGCCGCCGCCATGGATGTCGAATAGCTCGCCCAGATGATGCTCGCTCATGACCGAGCACTCGATGTGCCAGCCGGGGCGGCCGTGGATCGTCACCTCGCCGTCGGCGGAGGGGAATTTGCCGTCCCAGCCGGGTTCGTCGGGATCGGATTCCTTCCAGAGGACGAAATCGGCCGGGTTCTTCTTGTGCGCCTCGACGGCGATGCGCGCGCCGGCCTGCTGCTCGTCGAGATTGCGCTTCGACAAGCCGCCATAGGCCGGCATGGAGGCGACGTCGAACAGAACCTCCCTGCCCTCGCTTCCCATCGCGACATAGGCGTGGCCGCCGTCGATCAGCGTGCGGATCATCGCGACCATGCCGTCGATATGCTCGGTGGCGCGGGGCTGGAATGTGGGCTGCAGGCAGCCCAGCGCGGCGGTGTCCTCGAGATATTGCACCAGCGTCTTCTCGGTTACCGCGCGGATCGCGGCGTTGAGGGACATGCGGCCGGCGTCGATCTCGTCGGAATAGTCGCGCAGGGCGCGGGCGTTGATCTTGTCGTCGACGTCCGTGATGTTGCGGACATAGGTGACGTGATCCGGCCCGTAGACATGGCGCAGCAGCCGGAACAGCACGTCGAAGACGATGGCCGGGCGCGCATTGCCGATATGGGCGTAGTCGTAGACCGTCGGCCCGCAGACATACATGCGGACGTTCGAAGCATCGATCGGCTCGAAGGCCTCCTTCTGGCGCGTCAGCGTGTTGTAGAGGGTCAGGACGGGTGTGTCGGTCATCTCTCGGTCTCTCCCGGAATCGCACAGGTCATTCGCAGGGCTGGGACGCAAAGGCAACCCGCATGGCGCGGGCCCGTGCCAGCTTGAGACTGCACGGTAGCAATCGCGGCTCAGTTTTTCGTTTACGAAGGGCGCGAATCCGCGCGCGATGGACTACAATATCTTGCCTACTACAGGCACGGCTCCGGGTGTACGTGGCTGCTTGTTCAATCAGGCGTCACGCCAGCCTCCCAAACGCCCGCGGACCAGGGGAATGGTCGGCCGGGCCCGGAGCCGCTTGGTGCCTCCCGGGGCGTCAGGATCTGGCCAGGTTGAAGGCCAGAACGAACATGACCATGGCGATGACGATGTCGAGGACGCGCCATGCCGACGGCCGGGCGAAGACCGGCTGCAGGAAGCGCGCGCCATAGCCGAGCGCGAAGAACCACACAAAAGACGCAAGCACCGCGCCGGCACCGAAGCCGAGCCGCGCATCGCCCTCGTAGCGGCCGGAAATGGCGCCGAGCGCGACGACCGTATCCAGATAGACATGCGGGTTGAGGAAGGTGAAAGACAGGCAGGTGGCGACCGCCTTCGCCAGAGACGTGCCGCCACGCCTGTCGGCCTTCAGCGCGCCGGGCTTCCAGGCGCGACGCAGCGCGATCAGGCCATAGGCGGCGAGGAAGGCGGCGCCGGCCCAGGTGACGATACGGATCGCCGTCTCGCTCTGCGCGACCAGCGTGCCGAAACCGCCGACGCCGACCGCGATCAGCACCGCATCGGACAGCGCGCAGATCAGGCAGAGGATGAAGATATGCTCGCGCAGCAGCCCCTGGCGCAGGATGAAAGCGTTCTGCGCGCCGATGGCGACGATCAGCGACGCACCGAAGAAGAAGCCGGACAGGCCGGCGGCGATGACGGGCGAAATGGGCATGGGGTGGCTTTGGCCGAGTGCTCACAAGAGATCAAGGCCGGATGCGGGCAGAGCGGGACGCGCGTCCTTCAGATAATCCACATCAACCCGATATGGATGGACCTTCATCGCCTGCCCGGCGCTGTCGTCTTCGCCACCGGGCGACGGCCCCTTCGGCCGGTTCTTCGTGGCCAGCGATCCCGACGGCTACGCCATCACCTTCCACACAGCGCAAGGCTGAGCACGGGGGCGGTCAGGACGGGCGAAACGAATACCGGTCGTCAAACGCAAGCGATTTCACGGATGGCTCCGCCCCGCGCCAAAAACAATTAACAAGTTTATTTAATCGTGGTAACTCCGGGCATGGCTTTTGTCGCCGCCGGGAGGGAATCTTGCGACTGAAAATCACTGACGCTCGCGCGATGATAGAGTCGGCGCTGGCAGCGAACGGTTATACTGCTGACGAACCCGCAACGATCGCCGATCACCTTATGGACTGCGAATTGCGCGGACTCGGCTATGCCGGGCTGGCGCGCGCGGTCGCGATCATCGAGCACGACCGCCGCAGCAACCTCACGCGACGCGCGATCACGATCCGACATGAAAGCGCCGTTTCCGCTTCGCTCGATGGTGGCGACGACCTCGGTTACCTCGTCGCCATGCGCGCAACCGGGATGGCCATAACCAAGGCGCAGGCGTCGGGCATAGGAATCGTCGGCGCGTCACGCACGCACTTCACCGGCATGTTTTCGTATTATCTGGAAAGGGTGACCGCGGCTGGCCTTGTCGGCATGATTGCCGGCAGCGGACCTTCGGCGGTGGCGCCTCATGGCGGTACCGAGCCGCGCTTCAGCACAAACCCGATTGCCTTCGGATTTCCCTCCGACGGGCTTCCGGTGATCTGGGATATCTCGACGTCCAGCATAACCCATGCGGAGGTGCTGCTGGCAATGCGGCTGGGCGAGCCCCTGCCGTCAGGCAGCGCCTTCGACGCGGAAGGGAACGCGACGACCGATCCGTCAAAAGTGCTTGGCGGGGGCGCAATGGCGACATGGGGAGGGCATCGCGGTTCGGGGCTGGCGCTGAGCGTCCAGTTGCTCTCGATGATGGCCGGCCAGCACAATGTCCACGGACCCTACCCCGAACCCGGCGATTTCGGTTATCTCATCACGGCGATCGACCCGGGCTTGTTCGGCTCCGCCGATGAATTCCGACGTTCGGTTTCCGCCTATGTCGAGCAGATTCGCCAGACCCGGCCACTCGATCCGGGAACGCCAGTGCGCTTGCCATTCGAGCGATCGGTAAAAATCCGCGAGCGGACACTGGCGCAGGGGCACATCGAAGTTGCCGACCGCGTGGTGGAGACGCTTCACGCATTCGCAAAGCAGACCTCATCAGGCGGCTGAGCGCCGGCGGTCTAATTGGAGCGAGCGAGCGCAACGTAGGCGCGAAGCTGCCGTTCGCATGGTCCAGACGAATGACAACCAGGGGCTCAACGCGACCATCAGGCTCGCATTGCGCGCTTATGATTCAAAGCCCTAAAGCAGGCTCATCTGATCGTCGGGCGGGGACGGTTTGTCGTCCTTGCCGGAGACGAAGGGTTTGGGCTCGACGCGGTCCTGCACGTCGGGTGTCGTGTTGGCGACCTTGTTAACCTTGTCGGAGACCGGGATCATCTCGAAATAGCCTTCCGGCGCGCCCTTCAGGAGGTCGGCGACGTCGCGCGGTTCCTGGGTGCGGCAGTCGAGCCAGCGGGAGAAATCCTCCGGCTGGATGACGACCGGCATGCGGTCGTGGACGAAGGAGATGTCCGGCGTCGAGGCGGCGGTGATGATGGCGGCGGAATCGAGTTCGCTTCCCTCCGCGGCCATCCAGCTTTCCATCAGGCCGGCAAAGGCGCAGAGGCCGCCATTCGCGGGGCGCACCCAATAGGCCTGCGACTGGCCGGAGGCCTTGTCGCGCTTCCATTCGTAAAAGCCCGAAGCCGGGATCAGCGCGCGCTTGTGGCGCATTGGCGCGCGGAAGGAGGCCTTGGTGGCCGCCGTCTCGCCGCGGGCGTTGATCAGCAGCGGGAATTCCTTCGGGTCCTTGACCCAGGAGGGCAGCAGGCCCCAGCGGACCAGATGCGCCTCGCGGTCCGGCCGGTTGGAGCCCGGCTCGCGCGGCGGCGCGGCCGAGATGACCAGGATCGGCTGGGTCGGCGCGATGTTGTAGCGCGGCGGGAAAGCCTCCAGCCCCTCAAGGGCGAAGAAGGCCTCGACCTCCTCGGGCGTTTGCAGGAGCGAGAAGCGGCCGCACATCAGTGAGTACGCGCCGTTGCGGGAACCATCGCCATCAATTTCGTCATGCCCTTCAATCTTTCGGTCCGGCGGTGTTACACAGGTGCCCAGTATCGGTTCGAAAAGCAACATGGACGACATCTCTTCCCCGGCCCCTGGCACCGCCCTGCCCCGCGTCGCCGTCTCGGTGGCGGCGCGTCATCCCGAAACCGGCCGTTTCCTGCTGGTGAAGCGCGGCCGGCCGCCGGCCAAGGATCTGTGGGCCTTTCCCGGCGGCAGCGTCGATTTCGGCGAGACGCTGGCGGAAGCGGCGGCGCGCGAATTGCGCGAGGAGACCGGGCTGTCGGCGACCGACATCCGCTTTGAGGCGCTGTTCGAACTGATCGATGACGGAACCGGGGGCGATACGCGACACCATTTCGTGTTGTTCGTGCACCGCGCCGAGGCGACTGGCGAGCCCGTGGCCGCAGACGACGCGGCGGATGCCGGCTGGTTCGACATCGCGGCGATGAAGGCGCTTCCACTGACCGACTCCACCATCGAGGTGGTCGAGGCGATCGAGGCGGATTACCGCGACGCTGGCGCGCCGTGACGTAATCGGATAACCGACACAATCAGGTGACAGGCTCAGGACCGACGGAAAGCGAAACGCGGACGAGATGACGACGGGCAAGGCAAAAATTCTTGGCATGGCGGCGGCGTTTGCGCTGGCGATGACCGCGTCCGCCCCGGCGCAGGTCTCGGCGACGGTTCCCTATGATGCCAAGCTGATGCGGCTCGCCGAAGTGCTCGGCTCCATCCACTATCTACGCAATCTGTGCGGCGAAACGTCGAACCAGTGGCGCGAGCAGATGGAGGGCATGCTGGTCGCGGAAAATCCGGAGCCGCTGCGCCGCGCGCGGATGATCGCCAGCTTCAATCGGGGCTACCGGACCTTCGACAGCGTCTATGTGACCTGCACCGAACAGGCGCTGGCGGCGGTGGATCGCTACATGGAGGAAGGCCGGACTCTGGCCCGCGAAATCACCAATCGTTACGGCGAATAGGCGGTTTTGATCACGTTTTAACACAGCATTAACGGTTTTACCGCTTGCGACTTTTTTTCTGCGTCCACTGCCGATATGTTAACAGCGCGTAAATGACGTGTGCCATTTTTGATCAAGTGCGGCTGAGTATATGGAAGTTACTGTAAACGAGATGGATGAAATCATCGCGCGCGAAAAGCGCATGGCGGCGATGGAGTTTCAACTTGAGGCCTGGGCGGACGGTGTCATGGAAGGCATCGAGTCCACTATCCTGGCCGACGCCGCGATCGCGACCGCGCTCGAAGAGACCATCCGCGAACAGGGCGAGGACGCGGCTCTGGCGCTGGTCGATACGCTGCGCGAGCGCATTCTGTGCGGCGAATTCACGCCGAACCGCTCGGTGCAGTAACGCTCCCGGAGGGGCTTGCGAACATCATGACGATCTTGGCCGACCGGCTTGAGGATCGACGGCTTGCCCGCCGCTGGAATGACCTTGGCCGCGTGACGGTGCGTGCCCTGCTGCCGATATTCCTGATCTTCGCCTCTGCCAATGCAGGTTTCGCGCAGACCGGCGACGTGCCGCCGCCGCCCTCCGGTCTCGTGCCCCTGCCCGCCCCGATCGCGCCGCCGACCTATCAGGATCCCGAGAACCCGCTGGCGATGCCGGACAGGTCCCGGAGCGGCGGTTCGGGCACTGCCGAACCGATCATCGGCGGGAGCCTCGACGCGTTGCCGGAGCCCGTGAAACGCATGCGCGAGCGGATCATGCAGGCCGCGCGCGACGCCGATTTCGAGGCGCTCAGGCCGCTGATGGGCGGCGGCTCCGAAGGGACGCAGCTCTCCTTCGGGGTGGTCGACGGCGACCCGATCGATTTCCTGCGCAGCCAGGGCGGCGATCCGGACGGCTACGAGATCCTGGCGATCCTCGAGGAGGTGCTGGAGGCCGGCTATGCGATCTACGATCCCGGTACGCCGAACGAGACCTATGTCTGGCCCTATTTCGCGGCGACCTCGCTGGAAGCTCTGACGCCGAAACAGCGCGTCGAACTGTTCAAGCTGGTGACGTCAGGCGATTACGAGGACATGCGCGATTTCGGCGCCTATATTTTCTACCGCGCCGGCATCTCGTCGGACGGGCGCTGGCGGTTTTTCGTGGCGGGGGATTAGGATCGGGAAGAGCAAAGACTGCGCTTTTCGCCGATTTGCTGATTGCCTCGAACGGTCAGTGAACGCGGAATGACTTTCCGACGTTAATTGATCCACGCTCGACCTCGGGAAAGGCATACTTGATGCCGTTGTTGAGTTGAGAGTTGAACCTAGGCTTCAAACAAAGAATTGGGACGCGCAGCAGCTCAGCAATACGCTTCGTTCAAGCATGCTCCTCCCGCCACTCTTTGAGTAGCGCCTCATATGTCTCAACAACACCCAACTTTTCTCCGGTACGAGTCTCAAAATCAGTCCTAATTTCCTCGATATCCACCCAGTGGCTTGGATATGTGAAACCCTCCGGTATCAACGTTTTCCCCTCACCATTTGAGATTCCCACTGTCTTATCCAAAACATTCTGATCGAAAATTTTCGCTCGCGAAAAATCAGTTTCAAACAAGTACGCTCCGGTAAAATTAGCCCTCTGGCCAACAATTACGCCCGCGAAGTCTGTCCCCATGAAACTGGCCTGAGAAAAATCGCTGCCAACCCACGCTCCAATCCACTTCGTATCATCTAGGCGAGCACGGATAAACGAACCGCCCGAGATACCCCCGTGTGCGCCTTCACTTTGAGAAAAGTCACAATTTGAAAGCTCTGCATCCCTAAAAATTGATCCTGCAACAGAGGCGTTTATCAGGGTTGAAAACTCCAAATCGGCGTTCTCAAAGTCACACTGGTAAAATCGGGCACCGCGAAAGTCGCAAAATCTCAGCGATGCATTTCTCGCAGTTACGCGATCAAGTTTGACTGGCCCGAACCTTCCATCAAACACTACAGCCCCATTTAGCACGGAATTGCTGAGGTCAAGTTGGTACGGAGGACGCAAAGACGCCTCATATTTAACTCTCTCAGGACTTCTTCTCGCGATCACACTGAGCGCCGTTTGCAAGTCCGCCCTTAACGATGAGTTGAAATCAGGTTCGTCGTCTGAAGTATCGACCAATGCGTCGGCGCTAGCGCCGTGTGACCGAGAACGGCTGTTTTCTCTGATGTAAGTACAGAGTATTTCCATGACTTGCACATGGTCCCGCAAGCTGTCTTCAGCAATTCGCTCCAAGGCAAAAATGGAGCCAATTCGAACTTCCAAATTCGGCTCTGTTATTTCCTCAAATATCGGTTTGGAAAAATCAGGTTCCCCGTTTTCATCCCTCTCATAGGCTAGCCGCCCACTCGCACGCAGTCTTTGACGTCTCATTGTGCGAGTCGCCCCCAGCCCATCAACAGCCTGGTTTACGCGATCCGTAATGTGACCTTGTTCCGCGACCAGTGCCTGCTTGTGAGCAATTATTGATCGCCAGACCAGAAACGGTGCCGCGAATAGGGTTGTAAGCAACAAGCCAAAATTCCGGACAGATTCCGAGGAATCGTCGCCGACCAAAAGCGGGATTCCGAGAGATGCTAAAAAGAGCCTTGCAAGGACAAGCATCCCGGTTGCCAAAACGGCCAGCAAAATCAGAAAGGCTAGTACTCCCACGCATGCGCCAAACCACCTGCCGCGAGAAAAATCAGGTTGGGTACTGATACCCAACCAATCCAAGAAATTTGGCTTCGTTTCCCTCAAACCAAACCCACCTAATTCCAGGCGCTTTCTCGCAAATTACGAACAATATCAAAATTTCTAAAAGCTGCTCGGACTTTAAACCTCTCAACTTCTTCGAATTCCGAACCAAGCACGCGATCCAGCTGACGTCGCGTAATATCGCAGCGCTCGCCGACAAGTACCTGACGTAAAGTCATATGCGGTTGAAATGACTGGAAGAACAGGCCGGAAACGGGGTCTTGGTTTCCCAATTCCACCAGCATTCGATATTCAGACTCATAGCTCCAAGCGTCGAATTTTACGCTGAAATAACTCAAGAGAATTCGAACACCCTCTTCGGAGGTTAAGCTTCTGAACTCCGACCACCCCATCCGTTCGCGGATGTAATCAACCTCTCGGAGTTCATTGTGCTCTTTGATGTCAAATCCCAGACACAGCCCCCTGTGATTGTCGGCGTAGTGAGCCCACAGCAGCGGATGCCGGCAGCTGCTACTGAAGCATATTAAGCCTAGTTGTGCTCCAAGCTCAGCTCTTGCCTTTCGCATAACCCTGCGAACATGCCGGTCACCGGTTATGCTTAACCACTCAAAAGGGTCATTCAAATCCCCGACAGTTGATATCTTCAACCGCTGATCGCGAATTGCTTCCAAGCCGAACCGGGCGGATGTGAAATAGTAAAGCCTCACCGATTCTCGCCTCATCTTCAAGTTGGATGAATTCATGATATGTCGATTTGCGTGCCAAAGGTATCTTTACTCCGATGAGATGCGCGATTTCGGCGCCTATATCTTCTATTGCGCCGGACGGGCGCTGGCGGTTTTTCGTGGCGGGGGATTGAGGGGCGTTCCCTTCACGCCACCAAGCCAAGCACCACGCCGCCCAGCGCCGCGACGATCACCACGATCCATGGCGGCGACTTCCATGCGACGAGCAGAACGAAACAGGCGAGAGCCAGCGCGAAATCGCGAATGTCGCCGATCGCGCTGGTGAATAGCGGCGAATAGAGCGCCGCGCCCAGAATGCCCACGACAGCGGCGTTGGCACCCTGCATCAGCGATTGCGCCTTCGCCATGGCCCGGAACCGGTCCCAGAATGGCAAGACACCGATCAGAACCAAGAAACCCGGCAGGAATATCGCAAAAAGGGCGATCGCCGCGCCGGCCATGCCGTTCGGCTGAGGCCCCAGAACCGCGCCGAGATAAGCCGAGAAGGTGAAAAGTGGCCCTGGTAACGCCTGCGCCGCGCCATATCCGGCCAGGAAGCTGTCGGCCGTTACCCAGCCCGGCTGGACGACCTCGGCCTGTAGCAGCGGCAGCACGACATGACCGCCGCCGAAGACCAGCGCGCCGGCGCGGTAGAAGCTCTCGAAGACGTTCAATGTTTGCGATCCGCCGGCGACAAGGGGCAACATGACGAGAAGCCCGAGGAAAACGGCGAGCGCCGCGACAGCGATTGCCCGCGTGACCGGCATGGCGACATGGCCACCAAGGGGCGCAGGCGTTCCGCGACCGAGTATCGGCCCGGCGACCGCGCCGAGCAGTATCGCGCCCGCCATGCCGAAGATGCCGGGCATGAAGGCCAGAACCGCAACCGCTGCAACGGCGATGGCGGCGCGCTGCCTGTCCGGGCAGAGCGTCCTCGCCATGCCCAAGACCGCCTGTGCGACGATCGCCACGGCAACGATCTTCAGACCGTGCAGCGCTCCGACGCCGACCGGACCTTCCATGCGGGCGGCGGTCATCGCGAAGACAAGAAGCGCGAGCGCGGAGGGCAAGGTGAAGGCGAAAAAGGCGGCCAGCGCGCCAAGCCAGCCGGCCCGCAGCATCCCGAGCGCGAAGCCTACCTGACTGGAAGCGGGGCCGGGAAGAAACTGGCACAAGGCTACCAGATCGGCATAGGCGCCGTCGCCCAGCCATTTTCGGCGCGTGACAAGTTCGTCACGGAAGTAGCCGAGATGCGCAATCGGTCCGCCGAAACTGGTCAGGCCCAGCTTCAGGAAGACAACGAAGACCTCCCCGGCCGTTCCCCGCGTCGGGGGCGCTTCATTGCCGCGCATCTGATCCGCCATAGACTTCCATGCATGCCTTCTTCGGGCCGTTGCCGACGCTTGCCCATTCGGTGCGTCAGTACGCAATTATGGCGGGCGCGTGAACGGCGCGTGACGGTTCGATGCCGTTCGCCGGGATCGCCGTCGTCGGATCAGGTTCCTTCGGCACGACGTGGTCTCGCCTCGCCAGCTCGGCATCCAGCTCATGCGCCAGCTCGAAGAAGCGGCGTCTGACTTCGCCCGACCAGGGATTGGATCTCTCGATCGCCTCGAAGACCTCGGGCGCGTCGTGGCGGACCATGGAGACCGCCTCGACGAGCAGGTCGAAGGAACGAGTGGTCATGCGGGTCGGGAGCGGGTCCATCCTGGTCAACACCTTGGCGATCAGATGCGTCAGGCCCTGGACGGTCGCGGCCTCGCGGTCGTGGTCTTCCGGCGTGGTAACGATGACCTGAAGGCCGAGGCGGCGGCGCAGGAAGGCGGCCAGCGCGCGGTGGCGGTCTCCCCGGATCGGGCAAAGTGCGATCTTCAGCCCGGCGAGGCCGTTGCGGGCGCTTTGCGGCCCGAACAGCGGATGGGTCGCGACGATATCGACGTTCAAGGGAAGTGTCTGTCGCATCAGGGCGGACGGCCCGATCTTGACCGAGCCGACATCCAGAACCAGCGCGCCGGGCCGGCAATGGGCCGCGACGGATGACAGGATGTCCGCGAAGGTCGGAACCGGCGTGGCGATGACGACAATGTCGCAGGCGGCGGCATGTTCCAACGTGGTCGCCACCGCGCCAAGGCTCGCGGCGGCCTGCCCCGCCTCCGGCGCGATGTCATGGACGCAGACGCCGAAATACGGCGCGGCGTGGCGGGCGATGAGCCTGCCGAAGGCGCCGAAACCGATCACGCCTATCGAAGGTTTCAGTTCTGCGGGATTTTGATGTTCCATCTTTCGACCTCTTTCTTGCCGCCAGGCAGGAGATCGAAGGATTTTCGTCGAACCGCTGTCTGGGCAGCGGAACGATTCACGACAAAGGGTCCGCAGCTATATGAGCTGCGAATAATAAAGTCCGGCAAGGATGATCGGCTTTGTCATGGCGGTCCGGGTAGCCGACAAGGGGCGCCAAGTCAACGGGATGGGCGGCGCTGTCGCTCAGTCCCGGCGGGTGCAACGCACCGTCTCCTGCGGCATGACCATCAACACGACATCGCCCTCGATGCGCATCTCAAGAGGCTCTTTCGTATAGACGGTACCGCTGCCAGGGACCTGGACCAATGTCGCGGAATTGCCTTGGGAGGTGATGGTGGCAACCGGATCGGGGCGCGACGTGTCGATTGTCAGGTCGAAACCCCTGCCATCCTCGCATTCATACGCATGAGCCCCGTCCGAAGCGGGCGCGGGCGCGGCGGATGAAGTCGCCTTGGCGAAAATCTGCGAACAGGATTCCACGAAGCGTCTGACCGGATCATTCGAACCGCGCAGCGAGATCAGGCGCATTTCCTCTCCGGCCAGTCCGGAATGCAGCACGTTGCCGCGACGAAGAGCCGGCCAGAATGCGTCCCCGACCCCGACCTCGACGGCGATGCCGGCATATTCCTCGCCCTGGATCGACACCTTTCCGGCGAATGTCGCGTCATAGGTTTCGGTCCGGAAGCGGACCTCGACATCGTCGCCATTTTCTCGGCTTCCGAAATCGAGCGCGAGCATCACTGGGATCGCCGGTCCGGCGTGTCCCGCCCTGCACTCGGCGTTGAACAACCATGCATCGGTTTCCGGGATCGCGAATGAAAGCAGGTGCGTGCGGGCGCCGTCCTGATCGTCGAAGGCGTATTGCTGCCATTGCAGATCGGCAGCATCCTGCGCGAGTGCGGTCACGGTCAATCCGGCGACGATCGCGGCGGCGCGAGCGCAATTGGCTATCAAGGATCTCATTCGCTCTCTCCGCCAACGCCCCGGGGACAAGTTCGCTCGAACGCGGACAAAGCGCTCCATGAGCCATTCAAGGGAATCCGAACGCGGCTCTCGCCAAGCGCGATATCGACGACCTGGCCCCTCTTAAGCGCCTCGACCAGCGGATCGGACGGCTTCAGTTCGATCTTCGGGAGATAGCCGATCATTCCCCAGAACTCGAATTGCGGCACATAGGAAAACGCCTCGCCATCCACGGTGAAGACGATCTTTTGCGAGGCAGCGTCCTCGGCGGGTTCTTCATCCAGAGCCTGGAACGGCACGGAGAGGGTCGCCGGCATGCCGGTCGTTCCGCACCGGACGAGAAGGCCGATGTCCTCCTCGCAATCCGTGCAATCCGTGACCGTGGCCTCCGTCCCGGTTCCCGTCACGCTCCATCGTTCCGTGCGCGCGGACGCGGGGAGCGTCATGACCGCGACTGCGACAATGGCGAGGATCTGCCTGACGAACATGCCTGTCTCCTGTGTGAACGGCGCGGGCCGCGCCTGAACCGGTTTCGTCTCGCCCGGCAGATTTTCATCGCGAAGCTGTATGCCTGCTGAACGGGCATCATCGGGAGGGCCCCAGGCCCCCTCGCCTACCAGACCGACTTTCCGAGAATGACGCTTTCGAGATCCATGCGGACATCTCCCACGACCGACGCCACATCCTCGCCGGCGACGCGGACCATGCCGAAATTCGCGCGGTAATCGCTGGGCGCGCCGCCGAGCCGGCGCGCGAAGGCGCGGCGCAACGTCTTGGCCGTGCCGAACCCGCTCTTCGTCGCGATCGCCTGAACGGGCAGATCGGACGTTTCGAGGAGCCGGCGCGCGACGTTCAGCCTGACGTCCTCGATATAGCGGAAGATCGTCGTGTTGGTGACTTCCTTGAAGCGTCGTTCAAGCGACCGCTCGCTCATCGCCGCGTAACTGGCGAGCTTGCCGATGGAGAAGTCATGACCCGGATTTTCCCAGATATGCAGCTGCACCCGGCGAATCCTGGCATCCTCGGTGGCATCGGCCATGAGATGCGTGCTGAACTGGGTCTGGCCGCTTTGGCGGCGCAGGACGAGCACCATGAAGCGCGCGACGTCCAGCGCCAGCTGGCGGCCGTGATCCTCCTCGATCAGGGCCAGCGCAAGATCGATGCCGGCAAGCATGCCGGCAGAGGTCCAGAACTTGCCCGAATTGACGAAGATCGCATCGGAATCGACCTGGCCGGCGATGCTCTCATCGGCCTCCAGGCGCATCGCCTCCAGCCAATGGGTCGCGATGCGGTGGCCATTGGTGACGCCCGACGCCAGCAACACGGTCGATCCCGTGCACACCGACCCCATGCGGTCGCAGCGCGGCTCCAGCTTGCGGATCCAGTGGGTGATCTCCTCGTTCTCGGATGCGGCGAAACATCCCGGGCCGCCCGCGACCAGCAGCAAGTCCAGATTTCTCGGAAGGTTCTCGCAGCTGCAGGTCGGCTCGATCCGCAGGAAGCCTCCCGCCACCTCCACCGGTCCCCCGTCGACGGAGACGGTGATCGGCCGGTAGAGCGGCCGGCCCGTGAGGAAGTTGGCGACGCCGAAGGGCTCCAGCGGCCCGCAGACGTCAACGGAAGCGACTTGATCATAGACCAGCATCGCAACATAGCGCGTGGCTAAAGGCAGTACCTCGCGCTTCATGAGATCGCACTCATAGCCGACATTTCCCCCGGTAAGCCGCTCAACGCGACATGCAAAGGAAAGCCGATTGAGGCGCTCGGGACAAGAGGCACCCATAGCGCCAAATAAGGAACCCGGACCGCCAAATGTCCAACTTGCGCCCGCTGAGGCTTTAATCCCCGGTCAATGGCTTTCATAAGTTGGCCGTCGGGGCGACCAAACCATCCGGATAGTTCTGATCCGAAACGGAGATGCTTTCATGAACATCAATTCGTGCGGCATGCTGGGCAAGCTTTGCCTTGGCGTGCTCTTTACACTGAGCACTGTCTCGACATCATACGCAGTCGAGAAGAAACAGGCTGATGTTGTCGTCAGCAACAAGACGGGCAAGACCATTCTTTATGTCACCGTCGCCCACAAATACAGCGACGAATACGAGCATCAGCTGGAGTGGCCCAGCGCTCTTACGGACGGCGCATCAACCTCGGCGCAACCCGTCACATACAACACCGGATTCGGGACCACCGGGAGAGACTGGTGGTATGTTTCGTGGGTCTACTCCGACAGCGGGACAATCTACTATTCCGACCCGACCAACTTTCGCGGCGCCATCGATCTGATGGAAAAGGTCGGAAGTGTCGCGATTCCCGTCGGCGCCGCCATCGCAGCGAGCGTTGTCGGCGCAGTTTGCACCGTCGGCACCGGGGGCGCCTGCGGGCCGGCCGCAACGGGCGCAGCCTGGGCGACCGGGGCCGCGGCTGCAGCCGCGATCACCTCGGCGGCGGCTGGCGAGCTGCTCGCGGATGGCGGGACCCAGGGTTTCAAGCAGCATATTCTGCGAGATGACGATGCCGGCAAGACGGTCACGATCGAGTTGCAGAAGAACAACCAGATCCTGATCACGTCTCCATCGGGAGATTCCCGGACCGTATATGCCTCCAAGGATACCGAAAGCACGCCCTCGCAACGCGAGGCAATCAACGCCTCGATTGAAGTGTTCAAGGCGACCAAGATGCCCGATCTCACCGGTGTCTGGGACACCAAGGTCGGCGAAGTGAATTTCGACACGAATACCTATTTCGACGGAAGAAAGTCCGTGAAGATCACCGGTTACGGATGGGATGAAGCTCGGCAAGCCGTCGTCGTTTCCGGGCTATACGGACTGGCCAACACGTCGACGCTCGACCCGAAGGAGAGCGGAACCTTCAAGTGGTACTTCACGGACAAGTGCCATTTTTCCGGCACCTACATGTCGATACTGCCTGAGTTAGTAATGAACAAGAAGACCAATATCCTCGAACTCAAGACACATCCGTGGAACGGAGAGGATCCCACCTGCGGGTAAGCTGACCGAGGGCTTTGGCCCGGCAGAGGCCGCGTCCCGACCGGGCGCGGCCTTAGCTTTTCCGCCGGTTCGAAGGCGGCGAAAATTACGATCCCGGAGATTTTCACAATGATCAGAATGCGCCTCCAGCGCGGGCTCGCCGCCCTGTGCCTGACGTTCGCAGCCCTGTCGGGCATCGCCCCGAATCAAGCGGAGGCCAGCAGTTCGGGCAATGTCTGGGCGTTCAACACGGACGGCACCCATGCGCTGCTTTCGGTCCGTCATGTGAGGACCTTCCTCAATTCGCCCGAGGGCACGGATGTCGTGCTGATGACCGCGCGGTGCAATCGGGACGCGCCGGACCCTGTCGTGACGGTCCTGCTCCGCCTCGACGTGCGGGCCAATCCGCAGCCGCGCGAGGAACTGTTCGTCAAGGCAAGACCCGGCAACGCCCTTTCCGTCATGGCGACCTATGACAGGGACGCATCCGGCGATGCGGGTGAGAACCGCGCGCGCTACCGTTTCACGCTCAGGACAGATTCGGCCTTTTTCGCGGAACTGATCGCGCCCACCGCCCGGTTCAAGCCGACCGTGGACGCGGTCAGGTGGGGTGGCGGTTTCGACCTGTCGGCCGCCACACAATCGGACAGGCAGGACATCGCGGACTTCGTCGAAAGCTGCGACCGGTACCGTCAAGGTTCCGAAGCTGCGGCGCGCCCCGGCGCAAGCGACGCCTGCGCCGACTACCTCAAGGGCCCCAACCAGTTCGCCAACAATGCGTCACGCTCCTATCGCGACGAGATCGTCGGGCGAGTCTGCGGCAGGAACAAACAATCGACGGAACCGGCAATCTGCATGCATTTCGCGATCAGCGGCCGGTTTCCGAGCAATCTCGACGGGTCAGCCAACTGGACGGTCGACGATGCAGCGCTTTTGTGCAGCAATGCCAGGAATGCGGAGGCGCGGTTGACCTGTTTCCGCCAGCAACTCGGTCTGGGCGCCACGCAGGCGCAGGCCATCGCGGCATGTAAGGACGCCGGATGATTGATCGGGCAGACGCTCTTGGAATTCGGCTTCCGAGACCCGATATGTGAGGAAGAGGGAAAATCGGAGGGGTTCGATGACGTCCACGCCACGGCTTACCAGGCAGTCATTCGAGGAGAGCTCCGACGTCGTCAGGACGAGGCGCACCTCGCGCTGGTCCCTCTTTCGACGCCTCGTCATTTTCCAGATCAAACTGTTTGCCGACGGGATCCGCGATCTCGTTTTGAGCCCGATTTCCTTCGCGGTTGCGGGGATCGGCATATTGTTCGGCGGGCGCAATCCGCACGGCGCTTTCGACCGGCTGATGCAGGCCGGGCATATCACCGACAACTGGATCGATCTGTTCGGCCATCATGCGAGCCATGGCGACCGGCCGAGCCTGGAGCGGATGATCGACGAGGTCGAGGAAGCCCTGCGCAAGGACCATGCGCGCGGCGGCGTCACGGCCGAGGCCGAGCGGCATTTCCGAACATTGGCCGAGGAATTGCGGCGGCGCGCTGCCGGATCAGACCGGCAAGGCTTCGCTGAATAGGACCGGTTCGCCCCGACCGGGCGCGACGATCTCCCCTTCCCACATGACCCGCGTGCCGCGCACGACCGTGCCGACCGGCCAGCCGGTGACCTCTTTCCCGTCATACGGCGTCCAGCCCGCCTTCGAGCCCGCCTGATCGTTGCGGATGGTCTCGCGGCGCTTCAGGTCGACGATGGTGAAATCGGCGTCGTAACCGGCGGCGATACGGCCCTTGCGGGCGATGCCGAACAGGCGGTTCGGGCCGTGCGAGGAGAGGTCGACAAACCGCTCCAGGCTTAGTTTTCCGGCGTTCACATGGTCGAGCATGATCGGCACCAGCGTCTGCACACCGGTCATGCCGGAGGGGGATGCCGGATAGGGCTTTGCCTTTTCGGCGAGCGTATGCGGGGCGTGGTCGGAGCCGAGCACGTCGATGACGCCCTGCCCGACGCCGCGCCAGATGCTGTCGCGGTGATGCGGCGCACGCACCGGCGGGTTCATCTGGATCAACGTGCCGAGCGTTGCGTAGTCGTCGGCGGTGAGCGTCAGGTGGTGCGGCGTCGCCTCGGCGGTGGCCACATCCTTGTGGTTTTGCAGGAAGGCGATCTCCTCGGCCGTCGAGATATGCAGCACGTGGATGCGGGCGCGGGTCTCGCGGGCGATGCGGACGAGACGCTCGGTGCACATCAACGCGGTAGCCTCGTCGCGCCAGACCGGATGCGAGGACGGATCGTCGTCGACACGCAGGTTCGCGCGCTCGCGCAGTCGGAACTCGTCCTCCGAATGGAAAGCGGCGCGGCGGCGGGTGTTGCGCAGAACGGAGGCAACGCCCTCGTCATCCTCGACCAGAAGATTACCGGTGGACGAGCCCATGAAAACCTTGATGCCGGCGGCGCCCGGCAGGCGCTCCAGCTCACCGACGATAGCGGCATTCTCACGCGTGCCGCCGACCCAGAAGGCGAAATCGCAATGCATGCGATGACGGGCGCGCTTCACCTTGTCGGCAAGCGCTTCCTCGCTTGTGGTCAGCGGATTGGTGTTGGGCATCTCGAAGACGGCGGTGACGCCGCCGAGCACGGCAGCGCGGGAGCCGGTCTCAAGGTCTTCCTTGTGTTCGAGGCCCGGCTCGCGGAAATGGACCTGGCTGTCGATGACGCCCGGCAGGATGTGCAGGCCGGTGCAATCGATCGTCTCTCCGGCCTGGGCCGCGCCGAGCGAGCCGATCGCGGCGATGCGGCCATCGGTGACGCCGATGTCGCGAGCGCCCTGCCCGTCATGATTGACGACCGTGCCGTTCTTCAAAATCAGATCGAATGTCTCGCTCATCTCGTCTCTTCGCCCGCCTGTCTCGTGCCCGTCTCTTGCCGCTCCACTGAATGGGAACTACGTATCAGCCTATCCGAAAGCAACCGCGCGAAACGATTTCCCCACATGCCCGTCCATTTTCCGTCCGGCCGAAGCCTGATCTCCGTCTCCGGCGAGGAGGCGACCCATTTCCTGCAGAACCTGATCACCTGCGATGTCGAGAAGCTGCCCGAGGACGTCGCGCGGCCGGGGGCGCTTCTGACGCCGCAGGGCAAGATCATGTTCGATTTCCTGATCTTTCGGGACGGCGATGGATTTCTGATCGATATCGACAGCCGGCTGGTCGGCGATTTCCTCAAGCGGCTGACCATGTACAAGCTGCGCGCGAAGGTGACGATTTCGGAGTCGGATGAATCACTTGCGGCGATTTCCTGGAATGCCGATTCAACGGCGGATAACGGGCGCGCGGTGCGCGACAGCCGTTTCCCGGAAGAGCTGCGGGTCACGCGCCACTATGGCGGCAAGCCATCGGGCGAGGACGATGCGGAAGGCTGGACGGCCTTGCGGATCGCCCATGGCGTCGCCGAGAGCGGCTCGGATTTCGAGCCGGGGGACGCCTTCCCGCACGATGTATCGCTCGACCAGAACACCGGCGTCGATTTCCGCAAGGGCTGTTTCGTCGGTCAGGAGGTGGTCTCGCGCATGCAGCATCGGGGCACGGCGCGCAGGCGGCTTGTGATCGCCTCGGCGGAAACACCCGGTTTCGCGCCGGGCACAGCGCTTGAGGCCGGCGGCAAGACGGTCGGAGCGCTCGGCTCCGTCGCGGCAGGCTCGGCGCTGGCGCTGGTGCGGCTCGACAGGGCCAAGGACGCGATGGACGCCGGCACGCCGATCACGGCCAACGGAAGAAACGTCGCCTTGTCCTTGCCGCCGAATGTCGGCTATCGGTGGCCGGAAGAAACCGCCGATCAGGGAGATTAGGTATGCCCGACCGCGAGGGCGCGCCGTCGCGCGCATGGCAGCGCATGCTGTCCGGGCGCCGGCTCGACCTGCTCGACCCCTCCCCGCTGGACATCGAGATTTCGGACATAGCCCACGGGCTGGCGCGCGTGGCGCGCTGGAACGGACAGACCAATGGCGACCACGCCTTTTCGGTGGCGCAGCATTCGCTGGTGGTCGACGATATCGTCACGCGGATGAATGAAGGCTGCTCGCCCGATCTGAGGCTCGCCGCGCTGCTGCATGACGCGCCGGAATATGTGATCGGCGACATGATCTCGCCCTTCAAGAAGGTGCTGGGCGGCAACTACAAGGCGGTCGAGGCGCGGCTGGAGGCTGCGGTGCATATCCGTTTCGGGCTGCCGCCGCATCCGACGAAGGCCGTGAAGGCGAAGATCAAGCGCGCCGACCAGGTGTCGGCCTTTTTCGAAGCGACTTTACTGGCGGGGTTTTCGGAAAAGGAGGCGGTGACCTATTTCGGCCGGCCGCGGGGCGTGTCGCCCGACGGGCTGGACATGACGCCACGCCCGGCCGGAGAGGTGCAGGATGCTTATCTGGCGCGATTCGCAGAAGTCGCAGCCGCCTTCCAGGCGGCACAAACACCTGGCCGAAAAAGAGCCTGATCATGCCCTATCTCGTTGTCTGCCCGCTGTCGAAATTGCAGGACACCGCCACCGCGACCGGTGCCGCGCGGATGCTGACGGTGATCAATGCCGGCACGCCGGTGACCCGGCCTGTCGAGATCGCGGAGGAACATCACCTGTTTCTCGGCTTCAACGATATCGCGGTGGCGATGGAGGGGATGACATTGCCCGGCGAAGAGCATGTGCGCGCCATTCTGGATTTCGCCCGGGCGTGGGACCGGGAAGCGCCGATGATCGTGCATTGCTTTGCCGGCATTTCGCGCTCGACCGCCTCCGCCTACATGATCGCGCTGGCGCTCAATCCCGAGCTCGACGAGCGCGAACTTGCCTTCGACCTGCGCTGGCGGGCGCCGTCGGCGACGCCGAATGCCAAGCTGATCGAGATCGCCGACGCGGTGCTCGGGCGCGAGGGGCGCATGGTCGACGCCATTCGCGCGATCGGACGTGGCGAGGACGCCTTCGAAGGCGTGCCTTTCCGGCTGCCGCTGACACGCGAAGCAATTGATTCGGAAGACTATTCCGTTGGCCAAGGCTGAAAATGAATTCGGCCGCGACTGAAAAGCCACGGCCGAACACACACCCAACCCTTTGTATACTTCACTTGCGAAGCAACAGACTTAAACAAAGCACAACATCGGCTTAAGCACAACGCTACGTAAGGGAATTTTCTAATTCTTATACTCTGGTCGAATTCCAACAAAAAAGCCGCCGGCGTGTCTGCCGGCGGCCTTCGGTCCGGGTTTCTTCGCAAGCGGCCATGCCCCTGAACCGCTTGCGTTTTTCCGGAAATTACCAGCCGATGACGACCGTTGCGCCGGTTTCGCCATTGCCGTTCTGGACGACGTCGGTGTTGGTGTTTTCGCCGAACTGGAACACGCCATAGGCGTTGTCGTTGCCGTTCTGCTGCAGCGTGCCGGAATGGCCGTTGCCCTGCTGGTGGACGACGCCGTAATTGCCGGAGCCGTTCTGGCCGATACCGGCCATGTTGCCGAAGCCGTTCTGCTTGATGTTGGCGCCGTTTTGCATTTGGTTGACGATCCCGTAGATCATCAGGCCGGCGCGCATGGCCTTTTCCTGGTCGGCGTTCTGCGGCTTGATGTCGATGGCGACCTGGCCGCCGGCCTGTGCCGGAGCGTCAAGAGTGGCGGTTGCGATGAGAGCGGCGGCGATGCTTGCGATGATTGTGTTGCGGGGCATGTCATTTCTCCTCTTGGATACGGGCTTTCTGCCCTTCGATGACACCACCTTGCCCCAACGGCACTGAACCGAACCGGAACCGTTCATTCATCATCCGTTCATCGCGCGAGACAGCCTGAAAAAACGAAAAGGCCCCGCCGAAGCGGAGCCCTTTGCGGGGGCGTTTTGGGGTGGCGATCAGATGCGTTCGGCGCACTGATAGCCGAGGCCATCGGCCTCGATCTCGAGGCGGGCATCGTAGCTCGCGCCGCGATTGCCGAGCATCACCATGCCGAGATTGGCGGTCTCGCCCTGGCCGGCGCTGAAGCGGCCGCCCTGCGAGATATTGGAGCGATTGCCGCCGCCGGAGCCGGTGACGGTCAGCCGGTAGGTGCCCGTGACGGCTTCCTCGGCATGAACGACGCCACGCAGAACCAGCGCGCCATTGGCGGTGGACTTGGTGATTTCACAGCTCAGCGGCTGGTCGGCCATGGACATTTCTCCTGCGCCTGCGGTGCAGCCGGCGGCGGCGAGCGTCATCAGGAGCGCTGCGGCGCGGGCCGGACGTCTGGTCAAGGTCTTCAACATGATCATTCTCCTTTTCGGCCTGAACGGGGTGCTGCCGGGCGGAACATTCCGGCCCGGCAGCGTCGGGAGGTATTCGCGGGGATTACGGGCAGGCCTGGACGAAGGCCGCGACGTTACCGGCACCGGTCTGGCTGACGCCGGCGGAGCAGCCATGGCCGACCTGGACGCCTGCGGCGACGTTGCCATTGCCGTCCTGGCTGATGATGGAGTTGTGGTCGGTGCCGAACTGGCCGACGCCGGCGGCGTTGCCGTTACCGTTCTGCCAGGTCTCGCCGTAGTTGTTGATGCCTTCCTGGCCGATGGCGGCGGTGTTGCCGTTGCCGTACTGTTCGCTGACGGCGCCGTTGATGATGCCGTTCTGGTAGACGCCGATCACGTTGCCGAAGCCGGACTGGACGCCGCCGGCCTGGTTGCCGAAGCCGAACTGCTCGAGGAAGACGTCGTTGGCGGAAGCCGGAACGGAAGCGATGCCGGCCAGGGTTGCGATTGCGAGTGCGATGATTGTCTTGCGGGGCATGTCATTTCTCCTCTTGGGTGCGGTCTTTGCCGCGTTTCGATGATCCAACAGTAGAAAGCCGCCTCCGAACCGTCGCTGAACTCCGCGTTCACATGGCGTTCATGAAAAAAGACACCGGCGCGGTCCACAAGGGAATCCCCTTTCGTGGCGTCCGGATGAAACCGATCCGGGCGGAATCGCGTAGTATCGTCTGTGATTCAGTATGAAATGAAGGGAGCCACTCTTGGAAAACGCAGACATGTCCACGATCACGGCGGCCGCGACGGCCATCTGGGCACAGGCGAGCGCGCTGGTGATCGAATATACATTTTCCGTCGTCGGCGCGATCCTGATCCTGATCATCGGCTTCATCGTCGCCGGCCTCGTCAAACGCTGGGTGCAGTCGGCGCTTTCGCGCATGACGCACAAGGACGAGACGCTAACGCTGTTCCTCGCAAAGGCCGCCCGCTACACGGTGCTGATCCTCGTCTTCGTGATGGTGCTGACCCAGTTCGGGGTGCAGACGGCCTCGATCATCGCCGCGCTGGGCGCTGCCGGCCTCGCCATCGGCCTCGCCTTGCAGGGCACGCTGCAGAACATCGCCGCCGGCATCATGCTTCTGTTCCTCAGACCTTTCCAGGTCGGCGACTTCATCTCGACGTCGAGCGCCAGCGGCGTGGTCAAGGAGATCGGCCTGTTCGCGACCGAGTTCGAAACGCTGGACGGGCTCTACCTGCTGGCACCCAATTCCGAGATCTGGAACAGCGCGGTGACCAACTATTCGCGCAAGCCCAAGCGGCGCTTCGACCTCGTCGTCGGCATCGCCTATGACGACGACATCAACAAGGCCTTCGCTGCCTTCCAGTCGATCATCGACGGTCACGACAAGGTGCTCAAGGATCCCGAGCCATTCATCTATGTGTCCAATCTCGGCGACAGCTCGGTCGAGGTGACCTGCCGCATCTGGATGAACACGTCCGACTGGTGGACCGTTTCACGCGAGCTGACCAAGATGGCGAAGGAACGCTTCGACGCCGAAGGGCTGTCGATCCCCTTCCCGCAGCGCGACGTGCATCTGTATCAGGCGGCGGCCTGATACAGCCCCTCTCACCCGATGTGGATGTCGAGGCCGACATCCAGCGTCGGGGCGGCCATGGTGATTTTCGAGGTGGAGATGTAGTCGACGCCGGTCTCGGCGATGGCGCGGATGGTGTCCAGGGCGACGTTGCCCGATGCCTCCAGCTTCACGCGACCGCCATTGTCGGCCTTGTTGATGGCGACGGCTTCGGCCAGCTGCTCGTTCGTCATGTTGTCCACCAGGACGACGTCGGGCGACGCGGTGAGCGCCTCGCGGAACTGGTCGAGCGTGTCGACCTCCACCTCGACCTTGACCAGATGGCCGGTATAAGCGCGCGCCCTCTCGACGGCTTTGGCGACGCCGCCGCAGACGGCGATGTGGTTATCCTTGATCAGGATCGCGTCATCGAGCCCATAGCGGTGGTTGGAGCCGCCGCCGCAGCGAACGGCGTATTTGTCGAAAGTGCGAAGGCCCGGAATGGTCTTGCGCGTGCAGGTGACCTTCGCATCGGTATGGGCGATCTCGTCGGCGAAGCGGGCGGTGTAGCTGGCGATGCCGGACATGTGCATCAGGAAATTGAGAGCGACCCGCTCGGCGGACAGGATGGCGCGGGCATTGCCGGAGATCGTCGCGACGGCGTCGCCCGGCCTGACCCTGTCGCCGTCCCTGACCTTCGCATCGAAGACGAGCGTGGGGTCCATCATCCGGAAAGCGGTTTCGGCAAGGCCAAGGCCGGCGATGACCCCGTCCTCTCGCGAGGCGAGTTCGGCGGTGGCGGTGGCGTCGGGCACGATCGTCGCGTTGGTGGTGATGTCGCCGGCGTGGCCCAGATCCTCGAGCAGCGCGGCGCGCACGGCGTCCTCGACCATCAGGCGCGGCAGGCTCGGCTTCAGGGCTTCGACGGGCATGATCAGCTCTCCAGCAGGGAGGGAATGGTTGCTTCGGCCTGTTCCAGCGTCACGAAGGTGCGCCGTTTCCAGGCCGGGTCCTCGTTCGGATAGTCGGTGCGGAAATGGCCGCCGCGGCTCTCAGTGCGGTTGAGCGCGCAGACCGCGACGAGCTTGGCGGTGGCGAGAACGTTGTGGAAGCGCTCTGTGTTGGCGTCGCGCTCCAGTTCCATGATCGTGCGCAGCGCCTTTTTCATGCCCTCGCCGTCGCGGAGCACGCCGAGATGGGCGCTCATGGTCTTGCGCAGCAGCTTCATCGGTTCGGAATCCGGGCGCGGCTCGATGCGGCCGCTGTCCTTCGAGCCCTTCGACCAGTCGGCCGGGGCGTCCGTCAACGTCTCGCCGCCAAGCGCTGCGGCGACGCGCGAGGAAAACACGACCGCCTCAAGCAACGAGTTGGAGGCCAGCCGGTTTGCGCCGTGGGCGCCGGTGGATGTGACTTCGCCGCAAGCCCAGAGGCCCGGAAGCGAGGTGCGGCCGTCCATATCGGTCCAGATGCCGCCCATGAAGTAATGCGCCGCCGGAACTACGGGGATCGGCTGGGTGACCGGGTCGATGCCGGCCTCCATGCAGTAACCGTAGACAGTCGGGAACTCCTCGGCGAAGGTCTTGCCGACTGCCTCGGTGCAATCGAGGAATGCGCCTCGTCCGGCCTGGACTTCGCGGAAGATGCCGCGTGCGACAACATCGCGGGGCGCGAGTTCTGCATCGGGATGGAGCGGCACCATGAAGCGCTCGCCGTCCTTGTTGAGCAGCGTAGCGCCATGGCCGCGCAGCGCCTCGGTGGCGAGCGGAGCCGGATCCTTGCCGACATTGATGGCGGTCGGGTGGAACTGGACGAATTCGAGATCGGCCATGCGCGCGCCGGCGCGCGCCGCCATGCCGACGCCGCCGCCGCGGGCTTCCGCCGGATTGGTGGTCACCTCGTAGAGATGGCCGATGCCGCCGGCGGCGATCACCACATGCGAACCGCGGATGGGGATCAGCCTGTCCTCGCCGCTCGATTCATCGAGCACCTCGACGCCGCAGACGCGACCGTCCTCGACAATGAGGCCCTCGGCGATATAACCGCCCATGACGCGGATGGAGGGCGTGTTCTTCACCGTCTCGACCAGCGCCTGCATGATGGCGCGACCCGCCATGTCTCCGCGCACGCGCACGATGCGGCTTTCGGAATGGGCCGCCTCGCGGGAGACCTGGAGATGGCCCTTGAGGTCGCGGTCGAAGGGGACGCCGTAGTCCAGCAGATCGTGGATGCGGTCGGAGGCCTGCGTTGCCATCAGGCGGGCCACCGCTTCGTCGACAATGCCGTCTCCGGCGATCAGCGTATCGGCGACGTGCTTGTCCACCGTATCGCCCGGGCCGACAGCGGCGGCGATGCCGGCCTGCGCCCATGCCGAGGACGCACCGCGCCCGATCGGCGCCGCCGTGATGACCGTCACCGCTTTCGGCGCCAGCTTCAATGCGCAGAACAGGCCGGCGAGCCCGCCGCCTATGATCAGCACGCTATCGTCTTGTCTGTCCAATCGTCTTCCGTCCCCTCGCCGTCACGCGCTCGACGCGCGTGACATCAAACTGTCATGTTCCCCATACGCCGGAGACACATGACTGCGCCAGCCCCTCCCCGCGCGGAGTTGGCGACAGCGTTAGTGCTTCAGGTTGACCATGCGCTCGACGGCAAGGCGGGCGCGGTCGGCGATGGCGGGATCGACGAGGATCTCCTCCTTCATCTCGCAGAGCGAGTCGAGGATCTTCGGCAGGGTGATGCGCTTCATGTGCGGGCACATGTTGCAGGGTTTGACGAAGTTCACCTCCGGCACCTCGGAAGAGATGTTCGACGCCATCGAGCATTCGGTGACCAGCAAAACCTTGGGCGGCTTGCGGTCGCGCACATAGTTGATCATGCCGGAGGTCGAGCCGGTGTAATCGGCGATCTCGACGACCTCGCGCGGACATTCGGGATGGGCGACGATCTCGATCTCGGGATCGGCTTCCTTATAGGCCAGCAGTTCCTCGGCGGTGAAGCGTTCATGCACCTCGCAATGGCCCTTCCAGGTGAGGATCTTGACTTTGGTCTGGGCGGCGACGTTGAGCGCCAGATATTCGTCCGGGATGCAGAGCACGCGGTCGACGCCGAAGGATTCGACCACCTGCACCGCGTTGGACGAGGTGCAGCAAATGTCGGTCTCGGCCTTCACCTCGGCGGAGGTGTTCACATAGGTGACAACGGGGACGCCGGGATAGCGCTCGCGCAGCAAACGGACATCGGCGCCGGTGATGGATTCCGCAAGGCTGCAGCCGGCCTTCATGTCCGGGATCAGCACAGTCTTGTCCGGATTGAGCAGTTTCGAGGTCTCGGCCATAAAGTGAACGCCGCACTGGACGATGATCTCGGCGTCGACCTTGGTCGCTTCCTTGGCGAGTTGCAGCGAGTCGCCGACGATATCGGCGACGCAGTGATAGATCTCCGGCGTCTGGTAGTTATGCGCCAGGATGACGGCGTTGCGCTCCTTCTTCAGCCGGTTGATGGCGGCGACATAGGGCGCGTAGACGGGCCATTCGATTTTCGGGATGTGATCCTTGACGCGCTCATAGAGATGCGCGGTCTCCTCCGCTACCTCGGGCGTCCATTCCAGCGCCGGGCGCTCGATCACGCCGAAACGGTCGGCTGCGCTCAAGGCGGCGCCGGCAGTCCGGTTCATTCCGGTGTCGGTGGATTGGGTCATGGCAGTCATCCCGTCGGGGCCGTTATCGCCCCGTTTCTTGCTTGCGGCCCCTCGGACCTACAGCCGATCAAAGCTCGCGATCAGGCGATTGACCAGCACACATAACCTAAGTGTAGACAATTCCGCGCGAAATCAATCCCTTCGCGCACAAGGCAGCCATGCCGGCCGGCGCGTCAGCCTGTCATGACCCAGAGCATGAGGCTGATCGTCAGAAAGGAAAAGACCGTTGTGGCGAGCAGCGCGACCGCGCTGAAGCCCTCACGGCCATATTGCTGGGCGAGAATCGGGTAGATGCCGAAGATCGGCATGGCGGCGGAGAGAAGGATTGCCTCGCGCAGCGGCGACGGGATCGGCGCCATGCCGAGCAGCGGCACAATGAGGACGGCGCCGAGCATGATCAGCGGATGGGCAAAAAGCTTGCCGATGACGACCGGCACGATGCGGCCCATCAGGCCGGAAACCGGCAGGCCGTACAGCGTGCCACCGATGAAGAACAGCGAAAGGGCGGCGCTGGCGGAGGCGAAAAGGTCGACCGACTTGACCACGAAAGACGGCAGCGGCACCTGTGTGAGCGAGACGACAATGCCGAGCACGAGGCCGATGACGATGGGATTGACCGCGAGGCGCTTCAGCGCACCCCAGAAAACGGCGAGCGGATGACCCTCGGCGCCCTTGGCACGCTCGGCGAGCATCAGCAGAACCGGGATGATGACGACATTCTCGACGAACATGTTGAGCGCCAGCACTGTGCCGGCGATCGGCGGGAAGGTCAGCAGGATGATCGGGTAGCCGACAAAGCCGCTGTTCGGGCAGGACATGCCCATGGCGGAGAAAGCCGCCGTCATGCGATCCTGGCCGAGCAGCTTGCGAGTGACCGCATAGCCGATCACGACCATCGCCAGCGTGCCGCCCAGATAGGCCGCGATGTAGGATGTATTCACGATTTCCGTGATGTGGCGCTGCGAAAGCGCCCGGAACAGCAGCGCCGGAAGCGCGAAATAGAGAACGAAACGGCCGAGGACACGCATGTCCGCAGCGGCGAGAAGGCCGAAACGGACGGCCAGATATCCAACCGCGATTGTGATGTAAATCGGACCGGTTACGGAAAAAACTTCAAGCACGGTTCAACAGGTTTCGCAGCACGAGGACGGGGAATGCGGAAAGGCCGCAGCAGGCACGCCCCTCAATGCCCGCGACCGATCGCCGGGTTCCGGCGGATTCGGGAAATGTATACGCATGAGTGAGTTCGCCGTCTATGCCGGCCTGTTCGCGGTCGCCTTCGTTGCGGCGACCATCCTGCCGGCGCAATCCGAACTGGGGCTCGCGGCGCTGCTGATGGCGGGCTCTCACCCCGTCTGGGCGCTGCTGGCGGCGGCAAGCGTCGGCAACACGCTGGGCGCGGCGGTAAACTGGTTCCTCGGCCGCGCCATCGAGCGCTATGGCGGGCGGCGCTGGTTTCCGGCGAGCGAGAAACAAATCGAGCGGGCGTCACGCTGGTATGCGAAATGGGGCCGCTGGAGCCTGCTGCTCAGCTGGATGCCGATCGGCGGGGATGCACTGACCGTGGTCGCGGGCGTGTTGCGGGAGCCCTTCCCTTCCTTTCTGGCGCTTGTCGCCGTCGCCAAGACCGCGCGCTATCTGGTGGTTGCGGCGATCACGCTCAGCTGGTTTTGAGCCATTTGCCCAGCGACGCGATCTCCATGCCCGGTTGACATTCGACGACATATCAATAAATCCTGAAATATGGATAAATCAGATGCAATCGAAGCGCTGCATGCGCTTGCCCAGGAAACGCGGCTGGAGGTTTTTCGGCTGCTGGTGAAACATGGCGCCGACGGCATGGCGGCCGGCGACATCGCCGAGGCGCTTGGCGTGCGCCAGAATACGATGTCGGCCAATCTCGCCGTTCTGGCCCGCGCCGGGATGATCCGGAGTGCGAGAGAGGGCCGCGTCATCCGCTATTTCGCCGAATTCGACGGCATGCGCGCGCTGCTTGCCTTCCTGATGGAGGATTGCTGCGGCGGCAGGCCGGAATTGTGCAAACCCGTTCTCGATGAAATCGCCTGCGCCTGCTGAGGGAAAAGGAGGCCACCATGGCTGCTGACGTCTACAATGTCCTGTTTCTTTGCACCGGCAATTCAGCCCGGTCGATCATCGCCGAGGCCATTCTCAACCGGGAGGGCATGGGACGTTTCAAGGGCTATTCGGCCGGCTCGCACCCGAAGGGCGCGGTGCATCCCTATACGCTCGATCTTCTCGACAGCCTGAATTTTGACACGTCTTTCGCCCGTTCAAAGAGCTGGGAGGAGTTCACCGCCCCCGATGCGCCGGTGATGGATTTCGTCTTCACCGTGTGCGACCAGGCGGCGGCCGAGGCCTGCCCGGTCTGGCCGGGACAGCCGATGTCGGCGCATTGGGGTGTTCCCGATCCGGCGGCGGCGGAGGGCAACGAGGCGTCGAAGCGGCTCGCCTTTTCCGACACGTTCCGCATGCTCAACAACCGAATCTCGATCTTCACAAGCCTGCCGCTTTCGTCGCTGGACAGCCTGTCGCTGCAAAAACATCTCGACGAGATCGGCCAAAAGACAGATCACACAAGCCCTTCGGAACCCGCATGAAAAACATCCTTATCCTGTGCACCGCCAATTCGGCCCGGTCTATCCTCGGCGAGGCGATCCTCGCGAAACTGGGCGAAGGCCGCGTGCGGGCCTTTTCGGCCGGATCGACGCCGCGCGGTACGCCCAATCCGGACGGGATCGCGCTGCTGAAGGACTACGGCCACGACACGGCCGCCCTGCGCTCAAAATCCTGGGATGAGTTCGACGGCGAAGATGCGCCGAAAATGGATATCGTCATCACGGTCTGCGACAATGCGGCGGGCGAGAGTTGCCCGATCTGGCCGGGCGCGCCCGTGCAGGCGCATTGGGGCATTCCGGACCCGGCGGACCACGGCGAGACGCCGGAAGAGCGCCGCGCCGCTTTCGCCGAAACATACCGCCTGCTCGAATTGCGGATCCGGGCACTGATGGCCCTGCCCTTCGAGGAAATGAACGCGAAAGACCTGAAAACAGCGCTGAACACGATCGGCAGCCTCGAGGGCGCGACCGACCTCGCCATTTCCTACGCGAGTTGAGCCGATGAACTGGGACGACGATTTGAGCCTGCCGAATGTGCAGGAAGACCTGCTGCACGCAATCGACATCGAGGCTTTGGCCGGACCGGACGCATCGACGCACAAGCCACGCGTGCTGATGCTTTACGGGTCGCTGCGCGAACGCTCCTACAGCCGCTTCATGACCTATGAGGCGGCGCGACTGTTGCACCGGTTCGGCGCGGAGGTGCGGGTGTTCGATCCGCGAGGGCTGCCGCTGCTGGATTCGGAACCGGTGGATCATCCGAAGGTGCAGGAATTGCGGGAGCTGTCGCTCTGGTCGGAGGCGCAGGTTTGGTGCTCGCCGGAACGTCACGGCGCGATGACGGGCATCATGAAGACCCAGATCGACTGGCTGCCTCTCTCCCCGATTGGCGGCATACGCCCGACGCAGGGGCGCACGCTGGCGGTGAT
Organism: Ahrensia sp.; assembly: GCA_002706335.1. Taxonomy (GTDB): domain Bacteria; phylum Pseudomonadota; class Alphaproteobacteria; order Rhizobiales; family Rhizobiaceae; genus Oricola. The sequence goes on from PAKZ01000030.1 coordinate 39,023, forward strand.
GCAGGTCAATGGCGGCTCGCAAAGCTTCAACACGGTCAACCAGATGCGCGTTCTCGGCCGCTGGATGCGGATGATCACGATCCCGAACCAGTCGTCGGTACCGAAAGCCTGGCTGGAATTCGACGATGACGGCCGGATGAAACCGTCCTCCTATTACAACCGCGTGGTCGACGTGATGGAGGAACTGATGAAGTTCACGCTGCTGACGCGCGACCGCTCGGCCTATCTGACGGACCGCTATTCCGAACGCGTAGAGAGCGTGGAAGAGGTGCACAAGCGCGTGAGCCTGAAGAGTATCTGACGGAATACGCTATCGGATTCGCGCCGGTGGATGACGCCCGGGCACGTTGTCACTTGCTCGACATTTCGCTACGACTCGCGTGTTCGGGTTCCAGGGAGGCCAAGCCTCCCGGATGAAAAGGGAACACGGTAGGGACGACCCAAAGGGGGCCTGATCCGTGACTGCCCACGCAACTGTGAGCGTGAGCCGCGTCCAAGATGCCACTGGGGTCTCCCCGGGAAGGCGGGCGATGGTGATGAAGCGCGAGTCAGGAGACCTGCCCGGACAGACCTGAAACGGCGACGCGTCGCGTTGCCAACTGCACGATGGGTGCAAGAAAGGAACTGTCATGCATATCGAACCCGGCGTCGTCGACGGCGCCAAAATCGTCCTCTCCTACGCAACGGCCGCGGCGGCCTTCGGGCTGGCCGGCAAGATGGCGCTCGACACAATCCGCAAGGACGGCGGAGTCGTATCGCTTGCCGCACGCTCGGTGATCACCACCGCGCTGGTCTTCACCTTTTTCGAGGTTCTGCCGCATCATCCGGTTGGCGTCTCGGAGGTCCACCTGATCCTCGGCTCGACGCTGTTCCTCATCTTCGGCGGCGGTGCGGCGGCAATCGGCCTGGCGCTCGGCCTGTTGATGCAGGGCCTGTTCTTCGCGCCCTTCGACCTGCCGCAATACGGCATGAACGTCACGACGTTGCTGGTGCCGCTTTACGCGATGGGCCTGCTGGCCGGGAAAATCATCCCGGAAAAGACCGCCTACAAGGACGTGAAGTATCTGCAGGCGCTGGCGCTCTCGACCTCCTATCAGGGCGGCATCGTCGTCTGGGTGGCTTTCTGGGCGCTCTACGGCCACGGCTTCGCCGCCTCGAACCTTATGCAGGTCGCGTCTTTCGGCGCTGCCTATATGACCGTGATTATACTTGAGCCGCTCGTCGATCTCGCCGTGCTGGCAATCGCCAAGAACGCCTCGAAGCTGACCGATAACGGGCTCTTCCACGGCCGCCTTCACAACGCGGCTGCCTGACCTGACAAGACAGCCTTCGGCGGTACCCGCCGGAGGCTTTTTCAGGCGGCGATTTCACCCTCGCCTTCCGGCGTTCCGAGCCGCACGAGACCGCGCGCAAGCGCCTCCACGCAATCCCCGTCGAATGCCGCGCCGATATCCTGCCTGAGGATGGCAAGCGCCTTGGCGACCGGCATAGCGGCGCGGTAGGGCCGTTCCGCTGCCAGCGCGTCGAAAACATCGGCGACGGTGAGGATGCGCATTTCCAGGACGATCTCGTCTCCGCGCAACCGGTAGGGATAGCCCTCGCCGTCGAGTCGTTCGTGATGGGCGCCGGCGATGGGCGCGATATCGGCAAAGGCCGATACGCGTTCGAGGATTCGTTCGCTGTGCCAGGGATGGCTGCGCACCGACTTCCATTCGCGGTCGTCGAGCCTGCCCGGCTTGTCGAGGATCTGGTTGCTGACGGCGAGCTTGCCGATATCGTGCAGCAGCGCGGCGCGGCGCAGCCAGCGGCGATGGTCCGGCGCGAGGCCCAGTTCCTCGGCGATCATGTCCGTGTAGAACATCACCCGGCTGGAATGGTTGGCGGTAAAGGGGCTCTTGGCGTCGACCACGTCGGCGAAGGCCGAGGCGACATCGTCGAGATAATCCTCGTCGCCCTGCACCTCGCGATGGGCGGGGTCCATCGAATAGACCGTATCGGCGAGGTCATCGCCAGCCATCGCGCTCCAGAACGCCTCGTCCTGCTGGACCGCGACAAAGGCTTCGACCAGCTCGGGGTCGAACCAGACGCCCGAGCGGTTCGCGATTTCGACGATCGCGGCCTCGCGGCCGTGTTCCCACGCGAAAACATCGGCAACCTGTGCGAGCAGCGCGATATTCGCCGCGCGCGCAATATTGCCCGCCTCCAGTCGGTCCGGCTTGCCCGATCCGTCCCAATGTTCGTCGAGGGAGCGGATGCCGTTCTGGACGCGTTCGGAAAATCCGAGCTTGGCGGCAATGTCCGCGCCGCGATGGCAGCGCGTTTCGATCAGTTCGCGCGCAATCTCGCCGCCATTGCGCAGGATGTTGACGATGGCGCGGATGCGTTCCGTCAGGCCGGATTCAAGCCCGGTCTTGGCGAAGACGAACCGCAATGCGGCAGAAAGGCTGCCGTCGACGGTCTTGAAATCGCGCTTGAAGCCGATGTCGTCGGTCAAATAGAGCTCGCATATGCGCGCGGCATTGCTCGAACAACCGAGATCCTTCAACAGCAGCGTATAATAGAGGTCGCCAAGTTCCTCGGCGTCCATGCCGACCGCCCTGCCGACATGGACACCGATCCAGCAGCAGCGCAGGCAATGGCCCTCGGGCTGTCCCTCCGTAATGTCGAGGGCATGCGACAAGGCGCCCAGGATCTCCGAGAGGCGGAAGCTTGCCGTGCCGGCGCGTTGGCCAAGTTCGAGGTAACGCGATTTCAAGCCGCCAGTCTCCATGGTCGGCGTCAAGGTAGACGGCGACATGTTAAGCAATCGTGAGGCCCGCGACGCGCGCCGGCAATGAACGGCGCCCAAAGTCGGGCGGAACAGAATTGTATCGGGCACATTTGCCTGCTTGGCGCTGACGGCGAAGCGGAATAAATTTCCGTGTCTGCGGGCCCAGAGGAGAAGGCGGGATGAGCACGGCGACAGTATCCAGAAGCGAGCCGGGATTTCCCTGGCTGATCATCGCGAGCGGCTGCCTCATCGCAGCTTTGACCTTCGGGCCGCGCTCGGCGATGGGTTTCTTCCAGTTGCCGATGCTGGCCGACACGGGCTGGTCCCGCGCGGATTTCGGCCTTGCCATGGCGATCCAGAACCTGATGTGGGGCCTTGGCCAACCCTTTTTCGGCGCGCTGGCCGACAAGAAGGGCACATGGCGCGTTCTGGTGCTTTCTGCGATCCTCTATGCCGCAGGCCTGTTCCTGATGGCGACGCCGCAAAGCGTCTGGTACCTGCATCTGGGCGGCGGGTTACTGGTCGGGCTGGCCATCGCGTCAGGTTCCTTCGGTATCGTTCTGGCGGCGTTTGCGCGCAATGTCACGGCCGAACAGCGCTCTTTCGCCTTCGGGCTGGGCACGGCGGCGGGCTCCGCCGGCATGTTCATTTTCGCGCCCTTCAGCCAGATGCTGATCGACGCACTCGGCTGGTCGGACTCGCTGCTGGTCATGTCGGCGATGATGCTGATCGTGCCGATCCTCGCCATTCCGCTGCGCGGCAATTCCGATTCCGGGACTCAGAAGCACTCGGATGTAGAGCAGTCCATCGGCGCGGCCCTGCGCGAGGCCTTCGGTCATCAGAGCTACCTTTTGCTCACCGCCGGCTTCTTCGTCTGCGGCTTCCAGGTGGCCTTCATCACCGCGCATTTTCCGGCCTATATCGGCGACATCGGTATCGACGCCAGCTATGCCGTGATCGCCATCGCGCTGATCGGCTTCTTCAACATCATCGGCTCGCTATCCTCCGGCGTGATCGGACAGAAATATTCCAAGCCCGTCTTTCTCGCGCTGATCTATATCGGCCGCTCGATCGCGGTGACGGCATTCCTCTTGCTGCCGCAGTCGGGGACGAGCGTGATCATCTTCTCGATCGTGATGGGCCTATTGTGGCTCTCCACCGTGCCGCCGACGAACTCGCTGGTCGCGATCATGTTCGGCACGCGCTATCTCGGCATGCTGGGCGGGATCGTCTTCCTGTCGCACCAGATCGGCTCGTTCCTCGGCGTCTGGATGGGCGGCTTCATGTACGACCAATTCGGATCCTACGATTCCGTCTGGTGGCTTGGCGTCGCGCTCGGTCTGTTCGCGGCGGCCGTACATTGGCCGATCAAGGAACGGCCGGTGGCGCGCCCGGCGCTTGCCGCAGCCGAGTGACCATGCCGCCTGCCCTTCGCGCGTGAAACACGACTGGTCTCCCCGGCAGCAAGGAGGAATGCGTTGATCAGCGATCTGGACAAGACATATTTGCGGCGATGCGTCGATCTTGCGCGGGCAGCCGTTGACAGCGGCGACGAGCCATTTGGATCGATCCTGGTCTCCGGCCAGGGGGAAATCCTGATGGAGGACCACAATCACGTCGCGGGCGGGGACCACACAAGGCACCCGGAATTCGCGATCGCCCGCTGGGCGGCGAACAACATGACGATCGACGAACGTCGTCAAGCGACGGTCTATACGTCGGGAGAGCACTGCCCCATGTGTGCCGCAGCGCATGGCTGGGTAGAACTCGGGCGCATCGTTTATGCAGCGTCGTCCAAACAGCTTGTCGAATGGCTCACGGAATTCGGCGCATCGCCGCCGCGCGTCAAAGCCTTGCCGATCGGCGATATCATCACAGACACTGTCATCGAGGGTCCAGTTGCCGATTTTGCCGAAGAAATCAAAAGCCTGCATGCGTTGAGCCACAAGGGCCGCGCCAAGGTTTGACCGCAATCGCCCCGGCAAAATAAATCTGACGACAGCCGTCGATCGGCCAATCCGGAGAGCAGCCATGCGTCTGACCGTTGTGTTTCTTCTTCTTGTGGCATTGATGCCGCTGCGTGCCGCCGCGGACGACGCCTTCACGATGAGCGAACCTCGCGTCGTTGCAAGCGCCGATGTCGATGTCGTCAACGAGATCGGGCGGACGCATGTGCTGGCCGATTTCCTGCCGGTCGGGGAACCCGGCATCCTGCATTTCTGGGCGACTTGGTGCGGCCCCTGCCGCGCGGAATTGCCCGATCTCGACGCCTATGCGAAGGATCTGACGGAGCGTGGGCTCGGAACCCGGCTTGTCGTTGTCGCCGTGGAGCCCTCGCCGCGCGCAAAGATCGACGCCTTCCTGGAAGAGATCGGCCTTGCCGGTTTTGCGACATTGCAGGACACGGAGAACCGCTCGGGGTCCGTGTTCGGTCTGTTCGGCATGCCGGCAACGCTGCTCATCGACGCCGAGGGACGCGTGGTCGGGCAGCATTCCGGCCCGCTCGACTGGAGCGACGAAGCCGTTCGGGCGGAACTCGCCGCGCATCTGGACGGCTGAGACCTGACCCCGATCAGTGCTGATGGCCGGCATGGCTGTGATGGCGGGCGTCGGAGGCCTCGACCTGGAAGAGCATCTCGACGTGCCCGAAATCGAACTCGATCTCGATCTCGTGTTCGTCGCCCTCGACCAGCGGCGTGGCGAGGCTGTTCAGACGCAGCGCGAGGCCATCGGGCGTCAGCGTCATTTCGGTACCGGCCTTGATCGGCACCGGCGGTAGCGCGACATAGACCGGCTCTCCGTCCTTTAACTGAAAGCCAACCAGTTCGACCGATGAGGCGATCGCGCTTTCGCCACCGGTGACGGCGATGTCCCGGTCCGACTCGTTGTCGATATCGACGAAGACAAGAGCGGTCTTGCCGGTCGTGGCCTGTGCCCATGCATGGACAGTGCGCACGCCGTCGATCCCGCCCTCGTGGTGCGAATGGTCTTCATGGTCCCCGGCGAGCGCGGTTGTCACGAAATCCGGCTGGAACAAGCAGATCGATGCCGTCAGTACGGCGGAAAACACGCGGATCATGAAACGCCCCTTGATGTAATGTTGTTACGCCCGCAGATCGGTAACGATGTTGCGTGACAGGGCCATGAAGGCGGGCGTCAGGGCGAGAATCACCGTTAGGCTGACGAAGCCGGCGACGAGGTGGAATTCCGGCCAGCCGAGTGTCGCGGTGACCAGGATGTCGGTGCGGGCGGTGACGACGCGCGAAATCGCGCCGACGGCGGCAAAGCCCACAGCGACGCCCAGTATCGCACCGGCCCCGATCAGGACCGCCGCATAGGACCAGACGACGGAAAATACGAAACGATCCGGCGCACCAAGGGCACGCAGCAGCGCAAGGCGGCGAGCATAGAGGCGGGTCAGTACGACGAGCCCTGCGAGCACACCGGCGGTCACCAGAACCTGAGTCAGGACCGCCATGACGCTCATGACCTGACGGACATCGCCAAGCATGGAATGGAGGCCGGCCAGCACGGCGCCGGGGAAGAAGGCCATCGTCTTGTCGGTGGTGAATTCCGAGCGGAGCGCGTAATTCGCCCAAAGCTGGTCGGCGCGCACGAGCACGGCAGGCGTGCCCGGAAAATATTCCGGATCGAAGGGCGGACCGATCCGGCCGGCATCGTCCGGCGCATGGCCGGATGCGAGGCCATGAACGGCCCAAACCCCCTCAACGGGCACGAGGATCGCCTTGTCCCACGGGCTGCCGGTCAGCCGCATCTTGCCGACGACCACGATATCGTGGCCCTCATGGGCGTCATGCTCCGCGGCGTCGCCGACGCCGTGAGCCGGCACGAAACGGTCGCCGACTTTCAGGGGAACACGCGCACCAGCGACCGCCTCGCCCATGGAAGCGAACATGCGGCCCTCGACGAGATCGCCAGCCAGATGGGTGACGAATTGCGGCGTCGTGCCGATGACCGGCGACGCCAGATAGCTGTCGCCATAGGCGATCGGCGCGGCGAGCGAGACGTTCTCGTGGGTGGCGATACGGTCGTAGGTCTGGCCGTCGATCAGCGGCACGTCGACCGGTTGCAAATAGACGGCGGCCATAAGCATCTGCACTTCGGAGCCCGGTGCAGCAACGATGAGATCGAATTTCTCGGCGGCGCGTGCAGTGCCTTTGCGCAGCCCGCGTTCCTGCGCGATCAACCCGACGCCGATGCCGACCGAGATGGCGATCAGCGTGACGAAGAGCGCATTGGTCCAGTGATAGCGCCACATCATCGCCCGCACGAGGCCGAAGGGACGGTAGCCGCGCGTGACAATCAACCCAATGATCAGCGGGGGCAGAAGCAGGATGACGAACCAGAGGACGTCCTGCGCGGTGGCGGGAAGAGAGTTCCAGGCATCTGTTACCGGCGCGAACACGGATCAGCCCTCGCCCGTCCAGCAACCGTCGACAATGTCGATGACGCGATCCATGCGCTCATGCAGGGTGGCGTCATGGCTGACCGCGATCAGCGTCTTGCCGCGCGTCTCCGCCAGATCGGCGAGATCGCCGATCAGCCGGTCGGCGGCGGCCCGGTCCAGGCTGGCGGTCGGCTCGTCGGCGAGAATGATCGGGGGATCGGCGGCCAGCGCGCGCGCGACCGCGACACGCTGGCGTTCGCCGCCGGAAAAGGTGTCGACCGCGCGGTCGGCGTGATCGCCGAGGCCCAGATGCGCAAGCATCGCGGCCGCGCCGTCCGCGATGCGGCCACGCTCCGCCCTCCCCGCATAGCCAGCCGCGAGCGCGGCGTTGCCGAGCGCCGGCAGTTCCTCGAACAGGAGGAAGTCCTGGAAGATCATGCCGACGCGCTCGCGGCGGAAGCGGGCGCGCTGGGAAGCGTTCATGGCAGAGATCGTCTCATCGTCCCATGTCACCGTCCCGGCTTTCATGGCGACGAGGCCGGCGATCGCGTACAGAAAGGTGGATTTGCCTGCACCGGACGGGCCGCGCACGCCGACGCGGCCTCCGGCGGGTATGTCGAGCGCGCCGATGCGCAGGAGCCGACGTCCGCGGTCGCCCTCGACGACGAGTTCGCGAACGGAGAGGGCTAAACCCATCAGCCGAATCCCTTTTCCGATGTTACGACGAAGCTTCGCTTCGCCCGGGCCTGCGTAGGCGCCGGCTGACCGCGTGACGCACGGTGGGGCTTGCGAACCTCTCGGTTCGTCGAAACGCACATCAGCCCCTCTCGTAGATAGCGTCGACCAGCCGCACGCGGCTGACGAACCCCAGTTCCGGATCGGTATAGGCGCCGAGCGCGAGTTGGCCGCTGGTAACGATGCGGATATTGAAAGGCACGGTCTTCAGGGTGCGCTTGGTGTAGACGGCAAGAATGTCATCCGGCCATTCGGCCTCTGTCTCGCAAAACGGGCAGACCGCCATCGGCCGCTTGGTCAGCACGAAGAACGACGAATCCGCCTTGAGCGGCGGCGCCATGTATCCCTGGACGGAAACACGGCTGCCCTCCATGGATTTCGCATAATCGGAAAAAGACAGATTCTTGTTGTAAAGATCGCGCATGCGCACGACCCCTTCGTCCTGCGCCAGCGCCGGCGGTGCAAATCCGATTGCAAGACTCGCGCCGAGAAAGGCTCTCCGGTCCATTCCTGTCCTCACTTCAACATTCGGTTTCAGCTTAAAGCCATGTCAGGCAGGGACGAGGAAAGGCCCGCATGGTCGCGGGCCTCTCCCATTTGCATATGCGGCGATTATTCGGCGGTGACCGCCTGGTGCATCACGTGGAAGATCACGTTCTGCTCAAGCGTGCCGGTCAGCAGATGCGCCCAGGGGCCCTTGGCGAAGGAGACCACGTCCTCGCCCGAATGGGTCTCGGATGACATCGGGATCAGCGCCTGCTGCAGATATTCCGGGTCGGTCGCTGCGTCTTCGTCGATATTCGGGCGGGTGCCGAAATAGTCGCCGTCGGCCTGTTCGGTCATCACCGAACCGGCGCCGTTCAGGTAGCCGATGACGGTGTAGGGCTTGCCATCGGCGCCGAGCAGCGGCTCGCCGGAGTTCTCGACCTGGCCGGCCTTGATGCCCATGCAGAGGCCCAGAATGTTGGAGCCGCGACCGCAATATCCGTTGAAGGCGATCGCGTGTTCGTGGTCGGCGGTGACGATGATCAGGGTGTCCTCGTCATCGGTCAGTTCGTCGGCCAGAGCGACGGCCCTGGCGAATTCCTGACCGTCCGTGAGGGTGCGGTAGGCGTTGCCGGCATGGTTGGCGTGGTCGACACGGCCCGCTTCGACTTCGAGGTAAAAGCCGTCGCCGTTCTGGCTCAGCTGCTCGATGGCGGCCTTGGTCAGGTCGGTCAGGGACGGCTCGTCATTGTCGGTGCGGTCGTATTCGTATTTCATGTGGCTGTCTTCGAACAGGCCGAGCACCGGCGTAGAGCCGTCGAGTTTGAGCGCGTTGAAGGATGCGGTGTCGTAGGCGTATTGCGCGCCAGCGGCCTGGGCTTCCTCGATCAGGTTGCGGCCGTCGATGCGGCGGCCCTTGCCGCCGTCCATGGTCTCGACGTCCTTCGGCGCGAAGTAACGCGAGCCGCCGCCGAAGGCGAGGTCGACCGTGCCGGCGGACATGGCGTCGAACAGCTGCTGGGCGATATCGGTGCAGCCTTCCGGCGCTTCACCTTCCCAGTTGCGGTCGGCCGTCTTGGCGTAAACGGCGGCCGGCGTGGCATGGGTGATGCGCGCCGTGGAGACGATACCGACCGATTTACCCATGCCCGTGACGATCTCGGAGAAGGTGGTCAGCTTGTTACCTTCCTCGGAGGCGCAATCCTTGTTCACGCCGGCTTCGGAGAGGTTGATCGTGTTGAAGATCTGCTTGACGCCGGTGTTCATCGAACCGGCGGTCGGGGCGGAATCCGGGGTCTGGGCGTTGATGTTGTAGGTCTTGATCAGCGCGGTATAGGGATAGGTCTCGTAGGGCAGGACGTTTTCCGAACCGAGCATGCCCTTGGACTGGCCGTCGAACAGGCGGACGGCATAGTTGGTGCCGACGCCGTTACCGTCGGCGACGAACAGGATGACGTTCTTCGCTTTCTTCGTATTGGGCTGGGCGGCAATCTTTTCCTGAATGACTTTCTGCGCATCGGTGAACCAGTCGCTGCCGGCCTGCGGCAGGTCCTGGGCGAAGGCGGCGGATGCGGAAAGCGTCGCGAGAAGCGCCGCGGTGACGGTCGTTTTCATGGGTGTCTCCCTGTGAGATGGATGACGATGGTCGTCTCCCGCCTCGTATCCGCCGCCCATGACAATTGGATAACGGCGACAGGGAAAAATTCTTCGATATCAATATGTTATGTTATAACAAGCCGCAAGAGCGAGATCACGCAACGGAACGATAGACCGAATTCATGAGGCGTTTTCAGGGGTTGCGCGTGCCGGGAAGATCGAGCAGGTCTCCGTGCCGAAGGCGAGCAGCCTGCCGCGGTTGTCAGTCAGGCGGGCTTCGGATACGCCGATCGTTCGCCCGCGAGTGACGATACTGGCTTCGCAGGTGACCTCGCCCATATCCGGCAGGACCGGGCGGAGAAGGTTGACCTTGAACTCCGTCGTCGTCAGGGCTTCGCCCTTCTTCAGCACGGAATGGACGACGCAGGCGAGCGCGGAATCCATGATCGTCGCGGTCCAGCCGCCATGCACCGTTCCGCCCGGATTCAGATACTCGGCCTTGGGCAGGCCCTTGAAAACCACCCTGCCCTCATCGGCTTCCGTCAAAGCGAATGAAAGGGTTTTGGAGATGGGTGGCGCGGGCAGATCGCCGGAGATGATGCCGCGCAGGATCTCCACCCCGGTCATCTCGTGATAGGCGGGAAGAGGAATCGGGCCGAAACCGCCGAGGGAGACCACACCGGGCATGATTTCGTTGTTCGGTTCGCTCACAATATTTGCTCCCTGTTTTCTGAAAAGGCCCGGCCGACCGAGGCGATGAAGCCGGTGCGCGCGTCGGGCTCCTTGACGGCGCGCGGTTCATAGACATGCCGGCGCAGGAAAAAGCCCGTCAACTCGAAGGCGGACGCCATTTCCCCTGCCGTCGGCACAACGGAGGGCTGGCCGCCGAGAAAGGCCGGCAGCGCCATGAGCTTGTCCTTCCAGGGATCGCCGGCAAGACGACTGACGGCGCGGCCGGTCTTCGGCGACACATAGACCAGGTCGTTGCGCTGGCCGGTTCCCGCACAGGCGGAAAGATCGAGACCGAAGCCCAGTTCCTCCAGCAGGCGCAACTCGAAGCGCACCATCAGCGGGCCGGCGATCTCCGGCTCGCAGAGATGCTCGATCACGACTTCCATGGCGCGGAAGAGCTCGGAATGCCGGTCGCGCTCGGGCAGAAGGCGCAGATGGCTGGCGAGAAGCTGGATGCCGTAAATGCCGGACGGCTCTTCCATCAGCCGGGCCGCGGCGAGCGCCAGCGGTTCGACCTGGAAGGTGCCGAGGTGATCGGCAAGGCGCGCGCGCCAGGTCAGCTCGACCTCGTTTCCGGGCTGGAGCAAAGGCTGCTGCTTGCGCGAACGGCCGCCGCGCACCAGCCCGAGGTGACGGCCGCGCTGTTCGGTCATCACTTCCAGGATCAGGCTTGTCTCGCCATGCCTGCGCGTTCCGATGATGATACCGCGATCCCGCCATTCCATGGCGCGGAGATTGCGTCAGTCGCCGGAAAAGTCCAGCCCCATCTCGCGATAACGTTCCGGATCGTTGCCCCAGTTCTCGCGCACCTTGACGAAGAGGAAGAGGTGGACCGGCTGTTCGAGGATCTCGGCGATTTCCTTGCGGGCGGCCTGACCGATGGCCTTGATGGTCTCTCCCTTGCGGCCGAGCACGATCTTCTTCTGGCTGTCGCGTTCGACATAGCCCACCTGCTGGATCTTGACCGAGCCGTCCTTCTTCTCCTCCCAACTCTCCGTCTCGACGGTGGAGGAATAGGGAAGCTCCTGATGCAGGCGCAGATAGAGCTTTTCGCGGGTGATCTCGGCGGCGAGCTGGCGCATCGGCAGGTCGGAAATCTGGTCCTCGGGATAGTACCAGGGGCCTTCCGGGACGGTGGCCGCGATCTTGTTCAGCAGGTCCTTGCAGCCGGACCCGCCAAGCGCCGAGATCATGAAGGTCTCGGCGAAGTCGGCGCGTTCGTTCAGGACCTTGGCCAGTTCCAGCAGCTTCGGCGGCTCGACCGTGTCGACCTTGTTGAGGATCAGCCATTTGGGCAGCTTGATCGAGGGCAGCATCTCGATGATGCGCTCCTCGTCCTCGCGGACGCCCTTGCGCGCGTCGATCAGCACCAGGACGATATCGGCGTCGCGGGCGCCGGACCACGCGGTCGTGACCATGGCGCGGTCGAGACGGCGCTTTGGCGCGAACACGCCGGGCGTATCCATGAGGACGATCTGCGTGTTGTCGACGGTCGCGATGCCGCGCACCAGCGCCCGCGTCGTCTGCACCTTGTGGGTGACGATCGAGACCTTGGCGCCGACCAGTTGGTTGACGAGCGTCGATTTGCCGGCATTCGGCGCGCCGATCAGCGCGACAAAGCCCGAGCGGGTCGGCGTTTCAGGAGTATCAGTCATCGTCACGCACCTTTTCGCGCACCAGCATGCGGGACGCAGCCGCCTGTTCGGCGATTCGTTTGGAACGGCCCTCGGCCGTTTCCGGTTTCATTGTCCCGACGGTGACCGAAACCGTGAAGACGGGATCGTGATCGGGGCCTGTGCGCGCAACGACCTTGTAGGCCGGCGTCACGCCATGGGCCTGATGCGCCCATTCCTGCAATTCGGTCATGGCGTCGCGGCGTGCGGCTTCCGCATTGGCTGCGCGTTCGGACCAGTAACGGCGGATGAAGGGACGCACCGCGTCCAGCCCGCCTTCGAGATAGATCGTCGCGATCAGCGATTCGACGACATCCGCGCGCAGGTTCTTGCGGTGGCTGTCGCGCAGCTGACGCACGTCGGAGCCGGTGCGGATGAAATCGTTCAGCGACAATTCGTCGGCGACCTCGGCCAGCGTGTCGGCATTGACGAGCTGGTTCAGACGAACCGAGAGTTCGCCTTCGTCGGCGGCCTGGAATTGCGCGAAAAGCATTTCAGCGACGCACAAGCCAAGCACGCGATCGCCCAGAAATTCCAGCCGCTCATAGTCGCGCCCTCCCCGACCACGGGCGCTGGCATGAGTCAGCGCCCGGTCGAGGCGTTCGGCATCTGCGAAACGATGGCCGGTAATGTCTTCCAGCCGCCGCAACATGTCCGGTGAAATGCGGGGGCCGGCCTGCGCCTTGGTCATCCCTCTGCGGAGCTGAAGAAGCGGCCGAGACGCAGCTCGGACGGCCAGCGCCAGATCTCGAGCGGCGACGCGCCGCCGGAAATCGAGAAGAAGATGATGTTTGCGCGGCCAACGAAATTCTCCAGCGGCACGTAGCCGACGCCGAAACGGCTGTCATTGGAGTTGTCGCGGTTGTCGCCCATCATGAAGTAGTCGCCTTCCGGCACGACGAATTCGCGCGTGTTGTCGGCGGTGGAGTTGGGCGTGAGGTCGAGCGTTTGGTAGGTTACGCCGTTTGGCAGCGTTTCCGTGTAGACGTCGACCGGGCCGAATTTCTCGGTGATGTCCGGATTATCGATCTGGCCCGTGAGTTCGCGTTTGACCGGCTCGTCATTGATGAAGAGCTGACCGTCGCGCATCTGGATGCGGTCGCCCGGCAAGCCGATCACGCGCTTGATGTAGTCGACGCCGGAAACCGGGTGCTTGAAGACCGCGACATCGCCGCGCTCGGGCTTGCCTTCCCAGATGCGGCCGGAGAAGATTTTCGGCGCAAACGGCAGGGATGCGTAGGAATAGCCGTAGGAGAACTTCGAGACGAACAGGTAGTCGCCTTCGAGAAGCGTCGGTCGCATCGAGCCGGAGGGAATCGAGAAAGGCTGGAAAAGGAGCGTGCGGATAACGAGCGCCAGGATCAGGGCCTGAATGATGACCGAGATGATCTCGCCCAGTGAACTTTGCTTGGTTTCGGTCTTCTCAGCCACGAAATTTCGTCCCGTAATTATGATTTCGCCATCCCCGCGCGACCGGTCTTAGCCTTTCGGCGGAAAGGCCGCAATTGCCGATTCCGGAGATTAACCGCCGGCCCCTTCGGGCAGCGCTTCGATGATGACGAATGCCTGAGCAAGCGGCATGTCGTCGGTGATTGTGAGATGGATAACCGGCTTGTGGCCGGCCGGCATGAGTTCCTGCAGCCGCACGGCCGCGCCGCCGGTCAGATGCATGGTCGGCTTGCCGCCCGGCAGGTTGACCACGCCCATATCGCGCCAAAACACGCCTTTCGACAGACCGGTGCCGAGCGCCTTGGCGCAAGCTTCCTTGGCGGCGAAACGCTTGGCGTAGGACGCGGCCCGCAGGCGGCGGCGGTCGGATTTCGCCTGCTCGATTTCGGTGAAAACACGCCGGACGAACCTGTCCCCGAACCGTTCCAGCGACTTTTCGACACGGCGAATGTCGATGAGATCGCTGCCAAGGCCGATGATCACGCCTCGACCTCCGGATTTTCGGCAACGGGTTGGCGCGATTCGAAATGAGTACGGCGGCGATGCTGGAACGCGGAAACCGCGGCGCGCGTGAGGATGTAGAGGATCGTGCCGCAGACGAGGCCGAGCGGCACGCCGCCGACCAGCATCGGCTTCAGGATCGGATCCCAGATATCGAGTATGGCGCCGTGGTGGAACATCGAGCCGAGCTTGATCTGCGTATGATCGCCCTCGGTCATGCCGAGGATCGCCGAACCGGTGCCGTGCGTCGCCGCCCAGATCGCCGGGAAGGTCAGCGGATTGCCGACCGCTGTGCCGAGCGCGGCGGCAATCATGTTGCCGGCCATCAGCCAGGCAAGCACGAAAGCGAGGATGAAATGCAGGCCCATAAAGGGCGTAAAGGAAGCGAATGCGCCAGCGGCAACACCTGCCGCAATGGCATGGGGTGTCGCCTTGATGCGCAGCATGCGCTTCCAGTAATAGCGGAAAGATCGCGAGTAATTACGGCGCGGGAACAACCAGACGCGAAATCTTCTGCGCCAATTCTCGCGTTCCCTGCGTCCCAAGATCATTCAGGTCGTACCTGCAACATGTTCATCGATCCACGCGTAACGAGCAATCCTCAACGCATGGTAACCGATAAAGAAATAGTTATCCGCAAACACCGCATCAAGCCGTATGCGCCGACGCGACACGCTCAAAGGTTGCGGCTTCCCGGTTTGAACTCCGGTATCGCAGCCAATTCCGGCGGCAATTTGTCTGCCGGATAGGCCGGAACCTCTTATCCGGCGAGCGCAATCAACGGCACGCCGACTTCGACCTTGTCTGCCGACCGGCCGATCAGGCAGCCCGCGGCTAGCATCTCCGCACCAAGCGCGCGCAAACTTTCGACGGTTTCGCGGATGGAAAGACCGGTCGTGACGATATCCTCGATGATGACCACGCGTGCGCCCTTCTCCATCTCGAAGCGGCGCAGCCGGAAAACGCCCTCCTCGCGCTCCACCCAGATGGCGTGCGCGGCACAGGATTTCGGTTTTGTCCGGATGCATGAAGAGCGGACCTACAGCAGGAAGACCGGGCTTCGCAGCCCCAATGTCAGGATGAAATGTCCGTGCAGCACCGCGCCTGCGCTTTCGAATACCGCCAGCACGTCCCCGGTTGTCATTTCTCTTGCCATGGGTTCCGTTCTCGCCTTTTGCCCGTATTGGCTAACCGCTCGACCGTTCCACCGACGAGACCGCCTCGGCGTCGCGCAAACGCGCGATAACGCCGCTCAGATGCTTCAGGTCCCAGACCTCGAGATCGATGATCATCTCGGTAAAATCCGGGGCCGTGCGGACCATCGACAGCGTGTGGATATTGGCGTCCTGGTCGCCGATGATCTTGGCGATTTCGGCCAGCGAACCCGGCGCGTTGATCGCTGTGACGATGAGCTGGGCGGAGAATCGCTGCCGACCGAGCCCTTCGAGATCCCAGCGCACATCGATCCAGCGTTCCGGCTGGTCATCATAGGCGGCGAGCGCGGGCGACTGGATGGGATAGATGGTGATTCCCTTGCCGGGCGTGGAAATGCCGATGATCCGGTCGCCGGGCACCGCTCCTTCCGGCGAGAAGCGCACCGGCATGTCGCTTGCCGCGCCACGGATCGGGATCGCCCGGTTCATCGCCTCGCGCGTCGCCGCGCCCTGATCGTCCTGCGGACCGGTGTTGCCTGGAATGCGGAACATCATGCCGGTGGCGTTGGTGAGGTTGAACCAGCCGTCGCCCTCGACGCCGCCGGCGGGAACGGAGGTGCTTCGCGCATCCTGGTAGTCCGGGAAGACGGCGCGGACGACGTCGTCGGAAGGGATCTCCCCTCGCCCGACGGCGGCGAGCGCGTCCTCGACCTCCTTGTGGCCGAGACGGCGGACGCCCTGCTTGAGGATATCCTTGGAGAACTCCTTGCCGGCGCGCTCGAAGGCGCGTTCGAGAATGCGGTGTCCGAGGCCGGCATATTGCTTGCGCACGGCCATGCGCGAGGCGCGGCGGATCGCCGAACGCGCCTTGCCGGTGACCACGACATGTTCCCAGGCGGCCGGCGGGGTCTGCGCGTTGGAGCGCACTATGTCCACCTCGTCGCCGTTCTGCAGCCGGGTGACCAAAGGCATGATGCGGCCATTGATCTTCGCGCCGACGCAGGAATTGCCGATATCGGTGTGGACCGCATAGGCGAAATCGACCGGGGTGGCGCCGCGCGGCAGCGCGATCAGGCGGCCCTTGGGCGTGAAGCAGAAGACCTGGTCCTGGAACAGTTCAAGCTTGGTGTGCTCGAGGAATTCCTCCGGATTGTCGCCTTCGGAAAGCGATTCAATGGTGCGGCGTAACCATGCGTAAGCGTTGGAGTCTTTGGACAGGGCGAAACCCGCCTCGTCATGGCCGTTCGCCTTCGCCGCGGCCCCCTTGTCCTTGTAGATCGCATGGGCGGCGACGCCATATTCGGCGACTTCGTGCATCTCGCGGGTGCGGATCTGCAGTTCGACGCGCTGCTTCGACGGGCCGACGATGGTGGTGTGGATGGAACGGTAATCGTTCTGTTTCGGCGTCGAGATATAGTCCTTGAAGCGGCCGGGGACGGTGTTCCACTTGCGGTGGACGATGCCGAGCGCCCGGTAGCAGTCGTCGACATTCTCGACGATGATGCGGAAGCCGAAGACGTCGGACAATTGCTCGAAGGACAGCGCCTTCGACTCCATCTTGCGAAAGACCGACCACGGCTTCTTCTGGCGGCTATAAACTTCCGCCTCGATGCCGTTGGCGGCGAGCAGATTCTTCAGCGTATAGGTGATCTCGCCGAGCGTCTCGCGGTTGTAGTCGCCGAGCTCGGCCAGCCTGTCGGTGATAGTGCGGTAGGCTTCCGGATTGATATGGCGGAATGCCAGCTCCTCCAGCTCCTCACGCATGTCCTGCATGCCCATGCGGCCGGCGAGCGGCGCATAGATGTCCATCGTCTCCTCGGCGATGCGGGCGCGCTTTTGCGGCGGCACGAAATCGAGCGTGCGCATGTTGTGCAGGCGGTCGGCAAGCTTGACCAGAAGGACGCGCACATCGTCGGCGATGGCGAGCAGCAATTTGCGCAGGTTTTCGGCCTGCGCGGCGCGTTTGGAGACGAGGTCGAGCTTTTTCAGCTTGGTCAGGCCGTCGACGAGACGTCCGATATCGTCGCCGAACATTTCCTCGATCTCGCGGCGGGTCGCCGTCGTGTCCTCGATCGTGTCATGCAGGAGACCGACCGCGACCGTGCTCTCGTCGAGACGCATGTCGGTGAGGATCGCAGCGACTTCGAGCGGATGGGAGAAATACGGGTCGCCGGATGCGCGTTTCTGGTCGCCGTGCTTCTGCATGGCGTAGACATACGCCTTGTTCAGCAGTGCTTCATTGACCTGCGGCTTGTAACGCTGAATGCGTTCGACAAGCTCGACCTGGCGCATCATCTACGCGAAATCCCAAACATGAAAAGCGCGCGGACCGGATCGTCCGCGCGCTTCAATATAACCATTCCTGGCGCTGCCTTGAAGGCGTACGGGTCGATCAGAGATCGTCGGATTTTTCCGGCGGAACGAGGCCTTCGATGCCGGCCAGCAGTTCCTCTTCCGACATGCGGTCGAAGGTGAGCGCCTCGGGCGCGTCATCGCCCTCGGCGGCCTCGGCCGTGTCGACGATCTCGCTCTCGGGCTCATCCACCTCGACATGCTTCTGCAGCGAGTGGATCAGGTCTTCCTTCAGATCGCCCGGCGAAAGGGTCTGATCGGCGATTTCGCGAAGCGCGACCACCGGATTCTTGTCGTTGTCCCGGTCGACCGTGATCGGTGCGCCCTGGGAGACCTGGCGGGCGCGGTGTGCGGCCAGGAGAACGAGGTCGAAACGGTTTTCGACCTTGTCAATGCAGTCTTCGACGGTAACGCGAGCCATAAAGCGTTTCCTCTACGTCAATTATGTTTGGAAATTCGCATCCATAGGATTATTCCGCGCTATACCGGTTTATGTCGGCAAGCGCAACTCACTGTCGGGCAACCACAGGATTGGGGCATGACCGTGGCAGAAGCCACAAATCGGCCAGTTTTCCGGTGCATTCTGGAACAATTGGGGTTTGATTCATGGCGGTATCCATGGGATTCCGCGTTGTTTGGTAATTAATAGATTTAGCCCGAGGGCCAGATAAATGAATAATTTCGACTCCCGCGAGAAAATCGCGCTGTTCATCGATGGCGCCAACCTTTACGCCGCCGCCAAGGCGCTTGGTTTCGATATCGATTACCGCAAATTGCTTAAGGCGTTCCAGTCGCGCGGCTATCTGCTGCGGGCCTATTATTATACAGCCCTGATCGAAGACCAGGAATATTCCTCCATCCGCCCGCTGATCGACTGGCTGGATTATAATGGCTACAAGGTCGTCACCAAGCCGGCGAAGGAATTCACCGACTCTTCGGGGCGCCGCAAGATCAAGGGCAACATGGACATCGAACTGACGATTGACGCCATGGAGCTCGCCGATACGGTCGACCATTTCGTCATCTTTTCCGGCGACGGGGATTTCCGCTCGCTGGTGGATGCGCTGCAAAGACGCGGACGCAAAGTGTCCGTCGTCTCCACCATGTCGACACAGCCGCCGATGATCGCCGACGATCTGCGCCGGCAGGCCGACCATTTCCTCGACCTCAGAGCGCTGCGCGACGAGATCGGCCGCGACCCGTCGGAGCGCCCTGCCCCGCGGCAGGCCGCCCGTAACGATGACGACGAAGACGACGATATCGACTACTAAGCCCGGTCTCTCCGGTGAAAACTTCGATACAGGCCGACCCTGACAGGGATTGCGCGCTCTGCCCGCGTCTGCGTGACTTCATCGGGTCATGGCGTGTTCGCGAGCCGGGCTGGCACAACGCGCCGGTGTCAACCCTGCTGCCGCCGGAAGGCCCCGAAAGCGTCCGCATGCTCATCGTCGGACTGGCGCCCGGCCTGCGCGGCGCTAACCGTACCGGGCGGCCCTTCACCGGAGATTTCGCCGGCAGGTTTCTCTACGGGACGTTGAAGCAATACGGCTTTGCGAGCGGCGAATTCGAAGAGAGGCCGGATGACGGCCTGCAACTGGTCGAAACAGCCGTGACGAACGCTGTGCGCTGCGTGCCGCCGCAGAACAAGCCGACGGCCGCCGAAATCAACACCTGCCGACCATTTCTGACCGCGACGCTGGAGCAGTTGGTCAATCTGCGCGTCATCGTCACGCTCGGCAAGATCGCCCATGATTCGACCGTGCGCATGCTGGATGGCCGCGTCGCGGCACATCCGTTCGGGCATGGTGCGGCCACCCAGATCGGCGGGCTGACGATCGTGTCGAGCTATCACTGCTCGCGATATAATACGAATACCGGGCGGCTGACGCCGGAGATGTTCGAAAAGGTTTTCGAGACGGTGCGGGAGATCCTGCGCCGGTAGACCTTACCCGTGCTCTTTCAGAATCCGCGCCTTCTGGCGGTCCCAGTCGCGCTTCTTTACCGTCTCGCGCTTGTCGACGGTTTTCTTGCCCTTGGCGATGGCGACCTGGAGTTTCGCAAGGCCGCGATCGTTGAAATAGAGTTTCAGCGGGACGAGCGTCATGCCCTCGCGGTCCGCGGACTGGGCCATGCGCGCCATTTCGCGCTTGTTGAGCAGCAATTTGCGGCGGCGGCGCGGCTCATGGTTGAAGCGGTTGGCTTCCAGATATTCCGGGATGTAGGAATTGATCAGCCAGATCTCGCCACCCTCTTCGGAGACGTAGCTCTCCGCGATATTGGCTTCGCCATTGCGCAGCGACTTGACCTCGGTGCCCTGCAGCACGAGCCCCGCCTCGACGGCGTCATCAATTTCGTAATTGAAGCGCGCCCTGCGGTTCTCGGCGACGATCTTGCGCGCCGGATCTGATTTTTTCCTGGTTGCCATGACGAAAAGGTGTGATCGCGCCGGCTCAGTTCAAGAGGCCGGCATGGCGCATCGCCTCGTCGATGGCGTGGGCGGTGGCGTCTTCCACCGGGACCATCGGCGAACGCAGCCGATTCTTGATACGACCGAGCCGCGATAGGGCATATTTGGCGCCTGCGACGCCCGGCTCGATGAACAACGCCTTGTGCAGCGGCATCAGGCGATCCTGATAGTCCAGCGCCTTGGCGAAATCGCCGGCCAGGCAGGCCGCCTGAAATTCCGAGCAGAGGCGCGGCGCGACATTTGCCGTCACCGAGATCATTCCGGTGCCGCCATGCGCATTGAAGCCAAGCGCGGACGCGTCCTCGCCCGAGAGCTGGATGAAATCATGGCCGCAGGTGATGCGCTGTTCGGATACGCGCTCGATCTTGCCGGTTGCGTCCTTGACGCCCCAGACATTGGGGAAATCCGCAACGAGCCGGCCCATAGTCTGCGGCGTCATGTCGATGACCGAACGCGGCGGGATATTGTAGATGATGATCGGAATGTCGATCGCCTGGGCGACGGCTGCGAAATGCTCGTAGAGGCCGCGCTGGTTCGGCTTGTTGTAATAAGGCGTGACGACGAGAACCGCATCGGCGCCGGCGCTCTCGGCATGCATGGCCAGATCGACGGCTTCATGGGTGTTGTTGGAGCCGGCGCCCGCGATCACCGGCGCGCGGCCGGCCGCTGTCTCTATACAGACCTCGATGACACGCTTGTGCTCGTCGTGGCTCAGCGTCGGCGACTCGCCTGTCGTGCCGACCGGTACGAGGCCCTTCGTGCCCTCGGTGACCTGCCAATCGACAAGTGCGCGAAACGTCTCCTCGTCGAACGCGCCTGACATGTCGAACGGGGTTACAAGCGCGGTCATAGACCCGCGCAGCGCCGAACGCTCAACCATGAACTGAAAACTCCCGCATCAAGTCGCGCGGTATGCCGCGCCGTGGTTTCGAATTTTCGGCGCACCATAGTCATGCACCCTGTCGGCGGCAAGCGGAGAGATCACGGGGATGTGTGCCGTTTTTCACGGTCCGTTCACCATAAACGGGCCATTCTTGTATAGTAGCGCCCAGATGGGACCCGATATCGGGAGAGTACATGTCCTTGTCACGCCGAACACAGATACTCGCAGCGGCGGTCGTCCTTCCGGCGGCCATTGCCAGCGCGACGATGTTCGGCGATGCGCCCGCCGACGCGCCCCTGGAGACGCCCGTCCGTCTCGACCAGCGCCTGACAGGATCGGTAACCCGCGACGCGCCCGATCCGGCGGTGACGCGCGCCTTCCTGATCGAGGCGCTGGAGGCGCTCGACGCCGGCGATTTCGACGCCTTGCGCAAGCTCAGGAAGATGCTGGCCGACGACACGCTGGATGGCAAGATCATCACCTGGATGGCAGCCTATTCAGGCAAGGCAGCCGTGACCGTCTCCGAAATCGAGCGCACGATCAAGACCCATGAGGGATGGCCGGACATGGCGCGGCTGCGCGCCAACTACGAACGCGCCCTTGCCCGCGAGTTCCATTCACCCGAGGAAATCGTCGCCGCCTACGAGACCGACGGGCCGGAAACGCTTTCCGGCGCGCTGTCCCTGGCCCGCGCCCGGGTGATGCTGGACGATCCCAAAGGTGCGCGCGAAGCCCTGATCCCCTGGTGGCACAGCGAAGCGATCGATGCGCGCACCGAATTGCAGATCATGTCCGAGTTCATCGGCGTGCTGACGAAGGAAGATCACCAGCGGCGCTTCCTGGCCATGATGTATCGCGAGCGCATCCGCTCGGCGCAGCGCGTCGCCGACGCGGCCGGCATGAACGCCTATGTGAAGCCGTGGTCGGCGGCGGTCCGCAAGCAAAAGAACGCGCTGGAGTTGCTCGACAATGCCGAGGAGAGCTTCAAGGAATCACCGCATGCGCTGTTTGCGCGGGTCACATGGCTGCGCCGCATGGAGCGCGACGACGAGGCGGCCAAGCTGTTGCTGAAAGCGCCCGTGGCGGAAGACGATCTCGTCGATCCCGACGAATGGTGGGTGGAGCGGCGCATCGTATCGCGCGACGCTTTCGAGCATGGCGATGCCGAAACCGCCTACAAGATAGCCGCGATGCAGCATGGCGGATCGGCGGCCACGCAGATCGAAGCGGCCTTCCATGCGGGCTGGTATGCGCTGCGCGGCCTGAAAGACGGCAAGGCGGCGGCCGCGCATTTCGAGCGTATCGAGGAACTGGCGAATGGCGCGATCTCGCGCTCCCGCGGCGCCTACTGGCTGGGACGCGCCCATGAAGCGATGGGTTCGCCGGAGGCACAAAGCCACTATGCCCGCGCGGCGGACTACCCGACGACCTATTACGGGCAATTGGCGCGCCAGCACCTCGGCATGAAGCTCACCGGTATTCGCCGACCTTCGGTGACCCCTGACGACGCCGACCGTTTCCGCAACAGCGAACCCGTGGCCGCGATGGCGCGGCTGCAGGAGATCGGCCGCGTCGATCTCGCACGCACCATGGCCTACGGGCTCGGGCGCACGCTGGAGAACGTGCCGGCCATCACGCAACTCGTCGTCAATTGGGAACGGATGGACGAGCGTTTCACGGCGCTGAGGATCGCGAAATCCGCGGAATGGCGCGGCATCGAGACCGGGGCGCTGACCCATCCGATCGGCGCAATCCCGGCTTCGACGCCGATCGAGCCGGAGGAACGGCCCCTCGCCTACGCGATCGCGCGGCAGGAAAGCGAATTCAATGTCGCCGCGAGGTCGAGCGCCAACGCGCGCGGGCTGATGCAGCTCCTCCCAGGCACGGCACGGGAAATGGCGCGCGAAGCGGGACTTGCCTATCAGCCCGCCCGCCTCGATTCCGACGGTGCCTACAATGCGACGCTCGGCACGGCCTATCTGAGAAATCAGCTCGACCGGTTCGGCGGCTCCTATATCCTGACCTTCATCGCGTACAATGCGGGACCGAGCCGTGTGGGCCAGTGGATCGAGCGGTTCGGCGATCCGCGCGGCAAACCGCTGGACGAGGTGATCGACTGGGTCGAACAAATTCCCTTCACGGAAACCCGCAACTATGTTCAGCGCGTCATGGAGAATCTACAGATCTACAAGGCGCGTTTCGACGAACCCTCGGACATAGCCCACGACCTGCGATACGGCTGGACAGATTGATTCCGGAAAAACTCGCAACCATTTGAATATAAAAAGATATCATTCGCCCACGATATGGGTCGAATAAACACGTACGGCCTCCCGATGACATTTTTCAAACTGAAGGCGAAAGCCAAAGACACCGAGCCGGCGGAGACCGGACCGGGCGAAAGCGTTTTCTTCTCGGCACCCGACGGGCTGAAACTTCATGCCGTCGAATATGGCCGCGAGAACCGGGACGCATTGCCTGTGATTTGCCTGGCCGGGCTCAGTCGTAACTCTCGCGATTTCGAGCGTCTTGCGATTTTTCTCAGCGAGAAAGCCGCGCCAAAACGCCGGGTGATCTGTTTCGACTATCGCGGGCGCGGCCTGTCCGCACATGATCCGGACTGGAAGAACTACAACGTCATCACCGAGGCCGAGGATCTGCTTGCCGGAATGACCGCGCTCGGCATTGCGCATGCCGCCATCATCGGTACCTCGCGCGGCGGGCTGATCGCCATGGCGCTGTCGGCGATGCGGCCGGGCGCTCTGAAGGCCGTCACTCTGAACGATGTCGGCCCGGTGATCGAAGGTGACGGGTTGGCGACGATCCGCGCCATGCTGACGCAACTGCCCAAACCGAAAAACTGGGACGAAGCGATCGCGATCCAGAAAACGGCGATGGGAAAGGCCTTTCCGGCCTTCAGCCAGGAAGACTGGGCGTTCGAGGCGCATGCGAAATACCGGCAGATCGGGCGCAAGATCCGGCCCGATCACGATCCCAACCTCGTCAAACCGCTGGCCGAAATCGATCTCGGCGAGAAACTGCCGGAGATGTGGACGCAATTCATCGGCCTGACCAAGACGCCGGTGTTGCTGTTGCGCGGCGAACATTCGGGCTTGCTGTCGAAAAAGACGGTGGAGGCGATGTCAGCGCACCATCCGGGGATGCAAGTCATGGAGATCACCGGCCAGGGTCACCCTCCCCTGCTCCACAAGGACGGCATACCGGAAGCGATCGAAAGGTTCCTGGGTGGCGTTTCGGATTAAGGTTTCTGCCCGACGTCTTCTCACGCAGCAGTAGGCGATATCCGTATCCGGATCCCGCCTTCGCTACGCCGGTGACCCGGCAAGGAGACGGGAACGAGCTTCCTCGATAATTGCGTCCGCAGCGGTCGACGCGACATCATATTGGGCCCTGACGGCGTCTGCGCCGAACCGGACGCGGTGTTTCTCACCGAGCCTTGAAGAGAACAGCCAGCAATCGCCCATATTGACTTCAAGGACGAGGTATTCGTCGGAATCATGGGCCTTGATGATGTCTGTCGCCAGGACCGGTGTCGGAAACAGGGACGAGACCTTCCTCGCGATGTCGTTGACGATTTCGTCTTTCTTCAACCAGCCGTCCCGCACAACGCCCTCCGTGTTGGTGGCAATCTTGTCCTGAAGCAAAAGACGTGTCGTCGGAGCATTGAAGGGGGTCTTGTCCTCAATCTCCTGATACCTCGAGTGAACGACCTTTCCCAGGAAAGTAACGACACGCCAGCTGGCCGGCTTTTCGCCGGTATAGACGAATTTCTGTACAATGGGAGACGAACGGCCCGGTTGTTCATAGGCACGCGCATGTTCGTCGCGATAGGCCGGGAATTCCGATGTGCGAAGCAGAACGATACCGCGACCGAAGCTTGCGCCATGCTCGGTCGGCTTCACCAGGACGTAGTCTCCGAAAATATCAGGATCCAGCTCCGTTTTGCGTTCAAGGCGCGTCCAGGGCGGAACCTCAATCCCGGCCTTCTCCAGCATTCTCAACTGGATGGCCTTGTGGATTGGATTAGCTTCCAGCCGCGGGCCGCTGAACTCCGGGATGATCTCGTTTTGCGCGGGGAACATGTGGAATTGAAGCATCATCGACGGGACTTTCGGCAACCGGTATTGGCCCAGTCGAAATCGACCCTCGGATGGCTTTAGTTCAAGCGGCTGCCAATAAAGCGACGGTTCGCGTTCCTCTATGAGCTTGCCGATCTCTTTCATATCCAATGCCGTTATGCACTTTGGCATATAGGGTACGGTAACTGCGTAGCGGTAATTCATGATCCAGTCCGTGCTCCCTGGGGCCGAGTCAGATAATAGCAACGATCAGTGGGAGGCCCCTCCACCGCGAAATCCGTAGCGCGCGGTCCATCAATCCCGCTATCGCATTGCAGCGCCTTCAAATGGACCCGCTTATGAGAATTGGCCATCCGGCAGAACCGCATCGAATTCTCAAGAGAGGCTAGTCGCCCTCGGCAAGATCGCCAAGCGCCGCAACAAGCGGACCCAGGCGGGACTCATAGCGTTTCCAGCGGCCGACCGACGATGTGTAGACCGGTTGGCGGACCTGCCAGCGACTGAGCGTTCTCACTGTCCGCTCGGTCTCGTGAAAATTGAGGCAAGCGTCGTCCCATTCAAGGCCAAGGAAATCGATCATTTTCCTTGAACCGGCCTCAAGATCTCCGATGAGGTCTTCGTATCGCACCGAGAGCATCCGCAGCGGCAGAGCCGATTTCCAGTGTTCCATAAGGCGGTGATATTGCCGGTAATACAGTCCCAGTGTCTCGAGATCGCTACTGTATCCGTGCTTTTCGTGAAGCGCGTTCATGAAGATGGAAACGCAGGTGTCCAGAGCGCCGCGTTCGCAATGGATTATTCTCGCTTCGGGCAACAAGGTCGCGATCAGACCGAGTTTCTCGAAATTATGCGGCATCTTGTCGAGAATCCTCGTCTCCTGCGCGGCGTTCGAGGCCGCGAGACCAAGATATTCCTTTCCAAGCTCCTTTGCCGTTTTCGACTTCATCGTCGTCACGTTGTGCAGGAATTGGGTATAGGTGCTGGGTTTCAGGCCGAGCTTGTTTGCAATTGCCGACACATGGACGAGTTCGCCGGCGCCAAAGACATCGGGGTGGCTTGCACAGATCTGCTCGACCAGCGTGGTTCCCGATCTCGGCATGCCGACTATGAAAACGGGACGTTTCGTGTCGAAACCGATCTTCCCCTGCTCCTCGAAGAAGCCGGGGGTAAATGTCTTGATCAGGGCATCGTAGTAGGCAACTGTCCGGTTGATGTTGAAGTTTCCACCAGCCGCGCGCTTTGCCTCCACATAGCTGTCCATGGCTTCGCCGTGGTCGCCCTGGACATCGAGAATCCTGCCTTCCGCATGAAGCAGAACGGCGCGGTCCTTGTCAGCCGTGTCGTCTCGTGTCCGCCGCTGGCGGACGAGATCGAGAAGCCCCGGTTGCGGGCTCGATTTCTGCGCAAGCGACAGACCATAAAGGGCAGTCACGTTGCCCGGATCGATCCGCAACGCCTCGTTGAAGCAACGGACCGCTTCATCCATTTGGCCGAGTTCGACATGAATCTGGCCCAGGTCGCACAGAATGACCGGGCTTTCGGGATCCAGCTGCAGCGCTTTCTCAAGCTCATCAACCGCTTGCGCCCCATTTCCCTGGTCGCGATATGCGAGAGCCAGATTCATATGCGCGGCGGCATTTCCCGGCCGGAGACGAATTGCCTTCCGGATTACCTCTATCGCCTTGTCGGGGCTTCCGTTTTCCCTGTAGGCGCTTCCAAGAAGCACCATCGTTTCGGCGTTGTTTGCACTCAATGACAGGGCATTTTCGAGAAACCGTACAGCCTGCGCGTGGTTCCCCATGCGGATCGAGGCATTGCCGATATTGTTCAGAGTCGCAATATTGTTGGGATTAACGCGCAATATGGCTTCGAAACAGCCATAGGCTTCCGAGAGCTTGTCGCGCGCAAGCAGTTCGACACCCCGCCGAAACACTTCTTTCTGCCCGGACGCGTCCATCATGTTTCGTTTGCCCGCCAAACCGGCAGGAACAGTCATGGGAAGTCGGGGCATTGTCGCTCTTCAGTCTCTGTTTTCGATCCGCGGTCTCGGCTTCCCGCGCGCCCGGATGATATAAATGCATTCGACGAAAAGCGCGATACCGATCCGGCGCCACCATTTGAAACCGCGCAATCTCAATGGTTTTCACCGCGGGCGATCCGCCGACGCTTCTCCGGCAAGACAAGAAAAAACCCGGCGGTTGCCCGCCGGGTTTTCATCAACTGACGAATGTCAGGAGATTAGAACGAAGCCTGGAAGCGGAGGAAGCCGCTGAAGCCGTTGTAGTCGCCGGTAACGTAGTCGTCGTCGAAGTCTTCGTACTGGACGGAGAGCTTCGCAGCGAGGTTGGCCGCGATCGTGTAATCGGCGGTCACGCCTGCACGCCACAGGTTGTCGTCGCCATCGCTATGCGCGTAGGAGAAGCCCGGGGTCAGGGTCAGCTTGTCGTTGATCTTCGCAGCGTAGGAAACCTCGGCAACCCACTCCATGTAGTCGGTCACAGGACCCCAAGAGTCCATTTCCCACATGTTGTAGCCACTCATTCCGGTTGCCCAGGTGAAACGGCCCTGCAGGGTGCCCATGCCGAGTTCGGCAGAAGCGCGAGCGACGAAGCCGCCTTCATCCTCAAACGTGTCGTAGAAGCCGACCAATGTCGCGCCGACGCCACCAACGGTGAAGCCAACCATGCCGGTCACGCCAAAGCCGATGCCATCGTAGTGGGTCCAGACGCCGTCATCATAGATCTGGTCGATCGACGCGCCGAAGCTCAGGCCGCCGGCAGTGCCTGTGTACTGGATCGACGTGAACTTGTCTTCCAAGCCGTTCGAGTCGGTTTCGCCATTAATGCCGTTGTCGAGGAAGCCACCGAAGTAACCCATCTTGAGACCGGCAACGGACAACCAAGCCGAATCCATGTCGAAATCATCGTCATACGGACCGTTGGCCGTGGCTACCATTTCGTAGAAGGTCGCGATCGGGCCGATTTCGCTGTCCGTCCAGGACGAAACCTGCAGCGAAGCCTTGGTGTCGAAATCGACGTAGCCTTCCGAGTCGGTGTACTCATCGTCGTAGTTGCCGGCATTGATCTGGAAACGGACATAGCCGCCGATCTTCAGGCAGGTTTCGGTGCCGGGGATGTAGAAGTAGCCGGTGCCGGCCGCGTCGCAGACGCGAACGTATTCGACCATTTCCGGTTCCGGAATGATGACAGCGTCGGCGGCGCGAGCGCCGGTGACAGCGAACAGGGCCGCTGCGGAGCCGAGAAGAAGGCTCTTGGTTTTCATGATCTGACCTCCAGTCAAAAGTTAAAAACGGGTCTGGGCTTTGTGCTGAAGGACAGCGAGCTGTCCCATCCCCAACAGAAAGATGCACACTTGAGCGCCCATCTCTCGCAACGATAAATACCGAACGGAAAATCCCGCGCAACAGACAACTGGCCCCGCAATGCCCTCCTGCACATCGTTCCGGCGGGCCTGTTGCACAAAAGACACGATTTCGCGCCTGGCCCCGCCATACTCCTTACCTGCCGGTTAAAATTGAGCTTTTCGAGGCGGCGATTTCAGGCGAATCGTCATCTTTCGCCGATCCGACGGGACCGGTCTGGCGGCTGGACCGGCACGTTTTGGCGTCGCCATGCGAATCGCACCGGCCAATTTCCGGCCTTTGTGCAATCTCGATTCGCTACGGGAAGGCGGAAAGGCGCGCCGCGCGCCGAACGGAGCCGGGTGCGCCCCAGAGGACATTATTCCTTCGTACGGGCCAGAACGGGGCGGTTTTTCGTATCTGACTGGAACGCCGTGAAGAAGGAGGTCGGGCTTGGCAACGACAAGCAGATCGTCCCGCATATTCTCCGGAATACCTGCGCATCGCGGCTCGTCCAGGCCGGCATAGACCTTCGCCGCGTCCAAGCCTTTCTCGGCCACCAGACCATCCAGATGACATTGCGCTACGCCCATCTCGCGACGAACGATCTCGATCAATGCGTCGCCGCGCTCGAAACCTTCCGAAAGGAAAAATCCGAGCAGGAAAAATCGATCGAGGCGCTGCTTCTGGCCGCCGAATAAAGCCGACACGTTTCGAACGCGGCCGACACCGTCCACAACTATCGTGATGACATCCACCGAGAGCTGCGCTACCGTTGCCCCAGCTCACGGGTTTCGACCCGGTCTGTCAGCGGGAGAGAGCCGAAAGGCCGCCGAAGGGGAAATCGCCCGAAATCTCTCAGGCAAAAGGAACCGCTGACAGGTCAAGGCACTCTGGAAAGTCGGGGGTTTTCCCCGCGCCGAAGGTGTAAGTATTCCCGACAGGGTTCCGGGAATGCGAGTCTCTCAGGCTTCCGACAGAGGGGCGCGACCAGCCATCGCCGATGGCCGGTTCGTGCTGACTGACGGAAAGGGTGCCGATGACCGAGAATACGTCCCTCAACCAATTGCCGCTGAAGGATCTTCACGCGCGCGCCGGCGCGAAATTCGCGCCTTTCGCCGGCTGGGACATGCCGGTCTCCTATCCGCCCGGGGTGCTGAAGGAACACCTGCATTGCCGCGCGCATGCCGGTCTCTTCGACATTTCCCATATGCGGTTGTTCGAGGTCTCCGGAGCAGATGCGGCGAAACTGATCGCCACGCTGTGCCCGCTTGAGGCCGCGGAGCAGGCGCTCGGGGCGTCCAAATATACATTTCTATTGAATGAGCAGGCAGGCGTTATCGACGATCTGATCGTCACACGGCTCGCGGCGGACCGATTCGTCATCGTCGCCAATGCCGCGCGCGCCGTGATCGACGAGAGATGGATTCGCGACCACGCCACCGGGCTCGATATCTTCATAGAGGCGCCGGATCGGGTCTTCCTCGCGCTGCAAGGCCCGGATGCGGCCGCGATCATCGAAGACGCCGCCATCGATGTCTCCGGTCTTTCCTTCATGTCGGGTTTCGAGCCGCGACCGGGCTGGTTCGTCACCCGCTCGGGCTATACGGGCGAAGACGGTTTCGAGATCGCGCTTCCAATCGACCGCGCCAGTGCGTTCGCGGAAAGCCTTGCCCGGGATGAGCGTGTCGAGTGGATCGGCCTTGCGGCCCGCGACAGCCTGCGGCTGGAGGCCGGGCTTTGCCTCTACGGCAACGATCTCGACGAGGAGACCGATCCGATCAGCGCCGGGCTGATCTGGGCGATCCCCAAGAGCCTGCGCAACGGCGGACCGTTCATCGGAGCGCAGCGCATTGCCGAGATCATCGACAACGGCCCGGCGCAGAAGCGTGTCGGGCTAAGGCCGGAAGGCCGCCAGCCGGTGCGCGCCGGCGCCGAGCTGACCGATTCTGACGGAAATCCGACCGGCCGGGTCACGTCGGGCGGCTTCGGCCCCTCGGTCGAGCATCCGGTGGCGATGGGCTATGTGCCGGCCGCTCTCGCGAAACCGGATACGCAACTCTTTGCCGATGTGCGCGGCAAGCCCGTCGGCATGCGCGTCGTCAAACTTCCCTTCATCGTCAAACGCAGCCAAAAAGGATGAGCGCCTTGAGCACGACTTATTATACCGAAGACCATGAGTGGATTCGCGTCGAGAACGGCATCGCGACGGTCGGCATTACCGAGCACGCGCAGGAACAGCTCGGCGACCTCGTCTTCGTCGACCTGCCCTCGCCCGGTGCGAATGTGGCGAAGGGCGACGCGCTGGTTGTCGTCGAATCCGTCAAGGCGGCGTCCGACGTCTACGCGCCGGTCGATGGCGAGGTAAAATCGGTCAACGATGCCCTTTCGTCGGAACCGGGACTGGTCAATTCGTCGGCCGAGGGCGATGGCTGGCTGTGGACGATGAGCATCGCCGACGAGGGCCAACTCGACGGACTGATGGACGCCGACGCCTATCAGAAGTCGATTGCCTGAGGTTCGCCGATGACTGCCGCTCCCGCCTCCTTCGACCGCCGCCATATCGGCCTTTCGCAAGCCGACATCCGCGCCATGCTGACGACAATCGGCGTTCCCTCTGTGGAAACGCTGATCAGCGAGACCGTGCCCGTGCCGATCCGGCTCGACCGCGCGCTGGACCTGCCAGCCGCGGCGAGCGAGGCGGACGCGCTTGCCGAGTTGCGCGACATGATGGCCCGCAACTCGGTGATGAAAAGCTTCATCGGACAGGGCTATCACGGCTGCCACGTGCCGCCGGTGATCCAGCGCAACCTGTTCGAGAACCCGGCCTGGTACACGGCCTATACGCCCTACCAGCCGGAGATCAGCCAAGGGCGACTGGAACTTCTCTTCCATTTTCAGACACTTGTCGCGGAGTTGACGGGATTGCCAGTTGCGTCCGCGTCACTGCTGGATGAGGCGACGGCCGTCGCTGAAGCGGTTGGCGTCGCGGTGCGACACCATCGCCACAAGCGAAGCGAGATCGTCTTTGCCGGCGATCCGCACCCGCAAACGCTCGACGTCGTCAAGACGCGCGGCCATGCGCTCGGTCTCACCATCGCGGATAAAATCGGCGATTCAACCGCCGCCGTCATCGTGTCCTGGCCAGATACGAAGGGCGTCTACGGCGACCATGCCGATACGATCGCCAAAGCGAAAGAGACCGGCGCACTGGTGGTCGCGGTTGCCGATCCGCTGGCCCTGACATTGCTCGATGCGCCGGCGAAGTGGGGCGCGGATATCGCGGTCGGGTCGATGCAGCGCTTTGGTGTTCCGCTCGGTTATGGCGGGCCGCATGCCGGCTATATGGCGGTATCCGAGGCGCTGACCCGCATGTTGCCCGGGCGTCTCGTCGGCGAATCCATCGATGCCAAAGGCCGCCCGGCCTACCGGCTCGCCTTGCAGACGCGTGAGCAGCATATCCGTCGCGACAAGGCGACCTCGAATATCTGCACGGCGCAGGCGCTTCTTGCCAACATGGCCGCCGCCTACGCGATCTGGCACGGACCGGCCGGGCTTCGCGCCATCGCGGAGCAGGTGCACGGGCTCGCGGCGCGCTTCGCGGAAGCCGTCGGCGTGAACGATGCGCGTTTCTTCGATACGGTGACGGTTTCCGTTCCCGGCAAGGCGCGGGATATCGCAACGAACGCCGAGAAAGGCGGGCGGCTGATCCGTGTCATCGATCAGGACACGGTGTCCGTCGCCCTCGACGAAACCTCAACCGAAGCCGACCTCGAGGCGCTGGCCGGGCTGTTCGGTGCGAAGATCCCCGTTTCCGCGGACCCCGCCCTGCCCGTCCGCCGCGACAGCGAATCGTTCCTGACCCAGCCGGTCTTTCACGAGAACCGGTCGGAAACCGAGATGATGCGCTTCCTGCGCAAGCTTGCCGACAAGGATCTGGCACTGGACCGCGCGATGATCCCGCTCGGGTCGTGCACGATGAAGCTGAATGCCGCCGCGGAGATGATGCCGGTCAGTTGGGACGCGGTCGCCAATCTTCACCCCTTCGCACCGAAGGAGCACGCCGAAGGCTATAGGGCGTTGTTCGAGGATCTGGAGGGATGGCTCGCCGAGATTACCGGGCTGGACGCGGTCTCGCTGCAGCCGAATGCCGGCAGCCAGGGCGAATATGCGGGGTTGCTTGCGATCCGGAGGTATCACGAATCGCGCGGCGACGATCAGCGCTCGATCTGCCTGATCCCCTCCTCCGCGCATGGCACCAATCCGGCTTCGGCGCATGTCGCCGGGCTCGACGTCGTCGTGGTGAAATGCACGGAAATCGGCGATGTGGATATCGACGACCTCAAGGAGAAAGCGGAGGCGAATGCCGACCGGCTGGCGGGCCTGATGATCACCTATCCCTCGACGCATGGCGTGTTCGAGGAAGGGATCCGCGACATCTGCGAGATCGTTCATGCCCATGGCGGGCAAGTCTATCTGGACGGGGCCAATCTCAATGCGTTGGTCGGTCTTGCGCGATTCGGCGATTTCGGCGCCGACGTCTGCCACATGAACCTGCACAAGACCTTCTGTATCCCGCATGGCGGCGGCGGCCCGGGCGTCGGGCCGATCGGCGTCAAGGCGCATCTCGCGCCCTTCCTGCCGGGCCATGTCTCGGAAGGATCGGACAATGCCGTCGCGGCCGCGGCCTATGGCAGCGCGTCGATCCTGCCGATCACCTGGATGTATATCAGGATGATGGGCGCGGACGGTCTGAAGCGGGCGTCGGAATCGGCAATCCTGTCGGCGAATTACATCGCGAAACGGCTCGAGGCGCATTACCCGGTGCTCTACAAGGGCCGCAAGAACCGCGTCGCGCATGAATGCATCGTCGACACGCGGGTCTTGAAGGCGAGCGCCGGGATTACCGTGGACGACATCGCCAAGCGGCTGGTCGATTACGGCTTTCACGCGCCGACCATGTCGTGGCCGGTGGCGGGTACGCTGATGGTCGAACCGACGGAATCGGAGCCAAAGGCCGAACTTGACCGGTTTTGCGACGCGATGATCGCCATCGCCGACGAAGCAGGTAAGGTCGAGGCCGGCGACTGGCCGGCGGAAGACAATCCGCTGGTCAATGCGCCGCATACGGCCGACGATGTGCTGGCGGACGACTGGGAGCATCCCTATCCGCGCAGCCTCGCGGCCATGCCGGGAGGCGAGACCGCGGCCTCGAAATACTGGCCGCCCGTTTCGCGCGTCGACAATGTGCATGGCGACCGGCATCTCGTCTGCCCCTGCCCGCCGCTGGAAAGCTACGCGGCCGCGGAATAATCCTCTTATCCGGTGAGGCAGTGGAAGCTTCACCGGATAGTAACCGGCGTCGCACAAAATTCGCCCGGGCGAATACCGTGCCGGGGCCGGAGAAACCGCCATGCAGACAAGTATCGCGATCAGCATCGGGCTTCCCGTCGCGCTCGTCATTATCATGCTGGGTCTCGGGCTTTCCCTGAAGTTCGACGATTTCACGCGCGTCTTCACGAAGCCGAAGCCTATTCTTGTCGGCATACTCTGCCAGGTTCTGCTCCTGCCGCTGTTTTGTCTCGGGCTGGTCTATTTTTCAGACCTGCCGGCAAGCATCGCGGTCGGAATGATGCTTCTCGCGGCGAGCCCCGGCGGAACATCGGCGACGATCTTCACCCATCTCGCGCGCGGCGATGTCGCGCTGAGCCTGATGCTGGCGGCCGTTACTTCGCTTTTGGCGCTTGTGACGATACCGATCATCGCCAACGGATCGCTCATGCTGTTCTTTGGCGAGGCGAACACGGTCTATCTGCAAATCTCGCAAGTTCTCCAGATATTTGCCGTCGCTATCGTACCGGCGCTTGTCGGCGTCTATATCCGCAGCCTCTATCCGGCCGTTGCGGCGCGCCTGGATCGCCCAGTCAAAACATTGGCGACCGCCTTCCTGGCGCTGGTCGTCATATTCGCTCTCGTGAGCCAGTGGAAAGTGGCGGTGCAATGGGCCCCGGCGATCGGCGCGACTGTTCTGACCTTCAATGTGGCGAGCCTGGTCGTCGGATATTACGCGCCGCGGCTGATGGGCGTGGACCGAAGCCAGACCGTCGCGATCGCCATGTCGGTCAGTATCCACAACGCGGCGCTGGTCATTGCGCTCGCTCTGAGCGAATACATGCTGAACAATGCCGAAATGGCGATCCCGCCGGCGCTCTATGGCGTCATTGCTTATATCACCGGAGGCGTCGCGGTCTGGCTCCTCAATCGCGGATCGGTGCGAGCGGCCTAGCGCTCATCCCTGGTTGCGGAACAGCTTGGTCTTGCCGAACATCGATTCCAGTTCCTCGATGCGGCCCTTGGAGTCTTCCCAGCGCGCCGCCTGGATATCCGCGATCAGGGCCTCGACGATCAACATGATCGCGACAGTGGAATCCCAGCTCGACGGCGCTTCGACCAGCGCGTGGAAGCAGTGATCGGCAAGCCGGCTGATCGGTGAGCCCCACTGGTCGGTGAACAGGACGATGGTGCAGTCGCGGTCGCGCGCCAGTCGGGCGAGCCGGGCCATGTCGGTCTCGTAACGCCGGATGTCGAACAGGATCAGGACTGATTTCCTGCCCATGTCGAGCAGATATTGCGGCCAGACATTGGGGGTCTGCGACAGCAGTGTCACGTTCGGACGAATGATCTGCAGGTGGTTGAAGAAGTAGTCCGCATTGGAGCGGGTGATGCGGCCACCGGCGAGATAGATATGACGTTTCGGATCGGCGAGGATCTTCACCACGGCGTCGAAGACATCCGGGTTAAGCCGTTGCAGCGTATTGTGAATATTGGATGAGACGGCGTCG
The DNA here is from genome assembly GCA_002706335.1 of Ahrensia sp. GTDB lineage: Bacteria > Pseudomonadota > Alphaproteobacteria > Rhizobiales > Rhizobiaceae > Oricola. The sequence goes on from PAKZ01000030.1 coordinate 74,532, forward strand.
GCAAACTGGTTGAGCGTGTGCTCGTCGGACGTGTTGGCGCGGCCGGCGTCGCGGCGTGAGATCGGCTCGCGGATCTGCGCAGCGATCTCGTCGCGGATCGCGCCCTGCATGTCCGGAAAGCCCTCGAAGCCGAGCTTGCGCGCGGTGCGGATGACGGTCGGTGTGGAGACGTTCGCGAGACGGGCCACCTCGGTGATCGAACCGAGGCCGGAGACGGGATAATCCTGCAGCAAGGCGCCGACCAGCTGGCGTTCGGACGGCGTCAGCGTCTCCATGCGCTCCTGAATGCGCATCTTCACCGAAGGCAATGTCTCGGCCAAGGCGGTCCTCCTTCCCTTTCGGGGTACACCCGAAAATGTAGCGATGTCTACTGAAACGATGTTGACAGATAAGAATTAACCGTAATGATTTGTACCATGGGATTATCCACGCATGCCGCACCAATTCTGGCTCCATCCGAGCTGCCCGCCGCCGAGGTGATCAACCCGGACGGGCGGTCACGTGTCATCCTCGTGTGCGAACATGCCAGTGCTGCCATTCCCGAAAGCCTGCACGGGCTTGGACTGCGCGCCGAAGACAGACTATCGCATGCGGCCTGGGATATAGGCGCGCGCGCCATCGCGATGCGATTGTCGGAACTGCTCGACGCGCCACTGGTCGCCTCGCGGGTCTCGCGCCTCGTCTATGACTGCAACCGGCCTCCCGAAGCAAAAGATGCGATCCCGGCGAAGAGCGAACTGATCGAGGCGCCAGCCAATTCGAACCTTACGGAAGGCGACCGGCGAGCGCGTATCAGGGACGTCTACGAGCCGTTCCGCGCGCTGCTAGCCGAGACGATCGCGGCGCGGCGATCGACGGAGCCGGTCCTCATCACGATCCACAGTTTTACGCCGGTCTATTACGGCGCTTTCCGGGAGGTCGAACTCGGCATCCTGTGCGACACGGACGACCGGCTGGCGCGTGCAATTCACGCCGCTGCGCCATCCTTCACGACGCTGAAAACGGAGCTGAATGAGCCCTATGGCCCGGCGGACGGCGTAACGCATACGCTGAAAGAACATGCGCTGCCGGCGGGCCTGCCGAACGTCATGATCGAGGTGCGAAACGATTTCGTCGCCGACGCGGCCGGTGCGAACCGGATCGCCGAAGTACTGCGGCGGATGATTGAAAGCGGTCTGGAAGCATGTGAGCATTCGGCCAGCCCCGCATTCGAAAAGAGGCATTCCGGATGAGTTCGCTTGCCCGTAACTATGTTCTGATCGTCGACGCGATCAATTACCGGCTCGGCCGGATCATGATGTACGGCATCTTCGTGATGATCGGGATCCTGTTGTGGTCCTCGATCTCGAAGACCTTCTTCCTGCCGTCGCTGTGGACGCTGGAAACCGCGCAATTCGCGATGGTCGCCTACTACATACTCGGCGGGCCGTACTCGATCCAGCTGGGATCCAATGTGCGCATGGACCTTTTCTATGGCGACTGGTCGCCGAAGACCAAAGCCTGGTTCGACTGCTTCACCGTGCTGTTCCTGATCTTCTTCCTCGTGGTGCTGCTGCTCGGCGGCATCGAGAGCACCAAATATTCGCTGCAATACGGGGAGCGCAGCCCGACCGCATGGCGGCCCTATCTGTGGCCGATCAAGATCGCGATGTGCGTCGGCTTCCTGCTGATGATCCTGCAAAGCGTCTCCGAACTCATCAAGGACATCTTTCGCATCCGCGGAGAGGAAATCTGATGTCCTACGAAATGATCGCGATCACGATGTTCTCGTCGATGATGCTGATGCTGCTGACCGGGCAGCGCGTCTTCGGCGCCATCGGATTCGTCGCCGCGGCGGCGGCGATTTTCCTCTGGGGAACCGGCGGTTTCAACATTCCCTTCTCGGCCGCGATGAAGCTGATGAAGTGGTATCCGCTGCTGACGCTGCCAATGTTTATTTTCATGGGCTACGTCCTGTCGGAATCGAAGATCGCCGACGATCTCTACAAGATGTTCCATGTCTGGATGGGGCCGGTGAATGGCGGGCTCGCCATCGGCACGATCCTGCTGATGGTGCTGATCTCGGCGATGAACGGCCTGTCGGTTGCCGGCATGGCGATCGGCGCGACCATCGCCCTGCCCGAACTGCTGAAACGGGGCTACGACAAGATCATGGTCACCGGGGTGATCCAGGCGGGTTCATCGCTCGGAATCCTGGTGCCGCCATCCGTTGTGCTGGTGCTTTATGCGATGATCGCGCGGCAGCCGGTCGGCCAGCTATGGCTTGCCGGCATTCTCCCCGGCCTGATGATGGCCGGGCTGTTCGTGATCTATATCGCGATCCGCTGCCGTATCAATCCGGAGCTCGGTCCGGCCTTGCCGAAGGAAGAGCGCAAAGTGCCGATGGCGGAAAAAATGCGGCTTCTGCGCGCCGGCGTCCTTCCGCTGGTCATCTTCGCGACGATGATGGTGCCGTTCGTCAATGGCTGGACCTCGCTGGTGGAAAGTTCCGCCATCGGCGCGGTGACGGCGTTCCTCGCCGCCGTGGTGAAAGGCCGGATGACAAAGGAGGTGTTCGAAACCTCCGTGCGCCAGACGCTGGCGATATCCTGCATGTTCATGTGGATCATCCTCGCGGCGCTTGGCTTCGGCGCCGTGTTCGACGGGCTCGGCGCGGTGAGAGCGATCGAGAGCTTCTTCACGGAACAGCTCGGCCTCTCTCCCTGGGCGATCCTGATCCTGATGCAGCTCAGTTTCCTTCTGATGGGAACGTTTCTCGACGACACGGCCATGCTGGTCATCGTCGCGCCGCTCTACATCCCGCTGGTACGGGCGCTCGGCTTCGACCTGATCTGGTACGGCGTGCTCTACACGATCACCACGCAGATCGCCTATATGACGCCGCCCTTCGGCTACAATCTGTTTCTCATGCGCGCCATGGCCCCGCCCGAAATCGGTCTGCGCGACATCTATCGCTCGATCGTACCCTTCGTGGCGGTCATGGTCGTGGCGCTCGCAATCGTAATGGCTTTCCCTGAGATCGCGCTCTGGCTGCCTGAGCAGGTCTACGGGAGATAACGAGACTCCGGCAAACGGAGCGAAGGCAATGCAATTAGCAACCACCAGGAGGTGACCATGACCACGAGACGCAGTTTCATCAAGAATGCCGGTATCGGCGCTGTCGGCGCAGCCGCCGGCACCACCCTCGCCGCGCCAGCCATCGCGCAGACGAAAATCACGTGGCGGCTGCAGACCTATGCGGGCCCGGCACTCGCCGAGCACGTCATCAAGCCGGCAGTCGACAGCTTCAACAAGATCGCCGGCGACGAGATGGAGATCCAGCTCTTCACATCCGACCAGCTTGTCCCGACCGGAGAACTGTTCCGCGCCATGCAGAACGGCACGATCGACGCCGTTCAGTCGGATGACGACTCCATGGCCTCGCCGACCGAAGTGACCGTGTTCGGCGGCTACTTCCCGTTCGGCTGCCGTTATTCGCTCGACGTGCCCGTGCTTTTCAACCAGTACGGCCTGAAGGAGATCTGGGACGCCGAATACGAAAAGGTGGGCGTCAAGCACATCTCGGCAGGCTCCTGGGACCCGTGCCATTTCGCCACCAAGGATCCGATCAACAGCCTGGAAGACCTGAAAGGCAAGCGCGTCTTCACCTTCCCGACCGCCGGCCGCTTCCTTGCGCAGTTCGGCGTCGTGCCGGTTACGCTGCCATGGGAAGACATCGAAGTCGCCGTGCAGACCGGCGAACTCGACGGCATCGCCTGGTCGGGCATCACCGAGGACTACACGGTCGGCTGGGCCGACGTGACCAACTACTTCCTCACCAACAACATCTCCGGCGCCTGGATCGGCCATTTCTTCGCCAATATGGACCGGTGGAACGAGGTTCCGGACCATCTGAAGGAACTGCTTTCGGTGGTATTCGAGAGCTCGCATTACTACCGCCAGCACTGGTACTGGGGTGGCGAGGCGAACCTTCGCGTCAACGGCACGAAGATGCAGCTGACCACCATCCCGGATGCGGAGTGGCAGACGGTGGAAGACGCCGCGGTGAAGTTCTGGGACGAGATCGCCGCCGAGTCTGAAACCAAGGCCAAGGTCGTCGAGATCTTCCGCAAATACAATTCGGATATGGCGAAGGCCGGGCGGCCCTATCGCTACACCTGATTGACGTAACATAACCAAGAGGCGGGGCGTTTCGGCGCCCCGTCCTTAATTGAAGAGGTTCCTCGACATGCCCGGAAATCTGACTTTCGACACGCTGAAAAAACTTGTCGCCGACGGCAGCATCGACACGGTACTCGTCTGCATCGTCGACATGCAAGGCCGGCTCATGGGCAAGCGTTTTCACGCGCGGAATTTCGTTGAGACCTCCTATGAGGAAACCCATTGCTGCAACTACCTGCTGGCGACGGACCTCGAAATGGCGACGCCGGACGGATACGCCTCGACGAGCTGGCGTGCCGGCTATGGCGATTATGTCATGAAGCCGGATCTGGACACGCTGCGTCCGGTGCCGTGGCTGCCCGGCACGGCCATGGTGCTGTGCGACCTGCTCGACCATCACACGCATGGACCGGTTCCGCATTCCCCGCGGGCCGTGCTGAAGCGGCAACTCGCCCGGCTAGGGGCCATGGGCTTCGATGCCATGATGGCGACCGAACTCGAGTTCTTCCTGTTCGAGAAAAGCTTCGACGAGATCCGCAAGGGCGGTTTCCGGGAGCTCGATCCAATCAGTGGCTACAACGAGGATTACCATATCCTCCAGACCACCAAGGAAGAGGCGATCATGCGGCCGATCCGCAATCATCTCTATGCAGCGGGCATTCCCGTCGAGAATTCCAAGGGCGAAGCGGAATCCGGGCAGGAAGAGCTGAATATTCGCTACGTCGCGGCGCTCGATTGCGCCGATCACCACACGATCGCGAAACATGCGGTGAAAGAAATCGCCTGGCAGCAGGGCCACGCGGCGACATTTCTCCCGAAATGGCACCATGACCGCGTCGGCTCGTCCTCCCATGTTCATCAGTCTCTGTGGAAGGACGGAAAGCCAGCCTTTTACGAGAAGGATTCCGAGCTCGGCATGTCCGAACTCATGCGCCATTACATGGCGGGATTGATCGCCTATGCGCCGGATTACACCTTTTTTCTGGCGCCCTATGTCAACAGCTACAAGCGTTTCATGAAGGGCACGTTCGCGCCGACGAAGACGGTCTGGTCGGTAGACAACCGCACCGCCGGGTTCCGGCTCTGCGGTGACGGCACGAAAGGCATTCGCGTCGAATGCAGGATCGGCGGTTCCGACATCAATCCCTATCTGGCGCTGGCCGCGATGCTGGCCGCCGGCATCAAGGGAATCGAGGAAAAGATGGAACTCGCGCCGCCCACCAGGGGCGATGTCTATGAAGACAAGAAGGCGGGTGAAATCCCCTCCACGCTGCGCGCCGCCACAGAGACCCTGCGCAACTCCGCGTTTCTGCGCGAGGCGATGGGCGATGATGTGGTGGACCACTACACAAGAGCTGCCGAATGGGAGCAGGAAGAGTTTGACCGCGTCGTGACCGACTGGGAAATCGCCCGCGGCTTTGAAAGGGCATGACATCATGACTGTACTGAAATGCATCTCGCCGATCGATGGCGGGGTTTTCGCCGAACGCCCGGTCATGGGCCTCGATGAGGTTCGCGCCGGCCTTTCGCGCGCCCGCACGGCACAGAAGAAAGGGGCGGCCAAGCCGCTTGCGGACCGCGTCGCTGCGGTCGAGGCGGGCGTGGAAGCGCTCGGCGCGATGGGCGATGAGGTGGTCACCGAACTGGCGCATATGATGGGCCGGCCGGTGCGGTATGGCGGCGAGTTCGGCGGCGTGAAGGAACGCGCCGGCTACATGGCCGGGATCGCGGAAAGCGCGCTTGCCCCGATCGTCACCGAGGACAGCGACGCTTTCGAGCGCCGCATCCTGCGCGAACCGCATGGCGTGGTCTTCGTCATCGCGCCGTGGAACTACCCTTACCTGACCGCCATCAACACGGTCGCCCCCGCCCTGATCGCCGGCAACGCCGTGGTCATCAAGCATGCGACGCAGACGCTGCTGGCGGGTGAACGGATGGTACGGGCCTTCACAAACGCGGGCATTCCGGAAGACTTGTTCCAGAATGTCTTCCTCGACCACGCGACCAGCGAGGCGCTGATCGCCGAGCGCGCCTTCGACTTCATCAATTTCACCGGGTCGGTCGGCGGCGGCCGCGCCATCGAAAAGGCGGCGGCGGGCACGTTTACGCCGCTCGGTCTGGAACTCGGCGGCAAGGATCCGGGCTATGTCATGGACGACGCCGATCTGGACTGGGCCGTCGATACGCTGATGGACGCGGCGCTGTTCAATTCGGGCCAATGCTGCTGCGGCATCGAGCGCATCTATGTCGCGGAAACGCTTTACGACGCATTCGTCGAAAAAGCCGTTGAATGGGCGTCGAAGCTCAAGCTCGGCAATCCGCTGGATGCGGAGACGACGATCGGGCCGATGGCCAATGTCCGCTTCGCCGCGACGGTGCGCGCGCAGATCGAGGATGCGCTGTCGAAAGGCGCGAAGGGGCTGGTCGATCCAGCACTGTTCCCCGCTGACGACGGCGGCGCCTATCTCGCGCCGCAGATCCTCGTCGACGTCAATCACAACATGGAGGTCATGCGCGAGGAGAGCTTCGGTCCGGTCGTCGGCATCATGCCGGTCAAGGATGACGAAGAAGCGATCGCGCTGATGAACGACTGCAAATACGGCCTGACCGCCTCGTTGTGGACGAACGACCCGGACCGCGCCGCGCGGATCGGTGCGCGCATCGAGACCGGGACGGTGTTCATGAACCGCGCCGACTATCTCGACCCGTCGCTTTGCTGGACGGGCTGCAAGGAAACCGGGCGCGGCGGCGCGCTGTCCGTGATCGGCTTCCACAACCTGACCCGGCCGAAATCCTATCACCTCAGGAAAACAAAATGAGCCTCAAAGCCAACTGGTCCTATCCCACCGCCATCCGTTTCGGCGCGGGCCGCATCGCCGAGATCGGCGAAGCCTGCGCAGCCGCGGGCATCAAGAAACCCCTGCTGGTCACCGACCGGGGCCTCGCCCCGATGGACATCACCCTGCGCACACTGAAACTGATGGCGGATGCCGGTCTCGGCTCTGCGATCTTCGCCGATGTCGATCCGAACCCGACCGAAAAGAACCTCGAAGCGGGGCTGAGAGTGTTCCGCGAGGGCGGTCATGACGGTGTCATCGCGTTTGGCGGCGGCTCCGGCCTCGATCTCGGCAAGATGGTCGCCTTCATGAGCGGTCAGACCCGGCCGATCTGGGATTTCGAGGATGTCGGCGACTGGTGGACGCGAGCCGATCCCGACGGCATCGCGCCGAACATAGCCGTCCCCACAACGGCGGGGACCGGCTCCGAAGTCGGCCGTGCCAGCGTCATCACCAATTCCGAGACGCATGTGAAGAAGATCATCTTCCATCCGAAGGTCCTGCCCTCGGTCGTCATCGCGGATCCGGAACTGACCGTCGGCATGCCGGCGAAGATCACCGCCGGCACCGGCATGGACGCCTTCGCGCATTGCCTCGAGGCCTATTGCTCGCCCTTCTTCCACCCGATGAGCCAGGGCATCGCGTTGGAGGGCCTGCGCCTCGTCAAGGAATACCTGCCCCGTGCCTACAAGGACGGCACAGATATCGAGGCGCGCGGCCAGATGATGGCGGCGGCTTCCATGGGCGCGGTGGCGTTCCAGAAGGGTCTCGGTGCGATCCATGCGATCTCGCATCCGATCGGCGCGGTCTACAATACCCATCACGGCACAACCAATGCTGTAGTCATGGCCGCCGTTCTCGACATGAACCGGCCGGAAATCGAGGAGCGTATCGAGCGCGCCGCCGCCTATCTCGGGATCGAGGGCGGGTTCGACGGTTTCCGCGCCTTCGTTGTTGCGCTGAATGACTCGCTCGGCATTCCGAAGAAGCTGTCCGAGATGGGTGTCAACACGTCCCGGCTCGACGAGTTGGTGCCGATGGCGCTGGACGACCCGTCCTGTGGCGGCAACCCGGTCACGCTCGACGCGGATAATGTGCGCGCCCTGTTCGAGGCGACGATCTGATCCGGATGACCTGACAGGGGGTGATATCTTGTGAAATGGCGGGGCCTTTCGACCCCGCCATTTTCTTTCCGGTGACAGCGTGCGCGATATTGTGCCCCCTGTTAGGGGACCGTCACGTCTCCGGGCACCCAGTCAACGCAGACAGGCAGGCCGCGGTCGAGCGGCAGCTTCACGCGGTCTCCGGTGCGGGCGGCCTGATAGATGGCGGCGACAAGCTCGATGGAGCGCAGGCCATCCTCCCCTGTGACGATCGCCGCCTGCCGGCCCTCGAGGTGATCGGCGATTGCCGCGAACTGGCCGACATAGCCCTGCGGGCTGTCGGCGATGTCAGTGTCGATCTCGGCGAGCGCGGCGTCGATTTTTGGCTGTTCGGCGGAATTGCGGGCGGAAAAGACCCATTTGTCCTGACCGGGCGCATAAGGGTTGCGGCCGCTTTCCGCGGTCAGCCCATCGAAGACAAGGCGCAGACGCGAGGAGTCGCCCGCGCCGCCCAGCGAAATGGATGACGTCACCAGCCCGCCCGACATGGTGCGCATCGCGATCGCGGCGCAATCCTCGGTCTCGATCGGGTTGACGCGGGTGTCGAGGATTGCCGAGACCTCGGTGACCGGGCCGAAAAAGGCGGTGACGAGATCGTGGATATGGATGGCATGGCCTAGGACCGCGCCGCCGCGTTCGCTTGCCCATTTGCCGCGCCATGGCACGGCGTAATAGTCAGCGGTGCGGTTCCAGTGCGTCTCCAACGTGGCGACGAGCGGCTTACCGGCGAGCCCCCTCTCCTGCAAAGCCGCGAGCTGGTAGAGGCCACGGCCGTAACGATACTGGAAGATCGGCGCGAACAGACGATCCGAGGCTTTGGCGGCCTCCAACATTCGGTCAGCTTCGGCGACGCTGCCGGCGATCGGCTTTTCACAGATGACATGCTTGCCGGCGGCAAAGGCCTTCATCGCGATTGGGCCGTGAAGATGCGGCGGAAGGCAGATGTCGATGATGTCAATGCCGGGATCGGCGATCACCGCGTCCGCGTCGGAGACGGCCGCGCAATCGGGGGCTTTCGCGGCCAGCGCGCCTGCCTTTTCCGCATCAAGATCGCAGATCGCGGCTACGCGATAGCGGTTCGGCAGTGCGAGATAGCCATCGAGATGCTGCGCGCCGATGCCGGCGCCGAGAATGGCGACGTTCAACATCACGCGCCCTTCAGATTACCGAGTTTTGCGGCCTGTGCCTGGGCTTTCAGCGCCAGTTCCATGACCTTGAAGCAATGAGCCTGGCTCATCGCCGTCTCGGTCCGGTCACGGATGTCGTTGGCAAGATCGCGGAAATAACTGAGCGGCGTCGCCGCTCCGTCGATATGCTCATAGCGCTCACCATTGACGAGGAAGACATGGTCGGTTCCGGGCCGGCCGGCTATATCGACATATTTGCGTAGTTCGATCGTGCCTTCCGTGCCGAGGATCGTCAGGCGGCCGTCGCCCCAGGTGGGCAGCGCATCCGGCGTGTACCAGTCGACACGGATATAGCCCTGACCCTTGTCGGACCGCAGCAGAACCTCGCCGAAATCCTCAAGACCCGGATCGGCGGGATTTGCGAAGTTGCCAACGCTGGCGGCAACGATTTCCGCATCGTCGGAGCCGGTGAAGAACAGGAACTGGTCGATCTGGTGCGAAGCGATGTCGCAGAGCACACCGCCATACTGATCCTGTTCGAAGAACCAGTCCTCGCGGGTGTGGCGATTGAGCCGGTGCGGGCCGAGGCCGACGGTCTGAACGACCTTGCCGATCGCGCCGGCACGAACCAGTTCCGCGGCCTTGCCGACCGCTGGAACCTCGAAGCGTTCGGAAAAATCAATCGACCAGATGCGACCGGTCTTAGCGACCGTCGCCTTGATCGCATCGAGTTGTTCGAGCGTCGTGCAGCCCGGCTTGTCGGTCATGACATCCTTGCCGGCCTTCATCGCCTCGATAGCGCGCTCGGCGCGACGCGCCGGGATATCGGCGATCAGGACGAGATCGATTTCCGGATCGTCCAGCAGTTCGCGCCGATCGGCGACGCGGGGGATGTCGGGGAAGCGCTTCAGGAAGCCTTCGACGGGCTGCGGATCGCCCTCGGTCCACCAGCCCTTGCAGGTGCAGCCGAGTTCGAGCATGCCGGCCAGCTGGCCGTAGATATGGCGATGGTCGACGCCGATGACGGCGAGTTTCAGGTCACTCATTGGACACTCTCAGGAGGTTGGGTTCGAAATTTCGATGGCGCGGCGTTCGCGCGACGAGGCGATCAGAGCGTCAATAAGCCGATGGACGTCGAGCGCATCCCGGCCGGACGGCACAGGTTCACGCTCCTCGCGCACGGCCTCCGCGAATGCGGCGATCAGATCGCGGTGCCAGCCATGCGGAAAGGCCATCGGGTCCGCGCCACCGCCAGTGCCGCCCGTCTCGCCGAAGGTTTCGGTTCGGCCATCGCGCCAACTGACGGTCAGGACGCCTGATTGCAGATGCACGCTCGCCTTCTCGCAGCCGAGCGTGATGGATTCCGCATCGCCCGGATAGGAGGCCGTGGTCGCCACGACGGCGCCCGGAAAGCCAGCAGCAAAAAGCACGCCGCCGGCGACGAAATCCTCCGATTCCATCTTGTGGAATCGCGTTGTCGCCGCGACCGCTTGGACCTCGGAGACCGGGCCGGTCAGGCTCAGCATCAGGTCGAGGGTGTGGATCGCCTGGCTGATCAGCACGCCGCCGCCGTCCCGCTCATACGTGCCTCGGCCCGGCTCGTCGTAGTAGGACTGCTCGCGCCACCAGGGCACGTCAGCGCGCGCGAGGCCGATCGGGCCGAGCGCGCCGACGTCAATGAGACTTTTCAGTTTCTGCGAGGCCTCGCGATAGCGATGCTGCAAAACAATGCCGAGGCGGACGCCGTTCGCCTCGCAAATTCGTACGATCTCCTCGGCTGCCCCGGTCGTCCGTTCGACCGGCTTTTCCATCAGGATGTGCTTTCCGGCCTCGGCGAAACGGCGAACGAGCTCGATGCGCTGGTTCGGAGGGGTGATCAGGAGGACAGCATCGACGGTCGGGTTATCGGCAAGCGCATCGATGCTGCCGGCGGCGGGAAAACCATACTCGGCGGCAAATGCTTCGCGCTTTTCCTTCGTGCGCGAATAGACACCGCGCACATCGATCCTGTCAGCGAGATCGCGAAGCGCGCGGGCATGCGGCGTCGCCGCCATGCCGGTACCGATGACGGCGAGACCGAGTTTTTCTTCAGTCATGATTTGAACCCGTTGACGATCACCTTGCCGGACGCATCAAAGAGATGCATCTCATCGCGATTGAAGCGCAGATGCACGGTTTCTCCGCTATGGACCGGAAGCTGGCCAACCTGATGCACGGTCAGTTGCGGCAGGCCGCCAACGGTGCAGTAGACATAGGTCTCGCCGCCCAGCTGCTCGGTCAGGTCGACCTTCGCTTCGATATCCCCCTCTCCCTCGCCGACGATGGCGATATGTTCCGGCCGCGCGCCGAAGGTCACCTTGTCGCCCGCCTTCAGCCCGTCGATTGCGGGAATGGCGATCCGCTGGCCGCCCGCCGAAAGCGCTAGCCCACCCTCGCCTTCCGCGATGTCGGCTTCCAGAAGGTTCATGCGCGGCGACCCGATGAAGCCGGCAACGAATGTATTTTGCGGATTGTTGTAGAGATCGAGCGGCGCACCGATCTGCTCAACCCGGCCGGCATTGAGAACGACGATCTTGTTGGCGAGCGTCATCGCCTCGATCTGGTCGTGGGTTACGTAGATCATCGTGCCGCCGAGCTTGCCGTGCAGGGCAGCCAGCTCTTTGCGCATGGCGACGCGCAATTCGGCGTCGAGATTGGAGAGAGGCTCATCGAAGAGGAAGGCCTTGGGGTCACGCACGATGGCGCGGCCAATGGCGACGCGCTGGCGCTGTCCGCCGGAAAGCTGTTTCGGCCGGCGATGCAGGTAGTCGGTGATCTGCAGCATCGCCGCCGCCTGATTGACGCGGCTTTCGATCTCGGAGCGCGGCATGCGCGAATTCTCAAGCCCGAAGGCCATGTTCTTGTAGACCGACATATGCGGATAAAGCGCGTAGGACTGGAACACCATCGCGAGACCACGCTCGGAAGCCGGGATCGTATTGACGACATTGCCGTCGATCAGCACCTCGCCGCCGGTTACCTTTTCGAGACCGGCGATGATGCGTAGCAGGGTCGATTTTCCGCAGCCGGAGGGGCCGACGAAGACGACGAATTCGCCGCTTTCGACATGCAGGTCGATGCCGTGGATGACCTCAACTTTGCCATAGGCCTTGAGGACGTTTTTCAGGCGAATTTCCGTCACGCGTCTACGTTCCTTTCGTCTATCGGCTTCTCGCCATCGCCGCCTGGCGCGGCTCGGCGCGCTGCATGCGCAACGGCGGCAGGCCGGCGAGGATCTGGCGGATGTCGTCCATCATCATATCGCGGATGCGCGCGTAGGAAGGCTCAAGCCCGCCGGCGAGATGGGCGGAGAAGAGAACATTGGGCGTCTGCCGCGACAAGGCATCGGCCGGCACCGGCTCTTCGGGGAAGACATCGACCGCGGCGCGAAACCGGCCTTCTCCGGCCATTTCGAGAAAGGCGTCGAACTCCACCACTTCGGCGCGGGAGCCGAGGATGACCGAGGCATCCTCAGGGATTTGAGCGAGCTTCGCACGGTCGAGAAAACCTTCGTTCTCGCTCGTCACGCCGGCAAGTATGAAAAGAAAGCGGCTTTGCGTCAGCACCTCTTCTAGGGACGCGGGGACCAAGCCCTGCGTTTCCAGGTACCGGTCAGAGAGCCAGGGATCGTGCACGGCGATGCGACAGCCGAAGGGTTTCAACAGCGGCGCAAGCGCACGGCCGAGATTGCCGTAACCAATGAGGCCGACCGGGGCGTCGTAGAGACTGTAGGCCCTGCCATTGCCGCCGATGCCGTATTTCTCCAAACCATCGCGGAACAATCGGTCGGCGGCGGGAAGCCCTCGCGCAAGCGAGATCGCCTGGCCAAGGCAGTATTCCGCGACCGCAGGCGCCATGGCCGGCGCGGCGGAGAGGACATCAATGCCGCGGCGCTGGCATTCGGCATAGTCTATGTTCGGCTCCCAGTTCGCCTTGACGTTGAGGATCGCCTTCAGCTTCGGCGCGCGATCCAACCGGTCCTTTCCCATGGCCGTCTGGCCGACAATGATCTCGACATCCGCGAGCACGCTTTCGACCAGATCGTCGGGTGCGCGCGAACCGAAATGGGTGACAAGCGTCGACAGGCGTCCGAGTTCGGCGGAAACGTCCGGCGTGAACACCATCGCCTCGTTGCGCGGAAAGGGATCGAACAGGATCAGGGGCTTTTCGTGGATCATTTCATGCCGCTCGAAGCAATGCCGGTGGTGATGAAGCGTTGCAGAAAGGCGAAGACCAGCGTGACCGGGATCAGCGCGACGACTGTCATGGCGAGCACGTAGTGCCACTGCACGTCCAGCTCTCCCTGGAAGGCGTTGAGGCCGATCTGCAATGTGTAGACCTCGGAGCGATTGAGGACGATCAGCGGCCAGAGGAAGTCATTCCAGCGCCACATGACCGAGAAGATTGCGAGCACGGCAATGGCCGGGAGCGACAGGGGCAGTACGATGCGCCAATAGATCGACCATTCGGAGGCCTTGTCCATGCGCGCCGCCTCAATGAGGTCGCGGGGGATCGTCAGCATGTATTGTCGGAGCAGGAAGACGCCGGTCGGCGTCGCCGCGCCCGGCAGGATCACCGCCCAGAGCGTGTTGACCATGCCGAGCTCCGTGACGACCAGATAAGCCGGCACGAGAATGATCGTGATCGGGATCATCAGCGTGCCAATGACGAAGAGCATGACAGCGTTTCGGCCACGAAACTCGTAGATCGCGAGGCCGAAGGCAGCCATGGAGTTGATCAAGAGCGTGACCAATGTCGCCGCCGCCGTGACGATCACGGAATTGTTGAGGTAGGTCAGGAAGTTGAAGCGCTCCAGCGGCTTCGTATAGTTCTCCCAGGCAACCCGGAATTCGCGGATCGGCTCGCGGCTGGCAATCGGCACCTTGATGGTCTCGTCCGGGTTTTCCGGATCGACCATCTGGGCGATGATGCCGATGCGGCGGATCTGCGCCAGTTCGCGCACCGTGCCGTCATCCATCGTCACCTTGAACATCGGCAGCGGGTCGTCATAGCCCTCGACCGAACGTTCGATCTGGCCAAGCGGCAGAAGGGTCGGCGGAAATTCCTGAAGGCCGGCGGGTGTCTTGAACGAGGAGAGCGCCAACCAGACGACCGGACCGAACATCAGTGCCACGCCGAGCGCGAGATAGACATAGGAGAAAATATCGGTCCAGTGCAGGGACCCGCCACCGCGCCGCGCGGTGAGGAAGCGGGTGACGGACCGTTCGGACATCGTGCTCGTCTCCGCCATGTCAGGCCTCGTCCTTGCGGCGGCTGGCGGCGAGTTGCAGCAGCGTCAGCACAAACAGCACCACACCGAGAACCACCGAAGCGGCCGCCGCGAGGCCGAAATTCTGCACCTGGTTCGAAAAACCGGTCGTGTAGATATACTGGACAATGAACTGGGTTGCGGTGCCCGGTCCGCCGCCGGTGAGCACGAAGACCTCATCGAAGATCTGCACGGCCTTGATCAGCGCCAGCACGATGACCACGAGCATGTTGGGCCAGAGCAGCGGCAGCGTGATGCGAAAGAAGACGCGCTCGCGCTTGGTACCGTCCATCTCGGCGGCCTCATAGAGATCGGGCGGGATCGCTTGCAGGCCGGCGAGCAGGATCAGCGTGTAGAAGCCCATATGCGCCCAGACCGAGACGAAGATCGCCCAGAACATCGACCAGGTGGGCGAGACGAAATAGAGCACCGGGTCGAGGCCCATCGAGACCAGGAAGGCGTTGAGGACGCCGTCGCGCAGCAGGATCCATTTCCAGATCAGGGCGACGACCACGGGCGACAGCAGCACGGGGAAGAAGAATGCGGCGCGAAAGAAACCGCGCCCGCGGATCTCCCTGTTCAGGATCAGCGCTGTGATCAGCGAAAAAAGAACGATCAGGCTGACCTGGAAGAAGACGAAGGTGAAAGTGTTGAAGACTCCGCGCCAAAAGCGGTCTTCGCGGCATGTCGTCGGGTCGAGGTAATTGCCGCAATCGAACAGGAAGCCGTATTGCTCCAGCCCGACAAAGGGCCGATCATCGAGATAGAGATTGGTACCGCCGGTGACCGAAAAGGCGAAGTTGATGAAGAGCGGCACGACCACGAACAGGCCGAAGAAGGCCAGATTCGGCAGGATGAAGACGTAAGGCATCGCACGGATGCCGAGAAGGCGTTGCAGTCCGCGCAACGGAACGTCGAGAATGGTGAAGAGCACACGGACAGGCCATGCGGCTATCGCGTTGAGAAGCGATGGACCGCTGTCGCTTTTCGAGCGTGTTGTGTCTTCGAGTGCCATTGATACGCATCGGGCCGAGTTCTGAGGCGACAGGACCGGGCGCAGCCGTAGCCGCGCCCGGCGGGGAGGTTAGTCCTTGAGGCGCGGTCTTAGCCGCCGCGCTTCTTTTCCGCGATCTGCTGTTCGACGTCCTGCGTCATGCGGTCGAAGGCCTGGTCGAGTGTGAGTTCACCGACAATGGCCTCGCCCAGGCGCGAGATGAGTGCGTTGAACATGACGCGGTTGTTCACATAGCCCTGCAGATCGAAGGCGATCGGCGAGATCGACGGAACGGCCGACGAGAAAGTCGACAGGGCATGCTTGGCGCGCGGATCGTCCGTGGCGAAGTCGACGCCCTTGGATGCAAGGCCGAGATGACCCGGAATAAACAGCGTCTTGCCGTAGAATTCCCCGAGCACCTCCTCCGAGGACAGGTAATCCATCAACTTGCCGACTTCTTCCGGGTGCTTGGACGTCTTGAGCGCGACGAGCGACGCTCCGCCCGGCATGCCGGTGCAGGCTGCCGGACCACAGGGCGCGGGCACTGCCCACCAATCGAAGGCATCGCCGATCGTGTCGGCGAATTGCGGGATCTGCCAGGAGCCGGACATGTACATCACGACCTTGGCGTTGGCGAAGTCCTCGTTCGCGCCGAGATATTGCGAGCCGGAGACCGATCCCCAGAGCTCCTTGGCCATGGTGCCGTCCTGGTGCCAGTCATAGAGCTTGGTGGCCATCAGCTTTAGGCCGTCGTCGACAAGAGCGGGTTCGCCATCGGCATCGAACATCTTGGCGCCCATCGAGATCGCCGGGCCGGCGACGCGGTGACCGGAACGGTCCCAGGCCATCGGGATCGGAATGTCGAGCTTGTCGGCGACTTCCTTGGAGGCTTTCGCCCAGTCATCCCAGGTTGCGCCCTCGCCCGGCATCTCGACTTCCGCCTGTTCGAACAGGGTCTTGTTGACATAGGGGCCGGTGACGGTGAGCTGCGTCATGAACCCGGAAATCGACGAGGTGTCGCCGGGTTGGCGCAGCCATTTGAGGAAGGGACCGAAGTTCTCTTCCCAATAGGCAGGGTCGGAGATGTACGGCGTCAGGTCCATATAATATTTGGACAGGCCGCCGAGATCGGTGACACGGGCGATGTCGGGTCCCTCGCCAGCAGCGAGCTGCACCGGCAGGCTTTCGAGGATCGCCTTGTAGGGCACCACGTCGAGCGTGACCTTGATATCGGGATTGTCGGCCTCGAACTTGTCGAGGATGCCGCGCATGACCTCCCCCTCGATGCCGTCATTGTACCAGGTCATTCTCAGTTCTGTTTCGGCAAGCGCATTGCCGGCCATCAGGCCGAGCGCGGCCACGCCCATTGCGAGCGTCATGTGCAATCTGTTTTTCATGGCATTTCCTCCCTTTATAACTGGTATACTAGTACACGGAACCTTCTCGGACAAGCCGGATTTCGGCTTATCAAAGCTTCTTTGCGGACACCTCCGCGGTTTCGAAAACGGAATCCACATGCGCGCGAATTATCCGCGCCGCGGCGTCAGCGTCTTGGGCGCGGATTTGCTCAAGCAGCGCGATATGATCCCGATAGGCCTGCATGGAACGTCCCTCGATAGACGACATCAGCTTCAGCCTCCTGCGGTCGACATGCGCCTTGACCGACTGTACCAGATGCCATGCCTTCGGCACACCGGCCATCTCCGCAAGAGCTTCATGGAAACGCTCGTCATGGCGGAAAAAGGTCATGTAGTCATCGCGTTCGGCGGCATGCTTCTGCGCGGCAAGGATCGGCGCGAGACGCTCGTCATCGACACCGGTTCCGGCAAGACTGCGGGCAATCGCCTCCTCGATAGCGCAGCGAATGAAGACCGCCTCGCGCAGTCGTGCCTCGTCATGCGGTGCGACGACCGAGCCGACCTGCGGACGGACGATGATCAGCCCTTCGCTGGCCAGCTGCTGCAGGGCCGCGCGCAGAGGCGTTCGTGAGATGTCGCAAAAGCGCGCAATTTCCGCTTCGCTCAGAAATGCGCCGGGCGGCAGGCGATTATCGACGATGCGCGCGCGCAGCGCGTCGTAAATCTGCGGTGCAATCGAATGCGAGCGGTCGATGGCGATGTCATCAAGCGCCGGACCGGGATCGAAGCGTTCCGCTTCCGCGCTCAGGCGAGGCATGCACACAGCCTTTCCTCAGCCGACACGGACCGTCCATCGATGAAACGCCATTTCGGCAATTGCTCCTCCCAAAGCGCCGAAGTACTAGTATACCAGCTTATCGACGAATTCACCGATTGCAAGGAAGAATGGAAAGAACCCGCATCGACGCAACGGAACTGTGGACACTTCTCGGTTCTCCCGGCGGCGCGCCGCCGCTGTCCCGCTGCGCAACCGTGGGCAGCACGTCAATGGCCGGTCAGATCGTCGAGGAAATCCGGCTGACCACGCACGCGGGCGACATTCCGGGCACGGTCATCCGTCCGGACGGACCTGGCCCCTTCCCAGCCATTCTCTACTGCCACGCCCATGGAAACCGCTACGATATCGGCCGCAGGGAACTCTTGGAAGGACGGCCAGCGCTGCAGGACCCGCCCTATGGCCCCCTTCTTGCCGCGCGCGGCTATCTTGTCTTTTGCATCGATGTCGCCGGTTTCGGCGAACGCCATGCGGAAGGCGCGGAAAGCGCGCTGGCCAAGGAAGCCCTGTGGCGCGGGCGAACGCTGTTGGGCGACATGCTGGCCAATCTCTCGGCGGCCCTCGATCATCTATGCGACCGCCCGGATGTGGACAGAGCCCGCATCGCCACATTCGGCATCTCGATGGGCGCGACGCATGCCTATTGGCTGGCGGCGCTCGACACGCGGATCGCCGCGGCGGCACATCTCTGCGTCTTCTCCAACATTGCCGGGTTGATCGAGGCGGGCCAGCACGACCTCCACGGCATTTACATGACCGTGCCGGGCCTGCTCAACCGTTGCGATATGAGCGATGTGGCCGCGCTGGTTGCGCCGAGACCGCAACTCGTCGGGGTTGGCGCGACCGACCCGCTGACGCCGCCGGGCGCTCTAGAGCCGGCGCTCGCGACGTTGCGCAGCGCCTATGCCGAGGCACCGGAACGCCTGAACGTCCTTGTCTCTCCGGAGACCGGCCACGTCGAGACAAAGGAGATGCGGGATGCGGTGCTGACCTTTCTCGACCGGTCGATCGGTCAGTCCGAGCCCGGGCGAATATCCTTGTAGTCTTTTGTCAGCGGACGCCCTCGAAGCACGACCCATACATAGTTCAAGGCATAGCGCAGACCCGTCACGACGATGCCTTCGCCTTTCATACGGCGCGCCGATGAATAGATCGGCAGCGCGAAGGTCCATCTAACCCGGCCGACCTCGCTGACGCGGCGCGCCACATCGGTGTCCTCTCCATAGAATTCGATTGACGTGTCATAGCCTCCGATCTGATCGAGGACCGCGCGACGCAGGATGAAATTGCCGCCCTGCACCATCGCGCCCTTGCCCGTGACACGCTTTGAGACCGCCGAGACGAGATAGCCGACAAAATAGAAAAGACGCACCATCGCCCGCCCTGCCCGCGACATGTCGTAATAAATCAAGGGTCCGCTCAGTGCGGCGAGATCCGGATCTTGGCGGAAGGTTTCGAGCACGGTTGTCAGCCAGCCCTCCGGCAGGCGCGTGTCGGAGTCGATGTTGGCGATCAGTTCGCCCGACGAGGCGAGATAGCCGGCCTCGCGCGCCCGCACGAGCCCCTTTTGAGGCTCGTCGACCACCCGTACGCCCGGCACCGCCAGCGCGCGCTCCCGCGTGGCATCGGTGCTTGCATTGTTGACGACGATCACTTCCGCGTCGCATTCGATCGTGCCCAATTCGCGCATAACGCTCTCAAGGCAGGGACCAATGAAATCCTGCTCGTTATAGGCCGGGATGACGAAGGAGATTTTCATGCGGGGCGTCTGTCTGTAATGCGCGCTTGGTTGCCGAATAGAGGCGAGAATGCCATTAGCCCAAAAGCGGTAGTTGGCAAGGCCTTGATGCTCACGTCCGCTGATTTGCCAACAAGCCGGCGATTCCTCTCAGTTAAATGTCGAACCGTTTCAGGACTTCGGCGAGCGACTGCCGCCACTCTTGCGGACTATAGCCGAAAGTCGTCTCGAACAGCGCCGTATTGAGCCGCGAATCCGCCGGACGTCGGGCGACAGTCGGATAATCCGCGGTGGATATCGCCCTCACTCGAGGGGTCTTCGCGCCCGCCTCCGCGGCGAATGAAAACGCGGCCTGTGCGAATTCGAACCAGCTTGCCGATCCCGCCCCCGCGAGATGATAAAGGCCTGAAACATCCCCCGCGTCTTGTGCTGTCAGCGGCTTTGCGACCGCCAGAATGCCGTCCGCAATCACATAAGCCGATGTCGGGCTGCCTATCTGATCCGAGACAACACCGATCTCGTCCTTCGTTTCTGCCAGGCGAAGCATCGTCTGGACGAAGTTGTTCCCGAAAGGGGAGTAGACCCATGAAGTCCGCAGGACGATATGGTCGGGATTGGCTTCGGCCACCGCTTGTTCGCCCGCCAATTTGGACCTGCCATAGACGCCAAGTGGGGCCACAGGATCGGTTTCGCGATACGGCCTGCCCAACGTGCCGTTGAAGACATAGTCGGTCGAAATCTGGATGACAGGGGCGCCACCCATATGGGCTCCGCGAGCCACCTCGCCCGCAGCATTGGCGTTGATCGTCATCGCGAGGTCAGGCTCGCTCTCGGCCTGATCCACGGCGGTGTAAGCGGCGGCGTTGACAACGATATCGGGTGCGAGGGCCGCAATCTTTTCGGCAAGTCCCTCCGGCATCGCCATGTCAAAGTCCGGACGGGCGGCATGGACAAGTTCGAGATCGTCGCGGGCGACGCAGCGCTCTTCAAGGGCCCGGGCGACCTGCCCTTTCCTGCCCGTGACGACGATCCGGACAGGATTATTCGACATGGCCCCTGCCGCGACGTTCGCCCTTGTCTGTTTCGCGGATCGGCGCCCACCACCAGTCATTGCCCAGATACCAACGGATGGTCTTGCGCAGGCCGCTCTCGAAGGTTTCCCGGGCTTTCCAGCCGAGCTCTGTTTCGATCTTGGTCGGATCGATCGCATAACGGCGATCATGGCCTGGCCGGTCGGTCACGAAGGTGATTTGGTCGGCGTAGCTTTTGCCGGGTCGCGGACGCTCGTCGTCGAGGATTGCGCAAATCGTGCGGACGACATCGATGTTCGTCCGCTCCGAACGGCCGCCGATATTGTAGGTCTCGCCGGGCGCGCCCTTTTTGATTACGGCCTCCAGCGCGCGGGCATGGTCCTCGACGAAGAGCCAGTCGCGTACATTCTGCCCCTGCCCGTAAACCGGCAGGTCCCGGCCATCCAGCGCGTTCAGCGTCACCAGCGGGATGAGCTTTTCGGGAAAATGAAACGGCCCATAATTGTTGGAGCAATTGGAGAGGACCGTCGGCAGGCCATAGGTATGACACCACGCGCGGGCCAAATGATCTGAAGCGGCCTTGGAGGCCGAATAAGGCGATGAGGGTTTGTAAGGCGTTTCCTCGGTGAAGATGCCACTGTCGAAGGGCAGATCGCCATAAACCTCGTCGGTGGAAACGTGATGGAAGCGAAACGCTTCGCGGCGGTCGGAGGGAAGCTCGGCCCAGTAGCGCCGCGCCGCCGAGAGCATGCGGAACGTGCCGATGACATTGGTCTGCAAGAAGATGTCCGGGCCATCGATCGAGCGGTCGACATGGCTTTCGGCAGCAAGGTGCATGACGGCATCGATGTCGTTTGCGCGCATCGCGTCGAGGATCGTCTCCTCGTCGCGGATATCGGCCTGCAGGAAAGCGTAGTTCGGCTGGTTTTCTATTGCGCGCAGAGACTGCAGATTGCCCGCATAGGTCAGCGCATCGACATTAAGAACGAAATCGCCTTCGCCGACCAGATGCCGGCAGATCGCGGATCCGATGAAGCCAGCGCCGCCGGTGACAAGGATCCGCATTGTCAGGCCTCTTTGCCGTAGACAAAGCCGGTGTCGACTTCGGCGAGCAGCGGCGCCTTTGCGTCCTTTGCGGAAAGTGAAAAGGCGCCAGCTTCGACCGGCCATTGAACACCGATCTGGGGGTCGTCGAACCTTATTACCCGATCATGCTCCGGCGAGTAGAAATCTGTCACCTTGTAGATGACTTCCGTATCTGGGGTCAGCGTAACGAAACCATGCGCGAACCCCTTGGGGACGAAGATCTGGTTCCATTTCTCCGCAGAGACCTCCAGCCCGAACCATTTCCCGAATGTCGGCGAGCCTTTGCGGATGTCGACGGCGACGTCGAAGACCGCACCCCGGATGACCCGAACAAGCTTGTCCTGGGCGTGCGGCGGAAGTTGGTAATGCAAGCCGCGCAATACGCCGGGGGCGCGAGACAGGCTGTGATTGTCCTGGCAGAATTCGACGGGAAGCCCGGTGGGCGCGAGATCGCGGCTGTTAAAGGTCTCGGAAAAGAAGCCGCGATCGTCGCCATGCTTCTTCGGCGTAATCTCTTTCAGCCCATCGAGGCCCAGATCCCTCACCTCAACCATGGGCGATCTCGGCGGCCCGGCGGCGCAGATAATCGGCATATCCGGTGTTGCCGAGTTGGTCGGCCCGTTTGAGGACTGCCTCCGACGTGAGCCAGCCCCGGTCGAGACCGATCTCCTCGGGACAGGCGATCTTGACGCCCTGGCGGTGTTCGATCGTGCGCACGAAACTGCCCGCCTCATGCAGGCTGTCATGGGTGCCTGTGTCCAACCACGCATAGCCTCGGCCGAGTTTGGCGACGACCAGATCGCCCCGCTCCAAATAGGCCCGATTGACGTCGGTTATCTCCAATTCGCCGCGCGGTGACGGCGAGATCGAGGCGGCGATATCGAGCACGTCATTGTCGTAGAAATAAAGGCCGGTTACCGCCCAGTTGGATTTCGGCGCCTTCGGCTTTTCGTCGATACCGGTCGCTACGCCAGTCTTCTCGTCAAAGGTGACGACTCCGTAGCGTTCCGGATCGGACACGTAACAGGCGAAGATCGTGGCGCCCTTCTCCTTGGCGGCGGCCTGAACCACGATATCCGTCAGACCGTGGCCGTAAAAAATGTTGTCGCCCAAGACCAGCGCCACCTGACTGCCGCCAACGAATTCGCGCCCGATGATGAAGGCCTCCGCCAACCCGTTGGGGGCTTCCTGCTCGGCATAGGAGAACTCAACGCCGAAGGCCGAGCCGTCGCGCAGAAGTTCACGAAAGAGCGGCAAATCGCGCGGTGTCGAGATTATGAGGATTTCGCGTATACCCGCGAGCATGAAAACACTCAGCGGATAGTAGATCATCGGCTTGTCGTAGACGGGAAGCAGTTGCTTGGAAACGGCAATCGTCGCCGGATAAAGCCGCGTCCCGCTGCCGCCAGCCAGAATGATGCCCTTCATCGTTCAGGCCCCAAGCCCGTTCATATGCTTACTCAACATAGTCGGACCTCTTGGCACACTCTTCGAATGGACGACAGGCTGAATTTCAAGAATTGTCCCTTGTGAAGAGCGGTGTTTGTGCCCCTACTCAATGGGCGTTTGTCTTCCGCCCGTCTAACCCACAAGGCCGAGCCTCGTCGTCGTCCAATTGAGGACGTTGACCTTGTCCGGCGCATTCAAAGCGTGAAAACTTCCGACACCAGCCGTTCCCCCTGCCCGGCCCTCTCTCGCGATCCATAGGCCTCCGCAAGAGCTTCCGCTGCGTCCGGCTTGAGGCCCAGCGCGTGGGTCATCTCCAGATAGTAACCCAGATCTTTCGCCGCGTTTGAGATGGTGAAGTTGAAGCTGGAGGTATCGCCTTGCGTGAAGGCGGGGGCCAGGCGGTCCAGCGCGACGCTGCGGCCGCCGCCTTTGGCGAGGACGTCGCAGAAGACGTCCAAAGACACGCCGGCCTCGCGGGTCGCCACGGCCGCCTCGTTGAGCACGGCAGCGAACCCCAGAGAGACAAAGTTATGCAATAATTTCAGCGCATGGCCGCTTCCGGTTTCTCCGGCATGGATGATGTTCTCGGCGAAGCATTCGAGTATCGGCCGCTGCGCTTCCAGCAACGCCGCGTCGCCTCCGACGATCAGGTTCAGCCGCCCCTCCGCCGCTTCCTTCGGCGTGCGTGTCATCGGCGCGTCGAGGAATGATCCGCCCGCTTCCGCAACTTTTTCCGCCATAGCCTTGGTGGTTTCGGGCAGCGATGTGGAACAGTCGATGATCGCTGTGCCGGGGCGCAAGGTCTCAAGCAGCCCGCCCTTCGCCGCAAGCACGGCTTCGACCTGCGGCGCTCCGGTGACGACTAGGATGATGGTGTCGCATTGTGCGGCGATGCCAGCGACTTGCCTGACGCTTCTTGCGCCGGCCGATACAAGGTCGTCGGTCGGCTGGTTGCCCGGATGGTCGAGAAAGACCAGTGGCCAGCCATGTTTGAGCAAGTTCGCCGCGATCCCGTGGCCCATACGACCAACACCGATCAGTCCTACGGTCTTCATTCGCCCTCCCCTCCGGTTTACTGCGCGAAAGACAGATTCTTATCGCGTTTCGTGCCGGCAAGACAGGCTCGGGATAGTCCCGAGTGTGCGGTACGAAATCTAGGGATCGGCGGCGCCGGGCAGGTCCCAGGGCGGCGGGTCGAATTCGCGGCGGATGTGCTCGACGAAGGTCTTCACCTCCTGTCGCGACGCCTTGTGGCGGGGCACCCAAGCCTTGAACCAGATCGGCACGACCGGAAAGTCGGGCATCAGGGAGAGAAGCTCGCCCTTTTTCAGCGGCTCGCGTGCAAGAATTTCAGGGACAATGGCAAGGCCCAGCCCCTTTATCGCGGCGTCTACCATGATGCGGCTGTCATTGACTGTGTAGCGCGCATGGATATCGACCGAGATCGGCCCGCTGGGGCTCGAAAACGCCCAGGTGTGCCCGACAGGCACGAAGACCAGGCATTCATGCCCGACAATATCGGCGGGCGTTCGCGGCACCTCGCGGTTCTCCAGATACAGCGGCGAGGCGACGAGGACGCGCGGATAGGGGTTGATAGGGATCTCCGTCACGCCGCCGAAGGATTGCGGCAGCGCGCCTAGCGACACATCGAAGCCCTCCTCCAGCGGATTGACCGGCCGGTCGAGCAGCAGCAGTTCGATGGTCATGTCAGGATGCTGCACCTGGAAGCGGTTGACGGACTCACCGACGAAATAGGTCCCGATCGTGGTGGTCGCACGCACCCGCAGGGAGCCGCGAATGCCCGAGTGTTCGCGGTTGTAAAGCGCGTCCTCCATCTCGGCGACGAGTTCCTGCAAGCGCGGCTGCAGACGCTCCGCTTCAGGCGTCAGCGTAAGCGCGCGCGTGGTGCGCTGGAACAGGCGCGTGCCGATCTCGTCCTCCAGCCGGCTGACGCGCTTCGATATCACCGAGGGCGTGGTGCCGATGGCGCGCGCCGCGCTGGAAAATCCGCCCAGCCGCGCGCTGTAGAGAAATGCCTTTATGTCGATCAGCAGGGGCATGGCGAAACGATTATCCTCCCGGCCTGATCATCGGTCCAGCGCGTGACCTGCGCGGGATCGGCCTGCCGCGCGGTTGCGAATTGGCGGAAGAGAGTGGGTGTCGAACCCACCCAGGACCGGCTTACGGCCCTACCCGGATTTGAAGTCCGGACGCCCCACCGGGGACGATTCTCTTCCAATGACTGTTTCGTCCGATGCGCTCGCGCCCGTCGCACCGATGTATTCCGCAAGTCGGCGCGGGACGATGCGGCGCAGATCCCCGCGCCGCGAAGTAAGTCCGTTTCGGTCGAAATATTCGAGGATCTCGATGGCGCCCTTGCGACCGTTTTGTAGCCGATCGCGAAATTGCGCAGCAGCGAATAAGCCGTCCTCCTGCGCTTCGGCGATGTCTGCGGCGATGCCGGCCATTTCCTTCACGGCCTCCATGAGAAAGAAGCGGTCGGGTGCAAGCTCAATGAGGCTCTGCTGCCTTGCCATCGCTTTGAGAACACGGCGCACGTCGAATGTGCGTTCGTCCAGTAATTCGGCGCATTCGCGGCCCTGCGGCGGACGGAACCGGAAATCGCCCGAGAGGCAGGGTTCGATCTTCCGCCACAAATGCTGGTCACGCTTGTCGAGCGCCAACCTGTGTTCGGGCAGACGCACTGCCCCGCCGCCGAAGGCAAGCGTACCGTCGGCGATCATGGCCCTGACGATCGCCGCACCGGTTCTGGTCGGCAGGCGCGGCTCCAGACGAGCCGCCAGCCAGGTGACGCCCGGCCCCAGCAATTGGGGATTGTCGCGGTGATAGGCGACCAATGTCGACCGGACGCTGTTGCAGAGGCTTTTCCAGATATCCGGCGAAACCAGCATGTCGCCTTCGGCGACGCCGACGCGGACGTGCGGGACCAGTGGCAATACCGCTTCCGCCTGCTCCAGCCGCATGGCTCGGTCGCGAGCGAACGATACCAGGTCGACTGTGAAAGGCGGGCGTTCGAGCAGCCCCGCAAGCACGCTGACGGGATCGTTTCTCGCCAGCGCATTGAGTTGGGTAAGCCTTTGCTGTGTCTTGCGGCGGCGATGCGGACCGCGCAAGTCGAGCAGGCGTCCGCCGCCCATGGTGCGGGAACCGGACGTGTCGCGGATGATGAAACGATCGCCGACCGCTGCCGCGATCGGTTTTTCCAGCACGAGTTGCACGCAGCCCGATCCGCCGGGCGCAAGCGGTTCTTCCTGCAACACGGCGATACGCGCAGAGGTATCGCTCGCGGCATGGTGCAGGCGCACCGGGGTCCAGTGTTTCAGCGTTCCTGGTTCGGACGCGAGGAGTTTCAGTTCCGCATCGATCCGGTCGGCTGGTGCATGAGCCGCTCGGTTCATCACGACATCGCCGCGACCGACCGTCTCGACTGTAATCCCCTCGCCCACGAGATTGAGCGCACAGCGTTCACCGACATGGCCCCGCCGGACAGGTCGATTCTGCGCATGGATCGAACGGATACGACCCTCCAGACCGGATGGACTGATGACGATTGTGTCGTCGACGGCGACCGAGCCCGACAGGACCGCGCCCGTCACCACTGTGCCTACGCCCTGCAGGCTGAACGAGCGGTCGACGGCAAGCCGGAACAGGCCCTCGCGATCGCGCAGGGACTGCTGCTCAGCCGCGGCGACAAGGGCGTTGCGCAAGGCCTCCAATCCCTCTCCCGTTGCAGTCGAGACCGGCATGACGGGTGTGCCTTCGAACGGCGATCCTGCAAGAAGCGCCTCGATCTCGCTCGCCACCTCCGTGCGCCGTTCGGCCGCGACGAGATCGCATTTGGTCATGGCGACGATGCCGCGGGAGAGGCCGAGCAGCGAGACGATGTCGAAATGTTCGCGGGTCTGCGGCATGACGCCGTCATCGGCGGCGACGGTCAAAAGCAGGAAGTCGATGCCGGTGGCGCCCGCCAGCATGTTGCGCACGAAACGATCATGACCCGGCACGTCGACGAAGCCGAGAACGCCGTCGCCCGCCGGCATGTAGGCAAAGCCCAGATCGATGGTGATGCCGCGCGCCTTTTCCTCGGCGAGACGGTCGGCATCGACGCCGGTCAGAGCCTTCACCAGCGCCGTCTTGCCGTGGTCGATATGGCCCGCAGTCCCGACGATCATGAGCCGCCATCCTCGGGAATTGATGCCGGAACATTATTCAAAGTGCTGAAATTATGCAGGAAAGCGGCCTCGTCATCGAGGCAGCGCAGATCCAGAAGCAATGCATTGTCTGCGATGCGGCCGATCACCGGCACGGGCAGACCTCGCAGCTTCACCGCCAGCCGGTCGAGCGCACCGCCACCGCCAGCCGGCTTCAGGGCCAACCCGGCGCTCGGTAGAGTTTCCACCGGCACCGCGCCCGAGCCGACCTGGCTTGCGCAATCGGCGATATCGACGGTGACATCCGGCCCGAGACTATCCGCGACCTGCGACACAAGGCGGCGGGCGCATGCCTCGATCTCGTCCTTCTTGCGCGCCAGATGGCGGCAGGTCGGCAGCTTTTCGGCCAGCTTGTCAGGATTGCAATAGAGCCTGAGCGTCGCCTCGATGGCAGCCAGGCGAATCTTGTCGACGCGCAGCGCCCGTTTCAGCGGGTTGCGATTGATCCTATCGATAAGCGCCTTGCGGCCGACGATGAAACCGGCCTGCGGGCCGCCCAGCAGCTTGTCGCCGGAAAAAGTGACGATATCCGCACCGGCGGCCACCGCCTCGGCGACGGTCGGCTCATGCGGCAGGCCGAAACGGGCGAGATCGATGAGAGTCCCGGAACCGAGATCGTCGACCAGCGGGATGCCGCTGGAGTGGGCCAGATCGACGAGATCTCTCGCCGGAACCTCCCTGGTGAATCCCTCGATGCGGTAGTTGGAAGTGTGGACCTTCATGATGAGGCCCGTTTCCTCATCCACCGCGTTTGCGTAGTCGCGCTTGTGGGTGCGGTTCGTCGTGCCGACCTCGACCAGCCGCGCGCCGGCACGGGTCATGATCTCAGGCATGCGGAAGGCGCCGCCTATCTCGATCAGCTCGCCGCGCGAGACGATGGCGCCCCTGCCTTCCGCGAAGGTGTTGAGCACGAGCAGCACAGCGGCGGCATTGTTGTTGACGACGGTCGCGTCCTCCGCGCCGGTCAGTTCGCAGATCAAGTCGCGGACGAGATCGTCGCGTTCGCCGCGCCGGCCCTCTTCGACATCGAATTCGAGGGCAACCGCATTGCGCATCGCATCGGTTGCCGCCGCGATTGCTTCCTCGGCAATCAGTGCGCGGCCCAGATTGGTGTGCAGTACGGTGCCGGTCAGGTTAAAGACCGGCTTCAGGCGCGGTGCGTAGCGCTTCACCAGCGCCTTTTCGGTGTCGCGGGCAGCGGCGTCAGGTGAAACGTCGGAGTTTGCGCATTCGCGCACCTCAGCGAGGGTCTTTCGGATCGCGGCGACGGTCGCGGTATGGCCGTACTTTTGGGCGAGTTCGAGCCCGATTGGCGTACGCAGCACCTTGTCCACCGAGGGCAATCGCCGAACTTTGCGCGCTTCCTCGTTATGACCGTGCATCGCCCTTACGCCTTTCCGACCGGATCAGCTGTTCCGCCACGTACCGGTCGCAAGATATCGGTCGATGGCAACCGCGGCGGCGGCGGCATCGCCCATGGCTCCAGCCGCGCGATGGGGCGATCCCCGGCGCACATTGCCGGCCGCGCATATGCCCTTCGCGGCGGCGCGCATTGACGCGTCGACCTCGATGCGGCCCGTTTCGTCGAGCGTAACGAGACCGGCAACCAGCGAGGTATTGGGAACAAGCCCGATGAAGACGAAAATCGCATCCGCCTCGATGTCCTCCTCCGCACCCGATGCCACTTCCTTCAGCTTGATGTGCGAGACGCTGTCTTCGCCGAGGATTTCGGTCGGGACGGCATTATAGCGAATTTCAATCTTCGGGTTTTCCTCGATTGCCTCGCGATATTTGGCCTGCCCCGTCAGGACGTCGCCAGGCGTGACCATGATCACCTTGTCGAGATGATCGGCAAGGACCAGCGCCTCCTGCATGGCGGAATCGCCGCCACCGGCAACGACCGCCGTTTTGCCACGCAGAAGTGGCGCATCGCAGCTCGCACATTCGCTGACGCCCTTGCCCTCGAAGCGGTCCTCGCCGGGAATACCGAGCTTCGCCATGGACGTGCCGGTTGCGATGATCAGACTGCGCGCGAGGACATCGCCCTCTTCGCTCGTCCCCCGCCACTTGTCGCCATCCGCTACGATAGCGGTCGCGGGCGAGTCCATGAACGTGGCGCCGACTTCCTCGGCCTGTTCCTGCGTGATCGGGCAGAGATCGTAACCCGGCACGCCCTCCGCATGGCCCGGCACGCCGTCGATCTTCTCGATCTTGATCAGTTCGCCGCCCGGCACGCCGTCCGTCATCACCAACGTGCTGTGGCCCAGACGCCCCACCGTCAGGGCCGCGCTCAGTCCCGCCAATCCGGCTCCGATGATGGCGACGTCGACTTCCTGGCTCATGGTCTGTGTCTCGTTTTCCTATTCGATGACAATTGCGGGCGCGCCCTCCTCGGCGTACCCGATGATGGCGGCGGCCGGGTAGCCGGCCGCAATGATGTCCGCCAGCACGGCCTCGGCTCGGTCCGGCGCGACGGCGACCAGCAGGCCGCCCGAGGTCTGCGGATCGGCGAGAAGAAGCCGTCGCCAGTCCGGGAAGCCATCCGTCAGCACGACCTCATCGCCGTAGCTAGCCCAGTTTCGGTGCGACGCGCCGGTGATGTATCCGCCCTCGGCGAATGCAGCCGCCCGGGAGAGCAGCGGCACGGCATCAGCGGCCACCCGCAACCGCAGGCCCGAGCCGCGCGCCATTTCGAGCCCGTGGCCGAGAATGCCGAAACCGGTGACGTCGGTGATCGCGTGAACGCTCTCGTCCTTTGCCAGATCCATGCCGACCCTGTTCAGCAAGGTTGTCGTGGCGATCAGTTCGTCATAGGCGGTGTCATCCAGATCGCCCTTCTTGAAGGCGGAGGAATAGACGCCGACGCCGATGCCCTTGGTGAGGATCAAGGCGTCGCCAGGCTTCGCGCCGGAGTTGCGGCGCAGATTAGCGGTTGGGCAAATGCCAATGACCGCAAGTCCGTAGATCGGCTCCGGCGCGTCGATGGAGTGGCCTCCGGCAACGGGAATGCCAGCCTCGGAGCAGATCGACGCGCCCCCATTCAGGATGGCGCGCACCATCTCCGGTGCGATCTTGTCGACCGGCATGCCGAGCACCGCGAGCGCCATGATCGGCCGGCCGCCCATCGCATAGACATCGGATATCGCGTTGGTGGCGGCGATACGGCCGAAATCTCGCGGATCGTCAACGACCGGCATGAAGAAATCGGTCGTCGCTATGACGCAGGTTTCACCGTCGATCCGGTAGGCGGCGGCATCGTCACCGGTTTCGGTCCCGACCAGCAGGTCCGGAAAACCGCTCATCGCCGGCTGGTCGGCCAGGAGATCTCGCAGGACCGCCGGAGAAAGCTTGCATCCGCAGCCACCGCCATGGGCGAGACTGGTCAGGCGAAAGGGTTCGGGGTCAACGCGCTGCATGTCGCCCATGGTCACTGCCCCCGGACGATTTCAGTCGAATCGCGAGAGATCTTTTCTGCGCTGACCATGCCTGTTTCCTCCCGGGCCTGCGTTCCCGGACCAGAATGCACATGAATCCGCGCGGCACTATTCGTGCCGTCAGAAAAATTGGCTTCGCGATTCACGAAAGCCGCACAAGCGGCACGCGGCAATCATGTTCCAAATCGCGAAAAATGACTTATCGCCAATCGTCCACCGACACGATCGGTTCCTTGCCCTTGGTCATCGTGCCGACGCCAAGTCCGCGGAACCGGCCGCTGATCATCTTGAAGGCGCCCTGGGTCTCGCCACCCATGACGACGATGTTGATGTCGGCCGGCGCGAACATCGAGATCATCTCGTCCGGTGCGGCCTTCCAGCGGCTGGCGAAAGGTTCGATGCCGGCGACCGCCTTTGGTTTGAGAAGCGTCGTCACCCACTGGTCGTCCCAATAGAGCCTGGCGGGCATCCGGGCGTTTTCGGCGCACCACTCGATCAGGCTCTGCTTGGAAAAGCCCATGTCGTTGAAGGCGCGGGCAACGATCGGGTCCATCACGATCAGCGGCGGGCTGTAGTGGTCCGTCGCCGTCAGGCAGCGGATGAACTTTTCTTTCCAGGACTCGCGCGGACCGAAGCCGGACTGGGTGTACCAGCCGCCGAAGAAGACGCTGACTGTGGAGTCCGTCGGCTTGAAGCCGTTGTCGACATGGAAGGGCGCCCAGGGGCTAGCCTCCTCGTTCTCGGCGAAACAGGCGGTATAGTTCCAGATCGAACCGACGGAGCCCATATAGGTATCGCCCGGCACCGAGCCGCCCTGCACGTTCTGCGAAGTGAGGCAGTAGGCGCGGCCGATCGTGGCGTTGGCGTGATTATACGGGCCCATCGCGCCGATGCCGCTGTTCATGCCGATCTCGTCGCGGATCGGCCCGTTGACGATGGAGAGCGCCGCCCAACTGGTCGTGCTCGACGAGCGGGCGGAGACGCCGCTTGCAGCCAGCGCCAGGATCACCGGCAGATATTCCGGCCGCGCACCGGCCATGACCGCATTGACGGCGACCTTCTCGACATCGAAGGCCCAGGCTTCGCGGAAGGCCGTCGGGCGCATCTGCCCGACCATCTTGTCGGGCGCTTGGGACGTGCCCTTGAGCATCGCCTCGACGCGCTGTTCCGTTGGCAGGTAAATCGGCAGCTTGTCGGTCCAGTGGTTCTCGAGGAACAGCTGGTGCAGGTTCTCTTCGGTATCCGGCTCCAGAAAACGCGGACGTTCGCGCTCGAAGGTAGCGCCTTTCAGGTCCTCATCGTTCAGCGGCTGTGTCAGCCCCTCGATGACGCCCTGCATGAAGGGGCGCTTTTCGATGGGGTCCATGCCCTCGATATAGTCGCGCAATTCGGATGCCGTGCGTCCGACCACCGGCTGCGGCACATAGCAATTGCGCAGCGTCGGCATGCCACCGGTTCGCGCGGTCGCTTTGGCAAGGCGGGCGAAGGCATGGGTCGAGACCGGGATCGTGGGGATCCCCGCTTCTTCCAGTGCTAATGCGAAGCCCACGACCGTGGGACAGCAGGTGCTTCAGAGGCCGACGCCCATGATGGCGGCGTCTCCGTCCGCCACCACCCTGGCCCGCATCTCGGGGTCGTCCTGCCAGCTTTCCCGGGGCTTGATAATCCGGGTCTCGACAGACGGCATGTTGTCGGCGAACCACTTGCGCAGTTCCTCCATGAACACGTCGGCATTATCGAACAGCGCATCGATCAGATAAACGACCTTGCCGTCCAGCGACATCGGCCGATTGGCGAGACGTTTGCCGACCACTTTCGGCGGGAAACCCCGCGGATCGAGCACCCTGATCTTGTCTGCCATCTCCATCCCCAGCCTTATTATACGGTAAAGGCCGGCCATAATCTCAAGGATAGCCCGCCGCTTTGATTGTAAAACTGGCTCAAAGCGTCGTGCCTGTCAACTTGAGCGAAACGGCATCAAGCCCTTGATTTCACGTTGTTTTCGTATATCGCGAAAGCACTTGTTCCGGATTGAGCGGCGAGCGCAGGGATGCCCCCCCGCCCGCCGATGCGCAATCAGACCTTGTCCAATTCCCTGGCCTTGTCGCCGCCTGCGACCGAGTATTTCATTGGCACCTTGCGGGTGGCGAAAAACTCGTCGAGCGTCTCGCCGCGGAAGGCGGCATAGACTTCCGGGTTCGAAACGCCAATCACGGCGGCCAGCTTTTCAAGCATGAAGAAGCTCACGCCGCGTCGGATCATCTCGATCCATTTGCGGTTTACGATCAGATCGATTTCTTCCTCCGTCAGGCCACGCTCGGCAGCCAACGTATCGAAGTCCTGGACGAAACGCTCACGGTGTTCAGGAATGATGAGGTCGTGAAGGAAGGAATTCAGCCGGAAATTCTCGTGGCTGCGCGCATGGGTGAAGGGATATGTGCCCCGCAACGTTTCCGCACCGGCGAGATGGTAGCCCATATGCTCGCGATAGGCGTCGATCTCCGCTTTATCGGGCTCGCCGCCGAGATCCTCGAAAACGAGCGTTGCAATATTGGTCACCGACGGAGCGTAGGTCTGTTTGTGGACGAGCCGCACATCGTCGGACAGCGCGCCGCGCATGATTAGCCACATGATGCCCTCAGCGCCTTCCATGCCGCCATTGACGACGTATTCGGCCAGCCGCATGTCGACAAGCTTTTGTGGTTCCTTCTCCAGCAGTTCGAGGAACTCGTTGTCCCATTCCTCATTGATGAAGCCGGCGCGTTCGCCATGGACCTGGTGGCTCAGGCCGCCGGTCGCCATGATCGCGACGTTCAGATCCTCCGGGTAGCTTTCGATTGCCTTGCGCAGCGACTTGCCGAGTTTCCACATCCGCTTCGGCGTCGGGATCGGCAATTGCAGCAGGCCGCATTGCAATGGCACGACCTTGCCCGGCCACGGGCCATCCTCATCGGCCAGCATCGAAAGTGGCGACAGCAGGCCATGGTCAACCGGCTTGCCCTGAAAGAAGGACATGTCGAACTCGTCCGCAGTCAGCGCCATCGCGATATGTTGGGACAGGCCCAGATGCCCTTTCGCCGGCGGCACGTCGCGCGGCCCGCCGCCCTCATCGGCCGGATAATAGGTGTCGTCGATCCCCATAGAGAAGAATGGGTAGTGATCGAAAAAGAAGGATGTGACGTGGTCGTTGTAGACCAGAAACAGGACGTCGATCTTCTTTTTGTGAACCCAGTCGCGCACGACGTCGAAGCCGTCGAAGATCGGTTTCCAGCCCGGATCGTTTTCCTTGTGGGTGTCCTTGGCGTAGCCGATGGTGGGTGTGTGCGAGGCGCCGATGCCTCCGATGATCCGTGCCATGTGCCTGTCTCCTCTGCATTGGCGGCGGTCGAGCGCCCTCGCGCATCCCGCATGGGCACAATTTACGCCTGCTGAAAAGTTGGACAATTTACTGTTTCTGGATCTATCGTTCACAATTCTGAACGAACGGGAGATACGGATGCGGTGGACTATTGATGACGTGCCGGTCTTCCTGGCCGTGGTAGACCAGAAAGGCGTAACCGCTGCCGCGCGAACGCTCGGCATGCCGAAATCGACCGTATCGAAAGCGCTTGGCCGGCTGGAGGAAGCGCTCGGCCTGCGCCTGATCGAGCGCAATTCGCGTAATCTGCGCATCACCAGCGAGGGTGAGACCTTTTATCGCCAGGCAGTTCTGATCATGGAACAGGTGCGCGAAGCGGACGCGGCGATGGCCGGTCTGAATGCGGTGCCGGCTGGCCGGCTCGTCGCGGCGCTGCCGCCGGCGCTCTGCCAGGAACTGGTTGCGCCCAATCTCGCTTCGTTTCGGACCCGCTATCCGTCAGTCGAACTCGACCTCATTGTTACCAGCCATGGTGTAGATTTGTTGCGCGACCAGGTCGACATCGCCGTCGTTGTCGGTCCGCAGGCGGATTCCGACCTGATCTCGCGTACACTCTATTCCGGTCCGCTAATCTGGGTTGCCAGCCCGGGCTATCTTGCCGCCAATCCGCTCGGCAACGACACGGACGATCTTCTGGCCCATATCCGGATTTGCGAGAAACGTTACGGCCTCGCCCGCTTGCCCGTCCGCGTCGATGGCGAGCCGGCTTATATGGACCTCGCCCGCCGGATCACGCATGTGAACGATCCAATCTCGGTGCGCGCTGCGGTCCTCGGCGGTTTCGGGATAACTTTGTTGCCGGAGCTCTATTGCCGCGGGCAGTTGCGTCGCGGCGAACTCACCCGGGTCGCAGAACACATCACCCTGGATCTCTCCGCATCGGTGCTATCCGTGGTCTATCCCGGCCGGCGGCTGATGTCGCCAAAGACACGCGCCTTTCTCGACTTCCTGGATGAGGTCGTGGCCAAACGCTAAACTCGGCGGACCTTCCTACTGGATCAGCACGTCGACAGTCGTCGCCTTGCCGGCGGCGTCGATGACGGTGAGCTTCGAAAAGCCCTTGCCGTCCGGCATCCAGGTCGCGGTTCGCCGGCGGAAGACGCCGTCAAGCGGCTGGCCATTAGCGATCCAGCGGAAAGGCGCCTTGCCGCCCTGCAGCTTGAGGACCAGCGGCGAAAACGCCGCGCCCGATGTCTCCGCAAGTTCTATGCGCGCGCCTTGCGGCGGATAGACGATTTCCGGCCCCGAGACCGTGCCGGCGACCGGGACCAACGCCGCGCTTTTCGGCACGAAACGCTTCAGACCTTCCGGGAGATCCGCCCGCGCGATCGTCTTCGCGCCGGGAGGCGGCCCCGCAAAAGGCACGGGCTCCAGCCCCGATCGCGCAAAGGCCTCGAACAGGATCGGCGCGGCCGTGCCGCCGCCGGTCGAACCCGGCACCGCGCCATTGTCGGCGCGGCCGACCCAGACGCCCAGTACATAGCGGCCGTCGTAGCCGACCGACCAGGCGTCGCGATAGCCATAGGACGTGCCGGTCTTGTAGGCGATAGGGCGAGGCGCAGAGGCCGCGGGAACGGGAACGCCGGACAGGATATCGCCGACCTGCCAGGCGGCCTTGGCTGACAGCACAGCGTTCAGCCGATAGGGTGCGCGGACGCCGTGGACGCCGTCCACCAGCGTGACCGCATTACCGCCATTGGCGAGCGCCGCATAGGCCTGCACCAGATCGGCCAGCGACAGGCCGACGCCGCCGAGCCCGATGGCGAGACCCGGCTGTTCCTCCTTCGGCAGGACCGGCTCAACGCCGCTGCGCCGCAGCCGCTGCATCAAAGCCGCCGGACCGACCGATTCCAGCAATTGCACCGCCGGCACATTCAGCGACAGTTGCAGCGCTTCGCGCACCGTCACGTCGCCCTGATACATCGTGTCGAAGTTCTCCGGCCTGTATCCCGAGAAATTCGTCGGCCGGTCGCGCATCATCGTCTCGGGCACGACGATGCCCTGTTCCAGCGCCAGCCCGTAGATGAAGGGTTTCAACGTGGAGCCGGGCGAGCGCGGCGCGCGTGTCATGTCGACCCGGCCGGAGCGCGACGTGTCGAAATAATCCGCCGAGCCGACCTCCGCCAATATTTCGCCGGTGCGCGAATCCGCCAGTATCATGGCAAGGGACAGTTTCGGACCGAGCCGCCGTACGGCGTTACGAGCCACCGTTTCAAGCGAGGACTGGATGTCCCTGTCTATTGTGAGTTCGATACTGTCGGCTTCCGGCCTAGCGCGCATTGCCGCGTCAGCGAGATGCGGGGCCAGAGCCGGCAAACCGCGCCTCTTGCCCGACAGGCGCGCCGCCGAGGCGCGGGCCACTTCGAAAGGCTCGATGACGCCGGCATCGGCCATGCGTTGCAAGACGCGGTCCCGCGCCTGTTTCGCGTTGTCCGGGTTCCGGTCGGGGCGCCGCGTTTCCGGGGACTGCGGCAGGGAAACGAGCAGTGCCGCTTCGGACAGGCGCAATTTCTTCGGCTCCTTGCCGAACCATGCGAGCGATGCGGCGCGAATTCCCTCGATATTACCGCCATATGGGGCGAGCGTCAGGTAGCGTTCGAGAATCTGGTCCTTGGTGAGCTTGCGTTCGATCTGCAGGGCTCGAAACATCTGCCGGAGCTTGACGGAGATCGACTGGCCGCCGCCGACCTCCATAAGCCGGGCAAGCTGCATGGTCAGCGTCGAGCCGCCGGAGACAATGCGGCCATTCACCGCGAACTGGACACTGGCGCGCAGCATCGCCACGGGGTCGACGCCATGATGGTCGCGGAAGCGCTTGTCTTCGTATGCGACAAGCATCCTGACGAATTGCGGGTCCACCTCGCCGAGACTGACCGGCAGACGCCAGCGTCCCTCCTGCGTCGCGAAGGCTCGCAGCAGACGCCCATCGCGGTCGACGACCTGCGCGGAGACTGGAACCTCACCGACCGGCGGCAACGGATAAATCCGATCGAGCGCGAAGAATGTTCCCGCGCCCAAAAGGGGTAAGGCGGCCGCCCCAACAGCCACAGCCGCGATAAACCGCCTCGCCCTCTTTCCCGGCCGGCGCATCGTCACTCGGCCGAGACGATCATCCGGCCGGTCGCCGTGCGCGCCGACAGTTCGGGACGGTACATGTCCTCGACGCTCGCCGCCGGGTGGGCGTAATTGCCGGGCGACACGGCGCGAACGACATAGGCAAAGGAGAATTCCCGATCGCCACGGCCCGAGCGATTGAAGGCAGCGACAAAACGGTCGTCGCGATACTCGCTATGGGCATAGGAGACATTGCCGAGCCAGTCGAAGTTCTTCAGTTCCGCCGACCCCATGATCCGTGGATTGTCGATCTCGAAACCCGCCGGTAGCAGATCCGTCACCAGCACGCGCGACGGCCAGGCGTTAAGCTCGTTGACCGTCAGCACGACAACGTAGCGTTCGTTCTGCTTCACCTCCGCGACGCTGACCTGCTCGCCTTCAAGCGTGTAGTAGCGGCGCTGGATTGTGAAACCGTCGCCGCCAGCCGGCAGAGGCTGCTTCGGCGCTGCGACCGTGGTGATGGTCAGTTCAACCGGCTTGTCGCCATTGTTGGCCACCCGGATCGGGTTGACCTCCAGCTCGGAGCCCTCGACACGCTCGGCGAAAGGCCCGTCGTGGCTGGCGCCGTTGACGTCGAGATCGAGATCGTCCTCGCCAGCGATCGCACGGGCGGCGAGAAGCATCCACGCCTCATCCTGGGTCGAGGTCCAGCGCACCGATTTGCGAATGCCGGAAACGTAACCGATCATGTCCTCAACCGAGGAGACCGACGGTTTCGTCTCGGCGGCGAGCGCCAGCATCGCCGCGCCATCGCGAAGCCGCGAGCCATAATCCGTGCGCCATACAGATTGCGGCGCGGTCCCGCGAGCCAGTTGCAATGCGGAGGCGAAGGCGTTTTCCGCGCCGGTCTGGTCGCCATAGAGCGCCAGGCTCGCACCGAGCTGGGCCCGCGCCATCGGGCTCGAGAATTGACCGATCTGGCTCTCGGAGTAGTAGCGCAGATCGGTCAGCGACGCGCGGCGATTGCGTGCAAGAACGTAGAGCGCATAGGCGATCTCGCTGCCTCCGGCCGAGAGATCATTGTTGTAGGCGAGCGTGTTCTGGAGATTGTCCAACGCCTGCATCATCGCCTGTTCCGGCACGTCGTAGCCCTGCTCGCGCGCTCGCGTCAGGAAGTCCGTCACATAAGCGTCGAGCCACGGATCACCGCCGCCCGGTCCCCAGAGGCCGAAACTGCCGGCGGAGGATTGATAATTCAGCACACGGTCGATTGCGCCCTGGATGCGGTCCTTCAGGTCCGGATCGTCCGGCAGGCCCGCGGTCTTCGCCAGTTGCGAAACATAGAGCAGCGGCAGAGCGCGGCTCGTCGTCTGCTCTGCGCAGCCATAAGGGTAGCGGTCGAGCGTCATCAACAGCGACGGAATATCGAAGGCCGCGTCGAGCGAAACGCCAACCGAGACGGAGGCTCCGTCGAGGATGCTCGCCGCGAGCAATTCCCTATCGACGGTGACCGCGCCGCCATTGGCTGCGAGCGGCACCTGCATGCGCGTCGTAACGGGAAGCGTCTCGGCACGCACCGGGATGTAGCGGGTCGTTTCGAGGCTGAGGCCATCCGCATTGGCAATCCGGACCGTGATTGTGCCGGAGCCGATTT
Organism: Ahrensia sp.; assembly: GCA_002706335.1. Classification (GTDB taxonomy): domain Bacteria; phylum Pseudomonadota; class Alphaproteobacteria; order Rhizobiales; family Rhizobiaceae; genus Oricola. Next base: position 113,411 of record PAKZ01000030.1, read on the forward strand.
CGCTCGCCGACAGGTTCAAGCGCACGGATTCCCGCGCGCCGGACGCAAGCGCGACGGTCATCGCCTGAACGCTGGCGGACAATTCCTCGCTCGGCTCGACACTGAGCTCATAGTCTCCGGCCGGGCCGTCGGTGTTGGCGAGTTCAACCAGCATTTGCGCCGTGTCGCCAACCGCCATGAAACGCGGCGTGCTCGTCATGATGACAACCGGATCGCGAACGATCAGATCCTGCGTTGCGTGACCGACGCCCTCGCCCGACCATGCGACCGCCATAAGCCGTGCCGTGCCGTTGAATTGCGGTACATCGAACGTGACGGTCGTCTTGCCGTCGGCGTCGAGGCGGACAATGCCGGAATAGAGCGACAGCAGCTTTTCGGTCGGCGGGCTGCCTTTCGAGCCGAGCGCCATGCCGTCGCCGCCAGTGCGCAGCTTGCCCATGTCGCCGGCCGAGCCGTCGATCAGCCGGCCATAGAGATCGCGCATTTCAAGGCCGAGGCGGCGCTGGCCGAAATACCAGTCATCGGGCGCCGGCGGCTCGTAGCGGGTGAGGTTGAGAATGCCGACATCGACGGCGGCAAGGGTCACATAGGCTTCCTCGCCGGCTTTCAGACCGATGACCGAAATCGGCACCGACAGTGTGGAGTTCGGTTCGATGCGCTCGGAAACGTCGAGCGCGACGGCAAGCTTGCGGTCGCCCGGATCGACGGCAAGCCATTTGACGCCGATGGCGCGCATGGGCATGCGCGTTTCCTCGGCATCGCCCGGCCGGAACAGGGTCGCGGTCACATAGGCGCCGGCGCCCCAATCCTCGCTGACCGGAATATCGACCGTCGTTCCACCTTCCGGCACCGAGGCCTTGAAGGTCTGCAGCAGGCGCTCCGAACCGATGGTGATCAGCGCTTCGCCGGCGAAACGCGGGGAGATCTTCAGCTGCGCGGTGTCGCCCGGCGCATATTCGGCCTTGTCGAGCGCGATTTCGAGCCCATCCGGCGTGTCCGTCGAAGACGCCTCGACATACCAGCCGGCGTGAAACTCGACGCTCGAGATCGGCCCGGCATCATCCGGCGAAGACACGTCCAGCCGATAGCGGCCCCAGTCGACGGAAGAGGATATCGCGCCCGCATTCTCGGCGGTCACGTCGATCGTGCCCGAGGCGATCTTCGTCGTCAGTTCGACCGGCTCGTATTTCCAATACGTCCCGTCCCGGTACCACTGGTAATGCGTCTCGACGCGCACCAGGGACCATTTAAGACCATTCATGTCGATACGCTGGCCACCGGTGTTGACGGCGATCACCTTGAAGCCTGCATTACCGCCTTCCGGCACCTGGAAATCGGCGAAATCGGGCCGAATGCCGATCATGTCGCTGACCGGCGCGATATCGAGATCGAGGGCGCGTTCGACAGGACGGCCACCATTCTCCCGCATCCGAACCGTCACAGTTCCAGCGAGCAGCCGCGTTGTATCGGGCGCCTCGTCGAGACCGACTTCGAAGGTCGCCTTGCCATCATCGTCGAGCGCCGGGAGGCTGTCGAGGCTGCGGGTTTGCTCGACCTCGCTGACATCCTCGTCGGTCAGGCCGAAGACGTATCCCGGGAAAGAGCCCCAGCTCTGGGTGGTCCTGATTGACAGTTCGCCTTCCAGCCTCAGACCGGCAGCCGGCGCACCGTAGAGATAGCGACCATCGACTTGGATCTGCGTCGGCTCGCCCACGACCATGTCACCGCCGGTCAAAGTGAACTCTGTGCGGTCGGGCACGAAATCCTCGACCAGGAAGACCTTTTCCGCCAGCGCGGGCTGGTCCGGGTCCGTGTAGATGCGCATCGTCCAGGCGCCGCGCTGGGCGTTGTCCTGAAGCTGCAGATCGACGGAGTGGCCGCCGGCTTCCGCGCCATCGGAGACAATGCGGCGATCCTCCATTCCGTCCGGCCGGGTGAAGATAAACGTCATCGGCAGGCCGGACGCCGCCCGCGCCGCGCTATCGCGGGCGAGCGCCTGTGCATGAACGACTTCACCGGCGCGATAGATACCGCGCTCGGTCCACGCATAGAGATCAAGCGCGCCCGCAGCCGGACGACCGGTCACGCCGCGGTCGGAGAGATCAAAACCGGCGCGCGTCAGGTCGAGGAAAACGAAATCGTCATCGTCGCGTTCGGCGGTCAGGGCCGCCGGCTCGAGGCCGCCCTCGCCGCGCGTCAGGCCGCGTTCGAACCGCGCCATGCCGTCGGCGTCGGTGACCGCCTCGCCGAGCAACTCGTTGTTGCGCGCGATCAGCGACACCGACACGCCACCCATGGGCTGCGCGCCGCCAAGCGAACGCGCGAAGACTGTCAGCCCGTCCTCGCCGGAAAAGGTCGTCAGGCCGATATCGGAGACAACGAACCATTGAGTCGCCTTGGGTTGCCAGTATTCGGAGCGCTCTCCGGGGGCCTTGGCCGTCAGCACATAGACCCCGGGTTTGCGTTCGGGCACTGCCTCGTCAACCGGGAAGCTCGTCGTCACTTCCTCGTTCAGCACGCTCTGGATGTCGATCTCACCTTTCCAGACCGGTTCGCCGATATCGTCGCGGATCGTCTCAAGCGAATAGCCGTCAAGCTGGGTCAGGAACTGGTTGCGGGTCAGCGTCTGCGAAAGCGCGCGGTCGCCGACGCGATAGAGCTCGATCTCCGCCTTCTCTGTGTTGACGGTGACGATCGGGATGCCGCGACGCGCCGTTCCCGGCAGGACGAAATTATCGCCGGTAAAGCGCAGGCTCGGCGCGCGGTCCGGCACGAAGATGTTGAGCGCTACGGGCTTTTCCAGCACTTCGCCGATATCAGAAGGCAAGCCGGCGCGCAGCGTGATCCGGTAGCGGCCGCCATGCTCCAGCCCGTCGATGCAGATTTCCTTCGAATTGACCACGAGCGATTGCGGCGGAGCGCTGTCCAGCATGACAAAGCCAGCGAAATCTGTGTCGGCGAGGTTTTCAGAGAACTGCACACAGGCGCGTGGGGTCGCGGCGTCAGCATCTACCGTGTGTTCCAGCACGCGGAAGCCGTAGCGGGTTCGCGCGGCGGCATATGCATCGCGGATGCCGGCCGAATCCGCCAGTTCGAGGCTTGCCTTGTATGCCTCGATGGCGGGCCGCCCGTCGGCCAGGCGCTCGAAGGCCTCGCCCATCAGCGCCAGCGCGCCAGCGCGGTCCGATACGGTGCGAGAGACCTGATAGGCATTGAAGGCGGCGCTTGCCGCAGCTTCTCGCAGGTTCCGCGCCTCATCGGGGCGCGGAACAATGGCGAGGGCTGCACGTGCAGTGCCGGCCCACAAACCGGAGTCCTCGGGCGCCAGCGCGGCGGCGAGGCCATATTTCTTCAATGCGGCACGGGCATTTCCGGATGTCATCGAGGCTTTTGCGTCGGCTTCGAGCGCGCCGGCGCTTTCACTGAAATCGGCCGGCACCGCGGCCATCAGGTTGCTGCGGTAGTTGGTGGCCATCGTCTTGTAACGGCTGGCGAAATCGAGATCGGGCGCTGCGCCGAGATCGGGTTCCGCACCGGTCTCGATCACCCGTCCGGCAATCGATCCGTCGGAAGCCTGCAACCGGCCGAAGTCGGATTTCAGGAAGCACCAATTCACCTTGGAATTGAAGGTGAAGGCTCTGCAATTCCGATTGGCGAGGCAGATGTTCTCGCACTGGTCGAGCGTGACGTCAGTGGCTGTCGAAATGTCGAAGCCGTAATAGTCACCGTTTTCGCTGGTGACGATGCGTCGGCCCGTCTCCTGCGCCGAAGCGAGGTTCACCGCGAGAATGGCGGACAGACATGTGGACAGGAAAACGGAAAAAGCTCGCTGGAACACGACGATATATCTCCCCGGCGCATGACAGGCGCGCGGGATGCATGCCTGTCGAAAGCGGCCAACCGTCGAACACTAGAGGCATAGTTTGCGCGCAAAATGTGACAGATCGCACAGCGCGAATATCGGAAAGGGCCGCAGCGGGCTCATGCCGGCGATGAAACGATAGCGGCCATCGGGGTGCTCGACGCGCGAAGATGAGGAGCCCCCTTCCCCGATGGACGGACCGAAAAATTCCGAGAACGCCCTAATTCAATCATTCGATTGACTTATATCAAGGATGAACGCAGATTGTACTGCAAGGACAATACGGTGAGCGAGAACCGGCAATGAAACGCGAGAAGGCCCTCAAACCAGCGGCGAACGCCACCAGTAGCCGTGGCGATACCGAGCCCCGCAGGCGGAGCGACCGCGGGGCGGAAACGCGCGCGCAGCTCATCGCGGCAGCGCTCGAAATCTTCGGGCGTCTTGGTTACGAGGGTGCCACCACGCGGCAGATCGCCAAAGCGGCGGACGCCAATCTTGCGGCGATTGTCTATCATTTCGGCAGCAAGGAAGCGCTGCATCTGGCTGTCGCCGAACATGTCGCAAAGAGCATTCTCGCCAGGATCGGACCGACACTGGCGTCGATTTCGACACCCGAAGCGACCGCGACACCCGAAGCGGCGCGCGCCGCGCTGCACAGTCTGGTCGGCACAATGGTCGATGTGCTGCTCGGCTCTGCGGATGCGGAGCGTTGGGCGCGCTTCATCGTCCGCGAACAACTGCAGCCGAACGCCGCTTTCGACGTGATTTACGGCTTCATGGAAAATGCCATGTCGACGGCGCTGCATATTGCGACCGTCATTCTCGATACGCCGGAAGACGACGAAATCCGGCTGCGCACGCTCACCGTGCTCGGTCAGGTTCTCGTCTTCCGCGTCGCCCAGACGCTGGTACTCAGGCGCATGAAATGGACGGCCATCGGCGACACCGAGCGGGCAATGATCAAGCAAGTCATCCTGCAGAATCTGGATGCCATTCTCGAAGGGACCAAGCCATGAGGCGGATCGTTATCCTCCTGATCGTCCTCATCGCCGCCGCCGGCGGCAGCGCCTGGTGGTGGTATGACCACAACGGCACTGAAAACGGTGCGGTCGTGCTATACGGGAATGTCGATATGCGTCAGGTCGATCTCGCCTTCAGCGGCAGCGGCCGGATCGCTGAAGTACTCGTCGAAGAGGGGGCGGAGGTAAAGAAAGGCGACATTGTCGCCCGACTGGACACGAGCCTTATCGAGCCCCAGGTCGCACAGGCCGAGGCAACGGTGGAAGCGCAGACGGCGACCGTGGCCAAACTGCATAACGGCTCGCGCCCGGAAGAGATCGCCCAAGCGGAAGCGAATGTCGATGCCGCGAAAGCCGGCGCCCGCAATGCTGAGCTGAGCTATGACCGAGCCGTACTCCTTCATGAGGGGACGAGCCCGGCTGTGGCCCAGAGCCAGGTCGACGCGGCCAAGGCCGCCGAGGATTCAGCCGTCGCACAGCTCAAGGTCGCAGAACAAGCGCTGACCCTTGCAAAGGCCGGGCCACGCAAGGAGGACATCGCCGCAGCGGAGGCGCAACTCAAGGCCACTCAAGCAGCGCTCGACCTGCTGCGCCAGCAACTGAAAGACGCCGATCTCGTTGCGCCGACGGGCGGCGTCATTCGCTCGCGCCTGCTCGAGCCGGGCGAGATGACCTCGCCCGCCAAACCGGTTGTCTCCATCGCCGTCGTCGATCCGAAGTGGGTGCGCGCCTATGTTTCCGGATCGCAATTGGCGAAGGTCGTTCCGGGCGCCACGGCCAGCGTGGCCGTCGACGGCTACGACAAGAGCCTCTCCGGAACCATCGGGTTCATCTCATCAGTGGCGGAGTTCACGCCGCACGCCATCCAGACGGAGGAGCTTCGCACCAGTCTCGTGTACGAAGTGCGCGTGCTGGTCGACGACCCGACCGATACGCTGCGTCTCGGGATGCCGGCGACCATCCGCCTGACTACCGACGAATCGACGCAATGACGGAGAATCCGCGCCCCGCCATCGAAGGCCACGGCATCGGCAAGCTCTTCAAACGTTCGGGCGGCGAAATCGTAACTGCGCTCGACGATGTCTCGCTGACGGTCGAACATGGAGGGCTGGCCGCGCTGGTCGGCCCTGACGGCGCGGGCAAAACGACGCTGATCCGACTGATGGCGGGGCTCCTGACCGCCGATACCGGCACCCTCACCGTACTCGGCATCGACATCGCCCAAGATCCCCAGTCCGTGCAGGACCGGATCGGCTACATGCCGCAGAAATTCGGGCTTTACGAGGATCTGAGCGTTCAGGAGAACCTCGATCTCTACGCCGATCTGCACGGTGTGACGGTCGAGGAGCGCAAGCGGACTTATCCGCAACTCATGGATATGACGGCGCTCGGCCCATTCGCCAAAAGGCAGGCCGGACGCCTGTCCGGCGGCATGAAACAGAAACTCGGCCTCGCCTGCACCCTGGTCAGGGCGCCCGACCTTCTTTTGCTTGACGAACCGACGGTCGGCGTCGACCCGCTGTCACGGCGCGAATTGTGGGAGATCATCCTGCATCTCGTCCGGGAGCAGGGCCTGACGGTGCTGATCAGCACATCCTATCTGGACGAGGCAGAGCGCTGTGCACGCACGGTCGTCATGCATGACGGCAAGGTGCTCGCCAAAGGCCCGCCGGACTCGATCACAAAGATCGCAGCCGGGCGCGCTTTTCTGGCCTCTCCGCCCGACGGGCAGCCGGCGCGGCAGTTGCAGGCGCGTCTGCTCGACGATCCCGGCGTGACCGATGCGGTGCCCCAGGGAGGCCGCGTACGGCTGGTCAAGACATCGGCCGACGCCGACGTTCCTGCCGCTGTGGAACTGGTCGCCGTGGAACCACGCTTCGAGGACGGGTTCATGGCGTTGCTGCACAAGGCTGCGGATACGGGTAAATCGGCTTCGATGTCGCTCGGCCAGACAGCAAAGCGCCATAACGGCGAGACGGCGGTCGAGGTCGACAATCTGGTGCGCAAATTCGGAACCTTTACCGCCGTCGATCATGTCAGTTTCGCGGTCAAGACCGGCGAGATCTTCGGCCTGCTCGGGCCGAACGGCGCCGGCAAGACCACGACGTTCCGCATGTTGTGCGGGCTGTTGCCCGCCAGCGACGGTACGCTGCGCGTCGCCGGTGTCGACCTCAGGAAGGCGCGGGCTTCGGCGCGACAGCGGGTCGGTTACGTGGCGCAGAAATTTTCGCTCTACGGACAGCTCTCGGTTATCCAGAACCTGGAATTCTTCGCCGGCGCCTATGGCCTGTCCGGCCGCCGACGCAAGGAGCGTATTGCCTGGGCTATGGAGCAGTTCGAGCTCGCCGAACTGGCGAAGTTGCCGAGCGGGCAATTACCGGGCGGTTACCGGCAGCGTCTGGCCATGGCCGCCGCGCTTCTCCACGAGCCGGAGATCCTGTTCCTCGATGAGCCGACGAGCGGCGCGGACCCGTTGGCCCGCCGCGAGTTCTGGCAGCGTATCACGTCACTTGCCGAGGAAGGCGTCACCGCCATCGTAACGACGCATTTCATGGAAGAGGCCGAATACTGCGACCGTGTCATCATCCTGGATGCGGGCCAGGTGCTCGCCCAAGGCACGCCCGCCGAAATCCGCGCCCATGCACCGGAGAGCGAAGACCACGAACCGACCATGGAAGACGCCTTCATCGCCGTCGTCGAAGAGGCGCGGCGGGAACATGGCCGGCCGGGCGAGAGGAGCGCGGCATGAGCGGGAACGCGCCGTCCTCCCCTGCCCCCGAACCTTCTCGTCACGGCGGCCGCGTTCGGCGCGTGCGGGCGCTCATCGTCAAGGAGAGCCGTCAGATCATGCGCGATCCAAGCAGCATAGCGCTCGGCATCGTCATGCCGGTGATGCTCATCCTGCTGTTTGGCTATGCGTTGTCGCTCGACGTCAGGAATGCGCCAATCGCGCTGGTGATCGAGCAGCCCTCGAAAATGGCGAGCGAAGTGGCCGCCGGTTTCCGCCTGTCGCCCTATTTCGATGCGCAGACCGTGACCTCGATGGCCGCAGCCGAGAAACTCATGCTGGCCCACGAGGTCGACGGCATCGTCCATCTTCGCGGCGATTTCGCCCGCAATGTCAACGACGGCGACGCCATCGTTCAGGTACTGCTGCACGGAACCGACGCCAACACGGCGCGCATCATCGAACGTTACGTGCTCGGCGCGATCGGGATGGCGTCGCAACGGCTGAGGGACGAAGGTATTCCGGTCGTCGGCAACGGTCCGGTGCGGCTGGAGAGCCGTATCTGGTACAACGAGAACGGCAACAGCCAGTATTTCCTCGTCCCCGGTCTGATCGTGCTGATCATGACGCTGACGGGCGCGTTCCTGACCGCGCTCGTCATGGCGCGCGAGTGGGAACGCGGGACGCTGGAGGCGATCTTCGTTACCCCTGTCAGGGCATCCGAAATCCTGCTTGGCAAGATCGTTCCCTATTTTGGCCTTGGCATGGTCGGCTTCGCGCTTTGCGTCGTTGCGGCTCAGGTGCTGTTCCACGTGCCATTGCGCGGGTCCTTCATCGTGCTCACCAGCGTTTCGATGCTCTACATGCTGGTTTCGGTCGGCTTCGGGCTATTCGTTTCCTCGGTGGCGAAGAGCCAGTTCGTCGCCTCGCAGATCGCGCTGATCGCATCCTTCCTGCCGGCGATGCTACTCTCCGGGTTCCTGTTCGACATCCGCTCCATGCCGGTAGCCCTCCAGATATTCACACACATATTGCCGGCGCGCTATTTCGTGACATTGCTGCAAACGATCTTTCTCGCGGGCGACATCTGGAGCGTGATCCTGCCCGCCACGGCGGTGCTGGCGCTGATGGCTTCTCTCCTTTTTGCCGCAACACTGCGCGCGACGCGCAAGAAACTCGCCTGAGGTGCGCACATGAGAGACAGTCTGCTGCGTGTCGCTAGCCTCGTCCGCAAGGAAGTTCTCGCCCTGATGCGCGATCCGCGCAGCCGCGTCATCCTCTTCGTGCCGCCGCTGCTGCAATCCTTCCTGTTCGGCTATGCAGCCACATTCGACCTCAATCATGCGCCCTATGCGGTATATGACGAGGACCGCAGCGCCGCTTCCGCGGATTTGCTGGCGCGCATGGACGGCTCCGGCGTGTTCGAACGCGTAGCGACGATCCAGCAATCGTCCGATATCGCCCGCCTGATCGACGATCGCGACGCGTTGCTGGTCTTGCGCATCGGGCCCGATTTCGAGCGCAAATTATCCGCCGGGCAGCAGGCCGACATCCAGCTGATCGCCGACGGCCGTAATTCCAATACCGCGGGAACCGCCGTCAGCTACGTGACCGCCATCGTCAGCGGTTTCAATGCGGATTGGCGCGCGGCGCACGACATGCCCGATCCGCCGGTCACGACCAGCGTGCGCGCCTGGTACAATGGCAATCTGGAAACCAGCTGGAACATGATACCCGGCCTGATCGGTACCATCACCTTGCTGCAAGTGCTGATGCTCACCGCGCTGTCTGTGGCCCGCGAACGCGAGGATGGTACGTTCGATCAATTGCTCGTCACGCCAATCCGCCCGTCGGAGATCATGCTTGGAAAGGCTCTGCCCTCGACCGTGATCGGCCTTATTCAGGCGACGATCATCCTGCTGGTGGCGCAACTCTGGTTCAAGATCCCTTTTGCCGGGTCGTTCGTTACCCTCTATGCCGGCCTCATTCCGTTCGTGATCGCCAGCGTCGGCATCGGCCTCTTCGTCTCCTCGCTTGTGGCGAACATGCAGCAGGCGATGCTGTTCTCGTTCATTCTGCTGATGCCCTTCATCCTGCTTTCGGGCCTGGCGACGCCCATCGCCAACATGCCGGACGTATTCCAATGGATGACGCTGATCGACCCGCTGCGCTACGCGCTCGATATCACGAGGCGGGTCTACCTGGAGGGAGCCGGGCTCGGCCAGTTAATCGGCGATATATGGCCGATGCTACTCATCGGCGCGATAACGCTGCCGATCGCGGCATGGATGTTCCGCAACCGGCTTACCTGATCGGAACAGGCAACAAAGGAAAGATCAATACCAACGGGCGTTCGGCGCCATTTGGAAGCGATACGGCGATGCAAACCGGAAACGAGCCGCACAACGGCCGATGGCAAAGAACGGATCGGTCAAAGGACGCGCGCGGTCGCAAACGCGATGCAACCCGGTATCGCAGCGGATCGTCAATCCAACGGTATCGGGCGCTGCTCCTCTATCGCTTCCATGGCGAAATATGAGGTGACGGCTTCGAGCTCGATATCTTCGATCAGGCGCTTGTAGACCTCGTCATAGCCCGACATGTCCCGGGTAACGATCTTGAGCAGATAGTCATATTCGCCACCAATCCGGTAAAAATCGACCACGTCGGGAATGGCTGAGACGTGGTTGCGGAATTTCTTCAGCCAGTTCGCCGAATGATGCCGGGTCTTGACCATGGAAAAGACCACGAGGCCCGCGCCGAGACGGTTGCGATCGAGGATAACTGTTCGGCTCTTGATGACGCCTGAAGCCTCCAACGCCTTGAGCCGGCGCCAGCAGGCATTCTGCGAAAGGCCGACCTTGTCGCTCAGGCTGCGTTGCGACTGCGCGGAATCCCTTTGGAGCTCCTCGAGAATACGACAATCAAAATGATCGAGCTTTACGTCCATTTCCCTATCATTTGATAGTTTGTCGGCAATATCAAGGTGAAAATATGTGAAGATTTCTCCAAAATTCGTGTCACACTGACCTCGATAAAGTTTCCCTCTCGGAGCTCAGATGTCACCATTCGAAGAGTTCGTCCAATCATTGCGCCGTCCCGACCTGCGGGAATGGATACGCGCCGGGCTTATCGGCGACGACGTCGAGATAGACGGTCCCTTCGGAAAAAAACCGCTCCTTTACGCCGACTATGTCGCATCAGGACGCGCGCTAAACCAGGTCGAGGATTTCATACGTGACCGGGTTTTGCCATTCTATGCCAACAGTCATACACGCGCCTCTTTCTGCGGAGCCTACACCACGCAATTGCGTGAGGCAGCGCGCGCCGAAATAGCCCGGATCACTGGCGCCGACGACGAATGCAGCGTGATCTTCTCGGGCGCGGGCTCGACCGCCGGCATCAACCGCGTCGTTGCCCTTCTCGACCTGCCGGCGATGGCCCGCGACGGCCGCCGGGCGGTGGGGCTGGTCGGCCCCTACGAGCATCACTCAAATCTGTTACCCTGGCGGGAAAGCGGCGCGGAAACGATCGAAATCCCCGAAGGCGCCGAGGGTGGGCCGGACATGGATGCCCTCGAGGCGGCGCTGCTGTCGGCCGAGGGCGCTGAACTGGTTGTCGGGGCATTCTCCGCCGCTTCCAATGTCACGGGCATCGTTACCGATGTCGACGCGGTCTCGCGCTTGCTCAAGCGTCATGACGCACTGGCGATCTGGGATTACGGATGCGGCGGGCCTTACATGTCGATGAACATGAAACTCGGCACCGACGCAGCGCGCGACGCAATCATCTATTCCTCGCACAAGTTCCCCGGGGGCCCGGGCGCGTCCGGCGTTACCGTGATCCGCAAGGCGATCGTCCGCCGGCTGACGCCAACCGTTCCGGGCGGCGGCACCGTCACCTTCGTCTCGCCCTGGGGCCATGTCTATTCCGGCGACCTGGCTGAACGGGAAGAAGGAGGTACGCCCAATGTCACCGGCGACATTCGTGCCGCGCTGGTTCTCCTGGTGAAGGAGGCGCTCGGTCAGGAATGGCTGACCGAGCGACAGAACAATCTGCGACAACGCGCCTTGTCAGTCTGGTCGCGCAATCCGCACATCGAAATCCTCGGTTACGCCGATCCGCGCGAAGCCCTGCCGATTTTTTCCTTCCGCGTCCGCGACGAACAGGGTCGGTTGGTGCATCATCAGTTTTTCACCCGGCTCCTGAGCGATCTCCATGGCGTGCAGGCGCGAGGGGGCTGTGCTTGCGCCGGATCCTATGCGCATCGTTTGCTGGGGCTTGGCCAGCCCGAGTCAGAAGCCACGATCGCCGCACTTCGCGAAGGCCGAGAAACCGAGAAGCCGGGATGGGTGAGATTGAACCTTTCAGCTTTGATGAGCGACAAAAAGGTTGATACGATCATTGAGGCGGTGGACGGCCTCGCCTATGACGCCACGAGCTACCTGTCAGAATATCAAATCGATATGGCTACAGCCCGATTTCGCCATCTGGAGAATACAAAGGAAAGTCTGGCGTCTTGAGTAGCCCGCTTGCAAATCCCGCATTCCGTACGCTTTTCGCAGCGCAAATCTGCTCGCTGCTGTCGGTCGGGCTTCTGACGGTCGCGCTTTCGCTGACAGCCTACGATCTTGGAGGCGACGCTGCGGGCGGTCGCATCCTCGGTTTCCTGCTGGCGCTCAAGATGGTTGCGTATGTCTTGCTGGCGCCGCTTGCCGAAACATTGCTGGCGCATCGTCCACGCAGGCCGGTCATGGTCATGCTGGATCTGACCCGCATGTTACTTCTTCTACCAATGGCGCTGGTCACCCAGACTTGGCAGATCGCTTTGCTCGCCTTCGCCTTTTTTGCCGTCTCCTCGGCTTTCACACCGCTTTTCCAGTCGGTGATTCCCGACCTGCTTCCAGAGGAAGAGACCTATACCAAGGCGCTTTCCTATTCACGCATTGCCTACACGCTCGAATCCATCCTTAGCCCCGTGATCGCGGCGGGCGTGCTGAAGGTCGTTCCGTCCGACGCCCTGTTCTATTGCGCAGCGTTCGCCTTCATCGGTTCAGTTGCCGCGTTGCTGGCTACGCGTTTCCCGGTCGCCAACATGCTCGCTCGCAAAGGGCCGTTTCTGAGGAGGGCATTACGAGGCCTTACGATCTATCGTCACACGCCTCGCCTGCGCGGCTTGTTCCTGCTCAATTTCGCCCTGTCGCTGACAATGGCCTGGGTGCTGGTCAACACGGTCGTCTATTGCGGTCAGCGACTTGGCGATCCGGAGCATTTTTACCCTATTCTGATGGCGTTCTACGGCGTTGGCGCAGCGTCAGGCGCGCTCATCGTTCCACGCATTCTTCCCCGCGTGCACGAACGCCGCGTCATGCTGATCGGCGCTTGGGGTTTTGCGGCGCTCGGACTTTTGATCCTCCTTCCGGTCCATGTGCCTTTGCTCGCGGCAATATGGACGGGTTTCGGACTTGCCTCGTCGCTGGTGCTGACGCCGGGTGGCCTCGTCATCGCGCGCTCGGCCAATCGAGAAGATCGCCCGGCCGTTTTCGCGGCGCAATTCTCACTCTCCCATGCGGGCTGGCTGATCGCTTATCCGTTGGCGGGATGGCTGGCGTCGTGGGTTTCGCTTGAAGCGGCGATGGTAATCCTCTGCGCCCTGGGTGCGGCGGTCGCGCTTTGGGCGACGCGGGTCTGGCCCGCCAACGACCCGATCGAGCGCGTCCATGCCCATCCGGAACTGCCGGACGGTCACCCCCATCTTCACGATGAGCCGCCTGAAGGACCGAACCACAAGCATCGTCACGCCTATCGTATCGACGACCTTCATCCGCACTGGCCCGGGTCGCCAGCGTGACAGAAGAACCGCAATGAAATCCAGGAATCCGACAATGTCCAAGGGCAGTATATCCTCCATCGACGACAAGGGCCTCGATGCGCTCGAAGCTCGCCTGCGGGAGGATCTTGAGTATCTGTGCTATCCCGGAAAAGACTGGGTGCCGCCGCGCGACCAGGTGACCGATGTCGTTATCATCGGAGGGGGTATGTGCGGCATGCTCGCCTGGCTGGCGCTCACGACCGGCGGTGTGCGCAACATCCGCGTCCTGGACCGCAGCCCTGCCGGGTTTGAAGGCCCTTGGCTCACATACGCCCGCATGGAGACGTTGCGGTCTCCCAAGCAACTGACCGGGCCGGCCTTCGGCCACGGCGCGCTGACATTTCAGGCGTGGTACCGCGCGCAGTTCGGCGCAGCGAAATGGGACGCACTCGACAAGATCCCGCGGCCGATGTGGATGGACTACCTGCGCTGGTATCGCAAGGCGCTGGACATCCCTGTCGAAAATGGCGTTTCGGTCGACTGTGTCGTTCCCGAAGGCGATCTGCTGCGGCTGCATCTTTCCGGCGCGCCAGAGGATTCGATCCTGGTGCGCAAGCTGGTCTTCGCCACCGGCCGCGACGGGCTTGGCGGGCCGAACATCCCCGGCTTTGTCGACGGACTTCCGCGCCAAATGTGGGCGCACACCGCCGATGACATCGACTTTGACGCCCTCAAGGGAAAACGCGTCGCGGTCGTGGGTGTCGGCGCTTCGGCCGTGGACAACTCGGCGGAAGCGCTTGAGCATGGGGCCGCCGAGGTGCGCCATTTGATCCGCCGCAGCGAAATGCCCACCATCAACAAGATGATGGGTATCGGCAGCTTCGGTTTCACCTGCGGCTTTACCGACCTCCCGGACGAATGGCGCTGGCGCTTCATGCAATATTCCTTCAGCACGCAGACGCCGCCGCCGCATGGTTCCACCCTACGTGTCAGCCGCCACCCCAATGCTTACTTCCATTTCGGCAAAGGCGTGGCGAAAACGGAAAAACGCGGCGACGCAGTGCGGATCGGCTTCACGGACGGTACGTCTTACGATGCAGACTTCCTGATCCTCGGCACGGGGTTCAATGTCGACCCCTGGGGACGTGTCGAACTGGGCGATGCCGCGGGCGACATCCTGCTTTGGGAAGATGTCTACACGCCGCCGGAAGGTGAAGAGCTCGGCGACCTCGGCCGCTTTCCCTATCTCAACAGCGATTTCACGTTCCGCGAAAAAAAGCCCGGCTCCGCGCCGTGGCTCAAGAATGTCTACTGCTTCAACTACGCGGCGAGCGCGAGCATGGGCAAGGTGAGTGGCGACATTCCGGGCGTGTCGGAAGGTGCGGCTTGGCTTAGCCGGGCGCTTGCGTCTACGCTTTATGCGGAAGACGTGAAGCTGCATTGGCAGGGCATGCTGAAATACGACACGCCCGAACTGCTTGGCGATGAATGGGAGCCTTCTGCGCTCGAAATGGACGATGCGAAAGGCAAGGTTGCATGAGCGGGGAATTGTTCGACATGACCGCAATTGCCGCGAGCGGTGTCACGGAGACATCGCCGGCGGGAGCTGCGGTGCTGCGACGCGAGAAGGTGATGCGTCAGACGCAGGCTGCTGAAGACGCCGTCCTCGCTCCGGAAAAGCCTGGCGCGTGGTCTGCATCCGTCCGCGCCGCCTTCGCGGTCCGTATCGCCAGGTTGAACGGTAATGATGCGCTCGCCGAACATTACGCGGATCGCATCACCGACGACACGGCCTCGCCGCTGGCCGATCCGGCCAATGATGGTTCCGCACAGGGCCTCGCGGCGGTCGTCGCCTTCATGGACAAGGTGGCCGCACATACACGCGAGGTCAGGGCCGAGGATATCGATGCGCTCAAGTCCGCCGGCATCGCTGACGCCGATATCGTGCGCCTCGCCGAACTCAACGCGTTTCTGGCATACCAGATACGTCTGATTGCCGGCCTGAAGCTGATGCAGGGCGCGAAATGACCAGAGTGGTTCACAAATTCACCCGCAATGTTCCGATCTGGCAGCCGCGCGTCACGCCGGTCAACCTGTCCGATGCCTCGCCGGAACAACTCGATGCCCTCCAGGTCACCCCGTCGAATACCAAGGTCTCCGATTATGTGCTTGTATTGGCGCATGACCCGGAAACCCTGAAAGTCCGGTCGCCGCTGTTCAACGCGATCATGTATGATCCGGGCGGCATGAGCCGTGCCGAGCGGGAGCTGGGTGCGATCGGAGCGTCGATCGTCAACCGCTGCGTCTATTGCGCCGCCGTCCACGCTGACCGGCACGCCAAGCTCGAGCGCAGCACCGAGGTCACCGACAAGATTTTTGTTTCAGGGGCCGACGCCGATCTTTCTCCGCGCGACAAGGCAATCCTGAATTTCGCGATCAAGCTGTCGCAATGTCCGCCTGAGGCCGGCGACGAGGACATGGGTGCGCTGCGCGCGGCGGGTCTCAGCGACGACGAGATTCTCGATCTTGTTCTTTCCGCTGCCCTGTTCGGCTGGGCAAACCGGCTGATGCATGTTCTCGGCGATCCTGTGCGCCAGGAGGTTACGGCTTGAGCAACGCGATCAAAGTCGGGATCGCCGGCGCGGGCTCCATCGCTTTCGGCACAGCTGCTCTCCTTTGCGAGAACGGGCATGATCCGATGCTTTGGTCGCCGTCTGGCGAGGGAACGAAAGAGCTTGCGGGCGGCGCGCAACTGAAGGCTGTCGGAACCCTGGAAGTCACCTGTGCGCCACGCATCGCCGAAGACGCCGCGACACTGGCGCGTGACAACGATGTCTTGATAATCGCGCTGCCCGGCTACGGCCACAAGACCGTGCTGGACGCGCTGGCGCCGCATATTCGCAACGGACAGCAGGTCATCATTTCCTCGCACATGTCGCTCGGCGCAGTGTATTTGGCAGGCCTCCTCGAAGCACGTGGCCTTGCGGTACCCATAACCGCCTGGGGAACGACCGCGATCACCGGTCGGCGCCAATCCGGCGCGGAGGTGCGGGTCAACACCGTGAGAAAGCTGATCGATCTGTGCACCGTGCCGGAAGAGATGTCCGGCGAGGCGCTGGAACTGTGCAAAAGCCTTTTCGGCGACCGGTTCCAACCGCGCGACGGGTTGCTGGCGATATCGCTTTCCAATCTCAATCCGCAAAACCACATGGGCATCGCGCTCGGCAACATGACGCGGATGGAACGCGGAGAAACCTGGAGCCAGGGGCAGAATGTCACGCCGAATGTCGGCCGCCTTCTGGAAGAGCTTGACAAGGAACGTCTGGCGATTGCGGAAGCCCTGGGGCTCCAGGTGCGAACAATCTTCGAGCACTTTCATCTGTCGTTCCACGTGCCGGTTGCCTCGATTTCCGAGATGAACCAGGAGATGCACGAACAGGGGAATGGCGGCACTGGCCCGGCGACGGCGGACAGTCGCTACGTCACCGAAGATGTGCCTTACGGCCTTGCTCTGACCGTCGCGCTGGGCGACCTGACCGGCCGGCCAGCCGAATTGCATCGCGCCGGTATCCGGATTTTTTCGGCCATGTACGGCCGCGACTTTATTGCCGAGAACGAGTTGCTGAACGCGCTTGATCTCGACAGCACAACGCTCGATGCCCTGCGGCAAGCCGCCCGTACCGGCCTTTTGCAGGAACGTGTCGCGGAAGCGATGCCGTGAAACAATAATGTACGGAGCATTACAGAAAAGGCTCAACAAGGAGACGTGAAATGAGCAAACTGACCCTCAACAGACGCCGGTTTCTCGGCACGGCTGCTGCCGGCACCGCCATGCTCGCCAGCCCGGCCTATCTGCGCAAGGCCTACGCCCAGGGCGGCGAGGTCAACATCTGGACCTATAACGACTTTGTACCGGCCGCGTTCAAGGAGCAGTTCGAAGCCGAAACCGGCATCAAGATCAATGTCCGTCTCGTCGATGACCAGGGCAAGCAGTTCAACCTGCTCGCCGCAGAGGCTCCGAACCCGACCGTGGACATCATGACAGTCGCCGGCCACCGCTTCCTGCAGTTCATCGAAAGCGATCTTCTCGCGCCGCTCGACACCGACAGGCTCTCCAACTGGGGCAACATCAATCCCACTTTCTCCGAATCCGACTGGGCAACGATCAAAGGCTCCAAGTGGGGCGCTCCGATCCTTTCGGGCATGGAAGTGCTGGCCTACAACACCGACTATGTTACCGCAGAGGAAGCCGAAACCTGGGACACGCTTTTCAGCGAAAAATACAAGGGCCAGACGGCCTATGTGATCCAGGACATGATGTCGATTGTCATGCTCATGATGGGGTATGACGGCAACATGGTCGCCTACATGGACGATCCGGAAAAGGCGGCGGCCATTGTCGAGGAAGCCAAGAATTTCCTTATCGAGAAGAAGCCTTTGGTTCGCAAATACTATGACGGCGGCGCAGAGGTACAGCAGATGTTCGTAAACCAGGACATAGTTCTCGGTCACAGCTGGAACGGCCCTGCGGCGGCCTTGATCAATGACGGCCTGCCGATCGCCATGTCGATCCCGAAAGAGGGCTCCTATGGCTTTGTCTACACGTTCAACATCGCCAATAACTGCCCGAACCCGGACAACGCCTATACCTTCCTCAACGCGATTCTCGGCTCTCCAGAAATCGGTGCTGCGATGACGAAGGCGTCCGGCTTCATCTCGACCTACAAGGGCGCTTCCGAGTTCCTGACGGATGCGGAGAAGAAGGCGACTTCGTTCCCCGAAGAACAACTCGCCAACTTGCAGTTCTTCCGGGCTGAGGCAAACGAGATGAAATACGGACTCGTCGATCCGGCGGTGGAAGCCATCAAGGCTGCCTGACGCACATCAATGGGCATGCCCCGGCCGGCACAGGCCGGCCGGGGAATTCATCCGCTAGGGACACTCAATGACTTTCGAAGCATCAGTGCGAACCGAACACGGCGGCACCGCGCCGAAGACGGCGGACAGGACATTCTGGGGACGCCTCGCCAATTGGGCGCCCTATCGCGTCCTGGCCGGACTGGCTACTGCGTCGCCTCGCCGCCAATTTGTGATCCTCGCCGCATTGCCTTTGGTCTGGGTGCTGACCCAACACCTCGGGCCAATGCTTCAGATGCTGCGGGTGAGCCTGACCGACGCCTATCCGGTCGCCCCGAACGTGCAGCAAAGTTTCACCTTTGAGCACTACATGAAATTCTTCCAGGACAGCCTGTTCTGGATGCCATTTTTCCGTACGCTGACCTTCGCTGGCGTCTTCACGTTCTGCACGCTGATACTGACCTACCCGGTCGCCTATTTCCTTGCACGTCACGTCAGCCAGAAGAATCGGATGCTGATGCTGTTGATGTTGCTGATCCCGTTCTGGGTCGGCGAAATCGTGCGCACTTATGCGATCATGATCCTGCTCGGCAACACCGGGGCGGTGAACCTGCTGTTGAAATGGCTCGGGTTTATCGATCGCCCCATTCCGTTCATGTATACGAGCTTTTCGATGGGTGTCGGCATCGTCTACCTGACCGCGCTCTACATGATGCTGCCGCTCTATTCCGCACTCGAGAAACTGCCCAAGAGCTTCAACGAAGCAGCCGCCGATCTCGGCGCCGGGGCATGGACGCGGTTTCGTCGTGTGACTTTGCCGCTGACCATCGAAGGCATCGCGTCCGGCTGCACGCTGGTCTTCCTGATCTCGACGGGCTTCTACGCGACACCGGTCCTTCTCGGGGGGCCGTCAACAACGGTATTTGCCGAAACTATTGCCGGCTTCTTCCACGTCGCGGGCGACCAGTGGCCGACTGGAGCGGCTTTCGCGACAATCATGTTCCTCGGCGCCCTCCTGATCACGGTCACCTTCCAGAAGATCATGAACTCCCTGCGTAAGGGAGACGTGCGATGACGCGCGGCAACCGCATCCTGCTTTCCTGCATCTATTGGGCGTTCGTCCTGTATGTCTTCGTACCGCTGATCCTCATGGTCACCATGGGTTTCAAGGACAGCAAGTTTATCGGCTTTCCGATAAAATCCTGGACACTCGACTGGTACAGCGGCGTGTTCGCGAATGCGGAAGTTCTGTCGGCTTTTACCTATTCCCTTGTCATCGCAGTGTTGTCCACGCTCATCTCGGTCATCGTCGGAACCTGGATCGCGGTGCTGTTGGAAGGCCGAAAATTCTGGGGCCGCGCGTTGATATTCGGCATTACCGTCTTGCCGGCCCTTGTACCGGGCATCATCTCGGCAATCGCTTTCCGCATCTACGCGCGTTATCTGGGCATCGAGCCCGGAATGGGCGCGATCATCTGGTCGCACGCCGTTCACAACGTGCCCTTCGTGGTCCTGGTCCTCATGGCGCGGCTTTCGACCTTGCCAAAGAGCCAGACCGAGGCGGCGCGCGACCTCGGCGCGGATCCGATCATCGCCTTTCTGCGCATCACCCTGCCCTATCTCGCCCCGGCAATCATGGGCGCGAGCATCTTCTGCCTGTTGTTGAGCTTCGACGACTTCGTCCGATCTTTCTTCCTCGGCGGCTACGAGCCCACTTTGCCGGTCCTGATATTCGCCAAACTCAAGTCCGGCATGTCGCCGGAGATTAATGCCATCGCCACTGTAGCCCTCGTGATCACCGCTGTACTCGGCATCTGGGCCGAGCGGTTCACACGCCGTCTCAACAAGGAAAACGGATAATGGCCGAGACCAATCCCATCGCCCGCATCGACGGAATATCCAAGCGGTTCGGAAAGGCGGTCGCCCTACAGCATCTCGCCCTCGACATCGAGCAGGGTCAATTCGTGACATTTCTCGGCCCGTCGGGCTGCGGCAAGTCGACGACGCTGCGCATTCTGGGCGGCTTCGAGACACCGGACACCGGCCGCGTGATCCTTGAGGGGCGCGACGTGACGGCGGAACCGCCGAACCGGCGCAACGTCAATATGGTGTTCCAGGACTACGCGCTTTTTCCGCACATGACCGTACGCCAGAACATGAGCTTCGGGCTTGAACTGAAAGGCATGGGCAAGTCCGATATCGGGCGCCGTCTCGACGAGTTAATGGCGTTTCTCGAACTCGGCGCCTTCGCCGACCGCTATCCCGGCCAGCTGTCCGGCGGTCAGCGGCAACGCGTGGCGCTTGCCCGCGCATTGGCGCCGAATCCGGCTCTCCTTCTTCTCGACGAGCCGCTCGGCGCTCTGGACGCCAAGTTGCGCGGCCAGGTGCAAAAGGAACTGAAATCGATCCAGCAGCGTACGCACAAGACCTTTTTCTTCGTCACACACGACCAGGAAGAGGCACTGACAATGTCGGACCGGATCGTGGTCATGAACAAGGGCCAGGTGGAGCAGGACGGAACGCCGGAAGAGCTCTACTTCCATCCAGCCTCGCGCTTCGTCGCCGAGTTTATCGGCGAAACCAATCTGCTATCGGGTGAGGTGCGCGGCGTCGAAAATGGCGATATCGTGCTCGATTGGCATGGCCGGACATTGCGGGGGCGTTCTGCGGCGGTCGCGCCACGGACGGGTGAGACGATTACCGCGTCAATACGGCTCGAACGCGTGTCGATCCGGCCCGACGGGCCGCAAAACGTCAATGCGCTGCAGGGCCGCGTCGTCGGCAAGACGTTCCTCGGTAGCCGCACAGCGGTTGACCTGCTCATCGAAGATGCCAATGGCTCGACGCTGAAAGCGTATATCGACCCCGCAACGGACCAGGCCATTGGAGCCGGCCCCGTTTGGATAGGCTGGGATGTCGAGAATATGGCCGTTCTGAACGATTGAACCGCGCCACGTTTCATCGGCCTGTGGCAATATCTCGTTGCGCGTAACCGAATTTCGCCAAGGCGCCGAATGGCGCTATCGGTTGAATTGTGCGGATTGAGAGAAACCTATCTGCCGATCCTGCCGCGCAAACACAATACCAATATAATGACATCATTGAATGAATGGCGGACCGAAGCCGACGAAACGGAGAAAATGGCAATTCAGTTGGCGCCCTGCTACGTTTGAAGTGCGATCATACCGTTCATAGAAGCGTAGTGACGTATCACGCTCATGGACCTAAAATATGAAAGCGTGCCGTTGAAAATACGTGCGAAGTCACGCAGCGAGAACCGCCGGATCAAGTACTATCTCCATGCTTGCGACGAGGCATTTGGTCATTGCGGTGTATGGCGCTTTCGGGCTGGCTTCACGTTGGATCAGATCTTGATAAAGCGCCCTTCTTACTGGAAGCGGAAGGGTGACATCCAGAATCTGAGCGTAGATCGCCATCACCTTTTCCAACTGGTCATTGCGCATCTCCACGAGTTCAGCGCGGTGCAGCTCCAAAAGAATTCTTGTGGAGGTTCCCTCACGGGTTCCTCGCGCAAACACTAAGCCACCTACGAAAATTAGATGCCCTTCCGGATCCGTCTGATACGGATCAATGATATGTTCTAGAAACGGGTCTTTGTTGCTCTTGTTCTGATTGCAGACCTCACAAGCGAGCGTCAGGTTCTGCCATTCAAACGTCTTCGTTGGATCAAGGGACTTTGGATACATGTGTTCTACGTCGCCATGGTGAATGTGCTGTAGCTTGCTCTCGCAGTACGCGCATTTGCCAGCAGTCTCCTCGACGAGCACGTCCTTGATATCGGGATGCCGATAGCGGCCGAGCTCAGTCGGGGTCGGAACCAAGCCGGCGCTTTTCTTATCCACGACAGCCTTAGTCCAAGCTGCCGCGTTGTCTTCAAGACGTTTCGGTATCGGACGCTTCTCGAGTTTTATCATCGGCGTTGCGCCATCCGGCTCAAGGCGTCTGAGTAATAATCGCCTAGCCGATCTTCGTGCCGGACCCGAGGATCGAGCGCACATCCGCGAGCAGATCCCGATAGGCCTGCACCGCCGGATAGGTGCTGGCGCTCGAGCGGATCGTCGTCAGCCCCGGCATCTCGGTGCCGATCAGGAAGGCATCGACCCCGCCCGCCGCCGCGCAGAGATGGGCGTAGTGCAGCACCATGCGGCGCAGGCCCCAGTCGCCGGGCGTGCCTGCCCACGAGACAGACTGCCCCGAGACGCTGAAGCTGGCGGGCGTGGCCGCGCCGAACAGCGCCGCGACCTGGCTTGCGGCCGTGGCGGTCTTGTCCACCGATCCCGCGTAGCCTGTGGCGGGAGAACAGGGGATCCGCCCCCGCCACGGGAACGCGGGCTGCCCCGTCTCGGCGGCATTGTCGGAATACGGGTTCGGCAGCGTGTTGCCGGGCGGCACGTCCATCAGGATGAACGGATAGAAGGTGACCCGCAGCCCGCGCGCCTTCATCTCCTGGATCGCCTGCACCACCGCGAAGTCGGACGGAGTGACGCTTGATCGTGCCGACCGGAACGCCCTCGTAGGGCACGCCGCGCAGTTCCGCCCATGCGGTCAGCGTAGCCATGAGCCCGCCGTAGATGTGGCTCGCGTCGGTGCCCGCGTGGCGGCGGACCTCCTCGAACCAGATGGCGGCGACGGGCCCGGATAGCCGGTCGATCTCGGTCAGCCAGTTGGTGAAGCGCAGGTAGCGCATGCCGCCGCCGTCGAAGCGGCCTG
This sequence comes from Ahrensia sp., assembly GCA_002706335.1. Taxonomy (GTDB): domain Bacteria; phylum Pseudomonadota; class Alphaproteobacteria; order Rhizobiales; family Rhizobiaceae; genus Oricola. Next base: position 136,420 of record PAKZ01000030.1, read on the forward strand.
GGCGCAGCGAGACGGTGCCGCTGGTGATCAGGCCGTTGTGGTCGCGGATCGCCCAGCCGGTCGTTGTGCCGAGGTCGAGCGCGAGGATGCAGCGGTTGCGGGGGGTGTCGAGCGGCAGCGATTCAAACCTTGCGCCTTCGCAATTCGGGATCAGAGTCGGCTGAGCCATGATGGGTCTCCTTTGCCGGTGGCCTGTGGTGGTGGAAGACGACGGCGGTCTGGTGCTTGGCGGCAAGGGCAAGGCCTATCCCGGCGAGCATCAGGCCATCATCGACCAGAAGCTGTGGGATCAGGTCCATGCCATCTTGCGGGAGAGCCCCCGCAAGCGCGCCAACAACACCCGGGCGCAGGCGCCTGCGTTGCTGAAGGGCCTTATCTTTACGGCCACGGGCGCGGCCATGACCCCGAGCAGCACGAAGAAGGGCGCGCGGCGATACCGGTACTACGTCTCGATGGACGTCATCAAGAATCGCGAGCCCAGCGATGAGGGCATACCGCGCCGCCTTCCTGCCGACCTCGTGGAAGCGGCCGTGGTGACCGAGTTGCGGCGGGTGATGCGCGCCCCCTCGATCACGGCGCAGGTCATTGCCCACTTGGCGCGCGAGGGCCACGCCTTCGCCGAGGCCGACGTGATCTCCGCGCTGCAGACGTTCGAGGACGTCTGGGGCAAGTTGTTTCCTGCGGAGCAGACCCGGATCGTGCAGTTGCTGGTGCGACGGGTCACTGTGACGTCCGAGGGGCTGGTCATCGATGTCCGGACCGACGGCGTCTCGGGCGTCATGCGCGACATGATGGCGCCACGAAAGAAGGTGGCGGCGGAATGA
>PAKZ01000031.1 GCA_002706335.1 Ahrensia sp.
CCTTAAGGGCATACCCCATGCGGGAACCTCTTCCCGCACGACAGGCGCCGGCCCTTCCCCTGTTTGCCGGTGCGCACGCAGGCTTCCAATGAAAGGGCACCGTCAGGGTAAGGGATGGTGGAGGGCGGTGGATAAAATTGGCACGGATTGCGGGAAAATCTGGGGTTAAGCGCATAGCTTATCCCACTCGCCGTCATCCTTGGGTCAAGCCCGAGGATGACGACCTTGTTAGACAGTGCAGCTAATCTCCAACATCACTTCCCCCAGCCTTTATCCGCCAGCCCTTCGCTCTCGTTTCGGGAAAACCGGAACCGGCATGCTCTCCCGTCGCGTCATGCGGCAGAGGCCAGCCTTTCGCCGGCGATGCGGTAGGAGATTGCTTCGGCGACATGGATGCGGCCGGTCCGGGTGGCGCCATCGAGATCGGCGAGGGTGCGGGCGACCTTCATGATGCGGTGATAGGCGCGGGCGGAGAATTTCATCTGGTCGGCTGCGTCGCTCAGGAGTTGCAGGCCGCCGGCATCGACATCGGCGATCTGTTCAATCAGCGCGGTCGGGCAATGGGCGTTGGTGGTGACGCCTGTAACGCCAAGCGATGCAAAGCGCTCCGTCTGGAGCATGCGCGCGGCAGCGACGCGTTCGGCGACGCTGGCGCTCGGCTCACCGGGGCGGGAGCGGATCAGGTCGCCCGGCATGACGGCGGGGACTTCGACACGCAGGTCGATCCGGTCCATCAGCGGGCCGGAAATGCGCGCCTGATAATCGGCGACGCAGCGCGGGCCGCGCGCGCATGTGTGGCCCGGCTCGCCGGCCATGCCGCACCGGCACGGATTCATGGCCGCGACGAGCTGGATGCGGGCGGGATAAGACACGCGATGATTGGCGCGCGCGATGACGCTTTCGCCCGTCTCCAGCGGCTGACGGAGCGAATCGAGCACCTGCGGCGTGAATTCCGGTAATTCGTCGAGGAAAAGTACGCCGTTATGGGCGAGCGACACCTCACCCGGCTTCACGCGCAAGCCGCCGCCCACCATCGCCGCCATGGAGGCCGAATGATGGGGGGCGCGGAAGGGACGGCGGTCCGACAGCTTGCCCCCGGCCAGCTGCCCGGCGACTGAGGCGATCATGGAGACGTCGAGCAGTTCGGCCGGCGTCAGCGGCGGCAGGATCGAGGGCAGGCGCTGCGCCAGCATCGACTTGCCCGATCCCGGCGGGCCGACCATCAGCATGGTGTAAACGAAAGACCCCTTCAACCCAAAAAGGAGACTACGATCATGACCACCATTGACACCGCCATCCTCCAAGACCGCGAAATGGTCCGCAAGTGGGGAGCCGTACTGACGTTCCTGTCCGTGAACTTCGACAAGCTGGACGCCGAGTTCTTCCTCCAGAGCTTTTCCGAGAGCGCCGCCGAAGGTTCGCCGGGGGAGTGGCTGGATGCTGTTCTCGACAATGCCGACAAGCAGCAACTCGAAGGGATTAGAGACCTCCTCGCGGCATTCGGCCTGCTAGGCGTTGAGCCCCACCAACTGGTGTCAGACACTGACGCCATCGCCTTTGCACTGGACCACCTCCACGACCACGAGCGCATAGACTTCCTTCAGGAATGGCGGGACGGACGGGACGTAAGGTGGGCGCAAGAGGTCATCGCGGCAGACAATGAGTTAGCCGAAGAGTTGGCGCGACAGAGAGGCTGACACCCCTCCAATTTGGCCAAAACAGCGTGGGCCGGGCTGCGATAAGCGGCTCGGCTCAACTTTTTTCGTCCGCCCCAACCGGCTCTCCAAATGCCACTTGAACCGCAAGCATTTGCTTCGGCTATACAATATCAAAGCGGAATAAGCCTACAGAGCTTACTACGTGCCACCGCCCAAAATTATTTATTGACGCTTTCATATATCGAATACATCTATCTATCTGTCAGTAGTGGAAAGTATTGTATTTTGCATGTGCTCGTGTTGCCTGAATTATACTAGTTTCCACATGCTGTCACAAGTGGGCATACTTGATGACGCTAGGTGCTTCATCGTGTTGTCCGCAGTTAAACCTTAGGAGAGGGTCTCCAGCAGCATGAAAGGGTCGAACATGGCCGACCAACAGAAGACACCAGATGCCACCCCGACCGGGCACCTCAATGACTACGCCTTACAGAAGATCGCCAAGGAGCGTGGAATAAACATCTCTGTCGCCACGTTCACACGCTCCATGGGGTACTGATCATGAGGAGGCTACCGGACTTTGGGCCAGCCCCCAAATTGGATGAGCGCCTTATCTCTACGAATGGGGATAGGGCGAAATTCCTCCGCTCCCTGCTCCGCGAGAAGGGCACACTGACCATTCGCCAAATGGCGGACGCTTGGGTAGATCGCCGAGGGGTCTCTGATCGCAAGGAGGCCAACAAGCTGCGCAAGTCGGTGGAGCTTTGGGTACGCCAGCGGGTCAAGGCCGGGGAATTCGTCCAGAAGGGCGACAGCGGCGACGACTTCGGGTCCATGCTCTACGGCTACCGATTTGAGGGGCTGGCATGAAGTCCCCCGAGGAAAGAGCGGTGAGCCGCGCCAGCATCAAGCGTCGCGCTGGGGCTCCGGGGGACGGGGACAGCAAGTGTTCTGTCCTAGGGTGCAACAATCTCACACAGCGGGGGGCCGGTAACGGCCTCTCCTCCACCTACTGCAAGCGCCACAAGGAGATGCTCCGCCGCCACGGGTCCACATGGAGGCGCTCCTACAGCCGCCACGAGATTGATCCCTTCCGGGCCGCCGCGAAGGATTGGACGGACGCCAACAGGGAGACCTCAGCCATGAGGGTCACCTTCCAGTGCCTTGATGCTCTCCTCAATGCAGCCGGGGAGGTGGTCCCCGCGCTGGAAGTTCGCTGGCTATCCCCCAAGAGGAAGGCCGAGGTGGCGTTGGCACGCTTCCGGGAGACGGGGAGGACGGGAGAGCATCTCTTCCACATCGCCCTCGCACTTGAGGCAGCCTACCGGGAGCTTGGCCCGAGGGCGAACCTTGAGTTCCTCCACGTCCAGATAGCTAAGGTGATCCACCGAACGGCATCTGGCACCCACCCGGTGACCTCTGGAGGTGTGAAGCTCAAGTCCAGTTGGCCGCGACCTGAAGGCCAGATGATGAGGATACTGGGCAAGCAGATCCGCGATGAGGCCCGCGTGTTCGATCTGGACGGGGCCTTGGAGTCAGTCAGCAAGGCGGTGACCGGATGAGTATCCACGATCACTCTCTCGCGAGGTCGGATGTAGCAAGTGGGGCCTCCGAAGATCCAATTAGGGACGTGCTCCACGATCCCTACCTCAAGCCCCTGAGCCCCGCGCTTTGCCACCTCGCGGCAACCATCTTCGAGGAGGTGGAGGAATCGAACCCCCACACTCAGAGGAGGCGTAAGGACGCGACCGAGAGGAAGCGCATAGTGCTGGGGAACATCGTGGCCAACCTCGCGACCCTCCACGAGGCCGGTAACCTCCGAGGGTCCGTCATCCTCGACATGAGGAACACCCTGCAAACCCGCTATGACCGCCGCGAGGTAGCTACTCCAGTGCTCCGCGAGATGGTCTCCACGATGGCCGAACTAGGGTGGCTGGAGAGGAGGGCAGGCGCGTATCACAAGGCCCGCACCACGATCCGCCCCAGCATCAAGCTTTGGGTGGCTATGGGGGAACTCGGGGCCGGTCCCCATGTCGGTCGGGCTCCGGGTGCCGAGACGGTGATCCTCAAGGCGGTGGTCAATAAGCAGCGGACAAAGGGGCTGGTGGACTACGCCGACACTGAGGAAACAAGGCGGCTCCGATCCGATGTGGAGGAAATCAATGCGTGCCTCGCCGGGGCGGCCACGGAGTTCGATGGACGGCCTATCGCCTCCACCTTCCTGTCCCGCCACTTCCTCATTGAGGGCAGAGACGTTCCGAGACGTTTCGACAAGGTGGGCCGCCTGTATGGAGGATGGTGGCAGAGTCTCCCGCGTGGAGAGCGACACCTGATCAGGCTGGAGGGCGAAGAACTTGCCGACCTGGACTTCAAGGCCGCCTTCGCACGGCTGGCATATTGGAGCGCCGGGCAGCCTATCCCCGAGGACGATCCTTACAGTGGTGTGGTCGGCTTGCGCCGTGGTCAGGTCAAGATTGCTGTGCTGGCGTTGCTGTGCCGAGAGGGCGCTATGAAGCGGCTCCCCGATGACCTTCTCAAATCGGGCCTAGATCGCTCGTGGAGCGCAGCCAAGGTGGAGGCGGCCATTCGGTCCCGCCATGGTCCGATTGCGTCTCTGTTCGGCTGTATGGCCGGATTGGAACTCATGAAGCTGGAGGGAGACATTCTGGTCATGGCGCTCCTCGATCTGGCTCGACAAGGCATCCCCGCGCTCGGAATGCATGATGGTCTCATGGTGGCCAAGTCACGGAAACAGCAGGCGTGGACAGCCATGGAGGAGGCATCGCGAAAGCTGCTTGGCGTCACACTTCCCGTCGCCGAAAAACCGTTCTGAAGTTCTCCTTCTCGATAACTCTCCCCTATGGACCTCTAGGTGTGCCCTGAGGTCGAAGAGGGCTGATTTTATCAGACCCATCCTCATCGAAATGGAAGGGGCCGGGAGGAGACTTGAAGTCTGTGCTCTAGGTGTTCCTGAAGGTAGGGGCTTAAGGTCTAAGGGGGAGAAGGTGGTCTAACCTCCCCCTCCCTTCCGAGCTTAGAGGAGCTACGCCAAGCCCCCTGCTTCTTGTATAGTACCAGACTGAGTAACTCCCGGCGCTGGCGATGAGGTGGAACTTCTGGACGTCTTGCGCCGGGCAGTTGAGTAAAGTCAGGCTCTAATTCGGCGAAGTTCGGACTCTATCCTTTTCACCTGAGCTTCTGCATGCGCGACCGCACTAAGATCGTTTTCTCTTTCAGCTTTAGCCCTTTTCTGGAGCCATTCTGAAATCTCGTCCCGCAAATCCTCAATATATTCAATTCTCTTTTGTTGCGGCGACAGTGTCGCTTGGCGGCTCTGCTCAGTTCTCTCGATCCGATGCATCCAATAGAATAATAAGACTAGTAAAGTCCAAACAATCAATGATGCTAAAAATCCAGAATTATACCACACAAAGATGCCAATAATCAAAATGACACCACTTATAAAGGTCATAATCTTTGATTTAATCTTATAAGCCGTCCTACCCATATATTTCTTTCGAGTGCGGGCGTGTTGAAAATGGCATAACTTGCAGCATTTTGGTCAGCCACGATTGGAAGTCAATCAGGCAGGAGCGCGTGACCCAGACCGAGATGGCAGGGTCTTGGATGAAGCGCGACTAGCTGGCCACCTCAAGCCCGACACTACAAGCCCGCCCCTCCTCAAGCCTGCCAGAGGTCTCCAGCCCCTTGCCCAGCCCTCCCGACTCAGCCTAACGCTCTCCCATGCGGCGAGACTCCATGACCAACAGAGGAGGTCTTCTCGCCATGTCCAGACGCCACAAGCGCCGCTCCAAGCTCTTCGATGTCCACGCCGCACGGTTTGTCTCCGAGGCCGCCGAGTTCCACCACAAGCTCTCAGGGTATCTCCTCGCGCTCAAACCGCAGGACGAACAATACAAGGCTATCCTCGCAGTGTCTGAGGAGGTCTATAGGGCGGTAGCCGTGGTCTCGGGGGCCACGCCTCCATGGGCCGCCACGCCGCGCTCAGAGGCGTCGTGGAGTTCCAACAAGGCGAAGGGGGAAGAGGGGTAATGGACCTCCCCCACCTCTCTGTGGCAGTCTCCAAGCACGCAACCGGAGACTTACAGTGCGGCGGCAATGAGTGGCTACGAGAAGTCCCCAGACTATGGCGGGTCTGAGGTCAACCTTAGGAAGACGCTATTTTGGTTTGCCGTGGCGGTGGCCGGGGTGGTTGTCGTTAAGTGGCTGTTCTTCGGTTAGTCCTCTGGCCTCCGCAAGAGCCATCGCAAGTAAGTATGTCAGGAAATGACTTTCCCCCCTCTTTGAGGCGGATAGTGCAGTTTCGATAAGTGTGGTAAGTTCCATTGGATTGCCCTCCAGTTAACCTGAGGAAACTGCGGGGCTGACTGCAACTTCTTGTATTCCTAAAACCGATTACAATTAGTTGTATTGGAGGGGGCTTGGGGCGTTACTCTTCGGCAGTTCTGCTAGCGGGGTTTTTGTTCGCTGCGGCATCAATGGGGGCCTCGAAGGTCAGCGCCCAGACGTTCAACTGCACCATCCCCATACCGACCCTTCAAGACCAGATGATCCGGGAGAGCATCCAACGCTATCCGGGCAACTGTCCCTGTCCATACAATTCGGATCGGGCCGGGAGGCGCTGTGGTGGCCGGAGCGCATGGTCTAGGCCGGGAGGCTACTCTCCGCTCTGCTACCCGTCTGACATTTCACCAGACATGATCCGAGAGTTCTGTGAGGTGCTTAAGATGCGGGGCCAAGGGCGATGACCTTGCTGCGACTTAGATGAAACGCGACTTCGAAGGCCAACGATAATCAGACTTTGGTTTCCCAGCGCACTTGTAGTCATACGTGAACCTCCCCGTATTCTCCTCTCTGCACCTCCAGACGAGCTGGAAGCGCCCGTCGTAGAACTGATCCCACGCGACATCCCCATAGGAATAGCCGCCAGAGCCCGAGAAGCCATCCCTACAGTTTGAACTGCTGGCGCAAGCAGCTACCGCGACCCCAACTATAGCCGCTGCTGCAATTGCAGTGTTTTGACGGTCTACGATCGCTTTACATTGGGATGGATGAATACCACGAGCGGTGAGTTCTTGCGTAATCCCAACATAAAATTCTGGATCGCTCGAATTCAAATAGGCGCGGCACAAAGATGAATTGCTCTGGCCACTTGGATTTTTCTGGAAGTCTTCCTTCGTAGTAGTGCATCCCGAAATCGATAACGCACCTATGACCGCCAGTATTCCCACCTTCTTGAACATGCCGCCCCCCTACTCATTAAAATCTAGGCACAAGACAATTACGTTATAGCTTCGTAGAATTATCGTCTATCGCCTTCAAAGCCCGGGCGGCTGCAAAATCCCGGATGCGCTTTAGGGGTCCGTCACGCGACATCTCCAATAAACGTGGCAGCGCTCGCGTTTCCCCCGTAGCCCCCTCCGATTGCAGAAGAGTCCGACTTCGTGGCCCTGCCCCATGCCGGAAAGGTGGTGTGGGCATACCCTCCCTCCGCTCCAGAGTGTCCACAAATGTAAACCTTTTTGGCACAGTCCTGTTGACTGTACTCTTAGCGTCCACTAATTATGTGTCCACGATACCTTTAGAGGATAGTAGACGATTATGGGCGAGATTATTGGCTATGCGCGTGTGTCGAGCGTAGGGCAGCGGCACGAGGGACAGGTGGAGCGGCTCAAGGAGGCGGGAGCTACCAAGGTCTTTGCAGAGAAGGTCTCAGGGCTGGACAAGGAGCGGCCCGAATTGGCGCGTTGCCTTGAGTACCTCCGCGAGGGCGACACGCTGCTAATCACCAAGCTGGACAGGCTGGCCCGCTCCACCAGCCACCTCCACCAAATCGTGGAAGGCCTCACGGCCAAGGGGGTGGGCTTCAAGGTCCTTGATGACGTCTCCCTAGACACCACTACCCGCACGGGGAAGCTGGTCTTTGGCATCCTTGCATCCATCGCGGAGTTTGAGACGGCCCTCAGGAAGGAACGTCAAATGGAAGGCATCGCCAAGGCCAAGGCGGAGGGGCGCACCGGCGGTCGGCCTAAGCTAGTGACCCCGGAAGTGGAGGCGGAGATTGTCAAGCTGAGGGAAGGCGGCATGTCCATCCGCAAGATCGCGGCGAAGGTGGGCTTCTCAAAGGCAACCGTGCAGAAGCTGGTCTCGGCGACCTAGCCCGCTGGATCGGCAAGTAGGTATGTTACAAACGCTGAGCAGACGCTAAGAACGAAGATGGCATCTCGCTCTGTAACTTTCGCACGTTCGCCCTCCAAGAGCGGGTGACGGATTCCGGGCTCATCGCTGGCATAGCCATATAATTTCAGCAAAGCTACCCGAAACGAGCCATGCATGTGGGTGCGCTTGTTCATTTCAGTGAGGGCGTCCGAGAATTTGTCCTTTCCCGTCTCATTTCGGACTATCGACTCAACAGCGTGGGTGCTCTCCCGAACGCTGCCGGCATAGTCTCCCTGAGTGAGCCTCGAAGCCGCTTCAACAAGGTGCTTTCTTCCGCCGTGATTGTGCGACTCCGAGAGAACATCTAGCGCTCGGAGGACCGTTTTCCCGTCTTCCTCCGAGGCTATTGGGATAATAGTGTCGCCATCAATTAAGCGGTACGCAGCATGGTGTTTGACGAGCTTGTACTCAACTAAGTTTGCCAAGTTTGATTGTTTATATGCGCGAAGCAACCATTGGGTCGTTCCCAATACATCGACGTAGTCACTACTTCGAAAATACCCTTTTAGAACATCGATATTGGCTGATAGTTTAGGGTCCCACTCATCAGCCATCTTGTGGCGCACTTCTACCCAGTGCCGCCTCATTACTTTCGCGGAGGTGCCTGATAAGTACCCCATTTCGCCGCGATCAGCTTGCAGCCTACTCAAGAACAAATCCCATAGATCGGCTTTAAGCGCGACCGAAACCTCCTTCAGGGCTAGCTGAGCGGGCAAAGCATCCCGACCCTCCGCCTGCCCGAATGTCAGCTTCTTGCGAGCACTAAGGTCAAACTCATTTTCTGCCATTAGCGTAACACCTGGGGTCCCTTTATCGGCAGCCGTGAAATGCCTCCATGCAGCCAATGGAAGTCTAGCCGCCCGAGGTCCCATTGCACATAGACCCGGCTGAAGACCTGAAGCATCGCCGCATTCGCCGCAGGGTAGTCCAGGTCAGATTTGGACAGCTCCCCCACCAAGTCCTCAAGCCGCTGCGTACGGGTAATTGGATTGCGGACAGCCTCAAGCTCTTCGACCCGCTCTTCCTCCTCCCGGACCTCCGCGAGCCTAGCCTCAAGAGCGCGGAGCCGTTGCCGGACTCCCTCGGCCTCCCCCTCTGACAGGAAGTCCACGAGCTTCTCTATCTGGCCTTGGAGCTTCTCCCTCTCCTCCGCCAACCGAGCCTTCACGTCCTCCACTGTCTTGGAGCCCTTGGGGGCGCTCTTCGATAGCTCCGAGGCGTGCTCCACGATGGCTGCCTCTAGGTGGTCGATCCGCACCCCGTGGTACTCACAGCCCGCACCCGCTTTGGCCCTGCTGCATACGAGATAAGGATGGCCACTCTTAGTGCTGGACCCCTTGTTGGTCCGCGACATTGCGCTTCGGCAGCGAGGGCACCGCGCTAAGCCAGCCAACAGGTGAGAGACTCCGCGAGTACTATTCAGCCGCACCGAAGGGGCACGCCTGCCCTCCCTCATGGATTGGACACGAGCAAAGACCTCAGGCTCCACCACCTTGGGGAAGTAGTCCTCCACGGGTTCCTGAGGCTTCCTCGTGCGCTTGCCCTCCACGTATTCGATGGTGTGGGGTGTCAACCTACCCACCACAGCCGGGTTCTCCAGTATCTTCACCACGTAGGAGCGATGCCAGAAAGCCGCCCTCCCGAAGGGCTTGACGCCATCCTTATTGAGGCCATCGGCGATGCCGTGAGTCCCCTTGCCTTCGAGGTATTGCCGGAAGATGCGTTTCACCACCTCCACCCGCTCGGGGACCACCTCATAGGCACGCCGGTCCTCCCGAAGCTTCAGCCATCCGGGAGCGAGCTTGGTCATCGGCTTCTTACGGGAGGCGTTTGCCCGCTTTTCGGACCATGCACTGCGGATACGATGAGACTTCCGCTCGCTCTCCTCATTGGCCCGCATGGCGACCACGTAGGCCATCATCATCGCCATGGGGTCTCTGTCGATGGTCTCTAGGTCATAGACCTTGTTGTCTGCGAGGGTGACGAGGGTAATTCCTGCCTCGCAAATGTCCTCAAGCACCCTCAACGCCTTCCGGGGGATATTGCGGCTGAGGCGGTCTAAGCTCTCCACGAGAAGGCTGCTTCCGGCTGGCACGGTGCCGAGCTTCACGGCCTCTAGGAACGCCCCCAACATGCCTGTCTCCGCGTTGGCACCACGGAAAGCCGAAACGCCAAGGTCAGCAAAGGAGCGGGGGTCTAGTCTAAGGCCGTGCTCCCGAGCATATCGCTCAGCGAGTTCCTTTTGTCGCCTGAAGCTGTCACCACGTTGCTGCTCCGGGGTGGAGAAGCGGAGGTAGGAGAAAGCTATGTTCACGGTTTGATATCGTTATCACCAGCGAGAACGTTAACCGTTGTTTGCCACGCGGATTGGTCCGGATACTCGTAAAACACTACCGGCTTGGTCCAGCCGCTCGCTATCAATTCTTGGTATCTCGCACGAGCCTCATCGGGGTAATAATCGACAAGTTCGGGTACCTCCTCAACGTCCCAAGGAACCAGCGCCACTTGTCCAGATACCATGCCTAAGGACTCACGGTATTCTCCAGCTTCTAGTCTTGAGAATAGGCCAAACTGCTCAACTGGGCCCTCAAATTCTTTCAGTGCCGCTCTCTGTAGCCGGTCAAATAGCTCTTCGGCTTCAGCGCTCCCCGCAAGCACGACTTTTCCATCTACCACATCCAAGACAGCATCATTTGTGCTCTCCAAAGTGCGAGCAATAGCTATGAGCTTCGTTGCAGCAATCCCATTTGCCCTCATGCTCGCGTTGGCCAAAACTGAGTTCGCGCTTTCGCATGGAACAGGGGGCTCGCGGTTCGGATCAACAATCCAATGCGGGGGGCCGAAGGAACGAATAGCTGCCCACATGACATTGGCTTTGAACCAAGATACTCCTTCAGCACGAGCACCACGCCAGAAGGTTCTGTGAGTATCAAAGTAGTCTCGATTTCTTGCGCAACAAAAGTAATCATGTACTATTGCTGCATTAAGAAAGTTACCCGAAAAAGGGCCGCCGACTATGCTCCAAGCCCAAGGAGGAATGGAAGCGCCATCGACTTTCTGGCCAGCAGGAGCGACCCACTCAAGACCATTGGGATCGATAAATTTAAAGTCCGCAGATAGTTCAAATAGTGGTCTATCTCCTCCACGGATAAAGCGACCTTGGGGTTCTCCTTCGAACTTACCAAAAAAGTCTTCAGCCGAAGCGTTTCCGATGCACGCAAACGAAGCAAGAGTAAGTAACAAAGAAAGTCTCATTCTTTATCCCTCCCTTTAGTGAGGATTGGTAGCGAGCACGCTAGAGGTCTCTTGTCAATAACATGAGGAGGTTGTGGCCGCCAGCCGCGGCGACTTCGAGAGCGCGCTTCGCCGTTTCCTGTCCCTTGATGTCGGCGAGATCCGGCAGGTTGGTCGGCAAGTCGCGCCGGGCCGGCTGCGGCCGCGACAGGACCTGCGTGCCGCGGAAATGATTGGCGAGCGAAATCAGCGAGGCCGGGGCGACGATATCGACATCTTCACCCGCCCATGCCGCTTCCGGGCCGCACTCCTTCGGACAGATCAGCCCCTTGCCCATGGCGCTGGCCGCGATCGCCGCCGGCAGGACACCCGCCACCGGAGCAATGGTGCCATCAAGGGAGAGCTCACCCAAGACGACATAGTTCGCCAGGGCATCGGCCGGCACGGCGCCAAGCGCCGCCATCAGTCCGAGCGCGATGGGCAGGTCGAAATGGGAGCCTTCCTTGGGCAGATCCGCGGGGGCGAGATTGACGGTGACTTTCTTGGGCGGCATCGACAGGCCCGAAGCATGCAGCGCCGACTGGACGCGCTCGCGGCTCTCCGCCACCGCCTTGTCCGGCAGCCCGACGATATGCATGTTGACCTTGCCCGGCGCGACCATGACCTGAACATCGACCGGCACGGCCTCGATGCCCTGAAACGACACTGTCGCAATGCGCGAAACCATGAGCCCTCTCCCCTCTGGTTAGGGATATTAAGACTCAGTCGAGCGAACGAAGCAAGAACAAAATTGCAACCAGCGCACGCAAGGCGGGATTCCGGGTTGCATGCGGTTGTGGCGGCGGAACAAAGGCGCTCAGTCCTGGCCCCGCCAGCGATAGAGGCGACCGCCGCCCTTCTTGACCCCTGTATCCTCGACGCCCGGAAACTTTCCGGCGCGCACGGCTTCCAGGAACCGGCGGCCGGTCTTCACCTTGTCGCCGATCCAGAGATCGTCCCAGCCGGGTCCGTAGAGATCCGGGAAATGAAACATACCGGCCGGGCGTTCGGCGAGGCGGGCGCGCAGGCGGGCGGTTTCATCGAGGTTCATGATCGTTCAGCCAATCGCGTTCCGGACGTGGAATCAAGAGGTCCATGCCGGGGGCCGTCGCCAGTCCATCTTCGCGCGAGCCGGCGCTATTCATCGCATTGACGCGGTCTTTTTCATAATCCCGCAATGATTTTCCGGTTTCCTTAAGGGCATGGCAGAGCACATTCTCGACCCCGCTGACGCGAATTCGCCCAGCCCGTTTCGACGATGGGGCCTATGGGCCGTGCTCTTCGGCGCGCTGGCGTTGGCGCTCGTCTTCTTCCAGATCGCGGCGCCTTCCTTCGAACCGAAACCGTCCGCCGGGGCGCAGATCGGCGAGATCGCCGGAGAGATCAAGCGATCGGCCTGGCGCACATTTCTCGGACTGCCGAAACCGGAGGTGAAGGCGGAAGCCGCCTCGCTCACGCACTATCTCGCCATCGCCGCGCCCATCCTCGGCATCGTCGCCATCCTGCTTTCGCTGATCTCGGGCGTCCTGCGCGAAAACTGGCGATATACCGCCTATGGCCTCGGCCTTGGTGCGACCGCGATTGTCTTCCAGTATTTCTGGTGGCTGGCACTGATTGTCGCCGCCGTGGTCGTGCTGGTCGCGATCATCGAGAATATCGGCGACATTTTCAGCTTCTGACGGGCCCCGTTACCGCCCCGCCGGATCGTGAATACGCAACGGTTTTAGCGCTTTGCCTCGACCGCGTCCCAGAACAGGGCGGCGATGTCGGCGCCGCCGAATTTCTTGACCTCACGCACGCCGGTCGGAGAGGTGACGTTGATCTCGGTCATCAGACCGCCGATCACGTCGATGCCGACAAGCGTGAAGCCGCGTTCGCGGAGCGACGGGCCGATGCGGTCGCAAATCTCGCGCTCGCGCTCGGTCATCATGGTCTCGACCGCCTTGCCGCCGACATGCATGTTCGAGCGCGCGTCGCCCTCGTCGGGGACGCGGTTGATGGCGCCGACCGGCTCGCCGTCGATCAGGATGATGCGCTTGTCGCCGGCGCGCACGTCGTCGAGATAGCGCTGGGCGATGATCGGCTCGGGGCCGAGCTGGGCGAACATTTCCAGAAGCGAGGTCAGGTTGCGGTCCCCGTCGCGCAGGTGGAAGACGCCCGCGCCGCCATTGCCGTAGAGCGGCTTCAGGATGATGTCGCCATATTCCTTGCGGAACGCGCGGATCTCGGTGATGTCCTTGGTGATCAGCGTCTCCGGCATCAGGTCGGAGAATTCCATGACGAAGATCTTTTCCGGCGAATTGCGCACCCAGGCCGGGTCGTTGACGACGAGCGTCTTCGGGTGGATGCGCTCGAGCAGATGCGTCGTGGTGATGTAGTTCATGTCGAAGGGCGGATCCTGGCGCAGCAGGACGACGTCCATCTCCGAGAGATCCGTGCGCACCGCCTCGCCGAGCGTGTAGTGGTCGCCTTTCACATCGCGGACCGACAGCGGCTCGACTCGCGCGGAGACCGTGCCGCCGCGCATGGACAGGCGGTCCGGCGTGTAATGGAACAGCTCGTGACCTCGCTTCTCAGCCTCGAGGCAAAGCGCGAAAGTGGTGTCACCGGCGATCTGCACGGTGGAGATATGGTCCATCTGGACCGCGACCTTGAGAGGCATGAACGGGTTCCCCTTGAATTCGACCCGTTAAGTGGCGCGTGCGGCGCGGAAAATCAATCCGGAGGTTCGAGGCTTTGGGCTGAAACGAAAAACGCCGGCACGGGCCGGCGTTCGTTTCACGCGCAAACTCGCCAAATTCAGAACTTGCGCGATACGCCAAGGCGGACGGCATGAACCTTGTTCGACGTCGGATAGGAGAAATCGCCGCCGTATATGGACCCGGAAACCGATGTCTCGCCATAGTCTGCGTAACGATATTCGAGACGTGTGCTCCACAGATTGTCGAAAGCGTATTCAGCGCCCGCGCCGGCAGTCCAGCCAAAGGCCGTTTCCGTATTCGAAATCTCGCTAATTCCGGTATCGATCGCTTTCATGTTGACCGAAGCAAATGCGAGACCCGCCGTCGCATAGACAAGCACGCGATCGAAAGCGGCACCCGCCCGGCCGCGAACCGAACCGGTCCAGCGAATGTGCTTGTCATAGAAATCGCCGCCACCGAATGCAAAGGTTCCATCGATCCCGGAGTACTCAAGATCGGCTTCAGCGCCGAATACGAACGAACCGGACTGAACATTATGGCCGGCATGGATACCGCCGAAAAAGCCATCCGTATCGTAGCTGTATGGACCTTGATTCAGGGTACCGGCGGGCCAGTCCAGTTCCGAAACAGAAGACGATCCGCCTCCATAGCCCACCTGCGCACCCAGATAAGTGCCTGACCAGTCATATAGTGAAGTCGGTGCAGTCAGCCAGTCGGCAGCTTGAGCGGCCGGAGACATGCAGATGAGCAGGCCCAACGTCGAAACAGAAGCAGATAGAGATCGCATTACGATAATTCCTTCGGCAACAAGCCGATTCGGTGCGCCCCACCAAGCCTATATTGAACGATGAGAGTTCTTTCGAAAGGTTAAACCGGGCCATACAATTCGCCAATTGCCACTTGTTGCAATTCTGCAACCCCGCTTACCTCCGATCCGCCCGCCTCAGGGATATATGCCGGGAACATGTACCGGCCAGCGGCGCGGCAGGATCGCGACGAGATCGAAGCGCATCGACAGGCGCGCGTGGTCCGGCTGGCGCGACAGCCAGAGATCGGCGGCCGATTCGATTCGGCGCAACGCATAAGGCGTGACCGCGTCCATCGCCTCGGTCAGGGTGGGCCGCGCCTTGACCTCGACGATGGCGACGAGATCGCCCCGACGCGCGATCAGGTCGATTTCGCCAGCGGGCGTTCGATAGCGACGGGCGAGGATGCGGAAACCCTTGAGGCGAAGCGCGAAGGCGGCCAGCGTCTCGCCGCGATGGCCGAGGCCATAGGCGGCGCGGCGCTTCTGTTTAGCCGGCTCATTTTTCATCCTTCAGGTCCAGAAGGCGGGCGTAGAGATCCGATTTCGACAGGCCTGTGACGGAGGCCGCCTCCTTGGCGGCTTTGGAGACGGACATGGAGGCGAGAAGGTCTCGCAGCAGCGCATCGGTCCTGTCCGGGGTCCATTCGGTTTCGCCCTGCGGCTGCGGCGCGATCAGCAGGACGATCTCGCCCTTGACGGTTTCTTCGGCAAATCGCTCCGCGATCTCGCCGGCCTTGCCGGTGCGGATCGTCTCGAAGCGCTTGGTCAGTTCGCGCGCGACCGTGACCATGCGGTCCGGGCCGAAAATATCCGCGACGGCGGAAAGCGTCGCCTGCAGGCGGTTGGGCGATTCGAAGGCGATCAGGGTCGAAGGCTCATGGATGAAGTCGGCGAGACGAGTACGGCGGGCCTGATCCTTTTGCGGCAGGAAGCCGATGAAGCGGAAATCGTCGCTCGGCAGGCCCGATGCGGCGAGCGCGGCGAGTGTGGCCGAAGCACCGGGGATCGGGATGACGCGAATGCCTTCATCGCGCGCAGTGGCGACGAGGCGGTAGCCGGGATCGGAGACGAGCGGCGTGCCGGCGTCGGAGACGAGGGCGACGGACTTGCCCGCCTGCAGCGCGGCGATCAGCTTCGGGCCGGCGGCATCGGCATTGTGCTCGTGATAGGCGACAGGTTTCGCCTTGATCGCATAGCGGTCGAGCAGGCGGCGAGTGACGCGGGTGTCCTCGCAGGCCAGCACGTCGCAGGCGGCAAGCGTTTCCAGCGCGCGGATCGTGATGTCGCCGAGATTGCCGATGGGGGTGGCAACGATATAGAGGCCCGGATCCAGCGGCGGGGCGGCCATTTCATGGCCGCCGACAATAAAGGAGCGCCCGCCGCTCATGCCGCCAGTTCCGCGACGAGGGCGTTGAGGACGAGACGGCCGGCCTGGGTGGCGCGGATGCGGCTGTTGGCGACGGGCTCGACCAGTTTCTCCGCCTGCAGCATGGCAAGGCGCGCGGGATCGAAGGCGCGGCCTGACAGTGCCTCGTAGCGAGCGATATCGATGCCCTCGGCGAGGCGCAGGCCCATCAGCAGCATCTCGTCACCCTGGGCTTGCTGATCGAGCATTTCCTCCTCGACGACGCCGTAGCCCTTTTCGGCGACCTTTTTCGCCCAGGTCTCCGGATGGCGCTCGGCGATGGTGACGCGCTTCTCGCCGCCATCGACAGAAAAGCGGCCATGCGCGCCGGGGCCGACGCCGACATAATCGCCGTAACGCCAATAGGTGAGGTTGTGGCGCGATTCCGCGCCGGAGACGGCGTGGTTTGAGATTTCGTAAGCCGGCAAACCAAGTTCGGCGGTAACGGCGCTCGTCAGGTCGTAGAGATCGGCGGCCTCATCCGGATCGGGGATCGGGATCTTGCCGGCCTGATAGAGCGCCTTGAAGGGCGTGCTGTCCTCGATGGTCAGCTGGTAGAGCGACAAATGGTCGGCGGCATAGCCGGCCGCCCGACGCAGTTCCGTCTCCCAGCTCTCCAGCGTCTGGCCGGGGCGGGCATAAATCAGATCGAAGGAGAGGCGCGGAAATGTGGCGCGGGCCATGGCGATTGCGCGCAGAGCCTCTTCGGCATTGTGCAGGCGACCGAGGAATTTCAGATCGGCATCGTTCAGCGCCTGAACGCCGAGCGACAGGCGGTTGACACCCACAGACCTGTAGCCGGCAAAACGTTTGGCATCAGCGGAGGAAGGATTGGCCTCCATGGTGATCTCGATGCCGGCGGAAAGGCCCCAGAGCCGGTCAGCGGCGTCGAGCATCGCGCCGACCGTTTCCGGCTGCATCAGCGATGGCGTGCCGCCGCCAATGAAAACGGAGGTGACGGCGCGCGGGCCGGTCCAGCCGCGCATGGTCTCCATCTCGCGGCGAAACGCCTCGACGAAGCGCGGCTGGTCCACCGGCTGATGGCGGACATGGGAATTGAAATCGCAATAGGGGCACTTGGCCGCGCAGAACGGCCAGTGGATATAGACGCCGAAACCTGGCGTCCCGTCGTCGCCATTGACCCGTGCGGCGGCCTCAGGCAACGCCGAGGCAGTCATGGGCGAAGGCCTTGAAGGCGCGGGCGCGGTGCGACAAGGCGGTCGCATCGCCCGGCTTCCAGCCATGTTTTTCTTCAGCGCTCATCTCGCCGAATGTAATGTCGTAGCCCTCCGGCTTGAAGACCGGATCGTAGCCGAAACCGAGCTTGCCGCGCGGCGGCCAGACCAGGGTACCTTCGACCTCGCCGCGGAAATATTCGACCTGGCCGTCGGGAAAGGCAAGGCAGAGGACGGAGACGAAGCGCGCGGTCCGCTGCCCGGGTGTCGACGCGCCCTTTTCGGCCAGTTTCTCCTCGACATTGCGCATGGCCATGGCGAAATCGCGCGTGCCGTCCGGCGCTTCCGCCCAATCGGCGGTGTAGACGCCCGGCTGGCCGTCCAGCGCGTCGACGCAAATGCCGCTGTCATCCGACAGGGCAGGAAGGCCGGTCGCCTCCATCGCGAATACGGCCTTGGTGCGGGCATTCTCCTCGAAGGTCGTGCCGTGCTCGGGCGGCTCGGCCAAACCCAGTTCGCCAGCCGAGGTTACCTCGAAACCGAACGGTCCGATCAGGTCGCGCATCTCGGCGAGCTTGCCGGCATTGTGGGTGGCGAGCACCAGCTTGCCAGGTTCGAGTTTGCGAGTCATTGCAGTCCCCAGAGTTTCGGTTCGGCGATTTCGAGGCTGTTGCCGGCGGGATCGCGGAAATAGATGGAGCGGGCGCCGTTCGGCCAGCGGAAATCGGCCTCGATTGCGACGCCCGCCTCTTCGAGATGGCCGCGCCATGCGTCGAGGTCCACCGGCTCAGCCCGGAAGCAGGCATGGCCCGGCCCGGTCGCGCCATGGGTCGGCACCGGCATGTCGGGATTGGTGGACGGCTGGACAGTCTTGTCCGGCCGAAACAGAAGCAACACGCCCTTGCCGCAAGCGAAAAAGACGTGTCGTCCCTCGACTTTCGCGATGCGCTCCAGACCCATCACCTCACCATAGAAGCGCTCGGCGGCGTCGAGATCGGCGACATAGAGCGCCGTCTCCAATATTCCGTCGGGTCGCAGCATGGTCCGGCTCAGGCCCCGATCGCCTGCTTCTGCAAGTCTATGAGCTGGGCGATCGCTGCCTCGGCCTTGGCGAAGAGGGCGTCGAACTCGGCGCGGGAGAAGGGCGCGCCTTCGCCGGTGCCCTGGATCTCGATGATACCGCCGGAGCCGGTCATGACGAAATTGGCGTCGGTCTCGGCCTGCGAATCCTCCGCATAGTCGAGATCGGTGACGGGCGTGCCCTGATAGACGCCGCAGGAAACGGCAGCGACATGCTCCTTGAGGACGCGGGTCTTCGACGCCATCTGACGGCTGTGCATCCATTCGAGGCAATCATGCAGCGCGATCCAGCCGCCGGTGATCGAGGCGGTGCGAGTGCCGCCATCGGCCTGGATGACATCGCAGTCGATTGTGATCTGGCGTTCGCCGAGCGCTTCGAGATCGACAGCGGCGCGCATGGAACGGCCGATCAGGCGCTGGATCTCCAGCGTGCGGCCGCCCTGCTTGCCGGACGACGCCTCGCGGCGCATGCGGTCGCCGGTGGAACGCGGCAGCATGCCGTATTCGGCGGTGACCCAGCCACGGCCCGAATTGCGCATCCATGGCGGCACGCGCTCCTCGAGGCTCGCGGGGCACAGAACATGGGTGTCGCCGAATTTCACCAGGCAGGAGCCCTCGGCATGTTTGGAGACGCCGCGCTCGAAGGAGACGCTGCGCATCTGGTCGGGCGTGCGCCCGGACGGTCTGGTCATAAAGGAACCTCTCGTAATCAAATGTGCGGGCGTTCTAGAGGAATGGCCTATCCGTGCCTAGGGCGAAGACCATTCCGATGCGCCAAAATATGCGAATGTGGACGCCTGCTTCTGCGCGGCAGGCCGCGCAGGCGGGATAATGCTAGCTGCACCCTTCCAGCCACACATCGCCATTTTCGAATGGCGTACATGCGCCCGTGACGAGACGCGATATCCTGCGAACGCGCTCCTCGAGCTCGGAATCTTCGGACAACAGATCATATTTTCCGGGCGCAATGAGCACCGCCAGCAAACGGAAATATTGCTCGTCGGTCAGTTGCGGCGGCGCTTTTCCATAGACGGCTTCACTGGCCTGGTAGAATCCCGTCATCCAGCCTTGCGGGCCCCGGCCCATTTCCAGGGTCTCCAGCCAAAGGGCAAGAATCCGGTCTTTCGACAGCCTGCTTTCGAGACCGAACGCGTAGCCGGTCTGCCTCAACTTGCCGATGCCCGGCTTGAACGTCTCGAAAGCCAGCCGTTTCGACACCGATTGCGAGATCGTCGTCAGCCCGGCCCCGGGGCTGGACAGGTCGATGCCCGAATGCGTTTCGAAGGCCGGATCCTGAACAAGCAACAGCTGACGCAGACGCTCGTCACCCAGCCCGCTTCCGCCTCGGCCTTCCGCGATAATCGCGTCCGCACGCTTCTCCAGCGCATCGGACGCCGCCACAGCATCGACATAGCCCTTGCCGCCATACAGGAGACCGGCCACGACCGGCGCGACGAGCAGGATGATGATCACAAAGCCAAGTTTTTTCATGGCGGCGCTGTGGGCAGATATTATGGCCCGGGTATGACGGCACGCTCCCAAAAGGGCCCGAGCCGCCGGCCGTTGATTTTGGATCGCCACCCGAGCCCGGCGTCGAATGATATTTTGGTTTCGTGCTTCGCCTCATATATTAAGGTCAGATCACCGAAACCGATGACGACCCCGACCATGCTGTCCAGGACCGAAATCTCCACCGAACTCGACGAACGGTCGCGCGAGATCTTCCGGCTGATCGTCGAGACCTACATGCAGGACGGCGAGCCGCTTGGCTCACGCAACCTGTCGAAGAAGCTGCCGATGTCGCTGTCGCCGGCCTCGGTGCGCAATGTCATGAGCGATCTCGAGGCGCTCGGGCTGATCTATTCGCCGCATATCTCGGCGGGACGGCTGCCGACCGAGCAGGGGCTGCGCTTCTTCGTAGACGCCTTCATGGATACCGGCGAGGTGAGCGATGCCGAGCGCACGCTGATCGAGAGCCAGATCAAGGGCAACCGGGGCGACCAGTCGATGGAACGGCTGCTGACCGACGCCAGCCAGATGCTGTCCGGCCTGTCGCGCGGCGCTGGCCTCGTGCTTGCAACGAAGCGTGAAGGCATCCTCAAACACATCGAATTCATCCGGCTTGAGGAAAACAAGGCGCTGGCCGTGCTGGTGTGGGAATCGGGCGACGTGGAGAACCGCGTCTTCGACCTGCCGCCGGGCACCACGGCGTCGCAGCTGGCCGAGGCCGCCAACTATCTCAACCATCACGGCCGCGACCGCAGCCTCGCCGATGCGCGGCGCAAGATCGAAGCGCGTCAGGAAGCGCTGCGCTCGGAGGTCGATGCGGTGAGCGCGGACCTGATCGCGCGCGGTCTCGCAGTCTGGTCCGGCTCCGGTCAGGGCCAGCCGGCGCAGCTGATCGTGCGCGGCCGCTCCAACCTGATCGAGAACGTGCAGGACAAGGAGCAGATCGAGCGGCTGAAGCTGCTGTTCGACGAGCTGGAGCGCAAGGACGAGATCGTGCGCATGCTCGACCTGACCGAAACGGGCTCAGGCGTGAAGATCTTCATCGGTTCGGAAAACCGGCTGTTCTCGCTGTCGGGTTCCTCGCTTGTGGTCGCGCCCTATCGCGATTCCAGCCGCAGCGTCGTTGGCGCAATCGGCATCATCGGCCCGACGCGGCTCAACTATGCGCGCATCGTGCCCGTGGTCGACTACACGGCGCAGCTGATCGGCAAGCTGCTGGAAGAAGGCTGAGCGCCGCAACCCCGAGAGCCTGCCGCGAATCATTGGTCTCGCCCTTGATTTTTCACGGGCAAACCTCGATATCGCCGTCAAAGAAAATCCCGAACATCACGGAAGACATCCAGATGGCTGACGAGAAAAAGACGGCTGCCGACGACAAGCCCATCAATCCCAACGACCGCGATGCCTTGAAGCGCGCCGCCGACGACATCCTTAAGAAGGGCCGCAAGGCCGAAACCGCCGAAAAATCCGCCTGGGCGAACGGTGCGGAAGCCGATGAGGCAGAGGCCACGGACGAGGACGCGAACACGATCGCCGACGAGATCGCGGCGATCCAGTCCGAAAACGCCGACATGAAGGACCGGCTGCTGCGGCTGGCCGCCGACATGGAAAACCTGCGCCGGCGCACGGAACGCGAAGTGCGCGATGCGCGCAATTTCGCGATTTCAAAATTCGCCGCCGACATGCTGGGCGTCTCCGACAATCTGCGCCGCGCCCTCGACCATGTGACCGAGGAACAGCGCCAGGCCGCCGACGAAACGCTGAAGAACCTGCTCGAAGGCGTCGAACTGACCGAACGCTCCATGCATGCGACGATGGAGCGCCACGGGGTGAGGAAGCTGGAGCCGGAAGGCCAGAAATTCGACCCGAACTTCCACCAGGCGATGTTCGAGGTTCCCAATCCGGACGTACCGAACAACACGGTGGTTCAGGTGGTTCAGGCCGGTTACCAGATCGGCGATCGCGTGTTGCGGCCGGCGATGGTCGGAGTGGCCAAGGGCGGCCCGAAGCAGACCGTTGAGGCCGAACCCGGCGCACCGAATCCCGAAGCGGAAAAAGACGCGTAAATTTTTTACAAACGGGGCGGCGTTAACCATGCCGCTTTACGCGAAAACAACGAATTTTAAATATTTCGGTAGCCATCGCTTAACCACAAGCCATGGAGCTACCGATGAAGAAGTACGCGATACTGACCACGGCAGCCGCTTTCGCCACGCTCAGCGTGACGGCGCAGGCCGCCGACACCACCTACTACGATCCGGCTCCGCAGCCGCAGTATGACGCGCCTGCCGCCCAGGCGACGAACTGGCAAGGCGCCTATGCAGGCGTGCAGATCGGCGGCGGGCAGATCCGCACCGACGGCGGAAACGATACCGCGATGGTCGGCGGCGCCCATGCCGGTTACCTGATGCAGCGCGGCCAGTTCGTGGCCGGGCCGGAAGTCGATATCAACTGGACCGGCTGGGAAGTCGGCAGCACGGATGTCGACGCGACAGCACGTGCGCGCGTGCGCGCCGGTATGGCCGTCGACAATCTGCTCGTCACCGGTTCGGTGGGCTATGGCCGCATGTGGGCCGACGGCAAAAGCGATGGCGGCCTTTCGGTCGGCGCGGGCGCCGACATAGCGATCAGCGAAAAGATCATCGGCGGCGCCGAATATCTCTACACGAATATCGGCGGCGGCGCGGACATCACCACGCATGAGGTCCGAGGCCGGCTGAGCTACAAGTTCAACTGAGCACCGGCAAATTCATCGGGGGACAAGGAAGGGGCCGCGCAAGCGGCCCCTTTTCCATTCAGCCCTTTACCAGACCCGCATCGATGGCGGCCTGGTGCAGCGAGATCTGCGGACGCGGGCCGATCTGCTGGATGACGACGGCGGCCGCAAGCGAGCCGAGATGCGCGCAGTTTTCCAGCGTATGGCCCTTTGTATAGCCGTAGAGGAAACCCGCGGCGTAGAGATCGCCCGCTCCGGTGGTGTCGACCAGATTGTCGATTTCGTGTGCCGAGACGCTGGCGGTCTCGCTGCCGGTCATGGCGATGGAACCCTTTTCCGAGCGGGTGACGATGGCGACGCGACAATCGGCGCGGAAGGCTTCCAGCGCCGTCTCGAAATCACCGGTCTGGTAGAGCGACTTCATCTCCTCCTCATTGGCGAAGACAATGTCGACCGTGCCGGAACGCATCAGGTCGAGGAATTCGTCGCGATATCTGTCGACGCAGAACGGGTCGGAAAGGGTCATCGACATCTGGCGGTTATTGGCATGGGCGATTTCGGCGGCCTTGCGGATGGCGTCCTTGGCGCGCGGCGGATCCCACAGATAGCCCTCGAAGAAGGTGACGGCGGAGCCGGCGACCTTGTCCTCTTCGATATCGTCGGGACCGAGCTCGACGCAGGCGCCGAGATAGGTGTTCATGGAGCGCTCGCCATCCGGCGTGACGAAGATCATCGAGCGCGCGGTCGGCGGCGTGCCGGACAGCGGGTGCGTGTCGAAGGCAACGCCCTGGGCGCGGATGTCGTGGCGATAGATGCCGCCGAGATGATCGTCGGCGACCTTGCCGAAAAATGCCGCCTTGCCGCCAAGCGATGCGACGCCCGCCGCGGTGTTGCCGGCCGAGCCGCCCGAGGTCTCCACCGCCGGTCCCATGCGATCGTAGAGAAGTTCGGCGCGGTCGGCGTCGATCAGGTTCATCGCGCCCTTGATGATCGAGTTCTGGTGCAGAAAATCGTCTTCGGCGCGGGCGATGATGTCGACAATGGCATTGCCGATACACAGGACGTCAAATTCGGACATGGGTTCCCCGGAACTATGGTTTTCCGGCGTTTAGCCGCTAGCAGCGCGAAGGGGAAGGGCCGGGGCGCAAAAGCCGCATCTTGCAGAGGAGACTATTCGTCGCCATCTGCCCGTCATGATCTATTCCTCGCTCGTCCTCGCGCTGCAATCGCTCCTGCATCCCGGCATGCGCGCCACTTTCTGGAAGTCTCTTGGCCTGACGATCCTGGCGCTGATCGGCGCCTGGTTCGCGATTTCGTCGGGTTTCACCGAACTGGCGATCCCGTGGGTGTCGGATTTCTTCCAGCTCGACTACCAGCTGCCGCAATGGACCGGCTGGATTTCCTTCTTCGCGCTGATGGCAGCGGGGTTCGGGCTTGCAGCGGTGCTGGCTTTCCTGATCGGGCCGGTGAGCGCGCTGATCGCGGGCATCTTCCTCGACGATGCCGCGGAGGCGCTGGAGGAAACCTATTATCCCGACGACCCTCCCGGCAAGGCGATGCCCATCGCGGAAGGCATCTGGCTGGCGATCAAGTTCACCGGCATCGTCATTCTCGGCAATCTGTTCGCGCTGGTCCTGCTGCTGGTGCCGGGGATCAATCTGATCGCGTTTTTCGTGGTCAATGGCTACCTGCTCGGGCGTGAGTTCTTCGAATTCGCGGCGCGACGTTTCGGGCCGCAGGACTATGCGCGGATGATGCGCTCCAAACACGGCGTGACAATCTTCGGCGCGGGGCTGGTCATTGCCGGTTTCATGGCAATCCCGATCCTCAACATCCTGACGCCGCTGTTCGGCGCGGCGCTGATGGTGCATCTGCACAAGGCGATCGCCGAACGCGAGACAAGACGCGGCAGCCCGGTCAGTTCCCGCCCACAATCAGCCTGAGGACGAGGCCGGCGGCGAGCCAGGCGAAGGAGAGAAACGCCAGCGACCGCAGGAGTTTCTCACCCCATGACGAGCCGCCATGATCGTGGTGATGGCCGCCGCTTTCGCCGCGCGCATTCCACATCAGCCAGCCGAAGACAGCGGTGACCGCGCCAAAGGCGAGATTGAGGAAAAACGTGTAATCGATGCCGAAACGGTCCGACGGCTCGGGAAGGCCCTGGCTGGCGCCGCTGTCGGGCGCAAGGCCGGTGATCGCAAAGCCGTAGTGGATGGCGATGGCGGGGAGGACGAGGGCGGCGAAGAAGACCCCGGCGATGTAGAGAGACATCTTCCAGCCGTAGAAGCTCGCATTGACCCGCAGGACGGGGAAGACGATCAGGTCGGAGAAGATGAAGGCCATGATGCCGGCGACCGAGACGCCGTTGGCAAAGAGAAGGCTGGCCAGCGGGATGTTGCCCATAGAACCGATGAAGGTGAAGAACGCCGCGACAGGCCCGATCACGGCCTGGGCGAGGACCTGAAGGAAGCTCGGGTCGCCCTCCTGCCCCGTGCCGGGGAACAGCCAGGTAAAGAACTCCGCCGGGACGAAGGCCGCGATGATGCCGGCGAGCGTGAAGCCGACCGTCACATCCTTCCACACCATCTGCCATTCCATCGCATAGGTGCGCGACAGTTTCTCCCAGACCCGGCGGCTTTTCACGAGGTCGGAGATTTTCTCCGGCGAGCCGCCTTCATCGGCACCGAGCTTCTCGCGCACGCGCTCGATCAGCCGCGCCGGCCTGGTGACGCGCACGATCAGCCACATCAGCAGGATCAGGATGACGCCGCCGACATATTCGCCGACGACGAACTGCCAGGACAGGAAGAGCGCGATGATGACGCCGAGCTCTACGACGAGATTGGTGGAGGCCAGCAGGAAGGCGAGCGCCGGGACGAGGCCGGCGCCCTTGGCGAGCAGGCTGCGGGTCGTGGCCAACGCGGCGAAAGAACAGGAGGAGGAGAGGAAGCCGAAAAAGCTCGCCAGCCCGACCGATTTCGGGCCGGCCTTCCCGATCGTCTCGCGCATGCGCTCTTCTGTGACGAAGACCTGAATGGCCGACGAAATGACGTAGCCGAGGCAGAAGGCCCAGAACGCCGTCCAGAAGAAGCCGGCAGTGGTCAGAGCGGCGTCGGCCCAATTGGTGAGAAAGTCCTGCATAGCGGTCCCCTTTGGGGACCAACGACGGGACGGCGGACCGGTTCCGTCAGCCGATCACCTGCGCCGGCAGTTCGACAAGCGGCGCGGGGATGTCGCAGGTCTTTTCCTTCGACTTGCAGATATCGGCGATGACGCAGATCTCACATTCGGGCTTGCGCGCCTTGCAGGTGTAGCGACCGTGCAGGATCAGCCAGTGATGGGCATGGAAGAGATAGTCGTCCGGGATCGTCCGCATCAGGTTTTCCTCGACCTCGTCGGGCGTCTTGCCCGGTGCGAGGCCTATGCGGTTGGCGATGCGGAAAATGTGCGTGTCTACGGCCATGGTCGGGATACCGAAGGCCATCGACATGACCACGTTGGCGGTCTTGCGGCCGACCCCCGGCAGGGTGACCAGTTCCTCGCGCGTGCGCGGCACCTCGCCGCCGAATTCGTCGACCAGTTTGTGCGACAGGGCGATGACGTTCTTCGCCTTGTTGCGCCACAGACCGATGGTGCGGATGTAATCGCCGACCTTCGCCTCACCGAGCGCCAGCATCTTTTCCGGCGTGTCGGCGACCCTGAACAGTTCCTTCGTCGCCTTGTTGACGCCGACATCGGTTGCCTGAGCGGACAGCGCCACGGCGACGACCAGGGTGAACGGATTCACATGGGCGAGTTCGCCTTTTGGTTCCGGCCGCTGCACCGAGAACCGCCGGAAGATCTCGCGGACCTCGTCCTTCGAATATTTCGAGCGCTGCAAGGCTTTCCGTCGCGGCTTCGCCTTCACTTTCACGGGAGCCCGGGCGCCTGCGGCATTTTTGAACTTTGGATTCTGCATTCGTCCCCTATAAATATCCGCCATGGCCGAGACAACGCATCTTGACGGGGCGCCCGAGGACCACGCGGACAAGACGCTCTTTTCCGCGCTGCTGACGCCGCACCGATCCTTGTCGAAAAACGGCTTCACGGTGCTGATGATCCTCGCCGGCGGCGTACTGCTGGTGCAGGGTTTCTTCTTCTTCGTGACCGGCGCATGGCCAATCGCCACCTTCTGCGGGCTCGACCTGCTGGCGCTTTATGCCGCCTTCAAACTGAACTACCGGGCGGCACGGGCGCGCGAAGAGGTGCGGATCTCGCGCCAGGAGCTGCTGATCCGAAAGGTCGACCCGCGCGGACAGGCGACCGATCACCGCTACAATCCGTTCTGGGCGCGTTTCATGGTCGACAGGCATGACGAAATCGGCATCACCGCGATGAAGGTGACCGGCGAAGGCCGCACGACACCGGTCGGGGCCTTCCTCAACCCCGACGACCGCGAGAGCTTCGCCGACGCGTTCTCGAGTGCGCTGGCGACGGCGCGGCGCTGATTGCGCCCAATGTTCAATCTTCGCTAAAATTCGCGACCGGATCAAAACCCGCAAAGGCGGCATCGACGTCGCGTGACCCGTGCAGGACGCGGAGGATAGCCGTCTCGCCCTGCCATTCCATGAAGAAAATCACGTGGGAAGCATGCGGAAAGCTGCGGATGCCTTCTCCCAGCTCGTCGCGCGCCCGGCCCATTTTCGGGTTGAGGCCAATACTGCCGAAAAGGCCGAACAGATCTTCGACATAGTTCCGCGCTTGCGGTTCTCCCCAAGTCTGTGCGGTGTAAAGGAAGATATCCTGGAGATCTTTGTCGGCGTCGAGGGATAGAATCCAGCCGCTCACGCGCCCCGGTTCCGCGCCTTGGCTCTCTCCATGATATCTTCGACCGACGGTTTTCCCGTTCTACCCGCCTTTACGGAATCGACGCCGGTTGCGAGTTCCCGCCGCAAAACTTCCAGTTTGAGAAGTTGCTCCTGCTGGCGGCGCAAGGCATCGCGCACAACCTCGCTCGCATTGTTGAACATGCCGGATTCCACCTGCTCGGAAACATAGCTTTCCCATGTCTTTCCCAGAGAGAAATTCACCTGCGCACTCCCGTGTTCGAACCATAGCCCGGATAGCAATAAATGATATTAGTTGACATCTTTGCTTCATACAATCCGTACTAGCCCGCAAGAATCGGGTGGCGAGGCCCTTCCCTTCGTGGTGAATTCCGCGAACAAGAGGATTATTTCGCCATGAACGCCATGACACAAACCGAAATTACCCGGCCGCAGACCATCCTGACCGACGAGATCACCTCCGGCGCTGATTACGAGATCGTGCGCAAGGTGATCGAGACGATCTCCGAAACCTATCAGGACCAGCCTTCGCTGGAGACGCTGGCGGCCGATGTCGGCATGGAGCCGACCGCGCTGCAGAAGCTGTTCACCCGCTGGGCAGGACTGTCACCGAAAGGGTTTCTGCAGGCGGTGACGCTGGATCATGCGCGCCGGCTGCTGGCGAGCGACCTGCCGTTGCTCGACACGGCCTATGAGCTGGGGCTTTCCGGGCCCGGACGGCTGCACGATCTGTTCGTGACGCATGAGGCGATGTCGCCGGGCGAATACAAGGCGAAGGGCCTGGGCCTGACGATGCGCTACGGCTTTCATGTGTGCCCGTTCGGGCTGGCGCTCGTCATGACGACCGACCGCGGGCTTGCCGGCCTCGCCTTTTGCGATCCGGGCGGGGAGGCAGCGGCGCTGGCGGACATGCAGGGGCGGTGGCCGAATGCGGACTATAGCGAGGATCTGACGGCGACCGCGCCCTATGCGGCACGGATCTTCAATCCGGCCAACTGGCGCTCCGACCAGCCGCTGAAGGTCGTGCTGATTGGGACGGATTTCCAGGTCTCGGTCTGGAACGCGCTGCTGCAGATCCCGATGGGCAAGGCGCTCGCCTATTCGGATATCGCCACGAAGATCGGACGGCCGGACGCACCCCGCGCGGTCGGGGCGGCGGTGGGGGCCAATCCGGTCTCCTTCGTCGTGCCCTGTCAT
This sequence comes from Ahrensia sp., assembly GCA_002706335.1. Taxonomy (GTDB): domain Bacteria; phylum Pseudomonadota; class Alphaproteobacteria; order Rhizobiales; family Rhizobiaceae; genus Oricola. The sequence goes on from PAKZ01000031.1 coordinate 28,590, forward strand.
CGCGCGGTCGGAAAATCCGGGGCGCTGACCGGCTATCACTGGGGCCTGACGCGCAAGAAGGCCATCCTCGGCTGGGAGGCGGGGCAGCTATGCGCGGAGTGAGGCCTCGGCTTATTGACGGCCGATGAATCTATCGATTTCCTCGAAGAGCACTGAGAAAACACTCTCCTGAGGCAGAATGACGTGGTTGCGGCTTTCGAGCATGACGAATTCCGCGCCGGGAATGTGCGACGCCAGAAGCCGGCCCTGCTCGAAAGGTTGCACGCCGTCGTCGCGGGCATGGACGACCAGCGTCGGCACGGCGATCTCTCCGACGATATCCGAGACATCGAAGCGATCGATCGCGGCCCGGAGAGCAGCCGCGTTTTCTGGCGATGTCGTCTGGCGCTGCAGATCGATCAGAGAGAGGATCTGTTCCTGGCTGCCGCCGGGAATGAACATCGTCGCGAAGGCGTCGATGAAGGGACTGCCACGCTTACCCCAGCCATGGCGGATCAGGGTCAGTATGGCTTCCGCCTGGGCGCGCTCGCTTTCCGACCCGCGCACGAGGCGGCCCTGCTCGTAGCCGCCCTGCAGCACCAGATGGCTGACCATTTGCGGGTGACGGCGCGCGAATGCCGCGGCGACAGGCACGCCCTGCGATGAAGCATAGAGCGCGAAACGGTTCACCCCTGCGGACTCGACCACCGATTCCAGGTCTTCGACGAAGCGGTCGAGGGTGAAATCCCCGACATCCCAGTCCGACAGGCCGTTGCCGCGCTGATCGTAGCGGATCAACCGATATTGCGCGTTCAGCCGGTCGAGAAGCGGCCGCCAGACCGGACTATGCCAGTCATGCTCGAGATGGGTGAGCCAATGTCCGGCCTTGACGAGCGGATAGCCCTCGCCGCTGGTGGCGTAGGCGATCCGCGTTCCATCGACCGACCGGCAAAAGGTAACTCGCTGCCGCTGCGCCTCTTCGGACCGCGCCGGAGCGGGTGTCTCCTGCAAGCCATCAGCCTCCACTGCACCGACGAAGCGAAAGCCGCGGCGCGGCACTGTCCTGATCCATTGCTGGCGGACGCCGTCATCGCCGAGCGCCGATCTCGCCGCGCTGATCCGGGCGCTGACCGCCGAATTCGAGACAATTCGTCCATTCCAAACGGAGCCGATCAGGTCGTCGGTCGAGACGACCCGGTCACGTTCGGAAACGAGAAAAGCGAGGAGATCGAACACCTGCGGTTCGACGGGGCACGGCTTTCCGTCCGCAAGCAACTCGCGTGTTTCCTCAACAAGTTCGAAGCGGCCAAATCGATAGCGCATGCCCTGCCTATATCACCGGCAGTCCGACCATCGCCATCTGGGAGAGCAAAAACAAGGAAAAGACAAGAAGACGGCAAGGGTTCGGTCAAGCGGATGCGGGGAGGCGGAGGCATTCTGAACGTGGAGAACGATCAGGAGCCATGTCATGGAATACAGACGCGCATTTCCGGTCCAACGGCGAACCGATGGATCAATCGATTCGACTTACCATGAAATCCGGGCACGGCGGCTTCACAGGCAGAGCTTTGGCGAGGCTGGCAGATGGCTGATTTCGTTCCTTCGGCGACCCTACAGCGCCATGTCGAAGACCAGCAGGCCTTCCACGCCGCCATCGATCATCTCGATCAGGCGGGCGCCGAGCGCCTTGTGGTCGGGGTCTTCGAGATAGCAGTCGCGCGCCTCGGGGCTGTCGAAGCCAATGACGAAGCCGTCGCGGAAGCCGCGATGGAGGCCCTCCGGGCTTTCATTCGGCCCGGCACGGAAATCCGACGCGCCGTCAAAGCCGTTCACGAAATGGTCGAAGGCGCCGTAGAGCGCCAGAAGCGCCTTGTCGCCGACATCCGCCTTGCGGCGAAAGAAAACGCAGTGGAGGAGCGGATCGGCCAAGGCTCGGCTCAATGCGCCCCGGACATGTCGCCGAGGATTTCCTTCGTCGCGACGGTGGAATCCGGATTGAGCTTGTAGACCATCGGCACGCCGGTCGCGAGATTGAGCCTGGTGATCTCGTCGTCGCCCATGCGGTCGAGGATCTTGACGAGGGCGCGCAGCGAATTGCCGTGCGCGGCGATCAGCAGTTTCTCGCCACGCAGCACGCGCGGCAGGATCTCGGTCATGTAATAGGGCCAGACGCGGGCGCCGGGGTCCTTGAGGCTCTCACCGTCGTCGCCGGGCGGCGGAATGTCGTAGGACCGGCGCCAGATATGAACTTGTTCCTCGCCCCATTTGGCGCGGGCGTCATCCTTGTTGAGACCGGCGAGATCGCCGTAATTGCGCTCGTTGAGCGCCTGATCGTGGATCGTTTCGAGATCGGACTGGCCGTTGATCTCGAGAATGATCTGGCAGGTCTTTTCGGCGCGCTGGAGGACCGAGGTGAAGGCGATATCGAAGGTGATGCCGTAATCCTTGATAGCGCGGGCCCCTTCTTCCGCTTCCTGGACGCCGAGCTCGGTGAGGTCGGGGTCCTTCCAGCCGGTGAACAGGTTGAGTTTGTTCCACTCGCTCTGGCCGTGGCGGACGAGAACCATTGTTCCTGACATGAATAACTCCCTCGATCGTGGCTTTGATGGTTACCGGGCGAGGCCCAGAACGTCATGCATGGAATAGAGGCCGGGCGCGCGGCCCCTGGCCCAGAGCGCGGCCTTGACCGCGCCGCGTGCGAAAATCATGCGGTCCTCGGCGTGATGCGACAGGGTCACCCGTTCGCCGGGACCGGCGAGGATGACCGAATGGTCGCCGACGACAGAGCCGCCGCGCAAGGTGGCAAAGCCGATCGAGCCGGGCTCACGGGCGCCGGTGTGGCCGTCCCGCACGCGCACCGAGGTCTTGTCGAGATCGATGCCCCGGCCCTTCGCCGCCGCCGCGCCGAGCAGCAGGGCAGTGCCGGACGGTGCATCGACCTTGTGCCGGTGATGCATTTCGAGGACCTCGATGTCCCAGTCTGCGGCTTCCAGAGCGCGGGCGGCCTGCTCGACCAGAACGGAGAGCAGGATGACGCCCATGCTCATGTTTCCCGAGCGGACGATGGCGGTTTTCTGCGACGCGGCTGCGATCGCCTCGCCGTCTTCGTCCGACAGGCCGGTTGTGCCGATGATGTGGGCGATGCCGTGCTTCGCCGCATAATCAGAGACAGCGACCGTCGCCGCGGGCGCCGTGAAGTCGAGGATGGCGTCGGCGCCCGCGAAGGCCTCGTCCATCGACGAGCTGACGGTGACGCCGTTCGATTTCAGGCCCGCGAGCATTCCGCAATCGGCGCCGATCTCTTCGGCGCCCTCGCGTTCGAGCGCCCCGGACAATTCGGCGCCGTCGCTCTCGCTGATCGCCCGAATGAGATTGCGGCCCATCCGGCCTCCGGCGCCAATCACGGCGATGCGCATGGTTTCCATCGTTCCTGTCCCTCGACCCGGCGCGTCAGCTCACGGCTGCGCTGGGCGTTTCTTCCCTGTGTTCGTTTGACGCCGGCTTCTCATCGAGCAGATCAGACTGCTCGCCGCCCTGCAGCGCGTAGAAACGCGCATAGACGCCACCCGGCTTACCGATGAGCGTCCGGTGATTGCCTTCCTCAACGACGCGGCCGGCTTCCATGACGACGATCCGGTCTGCATTGACCACGGTCGAGAGCCGGTGGGCGATGACGATCGTCGTGCGCCCCTTCATGACACGGTCCAGCGCGTCCTGAACAAGCTTCTCGGAATCATTATCGAGCGAGGAGGTGGCCTCGTCGAGCAGCAGGATCGGCGCGTTGCGCACGATGGCGCGGGCAATCGAAATGCGCTGACGCTGGCCGCCGGAGAGCGTGATGCCGTTCTCGCCAACCTCGGTTTCATAACCCTGCGGCTGGGCGAGGATGAAATCTTCCGCATTGGCGAGGCGCGCCGCTTCCTCGATCTCGGCGTCCGTCGCGTCGGCCCGGCCATAGCGGATGTTGTCGCGAATGGTGCCCTCGAAGAGATAGGGTTGCTGCGACACATAGGCGATACGACCGCGCAGCGAACCCTTGGTGACGCCGCGAATATCCTGCCCATCGATCAGGATCTTGCCATCCACCGGATCGTAGAACCGCTGCAGCAACGAGATCAGCGTCGACTTGCCTGCGCCTGATGCACCGACGATGGCGGTGGTCTTGCCCTCCTCGGCGACGAGAGACAGGCTGTGCAGGACCGGGACACCTTCCTGGTAGGCGAAATCGACGTGGTCGAAGACGATGCGACCCTTTTTGACGTCAAGCGGGACGGCGTCGGGCGCGTCGTTCTGATGGACCTCCATATCGAGCAGGTGGTAGATCATGCGCGCATTGACCATTGCGCGCTCCATATTGATGTGCAGACGGGCCAGCCGTCGCGCGGGTTCATATGCAAGCAAGAGCGCTGCGATGAAGGCCATGACCGCGCCAGGGGGCTCCTGATTGACAACGGTATGATAGCCGCCATAGCCGATCACGCCGGCGATCGCCGCGCCGGCGAGGACTTCGGTCAGCGGCGTCATCCGTTCGGAAACGCTGGCAAGCTTGTTGGCGCGGTGGAAGGCCTCGTCGATGAGCCAGCCGATCCGTGCCGACAGCTGCTGCTCCATGGTGAAGGCCTTGACCACGGTGATGCCCTGGGCGACCTCCTGCATGGTTCCGGCGACCCGGGCGTTCAGCAGGACGGTCTCGCGCGTGACCGTGCGGATGCGCCGCGCGATATAGACGACGGCGAGGATCAGCGGCGGCCCGATCAATAGCGAGACGAGCGACAGGAACCAGTCGGTGACAATCATCACTCCGATCAGACCCAGCAGCGAGATGAGGTCGCGCGCCAGCGAGGTGATGGTGAGATTGAGGACGTCGCGAATCGCCGAAATGTTGCCGTTGATGCTCGCCGCCAGCTCGCCGGAGCGCGAGGTCGCGAAGAAGTTGACCCCGAGATCCATCAGTCGGCCGAAGACCCGCTTCTGGTAGCGGGCGACGATATCATTGCCGATCTTCGCCAGCAGGACGGCCTGGATGAAGCTGGCGACGCCGCGGATGGTGAAGGCGCCGAAGACGGCGGCGCAGATCCACGGGATCAGTTCGGCGCGCCGGTTCACGAAGATCTCGTTGATGACGTCCTTGAGGATCCACGCAGAAAAGGCGGTCGTCGCCGCAACCAGGATGAGGCAGATGACCGCGATCACATAGGAGCGCGCATAGAGCGCCGCATTCTCGGAGAAGATGCGCTTGAGCAAAGCATAGACACCCTGGGACTCCAGGATTTCGTCGCTGCGATCCAGTGCCAATGTCATTTCCTTGCGATGCGTCTGCGAGCTGCTTTCGGGCCCTTAAGATCGCGGGAGCTATACATGACGCAATTGCGAAATGATACCAGTCAAAACCACCGGTCAGCCGCAGGGCGGGTCAGCTCTCGCGCCACCAGCGACCCGAGGTATCGACGCCGAACCGCGCCGGCATGCGCGCATAGGCGGAAAGACCTTCCAGCGGCGCCTGATCATGCATGATCACATAGACCGGCGTCTGTTCCAGCAGATTGCGATGCGGTTCCTTGTTGTCGAAAGCGGCGCGGAAACGCCCGGCATTGAGAACCGGGAGTATCTTCTGGGTGATGCCGCCGGTCAGATAAATACCGCCGCGCGCCATGAAGACGAGCGCCATGTCGCCGGCGACGCGAGCCAGATATTCGATGAAGAGCTGCACGGTCTCGACGGCGACCGTATCGCTGCCGTCGAAAGAGGCGGACGTGATCTCCTCGGGTTTGGAGAGCGACTTCGGGCGGCCGTCCGCCGTGGCGACGGCGTTGTAGAGATTGACCAGGCCGCGGCCGCACAGGATCTGTTCGCCGGAAATCCGTCCGCCGATCGTCTCCAGATGCGGGAAAATCTCGTAATCGCGGTCGGTGCGCGGGCCGAGATCAACATGGCCGCCCTCTCCGGCGACCGGGATCCAGCTGTTCGAACCATGTACTATGCCGGCGACGCCGAGACCTGTGCCGGGACCGATGACAACGCGGTTTGAATATTCCACGCGCTTTCCGTCGCCGATTGGCTTCAGATATTCGGCATCGAGCGCGACGACGGCCAATGCCTGGGCCTCGTAGTCGTTCATGACCAGGACATCGGTGAAGCCGAGATCGGCGATCAGCGTCTTCGGCCGCACGATCCAATGGCAATTGGTCAGATCGATCTCATCGCCGTCAGTCGGGCCGGCGACGGCGAGAACCGCCGATTTTGGCACAACCGAGGTCTTGTCGAGGACGGTTTTCTGGATCGCGATGTCGAGTGTCTCGTAATCGGCCGTCTTGATCGGCGGAAACCGCTTCGGCTCGGCATTGGAATCAATCACGATGGCAAAGCGCGCATTGGTTCCGCCGATATCGGCGATCAACACCGGAAAGGGCATTCTCGTTTCAGAATCGGGGCGGCCGTTAGCCATGTGCCTCTCCTTGATCCGCATCAGGATCCATATTCGGCAGGACCGCAAGCAGCATGCCCGCCGTCTTCCGGTTTAACGCGATGGCGACGTCATAGACAATGGCGAGACGCATCAATGCCTTCACGTCGACGTCATGTGGCATGGATGTCAGCGGGTCGACGAAGAAGACGACCGCCTCGATCCTGCCCTCGGCGATCATCGCGCCGATCTGCTGGTCGCCGCCGAGCGGACCGCTTTTCAGCCGCGTGACGGGAAGGTTCGGGCAGGCCTCGACGATCCGGCTGCCGGTGGTTCCCGTCGCCACCAGATCGTAGCGGGCAAAGGAAGCCTCATGCTCGCGCACGAAGGCGACGAGATCGTCCTTCTTCTGGTCGTGCGCTATCAGGGCGATCCTGCGCTCCGGCTTCATGGCGACGTCCCTTTAAATCGTTTGAACCGCATAATCCAATTGAGACCGCGATGAAAGCCGAAATCGAATTCCCGCGCCTCGGCCTGCTCAATTGCCCGGCTTGCGCGCCGGGATCGGCACGATGATCGGAACGCGATTGCCCGGAGCAGCCATCGCCCTGACCGGAACGGCGGTTGCGCGGGCAAGCCCCGGATCATAGCCGGCTGTGAACGTGACAAGCGACTCGTCGGCGGGCGCTTTGCCCTGCAGGGTGGACGAGCAGGATTTCGGCAGATCCGCGAGCGTCACGACCTTCGGCTTGGCCGGCTTCTTGTTCGGATCGGGCTTGGCCGGCGCCCAAGGCTCGTCGGTGAACCACCATGCCAGCGACTTGTCACAGCCATTGCCGGAGCCGGTCGACTGCTGCGGCTTGCAATCCGGCGAACCGTCCTGGCAGAACAGACGAATGTGGAAATGGTAGTGATGCCCGTAATAGGGCCTCAGCTTGTTCATCCATTGGTCGTTGGCATGCGACGATCCATAGGTGTCACACATCACCTTCTTGATGCCCGGATGGATGAAGATGCGCTGCACCTCGTCATAGGAGGCGGCGCGCTTCAGGAGCTTTCCGTGCGCAGGCGTCCATTTCTTCGGATCGACGTAGAGCGAATCCTTCCTGAGCATGGAAATCGCGCTCATATTGGCGCGTTCGGTGCGCGTCAGGATGCGGTTCGGCATGGGGGTCAGCCAGATATCGGCGTCGAGGCCGATCTGGTGGGAGGCGTGGCCCGACAGCATCGGGCCGCCGCGCGGCTGCGAGATGTCGCCGACCAGAAGGCCCGGCCAGCCATCCTGCACCGCCTCACGTGAAAGACGCTGCAGAAGTTCGATTGTCTTCGGGTGGCCCCAGCGGCGGTTGCGCTCAAGGCGCATGGCCTGCCATGTCGGCCCGTCCACCGGCATGGCGACAGCGCCGTCGATGCAGCCCTTCGAGTAGAAGCCATGCGAATCCGGCGCGTCGACCGTCGGCAGTTGCACGCGGCCGAAAAGCTGTTTTGCGGCCGTCTCGGCGGACACCGGCGCGGCGGCCATGGCGGACATGATGACGACGAGCGCCAGATGTCGCGCGAGACGAGAAATGAAAGCCAAGGTCATGCAGCCCTCTTTGCCTGCACAGATACCGATGCTCGGGGAATCTAAACTGATTTGCCTGTCCGACCAAGGGGCCGCCGGATGCCGTTCAGGGGCGGACGCGGTATAGCACCAGCGGCTCGCCGACAGTGGCGGGGACGGGCTCCAGCCAATCGGGCGGTCTGCCCGACCGCAGCGCCGCCTGAAGGCCATGCGGGGCCGCGGCGATGAAATCGAACCCGTCGGCGCCGTTCAGGCAATCGGCAATCAGCGTGACGCCATGAGCGGCGAGCTTCGCACGCGCCATATTCGGTTCGGACAGCATGGCGTCGATCAGCAGCAGATTGCCAGCCGTGTCGCGGTGATAGGGCCCGGCGACGGCTCGGTGGCGAGTATGGAGCAGGATCATGGCGCCGATATCCGTGGCGCCGACGACGACGCCCGCCGGTTCGGCGGCGAGCGGAGCGTAGAGGTCGGCGGTGTAACAATAGTCGCGCGCGGAGACGCTGGCGGCTTGCTGCTGCAGGGTCGGAGCGGAGGCGAAAAGGCTGGCCGCCTGTGCGCCGGCCATCCACCAGACAAGGTTCAGCGAAACGGCCCAGACGGCAGCGAGACGCAATGAATCCGACAGACCGCGCCTTGCCGGCATGGTGGCGCGCAGCCCGACGATCCAGAAGCCGAGCGGCAAAATGGCGAAGGCCGCCGCGAAGATGAAGCCGCGCTGTTGCCACGCCGTGACCGCGATGGCCATCGCAAGAAACGACAGGAAGGCAACTGCGTGTCCTCGCCGCAAGGGTCCACCGCGCCACAGGCTGAGGGCCGAGACCGCGAAGGCGCAGAGCGCCATGCCGTAGAGGCCGACGATCTGGAAGGGATCCTCCGCCCAGAGATCGGCGAGCGAGCGCGTCTCGATGACGCCCTCCAGCCAGAAGGTCTTGAGACGCGGATCGAGGCCGGCGAGCGGATTGGCGAGGCAATGCGGGAAGGCCAGGACGACGATCCCGGCCACCGCGACACCGAGCGCCGCCAGAGCGCCGAAACGCGCGGCCGCGCCGCGCGCGAACGAGGCCGCGACGAGACCGAGGCCCGCCATGCCGCCAACGACAAGATGGAACGAGGAAAAGGCGTCGCAGGCGTCATAACCCCAATTGGCCGGCGCGACGGTGGCCAGAAAGACGGCGAGCGCCGATCCGGCGATCGCGCCGCCAAAAGCGCGAAGTTCGGCCGCGCGGGAAAAGCCCAGTGCGAAGCGCAGCGTCACATAGAGACCGGCAAGCGCGACATAGGGCATGACTTCCATGCCGATGGCGATCATCAGCACGGAGACGAGGCCCGCGAAACCGTGGGCATGAACCGGGCGGCTGCCAGGCAGCAGGCAAACGAGCAGCCAAAGCGACAGGGCGATCTGGATGTTGTGGTGATCGAGCGCACCGGGGCCGAAAGCGCCGGTCGTCCAGAGAGCGATCGCGCCGACCACCGCGACAGGCAGGCGGGCGGCTGCGTTTGCGGTGCGCGCGCACGCCGTCATCAGCGCGGCCATGGCGAAGAGCAGCGTCAAGGCCGGCCAGATGATCTTCGCAGCCGCTTCGGCCAATGCGGCGTCGCCCGTCAACGCGGTCAGCGCCATGACGATGGAGGCGATCGGGGCGTCGACGAGGCGCGACCAGTGCATCAGCGTGCCGCCTTCAAGGCCGAGACGATACTGGTGCAGGTCGAACCAGCTCTGGCCGGCAAGGAGATCGCGCACCTCGACGAGGCGCATGAGATCGTCCGAATTTGCGATGCCGGTCGCTTCCGACCCGCGCAGGCCGACCAGCGTCACAAAAATCGTCGCCAGCAATGCGAGCAGGATTGGCTCGAACCGGGCGCTTGCGGAGACCGCGCCGCGGGCGACGTCGGAGCGAGGCTCGGAAAGAAAGGTCATTGCCGCAAACTCATTGGCGGGGAATCCGCGAAAAAATTTCTCGCTAAACCTAGACTTAACCGGATCAAGAAATAGTAAAACGCATGCCGGCGGGCGATTGCCCGTGCAAAGGCAGGGGATCCCAGATGCGCGATATTGTCTCCAAGAGCCGGTTTCTGCGGCTGGCCAGCTTCGCCGTTGCCGGCGGGACGGGCTTTGTCGTCGATGCGACCGTACTGATGCTGCTCATGCGTTTTACGCCGCTCGGCCCGTTTACGGCGCGCATCTTCTCGGTTGCCGCGGCCGTGTTGACGACGTGGACGATCAACCGCACCGTGACGTTTGGAAGCAGCGGCCGGCATATCGTTCACGAGGGCGCGCGCTACGGCTTCGTGGCGCTGATAGGCGCTTCGCTGAATTACGGGATCTATTCCGGCCTGCTACTGGCCGCGCCGGACACCATCCCGCCTCTGTTGGCGCTTGTCATCGCCGTGGGGCTGGTGACCGTCTTTTCCTATCTCGGCTATTCGCGCTTCGTCTTTAAACGCGCGTGAAACGGGACTCCACCCGGCCTCATTCAATTACCATATAGGGGGCATGACACAGTCATTCCTTCACCCGGACACGCTGATCCATCGCCAACACAAGGCGTTGAACACGCTGCACACCTGGCTGTTGATCGGGGGCAGCCTCACTTTGCTGGCAGTGACGGCCTGGGCGATCGCCGGGACGACCGGGCTCGTCTATGCGGTCGGGTTCGGCGCAATCATGCTGGCCGCAGCGCGGCGCGTCTCGCCCTCCCTGGTGCTCAAGATGTACAGGGCCCATCCGGTGACGCCGCATAATTTTCCGGCGGGCTACCGGCTGATCCAGGAACTGGCGGCGCGGGCCGAATTGCCGGCGGCGCCGAAGCTCTATGTCGTGCCGTCCAAGATGATGAACGCCTTCGCGGTCGGGCGGCGCGAGGAAAGCGCCATCGCGGTCACCGACGCGCTACTGCGCAACATGACGATGCGCGAACTCTCCGGCGTTTTGGCGCACGAGATGACGCATATCGCCAATGAGGACATAAAGGTGATGTCGCTCGCCGACATGGTGTCGCGCATGACCTCGACCCTGTCGATGGCGGGAATCTTCGCGATCCTGTTCAATATTTCCGGCTTTTTCGGCCAGATTCCATGGCTGGGCATCATCGCGATGATCGCTTCGCCGACAATCGGCGGGCTTTTGCAACTCGCCCTTTCGCGAACCCGCGAATTCGATGCGGATTATGGCGCCGCGCTGCTGACCGGCGACCCGGACGGTCTGTCATCGGCCCTGTTGAAGCTGGAAAAGGCGCAGGGGCGCATCTGGGAGAGCATGGTGCTGCCCGGCGGGCGCATACCCGATCCTTCGGTCTTGCGCTCCCACCCGGAGACCGAGCAGCGCATAGCGCGGCTGCAGGCGCTGAAAGGCGCGCTTGCGCCCCCGCCGCTAACCTCGACCGCGGACACAGTCGGCTACCATGTCCCGCGCGGTGCGTCGCCGGTGCCGCAGATCAAGCTCGGCCGGCGCGACCGCAACCGTTTCGACCACTGGGCCGCGCTGGCTGGCGGCCGGCCGGAAACCGACCCGCTGGTGGACGATCCAGACTCTACAGACCCCGCAAGCGCGGAAAGCTTTAACCCGTGGGAGAAACACGGCAAGAAGCCACGCATACGCGTTCGAGGCGGAGGGGTTTGGTGGTAGTACTTAGCCGATTAATTATTTCCCGCCAGCTTGCCAGCTAGACTGTTTCCCAGCCGCCCGATTCACCGGCGCGGAAAACAGCATCGATGAATTTCTGGTTCAATATGGACTGTGCGAGCGTGAATACCGGAACGTCTTCGCCACCGACCTTCCGGGCAAAGGCCTCCACTTCCAGCCGATACTGGTCGACGCCGGGAAAACGGAAGATCTGCGCCTCGTCGTGACCGGCATTGTGCAGCGAAATCCGGGCGTGGTCGTAGGAACCGGCATTGAAGGGCCCGTGGACGGTGATGAAACCCTTCTCGCCGTGGAAGGTCATCTCCTGGCGCAGCGCCATCTGGGTGGAGCAGTAGAAGGCCAGTTCGAAACCATCGAATTTCGCGCGGATATCCGCATAGATGTCGGTGCCGAATTTCGGATCGCGTTCGACTGTGGCCGAGACCGAGAGCGGTTCCTTGCCCGTGGCAAAGCGGGTCGTCACCGTCGGATAGACCCCGATATCGGGCAAAGCGCCGCCGCCGAGTTCGGGAATATTGCGCATGTTGGACGGGTCGGTGTTGAAATAGGAAAACGCGCCCTGCACCTGCCGCAAACGCCCGATGGCGCCGTCGGCGATCAGGTCGCGCACCTTCGACCATTGCGGATGATAGGTGACCATGAAGGCCTCGGAGATGACGACGCCGGTGCGTTTTTCGATCTCGATTAGCGGTTCGATCTCGGCGGCGTTCAGTGCCAGGGGCTTTTCGACCAGCACATGTTTGCCGGCCTCGGCCGCCTTGGCCGCCCATTCGACATGCTGCGAGGTGGGCAACGGAATATAGACACCGTCAACCGTGTCGGATGCCAAAAGCCCTTCGTAGGAACCGAAGGCGTGTGGTGCGCCGAAACGATCGGCCAACGCCCGGGCCTTCGCCTCGTCGCGGCTGGCGATGGCGGCGAGCACGCCATTCTCGGCGTTACAGATCGCCGGGATAACATGTTCGCGACCGATCTTCGCCGTCGATAATACGCCCCACCTAAACATGGCGTTCCTCCTTCTCGTTTTCGCGGCAGTTAACTCATCGCGGCTCGACTGTCACGAGTGGCCTGACAGAATTCAGGTCTTGGGAGGCTAGAGGACCCAGACAAACAGTAGCGCGACGACGGCCGGAACGGCCTGCACCCAGAGAATGCGCTTCGAGACGGTCGCCGCGCCATAGAAACCCGCGACGATGACGCAGAGGAGAAAGAAGGTGGCAATCGCGCCTGCCGCGCCCGGCGCGCCAACCGGGAAAAGGGACCAGATCAGCCCGGCGGCGAGGAAGCCGTTATAGAGGCCCTGATTGCCGGCAAGCACTTTCGTCGCCGCAGCAGCCTCCGGCGTGTTGCGGAAGACCTTCATGCCCTGCGGCTTGTCCCAGAGAAACATTTCCAGGACCAGGAACAGGACATGTTCCAGCGCCACGATTGCGATCAGGATCTGTGCGAAGGCGCTCATGGTCTTCTCCCGGATTACGGGAGAAGACTATTCCGGAAACGGAAGGCGGGGAAGACGGCGAATCAGCCGCGCAGCACGCCGCCGACCTTCTCGACATTACCTACGATCTTCGCCGACAGGGCTTCCAGATCCTCGTCGGTGAGCGTGCGCTCGACCGGCTGGATGGAGACTTCGAGCGCGACCGACTTCTTGCCCTCGCCCAGCGACGCGCCCTCGAAGATATCGAAGACGTTGACGCCGGTGATCAGCTTCTTGTCGGCGCCCGAGACGGCGCGGACGACCGTCGCCGCCGTCACGTCCTTCTCGACAACGAAGGCATAGTCGCGGCGCAGCATCTGGAAGGGAGAAATCTCCAGCTTTGCCTTGGTGCGCGTTGCCTTACGCTTCGATTCCGGGATCGCGTCTATGAAGACCTCGAAGCCGCAGAGCGCGCCGGAGACGTCGAGCGCTTCAAGCGCCTTGGGGTGGAACTCGCCAAAATGGCCGAGCACGACCTTGGGGCCGAGCTTGATGACGCCGGACCGGCCCGGGTGGTACCAGTCCGGCGCGCCGCGTTCGATCTGCAGATTGGCGACCGGCGCTCCCGCTGCCTCCAACACCGCGAGCGCATCGGCCTTGGCGTCGAAAACGCCGACGGGTTCGCCATTGCCGGCCCAGTGGCGGCCGCCTCCGGCGAGAGCCGCCGTGCCCCGGCGAATGCCGCCGGCGACGCGGCGCTGTGCTTCGGGCGTATCGCCTTCATAGGTCGCGCCAACCTCGAACAGGGCAACGTCGCCGATGCCCTGATCCGCATTGCGCTGCGCGGCGGCGAGCAGACCCGGCAGCAGGGACGGACGCATGTCGCTCATGTCGGCGGCGATCGGATTGGCGAGCTTCAGGGCGTTGGCACCGCCGCCGAACAGCTCGGCATGGGCTGCCGGGATGAAGGACCAGGAGACCGATTCCATCATGCCGCGGACGGCCAGCGCCCGCTTGGCAAGCCGCGTGCGGATCTGCAGCGTGGTCAGGATCTTCGCATTGACCGAGCCGAGGCCCGGCAAGGGCTGCGGATCGATATTGTCCTCGCCATGGATGCGTATGACCTCTTCCACGAGATCGGCCTTGCCCTCGACGTCATACATGCGCCAGGACGGCACGGAGACATCGGCCTCGACGCCGGACCCTTCGACGCCGAAACCGAGGCGCTTGAAGATGCCGACCTGCTCCTGCGACGGAACTTCGATACCGACCAGGCGCTTTACCTCGGCGAAGGGGAATTTGATGACCTTCGGCGTGTAGGCTTCGTAACCGATCACTTCCGGTTCGGTGGGCTCTCCGCCGCAGAGATCGAGCACCAGCTGCGTCGCCAGCTCCATGCCGCCGACCATGAATTCGGGATCTACGCCGCGTTCGAACCGGTAGCGCGCGTCGGTGATGATGCCAAGGTCGCGACCGGTGCGGGCGATGTTCATCGGGTTCCAGAGGGCCGATTCGATCAGCACGTCCGTGGTATTCTCGTCGCAACCGGAATGCTCACCGCCCATGATGCCGGCGATGGATTCGACGCCGTTATCGTCAGCGATGACGCACATTTCGGAAGTCAGCTCATATTCGCGCTCGTCGAGCGCCAGGACGGTCTCGCCATCCTTCGCGCGGCGGACGACGAGATTGCCGGCGACCTTGTTGGCGTCGAAGACATGCAGCGGGCGGCCGCGATCCATGGTGACGTAATTGGTGATGTCGACCAGAGCGCTGATCGGGCGCAGGCCGATGGCAATCAGACGCTGCTGCATCCAGGCCGGCGACGGACCGTTCTTCACGCCTTTGACCATGCGGAGGGCAAAGCCGGGGCACAGATCGGCATCCTCGATGGTCACCTTGACCGGGCACGCGCCGTTTCCTGAGGCGGGCTTCACATCCGGCGTCTTCAGCGTGCCGAGGCCCGCGGCGGCGAGATCGCGAGCGATGCCGGACACGCCGGTGCAATCGGCGCGGTCGGGCGTCAGGCCGATCTCGATGACCGGATCGTCGAGGCCAGCATAGGCGGCGAAAGACGTGCCGACCGGCGCATCCTCCGGCAGGTCGATAATGCCGGTATGGGCGTCGGAGATCTGCAATTCGCGCTCCGAGCACATCATGCCGTGGCTTTCGACGCCGCGGATTTTGCCGACCGACAGGGTGACGTCGATGCCCGGAACATAGGTGCCGGGCGCGGCGAAGGCGCCGACGAGGCCGGCGCGGGCGTTCGGGGCACCGCAAACGACCTGGATCGGCTTGCCGTCACCGGCGTCGACGGAGAGCACGCGCAGACGGTCGGCGTCCGGATGCTGTTCGGCGGTCAGGACCTTCGCGATGACGAAGGGCTTGAAAGCCGCCTTGTCGTCGACGGCTTCGACCTCGAGGCCGATGGCGGTCAGCTTCTCGACGATCTCGTCAAGCGTGGCGTCCGTTTCCAGATGGTCCTTCAACCAGGAGAGGGTGAATTTCATGACAACAACTTTCTAGCTGCTCAGACCGCCGAACAGGGTCGGCATGTCGAGCGGGCGGAATCCGTAATGCGAGAGCCAGCGGACATCGGCGTCGAAGAAGGCGCGCAGATCCGGCATGCCGTATTTCAGCATGGCGAGGCGGTCGATACCGATGCCCCAGGCAAAACCCTGAAACTCGTCGGGATCGAGCCCGCTCATGCGAAGCACATTCGGATGGACCATGCCGCAGCCAAGCACCTCCATCCAGTCCGTGCCTTCACCGAAACGCACCTCGCCGGGCTTCGACCGGTCGCACTGTATATCGACCTCCATCGACGGCTCGGTGAAGGGGAAGAAGGACGGCCGAAACCGCATGTTGAGGTGCTCGACCTCGAAGAACGCCTTGAAGAACTCGGTCAGCACCCATTTCAGATTGGCGACATTGGCGCTGCGGTCGACCACCAGCCCCTCGAGCTGATGGAACATCGGCGAATGGGTGGCGTCCGAATCCTGCCGGTAGGTCTTGCCCGGAATGATGATGCGGATCGGCGGCTTCTGCGCTTCCATCGTATGGATCTGCACCGGCGAGGTATGGGTGCGCAGCAACTTGCGCTCGCCATTCTCGTCCGGCTGGAAGAAGAAGGTGTCGTGCATCTCGCGGGCCGGATGGCCCTCCGGGAAGTTCAGCGCGGTGAAATTGTAATAGTCGGTCTCGATATCCGGCCCTTCGGCGATCGAGAAACCCATATCGGCGAAGATCGCGGTCAATTCGTCGGTGACCTGGGTGATCGGATGGATACGGCCGGTTTCGGCGGGTGCGGGGCGCACCGGCAGGGTGACATCGACGGTCTCGGTGGCCAGCCGGGCCTCGATCGCCGCCTCGCGCAATTCCGCCTTGCGCGCGGCGATCGCCGTGGTGATGCGGTCGCGCAGGCCGTTGATCGCGGGACCCATCACCTGGCGTTCTTCCGGCGTCATCTTGCCGAGCGTCTTCAGCTGCTCCGAAACGGAGCCCTTCTTGCCGATGGCGCCGACACGCACCGCCTCGATCGCAGCCTCGTCGGTCGCGGCGGCGATGTCTGCCATCAGGTTTTCTTCGAGACTTTTCAGTTCATCGAGCATCTTGCGTTTCCGGTTCGCTTCGCGGCGTTCCTTAGCGCCGCCATGTCAAAGTTCAAAGAAAAACCCGCGTCTGGACCAGCCAGCGCGGGTTTCTCGTTTTCTTGTCTGAGAAAGCGCTGACTTAGCGGACAGCGCTCTCAAACGCGTTCCGCGTCGTATCTTTCAGATAGGCGAGGGCTTCCTTCGCCTTGCCGACCAGCGCCTCGAAAGCCTGCGGCTCGTGGATCGCCATGTCGGACATGACCTTGCGGTCCATCTCGATGCCGGCCTTGTTCAGGCCGTCGATGAAACGGCCATAGGTCAGGCCATGCTCGCGCACGGCGGCGTTGATGCGCTGGATCCACAACGAGCGGAAATTGCGCTTGCGCACCTTGCGGTCGCGATAGGCATACTGCATCGACTTGTCGACGGCAGCCTTGGCGGTGCGAATGGTGTTCTTGCGGCGGCCGTAGAAGCCTTCCGCTTTCTTCAGAATTTTCTTGTGCTTGGCGTGGGCTGTCACGCCGCGTTTGACACGTGCCATGGTCTAGTTCTCCTGGTTCGTTCGCGACGGCTCAATCGCCGTAAGGCATGAATTTCTTGACGATCTTCGCATCCTGATCCGACAGCACCATGGTGCCGCGCGCATCGCGGATGAACTTGTTGGACCGCTTGATCATGCCGTGACGCTTGCCAGCAGCAGCGACCTTGACCTTGCCAGAGGCCGTGATCTTGAAGCGCTTCTTGACAGAAGCCTTCGTCTTCATCTTGGGCATTTTGCTCTCCGTTATTGTTCGCGCAATCGCCGTTTTCCGGGTCTCGGGACAAATCCGACTGCTGCATGAAATCCATGCAAAGCGGGCCCTGACCCAAACGATGTGCGCTGTTCTTGCATTCGGAACGGACACGGCATGCCCTGCCGGACCGCTCGGGACGCGGTCGTATAGACTCGAAGTCCCGCAATTGCAAGCATCGGGTCGATTGCCGACGGTTCGACGAAAAGGACGCCGTCACCCGCGACAAATTCACCGCAGCCAGCGCTCAGAGACCGTCGATCAGCGAAACTCCATACCGCTGTCGCAGAAAAGTCGGACAGCCGACCGCAAAGAAAGAAAAGGCGGCCCGAAGACCGCCCTTCTAAATCTCTCTTTTGGTCGCAACTGCCTAGCGCGGCGCGAGGACCATCATCATCTGGCGGCCTTCGAGCTTCGGCTCGGCTTCGACCTTTGCAATCGTCTCGGTGTCGCCCTTGACCTTCTGGAGGAGCTCCATGCCGAGATTCTGGTGGGCCATTTCACGGCCGCGGAAGCGCAGCGTGACCTTGACCTTGTCGCCTTCGTCGAAGAAGCGGCGCATTGCCTTCATCTTCACCTCATAGTCATGGGTGTCGATGTTGGGACGCATCTTGATCTCCTTGATCTCGACGGTCTTCTGCTTCTTGCGCGCGGCGGCGGCTTTTTTCTGCGATTCGTATTTCAGCTTGCCCAGATCGACGATCTTGGCGACGGGCGGATTGGCGTTCGGAACAATCAGAACAAGATCCAGACCGGCTTCCTCTGCACGCTGCAGGGCTTCGGCGGTATCTGTCACGCCGTGGTTCTGTCCTTCGGCGTCGATCAGCTGGATCTGGGGGTCGCGGATGTCGCGATTGGCGGTGGGGCCTGTTTTTTGGGCCGGAGGGGCCCGGAATGGACGGCGAATGGTCGTTGTCTCCTGTGTCGTTTCTCTACGGGTTCAACCGGAAGTTCGCGCAATGTCGGTATTCGCGGCGACGAGTCAATAGCATGGCTGTCCAGAAAAATCATCATCCGGCGCATCACGGGCTTCACATTGCCTTTCATGGCGCGCAATACACCGCCGCGAAAACCGGAAAGGACCGAAATGAGCGACAAACCCGAAATGCTTGATGTTTCCGGCACGCAGATCGCCGTGCGGCACCGGTCCGGCGGCAATCCGGGTCTCGTCTGGCTCGGCGGCTACCGGTCAGACATGCTCGGCACCAAGGCGGAGCGGCTGGACGCGCTGGCAGGCGAACTGGGCCTCGCCTATACGCGGCACGATTATTCCGGCCATGGCGAATCGGGCGGCGAATTCACCGACGGCACGATCTCGGCTTGGCTCGCCCAGAGCATCGCGGTGTTCGAGCAATATACCAGCGGTCCGCAGATCCTGATCGGCTCGTCGATGGGCGGCTGGATCGCGCTGCGCATGGTGCAGGAGCTGAACAAGGGCGCTACGGATGACAGGATCGCGGGGCTGGTGCTGCTGGCGCCGGCACCGGATTTCACAGTCGAGCTGATGGAGCCGGAACTGACCGATGCGCAACGCGCCGATCTCGACCAGAAAGGCTATTTCGAGGAGTTCAGCGAATATTCGCCGGACGATCCGAACATCTTCACCAAAGCCTTTTTCGATGACGGGCGGAAAAACCGCGTGCTCACCGAGCCGCTCGATACCTATTGCCCGGTCCACATCCTGCAGGGCATGGCCGATCCCGACGTTCCTTATGCCCACGCACAGAAGCTGATGGAGTTTCTCGGCAAGGACGATGCGACGCTGACGCTGGTCAAGGACGGAGATCACCGCCTGTCGCGGCCGCAGGATCTCGACCTGCTCGCGCGAACCGTCGCGGCAATGGCCGAACGCGTCCGAAAGGACGGTTGATGCGCCTGTCGCTCGCGACCAACGCTGTGGTCGCGGCACTGATCGGTTTCGCCGTGACGCTGCCGCTGATCTTTCAGGCCGGCAAGGCAATCGGCGCGAGCGACGTCCAGACGGCGATGTTCGTCACGGTCTCCTGTTTCGCGGTGGCCATTGAATCGGCCTATCTGTCCTGGCGATACAAGATCCCCGTCGTCTGCGCCTTCTCGACCGCCGGGCTGGCGCTCATCGGTGCGAGCGACGGCTTCACAATCTCAGACGCGGCGGGGGCGCTGATCGCGACAGGCCTGATGATTGCCGTGACGGGGCTGGTACGACCGTTCACGACACTGGTGGCGAAAATTCCCGGCGGCATCGCGGCGGGCATGCTGGCGGGCGTGTTGTTGCCGTTCGTGCTCGGCGCGGCGCGGGCGGGACAGGCCGATCCGGGCCTCGTGCTGCCGCTGACAGTGCTCTATTTCGCGGTTCGGCTGTGGAACGGCGCCTATGCGATCCTCGCCGTGCTCGCCGCCGGCATCGCGATGTCGGTCTTCGGCGGGGCGACACTCGCCTTGCCCGCGCCGGGCATGCCGGAATTCGAACTCCTCATGCCCACGCTCTCGCTGCCGTCGTTGATCGGGATCGCGATCCCGCTTTATCTCGTCACCATGGCCTCGCAGAACCTGCCCGGCCTCGCCGTGCTGCGCGCCGACGGATACGCACCGCCGGCGGGGCCGCTGATTGCCGTGACGGGCATCCTGTCGACGATTTCAGGACTGTTCGCGGCGATCACCACCAATCTCGCCGCCATCACCGCGGCGATCTGCACCGGGCCGGACACGCATCCCGATCCGGCGCGTCGCTGGATTACCGGTCTGTGGTACGGGGTGTGCTACGCCTTGATCGGCCTGTTCGGCGTATCGCTGGTGGCAATCGTCACGGTTTTGCCGTCCGTACTGATCGCATTGGTGGTCGGGTTGGGGCTGCTCAACCCGCTGATCAACGCGACGATGATCGCCATGAAAGACGAGGATGAGCGCGTGCCGGCGATGACGACGCTCATCGTGACGGCTTCCGGGGTGGCCTTTTTCGGCATCGGATCGGCTTTCTGGGGCCTCGTAGCGGGTCTCACAATATTTTTTTCATCGCGTCCCGTGTGGAGAAAACTCCAGTGAGTCGCCTCCGGAAGCCCGGAACTCCGGGCTTTCCGGCTTGCAAAGCGATTTCGCGATACCCACCTCGGTAGCAGGCAGCGACGACCGCCGCCTTTTTACTCGAAAGGGGTAGCGAATGACACATACCGCAATGATCCGGCCGGCTTGGACGCCCGCGACGATCGCGCTGATGGTTCTGGGTTTCATCATCTTCTGGCCGCTCGGCCTGGCGATGCTGGCCTATATCCTGTGGGGCGACCGCCTCGATGAATTCAAGAGGGACGTGAACATGAAAACCGACGAAGTTTTCCGGGGCTGCAGCGGGATCGGCCGCAAGCGCCGCCACCGGGACAACCACTTCCATGCCCGTACCGGCAATGTGGCCTTCGACGACTGGCGCGAAGGGGAACTGAAGCGCCTGGAAGAAGAGCGCCGCAAGCTCGACACGATGCGCGAGGAGTTCGACTCCTACATGCGCGAACTGCGCCGGGCGAAGGACCAGGAAGAGTTCGACCGCTTCATGCGCGACCGAAAGAACCGCCCGAACGGCGACAATGGCGACAACAACGGCCCCTCTGTGCCGAATGTCACAGACTGGAGCTAAGCTTCGAGCCTAAAACATGGTCTGACCTCCAAACTGACCTCCCCCAAGGCTCGGCCCGCGGTTTTTCGAAACCGCGGGCCTTTTCTTTGACCGATGCGCTCAACCTTTCCGGGCCGGCACGCCGCGCAGGACGGCAAGGGTGATCGCCTCGACGGCCATGAGCAGACACAGCACCCAGTACCCGCCTTCGACGATCATCCGGTCGACGGTCCCGATCATCATCGGCCCCAACACGTAGCCAAAGCCCCAGGCCAGGTAGTAGGCGCTGGAGACCGTGCCTTTCAGATGCTGCGGCGCGCTGTCGTTCAGCTTCGCCAGAGAGGCAACGCAGAAAACTCCGAGGCCGAAGCTGGAGATCGCGAGGCTCACAAAGGTCGCCGGCATCAGGAGCGTCGCGACCAGGCCCAGCGCAGCGAGGGTCAGACCGCCTATCATGAAGCCGTCACGGCCATAGCGGTCCGTCAGGGGTCCTGCGACGAGCTGCGACAGGCCAATCCCGGCATAGAAGACGGAGAAGAACACGCCGATTTCCTTTGGCCCAAGGCCCCGGAGCGACCCGATCGTGACCGGAAGGACCGTGAGAGACGCGCCATAGGCGGCGCCGTAAAGCACGATCCCCGCGAGCACGACGAGGGACGGCCGATGGGAGAACAGCCGAAGCGCGTCACGCAAGCCCGGACGCGCGGTCCTTTCGGCAAGCCGTGCGGCATTCATACCGGGAAGGAACGCAGTCAGGACCGCGGCGCCGGCGATACAAAAAGCCGAGAACAACAGGAAGGGCCGTCCGCCTGCCCCGGAAGGGTCGACCATCAGGCCGATCAGCGGTCCGATCGTCAGGCCCGCATGGATCGCAGCGTTGTAGATGCCGATCGCCCGGCCTTTCGCGCTTGGATAGGCCAGCGACAGGACTGCGGGGCCGAGCGCCCAGATCGGCGCCTCCCCCAGTCCTTGTACGATGCGGCCGAGATAGATCTGTACCGCGGTTTGCGAAAAATAGAAGGCAATTCCGGCGGCGGCGCAAAGGAGATAGCCAGCGACGAGGAGCGGCTTTGCTCCGTTGCGGTCCGCCAGCAATCCGACGGGCAGTTGGGCGAGCAAATAGGCAATCGCAAAGACGGAGGCGACGAGGCCGACGCTTTCCAGGCTGCCGGTCTGATCATGCACCCTTTGCGGCAGGAGCGGGACGATCATCCCGACGCCGATCATCAGCAGCGTCGCCGCCGCGCTCAATGCGATAATGGTTCTGTTTCCAGCCATGACAGACTGACCTCTCGAAGATGCGAGATCGGCGGCGGGCCGGCTTCCGGCCGGCGGATTGGCCGCGGATTCGCGAAAATACAGGATCCGAGAGATCGACCGGAAACGCTATCGGCCGAGATTCGCGACGCGAACCCGAACCGACCCGGCAACCTCCCGACGTCAGGGACTGCATGCGGCCGAAACCGCATCGCGGTCCTCAGAGCGCGGAAGGCGGAGGAGGCGCGACGGTAAAGAAGGCGGCGTTTCGTATATGCATCGGAGTCGGGTCCGTTCGAGACATGACGCGGAACACGTCGCGGCAACTATGCTGCGCAAAAGATCCGCATGCAATCGCCGCCAGAATTTTTATCCACCCGCCGCGAGAATCGGCTAAATCGCCTGCATGGCATTCGGTTTCGCGCGCAGAAAACCCGCTAAAGCGGACGGCCCCGCCGTGGAGGACCTGACCCACGATGTGGGCGGGCGGAGCCTGCCGTTGCGCGTCTCCGAAAATCCGCGCGCCCGGCGGCTGACGCTGCGCATCAAGCCCGGCGCGCGGGGGCTGACCGTGACAACCCCCGTCGGTGTTCCGATGCTGGAGGTGGAACGGTTTCTCTATCGCAACCGGGCCTGGCTGGAAGAAAAGCTCGAAAAGGCGCCTGACCGGCCGGAAGTGCGTCCGGGCATCAAGATCCCGATCCGCGGCGTCAACCACGAGATCGTTCATGAGCCGGGCCGGGGCGTCATCGAGGCGGTGCGCAATGCCGACGGCGCGAGGCTGATCGTGCGCGGCGAGCGCATCCATCTGCCGCGCAGGGTCGCCGATTTTCTCAAGAAGGAAGCCAAGGCCGAGATCGGCGCGCTGGTCGAAAAGCACGCCAAAACGGTGAAGCGTCCGGTCAAGTCGATCCGCTACAAGGATACGGTGAGCCGCTGGGGCTCGTGTTCGTCGGAGGGGAACCTGTCGTTTTCCTGGCGCATCATGATGGCGCCGCGTCCGGTGATCGACTACCTCGTCGCCCACGAGGTGGCGCATCTCGTGCACATGAACCACGGGCCGAAATTCTGGGCGCTGTGCGAGGAACTCTGCCCCGACACCAAGCGCTGCAAGGCATGGCTTAAGAAGAACGGAAGCGCGTTGCAGGCGATCGGGTTCTGAAAGACCGCAATTTCCTCGACTCTTCGCCCCCGCGCCATTATCTCCACCGCATGGCACTGGACATCAAAATTTGCGGCCTGAAGACGGAAGAAGCGGTGGACGCGGCGCTTGACGGCGGCGCGAACCATATCGGCTTCATTTTCTTCGAGAAAAGCCCGCGCCATGTCGACCGGCAGGTGGCGCGCGAGCTTGCCATGAGCGCGCGGCGACGGCTGGCCATTCCGGTTGCGGTGACGGTCGATGCGGACGACGCAACGCTGGCCGAGATCGTTGCGACAGTCGAGCCCGGCATGCTGCAGCTTCACGGCAAGGAAAACCCGACCCGTGTCGCCGATATTCGGGCAAAATTCGGCTTGCCGGTCATGAAGGCGCTGTCGATCCGCGAGGCGGACGATCTGAAGGCTATCGAGCCCTATTACGGCATTGCCGACCGGTTCCTGCTCGACGCCAAGCCGCCCAAGGGCTCCGACCTTCCCGGCGGAAACGGCGTTTCCTTCGACTGGTCGCTGCTGGGAGCGCTTGACGGCAAGACGAATTACATGCTTTCCGGGGGCCTCGACGCCGATAATGTCGGGGAGGCGCTGGCGATTTCGGGTGCAAAGGCCCTCGACGTATCGTCAGGCGTAGAAAGCGCCCCGGGCGTCAAAGACATCAACAGGATTGCCGCTTTCCTCAAAGCGGCGCGGGCGGCTGACGCCCGCAACGGGAGTTGACCATGAACAAGCCGGCCGAACCGAATTCCTTCCGCACCGGACCGGACGAACAGGGCATGTTCGGCATTTTCGGCGGCCGCTTCGTCGCCGAAACGCTCATGCCATTGATTCTGGACCTGCAGGCGCATTGGGACGAGGCGAAGAACGATCCCGCCTTCAAGGCCGAACTGGAAAACCTCAACACCCACTACACCGGCCGGCCGTCACCTCTATATTTTGCCGAGCGGCTGACGGAGCATCTCGGCGGCGCGAAGATCTATTTCAAGCGCGATGAGCTGAACCACACCGGCTCGCACAAGATCAACAACTGCCTCGGTCAGATCCTCCTGGCGCGGCGCATGGGCAAGACCCGCATCATCGCCGAAACCGGCGCCGGCCAGCACGGCGTGGCCTCGGCGACCGTCTCGGCGCGTTTCGGCTTCCCTTGCCATGTCTATATGGGCGCAACCGACGTGGAACGGCAGGCGCCGGATGTGTTCCGCATGAAGCTGCTCGGGGCCGAGGGGACGCCTGTCACGTCGGGCCACGGCACGCTCAAGGACGCGATGAACGAGGCGCTGCGCGACTGGGTGACCAATGTCGAGGATACATATTACCTGATCGGGACCGCGGCTGGTCCGCATCCCTATCCGGAGATGGTGCGCGATTTCCAGTCGGTGATCGGCACTGAAACGAAAGAGCAGCTGATGGCGGCCGAAGGACGGCGGCCGGACATGATCGTTGCCGCGGTCGGCGGCGGCTCGAACGCGATCGGACTTTTCCACCCGTTCCTTGACGACAAGGACGTGCAAATCGTGGGCGTGGAAGCCGGCGGCAAGGGTCTGGAAGGCGAAGAGCATTGCGCTTCGTTGACAGCCGGGTCTCCCGGCGTTCTGCATGGCAACCGGACCTATCTTCTGCAAAACAGCGACGGCCAGATCAAGGACGGCCACTCGATCTCGGCCGGACTCGACTATCCGGGCATCGGTCCGGAACATTCGTGGCTGAAAGAGAGCGGTCGCTGCGAATATGTGCCGATCATGGATGACGAGGCGCTGGAAGCCTTCCAGCTTCTGACGCGGCTCGAGGGCATCATTCCCGCACTCGAACCCGCCCACGCGCTGGCCGAGGTCATCAAGCGCGCGCCGAAGATGGGCAAGGACCAGATCATTGTGATGAACCTGTGCGGACGCGGCGACAAGGACGTGTTTACGGTCGGCAAGATCCTGGGACACGATCTGTGACCGCCTTCGAGATCTACCAGTCGAAGCAGAATCCGCTGCATTACGTGGCGATCGAGGAAGGCGACAGCCGGGAAAACGCCGAAGGCGTGCGCACCAGCCAGAACCTGCAGTTCCTCACCCGCGTGCCGGACGACGGCGAACCGCGCATCGCCTTCGATCCGAAGGAAGCGGTGTCGCGGATCGCCAAATACGGCTTCTATGCCTTCAACGTGACGATCACCATCCGGGAGTCTGCGGACGGATGACGGTGACGATCTACCACAATCCGAAATGCAGCACGTCTCGCAACGTGCTGGAGATGATCCGCGATAATGGCGTGGAGCCGGAGGTCGTGGAGTATCTGAAGACACCGCCCGGCAAGGAAAAGATCGCGGAAATCGTCAAGGCGACCGGCGAGCCGGTGCGCGGGATCCTGCGCGAACGCGGCACGCCCTATGCCGAACTCGGCCTCGACGATCCGAAATGGAGCGATGACGAGCTGATCGGCTTCATGGTCGAACATCCGATCCTGATGAACCGGCCGATCGTGGTAACGGATAAAGGCGCGGCTTTGTGCCGGCCGAAAGAAAAGGTGCTGGAGCTGCTTTAGGCGCTCCGCGAGAAGGAACAGACGAGTATGACCGCACGCATGGATGCCCGTTTCGCCAAGGTGAAGGAAGAAGGCCGGCCCGCGCTGGTGACCTTCGTGATGAGCGGCGACCCGGATTACGACACTTCGCTCGCCATCCTTAAGCGGCTGCCAAGCGCCGGCGCGGATGTGGTGGAGCTCGGCATGCCGTTCTCCGACCCGATGGCCGACGGTCCTGCGATCCAGGCCGGCGGGTTACGCGCGCTCAAGGCCGGCCAGACGCTCCACAGGACGCTCGACATGGTGAAGACCTTCCGCGAGGAGGACGCCGACACCCCGATCGTGCTGATGGGCTATTACAATCCGATCTATATCTATGGCGTTGACAGCTTTCTGACTGACGCCAAGGCCGCCGGGGTGGACGGGCTGATCATCGTCGACCTGCCGCCGGAGATGGACAACGAACTGTGCCTGCCGGCGCTTGCCGCGGACATCAATTTCATCCGGCTGGCGACGCCGACCACCGACGACAAGCGGCTTCCGGCGGTTCTCGCGAACACGTCAGGCTTCGTCTACTACGTCTCGATGACGGGGATCACCGGCGGGGCGATCGCCTCGACCGCCGCCGTCGCCGATGCGGTGCAGCGGATCAAGCGCCACACCGATCTGCCGGTCTGTGTTGGTTTCGGCGTCAAGACCGCCGAGCAGGCTAAGGTGATCGGGCGCGACGCGGATGGCGTGGTTGTCGGCACCGCGATCGTGCAGGCCGTCGCCAATACGCTCGACAAGGACAACCGCGCGACCGCCGACACGGTGGAAGCGGTGGCGACACTGGTAGGCGGGCTTGCCGCCGGCGTTCGGGCGTCACGTCTTGAAGCCGCCGAATAGCTGCGCCACATTGTCGCGAGAATAGACACGGGGCTTTTCCCATGAACTGGATTACCAACTACGTCCGCCCGCGGCTGAACTCGATGCTCGGCCGCCGCGAAATGCCGGAAAATCTCTGGATCAAATGTCCGAAAACCGGCGAAATGGTCTTTCACCGGGATCTCGAGGATAACCAGTGGGTCATTCCGGCCTCCGGCTATCACATGAAGATTTCGGCCGCGGACAGGCTGAAGCATTTTTTCGACAATGGCGTCTACGAGGTTCTCGCAAACCCGGACGTGCCCGTCGATCCGCTGAAATTCCGCGACCAGAAGAAATATACGGACCGGCTGCGCGAGAACAAGGCGAAGACCGGGCTCGACGATTCCATCGTCAACGCGCTCGGTTCGCTTGAAGGTATGCCGATCGTCGCCTGTCTTCATGATTTCAACTTCATGGGCGGTTCGCTCGGCATCGCCGCGGGCGAGGCGATCGTGCAGGGTTTCATGACGGCGATCGAGAAGAACCGGCCCATGGTGTTGTTCGCCACGTCCGGCGGCGCGCGTATGCAGGAGGGCATCCTGTCGCTGATGCAGCTGCCGCGCACGACGGTGGCCGTCGAAATGCTGAAGGAAGCGGGCCTGCCCTATATCGTGGTGCTGACCAACCCGACGACGGGCGGCGTATCGGCCTCCTATGCGATGCTTGGCGACGTCCATATCGCCGAGCCTGGCGCCGTGATCGGCTTTGCCGGCGCACGCGTGATCGAACAGACGATCCGCGAAAAGCTGCCCGAGGGTTTCCAGCGGTCGGAATATCTTCTGGAGCACGGCATGGTGGATATGGTCGTGCATCGCCAGGAGTTGCGGCCGACCATTGCGCGCCTCCTGCGGATGCTGATGAAGCAGCCTGCCGCGGGGCTGCAGCTGCCGGCGCCGGACACGGCCGAAAAACCAGCTGACACCGAGCCGGCGGAAGCCGAGGCCGAAAAGGCCCCGGAACCCGCGGAAACGACCTGATCGCACAAATCACGGACGAAAATTGACCATTCCGGCCCCAAGCCCTTCCGAGCCGCCCCATCCCTTAGACAGCGGCAGCGAAGCGCAGTATGAAATCGACAAGCTGATGGCGCTTCATCCGAAGGGTTTCGACCTTTCGCTTGAACGCATCACACGCCTGCTTGAACGCCTCGGCAATCCGCATGAGAGGTTGCCGCCGGCGATCCATGTCGCCGGCACCAACGGCAAGGGCTCATGCGCTGCGGTCAGCCGCGCGCTTCTGGAGGCCGACGGCAAGTCGGTTCATGTGCACACATCGCCGCATCTGGTGCGTTGGCACGAGCGGTTCCGGCTCGGCAGCAAGGACGGCCCGGGGCAGATCGTCGACGATGCCGTACTGGCCGATGCTGTTCGCCGCGTGGCTGACGCCAATGGCGGCGAGATGATCACCGTCTTCGAGATCCTGACGGCCGTGATGTTCGTCCTGTTCTCGGAGCATCCGGCCGATGTGGCGATCGTGGAAGTGGGGCTCGGCGGCCGGTTTGACGCGACCAATGTGATCAAGAGCCCGGCGGTATCCGTCATCATGCCGATCGGCCTCGACCACGAGGCTTATCTCGGCGACCGGATCGAACTGATCGCCATGGAAAAGGCCGGCATCATGAAGCCGGGCGTTCCGGTGGTGATCGGCTACCAGGAAAACGAGGTCGCCCGCGAGGTGTTGACCGACACGGCGGAGCGCCGCGGCTGCCCGATGGCGGTCTACGGGCAGGATTTCTTCGCCTTCGAGGAACATGGCCGCATGGTGTTTCAGAGCCAGGCCGGGCTGATGGACCTGCCCTTGCCGAAACTGGCCGGACGCCACCAGCTGTCGAATGCAGCCGCAGCGCTCGCCGCTGTCGCGACCGCCGGTTTCGAAATCCAGCAGGAGACGGCCGAGCGAGCAATGGCGGAGATCATCTGGCCGGCGCGCATGCAGCGGCTGACAGAGGGACCTTTCCCGGCGCTTCTGCCGGCGGGATCGGAACTGTGGCTCGACGGCGGGCACAATCCGCATGCGGCAATGATGGTTGCCGAAACGCTGGCCGGCATGCAGGACCGCATGGAGCGGCCGCTGTTCCTGATCGCCGGCATGCTGAACACCAAGGACACGGACGGCTATTTCGGCGCGTTCGAAGGCATGGTGCGCCATGTTTTCACCGTACCGATCACCGACAGCGATGCCGGCGTCGATCCGGAGGTGCTTGCGGAAAGCGCCGGCCGCGCAGGCCTGACGGCCCAGCCGATGAAGAGCGTGGAAGAGGTTTTGCGGCTGCTCGGCGAGGGCTGGAACCGGCTGGAGCCGGCCCCGCGCGTTCTGATCGGCGGATCGCTC
This sequence comes from Ahrensia sp., assembly GCA_002706335.1. Lineage (GTDB taxonomy): Bacteria > Pseudomonadota > Alphaproteobacteria > Rhizobiales > Rhizobiaceae > Oricola. The sequence continues at coordinate 57,729 of PAKZ01000031.1, forward strand.
TATCTGGCTGGCGAAGTGTTGGGCGATAACGGCACGCCGCCGCAGTAGACGGCCTTCAACCAACAAAAAAGCCCGGCGCAAAGCCGGGCTTTTCGTTTCAGGGATGACGCCGATCAGGCAACGGCGTTCTTGATCCAATCGGACAGCTTTGCCTTCGGTGCGGCGCCGATCATCTGGTCGGCGATTTCGCCGTTCTTGAACATCAGAAGCATCGGGATCGAGCGAACGCCATACTGCACGGCGAGTTCCTGATTCTCGTCGACATTGATCTTGGCGATCTTCACCTTGCCGTCCATTTCCTCGGAGATTTCCTCGAGCGCGGGAGAGATCATCTTGCACGGACCGCACCATTCGGCCCAGAAATCCACGACCACAGGCTCTGAGGAGCCAAGAACGTCGCTCTGAAAGTTGCTGTTATCGATCTTTACGGTCGCCATTTCGGCACTCCTTCGTATCAAAAGTCCGTCTCAATCTGGGTATCATCCCGACCGATTCAAGGCCAGCGGCAGTTTTGCCGCAGAGTCACTTCGGTGTGAAGGAATCATATGCCTTAGCGAGCAGCGAATCGGGCAGGGCGATCATGCGCGGCCCGGCCGTATAGAGCAAATATGCCTCGACGGGCATATTCGGGTAGAGCGGCTGTACGAGTGCGCGATAAAGCGCCATCTGGCGCAGATAGACATCGGGAACCTCCCCGGCGGCCTCCGGAACGCGGGCGTTCGTCTTGTAGTCGACCAGCAGAACACGGCCATCGGCGACGGCGATGCGGTCAATCACGCCGGAAATGGCGCGCTTCCGGCCCCCAACCTCCAACGTGCCCATGACCGGAACCTCGGCACCCGCGGCTTCACCGAACAGGGCGGCAAAGCGGGGATCCTCGAGGATCGAAAGCGCTTGCGCGACGATCTCCGCAATATGGCTGTCGTCAAACCGATGCTCGAAGCGCCGGCAATAATCGGCTGCCCGCAACCGCCGTTCGGCCGGATCGACCGAAGGCAGCATCTGAAGCAACCGGTGCATGGCGATACCGCGCTTGACGGCAAGCGACGGAGGTTCCTCACCGGACGCGGAGAGTAGCGACGGCGCGCCCCGCGTTCCCGCCGAATCATCCTCACGCTCTACGGCTATGCCCGATGCCCCGGACGGGGAGAGCGGCCGCGGCAGGGGCGGTTCGGCGGGAACCGGCTGGCGAAACCATTCCGGTGGCGAACCGACCTCTGAGTTTCCGGCCTCTTCGTGCTTCTTACCGGCTAATGCGGGCGCTTCCGTCACCTGGAACCTCAACGCTTCAAAGTCGGGGTAAGAGACGGTTTGGCATTTTGCGGCCAGCGCCGATTCCACCACCGCGCGCCATGTGTCTTCGCCACCGCCTTGCGTTCCGGAGTAGCCGGCGACAATCAGCCGATCGGCCGCGCGCGTCATGCCGACATAGAGCAGGCGACGATATTCCTCGGCCGCCTTGCGCGCGACTTCCTGCTTGGCCGTCTCGGTCGCGGACGATTTGAGCCCGCCGGCGCCGTTCCAAAGGAAGACGGGGTCGCCCTCGCCGTGTATCTCAAGGAAACCGCCAGTGTTTCGCGCATTGTGCGGCGGAGAGCCGCGGTCAATCAGGAAGACAACGGGGGCTTCCAGTCCCTTGGCCCCGTGCACCGTCATGATGCGGACCTGTTTTTGCGCCGGATCCATCTCGCGCTTGATGACGGGGCTCGCCGCCTCCAGCACGGATACGAAATTCTGCAGGGAGGGAAGGCCGGCGCGTTCCTGCGCCAGAGCGAAACGCATGAACTCGTCCAGCATGTCCGGCGTTTCCGGGCCCAGACGACCGACGAGTCTTTCGCGCGCGCCCTCGCCCGACAGGATCGAGGCGTAGAATTCGAAGACGGGCATGTGTCGGGCGCGCTCGCGCCATAAGGCAAGCGTGGCATGAATGGCGGCGAACGGCTCATGCGTCGCGGCCGCATCTTCGAGCGCCTCGTACAGGGTGGCCGCGCCTCGCCCGTGGGCGAGGTCGAACAGGGCCTCTTCGGAGATATCGAAGAGGGGTGAACGCAGCACTTCCGCCAGCGAGAGATCATCAGCCGGCTGGAGGACGAATCTGGCGAGCGACAGGAGATCGAGCACGGCGATGTGGTCGGTCATCTTTAGCCGGTCGGCTCCGGCGACATCTATGCCGCGATCCTTGAGCGCGCGCGACAGCGTGGCGATGAAGCCGTCGCGGCTCCGGACGAGGATAAGGATATCGCCGGCGGTGATCGGCTGGCCGGTCCCCTCAAGCGTTTCGCCGTTTTCGATCCAATTGCCGATCGTTTCCGCAACCCGCTCGGCGACGATGACGGCGGAGGGGCGCGGCATGTCTACAGGGTCGGTCCAGTCCTCCGGCTCGTCGCGTTTCTCGTCCTTCTCCAGCGGCCAGACCTCGACACGGCCGGGCTGGTTCTCACGCAGCGACTTGTGAACGATCCTGCCGGTGGAGAAGGCGACGCCCTGGCGGTTCAGGTCGGATTCGAAGACGATGTCCACGGCGTCCAGAACATCACGAGTCGAGCGGAATGAGGTCTGCAGCGGCACCTCCTTGAATGCCTCATCGCCAAAAGCCGCACGGGCCAGTCCACGCATCGCATCGCCAGTATCGCCGAATAATTTCGGGTTGGCCCCCTGGAAGGAGTAGATCGACTGCTTCTCGTCGCCCACGGCAAACAGGGTCCGACGGACATCGCGGGCGGCCTCGCCGGCGAAGAACTCATCGGCGAGCGCGCGGATCACCTCCCATTGTTCCGGGCTGGTGTCCTGCGCTTCGTCGACAAGGATATGGTCGATGCCCTGATCGAGCTTGTAACGCACCCATGCGCCGACATCCGGGCGCGCCAGAAGCGTGGCCGAGCGGCCGATCAGGTCGTCGAAGTCGAGATAGCCGCGTGTGTGCTTCAATGTATGATAGCCGGCTAAGAGCCGATCCACGATGGACAGGGCCGCGAGCGTGTTATCGATCTGGTCGAGCAGAGCAATCCGATCACGCGCATGCGCCACGGCGGCAAAACCTGCATCATGGGCGGACTGGAAAGCCGGTACCGCCAGCACCGCAGGATCTTTCATGAGATTTCCGGTCGAGCGCGGAGCCCCCGCCTTGGTGAAGAACAACTCGACACATGCCGTCCAGCCATCGGGCATGGAGGACGCATCAAGCCAGGTTTCGGCAAAATTGCGACCGGTCTTGTTTGTGAGGCCAGCAGCCGCATCCACAACCTCGCGCATGACTTGCGCCTGCCGGCGCAACGCCTCGACCGCCTCGGCCTCAAAGCGTTCCGGCTTATCGTCATTCGCGAAGCCGAATTCGTCCCTGTAGAAATTTCGCCGGTCTCCATGAACTCCAAGCCGGGTCAGAAGACCGGTCAGTTTCGAGCGGTTTCTCACCGCCTCGTCGAGCAGCGTATCGAGACCGGTTTCGCCGGCGAGATCGATGATCTTGCGAAACGATTGCGCGATTTCGCCACCATCGCCCCGGTCGATGCGGGCGAGCATGTCGGCGCGGGCCTCGCCGATCAGCGCGGCGATCATGTCTTCGTCGAGTTGTTCGAAATGGCCGGGGACATTGGCTTCAAGCGGAAAACGATGCAGCAACGCGTCGCAGAACGCGTGGATGGTCTGGATCTTCAGCCCGCCCGGCGTCTCAAGCGCCCGGGCAAAGAGGCATCGCGCAAAGGCGAGTTTGGCCGCGTCGGGCTCGCTGCTTTCAAGTTCGCGAAGCGCCTTGCGAAGCTCTGCTTCCGGCATGGTGACCCACGCGCCGAGCCGCTTGAAAACGCGGTCCTTCATTTCCGCAGCGGCCGTCTTGGTGTAGGTCAGGCACAGGATGCCCGACGGATCTGTCCCGGCGAGCAACAGGCGGATAACCCGTGTCGCCAGAACATAGGTCTTGCCGGACCCGGCATTGGCCGACACCCAGACGGACCTGTCTGGACTGGCTGCGACGGCCTGACGCGACAGCGTGTCCCTGTCGGGAAGGATCTGACGGGCCCGCTCAGCCATCGTCTTCGCCATCGGCGGTGCGCCATTCCTGGGTGCGGGCAAGGTGGTCGTAATCGCCGGGCCCGCCATAATAGACCTTCTGCGGCATGCGCTGGGACTGGTAGCCATTCGATTCGCTACCGTAATAAACCAGCATTTTCTCCAACTTTTGCCAGGCCTTGTCGCTGATCTCCACCGGGTCGGCATCGCCGTTCGCCTTGTCGCCCTTCAGGACGTTGCGCTCGGTAACCGCGCCTTTCGAACTCACCTGAACATAGGCCATGCCGCCCGGTTTGGCCGCGCCGAATTCAACAAAGGCGCCGCGCGTCAGGAGCGCGCCTTCCAGCGGCAATTGCGGCGAGAGAAGAGCGCCCACCGATTTCGCTGTGGGTGGAGTGCCGGTCTTGAAGTCGATTATGTCGATGCTGTCGTCACTTTTCCGGCGGTCCATGCGGTCGGCACGGCCGGTCAGGGCGACCCCTGTCAGGCCGACGAGCGTCGGGTCGGCCTCGATTTCGGCCTCGCGCTGCGCGACATTGGCCGCCCGGTCCGCTTCCCATTGGACGATCTCGGAAACGGCTGCCTCAATGCGCGGCCACCATGTAGCGCGGATGTCAGGCGGCAGGCCTTCTTCGTCGAACAGCCTGCGCGCTATCGCAAGCGTGGTCTCCAGTGCATCCGGCGCGAGCGGATCGACCTCCTCCGTGACTATATGCTCGAAGATTGCGTGGAACAGGGAGCCGCGTTCAGCGGCGCCGGGATCTCGCACCAATTCCTCCACCGGCCGCAGGCGCAGCACTTTCTTCGCATAGATCGCATAAGGATCGCGAATCAGCGTCTCGACTTCAGTCACCGACAAGGACTTTGGACGAGCGGCGAGCGGAGGCGTCGGTTCAGGGCGCGGCGCGGGTCTCGTGGCGGTCCCCGCCTCCATGGCGCGGGCATAATCCAGATAGCGCTTGCCCTCGGCGAGAATGCGGGCGACCGATGTTTCGCCGGCAAAGGTTGTCACGCGCTGCAGCCAGCGGGAAGCGATGGCGGGTGCGCCCTCGGCCCGCTCCGAACGCGACAGGACGACCCGTTTCTGACCCATCGCCATCTGGAAGTCATGCGCGGCAAGGCCGATGCGACGCTCCGGCGGCTCAAGACCCAAACCGGCCTTCATGCCGCGGGTCAGGAACTGATCGTTCTGCGCCTGCGCCGGCCAGACACCCTCATTCAGACCGCCGAGGACCACAAGGTCAACAGTCTGCAGACGGGCTTCCAGCGTACCCATAATCGATATGCGCGGATGACCGCCCGCAGCAGGTTTCACCGCCGCATCGGCCATGAGGGCGCGCAGGGCTTGCGGCCAATCGGCGGGTTTCAGAAACAGAGGCACTTCGCCGGCGACGAGACCGGCAAGGAAATTGCGGAACAACACGCCCGGTTCACCGTCATAAAGCGCATCGTGAAAACCGTTTCCGTCCTTCGCCAACGATTCCAGCGTCTGCACCGTGGCCAAGACAAGGGTTTCGAGCGGAACTTCGTCGGCGCGCGCGGCCAGTTCACCGAGCGGCTGCAACGCCGCCGCGAACCTGTCGGCAAAAGCGGCGAGCCGGTCGAAATCATCATCCCCAAGCGGCCGCAAGGCGGGAGCGATGAACAGCTTTTCTTCTTCCGCGCGTTTCTTTTCGGCCTGACGCTGCCGAACCAGGGCCGCCAAAGACAGCGGACCAATACGACCCGTACCGCCGCGCAGGATAGCCATCTCGAACAGTGAAACGATCTCTGCATGGTCCTCCAACGCGGCAGAGAGCGAGACCAGCGGATGTTTCGCCAGCGCCAGCAAGGTTGCGGGATCGCCGGGGCTGAAAACGACCTCCATCGCCAGTTCGACCAGCCGACCCTGTCCCGTCGAGGAAAGCGGGATGCCTCCGGTGTCGTCGGCGGCAATCCCGTAGCGCTCCAGCTCGGCGGCGACGCGCCGGGCAAGCTCGCGATCCGGGGTGACCAGTGCGGCCATTGCGTCCGGTTCGCCGATCGCCTCGCGCAGGGCGGCGGCAATGGCGGCTGCTTCGAGATGCTCGTTCGGCGCGACGAGAAGCGCGACATTGTCGAAGGCCGATTCCGCAACGCCGGAGCGGGTTTCGGTCCAGCGGTCGGTGACAGTCGACGGACGCAGGCTTTCCGCAACCCATTTGCGACGGGCCGCCAACGGTTCCGGCTCCGCGTCACCCAACGGCTGGACCGCGTCGGGCGTGACGCCGATCCGGCCAGCCAGCTTTGTCAGTCCATATTGCGGATGACCTATGACGGAGGCGACATCGTCGTCGGAAAGGAGCTTTTCCCGCGACGCCTCGTCCAACGTGGTGTCGAAACCGGGCAGAACGACCGCGCCCATCGGCAGGCGGGCGATCGCGGCAATCAACTCCGCAGTCGCCGGGATCGTACCGGTGGAACCCGCGACGATGATCGGCCCCTTGGGCGGATTGCGTTCGAGCCGGGCGGCTTCCGCCAGCAGCCGGCGGTTACGGTGCTCGCCGGGATCGACGACACCGCGCTCGGCGAGGATCGCCGGCCATTCCTTGCGCATGATCTCGAGGAAGGCGAGCGTCACCTTCCACCATTCCGACAATTCGGCTGTGTCGAAGTCCGCGATGCCCGAGACCGGCACCTGCCCGGTCGAGAACTGATCCATGAGGCCGGCGAGATCGCGCGCCAGCCAGAAGGCATCCGCCGTCGAAACCGGCGTCTGGATGGTTTCGTCGCCATAGAGCTTTCCGATGTCGATCTTGAGATGCTTCGTCCAGGACCGGATCAGCGTACCGAGCAGAAGAAGGCGTTCGGTCGCGTCGATTGCCGGCGGGATGTCGATTGCCGACGCATCGCCACCGTCGAAGAAGTGTGCGTCCTCGTCGAACTCGCCAAGGGGGCGGATGCGCGGCAGCAGGATCGTCTCGCCGCCCAGGATATCAAGGAAGGTCGAGCGAAATTCGCGGGCGGCGCGGCGCGTCGGCACATAGATCGAGACCGTGGACAACTGCAGCGGATCGCCTTCGTAACGGAAGCCGGGGACGAGCGAACCGTCGCACAGCGCACGCGCCACGGCCGGCAGGAACGGGATGCCGGGCGGTACGGTGAAGACACGCGGCTGGACGTATCCGGTCAAATCTCGCCTCTCGGTTGTCACGCTGATTCTCGAACGCCAGTTTCCTTCGCCACGACAGGGCGGGTCAATCCGCGTCTTCTGCAGCGTCTTTTCAAGCGTGCCTTGCTGCGAATTCGGCCAGCTTCGCTTCGGCGGCGGGAAGCGCGTCCGGCGTGCCGACCGTGAACCAGTGGCCGTCTGCCATGATATGGCCAAAGAGGCGGCCTTCGGCGATGGCCCGGTCGTAATAGAGGTTGAGCGAATGCGGTTCGGCCGCTGCGCCCGCGAAGATCGCCGGATTGCAGATCGTCGCGCCGGCATAGAGCATGCCGGACGTGTCGGTCTTGACGGCGAGGCGGGTGAGACGGCCCGATCCATCGACGAGAAAATCGCCGCCGCCCGTGTGTCCAGTCGTATCGTTAAGCCGGCAAAGCATCAGCAGGATATCCATGCGTTCCGGGTCGAAGGCTTCGATCATGGCGGACAAATTGGGGCGGCCCCATTCGACCCAGAACGTATCGGCGTTGAGCAACAGAAAGGGCTTGTTTCCGAGGAGCGGCAGCGCCTTGACCACGCCGCCGCCAGTTTCGAGGATGCGGTCCGTCTCGTCGCTAATATGGATTTCGGGCGAGGCGCGTTTGGCGCAATGGGCCACGATCCGCTCAGCGAGATAGTGGACGTTGACGACGGCCTCCTCGATGCCGGCGGCTTCAGCCAGATCGAGGCTGCGATCCAGCATCGTCCGGCCGGCGACCGGGACGAGCGGCTTGGGCACCGTATTCGTGATCGGACGCAAGCGGGTGCCGAAGCCGGCGGCCAGGATCATCGCCTTCTTCACCGAAGCGACCATTGTCTGTTACCCGATCTTCGCATCGAGAATCCCATGTCCGGCATACCAGTCGGCGAGCGCCGCGAGAGCGGGATGGGTCAGGCTTTCGCGCAAATAGGCCTGAAGCCGCGGGATATGGGCGAGATAGGCCGGCTTGCCGTCGCGCTGGTCGAGGCGGACGAAGATGCCGAGGATCTTGGTGGCGCGCTGGGCGGCAAGGATCGCGAAAGCGCGACGGAAGGCCTCTTCGTCAAAGCCTCTCTGTGCTCTTCGAACGGCGCAATAGCGGTCGAGCAGGGCATCTTGCAAAGCCGGCGAAATATCGACCCGGGCGTCCTGTACGATGGATGCCACATCATAGCCCGTGGAGCCGATCATCGCATCCTGGAAATCGATCAGGCCGACGCGCGATACGCCTTCGGCATGCTCATCCCAGATGATGTTGGGCGAATGGAAATCGCGCAGAAGCAAGGTTTTCTCGCCAGCATCGACGATTGCAAACAAGTCTGTCCACAGGGCGCGGAACTGCTCGATCCCCGCGTCGGGCAGTTTTGCCCCAGTGGCGCGCGGCACGAACCAGTCCGTCAGGAGTTCGGCCTCGATCAAAAAGGCATCGAGATCGAATTTTGGCACGCGGTGCGTCCGGCCATTGATGTCCATCACCTCCGGCCAGTCGATGGCGTGTATCGCGGCGAGACATTCGACCGACGCCTCATAGCGCTCGGGGATAGGGCGGCGATGGGCATCAAGCACGCCATCGGACCCCAGATGTTCGAGCAGGATGAAACCCTGCTGGAGATCGAAGGCATGGATTTCCGGCGCGCGGAAGCCGCGCTGCCCCAGCGTGCGGCCAATGGCGACGAAAGGCAGGATGTCTTCCGCGAGATGGGCGATCTGCGAATAGGGTTTCCCGTCGCGAACAGGCGGTCCGTCCGACTGTTTCGGTGCATTCATCAGGATCGCGACGTCACCGTCACGCTCAACCGTCTCATAGGCCCGCGTGGAGGCATCGCCGAGAAGAAAGCGCCGAAAGCCATCGCCCCAGCCATTGTCGCCAAGAAAGGCACGCATGGCGAGGCTGCGCTCGAGGCGCGTCATGAAGCCGTCTGGCGCGGTGACGGCTAGGCGGCGGCTGTCACCGTCATCGGGATTTTCAGTGAGCGTGAGAGAGATACTATTTGCCGGCAAATGGCCTTCGGCGCGTCCGGGCCATTCGACGAAGGCAACGCCCTCGGTGAGCGCCTCGATCAGACCGAGTTCATCGAGTTCGTCCGGATCTGCAATGCGGTAGAGATCGAAATGGCTGACGGGCAGACGCAGATCGTAGGTCTGAACCAGATTGAAAGTCGGGCTCGGAACTTCGATGCGATTGTCCCTGTCGCCCAGAAGCGCGCGGATCGCGGCGCGGGCGAAGGTGGTCTTGCCGGCGCCAAGATCGCCGTGAAGCAGGACGCAATCGCCGGGCTTCAGGGCGAGGGCGAAATCGGCGGCGAAACGGGTAAGGCTCTGTTCGTCGGGAAAGGTGAGGTTCAAGGGAGATCTCGCGGCCGCGTGGCGTACACTTGCCTATTCGGCGGCGACCCGCGCACCGGGCGGCACACGCGGGAAGAACAAGGTCACCTCGGTGCCGCGCTCCGGCGACGAGTCGATCTTCACCTCGCCCTCATGCAGCGTGACGAAGCTCTTGACCAGCGACAGGCCGAGGCCGGCGCCGCGTTTACGGCCGGGCTTTCCACCTGTTTCGAACGGATCGAATATCTCTTTTAGCGCTTCCGGCGGTATGCCGGGGCCGCGATCGCGGATGCGGAAGGAGACGCCATCTTCCTTTTCCTCGCAAGTGAAGGTGACGACCGTATTCTCCGGTGCGAAGTCCGCCGCGTTGGCAAGAACGTTTATCATGACCTGACGCAGTCGCTCGGCATCCGCATAAATCGAGCCAACATCCGGGGTGACACGCACGACGAGATCGAGATTGTGCTCGGTAAAACGCGACGACAGGCCGGAAGCGACCTCGCGCATCATCGGTTCGATGCCGACCTCCTGGAAATCGAGCTCCATGATACCGGCGTCTATCGTGGCCAGATCGAGGATGTCATCGACAATCAGTTTCAGTGCATCGGAGGATGAAGCGATATAGCCCAGATAGTCTGACTGCTTCTGGTTGAGCGGTCCGGTCGCCTTGTCCTGCAGCAGCGCCGTGAAGCCCGAGATATTGGTCAGCGGGGTGCGAAGTTCATAGGAGACGTGCCGGATGAAGCGTGTGCGCAGCAGGGCTGTCGACTCGAGCGCCTCGTTGCGCTCGCGAAGCGCCCGTTCGACCTCCTCGGTCGCGGTGACATCGACGAAGGTGATCATGGTCTGGCCGTTCGGCAACGGCACGGCCATCCAGGAGAGAATCGTGTCGCCTACCATGCAACGGCCGGTTTCGTCCGACCGGTCGTCTTCGAAACCGGTTACGACGCCCGCGAAGTGACTCCAGGGTTCGTCGGCGCCGAGGCGGAACCGGCAGGCCCTGGCGATTTCGCCGATATGGACCGCTTCCTTCTCAAGAAGTTCCTCGATGTCCCAGAACCGGGCGAAAGCCGGATTGGAGAGCCTGAGCTTGCCGTCCTGGCCAAAAACGGCGACGCCTTCGGCGAGATGGTCGAGCGTTTCGCCCTGCACGCGCACGAGCGTCGTATACCGGCTTTCGAGGTCGATCTGCTCTGTGAGGTTTTCGAACACCCAGGTCAGGCCGCCCTTCGGGTGCGGATTGGCAACGACGCGGATCGTGCGGCCATCGGGCAGGTACCAGACATCTTCCTGCGGCTCCACGGCGCGGTATGCGGCAAGGATCTCGTCCTTCCAGCGCCGCCATTCCGGCTTTTCCTCCAGCCGTCCATCGGCGCGCAGGCGGTCGAGGAACATTGCATTGTCGGGCTTGGAATCGAGGAAGGACTGATCGAGATCCCAGAGCTTCTGGAACGCCTGGTTATAAAAGCGCAGCCTCGCGTTTTCGTCGAACATGGCGATAGCCGTGGTCAACTTGTCGAGGGTTTCCTCGTGGCTGCGTATCGTCTTGTTCAATTCGCTGCGCATGGCGTCGTAGTCGGTCTTGTCGATCGCCATGCCGGCCGAGCCGAACGGGCCGACGGCATCGGCCACGTCGAAGACGACCCGGTCGCTCTTTACGACGGTGGAAGCGGACGACCTGTAACGGCCATCCGCCTCGCGCCCCGCCGTCATCTTCTCGAGCGTCTGCTTGCCGAACAGTTCCGTGCCGTCGGTGACGGTCGCAGCCGAATTGGGATGGCCGGTCGCTTCGGCGTATGCGCGGTTGACCCAGGCGAGCGCGCCTTCCGCATTGCGCAACCAGAACGGTGCGTCGAGCGAATCGAGCAGCGCCTGCAATGTTTCCAGCGTGTCGACGACGCGGCCATGTTCGAGGGCGAGGCGCGCGTGTTCGGCGCGCTCGCCGGTCAGGCTCTCGAAGCGAACGACGGCGCTCGACCCGTTGGTGCGGCCGGTGACTTCCAGCGGCACACCGCGTCGCGTCTCGACTGTATCGCTGAAGGCCTTCGCCTCATCGCGCAGTTCGGCGACGAGATGATCGATACGCGCGGCCGAGCGCGGTTCCAGCCAGCGTCCAAAGGCGAGGAAGGCGCTACGCTCTTCCGGCGCCCCGGAACGCGGATCGAGCGTCCCGATGATGACCGGCTTCTGATCGCGGTCCTCCCAGATGACGGCGCGCTGTCCTTCGGTCGTCGCCAGCGCCTCCAGCTTGGCGACCTGGGTGTTGAGCGCCGAGACCTTCGCCCGCAAAACGGCGTTCTGGCGAGCGGTACGTCCGCGTTCGCGGATCAGCCACAGGGCCGATGCGAGCGCAGCGCTCATCGCGCCGGTAAAAAGCGCGAACTGCACGACTTCCGGTGCGCTCAGATGCGTTGAAAAGAACTGGTCGATCGCCTGGGTAAAATCCTGCGCGCGCGCCGGGACCGGCGCGAGGCAGAAGGCGGTCGAAGCCCACAGAAGCGCAGTTCGGCCGGAGCGAAACTTTCCGCCCGGTCTTCTTGCGCTCTCCGATTTCGGCATTCGTCGTCCCCTCGCCGCAGGCACGCCGGACAGCCCCGTTCATCGGGTGTCCGCGCGGACACTTCGCGATTGATCTGCCCCGCCGCACGCATTCGCGAATCACCCCAAAATACCCGCAGTCGGAATCCCCGTGAAGCATCAAGCGCGCAAAAAAACGCCGGAGAACGTACCTCGTTCTCCGGCGTCCATATTTAGTGTGTCGGTATCGAGCCGATCAGTACCGGTAGTGTTCCGGCTTGAAAGGACCCTTAGGCGTCACGCCGATATAGGAGGCCTGTTCCTCCGAAAGGTCGGTCAGGCGGGCGCCGAGCTTGTCGAGATGCAGACGGGCGACCTTCTCGTCGAGATGTTTCGGCAGGACATAGACCTCATGGCCATATTCGCCGCCCTTGGAATAAAGCTCGATCTGGGCCAGCACCTGGTTGGTGAAGGAGGCGCTCATGACGAAGCTCGGATGGCCGGTCGCGTTGCCGAGATTGAGCAGGCGGCCTTCCGACAGGAGGATCATGCGGTTGCCCTTCGGGAACTCGATCATGTCAACCTGCGGCTTGATGTTGGTCCATTTCAGGTTCTTCAGCGAAGCGACCTGAATCTCGTTGTCGAAGTGACCGATATTGCCGACGATGGCCATATCCTTCATCTCGCGCATGTGCTCGATGCGGATCACGTCCTTGTTGCCGGTGGTGGTGACGAAGATATCGGCCGAAGAGACGACGTCCTCGAGCTGTACGACCTCATAGCCGTCCATGGCGGCCTGCAGGGCGCAGATCGGGTCGATCTCAGTGACCTTGACACGTGCGCCGGCGCCGCGCAGCGACTGGGCCGAGCCCTTGCCGACATCACCATAGCCGCAAACGACGGCGACCTTGCCGGCCATCATCACGTCGGTAGCGCGGCGGATGCCATCCACCAGCGATTCCTTGCAGCCGTATTTATTGTCGAATTTCGACTTGGTGACCGAGTCGTTGACGTTGATCGCCGGGAAGGGCAGCAGCCCCTTCTTCTGCAGCTGGTAGAGCCGGTTGACGCCGGTCGTGGTTTCCTCGGTCACGCCCTTGATGGCGTGGCGCTGCTTGACGAACCAGCCGGGGGAAGCGGCCATGCGCTTCTTGATCTGGGCGAAGAGATACTCCTCTTCCTCCGAACCCGGCTTGGAGAGGATGTCCTCGCCTTCCTCGGCGCGGGCGCCGAGCAGGATGTACATGGTGGCGTCGCCGCCATCGTCGAGGATCATGTTGGACAGGCCGCCATCGGTCCACTGGAAGATCTGGTCCGTGTAGGTCCAGTAGTCCTCCAGCGACTCGCCCTTGACGGCGAAGACCGGCGTGCCGGTGGCCGCGATGGCCGCCGCGGCGTGATCCTGGGTGGAAAAGATGTTGCAGGACGCCCAGCGGACATCGGCGCCAAGCGCCTTCAGGGTTTCGATCAGCACCGCGGTCTGGATCGTCATGTGAAGCGATCCGGAAATCCGCGCGCCCTTGAGGGGCTGTGTCTCGCCGAATTCCTCGCGGCAGGCCATCAGACCCGGCATTTCGGTTTCGGCTATATCAATTTCCTTGCGGCCGTAATCGGCCAACGCGATATCGGCAATCGCGTAATCCTGCGAATTGGGCATGGGTGAACTCCGTTCGAACTGGCGCGCTGACTAGCAGAGACGGGCAACACTGACAATCTATATATAAAGAAATCCTTATATCCTGATCCCAGAGATCAGAATGGGCGCCATGTCACTCGCCTTCGCCGAATCTGTCCGCAACGAGCGCCGCGATGGCCTCTAGTGCCTCCTCGGCGTCAGGCCCGTCGGCCATGACCTCAATGCGGCAGCCAGGGCCGGCGGCAAGCAGCATCAGGCCCATGATCGATGTACCGTGCACCGAGACACCATCACGCGCCACGGTGACGGTCGAACGAAAGCGCTCCACGAGCTTGACGAATTTGGACGAGGCTCGAGCATGCAGGCCGCGTTTATTGGTGATTTCGAGAGTCCGGCTCGCGGTAGTCGCCTGTCCGGGCAATGGGGTTCACTTTCCGGCCAGAATCTGGCTCGCGACATTGATGTATTTACGCCCAGCCTCGCATGCCTGCGACAGCGCCTCCTGCATCGGCTGATCCTCGCGCACGCGCGCCAGCTTGATCAGCATTGGCAGATTCATGCCCGCGAGGATCTCGATGCGGCCGGTTTCCATGACGGAGATGGACAGATTGGACGGCGTGCCACCGAACATGTCGGTTACGATGATGACACCGTCTCCGCTGTCGACATCGGAAACGCGGGCAAGGATATCGCGCCGTCGCTGCTCCATGTCATCGTCCGCGCCTATGCAGACTGTTGCGAACTGCAACTGGGCCCCGACGACATGTTCGACCGCGCTTTTGAATTCGTCTGCGAGATTTCCGTGCGTAACGAGCACGACGCCGATCATTGACACTCTTCTCCCGTCTTGCCCCGATAGCGTCCAGTCTTGCATCGCCGGTCGCCTCCCGTAGGGGCCCGCATCATGATCAGCAATTTTCTCGCGTGACAAGGTTTTTCAGGCAAGAAGCTGTGGTCCGTAAATCGACATAGCCGGGTGCGAGCGCGCTCAGATCAGCCGTGGCGCGAGACCGAGCCACCCAAACACCGCGTAAGCGGCCGACAAGGGCTGACGCTCGGGACAGACGAGTTCCGGCAGGGCAACCCCATCGAAAACCGCGCGACGCTCCGGATCGGCAACGCGTTCCGCCTTGGCGGGCGGCACGAGCGAGACCACCAGCGCCAGGTCGATCTGCGGCTTCCAGCGCGTCTCGGCAAGCGTCGCTATGCCGAAGCCCCGCAATTCCACGCGCCCTTCGATCCCTTCAGGCACCGCGGCGCGCAGGCTGCCCGAGGCTTCACCGTGCGACAAATAGACATAGTCGTCTGCGACGAGGGCCGAGGCGATGTTGGCGGCCCGGCAGCGCGACAACAATTCGAGCGCCAGCAGGGTCTTGCCGGATCCCGAGTGGCCGCGAACAAGCACACCACGATGATCGATTTCGACGACAGTGGCATGTTCGAGCGTGGCGCTCATTCGCGCGGCAACCGCATGATGAAGCAGGCCCCTGCGGGCTGGCCGCCCCGTCCGCCGGGAATGTTTTCCGCGGTGAGCGTGCCGCCATGGGCCTCCACAATCTGTCGCGAAATCGAAAGGCCGAGGCCGGAATTCTTGCCAAACTGATCCGGTCCCGGCCGGTCGGTATAGAAACGCTCGAAGATGTTCTCGATATTCTCGGCCCTGATGCCGGGGCCGTTGTCCTCGACCCGGACGACGATGAACCGCGGTTCCATTGCCAGGCGGATATCGACGCGGCCGCCCTTTTCGGGAACGAAGGAGAAGGCGTTCTGCACCAGGTTTGTGATGACCTGACCGATGCGCAAATCATGCCCGGCGACGAAGAAGCCCTTCACGCCGGCCGGCAGCTTTTCGACATGCAACTTCAGCGCGCCGCGCCCTTCGGCGACGCTTTGGCCCAGAATGTCCGTCAGTTCGCGAAGCAGGCGCGCCATGTCGATGATGCTCGCATCCTCGCGCACCAATTCGGCGTCGAGGCGCGAGGCGTCGGAAATATCCGAGATCAGCCGGTCGAGACGGCGCACGTCATGCTCAATGACGTCGGTCAGGCGTTTGCGCATGTCGTCATTCTTGGCGAGCGGCAATGTCTCGACCGCGCTTCGCAAGGAGGTAAGCGGGTTCTTCAGTTCATGCGAGACGTCGGCAGCGAAACTTTCGATGGCGTCGATCCGCGCATAGAGAGAGTTGGTCATGTCGCGCAGGGCGACGGACAGATTGCCGATCTCGTCCTGGCGCGACGAGAAGTCCGGAATTTCCTCGCGCAGGCGGATGGAGCGGCGAACGCGCACAGCCGCCGCCGCAAGGCGGCGGAGCGGGTTGGCGATGGTGCCCGCCAGCGCGATCGACAGGATGATGTTGACGATCACCGCGACCGCGAAGACGCGCATCATGGCGAAACGCTCGGCCTTGACGATCTTGTCGATGTCGCCGCCCTGAGTAGAAAGCTGCAACACGCCAAGCACGGCACGGAAGCGCTGAACGGGTACGGCGACGGAGACGATCAATTCGCCCTGCTCGCTGATCCGCACGATCTGCGAACGGCCACCGGCCAATGCCGACATCACCTCGGAATAGCCGGTGCCGCTGCCGCCAGGCTGCTCCGTGTAGACGCTGAGATCGCGGCGGCGGAAGATGCGCGACACGATGCGGTCGATGCGGTCGAGCAGGCCGCTCTCGGATTCATCGACATCGGGCAGCTCATAGCGAAGGACCTGGCCGCCGGAATAGAGATGACGGGAATCAAGCAGGAGATTGGCGTCGCGGTCATAGATGCGGGCGCGGGTGCGGGTCGGCGAGATCAGCCGGCGCAGGACCGGGGCGACCTTTTCCGGATTGATTGGAAAGTCGAGATTGTCGAAGCGGTCGGCATTGGGCACGATCGACTCGCCGGCCTGCAGCTCCAGAAGCTTGTCGGGATCGATGAGGATCGCATTGGTCTCGACATTGGCCGAGGCGGCGATGGCCCCGGCGATGATCTCGCCCTGGATCATCAGGCTTTCGACGCGCGCATCGATCAGTCCGTCGCGAAACTGGTTGATGTAGAGAATGCCCGACATCAGCACGCCGAGGGCCGCGAGGTTCAGGAACAGGATTCGGTGCGTCAGCGAGGAGAAGATATAACCGCCGAAAAAACGGCGAAGCGATCGCAGAAAGCCGCCGCGACCGCCAGAGCTTTCCTCGCGCGCCTTTTCTCGCCGGCCGTCGCCTTCGCGGGCCCTTGCCTTCTTGTCGAGGCCGGACCTCAAGGCATTATGGTCGATCTCTACCGTCATTCAGCCCGTCTGCGGGGACCCGGTCAGGATTCTCGGAACCGGTATCCGACGCCATAAAGGGTTTCGATCATGTCGAAACTGTCATCAACGACCTTGAACTTCTTGCGCAGCCGCTTGATGTGACTGTCGATCGTCCGGTCGTCTACATAGACTTGGTCATCATACGCCGCATCCATCAGCGAATCACGGCTTTTCACGACGCCGGGCCGCTGGGCAAGTGCATGCAGGATCAGAAACTCCGTGACGGTCAGTGTCACGGGCTGGTCCTTCCATGTGCAGGTGTGGCGTTCCTGGTCGAGGATGAGATTGCCGCGCACGATGGACTGGGCCTGCGTGCCCGCTTCACCCTTCACCGTAACCTCGCGTGCGGCGGTGCGGCGCAGCACCGCGCGAACGCGCTCGACCAGCAGGCGCTGGGAGAACGGCTTGGTGATGAAATCGTCGGCGCCCATCTTCAGGCCGAACAGCTCGTCGATCTCGTCATCCTTGGAGGTCAGGAAGATCACGGGCAGATCGGTCTTCTGGCGCAGCCGGCGCAAAAGCTCCATGCCGTCCATGCGCGGCATCTTGATGTCGAGAATGGCGAGGCTCGGCGGACGCGCCATCAGGCCTTCCAGTGCCGAGGCGCCGTCGGTGAAGGTTTCGACCCGATACCCCTCGGCCTCCAGAGCAATCGAAACAGAAGTCAGAATGTTCCGGTCATCATCGACCAGCGCAATCGTCTGCATATAGAAATTCTCCCCAGCCATTTCGCCAATTCCAGTCTCGTCTCCTAGAGGCAAGCGGTTGACGCTGAAACTTCGCGCAAAATGTGGCACATAACGCATCCGGTGTCATTGCGCAGCGGTTTCCATGCCTGCGTCGAGCCTGACAGCCCTTTCAGGCGACTTGATCAATGACTCTACGGAATGCCTGTGTTTAAAGCCGCTGCTTTAACCGATTGAATTATTTTTTCAAAGGTTAAATCGATTAATTATTTGAAATGCCATGCGATTTCTGTTTGAGGGTCTATTCTGTTTAAACAATCGCTTAAACAGGCTAAAAAATTTAGCAACCGCCGATCGGCAAAGGGCAACCAAAGCAAACTCTGGTGAGGAAGATGAATAGCAACGGACTGTACAACACCGCGCACGGAATCGAAAAACATGGCTTTCGCGCGACGGGCACCGTTTACTACAACCTCACCGAAGCCCAGCTCTACGAAGAGGCGCTGGCGCGTCGCGAAGCGCAGCTGAGCGCGCATGGCGCGCTCGTCGCCAAGACGGGCATCCATACCGGCCGTTCGGCGAAGGACAAGCATGTCGTGCGCGACGGCAAGGTCGACGAGAAAATCTGGTGGGATAACAACCGCCCGATGGAGCCGGAAGCCTTCGATCGCCTCTATGAAGATTTCATGACGCAGGCTCAGGGCATGGACCTGTTCGTTTCGGACCTCGCAGGCGGCGCGGACGAGGCACACAAGCTTCCTGTGCGCGTCATTACCGAGAATGCCTGGCACGCCCTTTTCATCCGCAACCTGCTGATCCGTCCGGAGCGAGACGAGCTCGCTTCGTTCGTGCCGGAAATGACAATCATCGACCTACCGTCCTTCGAGGCCGATCCGGAGCGCCATGGCTGCCGCTCGGGAACGGTTATCGCGGTCGACCTGACCCGTATGATCGTGCTGATCGGCGGCACGTCCTATGCCGGTGAAATGAAGAAATCGGTCTTCACCGCGCTGAACTACATTCTGCCCGAAAAAGGCGTCATGCCGATGCACTGCTCGGCCAACGAGGGCCCGGACGGAGATGTCGCCGTGTTCTTCGGCCTCTCCGGCACCGGCAAGACGACGCTTTCCGCCGATCCTGAGCGGACGCTGATCGGCGATGACGAGCATGGCTGGAGCGAAAACGGTGTCTTCAATTTCGAAGGCGGCTGCTACGCCAAAACCATTCGCCTGTCACGGGAAGCCGAGCCGGAAATCTACTCGACGACCGAGCGGTTCGGCACAGTTCTCGAAAACGTCATCCTCGATGACGCCCGCATGCCCGATTTCCACGACGGCTCGCTAACGGAAAACACCCGTTGCGCCTATCCGCTGCACTTCATTCCGAATGCAAGCGCGACAGGCAAGGGCGGCCAGCCGAAGAACATCGTCATGCTGACGGCCGACGCCTTCGGCGTGATGCCGCCGATCGCCAAATTGACCCCGGCGCAGGCAATGTATCACTTCCTGTCCGGCTACACAGCCAAGGTCGCCGGCACCGAAAAGGGCGTCACCGAGCCGGAAGCCACCTTCTCGACCTGCTTCGGCGCACCCTTCATGCCGCGTCATCCGTCGGAATACGGAAATCTGCTGCGCGACCTGATCGCCGAGCACGGTGTCGATTGCTGGCTGGTCAACACCGGCTGGACCGGCGGCGCGTACGGCACGGGAAACCGCATGCCGATCAAGGCGACCCGCCGTCTGCTCAAGGCTGCTCTGTCCGGCGAACTGAACGCTGTCGAATACCGCACCGATGCGAATTTCGGCTTCGCGGTTCCGGTCGCGGTCGAAGGCGTCGACAGCGCAATCCTCGATCCGCGGTCGACCTGGGCCGACGGAAAGGCATATGATCAGCAGGCGGCGAAACTGGCCGGCATGTTCACGGAGAACTTCGAGAAATTCGCTTCCCATGTCGATCTCGACGTGATGGACGCGGCGCCTCGATTTCTCGAAGCCGCTGAGTAACAGCAGCCCGCAAGGGTGAGTTCACGGCGCTTGCCTTCGGGCAGGCGCCGTTTTTGTTTCGCCGCGGCTTTTTTCGGGCGGGCTCAGCGCTTATCGTCGTGCGCATGAACAAGGTTTCGAAACAGGGTGATGCGCGATGAGTGTCGACGACCTGGCGATTCGACACGGGCTGACCCTGCCTGCCTGGTCGATGACCGAGGATTTCGTGCTCGCCTCGGGGCCCGGCGGGCAGAATGTCAACAAGACCTCAAGCGCCGTGCAATTGCGTTTCTTTCCGGGTTCCGCAGGCGTTTTCAATGACTACCAACTGCGGCGGCTTTTGCAGCTCGCCGGAAAGCGCGCCGCAAAAGATGGGTCGATCCTGATCCAGGCGAGCCGGCATCGCGCGCAGGAACGCAATCGGGAGGATGCCCGCGAGCGTTTGAGGGACCTTGTCCTGAAAGCATTGGAGCCCCCGCCTCCGCCGCGCAAGAAGACGCGGCCGACGCGCGGATCCGTCGAACGGCGGCTGAAGGCCAAGACCGGGCGCGGCCAGATCAAGAAAATGCGCGGTTCGGTTGATTTTGAGGACTAGCCTTCTCCTTGTCTGGGCACTACGGTTTCGCCGCCGCGGCAGGCGGCTTTATCGTTCAGGCGCGGAAGGACAATGCGATGGGATTTTTCGATTTCGTGAAATCGGCCGGCAAGAAACTCGGTTTCGGCGATGACGACGAGGAAAACGCAAAAGAGCTGAAGAAGGAACTCGATTCCCACAAGCTCGGCACGGATGCCGTGCAGGTTGAGGTCAAGGGTGACACGGCGATCATCAAGGGCGCCGTCGAGGATCAGTCGATCTTCGAAAAGGCGGTTGTCGCCGTCGGCAACACGCTCGGAATATCGAAGGTGGAAGCGTCCGAGCTCAAGATTGCGGACGCGCCGGCGAACGATCCGAAATTCCACACGGTGGAAAAAGGCGACACGCTGTGGGCCATCGCCGAAAAGGCATATGGAAACGGCTCCAAATACAACGCCATTTTCGAGGCCAACAGGCCGATGCTGAGCCATCCGGACAAGATTTATCCCGGCCAGGTGCTGCGTATTCCCGATCTCGGCTAGCAGAACGCGAAACGAGCCGGCGGCGCGTGACGCATCGCCGCCGGCACACTAGATTGGAACCATGCTGGTTCTACCGAAGGGCGTCCGCCACATTCCCCATTGTCTCTCCACCGACGCCCAGCGGGCCTTGGTTGAAGACATTCGCGCAGTCGTCGCCGACGCGCCCCTGTTCACGCCGCGCATGCCCCGCACGGGCAAGGAAATGAGCGTGCGAATGACCAATTGCGGGTCGCTCGGCTGGGTCACGGACAAGGATCGCGGCTACCGCTATCAGACGATGCATCCCGTGACCGGGAAACCTTGGCCTCCAATCCCGGACATGTTGTTGAAATTGTGGGAAGAATTCAGCGGTTATCTGCATCCGCCGGAGGCCTGTCTGGTTAATTTCTATAGGGACAGCGCAAAGATGGGCCTGCATCAGGACCGGGACGAGGAAGATTTCGACGCGCCGGTTCTGTCGGTCTCGCTGGGCGACACATGCCTGTTCCGCATCGGCGAGACGACCCGGTCCGGTCGCACAGTCTCGCTGAAACTGGATAGCGGCGATGTCATCGTGCTCGGCGGAGCGGGACGGCTTTGCTATCACGGCGTGGACCGGATCTATCCGGCGACCTCGGCGCTTTTGAAGAATGGCGGTCGCATCAACCTCACGCTGCGCCGGGTAACCAGGCCTACAGTTTCCTGAGAAGCACTTCCTCGACCAGATGGTCGGACCCTTTTTTCAGGATCAGGTCGGCGCGCGGGCGCGTCGGCTGGATGTTTTCCTTCAGGTTCTTCAGGTTGATATTCGTCCACAGACCTTCGGCGATGCTGAGCGCTGCCTCGTCCGAGAGCTCTGAATAGCGATGAAAGAACGATTTCGGATCGCGGAACGCCGTCTTGCGCAACCGCATGAAGCGGGTCACGTACCAGTCGTGAGTTTTTTCCTCGTCGGCGTCGATATAGATCGAGAAGTCGAAATAGTCCGAGACGAAGGGCACCATCTTGCCGTCTTCCGGCAGGTCGCGCACCTGCAGCACGTTGATCCCCTCGAAGATGAGGATATCCGGCCGGTCGATCGTGACATATTCGCCAGGCAGTACGTCATAGGTCAGGTGCGAATAAAGCGGCGCGCGCACCGAGTGTTCGCCAGCCTTGAGCTGCGATAGGAAGCGCAGAAGCGCGCCAACATCATAGCTTTCCGGAAAACCTTTACGCTCCATAAGGCCTTGTTCGCGGAGCACTGCATTGGGCCATAGAAAGCCGTCGGTCGTTACCAGCGCGACCTTCGGGTTCGATTCCCAGCGGGCCAGCAATTCCTTCAGGATACGCGCCGTGGTCGATTTTCCGACGGCCACCGAGCCGGCAATGCCGATGATGAAGGGCGTCTTGATCGCCTCGTCGACATTGAGAAAGCGCTTGCGCTGCTCGAACAGGTTCTGCGACGCCTCGACATGGGAATAGAGCAGGCGCGACATGGAAAGATAAATGCGCCGCACCTCGTCGAGATCGACCGGGTCGTCGAGCGAGCGCAGCCGCATCACCTCGTCCGCGGTCAGCGTCAACGGCGTGTCGGCGCGAAATTCCGACCATTTGGCCGCCGAAAAACGCCGATAAGGCGACAATTCGCTGCCGGACAACTGATCCAGAGGGTCTGCATGCGCCGAAGGGCTGCTGCGCTTGACGGATTGATCCATGGAAATGCCTGTGACTACTCCGCGGTGCGGGCGGCCTTTTCCTGCAGGCCTGTTTGGCCGGTCCGCCCCTGCAGCTCGGCCATCACGTCATCCAATGCCACACCGCGCATGTGGAGGACAACGAGCAAATGGTACAACAGGTCCGCGGTTTCCGCCACCAAAGCGGAACTATCGTCGCCGAGCGAGGCGATGACGGTCTCGACCGCTTCCTCGCCGAGCTTCTTCGATGCCTTTTCGATGCCTTTCGAAACGAGCTTCGCTGTCCATGAATTTTCATCGCTGGACGACGCGCGCGTCGCGACGATCTTTTCCAGGTCGGCTAGGGTGAAATCAGTCATGTCGTCTTCCCGGTTCAGGCGTCGCGGCGCACGGCTATGCCGGCCTCGGCCATGAAATCCTTGGCCTCGCCGATCGTATAGGTTCCGAAGTGGAAGATCGAGGCGGCGAGAACGGCCGTGGCATGGACGTCGCGGATGCCCTCAACCAAGTGTTCAAGCGTGCCGACGCCGCCGGACGCGATCACCGGCACGCGCACCGCATCGGCGACGGCGCGGGTCAGCGGGATATTGTAGCCGATCTTTGTGCCGTCACGGTCCATCGAGGTCAGAAGGATCTCGCCAGCGCCGAGGTCGACGATCTTGCGGGCGAACTCCACCGCGTCGATGCCGGTCGGCACGCGGCCGCCATGGGTGAAGATCTCCCACCGGGGCTCTTCCCCGCCCTCGTCGACCGCCTTCGCGTCGATGGCAACGACGATGCACTGGTTTCCGAATTTGTCGGCGGCCTCGGCCACCAGTTCGGGACGTTTCACCGCCGCGGTATTGATCGAAACCTTGTCGGCGCCGGCCAGCAAGAGCTTGCGGACATCCTCGACCGCACGCACGCCGCCGCCGACGGTGAGCGGCATGAAGCACTGTTCGGCGGTGCGCGCGACGACATCGTAGATCGTCTCGCGATTGTCGGAAGACGCGGTAATGTCGAGAAAGCAGAGCTCATCCGCGCCGGCGGCGTCATAGGCCTTGGCCGCCTCGACCGGATCGCCGGCATCGATCAGATCGACGAAATTCACCCCTTTGACGACCCGACCGTTGGCTACGTCCAGGCAGGGAATGACGCGGGCTTTTAAGGTCATTTCGCGTTCCCCTCACCGCGCAGCACTGTGAGCGCCTGATCCGGGTCGATGCGGCCATCATAAAGCGCACGGCCGGAGATCGCGCCTTCCAGTTTCGCGGCGTCCGGCATGGTCATGCGGACGATGTCGGCGATGGAGGCAAGCCCACCGGAGGCGATCACCGGAATGGAAACCGCTTCAGCGAGATCGATGGTCGAATCCCAATTGATGCCGGTCAGGATGCCGTCGCGGTCGATATCGGTATAGATGATCGCGGCGACGCCCGCGCCCTCGAATTTCTTCGCCAGTTCGATGACGCCGAGTTCGGAAGCCTCCGCCCAGCCCTCGACAGCGACCTTGCCGCCCTTGGCGTCGATGCCGACGGCGATCTTGCCGGGAAACTTTCTGCAGGCCTCGATGACGAGATCGGGATCGCGCACGGCGATCGTGCCGAGGATGACGCGGGCGAGGCCTTTTTCAAGCCAGTTTTCGATGTGCTTGAGCGAGCGGATGCCGCCGCCGAGCTGTACCGGGTTGGTTGTCGCGGCCAGGATTGCCTCGACCGCCGCTCCGTTGACCGACTGGCCCTCGAACGCGCCGTTCAGATCGACCACATGCAGCCATTCGAAGCCCTGATCCTGGAAGGCTTTCGCCTGCGCAGCAGGGTCGGGGTTGTAGACGGTCGCCTGGCCCATGTCGCCCTTGACGAGGCGCACGCACTGACCGTCCTTAAGGTCGATGGCGGGAAAGAGGATCTTGTTGGCGGACATGGCCTTCAGGGCTTCCATTTCAGGAAATTGGCGATCAGGGCCAGACCGAGCGTCTGGCTCTTTTCCGGGTGGAACTGGGTGCCGAACATGTTGTCGCGCCCTACGGCGGCGGTGCCCGGCCCGCCGTAATCGGTACGCGCCACGACGTCCACCTGGCTGTCGGCGGCGAGATGGTAGGAATGGACGAAATAGGCGTGCAGCCCGTCCTCGCCGGTATGGATGCCATCAAACAGCGGGTGCGGACGGACGAGATCCAGCGTGTTCCAACCGATCTGGGGAATTTTCAGTGTGGGGTCGCCCGGCACCATTTCAACGACATTGCCCGCGATCCAGCCGAGACCGTTTGTTACAGTCTTTTCAAGACCGCGCGCCGACATGAGCTGCATGCCGACGCAAATGCCAAAAAAGGGCCGGGCCTTGTCGACCACGGCCGCATTCAGTGCATCCACCATGCCCGGCACAGCATCGAGGCCGGCGCGGCAATCGGCATAGGCGCCGACGCCCGGCAGGACGATGCGGGCGGCCGTCGCCACGCGATCGGCGTCCGAGGTCAGGTCGATTTCGGCCGAAACGCCGGCCTCGCGGGCCGAGCGCTCGAAGGATTTGACGGCCGAGCGGAGATTGCCGGAGCCGTAATCGATAATCGCAACACGCATGGCGCTCACCGTTCTCCCGCGAAGCCGAAAACCATGTCGGGATGGTCGGCCGCCGGCAGCGGCGGCGGCGTGGCCACCTTATGTCCGGTCACCGGAGCGGGCTTTTGCGGCGGCGCGCCGCTTCCTGCGAACCAGCGGATTTCCGCCTCGCTAAGGCTGGGCGCGACGCCCGCGCCGGTCTCCAGATAGCCGAGCCGGCGAAACTTCGCGATCCGCCAGGCAGAACCCTCCAGCGCAACGAAAAAACTGACCACTAAGCCGGCGACAAACATTGCCGGGCCGGGGGCCAGATATTCGCCGATCATGCCGATGCCTACGGAAACCAGCAGCAAAACGATGGCTGCGAACCAGAGCCGGTACCACAACAGCCAGACGAGCGGGAAAATCAGCGCGAGATAGGAAAACTCGTCGCGCACAAGTTCCGTCTCGATGCGGCGTCCCGCAGCGGGCCGGCGTTCAAGAACAACATAGCTTGCCATGGCCAGAGCCTATCCGTTGAGCGTGCCCTTGGTCGAGGGGATCGCATCCGCCTGACGCGGATCGATCTCGACGGCGGTTCGCAATACGCGCGCCACCGCCTTGAAACAGGTCTCGGCGATATGGTGGCTGTTGGCGCCGTAAAGATTTTCGACATGCAGAGTGATGCCGGCATTCTGCGCGAAAGCCTGGAAGAACTCGCGCACCAACTCAGTGTCGAAAGTGCCGATCTTCTGGGTCGGGAAGTCGACCTTGAAGATCAGGAAAGGACGGCCGGACACGTCGATGGCTGCGCGGGTCAGCGCCTCGTCCATGGCAAGATCGAGGCTGGCATAGCGGGTAACGCCGCGACGATCGCCGAGCGCCTTCGCCAGCGCCTGGCCGAGCGCAATGCCGGTATCCTCCACGGTGTGGTGATCATCGATATGCAGGTCGCCCACGGCGCTCACGGTCATGTCGATCAGCGAATGACGCGCGAGCTGATCAAGCATGTGATCGAAGAAGCCAATGCCGGTCTTCATCTCATGTTTGCCGGTGCCGTCCAGATTCACGGTGACGGAAATGGCGGTCTCGTTCGTCTTGCGGCTGATCTCAGCCGTGCGCGAGGTCATGGCGAATGCCCTTTCTTGTCGGCGACTGCGCCTCATAACAAGGGTTTGGCGCAAATGCCAGCATGTCACCCGCCCGTTTGCATTTGATCTCTCCCCGCTTACATAGCGAGGACGAAATCGGGTCGCTCGACCCCGGAAAGGATACGTGATGAGCGAGAAGGACAATCCCTACGGCACGATGCACGCCACGACGATCGTTACCGTGCGCAAGGGCGACAAGGTGGTGATCGCGGGCGACGGCCAGGTCAGCCTCGGGCAGACGGTGATGAAGGGCAATGCGCGCAAAGTGCGCCGCATCGGCAAGAACAACGAAGTGATCACCGGTTTCGCCGGCGCGACGGCGGACGCCTTCACCCTGCTCGACCGTCTGGAAAAGAAGCTGGAACAGTATCCGAACCAGCTGATGCGCGCCGCAGTGGAACTCGCCAAGGACTGGCGTACCGACAAATATCTGCGCAATCTCGAGGCGATGATGCTGGTGGCCGACAAGTCGATTTCGCTGTGCGTGACCGGCAATGGCGACGTGCTCGAGCCGGAAGAAGGCGTCATGGCGATCGGCTCGGGCGGCAATGACGCACTCGCTGCGGCCCGCGCCCTGATCGATACCGACATGGATGCCGAGGCAATCGCTCGGCGCGCCATGAAGATCGCATCCGATATCTGCGTTTACACCAACGGCAACGTCATCGTCGAAAGCCTGGATGCCGAGTGAGCGGAACATTCGCTTCGCGCCTGTTACGCCGGCTGACTATCCGCTGCTGAGGCGTTGGATGGAAAGCCCGCATATGCGCGAATGGTGGGGCGAACCGGAAACCGAACTGGGCTATATCCGCGACATGGTGGAAGGGCGCGACACCACGCGACCCTTCATCTTTCACGTCGACGGGGAGCCTGCCGGTTACATCCAGGTCTGGTCAATCGGAGATGCAATCGCGGGAGGCTACGACGACAAGGCGCCCTGGCTTCACGGCGCGACGCCGGACGCGGTTGGCGTCGACCTTTCGATCGGCAATCCGGACCAGCTCTCGCGCGGCATCGGCACCGAGGTCCTGCGAAATTTCCTCGCCATGCTTGTCGAAGAGGGCCACGAAACCATCATTATCGATCCCGACGAAGCCAACAGGCGCGCCGTCAGGGCCTATGAAAAGGCCGGCTTCGTCGCGTATGACCGGCATGTGGACGATGACAGCGTGACGCTATTGATGAAGCTCGATCTCAAGCGCTTCAAGGAGACGACCGGATGATTTCCAGACACACGCTCGATCTTGCGGTCGAACGCGCGATCATCACCGCCGACCAGCGCGACGGGATCGTCTCGCTTGCAACGACGCCGCCGCCCATTCCCGACAGCGCGTCCACCGACGAGCCAATGCGGCTGGTCGGCGGCGGCAACGACCTGTTCGTCACGATCGGCATCCTGCTTCTGTTTGCCGGCGCGCTGTTCGCGTTGCAATCCTATCCGGGCGTGACCGTTCCAATGACCGCCGCTATCCTCGGCGTCTTTGCCTGGCTGGTCGCGGAATTCGTTACGCGGCAGAAGCGGATGCGCCTGTCGAGCACGGTTCTGGGACTCGGCTTCATCGCCGCGGTGACAACGCTGCTCGGCCGCTATCTGGAAACCAGATACGGGCTCGGAGCGGTCGAAAATCCGATCGAACTGGCCGGACTTCGTCCGCAGGCGGAGACCTATGCCGCGATCTTTTTCGGCGGCACGGCGGTCGCGGCCATCGTCTATTTCGCCCGGTTCCGCGTGCCTATCATGGCAGCGGTGCTGGCGCTGAGTTTTACCGGCACGGCGTTTTTCCTCGCGACGCTCTATTTCTATGACGGCCTGGCCAACGGGCAGGTCTTGCTGCCCACGATCGACCAGGTTCCGGAAGTGTTGTCGAAAGCGCTCTATATTCCGCTGATCTGCGGCTTCGTCGTCTTCGGTGTCGGGCTGGCGCTCGACCTGCACGACCGCGAGCGCTTCACCGTCTGGTCGGACTGCGCCTTTTGGCTGCATGTCATTTCGGCACCGCTGCTGGTCCATCCTCTGTTCATCCTCGCCACCGGGCAGGATGTCGTTTTCGGGGAGATCGAACCGGGCGTGACGGCTTCTGTCATGCTGGGCATACTGATCGTCGCCTTCGTCTATGTGGCGCTTGCCATCGACCGGCGGTCGCTGTTGATCCCGACGCTCGCCTATTTCGGCTCGCTCGGCATCTACTATCTCGTCAATTCGGCCGCCAACTCCACCGGCATCCCACCCTTCGCGCTTATCCTGCTCGCCATCGGCGCGCTGATCATCATGTTCGGAGCCGGCTGGCAAAATATCAGGCGCTTGATTGTCGCACCCACCCTCCCCACATCGGTGCTGAAAAAACTTCCTCCCATAAGACGCTGAGTTAACATGTCTGATTTCTCTCCGCGGGAAACCGTTTCCGAACTCGACCGCTACATCATCGGCCAGAAAGACGCCAAGCGGGCCGTGGCCATCGCACTGCGCAACCGCTGGCGGCGGCAGCGCCTCGAAGGCTCGCTGCGCGACGAGGTGATGCCGAAGAATATCCTGATGATCGGGCCTACCGGCGTCGGCAAGACGGAAATCTCGCGCAGACTGGCGAAGCTCGCCGGCGCTCCGTTCGTGAAGGTCGAGGCGACGAAGTTCACCGAGGTCGGCTATGTCGGCCGCGATGTGGAGCAGATCGTGCGCGACCTGGTGGAAGCAGGCATCTCCCTGGTTCGCGAGAAAAAGCGCGAAGAGGTCAAGGCCAAGGCGCACGTGAATGCCGAGCAGCGTGTCCTCGACGCGCTTGTCGGACCCGGCGCCAGCCCGGCCACCAAGGACAGTTTCCGCAAGAAGTTGCGCGAGGGACAGCTCGACGACAAGGAGATCGAGGTCGAGATCTCCGATACGAGCGGCGGCGGCATGCCGGGATTCGAGGTACCGGGCATGCCCGGCGCCAATATCGGCATGATCAACCTCAACGACATGCTCGGAAAGGCGTTTGGCGGCGCCAAGACCAAGAAGGTCCGAACGACGGTGCGCGAATCCTATGGCGTCCTGCTCAATGACGAGTCCGACAAGCTGCTCGATCAGGAACAGATCACCCAGGAAGCGCTGCGCGCCGCAGAGAATGACGGCATCGTCTTCCTCGACGAAATCGACAAGATCGCCGCTTCGGAGGGCCGTTACGGCGCCGGGGTCAGCCGCGAAGGCGTGCAGCGCGACCTGCTGCCGCTGGTCGAGGGCACGACCGTGGCGACGAAATACGGTCCGGTGAAGACCGACCATATCCTGTTCATCGCGTCGGGCGCGTTCCATGTCTCCAAGCCGTCCGACCTTTTGCCGGAATTGCAGGGCCGCTTGCCGATCCGCGTCGAACTGCGGGCGCTGGAGCGCGAAGACTTCAAGCGCATCCTGACCGAAACGGAAGCGAGCCTGATCAAGCAGTATATCGCGCTCATGAAAACCGAAGACGTGACAGTGACCTTCACCGAAGACGCCATTGACGCGCTGGCCGACATTGCCGTCGATTTGAACGCAACGATCGAGAATATTGGAGCCCGCCGGCTGCAAACGGTGATGGAACGGGTTCTCGACGAGATTTCGTACGAAGCGCCCGACAAGTCAGGCGAGGAGTATGTGATCGACGGCGACTATGTGCGCAAGCAGATCGGAGCGCTGGCGCAAAACGCCGATCTGTCGCGCTACATACTGTGACCGAACGGCCATAACGGTATTTTCGTTGCCGGGACTACTCGACTCCGCAAGAGGCATTAATTACTAGCAGGATGGGGCGCAGAGTCAGAAAACAATTAACGATGCCGTCATTCAGAATTCCTTTGGCAGGCGCACTGGCGATCTTGCTATGGGCTGCCGTCCCGGCATCTGCCCTGACCGTTATCGAGCCCGGCAACCGGCACACCGAGCAGCCCCCCATTCCCGGCGCATCGAAAAACCGCACCAAGGCGCTGAAGACCACTTTCGACCGCAAGTACAAGAAAGTTCTTGGACTGCTGCAGCGCGACAAGCGGCTTATCGCGCAGATCAAGAAATCGGCGGACGATTTCGGCATCGACCCGATCCACATGATTGGCGCGATCGTCGGCGAGCACACCTACAATGTCGATGCCTATGACCGCGCGCAAACCTATTACGTGAAGGCGGTCGCCTATCTGAAGGGTCGGATCGACTTCGAGTATGACGGCGAAGATGTCGAGGATTTCATCAAACGGCCGGAATTCTCGCGCTGCGAGGGCATTGCCGACAGCCGCGCGGTCTGGAGTTGCCGCGAGAGCGTCTGGGAAAGCAAGTTCCGCGGCAAGAAGGTCGACGGCAAGTCCTTCCCCAACAATCGGTTCTCGGCGGTCTTTTTCCAACCGTTCTATGCCGGTCAGACCTTCGGGCTCGGCCAGCTCAATCCGCTGACCGCGCTTATGATGTCCGACCGTGTGCACGCGGTGACCGGTATGCCGGAGCTGTCCGCCACAAATGGCAAGGATGTCTATGAGGCAATCATGGATCCCGGCAAGACGCTGCCTTATATGGCGGCAACGCTGGCAACGGCCATCGAGGACTACCGCAAGATCGCCGGTTTCGACATTTCCGCGAATCCAGGCCTGACCGCCACGCTTTACAATACCGGCGATTCTCTCGGTCGCGCGCAGGAACTTGCGAAGCGCAACCGACGGGCGGGCAAGACGGTCTATCCGGAAGAAAACTATTACGGCTGGATGATCAACGACCGCGAGGACGAATTGCGGGCGTTGCTGACGGGCGGTTAATCGGCGCGATCAGTCCGGGTGAGCGGAGCGATTATTCAAGACCCGCAGCCGGTGGATTAGCGTTTCGAGATCCTCGGCGGACAAGCCGGCAATCGATTGTTGCAGCAGATTGGCCAGTTCGGTGGCCATCGGATGCATGCCGGATGTATCGATCGTCACTTTCGGAGCCGATTGGAGTGCAAGGCGCTGAAGTTCATCGGCATCATCCCAGATGATGTTCAGGCAGGCGATGATACGCTGAAGCAGCACCCAGGACGGGACGCCGCGATGGCCGTGTTCCAATGCGGAAAGGTAGGCGGCTGAAACGCCGATCCGCGCCGCCATCTGTTTTTGCGTCATGTTGCGCTCGGCGCGCAGCTGTCGCAGTCTTTCACCAAATGGCGTCATGGCCTGAAGCTCCCGTCGGCGCGCGCCAGCCTCCTCAGCCGCACATAGATCGCACCCTCTCCGCCGTGGTGACGGCTCGCCGACGCGTAGCCGCTGACAAGTTCAGCAAAGCGCGGGCTCGAAAGCCAGACGGGCACCATGCGTTTCAGCACCCCTTCGCTTCCAAGGGAGCGGCCTTTTCCGGTGACGACGAGGACATGTCGCGCGCCGCGCGCACGCTGATCGGCAAGAAAGACGTAGAGTCGGTCATGGGCCTGATCCTGCGTCATCGCGTGCAGATCGACCCTCGCATCGATGGCTATGCGGCCCTTGGCTATCTTTCGGGTCGTCGGCCGGTCGATGACGGGCTCCGGCTGCGGTTTGCGCTTCGGCGCCGGCGGAAGGGGATGATGCGCGATGGGCGATTTGATATCGCCGGCCACGCCGGCCTTTTTCGCAGGCCTCGGATTGCCTTCCTGCATGGCGGCAGCGAATTCGCGCTCTGCCTCTTCCTGCGAAATGGTGGGAAGCGACAGTGGTCGGTCGCGCAAGGGCGTTACCGTTTTGCCGACGCGGCGCCACAGAACCGCATCTTCCTCGGAGAGCTTGCGATGACGACGACCCGAACTCATGACGCCAACGCCTTGCCCGTGTCGATTAGAACCGATTTCGGCACCAGCACGAAAAAATCGCAGGGCGAACGCACCGCGCCGGCCCGGTTTCCGGCTGCATCTCCCGAGCCCATGAAAAGGTCGCCTCGGGCGGGGCCGGTAATGGCGCTGCCCGTATCCTGGGCGATCATCAGTTTCGACCAGTATGCACCGTTGACTGTATCCGCAGAGACGAAAACGGGCGTGCCGAATGTGTGCAGAAGTCGATCGACAGCCAATGACCGTTCCGCCGTCAGAGGCACTTTCGCAGCAGCAACCGGCCCGTCCGCCCGGTCGGCAACGGGAGCCTCACGGAAGAAAATGTGGGACCGGTTCTCCTCCATCAGCGGCCGGGCATCGTCTGGGTTCTCCGCCAGCCAATGCCGAATCGCCGCCATGGATATGTCCGCGGGCGCGATCTCGCCACGTTCGACGAGAAGGCGGCCGATACCGGTGAAAGGATGACCGGACTTCCCGTCATAGGTTATGCGCAGGTGCGCACCGTCTGCAAACACGAGCCGGGCCGCGCCCTGGATATGGGCAAAGAACGCATCCGCCTCGTTTTCGACCCAGCCGATCTCGAGACCGCGACCGTCCAGGAAGCCTGAATTGATCGCCTTTCGATCAGGATAGGCGGAGAGAGAACCATCTGCATTCGCCCGCGCAAATCGGATGTCGGGATCCCAGCAGTCCGGGCGATTTTCCTCGCCGACCGCCACGAGATCATCCGGGCGGCGGTAGAACGGCACGCGAAACCGGTCCGTTCGTTCGCGCGATGCTTCGATTTCCGGTTCGTAATAGGCGGTGACGAAGCCTCGTTGACCGTCGTCTGCGGTGAGCGCAAAGCAATCGAAACGGTCCTCGAAGAAGCCGCGCGCATCACAGCCAGTCGGCATGTCAGCCGCGTCCCGGAACAAGGGCTCAAGACTTTGCGGCGGCACACCCATCGCGCCGTGCCGATAGGTTTCGCCCCTTGGCCGGACAGCATGTCGGCCAAAAGAGTCGAGCGCGGCGCGATGATCATCGCCCGCCCATCCGGGGAGCCCGGAAAACGGGACGGGTCGAAGCTTCCACATGGGAAGTGGATCAGTCTTCGGATTCGGTGGCGACCAGACGCCAGTTCGGATCCCGGCTGCGCGTGTCGCGCGAGAATGTCCAGACATCCTTGACCTCGACCACGGCTTCCGGATCTCCGTCAACGACATTGCCGTCCTTGTCGCGGGTCGCCGATATCAGCTGGCTTACGACGCGGATGGTGACCAGAGCGTCCGTGTCGCGCATTTCGGCAGCGATGATGTCGGACTTGTCGATGCCGATGAAGCTTGACTGCACAGTCTCGCCTTTCGCCTCGCGATCATCGAGCGCCGAGGCAAACCCGTCATAGACTTCCGTCGACAGCAGGTTCTTCAGCGTCTTGCGGTCCGCATCGGCGAACGACATGACGATCATCTCGTAAGCCATCTTGGCGCCGGAAAGGAACGAGGCCGGATCGAAATCGGGCATACGGTCCTTTATGGCGCGCAGGCCTGAATTGAGATCAGTCCCGGGTTTCGCGACACGGTCGATCTCGCGATAGGGATCCGCCTTTGCTTCGCCGCGACCGGGCAGCGTGATGACATTATCGGATTCCGCAGATTCGTCAGCGCTCGTATCGGCCGGCGATTCGCGCTTGGCCGAATAGGGATCGACGGGCCGCCGTTCGTTGCCCGTGCGTTTGCCCAGCACACTGCGCAGCTGCAGGAACACGAACACCGCCGCTACGACGAAAATCAGCGTGACTAGATTGGAGCCTTCCATAAAACGTCCTGCAAACAGAGAAACCTTCGCCTTTCATATAACCATGAATGGCGTGCATTCAAATCGCGCGAAGAATAACTACATAGGGCGTACAAAGTTGAAGAAAGATGCCGATTTGATGCCTTTTTCCCTGATCCCTTTCGCGCTCCTGATTATTCCCCTTCTGGAAATCAGCGTATTCATTGCCGTCGGTTCGCAAATCGGCGTATTCGCTACGCTCGGCATGGTGGTCCTGACCGCAATCATCGGCTCGATCCTGCTCAGGGTGCAGGGGTTCGGACTGCTGACGCGGATGCGCTCCGAAATCGACCAGAATCGGGTGCCGGGCCGCGATCTGGTGCATGGGGTAATGATCCTAGTCGCCGGTATCCTGCTGCTGACGCCCGGCTTCGTCACCGATACGCTCGGATTTCTCCTGTTCATCCCGCCTGTCCGGGACGCGGTCTGGCATTTCCTGCGCAGTCGAATTCATGTCGTGTCGTCTTCATACAGCCAGTACGAAACACGCGAAACGCGGTCGCCGCGTAATTCGAACACGATCGACCTTTCCGAAGACGAGTATTCGGGTACGCCGCGCGACGACAGCCCCTGGGGCAATGACCGCTGACGGCAGCCGGCGTTTTCCTTGTCAGTCCCGATGGGTCGTGCTAGCCAGCCGCCAAATCCTACCGCGCAGGCACAGTTGCGCATCCCAAATACAGTCAAGAGGCAACACAGATGGCAGATGACGGCAAGAATGGCAGCGAGCAGAATCCGCAAGGCACCGCCGCCGGAACGGGCAATGGAAACGGGCAGCAGCCGCAGCTTTCGGTCCTGACGCAGTATGTGAAGGATCTCTCTTTCGAAAGCCCCGGAGCACCGTTGTCGCTGCGCCCGCGTGACAAATCGCCGGCCATCAACATCAATGTCAATGTTCAGGCCAACCCGATGGCCGAGACCGACTATGACGTCAATCTTACCCTGACGGCGAAAGCCGAGGATGAAGGCAAGGTGCTGTTCAATGTCGAGCTCGTCTATGGCGGCGTTTTCCGCATTGCCGGCTTCAAGCAGGAACACTTGCTTCCGGTGCTTTTCGTCGAATGCCCGCGACTTCTGTTCCCCTTCGCGCGCCAGATTATCGCCGAATGCACCCGCAATGGCGGCTTCCCGCCGTTGATGATCGATCCGGTCGATTTCGCCCAGATGTTCCAGCGTCGGATGGCGGAAGAACAGGCCAAGGCAAAAGTCCAGGCCTGATCCCATCGTGCCGTTTGGTATGTCGGAAAGGGCGGCTCAGCCGCCCTTTTGCGTTCCGGCAGACCAGATCGCCTTGTCGCCGAGTTTCGCCACAAGCTCGGCATGGGCGGCGATTTCCTGTTCGCTCAGACGATGCGGCAAGGGTTCGGGGCGCGGCCGCAACGTTACCCGGCCTGTCTCGCCCTCGTCGGCATTCGCGGAGAAATCCCGTTCCTCCACGACTTCAAGGCCGAGACGAGCCTGCTTGCCACCGACCAGCTCGATATAGACTTCAGCCAGCAATTCGCTGTCGAGCAAGGCCCCGTGTTTCTCGCGCTTCGAATTGTCAATCGCATAGCGCAGGCACAGCGCGTCGAGCGAGTTGGGGCCCATCGGGTGCTTCTTTCGCGCAAGCGAAAGACTGTCAATGACAACGTCCGGATCGATCGGCGGCAAGCCGAGCCGGGCAAATTCCGCATTGAAAAAGCCGACGTCGAAATTCGCGTTGTGGGCGATCAGTTTCGCTCCCGCGGTGAAATCGAGCCAATCCTGGACCACCTCGCGGAACTTCGGCTTGTCTTCGAGCTGCTCGTTGGAAATACCGTGAACGGCGAGCGCTTCGGCGTGCACCTCCTTGCCGTCCGGATTTATATAGACGTGAAAGTTCCGGCCGGTGATAAAACGGTTTTCAAGCTCGACCGCGCCGATTTCGATAATCCGGTCGGACCCGGAGTCGAGGCCGGTGGTTTCGGTATCGAAGATGATCTCGCGCATGGGTTCGATTCGCTTTCTGCCGACATCATGCGCATCCGCGCGGGGCATCACAATGGCAGCGTATTTTCGTCCAGCGCTTCTTTTTGCCGGTCTATTGCCATCAGAACACCTGCGATTTGCCCGACCTTGGCGCGCGCGGCCTCAAGGCCGAGCGATGTATCGACGAGAAAATCGGCGCGACGGCGTTTTTCCGCGTCGGGTGTCTGCTTGGCGAGCAGCGCCTCGAACCTTTCCCGGGTCATGCGCGGCCGGCTCATGACTCTTTGTCGCTGGACTTCAGCCGGCGCGGTGACAACGACCACGTAGTCAACACGATTTTCGCCGCCGGTTTCGTAGAGAAGCGGGATATCGAGCACGACCACGGGTCGGTTTTCGGCGCGGGCTTTTTCCAGGAACGCGATCTCCTCCTCGCGCACCAGCGGATGAACGATTGTCTCAAGTCGTTTCATGGCGTCGGGATCGCCGACGACCTGCTTACCGAGTTTGGTCCGGTCGACCACCCCGTCGATAACTGTACCGGGAAAGGCTTTCTCGATGAGAGGCGCGGCCCTGCCGGCATAAAGCGCATGGACCGTCGCATCGGCGTCATGGACTGGAACGCCTTCATCGGCGAACATTTTCGCGGTGGTGGATTTGCCCATGCCGATAGAGCCGGTCAAGCCAAGGATAATCATCGAGCGTGCACCGAGGCGAGATCCGAAAGGACGACTGCGCGCAAGTCTTCGTCGACTTCCGGGAACCGGCCGAACCAGCGGGCGAAACCCGGCGCGGCCTGATGCAACAGCATGCCGAGGCCATCGCAGGTTTTCAAACCCGC
Source organism: Ahrensia sp. (assembly GCA_002706335.1). Classification (GTDB taxonomy): domain Bacteria; phylum Pseudomonadota; class Alphaproteobacteria; order Rhizobiales; family Rhizobiaceae; genus Oricola. Next base: position 94,123 of record PAKZ01000031.1, read on the forward strand.
AGCGGCGGCGCTTCTCAGAAAAGGCGTCTCGAGCGGCACGTAGACGATATCGGTCGCCATCGCCCCGACCGGAGCGGAACCGAGATCGAGTTCGAGGGGCGGCTGACCTACCATGCCGAGGGAGGTCGTGTTGACGATCAGGTTCGCACTTGAAATCAAATCGTCGGCTGCGTTCCAGTAATGCGCGGCAACCTTTTCTCCGAACCGCGCGGCGAGCTGTTCTGCGCGTGCCAAGGTGCGGTTTGCTATATCGATTCGTCTATAGCCGGCTTCCAACAAGGCGTGAACGATGGCGCGGCTGGCGCCACCGGCTCCCAGGACCAGAGCCGTCTCGCCATCCCGCCAGCCTGAAAGACGCTGATCGAGATTGGCGGCAAATCCGTAGGCGTCGGTATTGCCGCCAATCAGTTTTCCGTTTTCGACCCAGAGCGTATTGACCGCCCCGATTGCGTCAGCGGCTTCATCGCGGTTATCGGCACGTTCGAAAGCCGCCTCCTTGTGCGGGATCGTTACGTTTCCGCCAGCCCATTTGCCGGCGCGAATATCGACGAGAAGGGCGGGAAAATCATGCGGGGCGACGTCAATCGCGGAATAGACGCCATCGATGCCGTATCGGGTCAGCCATTCGCTATGGATCAGCGGCGACCGGGAATGACCGATCGGATGGCCGGCAACGAAGGCGCGGGGCGCGTCAGCCATCGATTTCGCTCAATTGGCGCAGCTCGGCAAGCAGTGGCAGCATGGGGAGACCGATGATCGTGAAATAGTCGCCTTCGGTCTTTTCGAAAAGCTGAATGCCTTCGCCCTCATATTGATAGCAGCCGACACTGTTCAGCGCGGCATCGCCGACCCTTGAAAGATAACGGCCGATGAAGTTCGGCGTGAGATCGCGCATCTGCATGTGCGCAACGGAAACATGACGCCAAATCGTTTCCCCGTCGCGCGCAAGCGTCAGGGCACTCCAGAGCTGGTGGGTCTTGCCGGTGAATTTCAGCAGATTGCGCCGCGCCTCTTCCATGTCGGAGGGTTTGTGAAACAACTCGCCATCGAGCGACAGTGTCTGGTCGCCGCCAAGAACGAGCGCACCCTGATTGCGTTCAGACACGTCGAGCGCCTTTGCCTCGGCGAGGACAGCCGCGATGTCTTCCGGTGTCGCGTCCGCATCCAGTAGCGGCTTTTCGACAATTCGCTCGTCGATCCGTGCGGCTTCGGCGCGGAATTCGATCCCGGCATTCTTGAGGATGGCTGCGCGAAAAGGGCTGGTCGAGGCGAGAACGAGGCTCATGGCATTTTCCTTCAACGGGATGCGGTTAGACCCTGATTGTCCGCTTGGCAAGGACAGGCAGTCGGGTCGGCGGATTGTGCGCAACTGTGGAAAACGAACGATGCCGGAGAAGCGCCCGGACAGGCCTCGGTTCAAAATGGCGCCTGTTCACAATTCACCGGCGTATCCTCGTCGGATTTCCACAGAGGAGAACAGTGTGGAGAAAGAATTAACGCGCGATTGGTTCGAGGCTTTCCCACAGGCTGCGGAGGCACTTTCTCGTAACTATTTGTTTTTAAAGGAATATTCTATCCACATTGATTCACAGCCATTTTTGGATTTGTTTCCGCCGGGCGGATTGTCGCGTTGGGCTCGTTCTCGCTTCTGCAAAACCGGCAATACCTGTTATTCACAGACTCATAGAATCATCAAACCGCTTCGCGGAATTTATTTAGGACGAAAGAGTGGAACCCAATCCGGGGATAACTGCACCTGAACGCAAGGTGATGAAGGTTCTGAATGGCGAGACGATAGCCCCGCCGCCAATCTGGATCATGCGGCAGGCAGGACGCTATCTGCCGGAGTATCGCGAGACGCGAGCGACGGCGAAGGGCTTTCTCGATCTCTGCTATACGCCGGATCTGGCCGTGGAAGTCACGCTGCAGCCGATACGGCGATACGGTCTGGATGCTTCGATCCTGTTCTCGGATATCCTGGTTCTGCCCGATGCCCTGAAATGCGGTGTGCGTTTTGTCGAAGGCGAGGGACCACGTCTTGATCCGATCGATGCGGATGGAATTGGAAAACTCGATCCTTCCGGAATGCATGAGCATCTCGCACCGGTCTATGAGACAGTAGGGCGATTGCGTAGAGAATTGCCGCCGGAGACAACACTGCTCGGATTTTGCGGCGCGCCTTGGACGGTCGCGACCTACATGATCGCGGGACGGGGGACGCCGGACCAGGCTCCGGCTCGGCTGTTTGGCTACCGCGAACCGGATGCTTTCCTGAAATTGCTCGATCTTTTGGCGGACATGTCGGCGGATTATCTGATCCGGCAGATAGAGGCGGGCGCTGATGCGGTGCAGGTCTTCGACAGCTGGTCTGGTGTTCTCGATGAAGCGTGTTTCGAGGCGTATTGCATTCGGCCGATGAAGCGAATCGCAGACAAGGTGCGAGCGGTGAAGCCGGGGGCAAAGATCATCGGGTTTCCGAAGGGGGCGGGCATGCTTTATCGGAGCTATCGCCAGAACACCGGCGTCGATGCGCTTGGTCTTGACTGGACCGTGCCGCTTTCCTTCGCGGCGGAACTGCAGAAGGACGGTCCGATCCAGGGCAATCTGGATCCGCTGCGGGTCGTGGCGGGTCGTAAATCGATCAAGGATGGCGTCGACCGAATTCTGGACGTTCTCGCAAACGGGCCTTTGATCTTCAATCTCGGTCACGGCATCACACCGCAGGCCGATCCGGAGGATGTCGGCTATCTGGTCGATTATGTGCGTGGCACGGCATGACAGAAGCGCGTGAACGCGAGATCTCAGCGCAAAGCGGACGCAAGGCGGCCAAGCGTGCAGCCATCGCGCTGGCGATCTTCGTTGCGCTGGCGGCGCTGATCTTCTGGCTCGATCCAGGCGGTCTCTTTCTCTGGGTGAAGGCACTTCATGTGGTCGCCATCATCGCCTGGATGGCGGGTATGCTCTATCTGCCGCGGCTGTTCGTCTATCACGCCGATGTAGCTCCGGGCTCCGAGCAGAGCGAGACCTTCAAGGTTATGGAGCGCCGCCTTCTGCGCGTGATCATGAACCCGGCGATGACGATCGCCTGGGCGGTCGGTCTCTGGCTTGCCTGGTCTGGCGGCTATTTCATGGATGGCTGGTTTCACGCCAAGCTGGCCTGCGTGCTGGCGCTCTCCGCCGTGCACGGGATGTTTGCCAAGGCGGTGCGGCTCTTTGCCGAAGACCGCAACGAAAAATCGCCGCGTTACTGGCGGATGATGAACGAGGCACCGACATTGTTGATGATCGCGATCGTCGTGCTCGTCATCGTCAAACCCTTTGCCTGAGCCGCTTTGTCAAAAGTGACTTGAAGTCAAATCCGCAACGGCTTATGTGGTGGAAAACTGAGCCCCGGGATTCCCCTCCCCTTTCTACGGGCCAATTCCCCTTCTTCTTTATCTTCCCGGAATAAAGCGTGTTTTCATGCAACAAATGAAACTACAGGACCTCCAGAACAAATCCGCCACGGATCTCGTCGAATTTGCCGAGAGCCTGGAGGTCGAAAATGCCAGCGTGATGCGCAAACAGGAATTGATGTTTGCAATCCTGAAAAAGCTGGCGGCCGACGATGTCGAAATCATTGGCGACGGCGTCGTGGAAATCCTGCAGGACGGTTTCGGCTTCCTGCGTTCGGCCAGCGCCAATTATCTTCCGGGTCCGGACGATATTTACATCTCGCCATCGCAAATTCGCCGGTTCTCCCTCAAGACAGGCGATACCGTACAGGGGCCCATTCGCGGCCCTAAGGAAGGCGAACGCTATTTCGCACTTCTCAAGGTCAATACGATCAATTTCGAAGACCCGGAGAAGATCCGCCACAAGAGCCATTTCGACAATCTGACGCCGCTATATCCCGACGAGCGGTTCAAGATGGAAATCGACGGCCCGCCCACCAAGGACAATTCGGCGCGCGTGATCGATCTCGTCGCGCCACTGGGCAAGGGTCAGCGCGGATTGATTGTGGCGCCGCCGCGCACTGGTAAGACCGTCCTGCTGCAGAATATCGCTCACTCGATTACTGCCAACCATCCGGAATGCTACCTGATCGTCCTGCTGATCGACGAGCGCCCGGAAGAAGTGACGGACATGCAGCGGTCGGTGAAGGGCGAAGTCGTTTCGTCGACGTTCGACGAGCCAGCTTCCCGCCACGTGCAGGTCGCCGAGATGGTTATCGAGAAGGCAAAGCGCCTGGTAGAACATGGCCGGGACGTTGTCATCCTGCTCGATTCGATCACGCGTCTCGGCCGCGCCTATAACACGGTCGTTCCGTCCTCGGGCAAGGTTCTGACCGGCGGTGTCGATGCCAACGCCTTGCAGCGTCCGAAGCGCTTCTTCGGCGCAGCACGCAATATCGAGGAAGGCGGGTCGCTTACCATTATCGCGACCGCGCTGATCGACACCGGCAGCCGCATGGACGAAGTGATCTTCGAAGAGTTCAAGGGTACCGGCAACTCGGAAATCGTCCTCGATCGCAAGGTGGCGGACAAGCGGACCTTCCCGGCGATCGATGTGCTCAAGTCCGGCACGCGCAAGGAAGACTTGCTCATTCCGCGCCAGGATCTGCAAAAGATCTTCGTGCTGCGCCGTATCCTTGCGCCGATGGGCACGACGGATGCAATCGAGTTCCTCATCGACAAGCTCAAGCAGACGAAGAACAACGCGGAATTCTTCGATTCGATGAATGCCTAGGACGTGAAATCCGGCTATTTAGCCGGATTCATATCCCCTCCTCCATCAAGATTTCGAGTTCGTCGCTGGTGACAACCGGCGGCGAACATTTCATTTGGGCGCAGAGATAGGCGCCTTCCCGCGTAAATTGCGGATTATCGTTGCCGGAAGCGAGAAAGACATCGATACGGCGCGGATCCGGATGTGCCGTTGCCCAGGCCCACAGCGGATCGCTCGATCTGTCGCTTCCCACTACGACGAGCTTCTTTGCCGCAAGAACGGTGTCCGCGGCGTTGATGAAACCGCCCTGCCCGAAGCGGCTTTGCAGGATTCGGCCGGCAGCCTGGGTTGTGATGCGGTTCACGAATTCGGTCAGCTCGATGTCGTCAGTCAAAAGAGCAAGGCGCGTAAACGCCTCGATGATTTGTGATGTTGCTGACGGATTGGCTTCGTCCAGGTCGTTCCATGTTTGCATCGGCGTATCGCTTCGTCCTTGTTCCTGCATCCAGAATCCACGACTCGATTCGTAGTCGAAATGATTCTTCTTCAGGGTTTTGGCGAGGTTCTCTGCCTGTGTCAGGTGTTCGTGCTGACCGGATGCTTCGTAAAGCGCCAAAGCGGCATTTATCATCGCGGCATAGTCGGTAGCGAAGCCGAAACTGGCTGTATTTTTGCCGTCATGGACGTGCGACAGCCTGTCTTCGCCGAACATCGAATGCATGAGGATTCGGAACTGTTGGTCGGCGAGTTCCAGCCATGATTCGGATCCGAAATAACACGCAGCTTCTGCAATGGCGCGGATAGCGTAGCCGTTCCAGTCGGCAAGAACTTTGCCATCGAGGGCAGGCGGGATCCGGGTTTGACGGCGTTTGAGCAATAGTGCTCGTTCGTTGGCGAAGCGTATAATTTCGGCCCCAGCCCGGTCCGGATCGGCACGTAAGGCCGAGAGGTTGAGAATACTGGAGCTTTCCCAGTTGCCGCCTGAAGATATGTCATAGGCGGCGGAGAAGGGAGCGGCGTCATCGCCGAGGATGTCTTTGACCTCCTCCCAGGACCACACATAGTACTTGCCTTCGATGCCTTCGGAGTCTGCATCGAGGCTGGCGGCGAATCCGCCGGCAGGCATGGTCATATCGCGTTGCAGCCAGCCGATCGTCTCTTCGATTCGTAACCGGAACAAATCGGATTGCGTCTCCGCGTGCGCCCAGACGCAGTGGCGGATGAAATGCGCATTGTCATTGAGCATCTTCTCGAAATGCGGCACGAGCCATTGTCCATCGACAGAATAGCGCGCCAGTCCTCCACCGATATGATCGTAGATTCCGCCGAGCGCTATCGCGGTGACCGTTTCGAGAAAACGGTCACGCGCTGCCTTGTCCTGTTCGCGCGCCCAGGTGCGCCAAAGGGTTTCGAGGAAGGGCGCATTGGGGAATTTCGGCGCGCCTGTGATTCCGCCTGAGGCGGGATCGTAGATGGCGGTTACCTTTGCGGAGAAGTCGGAGATGATTTTTGGCGAGATCGTCACGGGAGAAGCCGATCCCGCGAGTTCTTGCTTCAGGTGAGCCTGTAGCCTGTCCGCATTGGCGTCGATCTCGTGACGGCGCTGTCGCCAGGCGGTCTCGACCTTGACGAGGACATCAGCAAAGCCGGGGCGGCCGTAGCGCGCTTCCTTCGGGAAATAGGTGCCGCCCCAGAATGGTTTGCCGTCCGGCGTGAGAATCATGGTCAAAGGCCAGCCGCCCTGCTCTCCCATCGCCGACAGGGCGGCCATATAGAGCTGATCGATATCCGGGCGTTCTTCGCGGTCGACCTTGATGTTCACATAGAGACTGTTCATCAGAGCCGCTATGTCGGTGTCCTCGAAGCTTTCGTGCGCCATGACGTGGCACCAATGGCATGCCGCGTAGCCGATGGAGAGCAGAATCGGCCGGTCTTGTTTGCGTGCTTCGGCCAGTGCCAGGTCGTCCCATGGCTGCCAGTGGACAGGATTGTCCTTGTGTTGCAGTAGATAGGGACTGGCGGATGCGGAAAGCCTGTTTTGCGTTATGCCGGTCAATGGCCACCCTTTCGATTCGGACTTGTAACGATATGGACACGATCTACGCTTTGTCGAGCGGAGGCCTTCCGTCCGGTGTGGCGGTTGTGCGTGTTTCTGGCCCGGAGTCGGGAAATATTGTTCGGGCGCTGATCGGCAGCTTGCCGGCGCCGCGGCTCGCGGTACTGAGGTCGATTCGCGACCGGAACAAATCCGAGATCGACCGGGGGCTTGTGTTGTGGTTTCCGGCACCGGGCAGCTTCACCGGTGAGGACAGTGTTGAATTTCACCTCCATGGGGGCCGGGCGGTGGTCGATCGGCTGCTGGAGGAGCTGTCGTCGTTTCCCGGTTTGCGAATGGCGGAAGCCGGCGAGTTTTCGAGACGCGCTTTCGGAAACGGAAAGATGGACCTCACCGAAGCAGAGGGGCTTGCGGATCTGATCGCGTCGGAGACCGAGACGCAAAGGCTTCTCGCGCTGTCCCAGGCATCAGGTGCCCTGAAGGAGATTTACGAGGGCTGGCAGCGCCGGTTGCTGCATGCGCGAGCAATGATCGAGGCGGAAATCGATTTTGCGGATGAGGAAGATGTGCCGGGTTCCGTGGCCGATCAGGTTTGGGCCGATATGCAGAGCCTTTTGGAGGAAATGAAGTCCCATATTGCCGGCGCCAAGCGTGCGAGCGCCGTACGCGAAGGATTTCGTATTGTGATTGTCGGCGCGCCCAATGCGGGCAAATCCAGTCTGATGAATGCGCTTGCGGGAAGCGAGATTGCAATCGTTTCGGATGAGCCTGGCACGACGCGTGATGCTCTGGAGGCGCGGCTCTCCATCGGCGGGCGGCTTGTGCTCGTTACGGATACGGCCGGAATCCGGGAACAGGCGGGATCGATAGAGGCGGAGGGCATTCGGCGCGCCTTAAAACGGGCGGCGGATGCTGATCTGGTTCTGTTTCTTTCCGATAGCGGTGTGTGGGCAGACCCAGATGTGTTTGGTACGGCTCCGGTCTGGAAGGTCGCTTCGAAAGTGGATTTGGTTAATGAACGCTTTCGGGATAATGCCATACCGATATCGGTCGAGGCGGCGGATGGCCTGAACCAGCTAATTGATTCGCTAGAGAAACATTTGGCGGACGCGGTTGGAATGGACGTGTCTTCTCTACCGACCCGGCAACGTCATCTCGATAATGTGCGGGCTTCTCTAGAGGAGTTACAGAAAGCGGTTTTCTCGGAGAACGCCCCTTTGGAGCTGCGAGCGGAATCACTGCGTTTGTCTGCGTTCAGCCTCGGACGGATCACAGGTCAGCATGGTGTCGAGGACGTCCTGGGCGTCATATTCTCGGAATTTTGTATCGGGAAGTAGGTCCATGGACGGTTGCGGCCGGCTTAATGTTTCACGTGAAACACGGACGAGCTTGACGGCCGGACGTTTCCGCGCCATCTCGCGCGCTTGAGACAGGATGTAGGATGAAACAGGATTTCGACGTCATTGTTATCGGAGGTGGCCATGCCGGCTGTGAGGCAGCGCGCGCCTCTGCGGCTGTCGGGGCGCAAACGGCCCTGGTGACGCATTCCTTTGCGACGATCGGCACGATGTCGTACAACCCGGCAATTGGCGGATTGGGTAAAGGCCATCTCGTGCGCGAAATCGATGCTCTCGACGGTTTGATGGGCAGGGTTGCGGATGCGGCGGGGATCCAGTTTCGGATGCTTAACCGGCGGAAGGGGCCGGCCGTACGCGGCCCGCGGACCCAGGCTGACCGTAAATTGTACCGCCGGGCGATGCAGTCGGAGATCGCCGCTCTCGAAAATCTGTCCGTTGTCGAAGGCGAGGGCGCCGATCTTCTCCTCGATGATCGGAAAGCTGTCGGCGGTGTTGTTCTCTCCGACGGACGAGAAATTACCTGTCGTGCAGTCGTCCTGACTACCGGAACTTTTCTCCGCGGCCTTATTCATATCGGCGACAAGACAATACCGGCGGGGCGTATGGGCGAGAAGCCGAGTGTCGGGTTGTCTTCGACGCTGGAGCGTCTGGGCGTTCCACTCGGACGCCTCAAGACCGGAACACCTCCGCGGCTCGATGGAACGACAATCGCGTGGGATGAGCTTGCGAAGCAGGCCGCGGACGATGAACCGGTGCCGTTCTCGACACTCACGGAGCGAATTACAAACCCGCAGATCGAGTGTGGGATTACACGGACAACACCGGCGACACACCGTATCATCGAGGAAAATCTCGGTCGCAGCGCCATGTATTCGGGTAATATCAAGGGTGTAGGTCCGCGATATTGCCCCTCGATCGAGGACAAGATCGTCAAATTCGGCGAGCGCGACGGTCACCAGATATTCCTGGAGCCGGAGGGCCTCGATGACGACACGGTTTATCCGAACGGGATTTCGACCTCTCTTCCCGAAGACGTGCAGCTTGAGATCCTGAAATCGATACCGGGCCTCGAGAAGGCGAGGATGGTTCAGCCCGGATATGCGATCGAATATGATCATGTTGATCCGCGTTCGCTTGATGCGACCCTGCAGCTGCGCGGCGTGGAGGGTTTCTTCTTTGCTGGGCAGATCAATGGCACAACAGGCTATGAGGAGGCGGGTGCACAAGGCCTTGTTGCCGGTCTGAATGCGGCGCGTCTGGCGGGCGGCATGTCGTCCGCAGTGTTTAGCCGGACAGAATCCTATATTGGCGTGATGATCGATGATCTGATTTCCAGAGGCGTTTCGGAGCCCTATCGAATGTTTACGTCGAGGGCGGAGTATCGCTTGTCTTTACGCGTCGATAACGCGGATCTTCGATTGACACCGAAGGCTGTGGAGCTCGGGCTGGCGAGTTCTCGACGAATAGTCGCATTCGATTCGATGTCGGAACAATTAGATGCCATGCGGACGATTTCGCACGGTCGAGCGATTTCACCGCAGGAAGCAAATCGATTCGGACTCGAAATCAACCTGGATGGCGTTCGACGGTCCGCATATGACTTACTGGCTTATCCCTCGGTTTCCATGGCCGATATCCAGCGGATCTGGCCTGATCTTGCGGCATATCCCGCGCCGATACGTGAGCGCCTGGAAATCGAGGCGCAGTATGCGGTTTACCTGAAGCGGCAGGAAGCGGACATTGCTGCGGTGCAAAGGGAGGAGAATACGCTTATCCCGGAGGATATCGATTATGATCGCATTTCGGGTCTTTCCAACGAGCTGAAGCAAAAATTGAAGCGTCGTATGCCGGCGACGCTCGCGGCTGCGGAGCGAATTGAAGGTATAACACCCGCGGCGCTGGGCCTTATCATAGCGCATGTCCAGCAGCGTCGCCGTTCGGCGAGCCGTGTCGCGTGATGGGGCGGAAAGGTGACACGCTATCCGGCGATCTTCTCTGCGATGTTTCACGTGAAACACGCCGGCGCCTTGATGATTTTGCGGTGCTTTATGAGAAATGGTCTCCGCGAATCAATTTGACCGCACCGTCCACGCAGAGCGATTTCTGGAGCCGGCATGTCGGCGACAGCGCCCAGCTTTTCGATCTCGCCCCCGACGCGAAGCACTGGGTTGATCTCGGATCCGGCGGTGGATTCCCTGGAATGGTTATTGCAATCCTCCTCCAGGATATGCCTGGCGCCTGGGTTGAGCTGGTCGAGAGCAACCGCAAGAAGACGGCGTTCCTGCAGGCGGCGAAAGCAAAATGTGCGCCGTCGGCTGTTATCCATCCCGATCGTATCGAGAATGTCACCGCGCGAATTCGTGACCCGGAGATCATCACCGCGCGGGCGTTGGCGCCTTTACCGAAATTACTCGATCTAACAGCACCTTGGCTGCAACAGGGCGCACGGGCCTTGTTCCACAAAGGCCGTGGATATGCGTCAGAGATCGAAGATAGTCATGCAAAATGGACGTTCGATCTGGTAAGACATGAAAGCCGGATCGACGCAGAGTCCGTTATTCTCGACATAACCAATCTGCGGCGACGGCCGGCGTAATTGTTTCCGAATTCGAGGATTTTCGCATGGCGGATACATGCCGCGTGATCACGATAGCGAATCAGAAGGGCGGCGTCGGCAAGACGACCACGGCGATCAATCTGGCGACGGCATTGGCAGCCATTGGTGAACGCGTGCTCATTGTTGACCTCGATCCACAGGGTAACGCCTCGACCGGCCTCGGGATTGAGCGGGAAGACCGCGAAATTTCGTCCTATGACGTGCTGCTGGGCGATTGCGATGCGATAGAAGCCTCTATCCCGACCGCTGTGCCAAATCTCTCGATCGTGCCCTCCACCATGGATCTGCTCGGCGTGGAGATGGAGATCTCCGGCGCGGAAGATCGTGTATTTCGCCTGCGCAAGGCGTTGAGTCGCGTGGCGAGCCGGTTCTCTTATGTGCTGGTCGATTGTCCGCCATCGCTCAATTTGCTGACATTGAACGCGATGGCGGCTGCGCATTCGATCCTGGTGCCGTTACAGACCGAGTTCTTTGCGCTGGAAGGTCTCAGCCAGCTCCTCAATACGGTCGAACAGGTCCGGCGTTCGATCAATCCGTCGCTAGAAATCCAGGGCATCGTGCTGACCATGTTCGACAAGCGCAACAATCTGGCGCTGCAGGTGGTGGAAGATGTCCGCTCGCATCTCGGCGACAAGGTCTATCAGACCGTGATTCCGCGCAATGTGCGGGTTTCCGAGGCGCCTTCGTATGGCAAACCGGCGATCCTTTACGATTTGCAGTGCGCGGGCAGCCAGGCATATTTGCAACTGGCCTCCGAAGTGATCCGCCGCGAACGGCAGCTGGCCGCTGCGTGACCTGAATCCTCCGGAACGATTCGAACACGAAACAAACGGTAACACCATGGCAGACGACGCTTCCCGCAAACGACTTGGCCGCGGTCTGGCGGCGCTGATCGGCGAAATGGATCAGCCGGCCGAGCAGGCTTCGCGGCCTCAGCCCGCGGATCGCAAACTGCCGATTGAGTTCGTCGTTCGCAATCCGAACAATCCACGTCGGGACTTTGCCGAAGAGGAACTGGCCGATCTTGCCGCCTCGATACGCGAACATGGAATAATCCAGCCTATCGTTGTCAGGCCGAAGCGCGATGCATCCGGCATGTTCGAACTTATCGCCGGTGAGCGGCGCTGGCGTGCCGCGCAGCGGGCAGGCCTTACGGAATTGCCGGTCATCATCCGCGATGTGGATGACAAAGTCGCGCTCGAGTTGGCGATCATCGAGAACGTCCAGCGTGCCGACCTCAATCCTATCGAGGAAGCGGCCGGCTATCAGAAGCTGATGGATGAGTATGATTATACCCAGGCAGATCTCGGCGACGTGATCGGAAAGAGCCGCAGCCATGTCGCCAATACATTGCGGCTGCTGAAATTACCGGCCACCGTCCAGACGATGGTCGGCGACGGTTCCTTGTCCGCCGGCCATGCGCGTACGCTGGTTACGGCCACCGACCCGGAAGCTCTGGCAAAGCGGATCGTCAGTGAGGGCTTGTCAGTGCGCCAGGCGGAAGCGTTGGCGCAATCCGGCGACGGATCGTCCGGGCGGAAGGCCCAGAGCCGAGCACCTATCGAAAAAGACGCGGACACTCTGGCGCTGGAAAAATTGCTGACGGATCAACTCGGGCTTCGTGTCGAGATCACCCACGGCAATAGCGGTGGCGAACTGCGGGTGAAGTATCGGACACTGGATCAGCTCGATTCCCTTTGCCACCGCTTGCAAGGCGTCTGAATCAATATTTTCTTAGCCGACTAACGGCGGCGAGCGCTCTGGATCGTGATAGCGAGCAAAGCGGTCCGCGCGACGGGAACGGTGAGCGCCGCATTCCTGCGGCTATCCAACACACAATCCTGCAGTCTGCGCAGGGCATGACGAATACCCAGACTTGTCCAGCGGGAGAGCGCGAGCTCCACCGTCTTCCTGCGCGCGAAGAACACCGGCGGCTTGGCCGACGCGACTATTGCAGCGGCCGATTGACCGCTTTTCTCCATGTCGGCGCGCAGTAGATCCAGCTGCTGGAACTGGCGGATGGCCGCCGCCAGCAATGGCTGCGGGTTCGAGCCTCCCGAAATGAAAGCCTGCATGGCCTCGTCGAAGTGGTTGAGCTTCCCGGTAATGACCGCGTCGACGACGTCGTCAAAGGACGTCGAGGAGGCATCGCCGATGCTGGCTTTCGCCATGTCGAGCGTGATTTCCTCTTCGCCGCGCGCGTAGAGAACAAGCTTTTCGAGTTCGCCGCGAGAAGCGCGGCGGTCTCCGCCGATATGTTCCTGAATATAGCGTCGCGCGTCGAGCGACAGGCGTTGGCCGGCTTCCGAGAATGTGTCGTCAATCAGTGAGCTGAGCGCGCCCGCATTGTCTGCGTAACAGGGTAAGGTAACCCCGTTCGGCGATTTCTCGACAGCCGCACGCAGTCCAATTCCCTTTTTCAGATCGCCGGCTTCGACGATGAGTTTCATGCCCTCCGGCGGATCTTTCAGTATGGCCTGGATATTCGCGGCGACATCTTTCTGGTTTCCGACATTACGGATCCAGATCAGCCGGTTGCCGCCGAACATACCGACCGTATAGGCCTCGTCGATCAACCTTACGGGGTCGGACGCCAGTTCATTGGCGTCGAGTTTGATCGTTGAGAAGCTGTCGGCGAGATCGACACCGGTTGACTTTGCGAGCAGCTCGCCGCGCTCCGACACAAGGCCTCGATCCGGCCCGTATACAAGATAAAGTATCTTTCCCTTATCGGGATTCCTCAGGAAGCGGTCGACTTCGCCGGCTTTTAACTCGCTCACGGGTGCGCTCCCGGGATCAGATAGCTCCCGCGCGCTTGAGATCGGCGGCGATCACGGCGCGCAGCCGCTCCGCGGCATCGCGGGCCGCCCGGTTTTCGGCATCCCGTTCGGCGCGGATATTCGCAAATTCCTGGCCCGACACATCATATGAGGCGGTGGCCAGCACCCGGCGTTCCGAAACAACCGTGTCATCGGATACACGCACAAGCTTGTATTTCGTCGTGACCGTGACTTTTTCCGCGGTCGGTTCGTCTTCATTGGTCGGATTGATGGTCAGCAGCTTGGTGCTCGAGGTAGAGACGTTGAGCTCAAGCTCGTAATCGGCATTCGCCGGCTGGCCGGAGCCACCATTCAGCAAGAAAATCAGATGGTTACGCAGCTGTTGGCCGACACGATCCTTGACCTCGGGGATGTGGATCGCGGCCAGTGTCGCAGGCGAGGAGACACCTGTGGAAGCCGTCGGCGTATAAAGCGGCTGAACCGTGCAGCCGACGGTCAGCAGGCTTGATAGAGCGACGATAGCGAAATGCGCGCCGAGTGTCCTCATGAGAATCCGGCTCCCTTCTGGATCAGGCGACAATGTTCACGATGCGGTTCGGAACCACAATGACTTTTTTCGGGCTTGCCCCGCCAAGATGGTGGATGACGAAGTCGGCAGCCAGCGCCGATCGCTCAACGCTATCCTTGTCCGCATCCTTGGCGACGATAATCTCGCCGCGGCGTTTGCCGTTGATCTGGACCGGTAGCGTAACCGTGTCCTCGGTCACCAGCGCGGGATCGAAGACTGGCCAGGCAGTTTCGGCGACCATCTTTTCATAGCCGAGCGCTTGCCAGCATTCTTCCGCCAGATGGGGCATAACGGGCGCGATCAATTGCACGAGGATCGACAAAGCCTCGTGCGCCGCGGCCTTGTCAGAATCCGAACCGGCGGCGGCCTTTTCCACAGTCGGGGCGATCTGGTTGACCAACTCGTGAACGCGGGCGATGGCGCGATTGAATCCGAGTTTTTCGAAATCGTCACCGACGGCTTTCAGCGCCTTGTGCGCGGCCTTGCGCATTGCAAGCGATTCGTCCCCGGCGTCGCCAGCGTCGCCCGGAGCGATATTGGCGGCAGCGCCGGTTACAACGCGCCAGATGCGTTGTACGAAGCGGTGCGCGCCTTCCGCGCCGCGATCGCTCCACTCGACATCGCGGTCTGGTGGAGAGTCGGAGAGCATGAACCAGCGCGCCGTATCCGCGCCATAGCTCTGGGTGATCTCTTCGGGCCCGATCGTATTCTTCTTAGACTTCGACATCTTCTCAAGGGAACCGATTTCGGCTTCCTCGCCTGTCGCGATAACGACGGCGCGACGCTTGCCGCCAGAGTCGTCAAGCCGGACTTCGGAAGGAGCGTGCCACTGACCCTTCGCGCCGGAACCGGTCCGGTAGGTCTCGTGGACGACCATGCCCTGGGTGAACAGGCCCTTGAAGGGTTCCGCGAGATCGAGGTGATCGGTCTCGCGCATGGCGCGGGTGAAAAATCGCGAATAGAGCAGGTGCAGGATCGCATGCTCGATTCCGCCGATATACTGATCGACCGGGAGCCACTCGTTGGCCGCCTTCGGATCCGTCGGATCGTCGGCTTTCGGCGCGGTGAAACGGGCGAAATACCACGAGGAATCGACGAATGTGTCCATTGTGTCGGTTTCGCGTTTCGCCGGTTTTCCGCAGGTCGGGCAAGCAACGTTGCGCCATGTCGGATGGCGGTCGAGCGGATTGCCAGGCTTCTCGAAGTCGATATCGTCGGGCAGCTTCACCGGCAGATCCGCCTTCGGCACTGGGACGACACCGCATTCCTCGCAATGGATCACAGGGATCGGGCAGCCCCAATAGCGCTGGCGCGAAATGCCCCAGTCGCGTAGACGGAACTGCACCTTGCGCGCCGCTTGCGGCCGGCCGTCCATGGATGCAGCTTCCAGCCGGCTGGCCACCTCTTCGAAAGCCGCATCCGGCGTCATACCGTCGAGGAAGCGCGAATTGATCATCACGCCGTCATCGACATAGGCTTCCTCGGTAACCTGGAACGTCGCGGCGTCGCCGTCGGCCGGCATCACCACGGGGATAACTGGCAAGCCGTATTTGTTGGCGAAATCGAGGTCGCGCTGGTCGCCCGACGGGCAGCCGAATATCGCGCCCGTGCCGTAGTCCATCAGCACGAAATTGGCGACATAGACTGGCAGCGTCCAGTCCGGATCGAACGGATGGACGACCCGTATGCCGGTGTCAAAACCCTTCTTCTCGGCCGTTTCCAGCTCGGCGACGGAAGTTCCGTGGCGACGGCACTCCTCGCAGAAGGCGGCTAGGTCCGGATTGGAGGCCGCAGCCTTCTTCGCCAGGGGATGATCGGCGGCGATCGCCATGAAGGAGGCGCCGAAAATCGTGTCCGGACGGGTCGTGTAGACCTCCAGCTCGCTCTCGCCCTCAGGCGCCGTGCCGGCTAACAGCTCCCAGCGGAGCTGCAGTCCCTCCGAACGGCCGATCCAGTTGCGCTGCATGACGCGCACCTTTTCCGGCCATTCCGTCAGTGTTTCGAGCGAATCGAGCAAATCCTGGCTGAATTTGGTTATGCGGAAGAACCACTGCGTCAGCTCGCGCTGTTCTACCAGCGCGCCGGAGCGCCAGCCACGACCGTCGATCACCTGCTCATTGGCGAGCACGGTCATGTCTTCCGGGTCCCAGTTCACCTTGGACTGCTTGCGGTAGACGAGATCCTTCTCGAGGAAATCGACGAACAGCATTTGCTGGCGGTGATAATAGTCGACGTCGCAGGTGGCGAATTCGCGAGACCAGTCGATCGACAGGCCCATCAGCTTGAGCTGTTCGCGCATTGTGTCGATGTTGTCGTAGGTCCATTTTCCGGGATGGACCTTGTTCTGCATGGCCGCGTTTTCGGCGGGCATGCCGAACGCGTCCCAGCCCATCGGATGCAGGACGCTGTATCCAAGCGCGCGGCGGTGACGAGCGACGACGTCGCCCATCGTGTAATTGCGCGTGTGACCGATGTGGATGCGCCCGGACGGATAGGGGAACATCTCGAGCACATAGTATTTTGGCCGCGGATCCGAATTGTCGGTCTCGAAGAGCTTCGCCTCCGACCAGGCCTTCTGCCATTTCGGTTCAGCTTCGCGGGGATTGTAACGTTCGGTTGCCATGCGGGTGGAACTCTTGAATTCTGCGCAGCGGCGTGCAGTTTGCGCCGCAAAATCAAATCAACGGTCTCATGCCGATAAAAGGGCAGGCCGTCAACAACTGGCCGTCTTCACGGCCGGCCAGCAGCGGGAGGCAGAAATGTCCGCAGTCGACGGGTTGAATGATGTGCGCAACCGCATCGAGGCGGCGGCGAGGCAAGCCGGGCGACCCGAGGGCGATGTCGAGCTGATCGCCGTTTCGAAAACTTTCGAGGCCGAGGCGATCCGTCCGGTGCTCGAAGCGGGCCAGCGCGTTTTCGGCGAAAATCGCGTGCAGGAAGCCCACGGCAAATGGCCGGGGCTGAAACAGGACTACCCCGATACCGAGTTGCACCTGATCGGTCCGCTGCAGTCGAACAAGACCAAGGAGGCCGTCGCCCTTTTCGATGCCATCCAGACGGTCGATCGCGAGAAGATCGCCCGGGCAATCGCAGCGGAAATGAAAAAACAGGGCAGGACAATCCGGCTCTATGTCGAGGTCAATACCGGCATGGAAGAGCAGAAGGCCGGAATTGCGCCCGACGACTGTGCCGATTTCCTCCGTTTGTGCCGGGAAGAGCTCGGCCTGTCGATCGAGGGGCTGATGTGCATTCCGCCTTTCGACGAGAACCCGGGTCCGCATTTCGCTTTGCTGCGCAAGTTGGCCGAAGAGAACGGGATCGAGAAGCTGTCGATGGGCATGTCCGGAGATTTCGAAACGGCGATCGGCTTCGGCGCAACAAGTGTCCGGGTGGGAAGTGCGATCTTCGGGGCGCGCTGAAATTCGGGGCGCTTCGCGACAAAAACGCAACTGACTTTCCATCGTGAATCGGGCATTGTCCCGACGGGGCGATCGAGCATCACGCGTCCGGAGGTCACGGAATGAAATTGAGATTGGCGAAACTGGCGCTTTTTGCGGCAATCGCGACGAGCTTGTTTGCCGGAGCGGCGCAGGCGGCACAGTGTGGCAACAATGCAGGCGGCTTCGAGCGCTGGAAGGCGCAATTCGCGGCGGAAGCGAAGGCGAACGGAATCGGAAATCGTGGATTGCAGGCGTTGGCCGGAACGAGCTACGCGACCAAGACGATCTATGCGGACCGCAACCAGAAAAGCTTCAACTACAGCCTGCAGAAATTCATGCAGGTTCGCGGGTCCAACGCGATCATCTCACAGGGCAAGAGCCGGAAGCGGGCGAATGCGAAATTCTTCGCGGCGCTTGAGCGCAAATATGGCGTGCCGGCAGGTCCTTTGCTCGCCATTCACGGAATGGAGACGGGCTTCGGCCGTTTCATGGGTAATGCCAATGTGATGTCGGCCATCGCGACGCTGGCCTATGACTGCCGTCGCAGTGCGTTCTTCACCGAACATCTCTATGCCGCGTTGCAACTGGTCGATCGCGGCGTTCTGTCGTCGAGCACGCGCGGCGCCATGCATGGGGAAGTAGGCCACACGCAATTCCTGCCGGGCAGCGTGCTCCGGTACGGCGTCGACGGCGACGGCAACCGGCGCGTCGATCTTGCCGGTTCGCAATATGATGCGCTTGCCTCGACCGCGAATTTCCTGCGCGCGCATGGCTGGCGGCCCGGAGCCGGTTATCAGCCGGGACAGCCGAATTTTCGCGCTATTCAGGGCTGGAATGCTGCCGGTGTCTACCAGAAGGCGATTGCAATCATGGCGGCGGAAATCGACAAGTAGCGGGTCCGCCCAATAGACAGATAAAGAAAAACCCGCGCCGAAAGCGCGGGTTTTTTCATTTCACAGAATGTTTTTCAGAAGGCTCAGCCTTCCTTCGGCTCCAGAACCTGACGGCCGCGATACATGCCGGTCTTCAGATCGATATGGTGCGGACGGCGCAGTTCGCCGGAATTCTTGTCCTCGACATAGGACGGGTTTTTCAGTGCGTCAGCCGAACGGCGCATGCCGCGCTTCGAGCGGGTCACTTTTCGCTTCGGAACAGCCATTTTCAGTCTCCAGTTTCATCGGGCGAGCCAGCCTGCTGACCGGTCCCGGTCTGCATGTGCCCGACATGTGCATGAAAAGATTGCGCGCCTATACACGCTCATTGGCCTCTTGACCAGTCCAGCCGCGAAAATTTGTTCCGGCCTAGTAAAGGCAGCCAATATAGCCGCCCGACTTGGCAGCGCGTCCCAGAATCACGTTGGCGAGGCGGCTGACGCGCGGCCCCGGATTGACCGGATCGCGGAGATAGGGGTTTGGCAAGGTGACCGCAAGCAGCGCCGCCTGGCGGGCGGTCAACTCCGAGGCCGGGCGCCCGAAATAGGTCCAGCTCGCCGCCTCGATGCCATAGATGCCGTCTCCCCACTCGGCGATATTCAGATAGATTTCCATGACGCGCTTCTTCGGCAGGACGAGATCGATCCAGAGCGCCAGCGGAATTTCGATGCTTTTGCGCAGGAAGGAGCGGCTGGGCCACAGAAAAAGGTTCTTGGCTGTCTGCATGGTGATGGTTGAGGCGCCGCGGGTCGCCTCGCCGTCGAGCGCATCGTCGATAACGGCGTTAAGGGCGTTCCAGTCGACGCCGTTATGCGAACAGTATCGGCCGTCCTCCGAAACCATCACGGACTGGACCAGTACCGGCGCGATCGATTCGAACTCCACCCAGTCGCGCTCCCAGTGTTGCAGCGTCGCCATGTCGCGAAGCATGAGCGTGGACCAGGGGTGAACAAATTCGGCGCGGTAAAAAACGGTCAGCGCAGGCGGCAGTATAATCAGGACGATGAGGGCCACGGCCAGCCGGCGTAACCAGCGCAAGGCCGTCCGGCGCCAGCGCGTCGCCATAGCTTTGGCGGTTGACCTGCCGCCGCCGGCCTTGCCACCGCCACCTGGCCTCGCTGAATTTCTTTTCGCGGATTTGCCCTTGGGAGCCACTGCGACGACTGCCGGTTGGCGGCCCGGACCGTCCGGGCGCGATGACCGGCAATTCCTAGGCAAATCGGTCCGCCGCTGCAACTGCGATAAGCCTGTCCGCGCGATCGGGCTTGACCGGACGGCTTCGACCGGCCATCGGAAGGCATGACCGATGCCGCATTCATTGCCGCTTTATCCGCCCGCGCTGCGCGGATCGAAATCTATCTTGCGCGCGTTTTGCAAAGCGCAACGCTTGCCGGGGAGATCGAAAGGCCGGCACGCCTGATGGCGGCGATTCGCCATGGCGTTTTGAATGGCGGCAAGCGTTTCCGGCCGTTCCTGGTAATCGAGACCGCCGGCCTGTTTGGCGCTGACGAAGCGCAGGCGATGCCGGTGGCCGCGGCGCTTGAGTGTATCCATTGCTATTCGCTCATCCATGACGACCTGCCGGCGATGGACGATGACGATTTGCGGCGCGGCCAGCCGACCGTGCACAAGGCCTATGACGAGGCGGCAGCCATACTGGCCGGCGACAGCCTGCTCACCTTTGCCTTCGATTTGGTGACCGATCGCCGCAACGGACTGGGTGGTGACGTCCGAGCGGAACTCGCCAATCGTCTGGCGCGCGCGGCCGGGCTCGGCGGCATGGCCGGCGGGCAGGCGCTTGATCTGGCGGCAGCGAGTGTCCCGCCCGACGAAGATGGCGTCCGCATGCTGCAGGCGATGAAAACCGGCGCGCTGATACGCTTTGCCTGCGAAGCGGGCGCGATCCTCGGCAATGCGAGCAGCGGAGATATCGACCGTATGCGGATCTTCGGTGAGACGATTGGGCTCGCCTTCCAGCTCGCGGATGATCTGCTCGACGTGACCCAGACAGCCGATCGGATGGGCAAGGCGACAGGCAAGGACGATGCGTCGGGCAAGGTGACCCTGGTCGGCTTGCGCGGCACAGCCTGGGCGCGAAATGAACTGGACCGACTCGTCGCGGAAGCGGAGTCGTTGCTGGAACCGTTCGGACCGTCCGGCTACCCGCTTCGGGCAGCCGCGCGTTTCGTGGCCTACCGGCAATCCTGATCCCCCAAATTATCCGGTTCGATTCGGAAGCGAATTGAATCAGTTGCGGACAACAACACAGGCGCCGCCCGCAAGGCGGAGCTTGTTGCAGAGATCGTTCGCCTCGCGTTTGTCGGATGCGCCGATCTGGACGACATGCATCTGTTTCCGGCCGATCGTTCCGCGTTTGGCGAAGATGGCGGGTTCGACATCTCCGATGACGCGGGCGAGCTTCACGCGCACGCGTTCCCATTGCCTGACCGCTGCCGTTCGATTGAAGTTTCCCGCCACCTGAACGCCCCAGGGCGGAATGTCGGTGGAGGCGTAGAGCGTTGCCGTTACCGGTTTCACCGGCAGGGCCCGACAGGCTTCCTCGAACGACTTTTCGGCATCTAGAGGCTGCTGTTCCTCATCTTCCTTCGCTTCGCGAAACATTTCGACCGGTTGGCCGAGAATGGCGAGCACATAGTCCTCGGTCTCGAAGGGCAGATAGCCGCCCTTGTCGAGCCAGCGAGAAACACGGTCCTCCCCGGCATTATAAGCGGCGGCGGCCAGACCGAGATTTCCGAAATCCCTCCGGAGGTCGGCCAGATAGGCGGCGGAAGCGGGTATGGCCTGTTCCGGGTCGAAGGGCTCGCGGAGTTTCCGGCGCATGGCGGTTGCCGGAATGAATTGCGCGATGCCCTGCGCGCCAGCGGGCGATACCGCACTGATGTCAAACCGGCTTTCCTTCCAGATCAACCGGGTAAGATAGGGTTTCGGCAGGTCATGCTTTTCGGCGGCAGCGGAAATCAGGTCGCAGATGGCGGCCGCGTCATAGGTTTTCTTGTCCGCGTCCGGGTCGACGCGCTCGAACTCCTGATCGGGTGACGCGCCGTCGAGCTGGAGAGGCAGCACGACGCGAACATCGTTTTCCTGCGCGAAGACCGGCTGAGCGACAAAAAGCGACGCGAGCACTGCCGCAACCGTATGGGCCGCAACGAAAATCGTCGCCCGCCCGACTTTCATTAGCCGGCTTTCCTTTCATCGCCTTCACCGAACCGATGCTCGATGTAGTCGGCAACCATGGCCTGGAAATCGGCGGCGATATTGGCGCCGCGAAGCGTCGCCGCCTTCTTGCCGTCAATGAAGACAGGCGCCGCCGGCGTTTCGCCGGTGCCCGGAAGCGAGATGCCGATATCGGCGTGCTTCGATTCACCGGGCCCGTTGACGATGCAGCCCATCACGGCGACCTTGAGTTCCTCGACGCCGGGATATTTATCGCGCCAGACCGGCATGTGCTCCCGCAGATCCGCCTCGATGGTTTGGGCGAGCTCCTGAAAGACGGTCGAGGTCGTGCGGCCGCAGCCGGGGCAGGCGGCAACGACGGGCAGGAACTGGCGGAAACCCATGGTTTGCAGCAGTTCCTGCGCGACCTGGACTTCGCGGGTACGGTCCCCTCCCGGTTCCGGCGTCAGCGAGATACGGATCGTGTCGCCGATCCCCTGCTGCAGCAGTATGCCCATCGAGGCCGACGAGGCGACGATGCCTTTCGAACCCATGCCAGCTTCGGTCAGGCCCAGATGCAGCGCATAGTCGGACCGCCTCGCAAGCTCTGTGTAGACGGCGACGAGATCCTGAACCTGGCTGACCTTGGCGGACAGAATGATCCGCGAGCGGGGCAGTCCGACCTGTTCGGCAAGTTCGCCGGAAAGCAGCGCCGACTGGATGATCGCCTCGCGCGTCACCTGCCGGGCGGTCAGCGGCGCGCCGGCCTCATGGTTCTCGTCCATCAGCTTCGTCAGCAATTCCTGATCGAGAGACCCCCAGTTGACGCCGATGCGTACCGGCTTGTCATGTCGAATGGCGATTTCGACGATGTCAGTGAATTGACGGTCGCGCTTGTCGCGGAAGCCGACATTGCCCGGATTGATGCGGTATTTTGCGAGCGCCTCGGCGCAGGCCGGATGATCGGCGAGCAGTTTGTGGCCGATATAATGGAAATCGCCGACCAGCGGCACGAAAATACCGAGCCGTTCCAGCCTTTCCCGGATCTTCGGCACGGCGGCGGCGCTTTCGTCGCGGTCAACCGTGATGCGGACGATTTCGGAGCCGGCACGATGCAGCGCCGCGACCTGCGCCACGGTGGAATCCACATCCGCCGTGTCGGTATTGGTCATCGACTGGACCACGACCGGCGCGTCGCCACCAACAATCACGCCGCCGACATCGACGCCAACGGTGCGATGGCGGGGAAGGGGTTCGCTTTGATAATGGCTCATCGCAGGAAGGTCCGTGCCGTTGGGCGTTTCAATATCGTTTCGGGCATATTCGCGCAATCGCGCGAAAGGTCTCAGAGGAAGGCCTTTTCCCACTCGGTCTGGTTGAAGCCGGTGAGTACCGTTTTGCCGTCGGTACCGACCGGGCGCTTGATCAGGCGCGGATCGGCGGCCATGGCCTCGATCTTCGCCGCATCGCTGGCGGTGACGGCCGCCTGCTCCTCGGGCGCCATCTTGCGAAAAGTTTGCGCCTTTTCGTTGAACACAGCGTCCATACCGGCAGATTCCGCCCATGCGGCGATCCGGGTCTTCAGGTCCGGCAGCCTGGCGAAATGCTCGTAATCGGGCCCGAGACCCTTTGTCTCGGCCCATTCGCGCGCCTTCTTCACCGTGGTGCAGCCCGGATAGCCGTAGATTTCGATCGCCATCGCTTTTCCTAGTCCTACCAAATCTTAATGCAACCTGGCTGGCGAAAACCGCATTTGCCACTATGTTGTAGTGCAATAACCAAGCCGATCCGGCCATGCAGCCGATCTAATCAAGCAATGGAGCAGGTCAATGAAAAAACAAAGGACCGCCGTCATCACGGGATCGAATTCGGGTATCGGACTCGGCATCGCGCATGCTCTGGCCGCCGAAGGGCACAATGTGGTCATCAACTCCTACACGGACAATGACGAGGATCACGCGCTTGCCGATGAGATCTCGAAGAAACACGGCAACCAGACGATCTATATCCAGGCCGATATGTCGAAGGGCGAGGAATGTCGCGCCCTCGTCAGCAAGGCGGCGGACCGGTTCGGCCATGTTGACATCCTCGTCAACAATGCCGGCATCCAGCATGTCGCAGCGATCGAGGATTTTCCGCCCGAGACCTGGGACCGGATCATCGCCATCAATATGAGCTCGTCATTTCATACCATGGCGGCGGCCTTGCCGATGATGCGCGAGAACAAATGGGGTCGCGTGGTCAACATCGCCTCCGCACACGGGTTGACCGCTTCGCCCTACAAGTCAGCCTACGTGACCGCGAAGCATGGCGTCGTCGGAATGACCAAGGTGGCGGCGCTGGAAACGGCGGAGGATCCGATCACCTGCAACGCGATCTGTCCGGGCTATGTGCTGACGCCGCTGGTCGAGGCGCAAATCCCGGACACTATGAAAAAATACGACATGGACCGCGAAACCGTCGTGCGTGAAGTTTTGCTGGAACGCCAGCCGTCGAAGCAGTTCGCGACCGTCGAGCAGATTGGCGGCACGGTTGTGTTCCTGTGTTCCGACCATGCCGAACAGATCACCGGCACGACGATCTCCGTCGATGGCGGCTGGACCGCCCTCTGACCTTCACGAAAGGCGTCCCCGTGGCCCGACGTAACAAAACCATAAATCTCGCCCTGCAGGGCGGGGGATCGCATGGCGCTTTTTCCTGGGGCGTGCTCGACGCGCTCCTGGAAGATGGCCGGCTCGAGTTCGAGGCGATTTCCGGAACGAGCGCCGGCGCCATGAACGCCGTGGTCCTGGCTGACGGTTGGGCCAGGGACGGCCGCGATGGCGCACGCCAGGCACTACACGATTTCTGGGTCGCGGTTAGCAAGAAAGGTCGCTTCTCGCCGGTACAACGAACGCCGCTCGATGTCTTCTGGGGGAATTGGAGCCTCGACTATTCGCCGAGCTACCGGTTCTTCGATCTGATGTCGCGGGTCTTTTCGCCGTATGACACCAACCCTCTCGGGATCAATCCGCTGCGCGACGTCGTCGAAGAGCAGATCGATTTCGACCGGGTCAAACACAACGGCGCCATCAAGACCTTCGTCTCGGCGACCAATGTGTGGACGGGCAAGGTGCGCGTCTTCGACAAGGCGGAACTGACACCCGATGTGGTGTTGGCCTCGGCTTGCCTGCCGACAATCTTCCAGGCGGTGGAAATCGACGGCGTGCCCTATTGGGACGGCGGCTTCGGCGGCAATCCGGCCCTGTTTCCTTTCTTCTATGAAACCGAAACACAGGATTGCCTGCTGGTGCAGATTAATCCGATCGAGACCGACAAGACGCCACGTTCGGCAATCGAGATCCAGGACCGGATGAACGAGATCACCTTCAACTCGGCGCTGTTGCGTGAGTTTCGCGCAATCGAGTTTGTGCGCCGGCTGATCGTCGACGGCAGGCTGGACGGTATGAGCTACAAGGCGATCCGGATGCACCGGGTTGCCGCCGATGCGATCGTCAACGATCTGACCGCCTCCTCGAAAGCCAATGCGGAATGGACTTTTCTGGAATATCTGAAGGAAATGGGCCGCGCGGCGGCCGCGGATTTCCTGGAACAGAATTATGACGACATAGGTAAGCGGTCGACGCTTGACCTTACCGAAGAAATAGCGCCGAACGTCTTGCCGCATACGCTCGACAAGCCGATCGGGCGCAGGATGAGGGAAGCGATGGAACGGATGAAACCGAAGAGGAAGGGTACCTAGCTGTCCTTCAATCCGGCGGTGAGTGCGCCGTTGACGAAGGCCACAAGACGCCGCACGTCGTCCTCGATCGGTTCGCCGCGCAGATATTTGCCCTTCATGCCTTCCATCGCCTGCATCACGATTGTGGCGACGCTGCGGGCGTCCGTGCCTGTCGGATGAATCGCGATCTCGCCTCTTTGCGCCGCATCCGAAATGCCTGCGGCAATCGCCTCGACCATCTGATCGCACCATTGCGCCTCGATGTCGCTGGCAATCTCCTCGTTCACGCCCATGAGCTCGGCGCCATGCGGTGTCGCGTCGATTTTGCGATGAACGGCCAGGATCGACTGGTCGATCGAATCGTACAACCTTTCCTCGAACGGCTTGTCACTGTCGAAGGCTTTGCGCGCCGTATGGCCGAGAACCTCAAGCAGCCCCATCGATGCGGCACGGAAAATCTCGGTCTTGTTCCGGAAAACCTGATAGAGCGCCGGACGAGACATGCCCGCCGCGCGCGCGATGTCGTCCATAGATGTTTTCCGGAATCCATAATTGATGAAGACATCGAAGGCCGCGGCAATGATCGTGCCGCGCTTGTCCGGAGTGGTTTGGAACATCATGTCTTGACGATATGACATTTTTCGTTATTTTGTCAATTTGTCAGGACGGATATCCGGTGGAAACCGGCGCTGTGCTCCCTTCATGAACACGGAACCGCCATGCAACTCACTATCAATGGTGACACGATCGATCTCGACGTCGATCCGGCTATGCCGCTTCTGTGGGCCCTGCGGGATGCCGCGGGTCTGAAGGGCACGAAGTTCGGTTGCGGCGTGGCGAGTTGCGGCGCATGCATGGTCATTATCGACGGCGTGGCGACCTTTTCCTGCGTGACCGCCGTCGGCGACGTCGAAGGCGAAGTCCGTACGATCGAGGGTCTGGCGAAGGATGGCGTGTTCCATCCCGTTCAGCAGGCCTGGATAGACGAACAGGTGCCGCAATGCGGCTACTGCCAGTCCGGGCAGATCATGGCCGCCGTGGCTTTGCTTGAGGAAAATCCGCAACCGAGCGATGCCGATATCGACACCGCAATGTCCGGCAATCTGTGCCGGTGCGGTACCTATTCACGCATCCGCGCGGCGATAAAGCGCGCCGCCACGACAATGCCATTGCCTGTCGAAGATCAGGCTGCCAGCGAGACGTAGGGCTATGGGCAAGATCCTCCGTCGTACATTCTTGATCGGGACCGGCCTCGTCGCAGGCGGGCTCGCTGTCGGCTATTATGCGGCCAGCCGGCCGTGGCCAAATCCGCTCGAGGCTGACCTCGCTCCGGGCGAAGAAACCTTCAATCCTTATGTGAAGATCGGTGCGGACGGAGCCATAACAATCATCGCGCCGCGCGCCGAAATGGGTCAGGGCGTACACACCACGCTCGCAGCGCTGGTCGCCGAGGAACTCGGCGTGCCCTTGTCCGCGGTAGCGGTCGACCAAGGACCCACATCGCCTGCCTATTACAATCTGGCGGTGCTTGAACAGGGCGGTCCGTTTTCCGAACTCGACACTTCCCTGATGGCCGAGACGGCGCGGAAAGCAACGCGTGCGTTCGGACCGCTCGCCGGAATGCAGATTACCGGCTCGTCTACGTCGGTACGCGATGCCTATGATAAAATGCGGCAGGCGGGAGCGGTCGCGCGAACACTGCTGTTCGCCGCAGCCCAGGAGCGGCTGGCTACGCCTGCCTCGAAGCTTCAGTTCGATGGCGCCGAAATCGTCGCACCGAGCGGGCGGCGTGTGGGTATCGCGTCGATTGCTGCCGAAGCAGCGGCCCTGCCCGTTCCAGACGAGATCGTTTTGAAGGACCCGGCCGACTGGACCCTGCTCGGAAAAACGCAGCAGCGCGTCGATCTGGTCGACAAGGTCACGGGCGCGGCGGAGTTCGGTATCGATGTGGATTTGCCGGACATGCTCTATGGCACAGTCCTGATGAATCCGAAGCTTGGCGGCGGCATTGAGACCGTGAGCACTTCATTCGCGGAAGCCGTGCCGGGGGTCGTGAAGATCGTCCGGCTGGAAACGCAGCTTGGTTCGGGCTTCGGCGTCATCGCCGAAAACACGTGGGCGGCTTTCCAGGCGGCTGAGGCGATCGAGGTCGAATGGGGCGATGCTCCCTACCCTTCGAACACAGAATCGATCATGCGGGTCTTCCGCGACACGATCGAAGGCCCGTGGAAGGGTTCGGCGTGGCGCGACGATGGCGATGTGGATTTCGCATTCGGCGACGCGCCGCCGGATTCGATCTTCGAGGCAGATTACGAAGTGCCGTTCCTCGCCCACGCCACCATGGAGCCGATGAACGCCACCGCACAATTCGCCAATGGCAGGCTGACCGTTTGGGCGCCGACCCAGGCGCCGACGCTGATCCAGACGATCCTCGCCGATGCCATCGGGATCGACAGCGACGCGGTGACGATCCATTCGACCTATCTCGGCGGAGGCTTCCGCCGCCGGGCGGAGGCGGATTTTGCACTTTACGCAGCCGAACTCGCCAGGGAAGCCGGCGGGCGGCCCGTCAAGGTGACCTGGACGCGCGAAGAGGACATGGCGCATGACGTCTACCGGCCCGCGGCGGCCGGGCGGTTCCGCGTCCGCATGGATGTCAACGGCATGCCGGATGCGGTCGATATGCGCATCGCGACGCCCTCGATCCTGAAAAGCATCGGCAAGCGGATATTCCCTTCGGTGCCGATCTTCGGGCCGGAACGATTGCTGACCGAAGGCGCCTTCGACCAGCCCTATGCGATCCCGAACTATCGCGTTGCCGGCATCGAGATCAACATGCCGATACCGGTCGGCTTCTGGCGCTCCGTGGGATATTCGTACAATGGCTTCTTCCATGAGTGCTTCATGGACGAGATCGCCGAACGGGCGGGGCGCGATCCAATCGATCTGCGGCTGCAACTGATGGCCGATTATCCGCTTGCGGTGGCGGTGATGGAGAAGTTGCGCGACATCTCCAACTGGGACCGGCCGCTGCGCAGCGGCAAGGCGAAGGGCGTCGCCTTCACGATGAGCTTCGGCTCCTGGGTCGGAGAAGTCGTCCAGGTTGCGGAGACGCAAGACGGACTTGTCGTCGAAAAAGTCTGGGCCGTGGCCGATGTCGGCCGCGCGCTCGATCCGGGTATTGTCCGTGCGCAGATCGAATCCGGCATCGTGTTCGGACTCTCCGCCGCGATCGGCCAGCAAATTACCTTCAGCGGCGGCAAGGTGGATCAGCAGAATTTTTACGACTTCGATGCCATGCGTATCGACCGGTGTCCCAAATTCGAGATCGAGATCCTGGAAAATTCACAAGCACTTGGCGGTGTTGGAGAAATCGGCACGCCGCCGGCCGCGCCCGCCCTTGCCAACGCGGTCCGGTCATTGACCGGAAAACGCATTCGCAGCCTGCCTCTTTCCGGGGAGGTCGAATTCGCCTGATCGGTTGTCGTTTGCGTTCTGCATCGCTTGATGTGGCATTCCAACAACAATCGATTTCGTAAATGTTCGAAAACGACCAGTAATTCGGTCGGAAATATTGAATAGGAACGTATTGCGGCCACTTAACTCCCGTTTGCGCCGCGTGCCGTTCCAGACTTTTTAAGAGACTAAGATGAAAGCTAATCGCTATCTGGCCATTCTTGTTTTACTGGGTTCGGCCGCCTGGATCGCCACGGGCGAGTTTGCGTCCGTCGGAAGCGCCGCGGACTCCACATCGGAGGCACCTGCTGCCGAAACCGCGTCCGCTCCTTCAGGCGACGAAGCCAAGTCGCTTCAAACCGTGGGCGTCGCTGTGATTCCGCAGATCATGCATGCCCGTTCGATCAAAATTTCCGGGGTCACCCAGGCGGACAAGCAGACGACCGTCACGGCGCGCGCCGGGGGCATCATCGGGGAATTACTGGTTGAGCAGGGTGACCGGGTCAACGAAGGCGACGTGATTGCGAAGATCGCACCCGAGGGGCGCGACGCCGCGTTGCGTTCGGCGCAGCAGGCGCTCGAGCAGGCGCAGGCCCAGGCCGATGCGACGAACGCGCTGGTCAAGAAAGGCACTCTGCCGAAGCTTCAGGGCGATTCCGTCATGTCGGCGCTTCGGGCCGCCGAAAGCCAGGTCGAGGCGGCGCAGGCCGAGATCGACAAGCTCGACGTGATCGCGCCATATGACGGGGTGATCGACGAGCTGAGCATCGAGAAAGGCGCTTCCGTCGGCGCCAATGCGCCGGTGGCCCTGCTTATCGCGCTTGATCCGATCATCGGCGTCGGCGAGGTCAACGAGAGCGATCTGGGTGTGGCGAAAGTCGGCGAAGATGCCGATCTGCGGCTGGTCAGCGGCGAGACGGTAACCGGCACGATCCGCTATATAAGCCGGTCTGCTCAGGCGGCGACGCGTACCTACACTGTCGAAGTTGAGGTCCCGAATCCGGATCTCGCCATTCCCGCCGGCATGACGACGGAAGTCATCCTGCGCGGCGAACCGGTTCTGTCGACGCCGGTGCCGCGTTCGGTCGTCGCCCTCAACGACAATGGCGAACTCGGAGTGCGAACCGTCAACGACAATGACGAGGTGGAATTCCACCCGATCGACATTGTGGACGATTCCACCGGCGCTCTGATCCTCGGCGGCATCCCGAAAGGTGCGCGCGTGATCGTGGCGGGCCAGAATTTTGTTGGTGACGGCGTCAAGGTTCATCCAGTCGAAGCTGACAGCGAAACTATCCGGAAACTGGTCGAGGAAGCGGCCGCGGGAGCAATCTGAACATGATGAGTTTCCTAGAAGTTGCGGTGAAGAACGCGCGGTTGACGATCACCGCGCTCGTGTTCTTTCTCATCGCCGGCGCGCTCGCCTACATCAGCATCCCCAAGGAGGCCGAACCCGACGTTCAGGTCGGTGTCGTCTATGTGAGCCTCCATTTGCAGGGCATCTCGCCGGAAGACGCCGAGCGTCTGCTCGTGCGTCCGGTGGAGACGCGGATCAAGAACATCAAGGGCATCGACACCTTCACGTCGAATTCCTACCAGGGCGGCGGTAACGTCGTCATCCAGTTCGAGCCCTCCGCCGACATGTCGACCGCGCTTCAGGATGTGCGGTCGAAGGTAGACGACGCAAAGCAGGAGTTTCCGGAGGGCACCGACGAACCGTCGGTTAACGAGGTCAACATCTCGGAATTCCCGATCCTGGTCGTCACCTTGTCCGGCGACGCGCCGGAGCGCGTAATGACGCGCGCGGCCAAGGAGCTGCGCGACCAGATCGAGGAAGTTGGCGGCGTGCTCGAAGCGAACCTGCAGGGTTCGCGCGACGAGATGGTGGAAGTCATCATCGATCCGGTGAAGCTGTCCTCCTACAATCTTCAGCTCGACCAGCTGATCGCGGCGGTGCGCGGCAACAACCAGCTCGTCGCCGCGGGTACGCTGCAGGGCGAGGAAGGCAAATACGCCGTCAAGGTGCCTGCTCTCATCGAAACCGTCGAGGACATTGCCAATCTGCCGATTGCGGCCAGCGGCAATGCCGTGGTGCGCGCACGCGATCTCGCGACGATCCGCTCGACTTTCGAGGACGAGACCTCCGTCGCGCGGCTGAACGGCAAGCCGGCGATCGCAATTGAAGTTTCCAAACGCGCCGGGTCCAACCTGATCGAGACGATCGACAGCGTGAAGGAGGTGGCGACCGGCTTCAAGTCGCAGCTTCCGGCCGGCGTGGAGATCAGCTTCAGCCAGGACAAGTCGACGGATATCCGCAATCTGCTGGATGATCTGCAGAACTCGGTGCTGACCGCGGTTATCCTGGTCTTTATCGTCATCCTGTATTTCCTTGGTATCCGGTCTTCGATCCTGATCGGACTTGCGATTCCGACATCGTTCCTGATGGGCATCCTGGCGCTGTCGGTGGCGGGTTTCACGGTCAATATCGTCGTGCTGTTCAGTCTCATTCTCGCGGTCGGCATGCTGGTCGACGACGCGATCATCGTGACCGAATATGCCGAGCGGCGCATGACCGAAGGCATGCCGTCGGGCCCCGCTTTCGCAGAGGCCGCGCGGCGTATGTTCGGGCCCGTTGTGGTCGCAACGGCGACCCGCATCGCGGCGTTCTCGCCGCTGCTGTTCTGGCCGGGCATCGTCGGCGAGTTCATGGGCTATCTGCCGCTGACGCTGATCTGCACGCTGTCTGCATCGATCCTCTATGCGCTGTTCTTCGCGCCAACGCTTGGCTCGATTTTCGGCAAGGCGACGGTCGAGGAGCGGTCGCCCGACGGAATGTACATGGCGGTGGTCAAGCGGGCGGTTCGGCATCCGCTGCCGACGCTTGGGCTCGTCAGCGCGCTGATGGTTGTCATCGTCGTACTCTACGGCAAGTACAACAACGGCACGGAATTCTTCCCCTCCGTCGAGCCGGACTACGGTCTCGTCTATGTTCATGCGCGGGGCAACCTGTCGCTCGAGGAACAGGACACAGCTGTGCGCTCAGTCGAACAGCGCATTCTGGGATGGCCGGGCATCGAAACCGTGTACACCCGCGTCGGCGCCTCCACCGGCGGTGGCGGCGGATTCGGCGGCTCGAGCGACGAGGACGTGATCGGCACTATCCAGTACGAGTTCGTCGACTGGCGCGAGCGCAAGGCCGCGAGCGACATCCTGACGGATCTGCGCGGCGCGCTGCGCAACATGCCGGGCATCGAGGCGGAGGTTTCGGTTCCGGACGCAGGTCCGCCGCAGGGCAAGCCGATCCAGGTGGAGCTCTCCGCCGAAGATCCGGCAGGTCTCGACGATGCCGCGCGCACGGTCGCCAACTATATGCGTTCGCAGTCCGAGATGATCGATCTGTCGGATGGCTTGCCGCCGCCCTCGATTGACTGGGAGCTGAAGGTCGACCGCACCGAAGCCGCGAAATACGGCATCGGCCCGAATTCGGTCGGTACAGTCGTGCAGCTTGTCACCACGGGTCTCAAACTGTCGGACTATCGTCCGGCGGGCACGGACGACGCGGTCGACATCCGGCTGCGTCTTCCGGAAGATCGGCGCACCCTGTCGATGCTCGATCAGTTGCGCATTCAGACGCCGCAGGGCGCGGTGCCACTGTCGAACTTCGTGACGCGCGAGCCGGCCCGCAGTCTTGGCATCCTGAAGCGTATCGATGGCACGCGCACGATCACCGTTTCCGCCAACCTTGTCGAGGGTGTGCAGGACGCGGCAGTTCAGGCGCAGGTAAAAACTGCGCTCGAGGGGATGGACCTGCCCGACAATGTCAATTGGAAGCTGGCCGGTTCGAACGAGGACAGCGCCGAAGCGGCTGCCTTCCTGGGCAAGGCCTTCGGCGTGGCGATCTTCCTGATCTTCGCCTTGCTGTTGGCGCAGTTCAACCGGTTCACTTACGTGTTCCTGGTGTTGTCCGCGGTGGTGATGTCGACGGTCGGCGTGTTGCTGGGCCTGTTGGTGATGCAACAGCCCTTCGTGATCGTGATGACTGCGGTGGGAACGATCGCGCTCGCGGGCGTGGTCGTGAACAACAATATCGTCCTCATCGACACCTATGTGCATCTTCGCTCGGAAGGCTGGGACAAGCTGGAAGCCGTGCTCGAAACATGCCGGGAGCGCGTGCGACCGGTCATGTTGACGGCCGTCACCGCCATTCTCGGCGTTCTTCCGATCGCCTTCGGCGTCAATCTGGCGATCATCGCCCACGAGACCACGATCGGGGCGCCGTCGACGCAGTGGTGGATCGCCCTGTCGAGCGCCATCGTCTTTGGCCTGGCCTTCTCGACCGTGTTGACGCTGGTCGTGACGCCGGCCGCGCTGATGGTGTTCACCCGCGACAATGCCTGGATCGCCGACGACCGCAGCCTGCTTTCAAAGCTTCTACGACGCAAGAAGAAGGCGGTGGCGGAGCAGCCTGGCGATAGCGATGACACTTCGGAGGAGCAGAAATCCTACGAGAATGTCCGCGAATTCCCGAAAGCCGCCGAATAGGGCAAAAGGCTTGCAAATACGGGCCGGCGATGATCTCGCCGGCCTTTTTTATTGCCGCGATGTCAGGCCAGGCGGACGAGCTCGTCGCGCAAGCGTTGCGGATCGTCGATGAGCTTATCGAGTTCCGCATGAGTTTTCTTCCAGATCGGGTAGGCCGCGAGGAGCATTTCCTCGCCCTTTTCCGTCAGCTTCAGCCGGCGGCTGCGCTTGTCCGACGGGTCTGGCTCAATCGAGATCAAACCGCGCCGTTCGAGCGGTTTCAGATTGGCCGTCAGCGTCGTCCGGTCGAGCGCCAGCAACTCGGCGACATCGCCCATTCTCGGCGCTTCCGGTCGGTTCAGCGACATCAGGAGAGAGTATTGTCCGTTCGTCAGGCCGAGCGGACGGAACGCTTCGTCAAAGCGCCGCGCGACGGTGCGCGCAGTCCGCTGAAGATGCAGACACAGGCATGTGTCGCGCACTTCCAGCGTTGAGACATAAGGGAATTTGCTCTGGCCCGACATGGGTTGATTATATTGATATCAACATAATGATCCAGAGCGCGCGACCGCGATGCACAATTTGTCGCGGGCACGAGCAAAAATAAGGGCCGGGAGGTGTTTCTCCCGGCCCGATCATTTCAACCAGGCCGATCAGGCGGCCTTCTTCTTCGGCTCGATCAGGTGCCGGTTGACCAGCAGTTCCGCGATCTGGACCGTGTTCAGCGCGGCGCCCTTGCGCAGATTGTCGGAGACGACCCAGATGTTGAGGCCATTCTCGACAGTCGCGTCCTCGCGAATGCGGCTGATATAGGGTGCGTCCTCGCCTGCCGATTCATAAGGCGTGGCGTAGCCGCCGTCCTCATGCTTGTCGATGACAAGGCAGCCCGGCGCCTCGCGCAGTATATCGCGCGCCTCGTCTGCGGTGATCGGCTTTTCGAACTCGATATTGACCGCTTCGGAATGGCCGATGAAGACGGGTACGCGCACGGCCGTGCAGGTGACCTTGATCTTCGGGTCGAGCATTTTCTTGGTTTCGGCCAGCACCTTCCATTCCTCCTTCGTGTAGCCGTCCTCCATGAAGACATCGATATGGGGAATGACGTTGAAGGCGATGCGCTTGGTGAACTTCTTGTTCTCGATCGGGTCGGAGACGAAGACGGCGCGGGTCTGCGAGAACAGCTCGTCCATGCCTTCCTTACCGGCGCCGGAGACGGACTGGTAGGTCGACACGACGATACGCTTGATGGTCGCCGCGTCATGCAGCGGCTTCAGCGCGACAACGAGCTGGGCGGTCGAGCAGTTCGGATTGGCGATGATGTTGCGCTTGGTGAAGCCTTCGACCGCGTCGGCATTGACTTCCGGCACGATCAGCGGAACGTCGCTGTCGTAGCGCCAGGCCGAGGAATTGTCGATCACGACGCAGCCCTTGGCGGCGATCTTCGGCGACCATTCCTTCGAGACGTTTCCGCCGGCCGACATCAGGCAGATGTCGCAGTCGGAGAAATCGTAATTCTCGAGCGCCTGAACCTTGAGCGTTTTGTCGCCATAGGTCACTTCCTGCCCGATGGACCGGCGCGAGGCGAGCGGCACGACTGTGTCGGCCGGGAAACCGCGCTCTGCGAGAATTTCCAGCATTTCGCGACCGACATTGCCGGTTGCGCCTGCGATGGCGATAGTGAAGCCCATGGCCTTCTTCCTGCTCCTCTCTCCCCTTCGCTTGGCAAGCACCACTCATCCCGCCCCCGGGAGAGTGTGGGGCGGAGCGGTTACATCGTCTTCGTGGTTTTCGACGTCGTGGTGCTCATGGTGGCCGCCTTTTGATCCAGGACTGTGCGAAAGTCAACATCATGGCGCGAGGTGCGCCTGATAGCCTCGCCTCGATCCGCCGAATCCGGCGTAACCAGGAGAGACAAGATGCGCTTCTTATTCAAAATCGCGGCGATTGCCGTCATGCTGACCGCCGGCGTCGGCGTCGCCAAAGCCGATACGATCCGCTGCCCGCTTGATCAGGCGCGCCGTACCATAACCGACAACCTGCCCAGCGGCTGGTGGACGACGCCGATGGTCAACCGCCTGTCGGAAACCAAGGTGCAGAATATCGGCGGCAAGCCGGCGCTTCTCTGCATCTATGGTACATCCGGAAGCGTGCAGCGCGAAGCGCCTGCCGGACAGGCCTGCCGCGCCATTCCCGGTGGTTTCCAGTGCCAGGCATCCGGCGGTGCTGCTCCTCGCACAGCGGCAACGGGAGGCCTCGATATTCCGCAGACTTACATGTTCGATCTGGACCGCGGCGGCGTCACCCAGGCGGGCGCCGATTTCTGGTTCCAGGCGGAGACAGCTTCGCTGCTCTACCTCGTGCCGCGCAACGGCGCGAGGATCGGCGTCGGTAATCGTTCGAACAGAGGCGCGGCGGGATGTGCCGCGGCGCGGTTCACGACGGATCGTGTCTCCCTGCGTGACATTCCCGTCGGGTCCTATGTGTGCGTGCGCACAAATGAGGGCCGCATCTCGCAATTCCGCGTCAATGCCATTTCCGGTGGCTCGCCGAAGACTTTGTCTATCGGCTTCACAACCTGGCAATAGGCAGCACGATAGCGCCCGGCATACTGCCGGGCGCTTCCACGCATGTCATGCGTCCGGGCAGCGGGCGTAGGCACGTTTCCCGCACCAGGACGCCAGATATTCAAACCTGTTGGACAGTCTCCTGCAGATCCGGCCATATACGGGTCCATGGGGAGGATTGTCATGACGCCGCTGCTGTTTTCACCGATTACCATCAAGTCCATGGAGTTGCGAAATCGTGTCGTGGTTTCGCCAATGGCGCAGTATGCGGCGATCAACGGCGTCGTGAACGATTGGCACTTCGCCCATCTGCACCGTTTCGCCATCAGCGGTGCCGGCCTGATCTGTGTCGAGGCGACCAAGGTCGAGAGGCGCGGGATGGGGACGGTTGGCGACACCGGCCTTTGGAACGATGCACAAGAAGCGGCCATGGCGCAACTTGTCACTTTCTTGAAGCCCTTTGGCGCGAAGCTCGCGGTGCAGATCAACCACGCCGGGCGGAAGGCCGGCACGCTCAAGCCTTGGGAGGGCTGGGGGCCGCTGGACCGCTCGCAGCCCCTCGTCGACGGCGGCGAACACTGGGACGTGATGGGGCCGAGCCCGGTGCCTTACCGGGAAGGCTGGCCGGTGCCGCGTGAAATGACGACTGCCGATATAGACGACGTAATCTCCGCATGGTCGGCCAGCGCCCGGCGCGCGGATCGAGCCGGGTTCGATGCCCTGGAGATCCACGCCGCGCACGGTTATCTCATTCACCAGTTCCTGTCGGAAGCGGCAAACAGGCGGACGGATGCATATGGCGGCAACCTGACGGCGCGGATGCGCTTCGGTCGCGAGGTGATCGAGGCGGTGCGGTCCGTATGGCCGGAGGAAAAGCCGCTCTTCATGCGTATCTCGGCGCGCGACGAGGCAGGGTGGACACTCGATCAATCCGTCGAATTCGCGCGCATGGCGGGCCAGTTGGGCGTCGACGTGATCGACTGTTCGTCAGGCGGCATCGCGCCGAAAAACCTGACCGCGTTCGAAGACGAGAGCCGGCCGGGGTATCAGGTCCCCTATGCGCGTGAAATCAGGGAGAAAACCGGTTTGCCGACAGTTGCGGTCGGGCTCATTCGCGAGGCCCGGCACGCGGAGGAAATCCTGCAGGCCGGGGATGCCGACCTGATCGCGATCGGTCGCGAGATGCTCTATAACCCGGCCTGGACCTTGCATGCCGCCGGTGAGCTGGGCGTCGAGAACAGGTTCGAGATGGTGCCGCCGAATCATCGGCATTTCCTCTCCCGGAGAGACGCTGTCCCCCGGGAGAAGCTCGCAAAATAGCGAAAGTCGCCTACCGTCCGCTCGCCTCAGGCGCCGGCATAGGCCTTGAGTACAGCGTCGCCCATTTCAGTGGTCGAGACCTGCGTGCAGCCGTCCGACATGATGTCGCCGGTACGCAGGCCGGAATCCAGCACGTCGGAAATCGCCTTCTCCAGTCGGTCTGCTTCGGAAACCATGTTGAAGGAGTAGCGCAGGCACATCGCGAAGGATGCGATCATGGCGATCGGATTGGCGATGCCCTGACCGGCTATGTCCGGCGCGGAGCCGTGAACCGGCTCATAAAGCGCCTTGCGCTTGCCTGTCAGCGCGTCCGGGGCGCCGAGCGATGCGGAAGGCAGCATGCCGAGCGAGCCCGTCAGCATGGCGGCGACGGCGGACAGCATGTCGCCAAAGAGATTGTCGGTAACGATCACGTCGAACTGCTTCGGCCAGCGCACCAGTTGCATGCCGCCGGCATCGGCGAGCATGTGGGTCAGCTCCACATCCTCGTATTTCGCCTTGTGGGTGTCGGCGACGACTTCCTTCCACAACACGCCCGACTTCATGACGTTGTGCTTTTCCATCGAGCAGACCTTGTTGGAGCGGGTGCGCGCCAACTCAAAGGCGACGCCGGAAATGCGCTCGATCTCGAATGTGTCATAGACCTGCGTATCGATACCGCGCTTCTGGCCGTTGCCGAGGTCGATGATCTCCTTCGGCTCGCCGAAATAGACGCCACCGGTCAGCTCGCGCACGATCAGGATGTCGAGGCCCTCGACGACTTCCGGCTTCAGCGAAGAAGAGGCCGCGAGCGCCTTGTAGCAGATGGCCGGTCTCAGATTGGCGAAGAGCGACATGTCCTTGCGAAGCCGCAGCAATCCTGCTTCGGGGCGTACGTCGTAGGGTACGCCATCCCATTTCGGTCCGCCGACGGCGCCGAACAGGACCGCGTCGGCGGCCATCGCCTTTTCCATGTCCTCTTCCGAGATCGCCTGCCCGTGGGCGTCATAGGCCGATCCGCCGACAAGGCCCTCGTCGGTTACGAAACCAGCGTTCTCGTGCTCATTCATGTGGCCGATCAGCTTGCGGACTTCGGCCATCGCTTCCGGGCCGATGCCGTCGCCGGGAAGCAGGAAAAGGGAACGCGTGGTCATGGAAAGGATACCCGTCAGTTATCATCGTCGCGAGTGGGCATAGAGCTAGCGCGCGATGAATTCAACTGTGCCGTGGCGCAGGAACGCCCGATCAGCCGCGGAAGGCCGTGACTTCGATCTCGATCTTCATCTCCGGTCGGATGAGACCGGCGACGACCATGGTCGCGGCAGGCCGGATGCCGGCGAAGTAGCGGCCAAGGACCGGAAAGGCGATATCGGCGAAGGCGGCCTCTGTAACGGTATATTGCGCACGCACGATATCGCCCCGCTTGAAACCGGCTTCGAGAAGCGCCGCATCGATTGTGGCCAGCGCGTTTTCTGTCTGCGTTGCGACGTCGTCCGGCATGGTCATCGTCGCATAGTCGTAACCGGTTGTTCCAGAGACGAAGCACCAGTCACCCTGGACGAGCGCGCGCGAATATCCGGCGGTTTCCTCGAAGGGCGAGCCGGTCGAGATCAGGCGCCGGCCGCTCATTGCGCGGCCTCGGTCAAGTCGGCGTCGCCGCTGTGACGGTCCACGAGATGGCCGACGATACGGCGCATGGAATCGCCGACCTGCTCGCATTCCTCCGGCGTGGAAAGCGACATGATGTCGTCGACGATGGCAGACTGCACGGCGATTGCTTTTTCAGCGAGCGCCCTGCCCTCCTCCGTCAGGAAAAGCCGCAAGGCGCGCTTGTCTTCAGGATCCGGGCGGCGTTCCACCAGTCCGCGCTTTTCCATCTGCGGCAGCAGCATCGTCATGTTGGAGCGTCCGACGAACAGTTTGTTCGCCAGATCCTGCTGACTCATTCCGGGATGGCGGACGAGGTTCACCATGATGTCGAGATGCGGGGTTTTCAGATCGAGCGGTTTCAATTGCCGCGCCAGTTCCTGCTGAACCAGATGGCAGGCGCGTGCAACGGCGACCCAGTTTCGGAATCGGGGATTGCTCCACATGGCGGTGTCTGAAGAGCTATGTTGAGTTTTGTTCATGTTTGTACTATTCTGTTCAAGATTGAACATAAGAGGTCTGCGCCGATGATGCATGCAGGACAGCAAATTGCAAAGGGGGCGATCGCCCGCGCCGGAATGCGTTGGCCGAAAACAACAGCCGACATGGCGTTTCGGGTCTTCCCTCGCATTCCCCGGCCGCGACATTCCAAGCCGAACCACGGCATGCCGGATCATATGCGGCCGGATACCTTGCAAACCGCCAGTGGCCTTGTGGCGACGTGGTCGCTGCCGTCAGACGCGCCGGCCGGCCGGAAAGCACTTCTGGTGCATGGCTGGAATTCGCAATCGCGCCACATGCTCGCGCTGGCCAAGGCGTTGAACGATGCCGGTATCGATGTCGTCCTGCTTGATCTTCCGGGTCATGGCGCTTCGTCGGGCCGTTACCTGCATCTGGGCAGGGGGATCGAGGCGGTGGACGCCGCATGGCGGCATCACGGACCGTTCGACGCCTTTGTCGGTCATTCCTTCGGCGGGGCGGTGGCGCTCAATGCGGCTCTCGGCACGGCAATGTGCGTTCCGGCGCGCCGCCCGCAAAGCCTCGTTCTCATAGCCGCCCCCAACTCATTGCCTGCCCTCTTCCGAGGCTTCGGGCGTATGGTCGGTCTGCCCGCTCCGGCACAAGCGGCATTAGAGCGCAAGGTGCTGACGCTGCTTGGCCAATCGCTTGACCTGATGATCGCGTCGGAGCAGTTGAAGAGCTACGAACGGCCGGTCCTTGTCCTGCATGACATGGATGACCGCGACGTGCTTTATGCCGATGCGCTGCGCATGGCCCGGGCGGGCAACCATGTCGAGTTGTTCACGACCAGCGGGCTCGGTCATCGGCGAATTCTCAAGAGCGGGGAAATCCATGCGGCGATTCGCGATCACATCGCCGGTCCGCGCCTGGCGGCGCAAGAGCCTGTCTCCTGTCCGCGCATCCTGATTGGCGAAGGCGCCTGATCAGAAAGCCTTGAAGGCGACCACGGCGTTCGAGCCGCCAAAGGCGAAAGCGTTCGACATCGCTACCGAAATGGGGCGTTCGCGCGCAACATTCGGCGTGACATCGAGATCGCATTCCGGGTCCGGCTCGTTGTAACTCACGGTCGGCGGCACAATGCCATCGCGGATGGCATGAATGCAGGCCAGCGCCTCGATGGCGCTCGACGCGCCGAGACAATGGGCGTGCATCGATTTTGTTGACGAGACCGAGAGCTTGTCGGCATGTGCGCCGAAGACCTCCCGGATTGCTTTGGTTTCCGTCTTGTCATTGCCCATCGTCGCGGTGCCATGCGCATTGATGTAATCGACTTCGGAAAGGTCCAGCCCCGCATCCGCAAGGCAGTTTCGCATGGCGGAGGCCGGTCCCTCGACGGTCGGGGCGACAATGTCGCTGGCGTCGCCCGACATCCCGGCGCCGACAAGTTCGGCGAGGATCGTCGCGCCACGTCGTTCAGCGCTTTCCAGCGTTTCGAGCACAACAGCGCCGGAACCTTCGCCAAGAATGAGGCCATCCCTGTCCGCCGAGAAGGGCCGGCAGGCGCTTTTTGCGAGAATACGCATGACCTCCCAAGCCCTGATGACGCCAAAGCTCAAAGGTGCATCGCTGCCGCCGGCGACGATCGCGTCCGCGCGTCCGAGCCGCAGCAGGTCGAGCGCACTGGCAATCGCGTGATTGCCCGATGCACAGGCCGACGTGACGCCGAAGACCGGTCCCGTGAGCTTGTGGATCATGCTTACGTGCACGGCCGCCGAGGACGGCATCGCCTTTGGCACGGAAAAGATTTCTGGGCGTTTCTTTGCCGAAAAATGCAGGGCGTCATAACCCTGTTCGACAGCGTCGTTTCCATAGATGCCGACGCCGATGACCGTGCCTAGTCGCATTGGGGGACGGTCGTCGACCTTGTCCAGTCCGGCCTGGGCGAGGGCCTCGCCCGCGGTTATGGCGGCGAGCAGGCCGAATCGGCTCATCGACACCAGGGCCCGCTTCTCGAAATTGTGCTCCGGAATTTCCGCGATCTGTCCGGCGACCGAAGTCTTCACATCCGGCAAGCCGGGAACATCGAGCGGCCCGATGCCACACACGCCGCGGCGCATCGAGTCCCAGTTTTCGGCGGCATTCTTGCCAAGGCAGGAGAGGCCGCCCACGCCGGTGACCACCACGCGCGGTAACGACATCTATTTATCCTTGGCTATCAGCGCCGTTACGGAATCCGCGATATCCTGAATGGTCTTGAGATTGTCCCAGGCTGTCGCCGTGTTCATCTCGATCTCGACATCGAATTCATCCTCGAGGTCGAAGATGATTTCCGCGAGGTCGAGCGATTCGATCTCGATAGAGGCGAGCTCGGTCTCGGGTTTGATTTTCTCGGGATCAATGCCGGTCTTTTCCGAAATGATTTCGACCGTCTTGTCGAGTACCGAAGTTGTCATTGAGCAGCTCTCGTCACGCGGTGGCAAATGCGGCCTGAATGGCTTGCGTCTCTTTTGCGACAAAGAAAATCATGATGTCAATCTCGCGGTGGTCCGCCGCCTGGTGTTCAGAACTCGCCAAGACGTTTGGCAGCGTCGCGTGCAGCGGGCGGCCAGGCGGCAAGATCGGGCCAGTGAACGACCTCTGTTCCGCGCATCTGGGCGAACCACGCGGCCTTCTGATTGAAGTCGACGACGAGCAGAGAGTCGGCGCCGCCGCAATTGTGCGGAACGCAGCCCGTGCCGGAAAAAAGTCCGTCGCCAATCTCCTCCATCTCCGACGCGACGCGCAGACCGGTCGCATATTCCTCCAGTTCGTCGCCGAGCGCGGCGGTCGCCTGGGCGAGGAAAGCCTCGTTGGAGAAATAGTCCAGCGGATGAACGGCGGGATCTGCGGCAAGATCGGCCCAGACCGTCTCCGGCTCCGGGGCGAAACGCAATGTTCCTGCCGTCGAGAAGCCGTCTTCCGGCGTCCAGCTTTTGACCGGAAGTTCCTCTCCCGGACCGACCCATGGAACGAAGACGATCCGATAGTCTGAAACGGCGGGCGCCGGCCATCCGCAATCGCCGGACAGCTTGTCGGTCTGCAGGTCGCCATTGTCGTCTTTCCAGACCATCAGCGTGTTGGCGCCACAGGCATTGCCGCCCGGCCCGACCGAAATCAGCGCTACATCCGTGCCGCTGACATTGGCGATGCGATCGAAGAAAACCATGTAGTCGCGGGCTATCTCGTTCCCGTCATAGGTGATGACCTTTTCGTAGTCGGCATTTTCCTCGATGCGGATCGTGCCGTCGGCGAAGGGAATGTCCTCAGCCTGGGCATATGACGGCGAAGCCCCGGCGAGACCCAGAAGAAGCGCACAAGCGAAGCGTTTCACCATCCAAATTCTCCTCTTCCGGACGATCGGCCAAACCTATCCTATTCGCGATGCGGGCCACAAATAAAGCGGCCGGAGCGTCGATGACGTCCGGCCAGCCATGGTGTTCGGGAACGCGCCCGTCAGGCCCAGGGTCGGTTTTCGGCGAGGCCGGCTTCGTAGGTATCGATCTTCGCCGATTTGGCGAGCGTCAGGCCGATATCGTCGAGACCGTTCAGCAGGCAGTGCTTCTTGAACGCATCGATGTCGAACTTGACCGTGCCGCCGTCGGGGCCGCGGATTTCCTGCGCTTCGAGGTCGATCGTCAGCGTCGCGTTCGAGCCGCGCTCGGCGTCGTCCATCAGCTTGTCGAGGTCTTCCGGGCTGACGACGATCGGCAGGATGCCGTTCTTGAAACAGTTGTTGTAGAAAATATCGGCGAACGAGGTGGAGATCACGCAACGAATGCCGAAGTCGAGCAGCGCCCAAGGGGCGTGTTCGTGCGACGAACCGCAACCGAAATTGTCGCCGGCGACGAGGATCTTAGCGTCACGATAGGCCGGCTGGTTCAGCACGAAATCCGGGTTCTCGCTGCCGTCCTGGTTGAAGCGCATTTCGGCGAAAAGGCCCGTGCCGAGACCGGTACGCTTGATCGTCTTCAGGTAGTCCTTCGGGATGATCATGTCGGTATCGACATTGACGATCTTCAGGGGGGCGGCAACGCCCGTCAGCGTGGTGAACTTGTCCATTATGACCGCTTTCTCTTGAAACTGTGTGCCGGCCAATAGCAAAGCACGCATGAAAAATGAAGCGTTTCCCTCGTCAGATGATGTTGCGCTCGGCGAATGGCGCGCCGGCGGCAACCCTGTCGGGCGAAAAGGCGGTGCAGTCGGTCGAGCGGTATTCGCCGAAGAGGATCCACTCGGCCAGCGCCTCGCCGGCCGCGGGCGCCTGTTGCACGCCATGTCCGGAGAAGCCGGTGATCGCAAAAAGCCGATCCAGACCGGACATGGGGCCAATCAGCGCGTTGCGGTCGAAGGGGTTATAGTCGTAATGCCCGGCCCAGGCCGATTGCAGCTTGATCGCCTCGAAGGCCCGGATTCGTGCGGCCAACAATGGCCAGATGCGCTCCTCGAAAAGATGCCAGTCCGGGTCGAAATCCTCCGGATCGGCGGGGCCGTCCTCTTCGGGAGCCGGCGAGACCCCGGTGATGTAACCGTCGCCCTCCGGCCGGACATAAAGACCCGAGGGATCGACGGTGAGCGGCATGTCGGCGAAGCGATCCATCGCTTGAAAGAAGAAGACGCTGCGCTTGCGCGGTTCGGTCGGCAAATCGACGCCAGCGAGGCGCGCGATCGCGCCGGAGGACGGCCCGGCCGCGATGACGATGGCGCCGCAATTCCATTGCGTGCCGTCTGCGAGGCGCAGGCCAGAGGCCATGCCCTTATCCGCATCGATTCCGACAACTTCGCCCTGAAGCATCGAGACCCTGCCGTCTTCCCTGAGGCCGCGCCGAAAACCCGCCAGCAGGGCCATGGCGTCGAACCATCCCTCATTGGCAAGACCGAGCGAACCGGCGG
This sequence comes from Ahrensia sp., assembly GCA_002706335.1. Taxonomy (GTDB): domain Bacteria; phylum Pseudomonadota; class Alphaproteobacteria; order Rhizobiales; family Rhizobiaceae; genus Oricola. The sequence goes on from PAKZ01000031.1 coordinate 138,354, forward strand.
CGACGCCGTCGGTCTCCAGCCAGGAAAAACGCTCCTTCAGTCCTGCCGGGTCGAGCAACGCAACATCCGCGCCGCATTGCTTCTGGATCGCATGATTGGCCGCAAGCGTTTCACGTCCGGCCTCGCTCGCCAGCAGCAGATAACCGTTTTCGCGAAGGCCAATGTCTGTTTCGGTGCCGAAACGCTCCGAAGCGTTGCGGAGAAAATCCAGCGTTCGCATCGACAGGGCAATGTTTTCCGCCCGCGAGAATTGTTGCCGGATTCCCGATGCCGACAAGGCGGTGGCAGCGCGGGAAAAGCCTTTGTCGCGCTCGAAAAGCGCAATATGGCCGTCGAAACCGAGCCGGGCGAGATGCCAGGCCGTCGCAGCGCCCGACAGGGCGCCGCCGATGATCGCGATGTCGCAGCTTTCCTTCGCCATCGAACCTCCGTTTCACCCGCCACTTGCGGGGGTTCATGCAATGATGTCAAACACGGTCATGAACAGCCGTCCACTGCGCCCGCGCCGCTCCGTTCTCTATGTGCCCGCCGCCAATGAAAAGGCGGTTGCGAAATCGGAGACGCTCGCCTGCGACGCGGTGATCTACGATCTCGAGGACGCGGTCGCGCCCGCCGCCAAGGACGAAGCGCGCGAGCGGCTGCGCGATCATTTCAAGGCGTATCGCAACAGCCCTCACGAACGCATTATCCGTATCAACGCACTTTCGAGCGAATTCGGCCCCGAAGATTTCCTTGCAGCCCGCGCGTGCAAGCCGGATGCGCTCCTGATACCGAAGGTGGACGTGCCGCGCGATATCGGCGATGTCGCCGACATGCTCGCTGAAACGGACGCCGCGGACACGATCCGGCTCTGGGCGATGATGGAGACCCCGAAGGCGATCCTCAACGCGGCAAAGATCGCCGAATGGGGCGAAACGCCGGGTTCGCGGCTCGATTGCCTGGTCATTGGCGCCAACGATCTTGCCAAGGATCTGCGCCTGCCGGGCCCAGGCCGAGCGGAGCTTATGCCGCTGATGATGGAATTGATCGTCGCGGCGCGCGCCTTCGGCCTCGATATCATCGACGCCGTCTTCAACGCGTTTCGCGACGAGGAGGGTTTCGCCGCCGAATGCGCGCAGGCCGCCGCCATGGGCTTCGACGGCAAGACGCTGATCCACCCGATGCAGATCGAGGGCGCGAATGCGGCCTTCGGCGTCTCGGCGGAGCGCGAGGCGATCGCGGCGGCGATCGTCGCGGCTTTCGACCGGCCGGAAAACCGCGATGCCGGCGTCATCGGTCTTGACGGACGCATGGTCGAACGCTTGCATCTGGAAGAAGCGCGCCGCACGCTGGCGCTTGTCGCGCTGCAACGCGGCGGTTGAGAGGACAGGATATTCATGCAGCTCTATCGCCTGCTGACGGGACCGGACGATTCCACCTTCTGCCACAAGGTGACCGCGGCGCTGAACAAGGGCTGGTCGTTGCACGGTTCGCCGACCTACACCTTCGATCTGGAAACGCACTCGTTGCGCTGCGCGCAGGCGGTGGTAAAGACCGTCGAAGGCAAGGAATACGACCCCGCCATGAAGCTCGGCGAGCAGTAGAGTCCTGGCGATCAGGACCGCGGCGCTCATCCCCGTCCTGCTGGCCCCGTTATTGCCGGCGATTTTCCTGTCGTCCGCCAACGCCCAGCCGCGATGCGGCCTGTCGCTGGTCCTGGCGCTCGACGTGTCGTCCAGCGTGGACGAGCGCGAGTTCGACTTGCAGATGCAGGGGCTTGCCGGCGCGCTGCGCGATCCGGAGATCGTCCAGGCGATCGTCGGGTCCGGCGGCATCCAGATCATGGCCTTCGAATGGAGCGGCCGTTTCCAGCAGGTCGAGGTCGCGCCGTGGAGCTATCTGTCCACTGAAGCGGATGTGCTCGCCTTTGCGGGCGTGATCGCCGGCCACCGGCGCGGCTTCGACGATTTCCCGACGGCGCTCGGCTATGCGCTCGGTCACGCGGCCACCCAGCTTTCCGGTGCGCCGCTCAACTGCGCGCGCGAAGTGGTCGACATGTCGGGCGACGGCATCACCAATGAGGGATTCGGGCCGGCGGAAGCCTATAACGCCTTCGATTTCGGCGGCGTCACCGTCAACGGTCTGGTCATCGAGGGTGAGTATCCCGATCCGGTCATCTATTACCGTGAACAGGTGATCCGTGGCCCCGGCGCCTTTATCGAGATCGCCCGCGATTTTTCCGACTACGAGGACGCGATGCGGCGTAAATTGCTGCGCGAGATCAATGGCTCGGCGCTGAGCTTTCTGACGGAGGAAGGGTTTTTGTCCCGACCGTAAGCTTCGGGCTTCGCCCTTGCCGGCGGGTGGCCCTTCGCTATCGCTTCGGGCGCTCGTCGCTCCAATCGACAAATCGTTGTCGATTGGCCGGCTTTCGGCCGGCCGCTCCCCTCATTCCGCCGCTTCCTCGATGCGCTCCATGTCGGAATCCGACAGGCCGAAATGATGTCCGAGTTCGTGGATCAGCACATGCGTAATGATGTCGCCGAGCGATTCCTCGTTCTCGGCCCAGTAGTCGAGAATGGCGCGGCGATAGAGCGTGATGCGGTTGGCCTCTTCGCCGGTGCCGGGGTTCCAGCGTTCGGCGATGCCGACGCCCTCGAACAGGCCGAGCAGGTCGAAGGGCGTCTCAAGGCCCAAATCGTCGCTGATCTCCTCGGTCGGGAAATCGGCGATGAGGATCTGTACGTCGCCCGTCAGGCTTCGGAATTCCGGCGGCAGATGCGAATAGGCCGTCAGCGCGATCGATTCGAGTGTCGCGAGGTCGGGCGAGAGCCGGTCGGCCCAGTCGCCGCTCTGGTCTGTGCGGTCCATGGTGTTTTCGTCTTTGTTTTCGGGCCCTCTATATAGTGTCTTTGCGGCAGGCGCGAGGGGGCGAAAGACGTCACCGAATCGACCGGAATCCAGGTCCGGCGCCGGCAGGAGGCCGGCGCCGGAATTTCGTCCGCCGGCTTGTCAGGCCTTGGTCACAATCACGTCGATATAGGCGGATGGCACGCGAAGGGTTCCATCCACCGCTTCGTTGAACTGCTCGAGCAGCGCCATCAAATCGGCGTCGAGCGCGGCCTGTTCTGCAGAGCCGAGCGCCAGGAAGGCCTTGTGAACCGGCCCGTAATAGGCGCGGAACACGTCGATGAAATGCCGGGCCGAGCGGTAGCGGAACGCGAAGGAGCGATCGACCACGCGGATCGTGTCGGCCTTCGTCCCGAACAGCGTGTTCATGTGTTCGCGCGTGCCCCACAGCGCAGGCGACTGCGCGCCGGGTGCGGGTGGAACGTGCTTGCCGAGCGTTTTGAACAGCTGGCCAACGAAGCCTTCCGGGGTCCAGTTGGCAAGGCCGATGCGACCGCCGGACCGGCAGACGCGCAGCATCCCGGCAGCCGCCCTTTCGTGGTCCGGTGTGAACATCACGCCAAAGGTGGACAACACATAGTCGAATGTGCCGTCGGCAAAGGGCAGCGATTCCGCGTCCGCATGGGCGAAGGTCACCTCCAGATGCTCGGCTTTCGCGCGCGCCCGGCCCTTGTCGAGCAGGGCGTCGACATAGTCCGTCGATGTCACCTCGCAGAAGCGGCGGGCGGCGGCGAGGGTGGCATTGCCGTTGCCGGCGGCCACGTCGAGGATTTTCGATCCCGGCCGCAGGTCGACGGATTCGCAGAGCTGTTCGCCGACGATTTGCAGCGTGGTGCCGACGACCGCGTAGTCGCCCGACGACCATGCCGCCTGTTGTTTCGATTTGAGTGCGGCGAGATCCACCGTTGCGGAGTGGTCGATGTCGATCTTGTTCATGATGTCTGTTCCATTTGACTTGATGTGTGTGGTTTGCCGGGGCAACCCCCCGGGAGCGCTGTTGGCTGGTCCGGTCGGCCGGTTTCACTTTTTCGGGTCGTTCGCACCGCCGCGATTGTCTAATTGCGGGGACCCTGTATCGCCCCGGTCCCATTCGCGGTTGCGGAGGGTGTTGTCGCCGCGATCCTGCGGTTTCTTCGCGCTGCCGAGGACCACGGCGGTGACGCCGGACTGCTTGCCGACCCGGCAGGTCAGGCAGGTGCATTCGCCCTTGTCCGGGCACCAGACGTCGCCGCCGGCGTTGCCCTCGATGGTGAGGCCGACGCCGCTGCCCATCCTGAACAGGCGGCAATTGGAATTCTTGCCGCAGAGCCCGATTGCCTCGGCCTTGCTGGTGGCCGACGCCTCGCCGATGCCGAGCGCGACGAAGAGCATGGCTGGCAAGATGATGTATGTCTTCATTTCCTTGTACCTTCCGGTTTCGGTTCGCCCCGGGGCGCCGGGTGCCACGAACCGCGAAAGGCGTTCCAGTTCAGGAAGTGAAGCGGGCCGGTACACAAAGTGAATCCGGCTTGAAAAAGCTGCCGGCCGGGATTTAATCCTGCGAAACCGATGGGGAGTACCGGCGATGACCGAGTATAGTTATCAGCAGTTCTGTCCGCTTGCCAAAACAAGCGAGGTTCTCGGCGGTCGCTGGACGATCTTGCTGCTGAGCGAGTTGGTGGCCGGCTCGACCCGTTTCAACGATCTCAGGCGCGCCGTGCCGCGCATGTCGCCGGCGCTTTTGTCGAAGCGGCTGAAGGAGCTGGAAGAGAGCGGCATTCTCGAAAGGGTGCCCTCGGCAAAGGATCCGGGCATCATGGAATACCGCCCGACCCCGTCCGGCCTGGAGCTGAAGCCGATCCTCGACGCCATGTCCGTCTGGGGGCACCGCTGGGAAGGCGTGGAGCCGCAGCTCGGCAAGCTCGATGCCGGCCTTCTCATGTGGAACATGCGGCGCAAGGTCATTGTCGACAAGCTGCCGCAGCGCCGTGTCGTCATCCAGTTCATGTTTCCCGAGCAGCATGAGGGCGAGAACAATTACTGGTTCCTGATCGATCCGGAGAAGGGGACCGATCTGTGCTGCATCGATCCCGGCTTCGATGTCGACCTCTATGTGCGCACCGATCTCCGCACGATGACGGCGGTCTATATGGGGCTGGAAAGCTATGCGAAGGCTGTCGAGGACGGAAAGCTGCTGTTGATCGGCGATTCGGGCCTCGAAAAGGACATGCTGTCCTGGCTGCGGCTCAGCCGCTTCGCCTGCGTGGAAAAGCAGGTCGCCTGAGGCCTCCCGGCCGCGAAATCGCGGCGCGAAGTATGAGGAATAAATTCTTTTTCTGGCTCTCTTGACTCTTCGGCAGTTTGCCGGAATCAATAGGAACATAACAAGAACATGACCGGAGGATGCGGGCGAAGCGCCTGCCTCCGGCGGATTTTGAAACAGGATCACGGGACGAACGCCATGGCGTCAGCACCACGCGCCGCGGCGCGGGCGACGCTTGTGTCGCTGCGCCGGCAGATCGCCGCAATCGAGAAACTCGCTCCGGCGCGCGCCACCGGCGCGGCGGGCTGGACCGGAGACCGCGAGGCCGAACGGTCGGCCCTGCTCGTCACCGGCGCGGAGGCGTTCGACCGGGAGCTCGGCGGCGGCATCGCGCTGGCCGGCCTCACCGAGATCCACGTGCCGGAGGCTCGCGATGCGGGTCTGTCGGCCGGTTTCACGGCCGGGCTCCTGTCGCTTGCTGCCGCGCCCGCCTTCCTCGCCCGCGATCCGGTCCTGTGGATCGGCGCGCCGGGGGTCTTTTCCGAGGCGGGCGTTCCGCATGGGCGCGGATTTGCCGGGCTCGGTCTCGATCCGTCGCGGATGCTGCTGGTCGAGCCGCGGACGCTTGCCGATGCGCTCTGGGTCGCCGAGGAGGCGGCGCGCACGCGCGGCCTCGCCGCCACCGTGCTGGAAATGCGCGGCAATGCCAAGGGTTTCGGCCTGCGCGAGACGCAGCGGCTGCAACGCCGCGCCCAGACCTCCGGGCGGCCGCTTTTTCTCCTGCGCCAGTCGGCGGCAATCGAGGCGAGCGCCGCGCCGCTCAGGCTTGTCGTCGAGCCCGCTCCGTCCGCGCCGCTTGTGGTCCTGGAGGGCACGGCGCATGCCCGCGCGGTGCCGGGCGGGATCGGGCCGCCGGGCTTTGCCGTGACGATCGAGAAGAACAAGGCCGGTCCCGCCGGGCGGACCCATTTGCTGCACTGGAACAGCCATGAACGCTCCTTTTACGCCGAACAGTCCCGCCGTCGCCGCGCACAACCCGATCTCGCCGCCGATGTCACGGTCCCTGTCGCCGGAACGATCGTCCGCTTTCCGACCGGCGCAGCGCATTCTGGCGCTGAGTTTCCCCTATCTGTCGACGGACCGGATCGCGCGCAGCCGCCACGGCAAGATATGGCGGCAGGAAAAAGCTGAAGCGCCGCCGCTGGTCACCGCGCACAAGGAAAAAAGCGCCATGCGCATCGCCGCCCTCGATGCGGAGGCCGAGGCGCGAGGGCTGCGTCGCGGCCAGGGGCTCGCGGATGCGCGCGCCGCCCATCCCGATCTCGACATCGTGCCCGCCGATATCGAAGCGGACCGCCGCCTGCTCATCGCGATCGCCGACTGGGGCGACCGCTATACGCCCCTGGTTGCGCTCGATGCGCCGGACGGGCTGTTTCTCGATATTACCGGTTGCGCGCATCTCTTCGGCGGCGAACACCGGCTTCTCGCCGACCTGATGGCACGGCTTTACGAACAGGGTTTCGCCGTGCAGGCGGCGGTCGCCGCAACGCCGGGCGCGGCCTGGGCGGCGGCGCGCTATTGCGAGGGGCCGCTTTGCATCGAAAAGGGCGCGGAGGTGCCCGTTCTCGCCCCTTTTTTGCTGGCTGCGCTCAGGCTTGACGCCGAAACGCTGGCCGGCCTCGCCAAGGTCGGGCTGAAAACCGTTGGCCAGCTCATCGACGCGCCGCGCGCGCCGCTGGCGCGCCGTTTCGGCCGGCAATGCCTGCTGCGCCTCGATCAGGCGCTGGGCGCAATCGAGGAGGCGATTTCGCCGCGTCTGCCGGTGCCCGCCCTGTCGGCGGAACGCCGGCTCGCCGAGCCGGTCGGGCGTACGGAGGATGTCGAGCAATTGCTGCTGGCGCTGGCGATGCGGCTGAAGCCGGGGCTGGAGCGGCGTGGCGTCGGCGCGCGCGTTCTGGAATATGCGCTGTTTCGCGTCGATGGCGCGGTCTACCGGCTCTGCGTCGGCGCATCGCGGCCGGTGCGCGATCCCGAAACCGTCGTCAAGCTGTTCCGTGAGCGGCTTGCCGCGGTCGGCGACGAACTCGATGCCGGTTACGGTTTCGATCTCGTCCGTCTTTCGGTCCTGGCCGACGACGCGATGCCGGACGGGCAGGGCGATTTCGCCGAGGCGGGAGAGGCCGGTGATCCGGATGTCGCGCTGCTGCTCGACCGTATCGCCGCGCGGCTCGGCAACGGTGCCGTCATCGACGGACAGCACCCTGTGTCGCGGCTGGCAGCAGTCGAAAGCCACGAGCCGGAGCGCGCCGAACTCCGTCGACCGGCGACGAACGCCTCCGATGTTTTGCCGGCAAACCAATCGGCGGCTCCAAGGCCGACCCGGCTGCTTTCCCGGCCCGAGCCGGTCGAGGTCGTCGCCGGCGTGCCGGAAGGTCCGCCCCAGCATTTCCGCTGGCGGCGCGCCTCGTTCCGGGTGACCCGTGCCGAGGGGCCGGAGCGCATTGGCGGCGAGTGGTGGGGTGTGGATGCGCCCGAAAATCTGAAGCCCGCACCGCGCGACTATTACCGTGTCGAGGACGAGGCCGGCCGGCGCTACTGGCTGTTCAGGCGCGGGCTTTACGGCCCGGCCGGCGATGGCAGCGCGCCGCAATGGTTCCTGCACGGGATGTTCGCGTGACGGACCATGCCGGCTATGCGGAACTGGCCGCCGCCTCGAATTTCTCCTTTCTCAGGGGCGCGTCGCATCCCGAGGAACTGGCGGTGATGGCGAAACGGCTCGGCCTGTCGGGGTTGGGCCTCGCCGACCGCAATACGGTCGCCGGTACGGTGCGTGCGCATATGGCGGCGAAGGAGGCGGGACTCGCCTACCGGCCGGGCGCCCGGCTCGTCTTTTCTGACGGCACGCCTGACGTGCTCGCCTATCCGAAGCATCGTGTTGGCTGGGGGCATCTCTGCCGACTGCTGACGGCGGGCAATCTGCGCGGCGAAAAGGGCGCGCCCCTTCTGCAGCGCGGCGACCTCCTCGAATGGGGCGAGGGGCTGGCGCTAGCCGTTCTGCCGCGTCCCGAGGCGCTGGACGAAGCCTGTCTCTCCTTCCTCGGGGAGCTGAGATCCGCCTTTGGCCGGTCCGTGCGGCTGGCGCTGACGCCCGGCTATGACGGGCGTGACCGGGTGACGCTGGAGGCGAGCCGCGCGCTGGCGGGCGCCGCACGCGTGAGGCTGATGGCCGTCGGCGACGTGCTCTGGCACGATCCCGAACGCCGGGTGCTCGGCGATGTTCTGGCCGCGATCCGCGAACATGTGCCGCTTTCCGAGGCCGGCTACCGCCTGTCGGCACATGCCGAGCGTTGTCTGAAGCCGGCCCATGAAATGGCGCGTCTGTTTCGCTCGGAGCCGGCGGCAATCGCCGAGACATTGGCCTTTTTCGGAGAGCTCGATTTTTCGCTGGACGAATTGTGCTATCAGTATCCGGAAGAACCTTACGGGGAGAGCGCCTCGCCGCAGCAGGAGCTGGAGCGGCTTTCATGGCTTGGCGCGCATGAGCGCTATGGCACGGACGTGCCGGAGAAGGTCGCTGCACAGATCCGCCACGAACTGGCGCTGATCGCCGAACTCGAATACGCGCCCTATTTCCTGACCGTCCATGACATCATGCGCTTTGCCCGCGGGGAGAACATCCTCTGCCAGGGGCGCGGCTCGGCGGCCAATTCCACGGTCTGTTTCTGCCTGCGCATCACCGACGTCGATCCGACGCTGACCGATCTCCTCTTCGAGCGCTTCATCTCGCCGGAAAGGCGGGAGCCGCCCGATATCGATGTCGACTTCGAGCATGAGCGCCGCGAGGAGGTGATCCAGTATATCTACGGCAAATACGGCCGCGACCGGGCCGGGCTGGCGGCGACCGTCATCACCTACCGGGCGCGGTCGGCGGCGCGCGAGGTATCCAAGGTCTTCGGCTTGTCGGAGGATGTCGCCGGCGCGATTTCGGGCTCCATATGGGGCTGGTCGACGGCCGATCTCGGCGAACGCGAAGCGCAAGCCGCCGGTCTCGACATGGAGGACCGCACGACGCAGAACGTATTGCGCCTGTCGACCGAGATCATGGGCTTTCCGCGCCATCTCTCCCAGCATGTCGGCGGCTTCGTCATCACACGCGACCGTCTCGACGAGGTCGTGCCGATCACCAAGTCGGCGATGGACGGGCGCACCATGGTCGAATGGGACAAGGACGATCTCGATTCGCTGGGTATCCTGAAGATCGACATTCTCGCGCTCGGAATGCTGTCCTGCATCCGCCGGGCCTTCGACCTTTTGGCGCTGCATTACGACCGGCCGGTGACGCTCGCATCGATGCGTAAGGAAGAGCCGGAAGTCTACGACATGATCTGCCGCGCCGACACGCTCGGCGTTTTCCAGATCGAGAGCCGGGCGCAGATGACCATGCTGCCCCGGCTTCGCCCGCGCGATTTCTACGACCTTGTCATCGAGGTGGCGATCGTCCGGCCGGGCCCGATCCAGGGCGACATGGTGCATCCCTATCTGCGCCGCAGGCAGGGCAAGGAGCCGGTCTCCTATCCGAGCAAGGAACTGGAACAGGTGCTCGGCAAGACGCTGGGCGTACCGCTGTTCCAGGAACAGGCGATGAAGATCGCCATCGTCGCCGCCGGCTTCACGCCGGGCGAGGCCGATCGGCTGCGCCGCGCCATGGCGACGTTTCGGCGCGTCGGCACCATTCATACGTTCCAGCAGAAGATGATCGACGGCATGGTGGCGAATGGCTACGAGGCGGATTTCGCCGAGCGCTGCTTCCGCCAGATCGAGGGTTTTGGCGAATACGGTTTTCCGGAAAGCCATGCCGCGTCCTTCGCGCTGCTCGTCTATGCGTCCTGCTGGCTGAAGGCGCATTATCCGGACGTCTTCTGCGCGGCGATCCTCAATGCACAGCCGATGGGTTTCTATGCGCCGTCGCAACTGGTGCGCGATGCGCGCGAGCATGGCGTCGAGATCCGGCCCGTCGACATCAACGCGTCGGACTGGGACAGCACGCTTGAGGACCGCGATCCGGACGAGGCGCAAACCGCCATGCGGATCATGCGGCGGCACCGCGAGATGGAAAATGTCATCGAGACGCAAAAGGCGGTGCGGCTCGGTTTCCGGCAGGTGAAGGGACTGCGCGAGGACGACATGGCGCAGCTCGTAAAGCGGCGCGGCCGCGGCTACGATTCGGTGCGCGATCTGTGGCTGCGGTCGGGCCTGAAACGGGCGCAGATCGAGCGGCTCGCCGATGCCGACGCCTTTCGCTCCATCGGGCTCGACCGGCGCGCCGCGCTTTGGGCGGTGCGGGCGTTGGACGACCATGTGGCCGAGGAGCGGATGCCGCTGTTCGAGCGGATATCGCAGCGCGCCGACCCGGACGAGGCCGGCATCGAAATTGCCGGCGAGAGCGAAGTCCGCCTCCCGCCGATGCCACCCGGCGAACAGGTGGTGCATGACTACCGCTATGTGTCGCTTTCCTTGAAGGCGCATCCGGTTTCCTTCCTGCGCCGGCAACTCGACGGGTTCGGCGTGATGCGCCATGAAAGCCTCGACCGGATCGCTTCTGGCCTGCGCGCGGATGTCGCGGGTCTCGTGCTTGTCCGTCAGCGCCCGGGCTCGGCCAAGGGCGTTATCTTCATGACGCTGGAGGACGAGACCGGCGTGGCCAATGTCATTGTCTGGCCGAAGACCTTCGAACGTTACCGTTCCCTGGTGCTCGGTTCGCGGCTGGTGCGCGTTTCGGGCAGGCTGCAGAACGAGATGGGCGTCATCCATGTGGTGGCGGAACGAATCGAGGATCTGACGCCGCTGCTCGGCGAACTGGAAAAGGACGAGACATGCGATATGGATCTTGGCGATGCCGGGCTTGCCAATGCAGACGAGGTAAGACGGCCGGTGATCGAAATCCGGGAGAAGCTGAAACCGCGCTCGCGCCTCGCCCAATTGCTGAAAGAGGCCCCGCAATTGCGCAGTGATTACGACCAATTGAAGCGAAGTGAAGCTTCGGCTAGGGCGATGCCCCGTGGCCGGAATTTCCATTGAAAAGAGCCTGGCAAAAATCAGCCGTAGCAGGTCGGGCAGACTACCGAAGCAGGGTCACCCTGCGGATTCGGTACGCGGTCGATGTCGCCATCCTCGCCGGCTTTACGGCCAGTCGTTCGAAAGCGATCTCGTCGGAAAAGCGGCGCCGATGCCGTTGCCGAACACTCAGCTTGACACGGGTTCCGGTGTAGCGCCGAAATCCGGTCAGGCCAGAACCGCACTTGCGTGCGTTTCCGGACGTATCCGTGTCATTATGACTGAAAAAGCAAAAGCCCCGGAAACCGGGGCTTTGGATGCCTGAAAATTTGGAGCGGGCGATGAGATTCGAACTCACGACCCCAACCTTGGCAAAGACTGGCATACGCATTCCTACGAATTGACAGCTATTCCCACGAGTTCATTTCTTCAAATAAATCAATAAGTTGCCTTTCATCCGGATTGACAGGCATTCCTGCAGATTCCTATGCTGTGGCCACTCGGAGGACACCAGATAGGTTATCTAGATGACGAGGCCCAGCACCGTGCGGCTCACGCAAACTTTCGTGAAGGGAGTGAAGCCGGAGGAGAAGCGCAAGGAATATTGGGACACCGATCTTCCCGGTTTCTGCCTTCGCGTTGAACCGACTGGCGTTCGAAGTTTCTTTGTCCGATACCGAGCGAAAGGCGGAGGCCGATCTGCGCCCCGGCGATTCTTGCGAATTGGCCGATATGGTCCAGTAACCGTCGATGAGGCACGAAAGCAGGCCAAACGGATACTTGGTGCCGTCGCAAATGATGAAGATCCAGCGTTCGCGAAGCAGGCTCGGTTAGATGAGCTATCGGTCAATGATCTCATTGACCAATATGAACGAGATGGCATCGGCCATCTAAAACCGCTGACCGCAAAATATACGATTGCGCGACTGCGGAATCATGTTTCACCGTTGCTCGGAAAAATGGTGATATCAGGTGTCCGCCCTCGTGATGTCGAACGGATGATCCGTCAGATCGAAGAAGGCAAGACTTCGAAAGACGTGAAGACTGGAAAGCGTGGCCGGAAAATCGTTCGTGGCGGGCGCGGCGCTGCCGGCAAGGTGGCGAGAGACCTTTCTGCGCTTTTTTCGTTTGCCGTCCGGCACGAACTTCTGGGAACCAATCCGTGCCTGAATGTCAGAAAACCAACGTTCAATCAGCGCGAGCGATTTCTTTCGCCTAAGGAGATAAAAAGTCTGTTCGCCGCGTTGCGGACTGCCACGCAGAGAGGTGTAAATCCCAAGGTTGAACAGATCGTCCGACTTTGGCTTTTGACCGGGTGCAGGAATAACGAGATTGCCTCTCTCAAGTGGTCAGAAATAGACCTGCAGCGATCAAGATTGGTGTTGGCCGAAACTAAGACAGGTAAGAGCATTCGGCCGCTGTCTCCCGAAGCATGCGCCTTTATTTCAGCTATCAATCCAACTCCAGGTTCCGAGTACGTATTTCCGGCTGAACGGGGCGGCGGCTACTTCACCGGAGTGAAGCGACACTGGCCCACAATCTTGCGGCACGCAAAGCTTGAAGGGATTACACCGCATACGCTGCGTCATACATTCGGCAGCTTGGCGGCAAGCGCGGGCGAGCCTCTTTCGATTGTTGGCGCACTGCTTGGGCACGCGAATCCGCGTAGCACAGCGATATACGCCCATCTGCAGGATGCCGCCTTGCAAGATGCAGCTGGAAGAATCGGGAGACTGATCGGCAATGGCGAATGAGACCGAGAATGATGGTGCGATAACCGCTGCCGATCAAAGCTTCGACGAATTGGATAAGGCCCTCGCTGAAGGCGATTCGTTGCGCGCTGCGCAGGTTCTGAGGAACGGTGATTGCGATCCCCGAGATGCACTACTTCTCCTCGCCGACTATCTCGATCCCCAAGAGTATCCTGTGGCGTTGATACCTGGGAAGCTTGTCCTTCAAAGGCGGAGCAAAGGAAGACCGCCGCGAACTCAGATACAACGGACGCGAATCCTAGCCACGAAGTGGGCGGTCGATGAAGAGCAGCGTCATCCGAAGGTTGAACCCGAAAAGTGGCCGAATGGAAAACCGCGGGGGGTCGCTATTGAGGATGTCGCGGTCCGCAAAAAACGCAGCATCAGTTCGATCAAGGCCGATTTGGCCGCAGCCACCAAGAAGGGATGACGGGAAGCCAGATAATTAGCCGAATATTTTGGCTATCTTCCCGCGTGACAATGCACCGCTATGAGCGACAATCTCCTGCGATCAACGCGCAGATATCAGGAGGTTCAGCCATGCCCGGCGCGGACAGACTCATTTCAACACGAGAGGCCGCTGAGGTGCTTGGCGTAAGCAGCTCATATTTGGCCAAGAGCCGCCTGACCGGAGAAGGACCGCGCTTCATCAAGATCGGAGCACGGGTACTCTACCGCCCAAGCGATCTGGACGCTTGGCTATCTGAGCGATCCCGCTCCTCAACTGCGGAATATGACGCGGCAAGCTGAGCGCGTCTCGCAGAATTCCTTTTGAAAAGCCAATGACGCGGACGAGTCCGCCGGCGAAGCATTGGCGAAATCCGCTCCCTGCCATTCCCTCTTAAAGCCGACGTCCAATCAAAGAGAGAAACAATGCTAGAGAAGACAGAACCTACCATCACATCGAATATTAAAGTTGACCGTCTAACAATTTGCATGACGGTCAGCGAAGAAAGTACCGCACAATCGGTTTCGAGCCTGCTCAGCGACAACATAACTAAGGAACCTGGGGTCTCGACAAAGCCAGGCGGGCTTTACAAAGTCCGGGCCACTATTACGCTTCCCCAGCAATTACCCAATCTGAAGCCGGCAAAGATATTGATTGAAGCTGGCCCAAAAGTCGGGAATCGCCCTTCGTTCCGACTGGATTTCAATCCCGCGAACCTCGACGGTGAAGCTTGGACGTGTCTCTACGGGTTTATGCAAAGCCACTTCGATCCATCTCCGGAGGCGTTCTTCAAGAACGGCAAATGCACCCGTATCGACCTTGCGGTCGACCACGTCGGTTTGCGCCTAGAAGATGTGATTGTGCGCACCATCGGAAAGAAGAAAATCGGCGTTTACAGCGATCAGTATGGGAGACCTCAAACCGCCTATTTGGGGGCACCGACCGGAAAGAACCGTCTTGTAGCCTATGACAAACACGACAAGGCCACCGACCAAACCAATCTCCGCATAGAATGCCGCGTGAACCCTGGCCTCATTGGCAAGAACCTCCACACGCTCAAAAATCCGTTCGCCCAGGTTGAACTGTATCCCGTCAGCGCCATTAGCGAGGCGATGCTTGGTTTCAACCCAACAATTTTCGCGGACTCCGCGAGGGTGCGGGGCGTCAGCCGCGCCGTGAAATTACTCTCTCCCAAACGGCAGGCGTTGGTCGAACTCAAGCTTCAAGGCAGCTCGGCGTTGATGCTGGATTACGAGGCTTTGTGGGAGGACTTCCCTTCGGCACTGAACCAGTCGGGCTTCTTCGACGGCCTCCCTTCGTGATCATAATTGCTTACCTGTGACACTCGGTGGGGACGATGCCCAATGTACCTAAAACGAAACGAAAAAATGTCTGTCGAAGAAGTCGCGGAGCTGTTTTCAGTTTCGGTTAGAACAATCCGAAGGTGGCAAGCGAAAGGGCTGCTGCCGGAAACGCGATATCGGACCGGGCGACAGGCTCTGTACGCAAAGGCCGACATCCTGCGTATCGCCGCAGAGCTGGGTAATGATACCAACGGCAACGACGCTCCCTAGCCCTTTAATATGTCTCCAATCATTTCGGGGGACAGCATCGAGGACATTCGAAATGGGTCCTATTCAGAACCCGGTCTCAGGTTAACCCTCGCGCCAAAAAACCTCCGGTAGCGAAATAATTTAAGGTCGGTAACCAGAACTTGTTCTACGCTGTTATGTGGGAACGAAGTCTCGCTTCCTCCGTGGAAATATGGAGGGATAATGACCGACACGAGACAAGTCCGTTCGCCGCGCCAGGGTGAGCTTTTCGCCGCCAATCTGTCCCTAAGCTCGCCTTCGCCCTATCCCGTCTCTCCATATGTGGCGATGGCCATTTTGCAGAAGGCAATCCGGCGGGGCGAACCTGAAACCGCGCTGCGCGCAGCCGCGACCTTGCTGGATCAAGAGCCGGCCCGGCTCTGGCGGAGATTGGCCGGCATCTGCTTCGAGGATATTGGTCTCGGAAGCCTGGAGACAATCTCCGGCGTTATATCTGCCATCGGTGCGCGGGAGCGGAGGCGTCAATTCGGCGACGACTGGAGTGCGGCTGCCGCATTCATCGTATCGATGTGCGTCGCTCCGAAAGATCGTGGCGCTGATGATCTGCTCATCACCGTCGGCAATCACCCGGAAATGAAAACGGCTCGCGCCGAGTTGCGGCGTGAAATGCCTGACAAGCAGTTGATGCGCATCAGTGAATGGGGGGCTGTTCTCAACCGTGCCTCCGCCATCGTCAATCTGATGGAGCAGAACCGCTATGGTCGGCCAAATAGCAGTCCGGCACAAGTCAGCCCCAACGCGATCTGGTCGGCGCTGTCATGCTCCGGCTGTGCCCCTGATCTCATCGAGGTTTGTAAAGCGGGGTACCGAAAGACGGGCGAGACATTGCCTATGCTGGTAGCCGAGTTGGCTCGTAATGAACCCGGTGGCAGCCTTGCGCCGGTGGCGTATGCCGACGATCCAGACCTGACGGAAACCGTCTTGCTGCCGAATGGCGTCCCTGCCTACGCCTACGACATGTTCAGTCGCGAGGGGCTGGCGGTTCTTGACCGCTTTCTGAAATCCCGATGCGAAACGGCCCGCATGCTGACTGATGCTATCGGTCCCGCTCAGCGCCGGAAGGTGTTGGGTGGCCTGCTGTTCCGTGTTGAAAGCGGTCTGGTTCGGCGGCGGCGGCAAGCCGTGATTTCGCTCAAGCTCAAAACGCTCGCCGACGAGGGCTTCACGTCATCGGTGCCGTTCGATGCGGTGTCCGCTGCAAAGGCGCTGCGGGCAGACCTGCCCCTGTTGGATGACTTGCGGGCGAGAGCGGTTTTACGAAATTGATACTGCCTCGGGCCAATCTGTCCCTTCTGGAATAGCGGGACAGTCATATGGGGCACGTCTATCGCGAAAAATCACTTCAACTTGCAGCCGTCGATTGGATGGCGCGGGAATGGGGTTATGATGAACTCGCCGGAGATGTCGAAGCGACGGGCGACCGTATGGACAGTATCGGCCTTCTGGCCGAGCCCGTCATCGCCATCGAGGTCAAACCCTCCGTTCGCGGTGGAATGGTTTGGTTTCAGCCGGACCGATCCGGCTCCCTAGAGGCCAAGATCGCATCGACCGTTGGCGGGGTTTATCGCGGCGAGGCCGGCCATCAACTCGATATCATCCGTGGACATTGGGACAGCGCGAAAGCGCCTGAGATAGCAATCTTGGCCGGCGGCTACACGGAGACCGGCTTCGGCGAGCTGCGCGCCATGTTGGAGCAACGAGGCTCGGAATGGTGCTTCAATTCTCGCATCTGGGAATGGACCGGCGAATGCATCGAGACGCTGTTCCGCTTTGATCAAGCTGCTCCGAGGGGCGATTGGGCCGACATAGACGTGCCAACGCTCATCGGAAAGCAGAGGAGGTCCGCACCTCCTTCCATCGATGACCTTCACCGGCTTGCCCGAGAGGGAGGTCATTCGGAGACTTTCTCGGCCTTCTTGTCGCTCGCGGCGGCGAAAGGATACCGCATGCAGCGCCGACCGAGCGGCATAGCTCTTTCCGGCCCGCGTGACGCCGGACTGGCGGTCTCGCTCTTCCTAACTGACATCGATCAGCAGCATGGAATTAACGCAGGCATCGATGCGGCACGGATAGACGGCGTGGATGAGCAAGGGCTGCCCGGTATCCATGCACCTCGCGCCGGCCACCTCAACACCAACCGTTATTTTGGCTCACCGGATGCCGTCGCCGATCTGTTCGCCCGGCTACGGCCTGCGTGAGCGCCCGGACAATTCGCGAAGGGATGATTGAATTGCATCGCACAGCCACGCCTCTGCTCGTTTCCGGGACCGCCCATTCCGCCGAAATACTGGGCGACCGGCTGGGTATCGCCGTTTTGACTCGTGTAAGTAGGGACATCTCGAAAGCGAGCGCGATTCCACTCAGAGAATTGAAACGGAAATGGCAACTGGTCCCTTTCGATTAAACCGTACTTGGAACCGCACGTTGGCACCGATGGTCAAATCCTCGAATTCTCCCTGAGCAATATTCGACTTGTGGGAAAAAATCTCTCTTGGATATGCGCCAAGACGGATAAAAAACATGTGCCCTGAGATTGATTGAACATATCCCGACTGTTCCGGAATTCGGTTCGTGAAAGGGCTTTCTCTGTTGGCAACCTGACGGAACGACTGGGGTGCCTTGGCATCGATCTCATCGAACAAATCAGCGGCTTTCGCCATTTCTCCGCGAACGAATAGGAACTGCGCTAGGTCAAATCGCGCCTCATAGTTTCCATCGCCGGTGGAGTAAGCCCGGCGCAGGTGGGTCTCGATCTGATCGTCGCTGCCGACTCCTTCAGTGAGGTAATGTCGCGCCAACTCTGAATGCACATTCTTATCGTCGGGATTGCTAGCCAGTGTGTCCGTCAATACCTTCAATGCGTCTTCCGGGCTTTTGCGGGTACGATAGATGCGGGCTACCCGTATTGCCGCACCTGAGCCTTTGGGATTCAATCTAAGCGCCTTTTCCAATGCACGGAGTGCGCGTTCCTCCTGGTCGATCACTTCACGAAAGCGAGCCTCAACCTGAACGATATCAGCATCGTCGGGGAACTGTTGGTTCGCGAGACGAATGCGATTTTCGGTCTCTTTCACTTTTTCCGCGAAAAACATCACATCGTGTTCCGGCGTGTCGTTGTTCAAGTCGCGATTAAGTTCCGAAAGTTCGTCGACCAGCAACTTACACCGGCTCGAAACCGCAAAGCGGCTACTGGACGGCAACGAGTTCAAACGCTCGCGGGCGCGTCTTCGAAGCTGATCCTTCAATAGAGCCGAATCGACCTTCGTTGCGCGTATGCGGTCAATCTCAGCTTGCGAGTGGATTACGGCAGTGTTCTTTGGCTCGATTTCATGGGCCAGGTTCGCGTGTCGTTCAGCTTCATCAAGCGATCCGTGGGGGTGATGAAGCTCAAATAGCGCCCATTGTTGATAGAGAAACGCTTGCTTCGGGGCTACGGCGATTGCGGCTTCGTAAATATGCCGGCCAGGCTGCGGTTCGGAAAAAGTATCAGCAAGCGCCCTGCCTTTGGTCATTTGTTCGAGAGCACGGGCGTCCGATGTGTAGCCGAAATCTAAGCCGGAAATCAGCCGCGCAAACTGTTCGGCCTTTTCGTTATCTGTGGGGCAGGCCTGACGAAAGACAAGCCGTGCAATCCGGGCGTGGCGGGTCCTGTAACTGTAGTCACCTGAGTATCTGTCGGTCTCGGCGCGGACAATATTCTTAAGAGGAGAGAAGAACTTTTCCTGATAATCCGCAAAAGTGATCCCCGAAATACGCGATATCGTACCGGCCCGTGCGCCAACAGCGTATTGATGCATCGTCGAAATATCGAGGTACAGCTGCCGGGCTTGCTCGGGACTTATACGCTGATGCTCTAGCCTAAGGACTTCCTCAAAGGGCTTGCCTTGCGTCAGCTGGTGAAGGGCGACCAACAGTTGCCGTTCCGCAACCGACTCGAATTGACGTATGCGCTCGTCACGTGTTTCACTCGCCAAAAGCCCGAGGCAGCCGTGTTTTTCGAGCAAGTCAATGAGGCCATTGATTTCCTTGCGAGAGAGATACCGCACTTTCAGTTCCGGCCCCGGAAATTCATTTTCGAGCGCACCGCAATAGGTATGCCAGTCCGCATCCCGTTCGGCTCCGACGACAACTAGTGGAAGCTTTGCCCCGCGTGCCGCCCTTAAGAGCGTCAGCAGTCGGTCGACGTGAAGGCCGACATCATCCACGAACAGGTAGATCGTTCTGCCGGTAAGTTCATGAAGTTCCACAAAAACATCTGGGCGCAATGCGCCATCATCGTTGAACCAAAGGACTAGGGCGTCGGAGGCTGTTGCCGCCTCGTAGGCGGATCGCTTAAGCGCAATGGTCTTTCCCGATCCGGCAGGTCCCTTTGCCGTGATCACTACCGGACCACTTGGGGCTTCATTCTCCAGGATGGCTTTAAAAAGAATATCTTCCTCAACTTGCCGACGCACATCGAGCCTGTCGATGATCGCACCCCAGCCGGTATCGTACCCGGAATAGAATTGTTCGGGGCTTTGATGATCGAACGGCATCTCTGCGTGCACGAAAGTAAGATCATCGCGCAATGAGCGGTTAGTACGGTCAGACTCGAGCGTCTGTGTCTTGTAGAAGCGCCTGATCGGAAATTCCGCAACGTCTGCCGGCTGACGCAGTCGACGAAACAGCGGCGGTACAGCGTTATCGAGCGCCGCCATGAAGTCTCCGAAATAGGCCTTGATTAGTTCGACATTCTTAGTCGCCCAAAACGCGATATCCTCGTCTTCGGCGTTGGGGGTCACCATGTACCATCTTGGTCGGCGATCAGGGCCAAGATTGTAAATGAGATCCCGAATGTGGGCGTCATCGAGTCTGTATCCGACGAATATGAAGGTGTGCTCGAATGCCATGTCCTTCAAACGAAGGAAAAGCCGCGTGCGATTCTTTGAGTATGTCGAATAAACCTCTCTCGAAAGAACCGGCGGAATGTCGCCGTCGTGGATATGATTGAGGCAACCGTGGAGTTTAAGGTAAGGGACAGGATTTGGAAATTCACGTAAGCGGTCGTCGATGGGTTCATCATCTTTAACGAACGCTACAGGTTGTTGGACTTTGTTCGTTACTTCTCTGTAGGCTTCTTCAACAATTGTGTCGTAATTCGTCGTGGCGATTGCTCGCCAACTGAAGGTTGGAATCAGCTTGTGAGCGCCCTGTGGTGTGAAGCCACTAAATGCTTTGCGAACTTCCTCATAGACTTGGGGCCCAGAACCGGTCGTCGCAATTGCCATCTCGGCGACACCCATGACGTCCCGATTGGGCATCGGCTTCCCAAAGAAGCGACTTGCTAGAATGTCACGGAGCTGATCCGCGTCGGGCGGAGTCTCTCCATTCGAGTTTTTAGCCTCTTTCGATGCGCCCGCCCCAAGAAAGAGAACGCATCTTTGACCCTTAACAGCTTCAATCAGGGGGCCCGAAAGGGCAACTTGTTTCTGTTTCTCGGCCATACAGTCCCCATCATGATCTGCCGTTTAGACGACTCTCTTAACATCTGCTTTGTGCACGCGGGCGACATAAGGTCTTAAATCAAGGCGTCGAATAGTGTTTTTCGCACTGCAAGAGGGCCTTGACTAAGGGCTAACCACCACTTCCGGAAGTCTATGTTTACGCCTTTCTTCGTTTGACGATAGCGGATCTGTCCTGCGTGCTCGATGCAAATTGTGGAGAGACAAAATGGATAAGACCACCCTTGAATGTGAAGCGGAAAATCTAACGGCCGATAATTCCGCCTTATCGGGCCTCAGAAGCGGGACGCAGCCGACGAATCGTGCAATTGCGGAGGTGTTCGCGCCGGGTGATAAGTTTGCCTGCTATCTGGAGTACGCGATCAGTCCTGCGACACACAATGCCATTCGGTCCGACCTTAAGCAGTTTTATCAATGGGGCGGAACGATCCCGGCGACACCGGTGACAATCGCCACCTATCTCGCAGATCATGCCACGAGCCTCTCGATAGCCACGCTCAAGCGGCGGCTCTCTTCGATCTCGCAGGCGCATCTATCAGCTGGCCACAAATCACCGACCGCTGATCCACTCGTTCGGCGGACGATGCAGGGCATCCGGCGAATTCACGGAAAGCCTCAGAAGCAGGCCAAACCGCTGGCCGTTACCGAGATTGCCACCATCGTCCGCGCCATACCGCGTGATCTGACCGGCCAGCGCGACCGCGCTCTTATCCTGCTCGGCTTCGCGGGAGCATTACGCCGATCTGAGCTGGTCGGCCTCGATGTGCGGGATTTGGCGTTCACAGCAGCCGGTATACGAATTGTCATTCGGCGCTCGAAAACCGACCCCTATGGCGAGGGGCGTATCGTGGACGTGCCTGCCAGTGACGAGCTGACCTGTCCCGTCGCGGCGGTCCGGGGATGGCTGGAAGGTGCCGCTATCTTTAAAGGGCCGCTATTCAGGTCCATCGACCGGCACGGCAATCTTGGATCGTCCGCGTTGACAGGTCATGCCGTCGCCAACATTCTGAAACGACGCGCCGAGGCTGTCGGCATCGATCCGAAATCCATATCGGGCCATAGCTTGCGAGCGGGATACGCAACGAGTGCCGCCATCGCTGGTCATACTGCGTGGGCGATACGGCAACAGACCGGCCATCGTTCGGATGAAATGGTCGCCCGATATGTGCGCCTCGCTGGCAATGAGGAACAGGCCCGGCCTCCGCTGTTATGACGCGCCAGTTATTCTGTGATGCCTGATGAGGTGGCGTGTCCATGTCGGCGCGTAATTTGCCGGGGATTTGCCGGGATTTTGTCCCCGATGGCGGTTTCAGTCGCTAGGCGCTTTTCAGCTCGTCGATCAATTCATGGACGTCGAAACCGACGATTTCCGACATTTCTAAAAGCTCGATCAGATCGACGCGCCGCTCACCTTTCTCGATGTTCGCGATGAATGGCTGGTGCCGCCCCATTGCCCGAGCCACATCGGCTTGTGTCATTCCCGATGCCTTGCGTCGAGCAAGTAGCAGCTCGGTCAACTTCTGATGTCGTTCCGAATGTAGCGATTTCGACATCAGTTTAGCGGGTCCAAAAAAGCTGTTTGAACCGGCTAATCCGAAAACTGGATTATCCAAAAATTAGATATTTTCTTGGAACGTGCCGCGAAAAAGAGGCGACTATTGAAAGTGCGCCAACGAACAGGAGGCACATATGGCCAGTAGAGATGCGATGATTGCGGAACTCGTAACAATGCGTGCACGTGGCGAAATCAGCCAAGACGAGTTGGAGGCTGCCCGGAAAATCGTTGAGAAGGGGGACCGACCTGCTGATACGGTTGAAACGAAGCCGAACCGCAAGCCCGACGGGCAGGTTAGCTTTGGTCAGGGGATGAAATTTGGCGGGGCGATCTTCGCGTTTTGCATCGTGGTGGCAATTATATCGTCTTCATTCGAAACCGGCGGTGATGGAAAACGTGCCGCTTCCCGCGACGGATCGGAATGCTTTTCGGTATGGGATGGCTCTTCGCGGGAATTCGTGAAGAGCGTAAAAAGCCAGCTTCGCGATCCGTCGAGCTTTGAACACGTGGAAACGCGCTTCACCGAAAAGAACGCTCGCGGCGAAATCGGAGTGCGCATGACCTATCGCGCAAAGAACGGTTTCGGAGGCATAAATACCGAGACTGCTTACGGAACGATCAGCGCGAATGACTGCAGATTGGTCTCCAATAAGAATTGAACTTATCGTGTAGAATTGTTGGTCGGTAAATGCCGGAGGGCTGTTATCGACGGAGATTAGGCTGCTGAACTAGCGCAGCGCAGAAATCCTTGCCCCTCGTTGGTGCTGCACGATGCGTCGTTTGCATGGTTCTCTGAACATGATGGTTGGCGCAACACTTTCAAACCGCTACCCTCTTGAGCAACAGTTTCCGGCTTGGGGACCGGTGGTTCATGTTGGAATTTCTTTCGACGGCGTTCTTTTTCGTCATACGTTTGATTGCCTATTATCTTCTGTATTTTATTCTGACTTTAATCGCCTTGGCGGTCGCTCTCGGCGGGACAACGGATAGTGTTTGGGCTGGATTGATCGGCCTGTTTCTCCCGCCCATTCTTGCTTTCGTGCATGCACGACGGAGCCTCCGGCGGCGGAAAATCCACAGATCGGGGAACAAGGTAAAAGAAGCCGAAATCAGGACGCAGTCGCGAGCAGTGTCTTTTGGACAACGCAAACAAACGCCCTCCATCACAAAAGACGAACGAACAAAGCATTCCACGACAGAAGCTGGCAAAGGTCTGAGTGTTCCCCATCATGTAGCCGATCCGTCTGATTCCAGATTGTCGGTAACGCGAGCGGAGACGTACAGTAAATATCCAGCGAGTTCCCATAACGCCGAAAGAGGCTGGATACCAAAACATCGACCCGCATCCGTCAGAGGGTGGGAGATCGGGGGAATGGTGTACGTCGGCACGCCACCGCGAGCAGGCCGGAACGGCGGAAAATGCCGCGCTTACATCGATCCAGCACTCCCTATTGGTAGGGAGCCCGCAGACAAAGAGGGTAAAGGGCTGGATTATTGGCCTAACTACTCCTCGATTCCTCCAGTCTCACGTGCCACATATCTCAAGTGGCTCGCCGACGGTCGAAATGATCCGGCGTTCAATGTCGGCTACATGTTTCTTTACTTCTATGGTCTCGAACGGCGTTTCCTGGTCGAGAACCCGGAAAGCGACGAAAAGCAGGAAATCTTGGATGAGGCCGAACGCCTTAGCCAGCTCTATCAAGACAACTATTCGGCACAGAAATATCTTCAGGATTTCATTGAGTTCGGAAAGGTCGTGTCCAATTCACCGGCCTTGCGAAACCCCACCTTCAATAATCGCGGATACGAGCTTCCAGCATCGCTAAAGGTTGCTGTCGGGGCAATTGTCGCGGGTTCCGGCAAATTGGACGCCGATTGGACCTTGAGTTGGTGGTACTGTCATCCTGAATCCAACGTGCGCACTGCGGCGCAGCGTTGCGAACAAGAGTTTCGCACCCTGTTCCGAAGGAAATTCCAAAACCGCTATCCGGATGGGATGAAGGTTCGGGTACCGAAGAAGACCCTTTCGCTTCATTATCGTGCAGCGTCCGGGGAGTTCGAGCGAACCTACACTCCTCGGTTTAAGAACGACGCCCTTCCAGACATTTCGCTACTCAAAAGACCGGTCAGTGCAGCGCAGGAAATCGCTGACGAGGCAATGAGCGAACTTGCAAAATATAGCCGTTTCGTCGGCAAGAATCCGGAAAAGAGAGGGACCATCGAAGCATTTGCGCTGCTCCCAAAGGAACTCCGTTCAACTCATCGCTCGGGCGACGTGGAAGCCTTGACGGCATGGCTGTGGGGGATCGTGAATGCTGGAGGTAAAGTCGTTGCAGCTGATTTAGTCGAAAGACTAGAGAACGACCGCCCAGACAAAATCAGTAAACGACAGCTTGTTGACGTGGAAGATGCGTTGGCAAGTCTCGGTTTCGGCATCGCGCCGGACTCCCGGTATTCGCTCCGAACACCGAAAATTGACGAGCCGATGATCCTCTTTCAACTGCCGTCGGAAGAGATTGTGCGCAACGAGGTAAGCGAGGCCTATCGCGATGGATTGTTGCAGGTTGCTTTGGGAGTATTTGTCGCCCAGGCGGACAATAAAGTGGACGTCTCAGAGAAAAAGTCCTTGCTTGAACTTGTTAAGGGCCTTCCCGGCCTCAATGCACGGGAACGGCTGCGAATGGTCGCGAACTTGATGTGGTTACTCGCCGTTCCACCGGACTTTGCGTTGTTTCGCAGCAAGTTAAAAAGCGCATCTTCAGAGAACCAGCGGGCTATCCGAAATTTTGTGGTATCGATGGTGCATGCGGACTCCGTTGTTCATGCCGATGAAGTCCGACGAGTTGAATCCATATACAGAGCACTGGGTCTACCCACACAATCTGTTTATTCGGACCTTCATGCCCGTGGGGGTTCCGACGAGCCAGTTGTTGTGCAACGGGCCGTCGCGGCTCTGCCGGGCGACCAAATTCCTGAAGAGAGCAGCGGGAATGGACTCGACGCAGCGAGAATTGCAGCAATTCGTTCCGACACTTCGCGAGTCTCTGCGGTTTTGGGCGCTATTTTCGCCGACGGCGAGGAGGAGGCCGCGTCCGAAACCCTGGAAACGGAGAATGATGCTGGGATGGGTAAAACACGCCGGTTCGACGGTTTGGACGTAGGGCACGCAGCGTTTGTTGATGAACTGATACAGCGCGTTCATTGGAGTGAAGGCGAATTTGCAGAACTGGCAAAGCGTCATAATCTATTGGCGGCAGGATGCCTTGAGACGATCAACGAATGGGCATTCGAAAGATATGACGATGCGTTAGTCGAGGAATACGATGGACTTGAACTGAACAAGGATATCATTCGTCTACTTGATGGGCAGATCGGGGGAGCAGTTTAGTGGCCGCATTAAAACGTAGAGAACGTGACACGATAATTCAGGCTCTTCGCGCCGGCGTGGTTCCCAAACTCGGACTGCAGCATATCCAGGTAGGCCGTGCTCGGGAAATCGAGGAACTGGTGAAGGATATGGAGCGCGTCGCGGACGGTGGTGCGGCAATCCGGTTCATCATCGGCGAGTATGGATCGGGCAAGACCTTTTTCCTCAATCTCATTCGGCTTGTCGCAATGGAAAAAGGTCTGGTCGTTTTGTCCGCCGACTTGGCTCCTGATCGTCGTCTGCATGCAACTGGCGGCCAGGCCCGAGGTCTTTATGCGGAGTTGGCGCACAATCTTGCCACACGGACCAAACCCGGCGGCGGCGCGATGGCGAGCATTGTCGAGCGTTTCGTGACCCAATCCCACAAGGAAGCGCAGGAACGCGATCTGGCGACCGGGATCGTCATTAGGGAGAAACTGGCCCATTTCGAAGAGTTCACGGGAGGATTCGACTTCGCCGAGGTCATAGGAAAATACTGGGAAGGACATGAAACTGGCGACGAAGACCTGAAAACAGCGGCGTTGCGATGGCTTCGCGCCGAATACTCGACCCGGACCGATGCCCGTAAGTCGCTTGGCGTGCGAACGATAATCGACGATGCCAATGTCTATGACGCCCTGAAACTGATGGCGGCCTTCGTCCGCGAAGCGGGATATAAGGGTCTTCTCGTGTCGCTGGACGAAATGGTCAATCTCTACAAGTTGACTTCGTCTCAGGCGCGCAACGCCAATTTCGAGCAGATACTCCGCATCTTGAATGACGTACTCCAGGGAGGGGCCGGCAGTATCGGATTTCTAATGGGCGGCACGCCGGAGCTCCTCATGGACACGCGACGGGGCCTTTACAGCTATGAGGCACTGCACACACGTTTGGCGGAGAACACCTTCGTTCGTGAAGGCCTTGTCGACATGACAGGACCCGTCATCCGGCTTGCCAATCTGACCCCGGAAGACCTCTTTGTCCTTTTGCAGAATATTCGCGAGGTCATGTTTGAGGACGGTCATTCCCTACCCGACGAGGCTCTTGTCGCGTTCATGGACCATTGCTCCCGCCGTATCGGAGAAGCCTATTTCCGCACACCGAGAAACACGGTGAAAGCATTTGTCGACATGCTCTCAGTAATTGACCAGAACCCCGGTACGACATGGCGTGACCTGATTGGTGATCTGGCCATCGAACCGGACACCGGCGACGACATGAGCGACATTTCCGACGAGCCGGTGGCGGCCCCGGTCAGCAATTCAGATGACGACCTGGCCAGTTTCAAATTGTCATGAGCGCCTTTGACCAGCTTGCGCGACCGATCCAGAAATGGATTAGGGGTCAAGGCTGGAAAGAACTGCGGAAGTTTCAGTCGGATGCCGTCCATGCAGTGATGGACGCTTCGAATGACCTGATAATTGCAGCCGCCACGGCAGGCGGGAAGACCGAAGCTGCGTTTCTACCGCTCATTTCGCAGGTTCTGGAAAGCGATGTGGCGAAGGCGGGAGGTTTCGACCTCGTCTATATCGGTCCCTTGAAGGCGCTTATTAACGACCAGACACGTCGGCTCGAAGGGATTTGTGACAGCATCGACCTCCCCGTCGTTCCTTGGCATGGAGACATACCGGCAAATATCAAAGAAAGGGCCCGCCGTAACCCGCGTGGGCTTCTATTGATAACGCCGGAGTCCCTAGAATCGCTATTTGTAAGAAGAGGAATGGAAATCCAGCGCCTTTTCGGCGGCACAAACGCCGTCGTTATCGATGAACTCCATACTCTTCTGGACAGCGAAAGAGGCATACAACTGCGCTCGCTGCTCACGCGGCTGGAACTGGCGACCGGACACGGAATTCGACGAGTAGGCTTGTCGGCTACGCTTGGCGACATGGAGCTCACGAAGGCCTATCTACGTCCGGAGGATGCGTCAGCTGTGAAGTTGATCAAGGCCGAACATTCGGGCGCAGAATTGCGCCTGCAGTTGCGCGGATACGTGTCCGGCGGCGATGGCGATGATGGCGCGACCACTCGACAGATCGCGGGGCATCTGTTCGAAAAGCTGCGCGGATCCAACAACCTTGTCTTCGCCGGCAATCGACAGCAGGTGGAAATTTACGCAGATCGGCTGCGAGTCATGAGCGAAAGCGCGCATCTGCCACAAGAGTTCTTCCCTCATCACGCCAGCCTGTCCAAAGGCCATCGCGAGTTTGTGGAAGACAAGCTGAAAAGCGGGAATCCGACGACGGCGGTTTGTACCTCGACGCTGGAACTGGGCATCGACATCGGAGATGTCACCTGCGTCGCCCAGATCGGTGCGCCCTTTTCTGTCGCCGCGCTGAGGCAAAGGCTCGGACGATCAGGGCGGCGGGCGGGGCAGCCCGCGATCCTTCGTCAATATGTGATCGAGGCCGGACTTAGCTCGAACAGCAGCATTGCCGACCGTTTGAGACTCGGCCTTGTCCGCACGGTGTCGATGACCGAGCTGCTTCTGGAGGGCTGGTGCGAGCCGCCCAAGCCGCATTCGTTGCATCTCTCGACTCTCGTCCACCAGATATTGTCGATCATAGCCGAGCGAGGCGGCGCGAGTGCGCAGCGCCTGTTCGTCAGCCTCTGCCAGCGCGGGCCTTTCCGGACGGTCGATCAGACCATCTTTCTGGCGCTTCTCCGTAATTTGGGCAGCCATGATGTCGCTCTGATAGAGCAAGCGCCGGACGGGATGCTCCTTCTTGGCGAAAAAGGCGAGAAGCTGGTCGAGCACTACAGTTTCTACGCGGTGTTTTCGACACCGGAGGAATATCGCCTGGTCTGCGACGGCAAGGAGATCGGGACAATTCCGGTCGACAACATTCTGGTACCCGGCACTTTGTTGATATTCTCCGGCCGCCGATGGCAGGTTATCGAGCTTCACGAAACTGAGAAGATCATACTGGTGAAACCCGCCGAAGCGGGTATACCGCCCAAATTCGGGGGAGACCCCGGCGACATCCATGATTGCATCATCCAGCGGATGTTCATGCTTTACGTCGATGACAACATACCGGTCTATCTCGACAAGACGGCGGTCGAGTTGCTCACCGAAGCCCGGGCGCAATTCGAGCACTTGGGATTCGAAAGGACATCGGTGGTCGAGACTGGCGAAGGCATTTCCTGGATCGCGACCCGCCAGGGGTCTGTTGGCAATCTGACGCTCATGCTGGCGTTGCAGTCGGCAGGTTTCAAGGTGCAGTTACACGATGGGTTCCTGGAAGTGGATGGGCGGAAATCGGAGTTGCCGTTGCTGCAGGCGCTTCAGAACTTTGCAGAAGGCGAAGCGGTGACCGTCGATTGGGACAACGCCAACCTGATGTTCGAGAAGTTCCATCCTTATCTCTCGACACAGTTGCTCGAACTCGATGCGTGTAGTTCACGGATCGAAATTGAACGACTGCCGCAAATTGCGAATGCCATTCTGGCCAATTTATAGAAAGAAAGTGGTGGCCCGCTCATCGACGGGTCGTTGTATGTCATTTGCCTCTTGTACTAATATCCGAATGCCGACCAGATAGGAGATCAGTCGGCCTCTGATCGCGTCAGAGGCATGCTCCTATCAGCCTCCCGCGACTTAATCTGGAGAGGCTCTATGTACAAAGACTATATAAATCCGAAACCAATATCCCGATTGGTGCGTTGCGTAGCACGACGCAGAGATGTGATTTTTCATGGTACGCGATATCCCAGAAAGATCATCCACGAGAACCGCTTAACCTGTCGGACTGTGGGTCATTTGGCGATATCGTTCACACGTTCGCCTGAGATAGCGGCATACTGGGCACTGCTCTATCGTGATAGTGAAGAAGCTCGCGGGGCAGTTCTGGTAATAGATCGAACTCGACTTCGCTGCCGCTACCGTTTGCTGCCTTACCATGACACCTTCTGGGACGAGCAAGGGAAGATTACCAACGAATTCGAGGAGTGCGTTCCGGATCGGAGCGTAAAATGTCTGTCGGATTATCTAATAGCCGTAATCTGGGAAGGCTGTTGTTGCTCTGCTCCATATGCCGACATGTGGGAAGCCGGTGACCACCTGGGGGACACCTTGGCAGCGGCAGCCGCGAAGGAGAAATAGGAAATGTGTGATATCTAATTGATATCACTAAAGAAACTGGAGCGGGCGATGAGATTCGAACTCACGACCCCAACCTTGGCAAGGTTGTGCTCTACCCCTGAGCTACGCCCGCTCACAAGCCCGATCCGGGCTGCCGCGCTCTATGCCGCAAGCCCGTTTCGATTGCAACAGCAAATTTTCCATCGAGGCGGCTCTTTTTGGGTGCGGCCTTTGCGCGCTTGCCAAGCCATGCGGCTCACTTCTAAGGAAACGACGGGAGATCAACGGGAGGCGCGGCAGGAACGACATGACGGCAAAGACACGCGACGAACTCGTCGCCTTTCTCGACAGCCTCGGTATTGCGGTGAAGACCAGAGACCATCCGCCGGTCTTCACCGTGGAGGAATCAAAGGCGCTGCGCGACGAGATTCCCGGCGGGCACACCAAGAACCTGTTCCTGAAGGACAAGAAGGGACGGCATTTTCTTCTGACCGTCGAGGAAGACGCTGTCATCGACCTGAAGACGGTGCACGCGAAGATCGGCGCCAGCGGGCGCGTTTCATTCGGCAAGCCGGAGCAGCTGATGGAGTATCTCGGCGTCATTCCGGGCGCGGTTACGGCCTTCGGCGTTATCAACGATGATGACCATGCCGTCACGCTGATCTTTGACGAAGCGCTCGTCGCGCATGACATCATCAATGCCCATCCGCTAGCAAATGACGCAACGACCTCGATTGCGACGGCCGACATGAAGCGTTTCGTCGAGGCGACGGGTCACGCCTGGCAAGTCTTGAATCTTGCCGGCGAAAACGCGACATAGGCGGGCAGATTACAACCAATTCCCCGCAGTTCGCGCAAAGGACACGGACGATGAGCTCCAACGACAATCCGTTTGCCTCCAACCAGGGCGGTTATTCCAGCCAGAACGTGGCGTTCGGCGGCAATGGCGCAGCGCAGCCGGCCATGGGCGGTGCGCCCGGCGCGGCGGCAGGCGACCTTATCAAGGATACGACAACCGCGAATTTCCAGGCCGACGTCATTGCCGAATCGCGCAATCAACCGGTGCTGATCGATTTCTGGGCACCCTGGTGCGGCCCCTGCAAGCAGCTGACGCCGCGCCTCGAGGCTGCCGTGAGAAAAGCCGGCGGCAAGGTGAAGCTTGTCAAGATGAATATCGACGAGCATCCCTCAATTCCGGGACAGATGGGCGTCCAGTCGATCCCGGCCGTCGTCGCTTTTCAAAACGGCCAGCCGGTCGACGGGTTCATGGGGGCGGTGCCGGACAGCCAAATCGAGGAATTCATCGCCAAGCTGGCGGGACCGTCGTCCAATGCGCAGGACGAGGCGCTCGAACAGGCGCTGGAGGCTGCAGCCGCAGCGCGCGAAGCAGGAGACCTCAACCGCGCGGCACAGATCTACCAGATGATCCTGCAGCAGGTGCCGGACAATGCGCCGGCCTATGCGGGTCTGGCCGGCATGCTGCTCGAAGCGGGCGAAACCGAGCAGGCCAAACAGATGGTGGCGCAGGCGCCCGAAGGCATCGCCGCATCGCCGGAGATCGCTTCGGTCAAGGCCCAGCTGGAATTGGCGGAGAAGGTTGCGGGGCTCGGCGATCCCGCCGAGATGGAACGCAAGCTGGCGGCCGATCCGGCCGATCACGATACGCGTTTCGATCTGGCCCAGCTGAAAAACGCTACCGGCGACCGCGAAGCCGCAGCCGATTTGCTGCTCGACATCATGAAAGCAGACCGGGAGTGGCGCGAGGACGGCGCGCGGCTGGAACTGCTGAAATTCTTCGAGGCGTGGGGCCCGACCGATCCGGCGACCGTCAAGGCGCGGCGCAAATTGTCGGCGCTGCTTTTCCGGTAAATCGCGCCTCTTTCGCCGCCGTCCCTTGAGTTCGGCGGCGGCTGACACAGATTCCGGGAGAGGCCGAAAGGAGTAGTGTTTAGCGGGCATGCAGGCAGGCAACAGGACATACAGCACCGCAAAGGATATCCCGGATTGCGTCCCGGTATTCCCGTTGTCGGGAGCCTTGCTTCTGCCGGGCGGCCAGATGCCCCTGAACATTTTCGAGCCCCGCTATCTTGAGATGATCGACGCGGCGTTGCGCGGCGACCGCGTCATCGGCATGATCCAGCCGAAATTTTCCGAAGATGCCGGCAATTCCGACCGGCCGAAGCTGTGTGCTGTCGGCTGTCTCGGACGCGTTGCTTCTTTCGCGGAGTCCGGCGACGGACGTTATCTGGTTTCGCTTCAAGGCATATGTCGATTTCGTGTTGCCGAGGAGCTCAATGTGCGTTCGCCGTTCCGTCAGTGCCGCATCAGCCCCTTCATGTCCGATCTCGACGAGGAGGGCGATGCCTCATCCGTCGATCGGGAGGCGCTGCTGCGCGTATTCCGCGCCTATCTCGACGCCAACGATCTTGAGGCGGACTGGGAAAGCGTCAAGCGGGCCGGAAACGACACGCTGGTCAACGCGCTGTCGATGATGTCGCCCTACGGGCCGGCAGAAAAACAGGCTTTGCTCGAGGCGCCTGACCTGAAATCGCGCGCCGAGACCCTGATCGCGATCACCGAAATGGCGCTGGCGCGCGATAAGGAAGACTTCGCTAAAACTCTTCAGTAACAAGCGCATCGGGATCATGATGCAGCAGAGGCAGCCTATGGCCGAGAAAGAGAAAAGGCAGGACGCGGCCCACAACGAGGAGATTGACCCGAAACTTCTCGAATTGCTGGTCTGTCCGCTTACAAAGTCGCCGCTCGCATTTGACCGGGAGAAAGGCGAACTGGTTTCCCAGGCGGCGAAGCTTGCCTATCCGGTGCGTGGCGGCGTCCCGATCATGCTGCCCTCGGAAGCAAGGCGGCTCGACACGCCGTAAAGCACGGTTTCCCCTTCGCGCCGAAAAGCTCTACCTTCGG
The DNA here is from genome assembly GCA_002706335.1 of Ahrensia sp. Lineage (GTDB taxonomy): Bacteria > Pseudomonadota > Alphaproteobacteria > Rhizobiales > Rhizobiaceae > Oricola. The sequence goes on from PAKZ01000031.1 coordinate 170,819, forward strand.
AGCGATCGAATCGAACAACACGGCAGGTATCGCGACAGGTGAACGAGGGCGCGACCACGAAACGCGGCAAGGCCAAGCGTGAGGCGCTGGTGCAGGCGGCGGCCGAACTGTTCTGGACGCGCGGCTACGAGGCGTCGAGTCTGGCCGACATCGCTTCGGCGGCCCGCGTCCCGCTCGGCAATGTCTACTATTATTTCAAGACCAAGAGCGATCTCGCAGGTGCGGTCGCGGATCTCTTCGTCCAGCAGACCGAGACGCTGATCGAGGAGGTGCGCGCCGAGACGCCGGAACCGCGCCAAAGGCTCAAACTCCTGATTTCCCGGTTGCAGTCGGGTCAACAGGGCCGTGTGCAGTTCGGCTGTCCGATCTATTCGGCAGCGCGCGATTATCGCCGCGCCGCGCCGGATCAGGGCGCGCGGGCCGCCGAAAGCTTCTCACTCCTGACGGGCTTCATTGCCACCGAACTCGGACGAACGGGCCAGCGGCCGTCCATCGCCCTGTCACGGGCACGCGCCGTGGTTGCCGACTGGCAAGGTTCGATCGCGCTTGCGCATGCGCTTGGTGAGCCGCCGGTGCTTGCCGAGTGTTTTTCGCGCATGGAACGCACGCTCGGCCTGCCGCCCGCCTGATCAGATCGGCTCTCCGCGCAACAGGCGCGGGGCGGGCCCGGACAGGCCGGCGGCCTGGGTGATGAAGAAACTCTTCATGCCTGGCATGCGGTCGACCAGTCCAAGGCCGATATCGCGGATCGCCCGAAGCGGCGTGAAATCGTTGGAGAACATACGGTTGAGCACGTCGGTGGTCACACCCATCTGCCAGGTGTCGAAACGCCGCCAGCGCTCATAACGCTGCAACACGTCCAGCGCGCCGATATCGAGGCCGAGCCTGTCGGCCTCGACCACCGTTTCGGCCAGCGCGGCGGCATCCTTGAAGCCCAGATTCAGCCCCTGACCGGCAATCGGGTGGATGCCATGCGCCGCATCGCCGACAAGCGCAACGCGCGGCTTGACGAAGTCGCGCGCCAGCGTAAGGCCGAGCGGATAGGCGCGCTTTTGCCCCTCGACACGGATGTCACCGAGCTTCAGGCCGAAACGCTGTTCCAGTTCGATGTCGAAGGTGAAATCGTCGGCGGCGAGCAGCCTCTCGGCGTTCTCCTTCGTTTCCGTCCAGACGATGGAGGAGCGATTGCCCTTCAGGGGAAGGGTGGCGAAGGGTCCGGCCGGCAGGAAATGTTCTTCGGCGCGTCCTTCATGCGGACGCTCGTGCGCGATCGTCGCGACGATGCCCATCTGGCCGTAATCCCAATGAACCGTCTTGATGCCGGCGAGACCGCGCAGCGCGGATTTGACGCCGTCGGCGGCGACCAGCAGGCGGGCCTTCACCTCTTCGCCATCGGTCAGCGAGACCGTCAGTGGCGTGCCGGGTGCGTCTTCGGAAAAGCCGGAAACGGCGACGCCCTGCGAAATGGTCACGCCGCAGGCGCCGCATATGTCGCGCAGCGCTCCGTTCAGCGCGGCGTTCGGCAGCATGTGGGCGAAAGGCTCGCCCGGCCGCACTTCGCCGTCGAAGGTCAGGAAGACCGGCCGCGTCGGATCGCCGGTCCGCGAATCGGTGACGATCATCTCGCGGATTGGCTCGGCATCGTCCAGCAGCGTGTCCCAGCAGCCGAGCTCGGCGAGCATGCGCGATGCGGCGGCGGCGATCGCCGAGGCGCGTCCGTCCTTCTTCCAGACGCCTTCGGGGGCCGGATCGACGACGCGAATGGAGAGATGCGGTGCGGCATGGGCGATCGCGGCGGCCGTTGCCAGCCCGACATAGCCGGCTCCGGCGATCAGGACATCGATGCTGTTCGCCGAAGCCTTTGCGCCTGTTCCACTTTTTTTCGAAGCTTTCTTGCTCGCGCTTTTCGCGCGCGGTGTCGCCGTCGCCATCATCGTCTCCCTGTCAGATACGCGCGTGCCGCGGACTTGACTTGTTTCCTGCGCCCTGTAGCAAAACGCGTCATCATCTCCAAATGGAGTACCGCCATGTCTTCCGCAATGCAGGGCCTGATTTCGATCCTCGATCTGGAGACGCTCGAGCGCAACCTGTTTCGTGGTCGCAGCCCGCAAACAGGGTGGCAGCGCGTATTTGGTGGTCAGGTGATCGCGCAGGCGCTGGTCGCCGCGCACCGCACAGTCGATGCCGATCGCCATGTTCATTCCCTGCACTGCTATTTCATGCGGCCGGGCGATCCGGCGGTGCCGATTATCTACGAGGTCGATCGCATCCGCGACGGCAACAGCTTCACGACGCGACGCGTCGTCGCCATCCAGCATGGTCATGCGATCTTTTCCCTTTCCGCGTCGTTCCAGATCGACGAGCCGGGGCTGGAACACCAGATCGAAATGCCCGAAGACCTTCCGCGTCCCGAAACGCTGACCAGCGCCAAGGAGCTGATCGAGAGCTTTATCGACAGCGTGCCGGAAAGCGTGCGTGCCTATTGGGAGCGCGAGCGTCCTATCGAGTTCAAGCCGGTCTCGCTGGTCCATTACACGTCACGGGAAAAACTGCCGCCGAAACAGCATATCTGGATCCGCACCACCGGCCAGGTGCCCGATAACCGGCCGCTGCAGGCGGCGGTGCTCGCCTATCTGTCGGACATGACGCTGCTCGATACCTCGCTCTTCGCGCATGGCCGCGCTGTCTTCGACGAGGATTTGCAAGTGGCCAGCCTAGACCACGCCATGTGGTTCCACCGCCCCAACGCGCTCGATGACTGGTTGCTCTATACACAGGACAGCCCCAACGCATCGGGCGCCCGCGGGTTCACGCGCGGGGCGATCTATGCCTCCGACGGCACACTGGTTGCCTCCATGGCGCAGGAAGGTCTGATCCGCCTGCGCGGATAATCGGCGCTCCGCCCAAATATTCAGCAAATATGCGAATTCTGCTAAAATAACAGGCAGATTTCGGGCCAATTTTGAGTGATTGCAGCTTGAAATGGCGGATTTCCGGCTGCGGCCTTCGCATGCGAATTGGCACGGCTTTTGTTTATACACCATCTGCCGGAGCTGATCCGGTACGGGAAATAACAACAGAAAAAGAGGGAGGCGTAGGCATGAAGCTCATCATGGCCATTATCAAGCCGTTCAAGCTCGACGAGGTGCGCGAGGCGTTGACGGCGGTCGGCGTCGAGGGACTGACCGTGTCCGAGGTGAAGGGCTACGGGCGCCAGAAAGGCCACACCGAAATCTATCGCGGTGCGGAATATTCGATCAGCTTTCTGCCGAAAACCAAGATCGAGATCGTTGTCGAGGACGATCTGGTCGCCAGGGCAATCGACGCCGTATCCGGCGCCGCCAAGACGGGCCAGATCGGAGATGGCAAGATCTTCGTTTTCGGCATTGATGACGCGGTACGAATCCGCACCGGTGAAACAGGTTCCGACGCGATCTGACGCGGACCTTGGAAGGGGCTTCCCATGAATAGAAAACTTCTCTCGGGCGCCGCGGCGCTCTCCACCCTGCTGGCTTCGGCCGGCGTGGCGCTGGCGCAGGACGCCGCGACCACCATGGACAAGGGCGACACCGCCTGGATGATGACGTCGACGCTTCTCGTCCTGTTCATGATCATTCCCGGCCTGGCGCTTTTCTACGGCGGCCTCGTGCGCGCCAAGAACATGCTGTCGGTGCTCATGCAGTGCACGCTGATCGCCTCGGTGGTGATGATCATCTGGGTTCTGTGGGGCTATTCCTTCGCCTTCGGCGGCAGCACGTCGCCCTATTGGGGCGGTCTCGGCAAAGTTTTCCTTTCCGGCGTCACGATGGACAGCGAGGCGGCGACCTTTACCGACGGCGTGGTTATACCGGAATATGTGTTCATCTGCTTCCAGATGACATTTGCCGCCATTACGCCTGCGCTGATCGTCGGCGCCTTTGCCGAGCGTGCGAAGTTCTCGGGCGTGATCCTGTTCACCGTCCTGTGGGTCACTTTCATCTACTTCCCGATCGCCCACATGGTCTGGGACGGTTCCGGCCTCATCTTCAACTGGGGCGCGATCGATTTCGCGGGCGGCACGGTCGTCCACATCAATGCCGGTATCGCCGGCCTCGTGTGGGCGATCATGCTCGGCAAGCGTATCGGTTTGGGCAGAGACAATATGGCGCCGCACTCGATGACGCTGACCATGGTCGGCGCGGCGATGCTGTGGGTCGGCTGGTTTGGCTTCAATGCGGGCTCCAATCTGGAAGCTACCTCCAACGCCACCCTGGCGATGATGAACACCTTCATCGCAACGGCGGGCGCGGGCGTCTCCTGGTCGCTGGTCGAAGGCATGATGCGCGGCAAGTCGTCGGGTCTCGGCGCCGCCTCCGGCATGGTGGCCGGCCTCGTCGCCGTCACGCCGGCCTGCGGTACGTCGGGCCCGATCGGCGCGCTTCTTCTCGGTCTTGCCGTGTCGCCGGTCTGCTATTTCTTCGTCACCACGATCAAGTCGAAATTCGGCTATGACGACAGTCTCGACGTCTTCGGCGTGCATGGGATCGGCGGCATTGTCGGCGCCATCGGCACCGGTATCCTCTGCGCCCCGGCGCTTGGCGGTACGGGTTATGTCGTCGAGGCGGGGACGATGGGCGCGCAGGTGCTCACCCAGATCCAGGCGGTTCTCGTCACGCTGGTGTGGTCCGGTGTCGGTTCGGCCGTGATCATCCTCATCACGAAGGCGATCACCGGCATCCGCGCCAGCGACGATGCGGAGCGCGAAGGCCTCGACCTCGCCTCCCACGGCGAATCGGCCTATCACGCCTGAAAACACAGGCATTTTCGCTGACAGAAAGCCCGGGCTCTGGCCCGGGCTTTTGGTTTTCCCCACCTGGAAGATTAAGAATTCGTCAATTTTCCATTATTGCCTAAATATTAGGCATGATGTGTTGAAATCAATATCCCGCATCTGCGCGTGAAAGCATATACCGCTATTATTTCAGTATCTTAGCTGTTTTCAGTGAGTTTGGCACGGCTCTTGATTGGTGTGTGTCGACAGCGTTCGGCATCGAAGTCGCGCTGCACCCAGTATCGTCGGCCCGCCGGCGAAAACGTGTAGAAATAGGGAACTACAGCGCATGAAAATAGTCATGGCCATTATCAAGCCCTTCAAATTGGATGAGGTGCGCGAAGCCCTCACCGGGCTTGGCGTCCAGGGCCTGACCGTCACCGAGGTGAAGGGCTATGGACGTCAGAAGGGGCACACCGAAATCTACCGCGGAGCGGAATACGCGATCAGCTTCCTGCCTAAGCTGAAGATCGAGCTCGCCGTGGACGACGACATGGTTGAGAAGGTGATCGAAACGATCTCCGCAGCCGCCAAGACCGGTCAGATCGGCGACGGCAAGATCTTCACCTACACCATCGACCAGGCTGTCCGCATTCGTACGGGCGAGACCGATTCCGAAGCGCTCTAAGGCGCGCCCAGTTATCAGGAGTTCAATAACAATGACCATGTCTAAAGGTTTTCGATACGGCCTTGCCGGACTTGCCGCAGCTGCCGTGCTGTGCGCCGGTCCCGCATTCGCCCAGGAAGCTGAGGCGGCCGCCGAAGCGGCGTCGACCGCACCGTCCGCGGACGTCCAATACATCTTGAACACGCTGCTCTTCCTCATCGGCGGCTTCCTCGTGATGTGGATGGCGGCGGGCTTCGCCATGCTGGAAGCCGGCCTCGTCCGTTCCAAGAACGTGTCGATGCAGTCCCTGAAGAACATCGCGCTCTATTCGGTCGCCGGTCTCATGTACTGGCTGGTCGGCTACAAGCTGATGTATGTCGGCGTCGATGGCGGCTATATCGGCTCGTTCGGCACCTACGCCTTCGACCCGGTCGGCGGCGACGCTCTCGATACCGGTTATTCGACGGCTTCCGACTGGTTCTTCCAGATGGTCTTCGTCGCGACCTCCGCCTCGATCGTTTCCGGTACGGTCGCCGAGCGCATGAAGCTCTGGCCGTTCATGATCTTCGTTGTCGTCCTGACGGGCTTCATCTACCCGATCGCCGGTTCCTGGCAGTGGGGCGGTGGCTGGCTCTCCGAAATGGGCTTCTCCGATTTCGCCGGTTCTACGCTGGTGCACTCGGTTGGCGGCTGGGCGGCTCTCGCCGGTGCTCTTCTGGTCGGCGCGCGTGCCGGCAAGTATGAGGGCGGCAAGATCAACCCGATGCCGGGTTCCTCGATCCCGCTCGCCACGCTTGGCACGTTCATCCTGTGGCTCGGTTGGTTTGGCTTCAATGGCGCGTCGCAGCTCGCCATGGGCACGATCAGCGATGTCACCGACGTATCGCGCATTTTCGCCAACACCAATATCGCAGCCGCGGCCGGTGTTGTCTGCTCGATGATCCTTCTGCAGATCCTCTACAAGAAGGTCGATGTCACGATGGTGCTCAACGGCGCGCTCGCCGGTCTGGTCGCCATCACGGCCGAGCCTCTCGCCCCGGCCGTCTGGCAGGCGATCGTGATCGGCGCCGTTGGTGCGGCCATCGTGGTCTTCGCGGTTCCGATGCTCGACAAGATGAAGATCGACGACGTCGTCGGCGCCATCCCGGTCCACCTTCTGGCCGGCATCTGGGGCACGTTCATCGTTCCCTGGTCCAACGCCGACACCTCGTTCGGTACGCAGATTATCGGCATTGTCTCCTACGGTGTGTTCACGCTGGTCTGTTCCTTCGTCGTCTGGTTCATCCTGAAGGCGATCATGGGACTGCGCGTTTCGGCCGAGGAAGAGATCATGGGTCTCGACAAGGCGGAAATCGGCGTCGAAGCCTATCCGGAATTCTCCAAGGCGTCCTGACGCCCGGCTAATTCCGATGGGCGGGCTGTTTCCTCCTCCCACGGTCCGCCCCGACACTATCCCGTCGTGATGTTTGACATCACACCAACTGGCCCGGTCATTTGACCGGGCCTTTTTTTATCCTTCATTTCCGACAATTCACCGGACTGCGTGCATGGTTAATGCCTGTTTAACCAAGCTTCACTAGGGTTTGCCCGGGACATTGCGTCCGCCGCCGGGCGGACAGGAGACGGGATTACGGGATGCCGGCCGAACACGCCATGCCATTGACCGCCGACCGGCGGATGGGAAGAAACCGCCGACGCGAACGTTCGCTCGCCGCCGGCATGGCGGATCTCGTTCGTCGTCAGATCGAATTCTTTTCCGGCGCTCTGCTTTGGCTGTTGAGCGCCTTCATGCTGTTTTCACTGGCCACGTGGAATGCGGGCGACCCGAGCTGGAGCTACGCCGCCGACGCGCCGGTGAAGAACGCGATGGGCTATCCCGGCGCGGTGCTATCCGATATCGCGCTGCAATTCTTTGGCATCGCTGCCCTGCCCGCGCTGCTTCCGACGGTGTTCTGGGGCTTCGCGCGCATCCGCGGTCATTACTGGACCCATGCGCCGCGCCGGCTCGTCATGTGGCCCGTCGCGGCGATCCTCGCTGCCGCGGTCGCCGGCTGTTTCCCCGTCACCGGCCATTGGCCGCTGCCGACCGGGCTTGGCGGCGTCATCGGCGACATGGTGCTGCGGCTGCCTGGCCTTCTCAGCGGCGGCTACCCGTCCGGCTGGGTGCGGGTCCTGTCCTTCATTGTGTTTGCGCCGCTCGCAATCTATGCGCTCGGCGTTGCCTGCGGCTTCTTCTGGGACGGCGCAGCGTCGGCGGACGAAGAGGAAGACGACGAGGACAGCGACGGAAGCCGATTCGTGACGATCGGCGCGCTGCTGCATGTCTTCTACACTGTGCGCACGGCGTTGCGCCGCACCCTGTTTGGCGCCCGCCGGACCTCCCGGCGTCAGGCGCCCGTTGCTTCCCGCCGTCCTGCGCAGGACGAAAGGCTCGAACCGGATTTCGCCGGCGATCCGGCAATGCCGTTCGAGCCGGATCTGGAGATGGGCGAGGATGACGAGGCGGCCGAGGAGGATGACTGGTCGCCGCAGCCGGCGCGCGTCTCCGTAACGCCGCCGCCGCTCGATGACCAGCGTCCGTCTCCGCGCGTTGCATCGGCCGCCCCGAAGCCGAAGGAATCGGTGCGGGTGCAGCGCGAGGCGCAATCCAGTTTCATTCAGGACGCCGGTTTCGACCTGCCCGCCATCCATATGCTGGCCGAGCCCAAGAATCTCGGCAAGGACCCAAGCCTGTCGCCCGAAGCGCTCGAGCAGAATGCCCGGCTTCTCGAAGGCGTTCTCGAGGATTTCGGCGTGCGCGGCGAGATCATCCATGTGCGTCCCGGCCCGGTCGTGACGCTTTACGAACTGGAGCCGGCGCCCGGCATCAAATCGTCGCGGGTAATCGGCCTCGCCGAGGACATCGCCCGTTCGATGAGCGCGATTGCGGCTCGCGTCGCGGTGGTGCCCGGCCGCAACGCCATCGGTATCGAATTGCCGAATGCGCGCCGCGAAACGGTCTATCTGCGCGAGCTGATCTCCTCGCAGGCCTATGATTCCTCGAAGGCAAAACTGGCGCTGGCGCTCGGCAAGACGATCAATGGCGAGGCGGTGATCGCCGATCTCGCCAAGATGCCGCATTTGCTCGTTGCCGGTACGACGGGCTCCGGTAAGTCCGTCGCCATCAACACGATGATCCTGTCGATCCTCTACAAGATGACGCCGGAGGAATGCCGGCTCATCATGATCGATCCGAAGATGCTGGAACTGTCGGTCTATGACGGCATCCCGCATCTGCTGACACCGGTGGTTACCGATCCGAAAAAAGCCGTCGTTGCGCTGAAATGGACCGTCCGCGAGATGGAGCAGCGCTACAAGAACATGTCGAAACTCGGCGTGCGCAATATCGACGGCTTCAACGCGAAGGTGAAGGAATCGCTGCGCAAGGGCAAGGACATCTCGCGCACCGTCCAGACCGGCTTCGACAGGGAGACGGGTGAGGCGATCTACGAGACCGAGACGCTCGATCTCCAGCCGATGCCTTACATCATCGTCATCATCGACGAGATGGCCGACCTTATGATGGTGGCGGGCAAGGATATCGAGGGCGCGGTCCAGCGTCTCGCGCAGATGGCGCGCGCGGCCGGAATCCATGTCATCATGGCCACCCAGCGCCCCTCGGTCGACGTCATCACCGGCACGATCAAGGCGAACTTCCCCACTCGCATCTCCTTCCAGGTCACGTCGAAGATCGACAGTCGCACGATTCTGGGAGAGCAGGGCGCCGAACAACTGCTCGGCATGGGTGACATGCTCTACATGGCCGGCGGCGGGCGCATCCAGCGTGTCCACGGCCCGTTCGTCTCCGACGGCGAGGTTGAGGATGTGGTCGGACATCTGAAGCTGCAGGGCGTGCCGGAATATCTCGAGGCGATTACCGAGGATGACGAAGAAGACGGCGATGGCGGCTCCGGCGGGGGCGGCGAAGGCGGTCTCGGCGATTCCGACGACCCCTACGATCAGGCGGTCGCCGTCGTGCTGCGCGACGGCAAGGCCTCGACCTCGTACGTTCAGCGCCGTCTTGGTATCGGCTACAACCGCGCCGCCTCTATCATCGAGCGTATGGAACAGGAGGGGATCATCGGCCCGGCCAACCATGCCGGGAAACGCGAGATTCTCGTGCCGACCGAGGATGACGATCTCTGAGCCGGCGCGGGCCGCTTTGTGACCCGTGCCACAGAGAGGCCAAACTGTCTGCGTAACCAAATGTCCGATCAGGCGTTAATCAAAGATTCTAGACTTCCGCAGGAGCGGTACATGACCATGAAAACCTTCGCGAAACACGAAATGAGCAGGCGCGGCGTGTTGTTCGGCGCGGCTTGCGCGCTCGCCCTTTCGATTTCGGGCGCAGCGCCCGCCGCGGCCTCTGCCGACACGGCGCAAAAGATCGCCGACCATTTTTCGTCGGTGCGCACCATGGCCGGCGAATTCGTGCAATTCGGCCCGTCCGGCGAACAGACGGGCGGCAAGTTCTATATCGAGCGGCCCGGCAAGCTTCTCTTCCTCTACGAGAAGCCGTCGCCGATCCGCGTTGTCGCAGACGGCCAATCCGTCGTGGTCAACAACAAGAAGCTCGACACCTGGGAAGTCTATCCGCTCGGCAAGACCCCGCTCCGCGTCCTGCTTGGCGACCGGATCGACCTGAGCGGCTCGGCAGTCCGTAGCGTAACGGAGGCAGATGATCTGACGACGATCGTGATCGACGACAAGCAGGTCTTCGGCGACAGCCAGATCACCATGATGTTCGATCCGGCGACCTATGATCTGCGCCAGTGGACGGTCCGCGACGCACAGGGCAAGGACACGACCGTGATGATCTTCAACGTCCAGCAGGGCGTTCGCTTCGGCGCGGATACGTTCGACATTCCCTATCGCCGGATCCATGAGGCGAAGCAATCGAGCAACTGACGGGCCTGTTGGCAAACGTCCGGGGTGCGCGCGGAAAATTGTGGGCGGGTTGAAGTTCGCCCGCCCACTGTCTTGCGGCCCGGGCCCGACGCGGGAATATGACGGCGCCCGAGGAAACAAGCGCCATGACATTCTCCGTCGCCACCTGGAACATCAACTCCGTACGAATGCGCCTGCCGATCGTCTTGTCCTTCCTGCGCGACCATGCCCCGGACGTGCTGTGCCTGCAGGAAACGAAATGCCCGAACGACGCCTTCCCGACAGGGGCTTTCCGCAAGCTCGGCTACGATCACGTCGAGATTCATGGCCAGAAGGGCTATCACGGCGTTGCGACGATCTCGAAGCATCCGCTCGAGGAGGTCGAGAGCCGGAATTTCTGCGGCATCGGCGACACGCGCCATCTTGATACGGTGGTAAGAGCGCCGGAGCGCGATATCCGAATCCATAATTTCTATGTGCCGGCCGGCGGCGACGAGCCGAATCCGGCGATCAATCCGAAATTCCGCCACAAGCTGGACTTCCTGGCGGAGATGCGGGACATCCGCGCCGATCCCGGCAAGGCGCAATCGGCGATCCTTGTCGGTGATCTCAATGTCGCGCCGCTCGAAACCGATGTCTGGTCGCACAAGCAGCTCCTGAAAGTGGTCAGCCACACTCCGATCGAGACCGAGACGCTGGAGGACATGCGCAGACAAGGCGGCTGGTCGGACCTGATGCGCGTCTTTATTCCGCCGGAGGAAAAAATCTTCACCTGGTGGAGCTACCGCGCGCGCGATTGGGATATTTCCGACAGGGGCCGTCGCCTCGATCATGTCTGGGGAACGCCCGATCTGGAACCGTTGCTCAAGGATATCACCGTGCTGCGCGAGGCGCGCGGCTGGGAAAAGCCATCCGACCACGTTCCGGTGATCGCCCGCTTCGATATTTCCTGAGACTCTAGCCGAAACGGCCGTCCAGTTCGCCGATACGCTGCAGCAGGTCGTGCAACTGGTCGGTCAGCCGCTCATGCAGGTAAAAGGCCATCTGCGGATATTCTTCCAGCATGCGCTTGAACAGCGAGCGGTTGATGCGCATGATTTCGCTGTCCTCGGCGGCGACCGCGCCGGTCAGTCTCGACGTTTCGGTGATCAGCGCAAGTTCGCCGAGCACCATCGGCGGCACGACCTTCTTGACGACATGTCGGCCGCGCGGCGTTTCGCGAAACAGGTCGACGGCGCCAGACACGATAATGAAACCGCATTCGGCTGACTGGCCCTCGCGATACAGTTCGCGGCCCTTGGCCAGCTTGACGCGTTCCGCGCCAAAGGCGAGCAGACGCAACTGCTCGGTGGACAGGTCCTCGAACAGCGTCACGCCGGAAAGAATGCGGATATCGTCTTCAAGCGACAAAAGCTGGGCCCGCTGGCGGTAAACTCGGTAACGCCGCTGTTATATGACGGTTTAGCGAATGAAAAGTCCGGGCACGTGAAACCTTAGGCTTTATCCGGACACAAAGCATATGCAAGCGACATGTGCGCGGATGTCAATACATACGGTGTTCGCGCCGAAGACGGGCTGCAATCAGGGATTGAGCTTGTAGCCGCCGCTCTCGGTGACGAGGATCTGCGCGTTGGACGGATCCTTCTCGATCTTTTGACGCAGCCGGTAGACATGGGTCTCGAGCGTGTGGGTCGTAACGCCGGAATTGTAACCCCAGACCTCTTCGAGCAGCGTGTCGCGGGTCACCACTTTGCGGTCGGCGCGATATAGATACTTGATGATCGCGGCTTCCTTTTCGGTCAGCCGGATCTTCGATCCATTGCCGTCTATGAGCAGTTTCTGGCTTGGCTTGAACGTATAGGGCCCGACCACGAATGTCGCGTCCTCGCTTTGCTCATGCTGTCGCAACTGCGCTCTTATGCGCGCCAATAGCACCGCGAATTTGAAAGGCTTCGTGACATAATCGTTGGCGCCGGCCTCGAGACCGAGAATCGTGTCGGAATCGGTATCGTGGCCTGTCAGCATAATCACCGGCGCCTTGAAGCCCGATTTGCGCAGGATCTTCACCGCCTCGCGGCCATCCATGTCGGGCAGGCCGACATCGATGATCAGCAGGTCGATCACACCGCCGCGCGCCGCATGGATGCCCTTCGTCGCGCTCTCTTCCTCCAGGACCACGAATTCCTCGTAGAGAGACAATTGCTCGACGAGCATTTCGCGCAAATCTGCGTCGTCATCGACCAGAAGGATCGTTCGCGGGTTCATCTGTGGTCTTGCCTCGATCGTCGGTAACTTGCGTTTTCACACGTTTTACACATTCCCTGTCATGAAAATGTGAACAGCGAAACCACTTCACGCGTGATTGCACCAAGTTGTGAGTGTTCGGTGATAATCTTGGGCGAAAAAGGGCGAAGGCAAAAGAGCCGTGATTTCAAGGATCTTCGTGAGACTCGCACCCGGCGATCCGCGCCGCGGCATACTTGTCGCGGGCGGTCGGTCGGTCCGCTGCGCGCTAGGGCGAGGTGGCATGCACATGCCGAAACGCGAGGGCGACGGGGCGACGCCGGTTGCCGCGATGCGTATCGTCGCCGGCTGGTTTCGCGCCGATCGCATGACCAGGCCGCAAACCGCGCTCGATCTGGAGCCGATCGGGGCGCGTGACGGCTGGTGCGATGCGCCCGCCGATCCGAACTACAATCGCCCCGTGCGCCTGCCCTTTGCCGCGAGCCACGAAAGGATGCTGCGCGACGACCGGCTCTACGATGTCTGCCTCGTGCTCGACTGGAACCTGGAGCGGGGCCAGGCGAAGTGGAAGCCGGTTCGCCGTCCGGCACCGCGACCGACGAAAAAAACATCCCCGTTCAGGCGCAAGCGATATGGCGGCTCGGCGATCTTCCTGCATATCGCCAGGCCGGGATTCCCGCCGACGGAGGGCTGCATCGCGGTCGCACCGGAAACGATGCGCTGGCTCCTGCCGCGCATCGGACCGCAAACGGTGGTCAGAACGCTTTTCTAAACGCCGAACGCACCGATGATGCCGCCCATCAGCAGTGCAACGATCAACCAGTGAATGCCGTCGATGATCGTGAGGTTCCAGCCGAAGCCCTGGTAGCGCTGGTTGACGGTCAGCGTAGTGGCCATGAAGCCCAGCCAGAGCAGGAAGCCCGAAATCAGGCCGGTGCTGATGGTGACATCGCCGAAATGGCCGATCACGCCGGCCATTACCCATGCCATGACGAGTTCGCAGACGAAGCCGGTGACCATCAGCGGCAGCGACATCTTCGCTTCCGCCGGGTCGATGCGTGCCGCCTTCATCCAGGTCTTGCCGAGCCAGCCGTAATAGATCGCGCCGGCCAGATAGGCCGCCACCGCAGCCACGAGAATCGCGATATAGTTCGCGCCGCCGAATGACATGTTCCGTCCCTCCCGAAAATCACTCCCATCGGGAAGAAACACCGCGCCGTCGAAAAACTCAAGCTGCCGGATTTTGGAGCCTTTCGGGCTCTAGAGAAAACGCCAGACGCTCGTCTTCTTCACTTCGGCGTCCTCAAGGGCCCGGGTGACCGGCACTTCATAGACATCGAGGAGGGTCAGCCGTTCGCGCGGCAGATAAGACCGGCCCGGATCGCCGACGAGAATGTCGACGCCACTTTGGGCAAGTTCTGCGAACCAGGGCACGAGCCGCGCGCTCATTGCCCGGTCGAAGAACACATCGCCGGCCAGGAGGACATCAATCGCGGGCAGCGAACTGCCGACGAGATCGCGGCCGTCATAGTCGATTGCGACGCTGTTCAGCCCGGCGTTCAGCGCCACGGCGGTTTCGCAGAAAGGGTCGATGTCCGAAGCGGTCACCTCGCTCGCGCCGGCTTTCGCGGCGGCGATCGCGACGAGGCCGGAACCGGTAGCAAAATCGAGGACGCGGCGGCCGCTTACACAATCCGGATGATCGAACACGTAGCGCGCCAGACCCTGACCGCCGGCCCACGCGAAGGCCCAGAAGGGCGGTTCGAGGCCAATTTCGGCCAGTTCTTCCTCGGTCTTGCGCCAAAGAGCGTGCGCCTCGCCGGCCAGATGCAGGAATATTTCCGGCACATGCGGCGGCGTCATCGCCTCGGTATTGGCGCGAATGAAGGCGCGTTTGCTGTCGTCCATTGCCCGCCGGCTATTTTGGCGGATTATCGAGCCCGCCCATGCGGCAGACCTCGATCCATTCGGCCTCCGTCACCGGCTGGACGGAGAGGCGCATGGAGGTGACCAGCGACATCTCGGCAAGCTTCGGATTGGCCTTCACGTCCTTCAGCGACACCGGTTTCGGCATGTCGGCGACCGCCTTGATGTCCACGCATTCCCAGCGCTCGTCGTCCGTGGTCGAATCCGGGTGGATTTCGTTGCAGACCTCGGCGATACCGACGACTTCCAGCCCCTCGTTGGAGTGATAGAAGAAGCCCTTGTCGCCCAGTTTCATCGCGCGCATGTTGTTGCGCGCCTGATAGTTGCGCACGCCGTCCCATTCCTCGCCGGCATCGCCCTTCGCCTTCAGCATCTCCCAGGAGAATTTGAAGGGCTCGGACTTGAACAACCAGTAGTTCGCCATGAATCGTCTCCGGACCAGATGCTGTGTCGTGCCCTAGCTACAGCACGCAATCCGGCGGTCAAGTCTCGGTCTTGAGCGGGCGCGACATCAGGCCGTCCATCGCTTCAAGAACGGTGATGCGGCGGTCCAGGATAGCGTCGACGGCGAAGATGATCGGCGCTTCGAGTCCGTGCTCATGCGCCAGCCGTGTGGCGACAGAGGCGGTGAAGACGCCCTCCGCGAGCGGACGATTCGACAGATCCTCCCCGCGCGCGAGCGCCGCGCCATAGGCGAAGTTGCGCGATTTCTCGGAGCCGCAGGAGAGGATCAGATCGCCGAGGCCCGACAGGCCTGCCAGTGTTTCCGGCTTGCCGCCAAGCGCGGCCGCAACACGCTGCAGTTCGGCGAATCCGCGCGTCGTCAGCGCCGCGACAGCGCTGGCGCCGAGGCTGGAGCCATGAACGATGCCGGCCGCGATCGCCAGGACGTTCTTCAGCGCGCCGCCCATTTCGACACCCATCAGATCGTCGGAGGCATAGCCGCGCAACGTCTTGCTGGACAGCGTTTCGGCCAGCACCCTCGCGAGACCGAGATCATGGGCGGCGACCGTGACCGCCGTGGGCAGGCCGGCCGCGACATCGGCGGCGAAGCTCGGGCCGGACAGAACCGCGGAGCGGTCGCGGCCGGCGATATCGTCGATGATCTCCGACATGGTGAGGCCGCTCGCCCGGTCGATGCCCTTCGCTGTGGAGACGAAGATCGCGCGCGGCTCCGTTTTCGCCAGTATTTCGGTGAGGAAGTCGCGCAGTGTCTGCGCCGGCACGGCGAGAACGACCGTTTGTGCGCCGGACAGCGCTTC
The DNA here is from genome assembly GCA_002706335.1 of Ahrensia sp. Taxonomy (GTDB): domain Bacteria; phylum Pseudomonadota; class Alphaproteobacteria; order Rhizobiales; family Rhizobiaceae; genus Oricola. Next base: position 186,594 of record PAKZ01000031.1, read on the forward strand.
GCCGGCATCCGTGGTCGCCTTCAGTTCCGCCGGGAGAGTGATGTCGCCGAGATATTTCGGGTTGCGTTGCCGGTTGTTGATCGCGGCGACGGTTTCCGTATCGCGGCCCCACAGCATGCAATCCTGGCCGGCGCGCGCGAAGGAGGCAGCGAGGGCGGTGCCCCATGCGCCGGAACCGAGGACGGCAATGCGCGCGTTCATGCCTTTGCTCCCCGTTTCCCCGCGCCGATCAAGGCTTCGGCGGCCGGGTCGAGCGGCCAGCGCGAGCGCGGTGCGATGTCGAGTGTCGCAAGTTCGCCGCGCTCGTAATGCTCCAGCCCGGCCCAGGCGATCATCACGGCATTGTCGGAGCACAGGTTCAGCGGCGGGGCATGCAGCGTAAAGTCGTTTTCGGCGCACAGATTGGCCAGCATGGTCCGGATCGCCGTGTTGGCGGCGACACCGCCCGCGACCACGAGATCGGCCGCGCCATCTCCCATCTCCTCGCGATAGCGCGCGAAGGCGCGGCGCATGCGGTCCGCCAGCGTATCGGTGACCGCGGCCTGGAAGGAGGCGCAGAGGTCGGCAATATCCGCGTCGGTCAGCGGGGCCAGTGCCGTTGCCTCCCGGCGCACGGCGGTCTTCAGGCCGGAGAAGGAAAAGTCGAGCCGTTCCTCGCCCTTCATCGGGCGCGGCAGGGCGAAACGCTTCGGGTTCCCCTTCGCCGCCTCTCGCTCGACCGCCGGCCCGCCGGGATAGGGCAGGCCCAGCAGTTTTGCCGTCTTGTCGAAGGCCTCGCCCAGCGCATCGTCGATGGTGGTGCCCCAGCGGCGATAGGTGCCGAGGCCCTCGACCAGCAGGATCTGGCTGTGTCCGCCGGAAACGAGCAGCAACAGATAGGGAAATTCGAGGCCATCGGTCAGGCGCGGTGTCAGCGCGTGGCCTTCGAGATGGTTGACCGCGATCAGCGGCAGACCGCGCGCCGTGGCGATCGCCTTCGCGGTCATCAATCCAACCAGCAGGCCGCCGATCAGGCCCGGCCCGGAGGTCACAGCCACCGCATCGATGTTGTCGAACGTCATCTCGGCCTCGGCCAGCGCGCGGGCGATGATCGCGTCGAGCCCTTCGACATGGGCTCGGGCGGCGATTTCAGGCACGACGCCGCCATAGGCTGCGTGGTCGGAAATCTGGCTGTAGACCGTGTTCGAGAGAATCTCGCCCGGTGCATCGGGCGATTCGCGGCGCACCACTGCGGCGGCGGTCTCGTCGCAACTCGTTTCGATGCCGAGAATGATCGTCATTGTGTTCGGAGCCGCTTCGTAAAGGGCGCTCAAAGGTCGCGGTTGCCGATGCGCGCGATTGTGTTTACCTGTCCGCCGTCGGGTAACATGGAACGGCAGGCTTGCAAACAATCATGGCGGCGCAAGGAAAAATCAGGATCGGTACGCGCGGCAGCCCGCTGGCGCTGGCGCAGGCGAACGAGGTGCGCGACCGGCTCGTCGCGGCGCATGGGATCGCGCCGGACGATGTCGAGGTCGCAGTGATTTCGACGGCAGGCGACCGCATCCAGGACCGGCCGCTTTCGGAAGTCGGCGGCAAGGGCCTGTTCACCCAGGAACTGGAAGAACAGCTTTTCGGCGGCCGCATCGATCTTGCCGTGCATTCGTCGAAGGACATGCCGACCGTGCTGCCGGACGGGCTGACCATCACCGCCTTTCTCGAACGCGAGGATCCGCGAGACGCCTTCATTTCGAGCAAGGCGCGATCGTTGATGGAATTGCCGCAGGGCGCGGTGGTCGGTTCCTCGTCTCTGCGCCGCCAGGCGATGATTCGCCGGTTGCGGCCCGATATCGAGGTCGTGCAGTTTCGCGGCAATGTGCAGACCCGGCTGCGCAAACTCTCCGAGGGCGTGGCGGATGCCACATTGCTCGCCATTGCCGGGCTGCATCGGCTCCACATGGCCGGCGTCGCCACGGATCTGATGGATCCCGATCTGTTTCTGCCGGCGCCCGGACAGGGCGCCATCTGCATCGAGGGCAGGGTGGGCGACGCGCGACCCGATGCGCTGGTCGAGCCGCTCAACCACGACGCAACCGCAATGGCGCTTGTCTGCGAGCGCGCCTTCCTTGCCGAACTCGACGGCTCTTGCCGTACGCCGATTGCCGGACTGGCGACCGTTTCCGACGCGGGCATCGCATTTCGCGGCATGATCCTGACGCCGGACGGCACGCAGGCCCATGATATCGCGCGGAACGGAGACGCCGGCGATGCCGCCGCGATCGGCCGCGAGGCCGGGCGCTTTCTGCGTCATCAGGCCGGCGCTGCTTTCTTCGATTCGTGGTCGTGAGCCGCAGGCCTGTCGTCTGGATCACCCGGCCGCAACCGGGCGCGACGCGAACGGCCGAGGCGCTGGCCGAGGCCGGATACGACCCGGTCCTGCTGCCGCTGACCGAAATTCGTGCCTGCGATCCCGACCTCGCGCCTGCGGACGTCATCGGTTACGACGCGGTCGCCGTCACCAGCGCCAACGCGCTGCGCCATGCGCCGGCCATGCTTCTCGATGCGCTCTCCGGCAAGCCTGTCTACGCCGCCGGCGATGCGACGGCCGCGGAAGCGCGATCTCGCGGTCTGGCCGCAGCCGAATCCGCCGAGGGTGCGGTCGATGACCTCGTTTCGCTGATCGCAAAGCGGGAAAGACCCGGCGCTTCTATCCTTTATCTATGTGGCCGCATCCGCACCGGTGATCTCGACACGAAGCTCGCCGAAAAGGACTTCCAGTGCCGTTTGGCGGAACTTTATACGGTAGAAATAGTCAGTTATCCGACTGAATATTTCGGGAATTTGCTCGACCGGCAAGCTCCGGACGCCATCCTTTTCCATTCCGCGTTTTCGGCGTCGGCCTTTACCGCGAACGTGTTTGCAGAATTTTCTCAAGATTTCGAAAATACAGACTTTTTAATGCTTTCGGAACGGATTTCATCGGTTCTTCCGGCAGCGCTGAAGCCGCGAGTTATAGTCTCTCGCGAGCCGAATGAGCCGGCGCTCATGGCGGCGTTGCGCGCGGCGCTTCCGCCCGCCGGGCGGTGAATTCTCAAACGGGCCTTTTGCTTCGCGAAAGCCGTGCTAAGACTCGCGCAGGCACGCTTCAGGAGATCCCCGATGGTTCAACAGCCGAAGAGCCGGCGCAGCAAACCGACCCGAAAACCCGTGACGATCGATCTCGAGGCAAGCGAGGTCCAGGCGCAAGAGGCACGCGGTGCGGATGTCCATGCGGCAGAGCCGGTGGCATTCGAACAGGCCGGCGACAGCGGCGCTGCGCCGGAAACGGTGATGGATCAGCGCGAGGAGGCGATCCGCGAGACCGTGAAGACAGGCGGCATGGACGAGGAAGCGCGCGAGGCGATCGAAGCCGGCGAAAGTCACTCTGACGAGCCGGCGGAGAAAGAGACGCCGCGGGAAAACTCCGGAAAGACCACCCCGCCCCCGGCGGCGCGGCGCGGAGGCGGATTGACATGGCTCGGCGGCGGCGTACTCGGCGGACTGGTCGCCCTGCTGATTGCCGGCGGGGCGCAATGGGCCGGCGTGCTGCCGTCGCTGCGTCAGCCTGAACCGGTCGATCTCTCGCCGCTTCAGGCCCGCATCGACGCACTCTCCTCACAGGTCGATAACATGCAGGGCGCAACGCCTGCCGTGCCCGATGATCTCGCTTCGAAACTCGACGCTGCCGAAGCATCCGCCACCGCAAATCGCGAGGCGATCGCAGCGGCCCGGGGCGACCTTTCCACGCTTCAGGATAAAGTGTCCGCGCTTGACGACACGGTCTCCTCCGGCGGCGCGGGCGAGAATGCCGGCCTCGAGGCGCTGACCGAGCGCGCCGGCGCAATCGAGACCTCGCTTGCCAGCCTGTCGTCGCGGGTCGAGGCGCTTGAGACGTCCGGTCCGGCGACCGGAGATGGCGGAGCGACCCCCGAGGCCGTGACCGCCGTTCAGGAAACAGTCGCCTCGCTGCGTTCGGAGATCGACACGCTCGGGCAATCGGTGGACGAGACGCGCTCGCGCATTGAGGCGATAGCCGGCCGTCTGGACAAGGTCGAGGGCGATATCGAGGCGGGCGCGGGCAGCCGCGTCGCCGCGGCCATCGCCGCCTCGGCGCTGAAATCGGCGGCTGATCGCGGCGGCGGTTTCATGAGCGAGCTGGAGGCCTATGCGTCCGTCGCCAGCGATCAGGACACGGTCGCGGCGTTGCGCGATTACGCCGCGTCCGGCGTGCCGACCGTAACGCAGCTCTCCGAACGGTTCCCGGCGGTGGCAAATCGCATCGTTGCCGCGGCGAGCGGCGTCGGGTCTGATGCGGGCATTGTCGACCGACTGGCCGCCAGCGCCCGTTCGCTGGTGCAGGTTCGTCCCGTGGGCGATGTCGAGGGCGACAAGCCCGGTGAGATCGCCGCGCGCATGGAGGTCGCCCTGAAGGACGGCGATCTCGGCCGCGTCGTCTCGCAGTGGGAGACGCTGCCCGAGGCGGCGCAGCAGGCCTCGTCGGCTTTCATCGCCGACGTGAAGGCAAGAAACGAACTCGATACGCTGATCGCCAGGGTGCTGAGCGGCGCGATGGCCTCGGCCGAAACCGGTACAGGCGAATAGGAGCGGGACCATGTTGCGCGTATTGCTGTTCATCGTAGCCGTCGCCATTCTCGGCCTCGGTTTCGCCTTCCTCGCCGACACGCCCGGCACGCTGGTCGCGACCGTCGACGGACGCGAGATCACCGTCTCGCTGATGGTCGCCGCCGTGGCGCTGGTCGCCGCCGTCGGTTTGGTCATGCTCACCTGGTGGATCATCAAGGTGGTCTTTACCTCGCCGCAACGCATGCAGCGCTTTTTCCGCGCGCGCCGCCGCGACCGCGGCTACCAGTCACTGTCGACCGGCATCATCGCGGCCGGCGCGGGCGACAGCGTCACCGCGCGCAAGATGCTGAAACAGGCTGGCGGTTTGCTCAATTCGACAACCGAGCCGATGATTCAGCTGCTCGACGCGCAGGCCTCCATCGTCGAGGGCCATCACGCGGAAGCGCGCGAGAAGTTCGAGGCGATGCTTGAAGATCCGGAACTGCGAATTTTCGGGCTGCGCGGCCTCTATATGGAAGCCAAGCGCCTCGGCGACCGCGACGCCGCGAAACACTATGCGGAGAAAGCCGCCGAACTCGCCCCGCAACTACGCTGGGCCGGCACCGCCGCGCTTGAGTTGAAGACGGCGGCCGGCGACTGGGACGGCGCGCTCCGGCTTCTCGAAGGTCAGAAAAAGGCCAAGCAGCTCGAGCCGGAGGAAATCAAGCGCAAGCGCGCCGTGTTGCTGACCGCGCTGGCGCAGGAGAATATCGAGAAGGATCCGAGCAAGGCCAAGTCCGCAGCCATGGAGGCGCATCGCCTCGCGCCGGAATTCGCGCCCGCGGCGATTGCCGCCGCACAGGCGCTGATCCGGCTCAACGAATTGCGGCGCGGCGCCCATGTGCTGGAAGCAACCTGGCGCAAGGCCCCGCATCCGGAGATCGCGATCGCCTATGTCAATGCGCGCCCCGGCGATTCCTCGCTCGACCGCTACAAGCGGGCGCAGCGTCTGGAAAAGCTCAAGCCCAACAATGTCGATTCCTCGATGATCGTCGCGCTAATGGCGATGGAGGCCGGCGAATTCTCCGATGCGCGCAAGGCGATCGCGGCGGTGCTGCGCAACGAGCCGCGCGAGGGCGCCTTCATGCTGATGGCCGATATCGAGGATGCCGAGACGGGCGATCAGGGCAAGGTGCGCGAATGGCTCGCCCGCGCCGTGCGTGCGCCGCGCGATCCGGCATGGACCGCCGACGGATATGTGGCTGAGGAATGGGCGCCGGTTTCGCCGATCAGCGGACGTCTCGACGCCTTCGAATGGAAGGTGCCGGTCGAAAGGCTGGGCCCCGTGGTCGAGAACGACCTCGATCCGATGGTGCGCGGCATTTCCGCGCCCGCCATGGCCGAGCCGGAACCGGCCGAGGAGGCGGAGATCGTCGATGCGGCGGAGCCTGAACCTGATATGGAGGACGAGGCCAGCACCGTGATCGAGGGCGAGGTCGTGGAGCCGGCTGTGCAGTCGACCGTACCCGAAGAAACCGTTCCTGGAGCGACGCCGGTCAAGGAGCCGGAGGAAACGGAGAAGACGGAAGAAGCGCCGGCCGAGGCCGACAGCGAAGCTGCCGAGGAACCGGAGGCGGAGGAGACGAAGGCCGCCAAGCCTGCCGAATCCGTCGAAGCGGCGCCCGCCGAACCGGAAAAACCGGTCGAACCCGTGGCAAAATCCGAACCCAAACAGGACGAGGACGCCCGTCCTCCGATCCCCGACGACCCGGGAATCGACCCGGATGCCCAGCCTGAGGAACCTTCAAGACGCTTTCGATTGTTTTGACTGTTGCACCGCAGCGAACTACCTGACAGTTATTTGCAGTGGTGAACTGTCATGTTTGAACGAATCGCAGCCTTCCTCAAGGAACTCAACACGTCGCCGGACGTGAGTGACGACGGGTTTTCGCATGACGATCCGCGGCTGGCGGCCGCCGCCCTGATGTATCACGTCATCGGCGCCGACGGGGTCTATTCGGATGCCGAAATGGACCGCCTCGGCGACCTTTTGCAGAAAAACTATGCGCTCGACGACGAGACTCTGTCGCGGCTGGTCGCGGCGGCGCGCGCTGCCGACAACGAGGCTGTCGACCTCTATCAGTTCACCAGCGTCCTTATGCGCAGCCTGTCGGGCGAAGAACGGCTGAAGTTCATCGAGCTTCTCTGGGAAATCGTCTATTCCGATGGCGAAAACCATGAGCTGGAAGACAATCTGGTCTGGCGCGTCGCCGAATTGCTCGGCGTCGACGGGCGCGACCGTGTTCTCCTGCGCCAGGCGGTACAGGCCAGGGTCGACGATGACGGGGAAGCATAAAGGTGAATGAGCGCGGTCCCGATCCCGTCCTGATCGTCCTGCATCAGGAAACATCCTCGCCGGGCCGTGTCGGCCAGGAACTGACCCGGATGGGCTTTTCGCTCGATATCCGCAGGCCGCCGCTCGGCGACGCGCTGCCCGAAACGCTCGAAAACCATTCCGGCGCCGTGGTGTTCGGAGGGCCGATGAGCGCCAATGACGAGGCCGACCATATCCGCGCCGAGACCGACTGGCTGGCCGTGCCGCTCAGGGAAAACAAGCCGCTGCTCGGCATCTGCCTCGGCGCGCAGATGCTGGTCAACCATCTCGGCGGCAAGGTCGAGGGCCATCCCGATGGTCTGGTCGAGATCGGCTGGGATCCGCTGAAGCCGACCAGGGAAGGCCGCGAGCTGATGGATTGGCCGGAGATGATCTACCAGTTTCACCGCGAGGGTTTCAGCCTGCCTTGCGGCGCGGTCCGGCTCGCGGAGGGCGAGACCTATGAAAACCAGGCGTTCCGCTACGGCGACAATGCCTGGGGCGTGCAGTTCCATGCCGAACTGACCCAGATGATGATGCAGCGCTGGGTGACGCGCGGCGCGCACCGTTTCACCCTGCCGGGCTCGCAGGTCGGCCGGGAGCATCTGTGGGGCCGGTTTCTCTATGACCGGCCGGTCTTGGACTGGCTTCGGCAGTTCCTCGACATGGTATTCGTCGAAACGCCCGCCCGGGCGCAGTCGGTGCTGGACCGCAAGGCTTCGTAATTTCTACCCGCGCCGGTGCAGATAGCGCGCGTCGCGCAATTGCGGGAAGATGATCGCCCAGCCGACGGCGACGCCGACAGCCGCGACCCCGCCGAAGACGACCGCCGGAACGATGCCGATCCAGGCGGCCATGAAGCCGGCGCGGAATTCGCCGAGCTCGTTCGATGCGCCGAGGAAGACCATGTTGACGGCGTTGACGCGGCCGCGCACCTCGTCGGGCGTCCACAATTGCAGCAGCGTCTCGCGGACATAGACGCTCACCATGTCTGTCGCCCCGACCAGCGCCAGTGCGACGATCGACAGCCAGGCGACGGTCGACATGCCGAAGATCGCGGTGAACAGCCCGAACAGGCCGACAAAGACCAGCAGGATCCGGCCGGCGTGGTCCTTGATCGGCGCGGCGGCGAGATAGGCGCCCATGGCGATCGCGCCGATGCCGGGCGCGGCGCGTAAAATGCCGAGGCCCCAGGGGCCGAGATGCAGGATGTCGCGCGCATAGGCCGGCAACAGCGCCACCGCTCCGCCGAGCAGCACGGCGAAAAGATCGAGTGAAATCGCGCCGAGCACGACCTTTTCCTTGCGGATGTAACGCAGGCCGTCAAAGAGCGAGGAGAAGGTGACCTTCTTGACCTCGCCGCGCACCGGCGGCTTGGGGATGCGGGTGATCAGGAAAAACGCGATCAGGAACATCGCCGAGGCGACCGCATAGGCGACGACGGAGCCGACGCCATAGAGCAGGCCGCCGGCGACCGGGCCGACGATGCTCGCAACCTGCCAGGACGACGCGTTCCAGGCGACCGCGTTGGCGAAATCCTTCTGCGGCACGAGGTTGACGACCAGCGATTGCGAGGCGGGACCGAAAAAGGCGCGCGCGATGCCCATCCCGGTCAGCGCCACGAAGATCGGCATCGGACCGGTCAGCCCGTTGAGCGTCACCAGCAGGATCGCCGCCGCGCAAACGAATTCCAGCGCGATCGCCGTGCCCATGACGAGTCGGCGGCCGAAACGGTCCGCGACGGCGCCGGTCACCAACACGAGAATCAGGAGCGGCAGGAATTGCACCAGTCCGATAATGCCCAGATCCAGGGGATCGCGCGTCAGGTCGTAGACCTGCCAGCCAACAGCGACCGCGACGATCTGCACCGCGAAGGTCGAGCAGAAGCGCGCGATCCAGTAATCGACGAAAGCCTTGTGCGCAAAGGCGGCAAACCGGCCGGAATTGATCGTATCGGAGGATTCTGTGGGCATGGCCAGCCACCGATATTGGCTTTGCAATCGCTTGGCAAAGAGGAAATCGCCACCGCTACAATTTCACGATGTTCGCTTCGCCTTGCAGCCGGGCCCGGGAACGCCTAAGTGAAACGCGGCAAATCAAGGGAGACGGCGCGTGGGCCTGACGATCATCCAAACCCTGCTTTTCGTGATCGGGATCTATAAATGGATCGTGATCGCCATGGTCATTTTCTCGTGGCTCTACGCGTTCAACGTGGTCAACAATTCAAACCGCTTTGTCGCGATGGTGGGCGAATTCCTCTACAAGGCGACCGAGCCGTTGCTTCGGCCCATTCGCAGGATCATGCCCGATCTTGGCGGCCTCGACATTTCCCCGATCATCCTGTTCGTGATCATCTTCTTCGTCGAACGCATCATCATCAACGTGCTTGCTCCGGCCATCGTCTGATGTCGCTGCCCGCCTTCGCCCGCCCGGGCGACGGCCATCTCGACATATTCCTGCGCGTGACACCCAATGCGTCGCGCGATGCGATCGAGGGTGCGGAGACGCGCGACGACGGACAGGTGCGGTTGCGCGTTCGCGTTACCGCACAGCCGGAGAAAGGCAAGGCCAACAAGGCGGTGACGGCGCTGCTGGCCAAGGCGCTGCGCCTGCCGAAATCCTCATTCGCCGTCATCGCGGGCGAAACGGCGCGCGACAAGACAATACGGGTTGATGGCGGCGATCTGCATGAGGCAATCGCCGAACTGGGGCGCGCGCACGGCGGCTAGCGCCGGCAATCGGCAGGAAGGAAGTTCATGGCACGCACGCTTGTATCGTCAGGCTCGTATCTGGAGCCGGAAATCGGATTCAGCCGGGCCGTTCGCATTGGAAACACGGTCGCCGTCGCGGGCACCGCGCCGATCGCGGCCGGCGGCGGCACGGACGGGGTCGGAGATGTCTATCGCCAGACCGTGCGCTGTCTTGAGATCGTCGAGGCCGCGCTCGCCGAGGCCGGCGCTTCGCTGAATGATGTCATCCGCACCCGCATCATGCTGACGGACGTATCGCTGTGGAAGGACGCGGCCAGTGCGCATGGCGAGGTCTTTTCGGCCATCCGTCCGGTTTGCACCGTTGTCGAGGTTTCGGGGTTCGTCGATCCGGACTGGCTCGTGGAACTGGAAGTCGACGCGGTCATCGGTTGAGGGGCGGCGTGACAGCGCCACGGCGCTTCCCGTAAACTGGCATCGCCGGTTTTTCCCAACGGTCCGGGACGCGACGCGCAGGTGCTGCTCCGTTCGAGCAAGGTTCGCCGCGAATGTCCGACCTGCGGGCTCGTCCTGCACGACGCCGACGCGATCCATTGCAACCATTGCGGGACCACGCTGCAATAAAGACGGAAGGCGGGGTCCCGGGCTCGTCATGAAAGCGCCAGTTCGGCTGTATCGCGGCGCGCCTTGTCCAGCGCCCACGCCTTGAAGGCCTCGACCTTCGGGCTCGTCCATCTTGCCGGTGCGCCGATCAGGCAAAAGCGCCCCATCGCGGTTTCGCATTTGAGATCCGGGAAGGGCAAGACAAGCGTGCCCGAGTCCAGTTCATCGCGGGCCAGCACGAGGTCGCCCATTACGATGCCTGCGCCCATGACCGCGGCTTTCAGGGCCATGTCCAGATTCGGAAAGACATTGCCCGACATCGGATCGCCCCCGCCAATGCCGAATGCGGCAAGCCATGTATTCCAGTCGTCACGCTCGGGGCCTTCGTGCAGGAGCGTGAACCGGGCGAGGTCTTCGGGTTTGCGTAGCGGCGCCTCGCCGTTCAGCAGTCGCGGCGAGCAGGCCGGCGACAGCAGCAGCGGAAGCAAGGGCAGGACGGCGATGTCCGGCGCCCGGTTCGGCACGTATTCTACCGAGAAGCCGAGATCGAATTCGTCAGTGTCCAAGCCGTCCGCAAGAAAGAAACCTGTCGTCAGCCGTACGCCAAAGTCCGGGTGAAGCGCCTGGAATTCGGCGAGGCCGGGGATGAGCCAGCGAATCGACATCGTCGGCGGGCAGATGATGCGCAAATCTTCGCGCTCGCGAGTGAGGCGGGCGGTTTCGGCTGCGATACGGCCGAACGTCTCGGAGAGGACGGGCAGATACCTGTGTCCGGCGACGGTCAATTCCAGGCCCTGCGGCAGCCGGCGGAACAACTGGACGCCGAGATGTTCCTCAAGAAGCTTCACATGACGGCTGATCGCTCCGCGCGTAACGAAGAGTTCCTCGGCCGCTTGCGCGTAATTGCCGTGGCGGGCGGCGGCTTCGAAGGCCCTCAGTGAATTGAGCGGCGGCAGACGCATCGTGCAGGGTCAGTTATCCTAAGCCTAATGGTCAGAAAGCTTGGTTTGCGGCAGGTCTCGTCCAAGACTATCCGTAATGGCGGCAAATGGTCAATCGTAAGGAAATGGCCGTGTTTTTTGACGCTTCCGCCTGTTTTTTGCGCGTTCGCCGGCCTTTCTGGCTACCCTCGCTTTATCTCCACCTATTCAGGAAAATTGTATCGGCGCGCCGCGTCAAGGCCGCACGCGCGGATATGCGGCGCGATCTGGAGCGTCTCGCGAAGACGTCACTGCATCTCCTGGCGGATATCGGTCTGCCGCAAGGCGGCGAGGGCGGGCCGGCATGCATTCCCTCTTCGCATGGCGAAAAGAGGCGCTCTTATCTGGACCGCCCGAAAGTGCTCTGAAGACCGGCTGGTTCCGGCGATCCTAGCCCTTCGCGGACTTGGCGCGCTCGACGGCCTCGAGGATCAGCGTCTTGGCGGTGTCGACATTCTGCCAGCCGCCGATCTTCACCCATTTGCCGGGTTCCAGATCCTTGTAGTGCTCGAAGAAATGCTCGATCTGCTTGAGCGTGATTTCCGGCAGGTCGTTATAGTCCTTCACACTGTCATAGCGCTTGGTCAGGGCGTGCGTCGGCACGGCGATGATCTTCTCGTCCTGACCGGAATTGTCCTCCATCAGCATCACGCCGATCGGGCGCACATTGATGACGCAGCCTGGAATGAGCGGGCGCGTGTTGCACACCAGAACGTCGATCGGGTCGCCGTCGTCGGACAGCGTGTGAGGCACGAAGCCGTAATTTCCCGGATAGGTCATCGGCGTGTAGAGGAAACGGTCGACGACGAGGACGCCGGCATCCTTATCCATCTCGTATTTGATCGGCTGGCCGCCGACGGGGACCTCGATGATGACATTGACGTCTTCGGGGGGATTGTTGCCGATGGAAATGGCTTCGATGCGCATCTGGTGCTCCTTGGAGATGGCGGGCTGATACCGGGTTTTGGGGTGCGGTGCAACATCGCCGAAGGTCGCGGATCCTTATCTGCATTGCCGCGCCGCCGCCGGGGTGGCATTCTGCGCCGGTTCAACAGGACATGCGACAATGCGCTTCTCCCTATTCCCGGTTTTCGCCCTGGTCTGCGCCTTTCTTTCGGCGCCCGCCGCCCTTGCGCAAGAGGAGGGCGAGCTCTCGTCGATCTACACGAAAATGGATTTCGAGACCGGTTGCATCCGCATGTCGGTCGACGAGGTCGGCGCGAGTTTTTCCTGCGCGGGCCATCGCGGCTATGGCATCCTTTTTGCTGAAAGCGACCTGCGCCAGTCCGTCTTTTTCGGCTATGTCGGCCCGTGGTACGCCGATGGCGCGTGGGAGAGCTTCAGCGCTTTCAACCAGACCAACGACACGGTGGAATGGCGGCTCAGCGACGGCCGTCCCTACGCCACGATCCTGCGCTGGTACATCGAGAACCCGAACCCCGACACGGGCGCGCCGGACGAGGCGCATCGCGGTCAGGTTCTGGTCGTCTCGCGGGTCGCCCAGCCGGGCGAGGGCAGTGCCTGCGTGGTCGGCTATGTCGACGCGCTCGCCAATCCGAACGCCAACGAGATGGCCCGCGACGTCGCCGATACGCTGGCTGCGGATTTTACCTGTATGAGCGATGCGCCGGCCTATCACGGCCAGCGCGGCCCTCTCGCCGGCGAGCCGATGCGCGTCTTAGGACAATGAGCCGTCCCGGCCTGTCCTGCATGATCGCAGCGGGCTGTCGAAGGGATCGCGCGCTTCCAATGTCCTGAAATTTCGCGAACGTCCATGCGCGTTCCGGCAATCTCAAATACGGTGAATGACAGTGTATCACCGGTGGCGAAACGACGCGTTCGCCTACTGCCAGACGAAGGCGATCTTGCGCAGGCGCTGGTCCTCGAAGGTCTCGTAGCCCTGGGCGATGTCCTTGCCGCCATGGCCGGCGTAGAAATTCATCGCCATGTCATTGTCTTCCAGAGCCCAGATGACGAGGCCGTCGCAGCCATGGTTCCTGAGATCCGTGCGTGCGGCGTTGAATAGCCGTGTGCCGACGCCGATGCCCTGATATTCGGGTCGGATGTAGAGCTCGTAGATTTCGCCTTCCTGCGGCAGGGCGCGGGCCCGGTTCAGCCCGAAGGTGCAGTAGCCCGCAATGGCGCCGCCGAAATCGACGACCAGAACCGAGGTGCCGCGCTGGATGGCGCGTTTCCACCAGCCGGCATGGCGGCGGCCGATCATGCCGCGCAGCGATTTATGCGGGATCAGACCGGCATAGGCGCTCTGCCACGACGCGGCGTGAACATCCGCGATCTGGGCGGCGTCTCGCGAGGATGCGGGCCGGATTTCTACGGTCAATTGCGACATGGCCGGCCAAACATGCTTTACCGCCAGTTGGGCGGCAAGACGCAAGCGGCGAATGTGATCTTCTATTCACACCCTGTTCGGCGTTTCGCACAAAAGCCGGATTGCCGATGGTCAAAATCCGTTACCGGAACTTGCCGGTGCCGGGAGAGCGTCTGTGGTCAGCCCTGCGGCGTTTCGCCCCTGAGGCGCGGCAGGATTTCCGTCTCGACCGCTTCCGGCGTCAGCGGTCCCGTATATTTGTAGATGATCGTCCGGTTCGCATCGACGATGTAGGATTCCGGAACGCCATAGACGCCCCATTCGATGGCGGCGCGGCCGGAATTGTCCTCGCCGGCCACGGCGAAGGGATTGCCGAGACCGTTCAGGAACTGCAGCGCGTTGGCGTTCTTGTCCTTGTAGTTCACGCCCGCGATGGTCACCCCTTCCTCTTTGGCCAGCGCCATCAGCAGCGGATGTTCCTGCCGGCAGGGCACACACCAGGACGCCCAGACATTGACCAGCACCGGTTTGTCGGGGAACTGCGCCGGATCGAACCCGGGCAACTGGTCGCCGTCCGGGCCGGTCAGGCCTTCGATCGCGGGCAGGGTCAGTTGCGGCGCGGGCTTGCCGATCAGCATGGACGGGATTTCGGAGGCGTCGCGGCCGGGTTTCAGCATCATCACGGCGAACAGGATGACGATCAGGAAGAAGACGATGCCCGGAATGAAGACCGCGAGATTGGTCTTCTTCCCGGTCTTTGTGTTGCTTGTCGTCTCGCTCATGGTCTTTTCCGAGTTTGTCGTCCGCGCCTGATATAGGGTTCGGCCACCGTTGCGTCAGCCCGGAAGCGTCACGACGATCGGTCCGTTCTTCGTGGTGACGACGGTGTGCTCATATTGCACGGTCGGCGCCCGCGGAGCGCTGAACAGCGTCCATGGGTCGTCATCGCGATCGTCCGCCCATTCCGCGCCCATCGACAGGAAGGGCTCGACCGTGAAGACCAGCCCCTCGGTCATACGACGGCGTTCGGACCGGTCGGGCCATGTGGCGATTTCGCCCGGTTCCTCATGCAGGGACCGGCCGACGCCATGGCTCGCGAGGTTCTTCACGAGGGTATAGCGGTTGCGGCGGGCAAAATCGCCGACCGCATTGCCGATATCGGCTAGCGGCCTGTCGGTCGCCACGGTTCGGATGCCGGCCCACATGGCGCGTTTCCCGTCCCGGCACAGCTTCACAACCGCCTTTGACACGGGCGGGACCGCGAAGGACGCGCCGGTGTCGGCAAAGAAGCCGTCCTTTTCCGCCGAGACGTCGATATTGACGAGGTCGCCTTTGCGGATTGTCCGGTCTCCGGGGATGCCGTGGGCGATCTCCTCGTTCACGCTGATGCAGGTCGCGCCGGGAAATCCGTAGCAGAGTTCCGGCGCGGGGCGCGCATCGGCGTCCTCCATGACCTTGCGGCCAATCGCGTCCAGCTCGGCCGTTGTCATGCCCGGTTCGAGCGCCGAGCTCATCGCCTCGACGGCATTGGCGACAACGCGACCGATTTCCTTAAGGCCGATGAGTTCGTCTTCTTGGGTGATCGTCATGTCGGTTCCTGTGCCGGCGGGGCGTTCGGCGGGTCGGCCGTCAGCCTTCGGAGCGGCGGCGTATGCCCGCCTCTTCCAGCCGCTTGAGTTCGGCGAGGCGGCCGCGGCGGTCCAGCCAGAGCCACAGGCCGATGCCGCCGAGAACGACGGCGGTCAGCGCGTAGGAGACGAAGACATATTGCTCGTGCGTCATGGCCTACTCCGCCAGCACCGGCCGGGCGGTCGACCGTTGCTCCCGCGCGCTTGCGCGGCGCAGCGTCGCGATGCGGCGGCGCCATATCTCCGTGCGCATCGCCACCATGTGCAGGAAGAGGAACAGGGCCGTGAAGCCGAGCGCCATGATCAGCAGCGGCCACAGAAGGCTCGGGTCGATTGTCGGGCCGTCCATGCGGAAGACGGCGGCGGGCTGGTGCAAGGTGTTCCACCAGTCGACCGAGAACTTGATGATCGGGATGTTGATCGTGCCGATCAGCACGAGGATCGCCACCGGACGCGCTGCCTTGACCGGATCGTCCATGGCGCGCTGCAGCGCGATGATGCCGAGATACATCAGAAACAGCACGAACATAGACGTCAGCCGCGCGTCCCAGACCCACCATGTGCCCCACATGGGCTTGCCCCAGAGCGAGCCGGTGGCGAGCGCCAGGAAGGTAAAGGCCGCGCCGATGGGCGCGGCGGCCTTGATCGAGACATCGGCCAGCGGATGGCGCCAGATCAGCGTGCCGAGCGCCGAGACGGCCATCACCATATAGCCCATCATCGCCAGCCATGCGGCGGGCACATGCACATACATGATGCGCACCGTGATGCCCTGCTGGTAATCTTCCGGCGCGGCGAAGGCCATGTAGAGGCCGACGATGAGCAACAGGGCGCTTACCCCGCCGAGCCAGGGCAGGATCTTCCCGGAATAGGAAAGATACCGCGTCGGATTGGCGAGAGCCGTGAAGCTGAAGCGGGCCGGTGCTGTCGTCTCACTCATGCGGGTTTCTTAATATGTTCCAGTCGCCTGTGCAATTGACCCCGGTCAATCCACGAAATCGTGAAGGCGGGCCGGCGGGCCGCGCATAGTCAGCCAAAGCGCCGAAAATATGGTCGGTGTCCGTAGCGTCGAAACGCCCCGGACACGTGCGGATTTTCCTTCACGCGGACTACCCGCTCTGTCCCGTCCGGCTTGCCGAAGTCCGTGCGACTGCGTGATCACGTGAACTGCATCGCCAGCTTGACAATTTCAGTCCGGGTTATTACCTGCATATACAGATTAATCGATGGTGCCATGGTTCTCGATCCTGTCAGCCCAGAAAATTGCATGAGCTACCGTCTGCGCCGTGCGGCGCGCGTGGCGGGGCGTGCCTATGATGAAGCCCTCAAGCCGGTCGGCCTCAGGAACACGCAGTTCACACTCCTTGGCGCGCTCGAAATTTCCGGCGCACAGTCGATCAACGCCCTGGCCGCGCTGCTGGAAACGGATGCGACGACGCTCAACCGCAATCTCAACGTTCTGGAGAGACGGGGACTCGTTCGGCAGGGGCCGGAGATGCGCGACGGTCGCGTTCGAACCGTGGAAATAAGCGAACAAGGCCGTACCCTGTATTCCGAGGCCTTGCCGCTGTGGACGCAGGTTCAGTCGAACCTGGTCGCGTCCATCGGAAAGGACACGCATGCGCAATTGCTCGAAACGCTCCGCGAGTTGGAAGGCGCGCTAGATCACCTCTAAAAATTTTGTCCATCTATCTGCATATACAGGTAAAATCATGCGAAAACCGAGAATTGTGGTCACGAGCGCCGCGGGGCATACGGGTGGTCCCGCGGTGCTTGAACTCCTCAAGCGCGGCTATCCCGTTCGCGCATTCGTCTATCGTGAGGATCACCGGTCGGAAGCGCTGAAGGACGCCGGCGCGGAAATCTTCGTCGGCGATCTAAACGACATGCGTGATTTGCGAGACGCCATGAAAGACGTCCAGCGCGCCTATCATTGTCCGCCCTTCTCCTTCGGCTTGCTGCACAATGCCATGCTTTTCGCACTGGCTGCGGAGGAAGCCCGCCTGGAATGTGTGGTGCTGCTCAGTCAGTGGCAGCCGCACGAGATCCATCCCTCGATCGTCTCGCGTGAGCACTGGATCGCAAACAACATCTATCGCTGGATGCCGTCGGTAGAGGTCATCCACCTCAATCCCGGTCTGTTCGCCTTCACCTATCTGCTTGGACTGCCGGCCGCTTTCCATTTCGGAATGCTGCTGCTTCCCTATGGCGAATCGCGCAATGCGCCGGCGTCAAACGAGGATATCGGCCGTTGCGCGGCCGCCTTGCTCGACGACCCTTCTTCGCATTTCGGCAAGGACTACCGGCCGACAGGTCCGCGCGTCATCACGCCGTATGATGTGGCATCCGACCTCTCGACGATCCTCGGGCGCAAGGTGGTCTATCGCAATGCCACATCGCGAATGTTTATGAAGGCCGCGATCGCGCAGGGGTTTCCGCTCTCCGAAATATCGCAGCTCCGTCACTACATCGCCGATCTCAATGCCGGCGCCTACGAACTCGGAGCGCCGACAAACGATGTCGAATTCCTGACAGGACGCCCACCGGAAACCTTCGCCGAAACGGCGCGCCGATATGTCGCCGACCCGAGGCTCATCCATCCGAAGCTGACGGTCGGATCCCGACAGGCTGCCGTTCTGATGCTCCTCAGGATGCTGCTTGTCCGCCCTCCCGATCTCGACCGATGGGAAGAACTCCAGGCTTATCCCAGGATCGCAAAGCCCGAGCCGGCGGTGCAATTCCCGGCGTGGGTCGCGTCCGCGGTGCAAGGCCGTCTTTATCTCCAGCAACCCATCCAGACCGCGGAAGGACACGCAAATTGAGCGCTCTCATGATCTCGACCGTTGAAATCACCGACGGCAAGGCCTTTGCCGACTACATGAACCGGACCCAGGCAATCGCGTCCAAATATGGCGCGGAACTGCTTTTCCGGGGCAAGGCGACTGCGGCACTCGCTGGCGACCAGCCCGGCGGAACGCTCATTGTCGCCGTCCGTTTCCCCGATATGGCGGCTCTCCTGGCATGGAACCGGAGTCCGGAATATGCCGAAATCGTCCCGCTGCGCGAAGAGGCGT
The DNA here is from genome assembly GCA_002706335.1 of Ahrensia sp. Taxonomy (GTDB): domain Bacteria; phylum Pseudomonadota; class Alphaproteobacteria; order Rhizobiales; family Rhizobiaceae; genus Oricola. The sequence goes on from PAKZ01000031.1 coordinate 204,871, forward strand.
CGCGACAGGTAATGACAGCCTATTCCGAGACGGCGTGAGTTCCTTTCGGCTCGAACGCGCCCTTGGTGTCGCACCGGCGATGAAGGGATCGGAAACTGTGTTCATCAGCAGGAAAGGCCGGGTGAAGCGCCGGGGGTCCCGTCGGGCACAGGCGGCCATTGCGCCAAACATGGTCGGTGCCCCGGGTCCGATGTCAGAATGTCAGTGCGCACGCCTTTCGAATCGCGACTTGCACCGGCGAGGGCGGCAGGGCCGGATCGAACGCGCCCTTAGGCAGCAGCGGCGGCTGCGCCATGAAGCGCGGCTCAGCGCCCCTGTGCGGCTGCGCGGCATGGACGATGAACGGATGGCACAGATAGACGGTGCCTGCCGCGCCCGTCGCCAGCGCGACCTCGCAATCGGCGGTCGAGGCATACCCGTCTCGCGAGAGTTGCCCTAGCGTCATGCCCGCCTCGCCGAAAGGCAGAAGCGTGCGCGCGATGGTCGCGTGCGAACCCTTGCGTATCCGCGTCGGCGCGTCGTCGGGACCGACATCGGAGAACAGAAACAGCATCAAGAGGGCGCGGCCACTGCTCGTCACATTCGCGCGCCATTGCATGAAATCCGGACTGTCCGTCGCGAAGCTCATGTCGACATGCCAGCCGTCGTCTCCCGGTGGCTGCGGGGAGGGGAAGCGGATCGGGAAGGTGCCCAATCCGTTCGGAGCGATCCAGCGACCTTCTCCCGCGAGAAGGTCATAGGCTTCGTGGAGAACCGCCGTATTGGCGGCTTCGACGAAAGGAGGGGAGGACATGAATCCGACCCTCACGACGGGCCGGGTCCAGTCTTCAGGCTCGTCCGGCGACAGGCCGGTCGCCATCCACAATTCCTCGCGACAGCGTGCCGCGAGATCCGCGCCGAATGCGTGCTCGATCTTGATGTAGCTGTCTTCGATGAACCGCCGGGCCCGGTCTTCCGCCGGTCCGGCCTGTGTCGCATGCGTCATGTATTATTCTCCGTTCGGCCTCCGTTTGGGCGGGGCCGTCATGATCCGATGGTGAAGCGGCGCAAAGCGCCGGGGTTGTCAGATCAGCGGGAAGAATGTGGACATGAACATCATGGCAACAGCCTAAGCGGTGGCAATTTCAGCTGCAAGCGCCTCAGTCGCTCGACGCCTTCAGCGCCGCGCCGGCCGCCAGCGGACCGAGAACGGCGAAGAAGAGGGTCAGGGCGCACATCAGCAGGAAAGGCTGGGTGAAGGGCGCCGGGTTCTCTACCGCTCCATAGGCGGCCATCACGCCAAAAATAAGGACGGGGATGACGAAGGGCAGTACCAGGACCGAGACGAGAAGCCCGCCGCGCGGCAGGGCGACGGCCAGCGCCGCGCCGGTCGCGCCTATGAAGGTGATGGCGGGCGTTCCCGCGAGAAGCGTCGCCGTCGTCGCGAGGATGCCTGCCGGCTCCATGTTCATCAGCAGCCCCAGCGCCGGCGAGACGATCACCAGCGGCAGACCGGTCGTCAGCCAGTGGGCGATGCATTTCGCGAAGACGGTCAGCGCCAGCGGATGCTCGTGGTTCTGCAGGATCAATATGTCGAGCGAGCCGTCCTCGCGGTCGGCCTGAAACAGCCGGTCGAGGCCGAGCAGCGAGGCGAGCAGCGCGCCGATCCACAGGATCGCCGGGCCGATGCGGGCGAGCAGGTTCAGATCCGGTCCGACGCCGAAAGGCACCACGGCGATGACCGCCAGGAAAAACAGGATGCCGATCAGCATCCCCCCGCCGGCTCGCACGCCGAGCCGGATATCGCGCAGGATGAGGGATATCATGCCGCGACCGCCCCGCTGAATTCGAGCCGCTTCATTCCGTCGACGCGGATCGGCAGATGGGTCGCGGCGACGACGATGCCGCCGCCTTCCATATGCTCGCGCACCAGTTCGGCGAAATGCAGCTCCGACGCCGCGTCGAGGCCCGAGGTCGGCTCGTCCAGCAGCCAGACCGGGCGGTGGCTGACCAGGAGCTTGGCGATGGAGACGCGGCGGCGCTGGCCGGTGGACAGATAGGAAAAGGGCAGGTCGCGCGTATGCGCCAGCCCGATACGGTCGAGCGCCGCGTCGACATCGAGCGCCGGGCGGCCGCAGAAGCTTTGCCAGAAGGAAAGGTTCTCGAAGACCGAGAGCGCCGGTTTCATCGCGTTGATCGGCCCGAGATAATGCGAGGCCGACGGCACGTCCGGCCACTCGTTTGTTTCCTCCAGCACGGCCGTTCCCGAAGAGGGGCGCAGCAGGCCGGCGATCGCGCGGACCAGCGTGGACTTGCCGGCGCCGTTCGGCCCGGTCACCAGCAATCCCTCGCCGTCGCGCAACGCGAAGGTGATCGCTTCGAAGATCGGCCCGGAACCGCGGTCCGCGCCAAGATCGGTGACGACGAGCTTCATGGTTTCCCCTGTTTCGCCGGGCATGTCGCATGGTTTGCGCCAAACAGGCAATAACCCGCGCTTTTTTGCCCCTCGGCGGTCTGGAATCGTTCAAAAAACTGATCTATATCGCTGTTGCAACGCACCAGCGGCCGGTGTGGAACATATTGAGCCGACCGAATTGTCGGGCCTCTTCGTGTGGTCTGGCAGGGACGGACAGCGGAAATGGCCGCACCCGCATCTTCACGGGCGCAACTTTGTGCGCCAATGCGGAAGAGTTCGTCCCTTGCAAGGCAACCCGAACTCGAAAGGTGAATTCCCGTGTCAAACATCGACAGCTTCAAATGCCGCAAGACGCTCAATGTCGGCGGCAAGGACTATGTCTATTACAGCCTCGCCGAAGCCGAAAAGAACGGCCTCGAAGGTATTTCCAAACTGCCCTATTCGATGAAGGTTCTGCTTGAGAACCTGCTGCGCAACGAGGATGGCAACTCCGTCAAGAAGGCCGACATCCAGGCCGTCGCCGCCTGGCTCAACGACAAGGGCTCGGCCGGCTACGAGATCGCCTATCGCCCGGCGCGCGTCCTGATGCAGGACTTCACCGGCGTTCCGGCCGTCGTCGATCTGGCCGCGATGCGCGACGCGATGGTGTCGCTCGGCGGCGACCCGAAGAAGATCAACCCGCTGGTTCCCGTCGATCTCGTCATCGACCATTCCGTCATCGTCGACGAGTTCGGCACGCCAATGGCCTTCGCCCACAATGTGGAGAAGGAATATGAGCGCAATGGCGAGCGCTACCGCTTCCTCAAATGGGGCCAGCAGGCGTTCGAGAACTTCCGCGTCGTGCCGCCCGGCACCGGCATCTGCCATCAGGTAAACCTCGAATATCTCGGCCAGACCGTCTGGACCAGGGAAGAGGGTGGCGACACCATCGCCTATCCGGACACCTGCGTTGGCACCGATTCGCACACCACGATGATCAACGGTCTCGGCGTTCTCGGCTGGGGCGTCGGCGGTATCGAGGCAGAGGCCGCGATGCTCGGCCAGCCGATCTCCATGCTGCTGCCGGAAGTCATCGGCTTCAAGCTGACCGGCAAGATGAAGGAAGGCGTCACCGCCACCGACCTCGTGCTGACCGTCGTGCAGATGCTGCGCCAGAAGGGCGTCGTCGGCAAATTCGTCGAATTCTATGGCGACGGCCTCGATTATCTGACGCTGGCCGACGCTGCCACCATCGGCAATATGGGTCCGGAATATGGCGCGACCTGCGGCTTCTTCCCGATCGATTCGGAAACGCTGAACTATCTCAACATGACCGGCCGCGAGGCCGACCGCATCGCGCTGGTCGAGGCCTATGCGAAGGAGCAGGGCATGTATCGCGAGACCGGTTCGGCCGAGCCGGTCTTCACCGACACGCTGGAACTCGATCTCGGCGACGTCGTCCCGTCCATGGCCGGCCCGAAGCGTCCGGAAGGCCGCCAGGCGCTGGAAACCGTCGGCGCGAAGTTCCGCGAAGCCTTCGAGAAGGAATACAAGAAGAACCCGGCCGAACTCGACAAGCGCTACGCCGTCGAGGGCGAGGATTACGATCTCGGCAATGGCGACGTCGCCATCGCCGCCATCACCTCCTGCACCAACACGTCGAACCCGTCGGTTCTGATCGGCGCCGGTCTCGTCGCCAAGAAGGCGAATGAGCTGGGCCTAAAGCAGAAGCCCTGGGTGAAGACGTCGCTGGCGCCCGGATCGCAGGTCGTCGCCGAATATCTGGGGAATTCCGGCCTGCAGAAGGAGCTCGACCAGATCGGCTTCAACCTCGTCGGCTTCGGCTGCACGACCTGCATCGGCAACTCCGGCCCGCTCAACGCGCCGATCTCCAAGACGATCAACGACAAGGGCCTGATCGCCTCGGGCGTTCTGTCGGGCAACCGCAACTTCGAGGGCCGCATCTCGCCCGACGTGCAGGCGAACTATCTCGCCTCGCCGCCGCTGGTCGTCGCCTATGCGCTCGCCGGCACGGTCAATATCGACCTGACCAACGAGCCGATCGGCCAGGACAAAAACGGCAACGACGTCTACCTGAAGGACATCTGGCCCTCCAACAAGGAGATCCAGGACTTCATCGCCAAATATGTCACGCGCGAGATCTTCCAGAAGAAATATGCCGACGTGTTCAAAGGCGACGAGAACTGGCAGGCAGTGCAGGTGCCGGCGGGCCAGACCTATGCCTGGGACGATGCCTCGACCTATGTGCAGAACCCGCCTTACTTCGTCGGCATGGGCAAGTCCGCCGGCGAAATCTCCGACATCAAGGATGCCCGCATCCTCGGCCTGTTCGGCGACAAGATCACTACCGACCACATCTCTCCGGCCGGTTCGATCAAGGCGCAGTCGCCGGCCGGTTCCTATCTGATGGATCACGGCGTCGGCGTGGCGGACTTCAACCAGTACGGCACGCGCCGCGGCAACCATGAGGTCATGATGCGCGGCACCTTCGCCAATATCCGCATCCGCAACCACATGCTGGGCGAGAACGGGCGCGAGGGCGGCTACACGATCCACTATCCGACCAAGGAAGAGATGCCGATCTACGACGCCGCGATGAAGTACAAGGAAGAGGGACGTCCGCTGGTCATCTTCGCCGGCGGCGAATACGGCAACGGATCGTCGCGCGACTGGGCGGCCAAGGGCACCAACCTGCTCGGCGTCAAGGCGGTCATCGCGCAGTCCTTCGAGCGCATCCACCGCTCCAACCTGGTCGGCATGGGCGTCGTTCCCTTCGTGCTGGAGGAAGGCACGTCGTGGCAGTCGCTCGGCCTGAAGGGCGACGAGACCGTCACCATCGAGGGCCTCGAAACCGTCAAGCCGCGCCAGAAAGTGATCGCCAAGATCACCTATGCCGACGGCGAAACGAAGGACGTGCCGCTGATCTGCCGCGTCGATACGGCCGACGAGATCGGCTACCTCAACAATGGCGGCATCCTGCAGACGGTGCTGCGCGATCTGGCGGCGTAAGCTGGCAGATTATATCGCTGGAAATGACGAACCCGCCGGGCTGGAAGGTCTGGCGGGTTTTATTGTGCCGCAGCCTCCGCCACCGCGCTCCCGCCGGTCAGCCGAAGCGTGCGCATTTCGTCCGGCGTGAGATAGTGCAGACGGTTCGGCGGCGTTTCCATCGCCAGCGTCCACAGCGCCGGGTCGACATGCATGGCTTCGAGATAGCGCTGGATACGCGCCGTCGTCGTCTGTGCGCTCGCTATTGCGCTGGCCGGGTCTCGCTCGTCATTGCCGGGCGCGAAGACCTGATGCACCCCGAGGGTTGCCCCGGTCTCGGCGGTCCGCTGGATGCCGCCGGCAAAGGCCAGCGGGCAGGAGGACGCGCACAGCGCGCCCTTTTTCACGACAGTCTCGTAGCCGCGGTCGCGGATCGACTGGCCGATGGCGAGCGCGTCGTGAACCGAGCCGCCCGGCGAATCGAGCCGAACCCGCGTCACATACTCGCCGATACGGGCGATCTCCTCGCCGAAACGGTCGGCGGAACCAACGCCGATCGTCCCGGTCAGCGACAGCGTTCCGCCCGGTTCGAGTGCGATCGCCAGTTGCTGGCGCAGCGTCTCTCGTGGTGTCTCGACGTCGCCCGGAAGCGGCTCGCCGTCCTCGGTCAGGCCGGGCAGGACGGGTTCGACGCCCGGCTCGGCCAGTTCGGCGAGTGCGTTTTCCCGCGCCAGTTCGCGATAGTCGAAGGCGAGCGTCGCCGCGACGCCGACAACGAGGCCGTAAAACACCGCCTTGAGGACCCGGCCCTGGTCGTAGCGGCGGAGGAGGCCGGTGACCGCCGGCATCAGCCCGTTCCCTTCGCCCCGTCCGCGTCGCCCTTGCTGCCCGGCACGGGGCGCAGGACCGGCGGAGCCGGCTCGGTGCGGTGCTCGGTCTCGCCTGCGTCCTCGGCAGGGTCTTCCGCGTGGTCGGCGGCGTGGATCTGTTCGGTCATGCGGCGATAGATATCGACCGAGCGCATCATCTCGGCGGCGGTGATCATCTCGGCCGCGTCCATTGCGCCCGCCTCACGGCGCATCGAGCGGTGGGCGATCGCCAGCACGAAGACCAGCACCGCCGGCAGCAGGTCGATCGAGATGGCTCCCGCCCAGCTGGGCACGAAGTCGCCGGCATAGCGGATCACCGCCTCGGCGCTCGACAGCGGCACGAAGCGGCGGCTTTCGACCTTCGGTTCGGCGAGGATATCGTCCGCCGCCTGCGCCAGCGCGGCGCTCTGGGCGTCGACGGCGGCGCGAACCGTCGTCATCACCCTGTCCTGGCGCGAAGCCAGCTCGGCGGAACTGCCGTCGGCGACCGGCGCGATGAATCCCATCGAGAGGTCTTCCGCGGCGCGGCGCACCGATGGCGCGATCGACGTCTCCTGCAGCGCCGCGATGACGCCGGACAGCGCCACCGCCTGTTCGGCAAAGGAATCGGCGCGCGGCGCGACCGCACCGGGGGCCGAGACGAGTTCGCGCATGGAAGCGAGATGCTCCGATCCGGTCTCGAAAAGCGCCGACGTGCGCTCGCGCGACTGGACGATCGAATTGCCGAGTTCGTCGAGCTGCGCGCTCATCTGGCCGAGCAGCTGCACGACGCTTCCGGAGCCGGATGTTCCGGTCAACGCGCCTTCGCGCCGTTCCTCGTCGGCGAGGCGGCTGAACCGCTCCGAAGCGCGTTGCACGTCCGGCAGCAGGCTTTGCGACGAGAGCGCCCGCTGATGGGCCCGGTCGAGATCGCCGGCATATTCTTCAAGCGTCACGGCGAGGTGCTGTTCGAGCGCCGCCGATCCGGCCAGCGCCGCGGCGTTCAGCCATGACGACATGGCGATGATCATCGCGCTGCCGAGCGCCATGACGGCGAGCAGCATCAGCCGGCCGGCAGTCTCCCGGATCAGCGGCAGGAACCGCATTAGATAGGCCCAGAAGATGTAGATGCCGACGGAGACCGCCGACGCATAGACCACGGCGGCGAGGAAAATCTGGGTGGTCGTGCCGTCGAGAAGGCTGCGCACGCCGAGATAGGTATAGACGCCGCTCGCCAGCGCGAGCGTCGCGAGCGCGAAATGCGTCGCCGTTTCAAGATTGGCGATGCCGGCACGAATCTGCGCGCCGGTTCCGGTCCTGTTCATCGATCGTTGCTCCCCGGCGCCATGGGCCCCGCACGTCTTCTTTTAACCATGGAACCGAGCGATTGCGACCATCATGGGGCGGCGGTATCCATACTTCGCTTGCGCGTTGGATAGCCGTTGCGCCAAATCGCCGGTTTCCCGGCATTCCTCACAAATCCTGTCCACCGCTCTGCGCCATCGCTTACCCTTTTCGTGTCCTTTCATTGGAAGCCGGGTCTAGAACCGACAGCCTGGGAAAGGGACGGTTCCTGGTGTTCGCGCAGAGGTTGCG
>PAKZ01000032.1 GCA_002706335.1 Ahrensia sp.
CGGCTTGACCGTGCCCCGGCACGGCCCGCGCCAGATCCCTCGATCTCGGGGCAAACCTGCTCCGGCAGAATGCTTCTATCTGACCCTGAAAGGCTCTAGGTGTCGCGCCAGGTGACCAGCTTCGTGACCGCGTAATTGAACACCGCGCTCATCACCGCTCCTGCAAAGCCGGCGACGGCAAGCGACCAGTCCCATTCGAACAGTCGCGTCGAGATGGAGACATTGGCCAGCGCGCCAATGCTGCAGACGGCGTAAAAGGTCAAAAGGCCCGTGACAAAGCGCCAACCGGTCAGCTTGCGATGGGCGAAGGTGACCTCGTTGTTGAAGGCGAAGTTCGAGGTCATCGCGACAAACGTCGCGACGAGCTGCGCTGTCGGAAACGCGATATCGAAGGCGCCGCGCAGCAGGAAAAGCGTCGCCATATGGACGAACAGGCCCGTAAAGCCGACAATTCCGTAGAGCAGGAATTTCACCGGCATCAGGCCACCGGTCATGCGCGAGACCAGGAGACCGAGAAACTGCACGGTAACCAGGAAGCCGAGCTTGCTTTCGCCCTCGATGCGTTCGCGAAACTGGAATGGCACTTCCCTGATCGTCAGCTCTTTGCCGAAACGGCTGACGATGTCGAACAGGATCTTGAAGCCGTCGCGCGAGATTGCCGGCGCGGCCCTGTCGGCGAGATCACGCGTCATCATAAAGAAACCGCTCATCGGGTCGGTCGTGTATTTGCCGGTGATCCGGTTGGCGAGCGCGGTCGCCAGTTCGCTGCCCTTGGCGCGTGTCTTCTTCTGAAATCCCGTGGACGCGCTGCCCTCGCCGACATAGCGGCTACCGATCACGAGATCCGCACCGTTCCTGATCTCCTGCAACATCACAGGAAGACGCGTCTCGTCATGCTGCATGTCGGCGTCCATGACCGCGACGACCGGCGCATTGGCCGCCATCATGCCCTCGATGCAGGCGCCCGAAAGGCCTCGGCGGCCGACCCGGCGCACACAGCGGACATTCGGCTTGTCGCGGGCGATCGCCCGCGTCACCCCGGCGGTCCCGTCCGGGCTGTTGTCGTCAACGACGATAACCTCATAGGCGATGTCGCCCATCGCATCGGCGATCTTGTCGACGATCAGCGGGATGTTCTTCGCCTCGTTGAAGGCGGGCAGGATGATCGAGATTTCGGGCGCGGTCATGGGAAGTCCTGAGATGTCGTCCAGCTCATGCCGGCCACGAAGAAAAGTCTTGTGTTGCGGTGCGTTCATCGCCTCGTCCCGCGACATCGCTGTCGCCTCGCTTTTGGTGGCAGGCCGTGATCATGGCCAAGCCGTGTCTCATGGATTATCTATGCCGGGCGTTGAAAAAGGCTGAACGCGAAGTGGACGACGTGAAGGACAAGGTCAGGGTCATCGCTTGCGGCATGATTGCCCGCGAGATCCTCGACGTATGTCGCATGAACAGCCTCGACCACGTCTCGCTGACTTGCCTGCCGGCCGACTATCACCATCATCCCGAAAAGATCGCCCCGGAGACCGACAAGGCGATTCGCAAGGCGCGTGCCGAGGGCTACGAGCATATCTTCATCGGCTATGCCGATTGCGGCACCGGCGGCATGCTCGACAAGGTCTGCGCCGAACATGGCGTCGCCCGGATCGCCGGCCCGCATTGCTTTTCGTTCTATATCGGCAACGGCGCCTTCGAAGCCGCCGGCGACGACTACATGACGACCTTCTTCGTGACGGATTTCCTCGCCCGCCATTTCGAGACCTTCCTGGTCAAGCCGCTCGGCCTCGACCGCCATCCCGAATTGCGCGACATGTATTTCGGCGCCTATGACCGCCTGCTCTTCCTCGCCCAGACCGAGGATGCCGGCCTGACCGAAAAGGCCCGCGAGGCGGCCGAATTCCTCGGCCTCGCCTTCGAGCGCAAATTCACCGGCTATGGCGATCTTTCTCCGGCTTTGCAGCGCGCCGACACGATGCTAGAACCGCCGAACTCGTAAACCAAATCGTCGCATTTGACCTCTATGTCATGATCTTGACGTATCCTCACGTCATCAGCGTCGGTCGGGGGCTAGTGGACGATCATGTTGCAACAAGTTCCGGAACAATTCGAACCGGCCGAGGCAACGGCGTCCTATTGCCATCCGCGCCCCCTCTCCCAGGTCCTTTATGAACTGGCGCAGGAAGAACGCGGCAAGGTCACCGTTCGCCGCATCCGCAATGCGCTCGCCGACCGCTCGTTTGCAACATTCGTGGTCTTTACCGCCGGCATCAACCTGCTGCCCTTTCCGCCCGGCTCGACAGTCCTGCTCGGCGTACCGATCGTCCTCGTCGCCTTCCAGATGGTGTTCGGCTACCCGACTGTCTGGCTGCCGCGCTTCTTCCTGAAACAGTCGCTCAGCCAGAAGGCGTTCCACCGAATGACCACCTGGCTGATTCCATTCCTGCGACGCATGGAAAACTGGGTGCGACCTCGCTACTGGCCGTTTCCCAGCGCCAAGGCGGCGGAAAAGGTCGTCGGCATCATCTCGCTGATCTTCGCGATCGCCGTGGTGATCCCGATACCGTTCGGAAACTGGCTGCCCGCGCTCGCCTGCTTCATCTGCGGTATCGCGCTCTCCGAGCGTGACGGCATCTGGCTCGCCGTCGGCACGATCACCGGTGTCGTCGCCATCTGCATCATGATCGGTGTTGTCCTCGTCGCGCACGCCTTCGCCCATTCCTGGCTGCTCTGATCGCGACACCTCTTCCCTGTCGTTTTTGAATTGCCGCGCGTCGCCGTCCAACAAGCCGCGCGCCGTGCCATACTGCATTGCTGGCAACCGACAGGAGAACCGCCATGGCAGACCGTATCATCGTCTTTTGGCGCGACATCCCCGCACAGGTTATCATTCGAAAGCGGCGTGAGACCGCGAAGCGCGAATTGACGCTTCGCTTCACCGAGGCGATCGACATGTGCGCCATGCGGGTGGGAGCGCGCGACAGCGACGCCTACCTCGCCGAATGGCGCAAGGCCGACCCGATCGCCGTCAGCGACGATCTCGAAGCAGAAGCGGACAAGGCCGCCTCCGAGATCGAAGCGAACTACACGAAGGAGCGGTTGGTCGCCCTCGTGAAGAATGAAGGCTTTGAGAAGGATACAGCGCAATGAACACGATTGGCATCGACACGGCGGACAGCCGGCCGAAACACATCCCGGCCTCCATCGAGATCTCGCCGAAACAGGCGGTCGAATCCCCCGACCTGCCGGGTCTGTTCCCGCAGGGCGTGCGCGTTTACATCACCGATATCGGCACCGACCCGACCGAGACGCTCGTCGCTGCGGCCAGGCGCGTGACCGATCTCGGCTACACCGCCGTGCCGCATTTCGCCTCGCGCCGCTTGTCGACCAAAGCGGCGCTGGAGGACCGCATCAAGGCGACCACCCAGGAGGCTGGCGTCCATGACATCCTGGTCATCGGGGGTGGGCTGGAAAAGCACGCCGGCGACTTCTCCTCGTCGATGGAGGTTCTGGAAACCGGATTCCTCGACAAATACGGCATCACCCATGTCGGCGTTGCCGGCCACCCCGAAGGCAGCCCCGATTTCTCCGAGGATGTCGCGGTCGAAGCGCTGCGTCTGAAGAAGGGCTTCGGCGAACGTACCGGCGCCAAGGTCCGCATCGTTACGCAGTTCGGATTCGACGGCGAGAAATTTATCAAATGGGCTGAAGGACTGCGCGCGCACGGCATCGACATGCCGGTCCATCTCGGCGTCGCCGGCCCGGCCAAGATCACCACCCTGGTCAAATATGCGGCGATGTGCGGCGTCGGCAATTCGCTCGACTTCTTCAAGAAGCGCACCCGCTCGCTGGCGACGCTCGCCACCAGCCACTCGCCCGAAGGCGTGGTCGGCCCGATCGAAAAACACTGGCAGGACAATCCGCAGACCGCGATCCGCCAGGTTCACGTCTTCCCCTTTGGCGGCATCAAAAAGTCTGCCGAGTGGCTTGAAGAACGCGGCACATGGGATATAAAGACATCTTTATATCCTTCTATGAACTCCAAATCCTAGGATCGTCGTAAATGACCCGCACCATCGTCGCCTCGGCCACTCGCGAAACTGTCATCGGTTTCGACCAGCCTTTTTGCGTCATCGGCGAACGCATCAACCCGACCGGCCGCAAGGTGCTCAATGAGGAACTGGAGCGGGGAGATTTCTCCCGCGTCGAGGCCGATGCGATCGCGCAGGTAGCGGCCGGCGCCACTGTCCTCGACATCAATTCGGGCGCGGTGTTCTCCAACAAGATGGCCGAGGATCCGCGCTACGCGGACAACAATTTCGTCGAGCCGATGCTGATGCCGCAGCTGATCGAGACGGTTCAGGCCGTCACCGATTGCCCGCTCTGCATCGATTCCTCCGTGCCGGGCGCGCTCGAGGCCGGTCTTCAGGCCGCCAAGGGCCGTCCGCTGCTGAATTCGGTCACCGGCGAGGAAGAGCGGCTCGAAAAGGGTCTCCCGCTGGTCAAGAAATACGATGTGCCGGTCGTTGCGATCTCCAACGATGACACCGGAATTTCCGAAGACCCGGACGTCCGCTTTGCCGTCGCGAAGAAGATCGTCGAGCGCGCCGCCGATTTCGGCATCAAGGCGCATGACATCGTCGTCGACCCGCTGGTGATGCCGATCGGCGCGATGGCGACCGCGGGCCACCAGGTCTTCACGCTGGTGCGCCGGCTCCGCGAGGAACTGGGCGTCAACACCACCTGCGGCGCGTCCAACATCTCGTTCGGCCTGCCGAACCGCCACGGCATCAACAACGCTTTTCTGCCGATGGCCTATGCCGCCGGCATGACCAGCGCGATCATGAACCCGGTCGCCCTGCCCGTCGGACCGAAGAAGATCGCCGAGAAGAAGGCGGAAGTCGAGGCCGCCGGCATCGTCCTGCCGGCAGACATCGATGACGAGACCTTCTGCAAGCTCTTCGGTATCGGCTCCACGAAACCGCGCGCCGGCAAGGAAATGGAGGCGATTCGCGCCGCCAACTTCCTGCTCAACCAGGATTCCGGCGGCGGTGCCTGGATCGCCTTCAACCGCGATCCCGATGCCGCGCCCGCTGGCGCCCGCGGTCGTCGCGAGGGTCGGCGCGCCCGCGCCTGACCGGAGCCCATGGCCGATCCCCTCATCCTCTTCATGCCTTCGGGGAAGCGCGGACGCTTTCCCGAGGGCACGACCGTTCTGGAAGCGGCACGCCAGCTCGGCGTCTATGTCGAGAGCGTCTGCGGCGGGCGCGGCACATGCGGGCGTTGCCAGATCGAGGTTCAGGAAGGCCAGTTCGCCAAGCACGGCATCACTTCGGCCGATGATCACCTGTCGCCCTTCGGTGCGAAGGAGCAACGCTACGCCAAGGTGCGCGACCTGAAATCAGGCCGCCGGCTTTCATGCTCCGCGACGATCCTCGGCGACCTTGTCATCGACGTACCGCAGGATGTCGCGATCAACGCTCAGGTCGTGCGCAAGGATGCCGATACCCGCGTCATCGAGCGCAACCCCGCGATCCAGATGTGCTATGTCGAGGTCGAGGAACCCGACATGCACAAGCCGCTCGGCGACCTCGATCGCCTCAAATCGGCGCTCGCGAAGGATTGGGGCTTCGAAAATCTTCTCGTCGACACCTACCTCCTGCCCCGCGTCCAGAAGGTTCTGCGCGAAGGCCAATGGGCCGTCACTGCCGCGATCCATCGCGACGAGGAAAGCGGCTTCGCGCATCTGATCGCCCTGTATCCAGGCCTCAAGAACGAAGCCTACGGCATCGCCTGCGACATCGGCTCCACGACAATCGCGCTGCATGTCTCATCGCTTCTGTCGGGGCGCACGATCGCCTCATCCGGAACATCGAACCCGCAAATTCGCTTCGGCGAAGACCTGATGAGCCGCGTCTCCTATGTGATGATGAATCCGGAAGGCCGCGAGGCCATGACGACGGCCGTCCGGGCCGCGATCGGCGACCTCGTCGACAAGGCCTGCACGGAAGGCGGCATCGACCGCGAAGACATTCTCGACGCCGTCTTCGTCGGCAATCCGATCATGCATCACCTGTTTCTCGGCATCGATCCGACGGAGCTTGGCGGTGCTCCCTTTGCACTCGCCGTTTCCGGCCCGGTCTCCGTCAAGGCGTCCGAAATCGGGCTGATGCTCAACACCGGTGCGCGCGTCTACGTCCTGCCTTGCATCGCCGGACATGTCGGTGCGGACGCCGCCGCGGCCACGCTCACCGAGGGCCCGCATCGCCAGGACGAGATGATGCTTCTCGTCGATGTCGGTACGAATGCCGAAATCGTGCTCGGCAATTCGACCCGCGTCGTCGCCGCCTCATCGCCGACTGGTCCGGCCTTCGAGGGCGCCGAGATTTCCTGCGGCCAGCGAGCAGCCCCAGGTGCGATAGAGCGCGTCCGCATCGACTCCGAGACGCTGGAGCCGCGTTTCCGCGTCATCGGCATCGAGCCATGGTCGGACGACCCGGAATTCGGCAAGGCCGCCAATGGGATCAGCGTCACCGGCGTCTGCGGATCCGGCATCATCGAGGTCGTCGCCGAGATGTTCCTCGCGGGCATCATCTCGGAGGACGGCGTCATCGACGGCTCGCTTGCCGCGCGGTCTCCGCGCATCGTCGAAAACGGCCGCACATTCTCCTATGTACTGCACGAAGGCAGCCCGCGCCTGACGATCACCCAGAACGACATCCGCGCCATCCAGCTCGCCAAGGCCGCGCTCTATGCCGGCATCAAGCTCCTGATGGACAAGATGAATGTCGATCATGTCGACCGGATCGGCCTTGCCGGCGCATTCGGCTCCTTCATCGATCCGAAATACGCGATGGTGCTCGGCATGATACCGGACTGCGATCTCGATCAGGTCAAGGCGGTGGGCAACGCGGCGGGAACCGGCGCGCGCATGGCGCTTCTCAATCGTGGCTACCGCCGCGAGATCGAACGCACCGTCCGCGAAATCGAGAAGATCGAGACCGCGCTGGAGCCTAAATTTCAGGACCATTTCGTCGCCGCCATGGCGCTGCCGAACAAGGAAGATCCATTTCCCCAACTGGCGAAGACAGTTACCCTGCCGGAGCGCAAGACACTCGCCGCCAATGATGACGGTCGAGGCGGAGGACGGCGCCGGCGCGAAGGCGGACGCCGCGCACGCGGCTGACGGGAAAGCGTCGCCCGCCGATTTCTGTCCTGTTTTGTCTGCGACGAAGCTCCACGTCGCAAACAGACGCCCGCATTTCGTATTTCGCTTAGCCCGGAAGCGACCCGAAAGCGCATAGGCGTTCGATCGAGCCGCCCATGAGGGAGCGTCTTGCCGGTTGATCCCAATCCTCCGGGAAACGCTTTGATAATAGCTGGCCGTTCAACCCTGTGGCGCGTCCAAAACGCCGCTGGAACGGCACAGGCGCGAAATGGCTGCTCCGTGTAACGCCAATTGCATGGAGTGACTGAATGCCGCCGCAGACCATCACCTTTCCTCGCGTCGACCGAGACGCTTCTGCTTCCTCGAAAAGCCCTATTGACCGTACAGTCAATGACTGTTCTTCTGTCGTAAACGCGACACCGCGCGACGCATCTCGCGGCACGAATTTGGGTGGCAGAATGAACAACGCACCGGCGCACCAGCGGACTGTGATCTTCTATCTCCAGCCCGAATTCACCATGCTCGCCTTTTGCGCCGCGATTGAGCCGTTGCGCAGCGCCAACCTCATTCTCGGCTTTGACGCATACAAGTGGCGACTGGTCTCCAGGACAGGCGAGCCGGTCGCCGCGTCGAACGGCATAGAACTCCGCGTCGACACCTCGATCGAGGATGAGCGCAAGTTGATGCTCGGCCAGCACCGCCCCTCATTCCTTTTCGTCTGCGGCGGCCTCAATATCGAGCGGTATCATACCAAATCCCTGTCGGCCTGGCTGCGCGAGGAATACAATCGCGGCGTCAAGATCGGCGGCCTTTGCACCGCAGCCTACTCGCTCGGTGCCGCCGGACTGCTGAACGACAAGCGCTGCGCCATCCATTGGGAAAACCTGCCCGGCTTCCAGGAAGCCTTCCCGCAGGTAAGCGTCTATTCCGACCTCTTCGAAATCGATGGCAACATCTACACTTGCGCCGGCGGAACCGCCACGCTCGACATGATGCTGTCGATCATCTCGGACGATTTCGATGACGCGACCGTCAACCGGATCTGCGAAATGGTCCTGACCGACCGCGTCCGCAATCCCACCGACCGCCAGCGCCTGCCGCTGCGCGCCCGCCTCGGCGTGCAGAACCCGAAAGTGCTGACCATCATTGAACTGATGGAAGCCAATTTGTCCGAGCCGCTGTCGCTGGTCGAGATCGCCGATCATGTCGGTCTGTCGCGCCGCCAGATCGAGCGTCTGTTCCGCCAGGAAATGGGCCGTTCGCCGGCGCGTTATTATCTGGAGATCCGGCTCGACCGCGCTCGTCACCTGCTGATCCAGTCTTCCATGCCGGTCGTGGAGGTCGCCATCGCCTGCGGCTTCGTCTCCGCCTCGCATTTCTCGAAATGCTACCGCGAGATCTACAACAAGTCGCCGCAGCAGGAACGCGCCGATCGCAAGCAACTTCTGGTGGCCTGATCAAAAACGGCTCGTCGTTCCGAGATCGCATCGCACGGCCCGAAACATAGGAACGGTGACAAGCCGAACCGGATGCTGATCCGCTCTACGGATTGACTTCGTCGAACTGCCAGCCGCGCTGCTGCCAGATCTTCTCACCGATCAGGCAGTCATAGGGTTCTTCGAGAACGAACTGCGCCGGTATGACTTTCGACGCAGGCGTCTCCGCCGCGCCGATCTCCAGCACCAGCTTGCGCCGCACAGCCTCGGCGAACTGCTCCCAGTCATTCACAGGTACCATGAAGGCCCCGGGGCCGCCGATCACGCATTTCGTGTAGTAGCGATCCAGATCGTCGATATGGAATTGCGAGGCAAAGCCGTCGCGCGTCATCATAGGCAGACCGTTGATGGTGATACCTTGCTCTATCGCCGCGTCGCGTGCCTCGGTCACCGGAATGCCTTGATTGTTCGGACCGTCGCCGGAAATGTCGATCACATGCCGGTCGGCCCGATAGGGCACGGTCGCGAGCAGTTCCGCGCCGTGGCCGATCGCGCCCGAAATCGAGGTTCGCCGCTGCCCGTAGCTGCGATCCGCCAGCAGCGTCGCCGCCACGGCATCGGCATCGGCCTGGCTCTCGATGATAGTCCAGGCGATGATCTCGCGGGCATGGCTGTTGTTGGCCCATTCGAACAGCGTCACCGCGATGCGCCGATAGGCGCCCTGCTCTATCGCGCGTAACACTTCCTGGCTTGCAATTGCCGCCGCATAGCCTTCGCGCTGGATCCGAAGTTCCTCGAGCGACATCGAACGCGACACGTCGACCGCAAGCACAAGCGCAATGTCCACCCGCTCTTGAGCCTTTGCCGGAAACCCGACGGCCATCAAAGCGGCAAGGATTACCGGCGGAAGATATCCGGCTGTTCGCATGGCGCCATGATAAGCGAATTTCGCATGGCGGTATATGCGGATTGGTCAATTCACGAAAATGTCAGTTACACCACGGGGAAGCAGTCAGAACCGGCCGTTCCGGATGTGGTTCAGGAGCCGCCTCGCCTGCAATTGCATAATCACCAAGGGTGGCTGGCGCACTGCATCGCCACCCTTGGAGCAATAGCGCACGCGTTCTCCGTCGGCGAGCTCTCTCATCCAGCGACCCTCGATGTCCCAGAGATGCATGTGGTCCCCCTGGTGGGTAAAGCCAAACAGCTGGATGTCGGCGTCGCTGTTGTCCAGGACATATCGCAACGTCAGCGCACCGATAGATGGAATGATACGGACTGTGTCGTCGGGTGCATGACGCAGCAGATCGGCGCTCGCCCTTTTGTAGGTTTCGGGAAAAAGATAAACGATCGGGCGCCCAACCCGTTCATCATCAGTGTCGAGCCTCTTGTAGAGCCAGTATTCGCGCGCTGAGCGGACCGAGAGTGGATTGATCGGGGAGCCAATCCGACCAAAGTTTCTTGCCCTGACGATATCATTGATCGCCAGAACATCCGTGCGCGTGCCGGCCACCCCGCACAACTGCGCACGGTTCATCCGAACAACCACGTCCGCCTTGTCGATCTCGCCCGCGGCGACGGACGAGACGGGTCCGTTGCCGACGAGCGCGACCGTTTTGGCATTCTCGATAAGCGCGGACATGACGACTTCCCCTGCCGGTCTCGAATTTATGCCATTCGACCGGCGCCCGGGCAACTACCGCGCATAATGGATAATCGTCAACCTATTGATCCGGATCAGCTTCTCGGCTTGAGATTCTCCGGGTCATAGAGCGGCGTATAGCCGACGGCAGCCACCTCGACCGGGTAGGTCTCAGAGAAGTACTCGACATTCAGCTTGCGGCCGATCTGGCAGTAGTCCCACGGCAGATAGGCGAGCGCGATGTTCTTGCCGATCGTCGGGCCGAACGCGACAGAGGTCGTGTAAGAGATACGGCCGAGCTCGTCGGTGAGCGTCTTGCCGGTCTCCGGGTCCATGACCGGCATGGCGCCTACCGGATAGCGCTTCACGCCGTCCTTGTCGGTGTTTTCGGTCATTATCAACGTGCAGAGCATGGCCGGCTGGTGATCCCGCGACTTGTATTCCAGATGCTTCGCCTTGCCGCGGAAATCAGCTTCCTTGACCTTCGGGCGCGCCAGATCGCTTTCGATCAGGTTGTACTGTGTCAGCAGATCGGCGTTCTGAAGGCGCAGGCTCTTTTCCATGCGGCGCGAATTCGCATAGGTCTCGACGCCGAATGCCATCACGCCGGTCTCGCGCAGCGCGTCCCACACGGCCAGACCGTCCTCGTATTTCATATGCAGTTCCCAGCCCTGCTCGCCGACATAGGAAAGTCGGAACGCGGTCACGGTCTTGCCGGCAATCTCGATCGGCTTGATCGCGGCGAAGGGGAAGTTTTCCGGATCGAGCCCCGCAGGATCGGCGACCACTTTTTTCAGCGTCTCGCGGGCGTTCGGACCCCAGATGCCGATTGTCGTGTACATCTCGGTTACATCGGTAACCGTGACGTCGAATCCCTTGTCCTCGGCGACCCGCTTCACATAGTTGAAGTCTCGCGGGCCGGCATCCGCGCCATCTACGACCCGGCAGCGATCTTCCATTCGGATCACGGTCAGGTCGGCCCGCACCATCCCCTCGTCATCGAGGAAGTGCGTATAGATGCCCTTGCCGATATTGTTGTCGCCGCCGATCTTCGCCGCGCACAGCCATTCCATCAGCGCCACATGATCCGGCCCCTCGATGTCGAACATGTAGAAGTGGCCGAGATTGACGATGCCGCAATCCTCGCTCATCGCCAGATGCTCGGCGTTCGAGACGCGCCAGAAATGGCGGCTGTCCCATTCGTTCTCGCGCACCGGTACCCTGTCGCCGTATTTCTCGAGCAGGTGCTCGTTGGCTGCGTAGCCATGCGCGCGCTCCCAGCCGCCGAGTTCCATGAAGTAGCCGCCAAGTTCCTTCTCGCGCTCGTAGAAGGGCGAACGCTTGATGTTGCGGCTCGATGCATAGGGTTCGCGCGGATGGACCGCGGGGAAGTAGATCTTCTGCGCCGCTTCGAAGCAGCGGTTCTCGATGAACTCTTCCGTCAACTGGTGCGGGTAGAAGCGCGAATAGTCGATCGAGTTGTGGTCGATCTCGGTGCGGCCGTCCGTCATCCAGTCGGCGATCAGCTTGCCGTAGCCGGGGCCGTCCTTGACCCAGATCGCGATGCAGTACCACAGACCGCGCACCTTCTGGCTCTCGCCGCACGAAGCGCCACCTGCTGCCGAAACCTGCAGAAGCCCGTTGAAGGAATGCCCCTCGTTGTAGCCGAGTTCGCCAAGGATCGGCGTCAGCTCCATGGCCCGTTCCAGGGGCTCGATGATTTGCTCCATGTCGAGATCGCGCTGCGAAGGCGAAAGCCGCGCCTCGTGCTTTTCAAGGATGTCGCGCGGATGGCACATCCGCGGGTTGGTCGTCTCGTAATAGCCCCACTCGATCTGGCCGCCCTCGGTGGTCTTCGGATCGCCCGTGTCACGCATATAGGCGGAATTGCCCTGGTCACGCAGCAGCGGGAAGCCGATGTCCTTGCCGGTGCCCTCGAATTCGTTATACGGCCCGAAGAAGGTCAGCGGATGATCGACCGGCATCACCGGCAGGTCCTCGCCCACCATCTCGGCGATCAACCTGCCCCAGAGGCCGGCACAGACGATGACATGGTCGGCCATGATGGTGCCGCGATGGGTTACGACGCCCTTGATGTGGCCGTTCTCGACTATCAGCGACTGGGCCGGCGTGTTGCCGAAGACCTTCAGCTTGCCGGACTTCTCGGCGGCGTCGACCAGCTTTCCGGCGACGGTTTGCGAACGCGGAATGACGAGGCCGGCGTCGGGATCGAACATGCCGCCCTGCACCATGTCTTCCTCGATCAGCGGAAACATCTCCTTGATCTCGGCCGGCGTCACGAGCCGCACATTGGTGCCGAAGGCCTTTCCGGAAGTAACCTTGCGCTTGATCTCCTCCATCCATGTGTCGTCGCCAGTCCGAGCAACCTCGAGCCCGCCGACGCGCGCGTAGTGACCCATCTTCTCGAAGAAATCGATCGAGTACTGGGTCGTCCAGACCGAGAGATAGTCGTGGCTGGGCGTGTAGCAGAAATCCGAGGCATGTGCCGTCGAGCCGATGTCGGTTGGCACGCCGGACTTGTCTATGCCGACGATATCGTCCCAGCCGCGCTCGATCAGGTGATGGGCGACCGATGCGCCGACGATGCCGCCAAGGCCGATGATGACGACCTTCGCCTTTTCCGGAAATTGTGCCATGCCCTGCCACTCCAAGGTAAGAATATCGGCGGACTATAGGGCGGCGGGCCCATGGTTTTGCAGCCTGTTTGCGACATCGCCAAAACGCCGCGCGACGGCACCGGTCCGCAAAGAAAAAACCGGCGGCCGCAAGGACCGCCGGTCAACTGCCGGAACAGGGTCGGACAGGCCCTTGGGCCTATTTCACGACCGCTTCGCCATTGATGATTTCGACACCCTCCGCACCGGCGAGTGCCGCCTTGTTTCCACTGGGCAGCGTCAGGAAACAGCCGCTGTTGCAGAAGGTGAGCGTCTCGCCCCCCGCAATCGCAAGCTCATTCTTGACGCCGCCCTCGGTGACGATGACGGTGTAGCTTTCGGTGTCCTTGTTGGTCAGCTGCGCAGCACCTGCCCCTTCCGTGATGGCAAGGAAGGTGGCGACTGCTGCCGAAAGCCGGCTGGCTTTGTTATGATGACGCCGCATCGCAGCGCCTCCTTTCTTTCTTGCGGGTCCATGCCCGCCACTTGTCCCTTTTATCGTACTTTGCGCATGAACCGAAACTGAACGCGCAAATCTCCGTCACTCCTCGTCACGACGGGCCCGCCGATCGGCCGCGATCGTGCCGAAATCCAGGTCAGCCGTGCTTTCGGCGACCACCGCACCGTCCTTGTCGACAACCTTGAGATTGACGTCGCGTTGCGGGAACGGAATCTCGATACCGGCGGCTTCGAAACGCTCGAAAAGGGCGAAGCGTATTTCGGTGCCGACGGTAAGGATATTGCCAATATCGGCGAGATAACCCCGCAACTCGAAGTTCAGGGACGAATCGCCGAAATCCGCAAACACGACATAAGGTTCCGGATTACCGAGGATGAGCGGGTGATCCTCGGCGATTCCTGTCAATATGTCGCGCACCTGCTTCGGATCGGACTTGTAGGAAACGCCGACGGGAATCTCGATCCGGCCAATTGTATTGCGATGCGTCCAGTTGCCGACGGCCGAGTTGATCAGTTCGGAATTGGGCAGGATCATTGTCTTGCGCTGGAAGGTCTCGATTTCGGTCGCGCGCACATTGATCGACTTGACCGTGCCGCTGATGCCGCCCGCCTCGATCCAGTCCCCGACCTTGAAGGGGCGCTCGGCGAGCAGGATAAGCCCGGACACGAAATTCGAGACAATGTTTTGCAGGCCGAAGCCGATACCGAGCGACAGCGCACCCGCAACCAGCGCAAGCTGTGAAAGGTCGATGCCCGCCGCCGCCACGCCGACCAGCGCAGCAAGCGTCACGCCGGCATAGCCGATTGCGGTGCGAACCGAATTGCGCACCCCGGTATCGATGCGGCTGCGCGTCAGTACATCCTTGTCGAGCCACCGCTGGATGAGCTTCGTCATCCAGAACCCGACAATGAAGACGAAAATGCCGGCTATGATCCCCGAGATAGAGATCGATATCGAGCCGATAGAGAACTCGTTTACGAATCCGAGCAGCCAGCCGCGGATGTCGGCCCATTTGAAGCCCCACAGCAGGAGCAATAGCGGCACGCCAACGAGCGCCAGCCCGAATGTGAAGAAGACTCCCGCGAAAAGCCCGAGCTGATCGATCGCCGTCTCGGACAGTTCGAAGGTGACCCGCAGCCACTTGCCGAAGCGCGAATGCAGCAATTCATTCTCGCGACTCATCTCGCGCGCCGCCAGATGGCCGATATAGAAGGTCACGGCGACAGCGCCGGTAATTACGATCTGCTTGGAGACGAAATCGGCAAACCCGATATAGCCCGCCGCCACCGCCACGATCAGCGCCAGGCCTGTTCCCCTGAGCAGGAAACGGACCACCCCCGGCCACGGCCGGTCAGGCTTGCCCTCCCCGCCGGGAAACGGTCGGACGAAATCGATCGCCAGAAGCGTCAGCCCGACGATGGTGCTGCTGACCAGGCTCTTGGCGACCGTTATCGGAAGCGAGTCCCCGACGACGCCGAGTATCTGCGTAATCACCTCGTCGGCAACGATCGTCACCGTCATGATCAAGACCAGCAGCTTCACCCTGCGCGCCGCCCTGCCCGTCACAGCGACCAGCCGCCACTGCGACAGGCGTGGCGCGAAGACGGCCTCGGACAGCTGCCAGGTCAGGTTGACGACGCCGATGCCAAGAAGCAGCGTCATCAGGATAAGGCCGATATCGCCGCGCAGCACCGAGAAATAATTGTAAAGCGCGTAGATGAAAATGAAGAACAGCCACAGGCCGAGCGTCGGCAGCAGCGTGCCGAGGAAGCCCACCGACAGCCGCGAGAAATAGCCCGGATCCGTCGCCTCCGGATCGCGCCGGATCAGCCGTCCGAGAAGCTTGCGGGCGAAGACCAGAAACAGCACTGCCGCCATCAGCGCCAGCGTCGTCGCTGCAAGGAACGGGCCCGGCTTGAAGCGCCAGACGAAACTCGCCCAGGATCCCACCTTGTCGGCGAAATCAGCCGTGCGGACCTTCAAATCGGCTATCAGGTCGCTGCCGAAGGCCGCGGTCACGTCGTAGCGGCGCGACAGCGTCGTCGCAAACAGGTCGCGCCTCGCCTCCGATATCTCGTTTTCGAGCCGGCGGGACCGGACGGACATGTCCTCCAACTGCCCGATCAGCGAATTGATCAGGGCCCGTTCCTCGGTCAGCGCGACCCGCTGCTGCTGCAGGGCATCGGGCTCGCCGCCCTGCTCCAGCGCCGGCCCCAGTTGCTCCAGCCGTGCATGGATCTCGGTCAGACGTGGAGACAGCGCAACACCGGTCGACAGCAATTGCGAATCGACCGCCCGGACCCGGTCGTAGAGGCCCACCAGCGCACTGTCGCTGCCTCGCGCTTCATCGAGCGCCTCTTCCACAAGCGTCAGTTCGCGATCGAAGCCCTTGACGGTGCTGGCCATCTCCTCCGTCACCTGCGTGAGGGCCGGCAAGGCGACCAGCAACGCAAGGGCGACAATCAGGAATTTCAGAAGCGGTTTCATCGCTGGGCTGTTACCACAGTTGTCGAAAGCCAAGGAACATCTTTCCCTAAGGTCCGGCAAACCTTTGGTAAATGCGTCGCGAAAGGGAAACTTGACGGCGATATTTCCCGATGCAACGCAGGCGCTTGCGGGTTAGGTTGTGCCGATAGCGAGAGGGACGCGAAGACGGATGGCGGAATATTCTGCCTGGCAGGTTCTGAAAAACGCCTGGCGCGGCAACACCGGTTGGAAGCCCGCTTGGCGCAAGCCGGACCCGAAACCCGACTATGACGTCGTCATCATCGGCGGCGGCGGGCACGGGCTCTCGACCGCCTACTATCTCGCCAAGAACCACGGCATCGCCAATGTGGCCGTCTGCGAAAAGGGATGGCTTGGCTCCGGCAATATCGGCCGCAACACGACCATCGTGCGTTCGAACTACCTTCTGCAGGGAAACACGCCCTTTTACGAACATTCGATGAAGCTGTGGGAGAACCTCTCGCACGAGCTAAATTTCAACGTGATGTTTTCGCAGCGGGGCATCATCAATCTCTGCCACACGCCGGCCCAGATGGACGACACGGCGCGGCGCGGCAACGCCATGCGGCTGATGGGTGTCGACGCGCGCATGTTGACGCCGGAAGAACTTGGCCGGCGCATGCCAGGCCTCGACCTGTCGCCGAATGCCCGCTTCCCGATCCTCGGCGGCCTCGAACAGCCGCGCGCTGGCACGGCGCGTCACGATGCGGTCGCCTGGGGCTATGCACGCGCCGCCGACCGGCGCGGCGTGGACTTGCTGGAAAATTGCGAGGTTATCGGCTTCCTGCGCGACGGCGACAGGATCGCCGGCGTCCGGACAACGCGCGGCGAGATCCGCGCGAAGAAGGTCGCCGTCTGCGTCGCCGGCTCGACCGGCGCGGGGATGAAGCTTGCCGGCATCGACCGGCTACCGATCGAAAGCCACGTCCTGCAGGCCTTCGTCTCGGAATCGCTGAAGCCCCTGCTCGACACAGTCGTCACCTTCGGCGCTGGCCATCTCTACATCTCGCAATCCGACAAGGGCGGCCTCGTCTTCGGCGGAGACATAGACGGCTACAACACCTACGCCCAGCGCGGAAACCTGCCGATCGTCGAAGACGTGATGGCCGAAGCTGTCACGCTTTTTCCCGCCGCAGCGAAGGTGCGACTGCTGCGCTCCTGGGGCGGCATCATGGACATGTCGATGGATGGCTCGCCGATCATCGCCACGGGCCCGCTACCCGGCATGTATCTCAATTGCGGCTGGTGCTATGGCGGCTTCAAGGCGACGCCGGCCTCCGGCTGGTGTTTTGCCCATACGATCGCGAAGGACGAGCCGCATCCCCTCAACGAGGCCTATTCGCTCGATCGCTTCCATCGCGGCTATGTCATCGACGAGAAGGGCCAGGGCGCGACGCCCTGGAAGCACTGAGCCATGAGGATCACCTGCCCGCATTGCGGCCCGCGCGATCTCGTCGAGTTCAGCTATCACGGCGACGCGACGCTGACCCGCCCGGATTCGGCCTCGACGGATCAGGACGTCTGGAACGCCTATGTCTATGACCGCGCCAACCCGGCCGGCGAGCATCGCGAATTCTGGCAGCATTCCGGCGGCTGCCGTAAGCATCTGGTCGTTACCCGCAACACGCTGACCCATGCGATTTCCGGCGTGGACTTCGCGCCCGGCAAGCGCACCGGGAGGAAACGGTCATGACCTCCTGGCGCATCCCGAGCGGCGGTCGCATAGATCGCGCGAAACCCGTCCGGTTCTCCTTCGACGGCAAATCCTATACCGGCTTTGCCGGGGACACGCTGGCCTCCGCGCTCCTCGCCAATGGGGTTCGCCTGTTCGGCCGCTCCTTCAAGTACCACCGCCCGCGCGGCCTGGTGGCGGCAGGCTATGAGGAGCCGAACGCTCTCGTTACCGTGACGACCGACGGCGCGCGCGAACCGAACATCCGCGCCACCGAGCTGGAAGTTTACGATGGTCTGGTCGCGGAGAGCCAGAACCGTTACCCCTCCCTCGCTTTCGATCTGCAGGCGGTAAATCAGCTGGCAGGCAAGGCGTTTAGCGCCGGCTTCTACTACAAGACCTTTATGGGTCCGGTAATCGGCCCGTTGAAGGGCACACGCGCCTGGATGTTCTGCGAGAGCTTCATTCGACGCGCCGCCGGGCTCGGCTCCGCGGGAACGGTGACCGATCCGGCGCGCTACGAACGCATGAACGCCTTCTGCGACGTCCTCGTTGTCGGTTCCGGCCCGTCCGGCTTGGAAGCCGCGCGCAAAGCGGCCGCCGACGGCAAGCGCGTCATCCTCTGCGAAACGAATGCCGCCTTCGGCGGAAGCGCCAACTGGGCCGGCTCGGACCAGGCGGGTTTCGCCGAGACGCTGATATCGGATCTGGGTGCAAATCCCGGCGTGACCCTGCTCAACCGCACGACGGTCTGGGGCTGCTATGATGGCAACACATACGCCGCGCTGGAGCGCGTCTCCGATCACAGGAAGCAGCCGGTTATTGGCGAACCGCGACATCGCCATTGGGTCATCCGCGCCGACCACGTCGTGCTGGCGACCGGTGCGCTCGAACGCCTGCTCGTCTTTCCCGGCAACGACCGGCCGGGTGTCATGTTGGCGAGCGCCGCCCAACGTTTCGCCGGCGAGTATGGTGTCCTGCCGGGCAAACGCATCGTAGTACTCACCAACAATGACAGCGCCTATGACGCTGCGGCAAAACTGCGCGAGCGCGACGCGCTGATCACCACGATCGTCGATGTCCGGCCGACCGTCGGCGACTGGGCGCTGGCGCAAGCGAAGGAGGCGGGCGCGGAAGTGCTGGCATCGCATGCGGTGGTCGCGACCGGCGGTCGCAACAGTCTCTCCTCGGTGACCGTCCAGCCCTTCGACGCGGAGATCAACGCCTTCCCCGGTCCGCCCAGGCGCGTTGCTTGCGATACGCTGCTCGTCTCCGGCGGCTGGTCGCCGGTTGTCCATCTCGCCTCGCAGGCCGGCGCGAAACCGGTCTGGGACGACAAGCTGCAGGCCTTCCTGCCGCCCGGGAGCAGCAGCGGATGGGAGGCCGTCGGCGCGGCTGCGGGCGAAGGCCTCGAACCGCCCGCTCCTCTCTTCGAAATCAAGGCGAAGGGCGACAAGGCCTTCGTGGATTTCCAGCATGACGTCACCGCCGACGATGTGCGCCTCGCCCATCGCGAAGGCTACCAATCGGTCGAACATTTGAAGCGCTACACCACGCTCGGCATGGCGACCGACCAGGGCAAGACGGCCAACATCCCCGGCATGGCGATCATGGCCGACGCTCTGTCGAAGCCGATCCCCGAGGTCGGAACGACCCGCTTCCGCCCGCCCTTCACCGGCGTGTCGCTCGGCGCGCTCGCCGCCGAACGCTACGGCGACATCCGGCCCGGCCGCCTGACGCCGATGCATGACTGGCACAAGTCCAATGGCGCGGGCATGTATGCCGCCGGCCTCTGGTACCGGCCAGAGAGCTACAACCGGCAGGGCGAGAGCGTCGAGGACGCCTATATCCGAGAGGCGAAGGCGGTCCGGCGCAATGTCGGCATCGTCGATGTCTCGACCCTCGGCAAGATCGATATCCAGGGCCCCGACGCCGCCGAGTTCCTCGATCGGGTCTACACCAACACCTTCTCGACATTGCCCGTCGGCAAGGCCCGCTACGGGCTGATGCTGCGCGAGGACGGTTTCGCGCTGGATGACGGCACGACCTGGCGGCTCGCCGAGAACCGCTTCCTGATGACGACGACCACGGCCAATGCCGGCCGGGTCATGCAGCATCTCGAATATCACCTCGACTGCATCTGGCCGGATCTGAAGGTGCACCTCACCTCTGTTACCGACCAATGGGCCGCAGCGGCTGTCGCCGGGCCGAAAAGCCGGGAAGTGCTGGCCGCCTGTGTCAAGCGCACCAAGCTCGACAACAAGGCCCTGCCCTTTATGGGTATCGTCCACGGAAGGATCGCCCAGATCCCGGTGATGATCTGCCGCCTCTCCTTTTCCGGCGAACGCGC
Organism: Ahrensia sp.; assembly: GCA_002706335.1. Taxonomy (GTDB): domain Bacteria; phylum Pseudomonadota; class Alphaproteobacteria; order Rhizobiales; family Rhizobiaceae; genus Oricola. The sequence continues at coordinate 19,903 of PAKZ01000032.1, forward strand.
CTACGAGGTCTATTGCGGTGCCCATCACGGACAGCGGGTCTGGGACGCGCTGATGGAGGCGGGCAAATCGTTCGACATGCAGCCCTATGGGCTTGAGGCTCTCGGTACGTTGCGCATCGAGAAAGGCCATGTCACCGGCGCGGAGATCGACGGGCGCACCACCGCGCAAGATCTGCATCTCGACTGGCTGATCTCGAAGAAGAAGCCTTTTGTCGGTTCCGCGATGATGAACCGCGAAGGACTGACCGATCCGAAACGCTGGTCGCTCGTCGGCGTCATCTCGCTGTCCGGCGAGAAGCTGCGCGGCGGCAGCCACATCGTCGATGGCCCGGCCGACGATCCCGGCCGCAGCCTCGGCCACCTGACGGCGATGTGCTTCTCGCCGCTCTACGGCAAATATATCGGCCTGGCTCTTGTCGAAAACGGAACTGGCCGTATCGGCACCCGCGCCTTTGCCACCGATCCGGCACGCTCAGGCACCCACATCCCGGTCGAGTTCGTGAACCACATTTTCTACGACCCAAAGGGAGAGCGCATGCATGGCTGAGCCGAAAAGCTTCATCGCCGATCACGTTTTGGCGAAACACGCCGCCTCGCCGCTCGCCGGTCATGTCGACTCAGGCGAATTCGGCGCTTTGCGCGACGAGGGCCCGGGGGTTATCCTGTCCGAACGCTTCGGCCTTTCAATTGCGGAGGTCGCGGCTTGGAAAGGCGGCGAGAGCAAATGCCGCGCCGCCATCAAGGCCGCCGCCGGCCTGACGTTGAAAACCGCGCCCGGCAGCGGAACCGCAAAGCCGGCGGTGGGCGCGATCAACATCGCGCCTGCGAGATGGCTAGTATCGGGAGAAGATACGGAGCTCGTCGCGAAACTAGCGGATGAGGTCGGGGACTATGGCAGCGTTGTGGACCTAAGTCATGGCCGCAGCGTGATCCGCATCGACGGCCCGAAGAGCCGATGGGTTCTGGCGAAGCTCTTCGCCATTGATTTCTCGGAGGAGGCTTTCGCGAAGGGCGACGGCCTTTCGACCGTCCATCACGACTTCATGGTGCAGATCCAGCGCACGGAAGACGACGCGTTCGACATTTATGTCTTCCGCTCCTTCGCGCGATCCTTCTGGCACCTTTTGTGCCGCTCATCCGAAGAGGTCGGCTACCGGGTCCTGTGACCCGGAAGCGCCTACCCTTCTTGACCGATCATCTTGCTCTTGTTGTTTCGTCGGCCCTGAACTTGTCCCTTGTCTAGGCCGTCTAGCGTCGATGCGCTGTGACGCCTGACACAATGGTCGCAGCGATGGCCCGGTCGTCTCCGAGCGTCTGCATCAGGAACAGTTCCTCCGACAGGGTCGAAATGGTCTCCGCGCGCAACGCCATCGCGGGAGTGGACGTTTTATCGAGCACGATGAAATCGGCCTCGTAGCCGGCCTCTAGCTTGCCGATCCGGTCATCCATTCCAATCGCCCGCGCATTGCCCAGCGTCGCCTGGTAGAAGGAGCGCAGCGGATGATAGCGCTGCCCCTGCAGGTTCAGCACCTTGTAGCCCTCGTCCAGCGTCCGCAGCATCGACCAATTGGTGCCGCCGCCGATATCGGTGGCAATCGCATGGCGCGTCTCGGGCGCGGTCCCGCGCATCTTGGAGAGGTCGAACAGGCCTGAGCCGAGAAACATGTTCGATGTCGGGCAGAACACGGCGACCGAACGGCTTTCCGCCATGCGCTCCATCTCGCGCGGCGTCTGATGGATGCAATGGCCGAACAGCGTCTTCGGTCCCATCAGTCCGTAATGGTCGTAAACGTCGGTATAGTCCTTCGACCAGGGAAACAACTCCGCCACCGTCTCGATCTCGCGGTGGTTCTCGGACAGATGCGTCTGAACCAGGCACTCGGGATGCTCGCGCACCAGCGTACCGGCCATTTCCATCTGCGCTTCCGTCGAAGTCAGAGCGAAACGCGGCGAGATCGCCACCTCGACGCGGTCCTTGCCGTGCCATTCGGCGATCAGCGCCTTGGTGTCGTCATAGCCGGTCTGCGGTGTGTCGGTGAGCGCCTCCGGCGCATTGCGGTCCATCATCACCTTGCCGGCGATGATCCGCATGCCCTTCGACACGGCAGCGCCCAGCAAGGCATCGGCAGAGCATTTGTGCACGGACCCGTAGGCCACCGCCGTCGTCGTGCCATGCGCCAGCAGCATGTCGAGGAACCGTCCGGCCATCGCTTCCGCGAAATCCGGATCGCCGTATTTCTGCTCCTCGACGAATGTGTAGGTGTTCAGCCATTCCAGCAGGCTGCCGGCATAGGAGGCGACCACCTGCCCCTGCGGGAAATGGATGTGGCAGTCGATGAAGCCCGGCACGATCAGATGCGGCCGAAAATCCTCGCAGTCGTCGGACGAGTATTCGGCAGGCAGATCGGCCCAGTCTCCCGACCACACGATCTTTCCGCCGGCGACCGCGATGGCGCCGTCCTCGATATAATGGAAAGCTTCGGTATCCTCCGCGCCGTCCGGCTCGCGGTCGAACCAGAGAAGCCGCGCCCGATACAATCCGTTCGCGCTCACGAGTCCCCGCGCGCCCTGTACCACCGCACCAGCGCGGCCCGCTCTTCCGGAGGGATGTCGGTTACATTGCCGGGCGGCATGGCGTGGCTCAGCCCGGCCTGCATGTAGATTTCGCGCGCATGGTTGGCGATCCGCGCATCGGTGTCGAGCAGCACGTTCTTCGGCGCCCAGTGGATGCCCTCCCAGACCGGCTCGGCGGCATGACACATCGAGCAGCGCGACAGCACGACATCGCGCGCTTCCTCGAAATGGGCCGAGGCCATCATCTTTTCTGCGCTGCGTGTCGGCAATTCGGCTTCCTCGTCCACCCGCTGGATCGGGTTGGTCGACAGCCAGATGATCAGAATGAAGATGATGCCGGTGACCAGCCAGGTCCAGTTCGGCGTGCCTTTGCGCGCATGCTTGGTGTTGAAGTAATGCCGGATCAGGACACCCATGATGAAGACCAGCGAGGCGATCACCCAGTTATAAGGCGTCGCAAAGGCCAGCGGGTAATGGTTCGACAGCATCAGGAAGATGACCGGCAGGGTCAGGTAATTATTGTGCAAAGACCGCTGCTTCGCCGCCTTCCCAAGGGCCGGGTCCGGTTTCTCGCCGGCCTTCAGCGCCGCGACCACCTTGGTCTGGTTCGGGATGATGATGAAGAACACATTGGCGCTCATGATCGTCGCCGTGAAGGCGCCGAGATGCACGAAGGTCGCGCGGCCGGAAAACAGATGGGTGTAGCCCCAGGCCATGCAGACCAGCAGCGCATAGAGCAGCAGCATCAGCCCGGTGTCGCTCTTGCCGATCGGCGATTTGCACAGGAAGTCGTAGACGATCCAGCCGATTGTCAGCGACACGACCGAAATCAGGATGCCGCCCCAGGCCGGGACGTCGAGGACGTTGCGGTCGATCAGATAGAGATCGGCGCTGCCGTAATAGACCAGCGCCATCAGGAACGCGCCTGACATCCAGGTCGTATAGGCCTCCCATTTGAACCAGGTCAGGTGCTCGGGCATCTCGGCCGGCGCCACCAGATATTTCTGCAAATGGTAGAAGCCGCCCCCATGGACCTGCCATTCCTCGCCATAGACGCCTTCCGGCAATCCGGGTTTTTGGGTCAGGCCCAGGTCGAGAGCGATGAAATAGAAGGAAGATCCGATCCAGGCGATGGCGGTCACGACGTGCAACCAGCGCGCGGCGAAAGTCAGCCAGTCCCAGGCAATGGCAAAATCGAGCAAGGCAGTGTCCCCTGTAACGCCTTAACCATGCCGATCAGGGGCTTAAACGCAAGTCATAAGTGCAGCGCAGCATGAATGCTGCGCTGCCATTATTCTAAGGCGATCAGGCGGCGAGCTTGCGCTCCTCGTGCCGGCCCTCCTCGACTTCCTCGATGATCTTCGAAACGAAAGCATCGAGATCGCCGGGCGAGCGCGAGGTGACGATGCCCTTGTCTGCCACCACTTCCTCGTCGTGCCAGTTCGCACCCGCATTGATCAGGTCAGTCTTGATCGAGTGATAGGACGTCACGTCCGTGCCCTCGAGAACTCCGGCTTCGGCCAGCAGCCAGGGACCGTGACAGATCGCGGCGACTACCTTCCCGCTCTTGAGGAAGGTCTTGACCACGGCAATCGCGTCCGTGTCGACACGCAAGAGGTCCGGATTGATCTGACCGCCGGGAAGCACCAGGGCGTCGTAGTCGGAGATGTCCACATCGGCGGCGGCGCAATCGGCTTCGATCGTCTCGCCCCAGTCTTTCTTATCCCAGCTCTTAATGGTGCGTTTCTCCGGCGCCGCGACGACGACCGTCGCACCGGCGTCCTTCAGTTTTTCGAGCGGCACGAACAGTTCCGACTTTTCGAAGCCGTCGGTCGCCAGAATCAGGATCTTGGATTGGGTAATCTTGGGCATCATGGCCTCCTGTACGGTTGATTGATACCGGGGCAATGCGGCTTGGCTGGTATCGTTCCTTCACGAATTCAGACACCGGATTAGCGCGTGCGCGCGATTGACTTCCCGCAAGGCGCGTACGACACCAGAGAGGTATCCGGGAGGAACGGAATAACGGAGAACGAACGGTGTGCCGCCTTTACGCAATGCGCGCCAATGAACCCACGCGGGTCGAGTGCAGCCTCGTACATGCCCAGAACGCACTGATGCAGCAAAGCCAGGGCGACGCGGAGGGGTTGCAGCACAGCCATGGATGGGGCGTCGCCGATTACAGCGACACACTTCCAATGATAGAGAAGCAGACTTGGGCAGCGTGGCACGGAGAACATTTCCGCAAACGCGCCGCCCGGATCTATGCTCGCACTGTCGTCGCCCACGTCCGCCAGGCAACAGTCGGCGCGATCGCCATCGAAAACACCCACCCTTTCGCGCATGGCCGCTGGATCTTCGCCCATAATGGCTCCATCCAGAAATTCGCCGAGGTACGCGACCGCATGATCGACCATATCGATCCGGACCTGCGCAACGACATAAGGGGCGCGACCGACAGCGAGCATATTTTCTACTTTCTGCTGACGATGCATCTGCACCATCCCGAACGCCCACTGATGGAGACGGTCGGGCGCGGACTGCGAAGGATCATCCAGTGGTCGGAAGCCGTCAATCCGTTGGAACCTGCGGGCCTCAACATCGTTCTGACCGATGGAGAACAACTCGTCGGCTCGCGCTACAACCGCACGCTCTGGCATCTTGTACGCAACGAGGTGACCGTTTGTGGAATCTGCGGAAAGAAGCATGTGCAGCACGACATCGGAGAAGACTACCGCGCCATCGAGATCGCCTCGGAACCGATCAGCGGCGAAAACTGGAACGCTTTTGCCAATGGTGTCGTCTATTCGATCGACAAGGATTATCGCTTCGAGATCAAACCGATTCCGGAATCGTCGGCGCTTCAAGAGGACTGGAAGGCCACGGCTTGACGGAAATCAAGGGCAGATAACGAGCTAGGAATAAGCTCGACAAAACAACAGACGAATTGGAGGCTCACATGGCTGATATCGCAATCGACAGCGCTGAAATTGAAGGGCTGATCCTGCGCATGCGGGCACTGATGGCGCGCGAAGAAAACGACGTGTCCGATCCCGGTGGCAACCCGAGCGACGATGAAGTGCCGGCTGCCCTGCAGGAATTGTCGGGCGATCTCACCCGCGCCGAGCTGACACAGGAAATCGAGGGGCTTAATGACGATCAGCAGGACGCGTTGGTCGCGCTCTACTGGATCGGTCGCGGCGACGCGGAGCCCCAGGAGTGGGACAATACGATTGCCCTCGCCCGCCAGCGCCACGAAGGCTCGACGAGCGATTATCTCCTGTCACATCCGCTCGTTCCCGATCAGATCGAGGAAGGCTGGGAGAAAATGCGCGAATCCGGCGAGCTTGAGTAATCAACTCTACGCGGCGGTTTTGCGCAGTCTGCGCTGCGCTATGATGTTGTAGAGATTGCCCGCAAGGATCAGTGCTGCACCGACAAAGACGGCGAGTTCCAGCGGCTCTCCGTAAACCACCATGCCGACGATCGCTATGAGAGGAAGCCGGGCAAACTCCATCGGTGCGACGATGGTGGCCGGCGCGTGGCGCAGTGCGGATGTCAGGCAGTAATGCGCCGACAGGCCGGCGACGCCGACGAGGATGATCCAGGGCGTCATCCCGAGCGAAAACATCGTAACACCGCCTGGTGCGGCGAGCGCAAAACCCATCACCGCCTGGCTTGCCGTCATCCAGAAGAGGACACAGAGCGTCGTGTCCGTGCGCATCAGCTTCTTCGTGAAAAGCGTGTTCATCGCAAAGCCGATAGACGCCCCCAATCCCGCGAGATGTCCGAGCTCGAGCGGCGCAATTCCTGGCCGCGCGACCACAAGCACGCCGATGAAACCAATCATCGCGCCGATGAATTTCGAGCGCGTCATGCTCTCGCCCAGCATCAACGGTGCCAGAAGGGCGACCCAGATCGGGCTGGAGAACTCCAGCGCCACCAGCTGCGCCAGTGGAATGACCGTGATGCCGTAAAACCAGAGGTTTTGGCCCGTGAAGTGAAACAGGTTTCGCAGGACATGCGTACCGGCCTTGGTAGTCTTTACCTGCGCAAAACGATCCTTCGAGAAGGCGATCACCAGGCAAACGAGAACGAAACCGACGACCGACCGATAGGCCATCAATTCGAATGTGTTCAGTTCCGTCTGGATCGCGCGTCCCGCCACCGCCATCGAGATGAAGGAGGCATGCGCTCCCGACATCCAGAAAGCGGCTATCAGAGCGGACGATGTCGCAGAAGACGAGGTAGACGAACTCATGGTCGCCCGTGATTAGTGGAGCCCCTTGAAAACGCCAAGCGGAAAACGCCATTCCCTTGGGACAGGCAGAATGATCAGAAAACCGGTTCGCTGGCGACGCCCGTTCGGCCGGCATTTTTGTCCCGGCCAGCGAGCCATTCGAGAAAGAATGCCTCGGCGAGGTCGAGATTGTGCAGCGCGTCCTCGCTCAAACCCTCCTTCACCTCGCCGAACTCCGCGCCGGCGATGCCGAGGACAAAGGCCTGCGGCTCCTTGCCGTAAAGCGTCCGCGCCAGTTCTAGGACGGTGGCGGGCGTAAGGCTGTGGCTGGCGAGAGAGCCGGCAGCGCCGGGATGAATCCGGGCGAATTCAAAAGGCGCGTCCGATCCCATCAGCGCATCGGCGAAAACGACCCTCTCCGCATCGGCGACCGCAAGCGCGTGATCGACCGTCAGCTGATAGTCGATATCGATTTCGATGTCGGGCAGCCGCATCGCGGCGATCCGCTCGGCGAATGCCGGACCGAGGCCATCGTCGCAACGTCCGCTATTGCCATAACCGATGAGAAGCATCGATCGCCGTCTCAGGCCGCCTGCGCACGGCTGTCGATTAGCGCGCCGTCGGCGTCGAACAGTTCCACGCTCAACGGCATCTGCCCCAGCGCATGGGTGGCGCAGGACAGACACGGATCATAGGCGCGGATAGCGACCTCGACATGGTTAAGCATGCCTTCCGTGATCTGTTCGTGGCCGGACAGATGTTTCACCGCCACGTCCTTGACCGCCCTGTTCATCGCGTCGTTGTTGTGCGTGGTAGAGACGATCAGATTGCAGTAGGTCACCTGGTCCTTCTCGTCGACCTGGTAGTGGTGGATGAGATTGCCGCGCGGCGCTTCGATGACGCCGATCCCCTCCTCGCGACGATGGCCCGTTGCCTCCAAATCGGTTCCTTGCAGATCGGGGTCGTGCAGCAGTTCCTTGATCTTCTCCACACAGTGGAGAACCTCGATCATCCGCGCCCAATGATTGTTGAGCGCAGCATTGTTCGGCGCGCCGTTCGTCACCGACTTGAAGTCCTTCAGCGCAGCGTCGGCGAGCGGCGTGTCGATGAAGCTCGCCGTGTTCATCCGCGCCAGCGGACCGACGCGATACCAGCCGGCCTCCGGTCCGATGTCCCTGATGTAGGGAAACTTCATGTAGGACCAGGACCGCACATCCTCGACGATCTTCTCATGGTAATCGCGATAGTCCAGCTGATCAAAGATGACGTCGCCTTGCGAATCCAGCGCGCGCAGATTGCCGTGATAGAGGTCGAGAGCGCCATCGCCCGCGCGCACCAGCGACATGAAATTCGACGGGAATGAAGCGAAATTGTTCACAAGTTCGGCATGTTCGAGACTGTAGCCGCGCGCGAGCGCCAATGCGTCGCGCGCCCAGTTCTCCATGTCATCGATCGTCTTGAGGAAAGCGTCCCGGGTCTCGATCGGCAGGTTCCGGTTGATCCCGCCCGGGATGGCACCGGTGCCGTGGATCTTCTTGCCGGCCGTCGCCTCGATGATCTCCTGGCCGAATTTTCGCATCATCACGGCGCGGCGGCCGAGTTCCGGATTTTCCTTGATCACCTCGAAGATGTTGCGTTTTTCCGCGGGCGCGCCGAAACCGAACAGGAGATCGGGAGCGGCAAGATGGAAGAAATGAAGGACGTGGCTCTGCATCACCTGCCCGTAATGCATCAGCCGGCGCATCTTTTCTGCCGTCGGCGGCAATTCATCGACGCCCCAGATGACATCCATCGCCTTGGCTGCGGCAAGATGGTGGCTGACTGGACAGATACCGCACAATCGCTGCACGATGACCGGCACCTCCCACAGGAGCCGGCCTCGGATAAACCGCTCGAAACCGCGAAACTCGACGATATGCAGACGCGCCTCATCGACCTGATTGTCGCGGTCGAGATGGATCGTCACCTTGCCGTGCCCCTCGACGCGGGTGACCGGCGAAATTTCGATCAGTCTGGGTTCGCCCATTTCCGTTCTCCCGCCTCAGTCAAACTTGATGTGCATGCGGTCGAAACCGTGGAACTTGCCGGCTAGAAGCCCTGCCAGCGTCTCATAGATGACATCGCCGGTGGGCGCGCAGCCAGGGATCTGATAGTCGATCTCGACCACATCGGAACACGGGTAGACCTCGTCCAGCAACAATGGCAGCGCGGGATCGTTCGGGATGTCGTGCGTCGTGTTCCTGATGTATCGCCCTGTGATGTAAGCTTCTTCCAGGCATTCGCGCAAAGGTGCATCGGAATGCATGATCGCGTTCCGCATCGCCGGCAGGCCGCCCATGATGGCGCATTGACCTATAGAAATCAGAACATCGCAATTGCGCCGGAAGTCTCTCAAAACGTGGACGTTTTCCTCGTTGCAACAACCGCCCTCGATGATGCCGATGTCGCAGCGTTTGGTGAAGCGCTTGATGTCGGTCAGCGGCGACCGGTCGACCTCAACCAGCTTCATAAGCTCCATCAGCCGTTCGTCGATATCGAGGATCGCCATGTGGCAACCGAAACATCCCGCCAGCGATGCGGTCGCGATACGCGCCTTTCTCAGCTCAGCCACGCCGTTTCCCCTCGATTTCGTAACCTATCAGGCCCTTGTCGAATTCGCGCTCGCCGATCGGCGTGGCGAAGCCGACCCGCTTGCGGATGATGCAGCCAACCGGGCAGACCTCGTCCGACATTGCATGGTCGGAGGCGTCGGCATCGGTGTGCGCCAGATCCTCGCCATTGACTGCGACGCGCCGGTGTATGCCGCGGCCGACATAGCCGAACACACCCTTGCCATCGACGTCCTTCGAAGCCCGGATGCAACGCCCGCAGCTGATGCAGCGATTGGTGTCGAGAGCGATATCGTGATGCGACGCATCGAGTGCTCGACTGGGCTCCAGATAGGGAAACTTGGTCGGCTCGCCCATTTCCAGCCGATAGGCCATCGCCTGCAACTCGCAATTGCCGCTGGCCTCGCAGATCGGGCAAAGATGGTTGCCCTCGTGAAATAGCATCTCGACGAGATCGCGGCGAAGCTTGTTGATATGCGGTGTCTCGTTCTCCACGGTCTGGCCTGGGGCGGCCGGCTGCGTGCAGGCCGCGACGCTGCGACCATTCGCCTTGACCGTACAGACACGGCAGCCGCCCTGGTGGCGCAGCCCCTCATGATCGCAGAGCCGTGGAATATAAACGCCGGCATCGTCGGCGGCCTCCATGATCGTCTGGCCGGGTTTTGCGGTGATCGCGACGCCGTCGATCGTGAATGTGATGTCCTGATCGGTCACTTGGAAAAGTCCTCGTCATAGATATAAGACCGGCGTTTCGCGAGATGACGCGCGCCGTCGATGGCCGACTGGATGTCGAATGTCGCCCTGATCCCGTCCTTCGACGGTTTCACCATGGCCGAATAGACAAGCGGGAAATTCTTCAGGGTCGTGAGGATCGGGTTGGGCGATGTCATGCCGAGGCCGCAGCGGCTGGTTTCGATGATCGTGCCCGAGAGGTCCTTCAGGTAGTCGATGTCTTCCGGATTGGCGAGGCCCTTGCGGAACTTGCCGATCGCCTTTTGCAGGAACACGTTCCCGACCCGGCACGGCGTGCAATAGCCGCAGCTCTCATGCACGAAGAAGGACATGTAATATTCGACGATTTCCAGCACGTTGCGCTCGCCGGAAAACACGATGATCGCGCCGCCGGTGGCTAGATCGTCGAAGGTGAGCCGCCGGTGGAAACTGTCGCGGGCGATCATCGTGCCGGACGGGCCGCCGACTTGCACCGCCGCCGCATCTTCCCCGCCAACCATCTCCAGGAGTTCGTTGATGGTGAGACCGTAGGGGAATTCGTAGAGGCCCGGATTGAGACAGTCGCCCGAGACGCTGAAAAGCTTGGTGCCATGGCTCCCCTCCTCGCCCATGTCGAAGAACCATTGCGCGCCTCGATCGAGAATGCGCGCCGCGTGGCAGAAGGTCTCCACATTGTTGACGACCGTCGGATAGCCGAGATAGCCACGATTGACCGGGAATGGCGGCCGCGTTTTCGGCTCGCCCGGCAGCCCTTCACAGGACGAGATCAGCGCCCCCTCCTCGCCGCAGATATAGGCGCCGGCACCCATCTGCACGCGCAGGTCGAAATCGAAACCCTCTACGCCGAGGATCGCCTCGCCGAGAAGCCCGCGCGCGCGCCGGTCCGCGAGAACCTCCTCGATCAGGTCCCTGAGATAGACATACTCGCCCCGGAGATAGATGATCCCCTCGCGCGCGCCGACTGCTCGGGCCGCGATGGTCATCCCCTCGACCAGCAGATGCGGCCGTTCGGTCAGCAGCACGCGGTCCTTGAATGTGCCCGGCTCGCCTTCGTCGGCATTGCAAAGGACGAAGTGTTTTTCCGCCTTCTCGGCAGCCGCGAATTTCCACTTCCTGCCGGTCGTGAACCCCGCGCCTCCGCAGCCGCGCAGTCCGCTCGCCTCGATCATGTCCATGATCTGCACCGGCGTCAGGCCAAGCGCGGTCTTCAGTCCCGCATCGTCGGGCACCGGCCCGAGCAACACCGCGCCGGCATGCCGGATATTGTTGTCGACCTGCGCTGTCGCTCTGGCGTGCGGCGACAGGTCGGCGAAACGGTCGGACACGATCTCTTCGGGCGACTTGCCGGCCTTGAGCGATTGTGCCCATTGCCGCGCGAGGTCCGGCGTCAGTTTCGTCACCACGACATCGTTGACCATAGCCGCCGGCGCCTGGTCGCACATGCCGATGCAAGGCGTATATTCCAGCGAAAAACTCTCGTCCGGCGACGTCTCGCCAACCTTGATGCCGAGTTCTTCTTCGAAGGCCTCGGCAATAGCGGCGAGCCCCGCGAAGCGGTCGATGATGTCGTCGCAGAGCCGGATCGTCACCCGCCCCTTGGGCGTCTGCGACAGGAAAGAATAGAAACTGGCAACACCCTCGACCTCGATCCGCGACAGGCAGGTCTGGCTGGCGACCGTTTCCATCACCTTCGGGGAAATCCAGCGAAAACGGTCCTGCACATCGCGCAGGATGTCGAGCATCCGGTGTCGGTCGTTGCCGTAGGTTTGGCAGATCGAGACGATCTCCTCCACCGGGATGGACGGCACCGATACGGCCGGGCCGGTCATTTGCTCGTCGGGTGTGTTCGTCGCCATCCTGTCACCGCTGCTCCATGCGCCGGGCGCCGCCGGACAGCGCGGAACTCGCGAGCGGTGCCTGTTCATCGGGGATGAAGCTGGCACCTGAACTCACTCGCATGGGTCGCTGTCTCGCTTTGGCTGGCTAACTTAATCGATGCAGTGCACCGACAGTTCACACGCATAAATCGAATTGTTCAAGCCATTGCGACAGAAAACGCGCGTCGCAAGCCTTGGCGCTGGACGTTATCGCGACAAGTCGAGGCCCGATATGACATGCGTCAATCGGGCGCATCTTTTTTGAAATCAGGCGGTCTGCTTGACCGGTCGGATCTGATCCTTCGCCTCGATCACGAGCGGATCGAGCCCTTCGCCGCCTTCGGCGAGCTTTTCGAACAGCTGGGCGCGCATGCGCGGTTCCCAGAAGTTGGAGATGTGATCCGCGACCCCGGCCACCGCCTCGTCATGCGGCTTGGAATGAAAGAAGGTCGTGATCTGGTTGGCCATGCGGGCAAGTTTCTCAGGCGACATCGGCAATTTCCCCGTTCGTGATCCGTCGCGGATGCGTGAAGATTTCATGGTCTTCGCCGCGCACCACGGCGACAAGCGTAATATCTGCTTTCTCCGCCGTGCGGACGGCAAGAGCCGTCGGCGCGGAAATGGCGAGGATGATCGGCGATCCGATCGTCGCCGTCTTCTGAACCATCTCCACCGAGACCCGGCTGGTCAAAAGCACCGCTCCGTGCGCGCCATCGACCCCGCCACGCGCCAACGCCCCGGCCAGCTTGTCGAGCGCATTGTGGCGCCCGACATCCTCGCGCGCGACCCTCAGTCCGTCTTCCGGCGTCCAGAAACCGGCGGCATGCACAGCCCCGGTCTTGGCATTCATCGCCTGCACCCTGGTCAGTTGCGCCATCGCAGCAGCAATGCCCGACGATGCGAGGGCGAAATCGCTAGCGACCGCGGCACGTGGTTTGACCGCTTCCTCGATGCTTTCGACGCCACACAGCCCGCAGCCGACCGGCCCCGCCATGGCGCGGCGGCGTTTCGCCAGCCGCTCGCCGACTTCATCGATCACTCGGATCTGCAGATCAATGCCGTCCTCGACCTCGACCGTTTCAATGGCCTCGATATCGGCCAACGAGCCGACAATGCCCTCATTGAGCGAAAATCCGACAGCAAAATCCTCCAGGTCGGAGGGCGTCGCCATCATCACCGCATGCGTCACGCCATTGAAGCTGAGCGCCACTGGCGTCTCCTCGGCAAGCATGCGCGGGCCATGGCCCGCGCGCCCGGCGCGCAGAAATTGCCGTTCGAAGGGGCGCAGGGACCGCATCGCGGGGCCTACTCGGCCGGCTCCGCATGGACAATGCGACGCGACTGTTTCGCCTGCGCGTCATACTCGACCTGCCATTCCGTCGGACCGTTGGACGGCGTCACCTGCACGGCGGTCACCTTGTATTCGGGGCAGTTGGTCGCCCAGTCCGAATAGTCGGTTGTGATGACATTCGCCTGCGTGCCCGGATGGTGGAACGTCGTATAGACGACGCCGGGCGCCACGCGGTCGGTGATCAGCGCCCGAAGCGATGTCTCGCCTGCGCGGCTTGCCAGCCGCACGAAGTCGCCGTCCCGGATGCCACGTTGTTCGGCGTCATGCGGATGGATTTCCAGCCGGTCCTCCTCGTGCCACGCCACATTGGCGGTACGCCGTGTCTGCGCGCCGACATTGTATTGCGACAGGATGCGGCCGGTGGTCAGAAGCAGCGGGAAGCGCGGGCCGGTCCGCTCGTCCGTCGCCACATATTCGGTGACGATGAATTTGCCCTTGCCGCGCACGAAGCCGTCGACATGCATGATCGGCGAACCGTCGGGATGCGCTTCGTTGCACGGCCACTGGATCGAGCCCTTCTCTTCCAGCAGGTCGTAGGTGACGTTCGCGAAGCTCGGAGTTGTCGCCGCGATCTCGGCCATGATCTCGGACGGATGGCTGTAGCTCCAGTTCCCCCCCATGGCATTGGCGAGCAGCTGGGTGATCTCCCAGTCGGCATAGCCGTTCTTCGGGCTCATGACCTTGCGTACGCGGTTGATGCGACGCTCCGCATTGGTGAAGGTGCCGTCCTTCTCGAGGAAGGTCGAACCCGGCAGGAACACATGGGCGTAGTTCGCGGTCTCGTTGAGGAAGAGATCGTGGACCACGACGCATTCCATCGCTGCGAGGCCGGCGGCCACGTGATGCGTGTCCGGATCGGACTGCAGGATGTCTTCGCCCTGGATGTAGATGCCCTTGAACGTGCCATCGACCGCCGCGTCCAGCATGTTCGGAATGCGCAGGCCCGGTTCGGAGTCGATCTCGACGCCCCACAGGCTTTCGAAGATCGCGCGCACTTCCGGCAGCTTGACGTGCCGATAGCCCGGCAGCTCATGCGGGAAGGAACCCATGTCGCAGGAACCCTGCACATTGTTCTGCCCGCGCAGCGGGTTCACGCCTACGCCCTTGCGGCCAATATTGCCGGTCATCATGGCAAGGTTGGCGAGCGCCATGACCGCGGTCGAGCCCTGGCTGTGCTCGGTGATGCCGAGGCCATAATAGATCGCGCCGTTACCGCCCTTTGCGAACAGGCGTGCGGCCTTGCGCAGTTCCTCGGCCGGCACGCCGGTGAGCTGTTCGGTCGCCTCGGGCGAATGCCGTTCGTCGGCTGCGAACTCCGCATAGTCCTGGAACTCGTCCCAGTCGCAGCGCTCGCGGATGAACGCCTCGTCCATCAGCCCTTCAGTGACGATGACATGCGCCAGCGCGGTCAGCACGGCGACATTGGTACCCGGGCGAAGCGGCAGATGATGCGCAGCCTTGATATGCGGCGAACGCACGAGGTCGATGCGGCGCGGATCGATCACGATCAGCTGAGCGCCTTCGCGCAATCGCTTCTTCAGGCGGCTTCCGAAGACCGGATGGCCGTCGGTCGGATTGGCGCCGATGACGATCACCACGTCGGTGTGCTCGACGCTGTCGAAATCCTGCGTGCCCGCCGAAGTCCCGAAGGCCTGGCCGAGCCCGTAGCCCGTCGGCGAATGGCAGACGCGGGCGCAGGTATCGGTGTTGTTGTTGCCGAAAACGGCGCGCGTCAGCTTCTGGACGAGGTAAGTTTCCTCGTTGGTGCAGCGCGACGAGGTGATCACCCCGATCGAGTTCTTGCCGTGGTCTTTCTGCAGCTTTTTCAGCTTGTTGGTGGTGAAGCTCAAAGCTTCGTCCCAGGAGACTTCGCGCCACGGCTCATCGATCGTGTCGCGGATCATCGGGTTGAGGATGCGGTCCTGGTGATTGGCGTAGCCATAGGCGAAGCGCCCTTTGACGCAGGAATGGCCGCGGTTTGCCTTGCCGTCCTTGTAGGGCACCATGCGGACCAGTTCCTCGCCGCGCATTTCCGCCTTGAAGGAACAGCCGACGCCGCAATAGGCGCATGTCGTGACGACCGAGTGCTCAGGCTGGCCGATCTCGATGACCGACTTCTCGGTCAGAGTCGCCGTCGGGCAGGCCTGAACGCAGGCGCCGCAGGAGACGCATTCCGATGAAAGGAAGTCCTCATGCATGCCCGGCGAGACCCGGCTGTCGAAACCCCTGCCCTCGATAGTCAGCGCGAAGGTGCCTTGCACCTCCTCGCAGGCGCGCACGCAGCGCGAGCAGACAATGCATTTCGAGGGATCGTAGGTGAAATACGGGTTGGATTCGTCCTTCGGCATCCAGCGCATGTTCGGCTGGTCGCTGTTGCGCGCGACCACGTGATTGTCGCCCTCATAGCCATAGCGTACGTCGCGCAGGCCGACAGCGCCGGCCATATCCTGCAATTCGCAGTCGCCATTGGCGGCGCAGGTCAGGCAGTCCAGCGGGTGGTCGGAGATATAGAGCTCCATCACGCCGCGGCGGATGTCCTTCAGCTTGCCGGTCTGGGTATGGACGACCATGCCATCGGCGACCGGTGTCGTGCAGGACGACGGCGTGCCGTTGCGTCCTTCGATCTCGACAACGCACAGGCGGCAGGAGCCGAATGCATCGACCATGTCGGTGGCACAGAGTTTCGGTACGGAAATGCCAACCTCCTGCGAGGCGCGCATGACCGATGTGCCTTCCGGCACAGTCACCTCGAAACCGTCGATGGTCAGCATAACGGTCTTTTCCGACCGGGAAGCGGGTGTTCCGAAATCCGTCTCTTGTATCAGGCGCATGATTTCACTCCGCAGCTTGCAGGTAGGGGTTCTTCCGGAAATCGTCCGGGAAATGGGTGAGCGCGCTCATCACGGGATAGGGCGTGAACCCGCCCAATGCGCAGAGCGAGCCGAATTTCATCGTGTTGCAGAGATCGGCGACCAGTTCGAGATTCTTCTCCCGGTCGATACCCTGCATGATCTTCTCCACCGTCTCGGCGCCGCGTACCGCGCCGATTCGGCACGGCGTGCACTTGCCGCAGCTTTCGATGGCGCAGAACTCGAAGGCGAAACGGGCCTGCTTCATCATGTCGGCGGTCTCGTCGAAGACAACGATACCGGCATGGCCGATCAGCCCGTCCTTGCCCGCGAACGCCTCATAGTCAAACGGCGTATCGAACAGTTCGCGCGGAAAATAGGCGCCGAGCGGACCGCCGACCTGCACCGCCTTGACTTCACGGCCCGTCGCCGTGCCGCCGCCGATCTCGTCGACGATCTCGCCGAGCGTGAGGCCAAAGGCCGTCTCGTAGAGCCCGCCATGCTTGACGTTGCCGGCGATCTGGATCGGGATCGTTCCGCGCGACCGGCCCATGCCGAAGTCGCGATAATAGTCCGCGCCCTTGTCGAGGATCACCGGTACGGAAGCCAGCGAGATGACGTTGTTGATCACCGTCGGCCGCCCCAGGAAGCCCTTGTGAGCCGGCAGCGGCGGCTTGGCGCGAACGACACCGCGCTTGCCTTCCAGTGAATTGAGAAGAGAGGTTTCTTCGCCGCACACATAGGCCCCCGCGCCGACTCGGACTTCGATGTCGAAGGCCTTGCCGGAACCGAGAACCGAAGCGCCCAGCACGCCCTTTTCACGGGCGATGCCGATGGCGGCGTTCATGATGCGGATCGCATCCGGATATTCGGAACGCAGATAGATGTAGCCCTTGGTCGCCGCTGTCGCGAGGCCGGCAATCGCCATGCCTTCGATCAGCACGAAGGGATCGCCCTCCATGATCATTCGGTCGGCGAATGTGCCGCTGTCGCCCTCGTCGGCATTGCAAACGATATACTTCTGCGGGCCCGCCTCATCGAGCACGGTCTTCCACTTGATGCCCGTCGGGAACCCCGCCCCTCCTCGTCCGCGCAGACCGGAGTCGGTCACAGTCTGGACGATGTCGGAGGCGGCCATGGAGACGGCATTGCGCAGGCCTTTCAGCCCGTCATGCGCCTCGTAATCCTCAAGCGACACCGGATCGACAATGCCGCAACGCGCGAAGGTCAGACGCGTCTGATTCTTCAGGAAGGGGATGTCTTCCGGATTGCCGAGCGAAAGCGCATGCGCCCCGCCGGAGAGGAACTCGGCGTCGAAAAGCGCGGAAACGTCTCCGACGCTCACCGGACCGTAAGCGATGCGGCCGCCATCCGTGGCGACTTCCAACATCGGCTCCAACCAATAGAGGCCACGCGAACCGTTGCGCACCAGTTTAATGTCGGCGCCACGCTTCTGCGCTTCGCCGACAATCGCCTGCGCGACATCATCGGCGCCGAGCGCAACCGCACCGGAATCGCCGGGTATGTAAATCGTGACAGTCATGACCGTACCTCGGAAGAGATAGCGTCGATGCGCGCTTCGTCGACCCGGCCGATCACCTTGCCGTCGACCATGGCGGCCGGCGCACAGGCGCACAGGCCAAGACAATAGACGGCTTCCAGCGTCACCGAACCGTCCGGGGCGGTGTCACCGAAGCCAATCTTGAAGCGGCTCTTCGCGTGTTCGGCGATCGCGTCGCTACCCATCGACTGGCAGGCCTCGGCCCGGCAGATCTTGACGACGTGCCGACCCGCCGGCTGCTCGCGGAAATCGTGATAAAAGCTCATCACGCCATGCACCTCGGCACGGCTCAGATTGAGCTTGTTCGCGATGACGGGCAGCGCTTCCTGCGGAATGCATCCGAGATCCTCCTGCACCGCGTGCAGAATGGGAAGCAAAGGTCCTTCGAGATTGATGTGTTCGTCGACAATCGCTTGGATACGATTGCCGTCGAAGTCGGACGACAGGTCCAAGCCCATGCCGTTCCTCCCTATTTGGCCGCTATGTATACAGTTTGCCAGAAAACGACATTCGGAATCAATAATGGATTTCCGTGGATTGATAGGAGAATCCTATCAAGAATTCTTCAGCTGGCCGGCGACCCTGGAAGCGCATTTCAGCAGCGCGTCGATGACCGGCGTGCGCGGTTCCCGCTCATCGGCGATGGCCCCGATTGTCTGGATCGCGTCGGGTTCGGTGAGAGGCAAGGCACGGATCGTTCCCGCCGCATTGAAGATGTCGACGACCTTGGCCGGAAGGATCGACGACCACGCGCCTGCGAGCACATGCGACACCAGAGCGATCATTGAGTCCGATTCCAACACCGGCCGCGCACTGACGCCGACCGCCTCAAAATACTGGTTGATTATGCGCCGGTTCTGCATGTCCGGCGTCAGCAGGCAAAGCGGCGCGGCGCTCGCCTCTTTCCAGGTCACGGTCTCGCGGTCCGCGAACAGATCAGGCGCGGCGGTCACGAACATGTAGCGTTCGTCATAGAGCGGCACGCTGACGACTTTGCCCAGCGGCTCGTTCGCAAGATAGGTGATGCCGACATCGATCTCGAGATTGTCGATCAGGTCCAGAATCTCGACCGAGGCGCGCGACAGCACGACGAAATTGACGCCGGGATGAAGCGCATGGAAGGCGACCGTGAGCTCGCGCACCATCGGCAGCGCCGTGGGAATGGCGGCCAGCCGCACCGAGCCGTGCAGACCGTGACGGGCAGCGTTGATCTCCATGCGCATGGCACGCGCGTCGCCAACGATGCGCCGGGACCATTCCAGCACCCGTTGCCCCTCCGGCGTCAGGCCTTGAAATCTGGACCCACGTTGGACGAGCAATACGCCAAGCTGATCTTCGAGCTGCTTGATCGAGGCGGAAAGCGTCGGCTGGCTGACATTGCAGGCTTCGGCGGCCTTGCCGAAATGCTTTTCGCGGGCGAGCGCCAGGAAGAATTCCAGCTTGTCAATCATGGTCGCTGTCCGGCCTTTGAGATTGCACTCATCCTATCGCAAATCACCTCGATCCCTGCAATGCAGCGCCTAGGGCGGGCTTTCGGAAAGGCAAGCTAACAGGCTGTTATGTAACATTATTTTACCGCAGGACATTACAGAAATTTAATGGCGCGATGGGCCGCCACGCCATTGAACGGCCCTTTCGCGAACCCACCTTTCCCAATGTTGAAACCCGACGGAGCCCTCGTCAAAAACCCGGACCCCGCCGAAACAGAAGGAAGAACGAAATGAAACGTCTGGTTTCCATCGCTACCGCGGCAGCATTCTCCGCACTCGCAGTCGCCGGCACTGCACAGGCTGCGACCATGTGGAGTAACGACACGGCCGCCATCCAGTCCCTGAAGGCCGGCCAGTTCACCGTAACCCGAATTGACTCCCTCAATCACGACAGGGCCGAAGATATCCGAAAGCAGGGCGACGAGATGGCGAGTTCCGTGCAGAAGGCGATCCGCGCGAACCCGACCTTGTTGCGCAACCTGAAGGCTCAGAACGTCGAGATCGACAACGTGGTGGCAGCGGCGCAGGCCGCCGACGGCACAGTGACCTTCTATCTGCGATAAACAGAAGAATTGGCGCCGGGGTTTGCTCCCAGCCCCGGCGCCATTATGACGCGAGGAATTCGCGCAGCAACGTCCATTCGGCTTCCGTCGCCAATGTCGGCGCATGCCCCACGCCGGCAAACTCCACCAGTTCAGGTTTTGGCCCCCGCCCGCGCATGTCGGCAGCGACTGACGCCGGCAACACGTCAGACTCGGCGCCGCGCAGAAGCAGCGTTGGCAGGTCCAGCGAATCCCACTCGTCCCAGCAATCCAGATCGCCCTTGTGCACGGTGAATTGCGTGACGATGTTCGGATCGTAATGCACGGTTACCCGGCCATCGTCCGAGCGCCGCATCGAACTGTCCGCCATGCGCCGCCAGAAACCGGCGGTATTGTCGCCGAACGGAGCGTAATTCGTGCGCAGCCACTGCTCAAGTTCGATCACCGAATGAAAGGATGGCGGCGCACCGACATAATCAGCGATCCGCGTGCTTGCGGCTTCCGGGATCCATGGCCCGATATCATTGACCACCAGATGGCTGATCCGGTCCCTCAATGGTCCTGCCGCCAGAGTGACGCCGATCAGCCCGCCCATCGACGTGCCGACCCAGCGTAAAGTCCCGACGCTGAAATGATCGAGGATGGCCGACGCATGCTCACCATAGGAAGCATAGGAATAATCGGTCGCGATATCCGTCGCCCAGGACGACAGACCACGGCCCAGAGTGTCCGGGCATATAACGAAATATTCGTCGGAAAGCGCGATCGCTGCCTCATCGAAATCGCGGCCAGTCCGCGCCAAACCATGCCACATGACCAGCGCCGGCTTCGAGCGGTCGCCCCAACTCGAGACATGCAGTTCGTGAGCACCGGAGGAGACATAATCCGAGCGTCTCTCGATCATCGGTGAGAGCCTTTCTTCATCAGGGTTCCCGCGATGCCCGCCGGGAAGAAATAGACCAGCAGGATGAACAGGATGCCGAGCCATAACAGCCAGCGATCCGGGTCGAGCAGATTGGGCACGAGCGGGATATTCGCGGTCGCGCTAGACGCGGCCTCCATCAGGTCTTTCAGATAAAACTGCGCCAGGCTCATCAGCACGACGCCGATCACCGCGCCGACCATTGTCCCCATGCCGCCGATCACGACCATCAGGAGGATGTCGATCATGATCGCGAAAGAGAGCGTCGTCTCGGGTCCGGTATATTTCAGCCATACGGCCCAGACCGTGCCCGCAAGCGAGGCGATGACGGCGGCGATGACGAAAACCGAGGTGCGGTAGGCGACGACGCGGTAGCCGATCGCTTCGGCCCGCATCTCGTTCTCGCGGATCGCCTCCAGAACGGTTCCAAGAGGGGAACGAACGATGCGGATCAGTGCAAGGAACAGGACGAAGCAACACAGGAACACGAAATAATATGCAGCGATCTTGCCATTCATCGAGACGCCGAACAGCTTCAACACCTTGCCGTCACCATCGGTCAGCAGCTTTGCCGCCGGTTTGAACAGGTCGGGAGCCTTGTAGACGATGCCGTCCTCGCCGCCGGTAAACTGCGAGAATTGCGAGGCGAGCACCATCATCACCGAGGCCGCGGCGAGCGTGACCATCGCAAAGAAGATCGCCTTGACCCTAAGCGACAGCACGCCGATCAGCACCGCCAATACGATGGCGACAATGACCCCCGCTCCGCCGCCGACTAGTACGGCGCTCCAACCGGGCCCCATGCCTTTCAGGGCGATCGCCGCGCCATACGCGCCCAGGCCGAAGAACATCGTATGCGCGAAGGAAACGATGCCGGTGTAGCCGATCAGGAGATCGTAACTCGCCGCCAGCACGATGAAGACGCAGATGCGCGCAGCGACTTGGCTCGAGCGCACGTCCTGGAACAGAAAAGGCGCGAAGGCGAGCGCCAGCCCGATGGCGAAAACGACGGCATAGACGATCATCCGGCCGGTGCGGCCGCGATCGGCGGGCGGCGCGGAGGAGATGGCGGTATCGGTCATCTCTGCCCTCCCCTCACTTGCCCGCCGCCGGGCGCAGGCCGAGCGGCCGCCACAGCAGGATCGCCATCATCAGGATCATGTTCGAGGCGAGCGACAGCTTCGGAAAGATGAAGGCGACATAGTTGCCGAGCAGCCCGACCAGCAGCGCGCCGAGGAGCGAGCCCTCGATTGAGCCCAATCCGCCGATGATCACGACGATGAACACAAGGATCATCAACTCGCTGCCGAGCGTGCCCGAGATCAGGCCCTGATAGCCGGCCCACATCGCGCCACCCATTGCGGCGAGCGCCGAACCAACCATGAAGACGGCGATGAACAGCCGGTCGATCCTGAAGCCCAGCGCCTCGACCATCTCGCGGTTTTCGACGCCGGCGCGGATCAAAAGTCCGATCCGGGTGCGGTTGAGAACGAGGCTCAGCGCGATGAAGACGACGAGACCAAGAAAGAAGGCGAAGACCCGGTAGGTTTCGATCGCCACATCGCCAATCACGAACGAGCCTTCGAGCAGCGCCGGGCGCGGCACCGGCATCGGGCTGCCGCCCCACAAGGCGAGGATGATCTGCTCGGCGACGATCAGCGCGCCGATGGTGATTAGGATCTGGCGCAGGTGATCCGAATAGACCGGCTTGACGATGACCCTCTCGAAGAACCATCCCGCGGCAAGACCGAACAGGGTCGCAGCGCCGAGTGCCGCGAAAAGCGCTAGGAAATTGAGCGTCAGCGAGTCCGCTCCGACCCAGGCGGCGAGCGCCGCCAGCACTGTCGCGGCAATGAAGGCGCCGAAGGAGATGAAGGCCGAATGGCCAAAATTCAGCACATCCATCAGGCCGAAGACGAGGGAGAGCCCCGACGCCATCAGGAAGATCATCATGCCCATGGCGAGACCGGCGACGGTGAGCGTCACCCATGAGGAGAACGAGCCGACCAGCGGCAGCGAGACGACCATCAGGATGACCGGCAGAGCGTTAACCCCGCCAATCCGTTCGAATGCCGCAGCCATGGAGGATTGCCTTGCCATGCCCCTCTCCTATTGATGCGCGTCGAGCGACAGCGAAAGCAGCCGCGTCTGGAGCGCCTTGTCCTCGGCGAGCTCGCCCATGCCGCCATGGTGAACGATCCGCCCGTCGTCGATGACGCAGACATTGCGACCCAATGACGAAGCGAACAGGAAGTTCTGCTCGACAAGCAGGATCGTGGTGTCGCGCGAAATCTCCTGAAAGGCCGCGATCATTGCCCGGATGATCGACGGAGCCAGTCCCTTGGTCGGCTCGTCGATCAGGATGAGTTCGCGCTTCTCGACGATCGCCCGGGAGATCGCCAGCATCTGCTTCTGGCCGCCCGACAGCGACCATGCCGGCTTGGGCCAGAACTTCTCCATCGCCGGAAACAACTCGAAGATCTGCCCGAGCCGATCGTCGTTGAAACTGCCGTCCGCCGTTGCCAGCCGCATGTTTTCCTGAACGGTCAGCCCACCGAAAATGCCCATGTTCTCAGGGACGTAGGCGATACCCAAGCGGGCGATATCAGAGGTGTGCATCGCGGTGATGTCGTGATGCTTGAAAACGATAGCACCCGACCGCGCCCGCCACAGGCCCATGATGGTGCGCAGCGTCGTGGTCTTGCCGGCGCCGTTGCGGCCGAGCAGCACATGCACACCGCCCTCGGGCACATTGAAGGAAATACCGTGCAGCACCTGATATTCGCCGATATCGGTATGCACGTCATCGAGGCGAAGAACATGGTCGTTCATGCCGCCGCCTCGTCCGCCGGAATGCCGAGATAGATTTCGCGCACGATCGGCATCGCGATCACCTCTTCCGGCGGCCCGTCCGCGACCAGTTCGCCATTGTTCAAGACGATGATGCGGTCGGCGAGTGCGCGCACGACATCCATCTTGTGTTCGACCAGCAGCACGGTCTTGGACGTGTCCTTGCGGATCTCGTCGATCAGTTCGAGGATCACCGGCGCCTCGTCGACGCTCATGCCGGCGGTCGGTTCGTCGAACATGAAGATATCCGGCTCCATCGCCAGCAGAAGTGCGACTTCCAGCTTGCGCTGATCGCCATGCGGCAAGGCCGCCGCCGGAAGACCCGCGACATCGTCGAGCCGCGTCGCCTTCAAATGCTGATACGCCTTGTCGGCGACGGTGCGAAAGGAGGAGGCCGGGCGGAACAGCCTCGGGCCGATGCCGTGCTTCGCCTGTACCGCGAGCCTGACATTTTCGAGCACGGAAAGCTTGGGAAACAGGTTCGTCAGTTGGAAGGCCCGGCCGATGCCGGCCTTGGCGCGCGCTGACGGTGAAAGACGCGTGATGTCATCGCCCCCCTTCAGGATCCTCCCCTCGCTTGGCGCAAGCTGACCGGAGATCAGACTGAAATAGGTGGTCTTGCCGGCCCCGTTCGGCCCGACAATCACCGTCAGTTCGCCGGGTTGAAAGGCACAGGAGACGGCGTCGACCGCGGTATGGCCGCCAAAGCGGATCGTCAGGTCTCGTGTCTCGATGGAAGGAGCCGTCATAAGGTCGCACCGGGTCGGCGGGCGCGCGAAACGCGCCCGCTTTTCTTGCAGAATTGGCCGCTTACTGGTTGTTGCGTCCGACGGGGATGTCCATTTCGTCAGGCTTGATTTCGCGAACCAGTTCCGGAACCGCCCAATCCACTCCGTCCTCTACCTTGATCTTGAAGTGATACATGGACTGCAGTGCCTGATGATCCTCCGGACGGAAGGTCATTGTGCCTTTCGGCGTTTCCCAGCTCATGCCTTCCATGGTGGAAATCAGCGTCTCGGTATTCCATTCATCCGCGGTTTCGAGCGCCTTGACGATGGCAAGCGCCGCAGCCATGCCGCCTGCGGTAAAGAAGTCCGGCGGCGTGCCGAAACGCTTCTCGTGCTCGGCGACGAGCCAGTCATTGATCTCGTTCTTCGGCGATTCATAGTAGTAATAGATCGCGCCTTCCATGCCCGGCACCTTCTTGTAGGAAGCCATAGCCGGAAGAATGTTGCCGCCGGTCGAGAGCTCGATACCGTAGCGGCCTGGATCGGCAGCAGCGAGCGGCGTCATGGCGTCGATTCCTGCGACATAGATGACGATGACCTTGCGGCCTTCCTTGTCCTTCAGGGCATTGAAAAGTCGTTCGATTGTAGCCGTGAAGTCGGTGGTCTGCTGCGGGACATATTCCTCGGCCTCAACCGTCGCACCGGAGCCTTCCAGCGCCTTCTTGAAGGCCGCGATACCGTCTCGTCCAAAGGCGTAATCCTGAGCCAGCGTCGCGACGTGCAGGTTTTCGTCGGGCGCCAATGCCAGCGCCTGCGCCTGCATATCCATCGACGAGTTGCGCGATGTCTTGAAGACATAGCGGTTCGAATCCGGACCGGTGAGCGAATCCGCCACCGCCGGCTCCACAAGCAGAATCTTCTCGTATTCTTCGGCCACCGGCAGCATCGCGGTGGTGACGCCGGACGAGGTGCCGCCTACGGCAATCAACGCCTCATCGTCACCATAGGCCTCGGCGAGCGCGGCGCGGGCGATATCGGGCTTGAACTGGGTATCCTTCTCGATCAGCTCGATCTTCTTGCCCTTGATCTCCATCGTGCCATTGGTCGCGTATTCAAGGCCGAGCTGGAAGCCGGTCGAGGTCTGCTTCGAATAGACCTCCAGCGGCGAGCCGGACAGGCCGTGAACGAGAGCGATCTTGGCGGTATCGTCTTGCGCGCTGGCCGTACCGAAAGCCGCCGCGGCGACCGCTCCAGCGACGGTCAATGTCGCGAAAATCCGTTTCATGTCGTTTCCTCCATCTTATGGCCAGGCGTTCCCGGACGCCCTGACGCCAGCCGGCATCGCGATGCCGGACTACGTGAATTCACGCGATCGCGGAGCCGTCGGGTTGGCATTCTGGCGAAACGAACAAGCGTTTTGCGGTATCCTCCCCATCGGCCCTTCGGCCGCCATCCGGCACCGCCGGATCCTCCCATATGCACATTCCTCGTTGCGCAGTCGGGCCGCATGGTAGTATCCGCTCGAACTCGAAAGGCTGGCAATATCGTAGAAACACGCATGGGCAATACGGATAACTACGAAGACCTGGACCGGCTGGCCTGGGAGCATGCGCCGGTCGGCATCGTGATGACGGAGAACCGTGTCATCCGGACCTGCAATCCGGCCTTCGCGAAAATGTTCGGCTTTACCGTGGACAAGCTGCGCGACCAGTCCTTCGCCATCCTCTACCCCTCCTACGAGGAGTTCGTGAAAGCCCGCAATATCGGCGTCAAGCCGCTGCGCGAGATCAATCGCTATTCCGACGAGCGCATCATGGCCCGTTCCGACGGGTCGATGTTCTGGTGCCGGGTGCGCGGCATGACGCTGACGGAGGAAGGAGACCCGCTGATGAAGGCGGTATGGAGCTTCGCCGATCTGTCGCACGAGCGGCCGATGCACCAACTGACGACGCGCGAACGCCAACTCGTGATGTTTCTCGGCGAAGGGCGAACCTCGAAGGAAATCGCCCGGATCATCGACATTTCGCCGCGCACGGTGGAGGCCTACCGGGCGCGGCTTTTAAAGAAATTTCAGGCGGCCAATGTCGCCGAGCTGCTGGGCAAACTCGGCGGCATGCCGGGTCTGGGCTGACGCTCAGGCGTTTTCCGACGCCCAGTTGGCATTGGTCTTGATGCCGCCCAGCGGGAAGAAGTGCACCTTCTCGATCAGGCTGTCCGGATTTGCCGCCTTGTAGGCCGCGAGTTCAGCGACAACCTCGGTCGGCTCATAAGGAAGCAGCAGCTTCGACATGTCCATGGCGCGCTTCTGCAGCACCTTGAGCGAGGGACCGACACCGCAAGCGACCGCGAACTTGATCAGCGTCTGGAGTTTCGCCGGACCGGCGACGCCGACATGGATCGGCAATGTAATGCCGGCCGACTTCAGCCGCTCGGCCCAGGCAGCGATCGGCTTGGCGTCGAAGGCGAACTGCGTGGCGATCGCCATCTCGGCATCCGTGCGCTCGGAGAAGGCTTGCTTCCACAGCATGGCGTCGTCGACATTTTTCGTCGAGCCGTCCTTGTCGATGTCCTTGTTGCCTTCGGGATGGCCGGCGACATGCAAGCGCTTGAAGCCATATTGGTCGAACAGGCCGGATTCCATCAACTGCATTGAGGAATGGAAATCGCCGACCGGCTTCTCGACGCCGCCGGCAAGCAGAAGCGCCTGGTCGACGCCGGCCTCGCCCTGATAGCGCTTGATCCAATCCTCAAGCGTCGCCTTGTCCTTGATGATGCGCGCCGGGAAATGCGGCATAACCGGGAAACTGTCTTCATGCAGCCGCTTCGCCGTCTCGACCATTTCCTCGATCGGCGTGCCCTCGATATGGGCGATATAGACACGGGTTCCAGCGGGCAGCAGAGCCTTGAAATCCTCCACCTTAGCCGCGGTGCGCGGCATCACTTCTATAGAGAAACCCTCAATAAAGGCACCGAGCGAAGCCGCGTTGGCGGCAGTGTCGATTTTTCCACGTTTGAGAATGTTGAGCATAGCCGGCGCCTCCTCCGCCCGAGATAAAATTGTGTACACGCACGAGTGACTGGAGCGGCCATATCGCCGCCTTCCCGCAATATAATGCAGGCAATCTTACAATGCGAGAAGATTCTGTATACACAGCAGGCCTCGACGACAAAGGCCTGCGGTCACGGCACCGCAATGAAAATGGCCGTCGATCCTTTACGGACCGACGGCCATCGAAGAGATCTTATGGCCGGGCGCGGCTTGCGCCGCGCCGACCTCCGGCGTCAGGACGCCTTCTTGGTGCGCCAGCTGTCGGCGTAGTTTTCGCGAGCCTCGGCCGCATAGGGCGTGGGAGCGACGCGGACACGAATCTCCATCTGCTTATGCGGTTCGGTCGAGGTCTTGCCAGTGGTTTCCGGCTCGCCCCAGACGAGAGTGAGGATTTCCTCTTCCTGGACGTCGACATCGACGACGCCGAGCGACAGACAGCGACGCTCATTCCAGGAGTAGCCGTTGAACATCGACATGCCGACCTTCTTGCCGTCCTTGAGGATAAGGTCGGCGGAGGAGGACGCATAGTTCGGCTGCGGGAAGTCGATCCACTTACCCGGAGTGCCGTCTTCGAAAGCGGTCGCGATAACCTTCAGCACGTCTTCCGGGTTCCACTCGAAGGTGACCTTCTTGCGCTTCGGGCCGTCGGCCTTGATCTTCTCGAGAGCCGCCTTGCCGACGAAATCGTCCTTCTTCCAGCCAATGTAGAAGTCGTAACCGAGTTCGAACGGGTTGACGTAGTAGTCTTCGATATTGTCGGAGACGAAGGAACCGCCGATCGCTCCGGCCGCCTCATACATGTCGGCGCCGAGCCAGTCGCGGTAGTCGGCCAGCATGCCGTCGCCCGTGTAGATGCCGGGCAGCGGGGACGGGATCCAGCCCGATTCCAGCGTGTTGGTCGAGTAGGCGCGGCTGCCGCACTGTACCAGATTGACGCCGGCTTCCTTGGCCGCCTGCATGATCGTGGAGTGAATGTAATCCTTGTCCTTGTACGGACCCCAGACTTCAAGACCCGGCGCACCCGCCATGCCGTGACGCAGCGCCTGCACCTTCTTCGAACCAATATTGATCCAGTCGACGTGGAAGAACTTGATGTCCGGAATCGGACCGCCGTTCATCTTCTCGAAGACCTTCGGAGCCTCGGGGCCCTGAATCTGGAAACGGTAATGCTCGCGCAGCACGCGCTCGCCTTCCGGACGGCTGGGCGACCGCGGATCGTGACGGATGCGCACGTTCCACTTGCCCCAGGCCGATGCGAACAGCAGCCAATGCGACGTCGGGGCGCGGCCGACGAGGATGTACTTGTCCTCACGCTCGCGGAAAATGATGTGGTCGCCGATGACGTGGCCATTAGGCGTGACCGGCACATAGTGCTTTGCGCGGTTCAGGTCGAAATTCGAGAAGGAGTTGATGCCGTGATAGGCCAGAAACTCGGTTGCCTGCGGGCCTTCGACGATCAGTTCGTCCATGTGGTGCGACTGATCGAAAAGCACGGCGCCATCGCGCCACGCGGCCTGCTCGCTGCGCCAGTTGGTGAATTCCGGAGCGACGACGGGGTATACATACATACCGATCTTGGAGTTGCGCAGCATCTCAACCGCGCCGCCGGATGCCTTCATAACTTCGGAAAGTGACGATTTTGTCATATTTATCCTCCCATGGACTGGATGCGTTGTGTATACATTATCTAGTGCCGGATCGTATCGCCCGTTGCAAGCAATTTCTCTCGACACGCAAAATTTTGCCGAACGCCGCCAATAGGACGGCGTTAGCCGCGGCAGACCGCGGTCACTTAATCTCGGGAGAGATCACGCCACGACGAGCGCATGGCCCGGAACGCGCTCCATCAGGCTCCGGTCTTCAAGCAGCACATATTCCATGTTGCGCCGCGCGATGCGCGCATGTTCGCGCGCCAGACCTTCGGCGCGCGTACCTTCACGGGCAGCAATCGCCTCGACGATCGCGCGATGCTGCGCTTGGGCAACATTGAGCGACCGGCGGAAAGCCTCGATATCCGCCCTGTCCGGCGTGAAGGCCGAGGGCGACGCGAAAGGCAGGCGAGCGGCCCGCTCCACTTCATGGGTCACGATCTTGCTGCCCGCCAGCCCCGCCAGTTCGGAATGAAATCTGGCATTTAGCTCGGAGTACGCCTCGAAATCGACTTCGCCCGGCGCAGCGCCGAAACAAGCATCGAGATCGTTCAGGACGCCCTGAATGCGCGCCATGGCCTCCGGCTTGACGCCGCGTTCCGCGGCAAGGCGCGCCGCAGTCCCCTCCATCACGCCGCGCAGCTCGATCGCATCGATCACGTCGGAAAAGGTGAATTGGCGCACGACGAAACCGCCGCTTTTGGCCCGTTCGAGAAGTCCCTCCTCCGCCAGACGCGACATCGCATCGCGAAGCGGTGTGCGTGAAATCTCGAGTTCTTCGGCAAGCGGCACCTCGAAAAGGCGCGTTCCGCCAGGCAGGTCGCCGGCAAGAATTTTCTTCCGCAACTCTATGACGGTGCGTGTCGCGTGTGTCTTGTTGCCGTTTTGCTGCATAATGTCTTGGCCTGTGTATACATCGCTCCGCGCAAATATGCACTTTTTTGCCCGAACATGCCAACTGCCACTACTGGTGATGTGCGATCTGCCTCGGGATGCGGGATGCGACGCCCCGGGGCCCTAACTCCAAAAGAACGTTCCAAGCGCTGCCGCAACGGAAAAACAGGCAAGCATCAGAAGTGAAAAACGCCCGTTCCACGCAAGCGCTACCGTCGGGGCCTCCCGACCAACCTTCTGCGCCGTGATCAGCATATTCGCCGTAAACGGTGTGCCGCCGCTTGCGATCGCCCACCCCCATGTCAGCGCACATATCAGCCAGAACTTGGCGGCATCCGGCCAGATCCCATTGAGCGCGCCAGACAATATCGTCACGCTCAAAACAGGGTTCATGGCAATCATCCCGAACGCGAAAATCGCCCAGGGGATCGCCAGGGCGAGGATAGACGCCATCTCCAGCGAAACCGACCCCTGCAAACCGCCCCAATGTTCCAGGAGCACTTCCCCAACACCGCCGATCACAGTCGCGCCGGCAATGATCCCGATCTCGTTTACGAGCGAGGAGCCGGCATTCGACAGGCTCGCGGCGCCCTGCCCGAAAGACATTCGGCCACCGCTGATCGAAACCGCCGACCACAAAATCCCCAGTATAAGGACAACCGTGAACATGCCTTCGATAAGCGGAACGTCGAAAATTCCGACCCAGGCGAGTCCGCTGACCACCAGCAACGCGGCAAGAGCGACGACGCGCGCGAGGGTCCATTTCTCGGCCGTAGATATTGCGGCCATGCCCGGAACCTTCGCTCTGCGCCCACGCTCCATCCAGTATCCAACCGCAAGGAAGAAGGCGGCGCCGGCAAGACCGCCCGGCACAAAGCCGATATAGGACACATCCGGCACATGCGAAAAGACAATCAGAATGCCGAGCGACAATGGCGACCAAAGCGCTGTGCCGGTAAATCCACGGGTCTGGGCAACCGTAAGCGAGCGCACCATGGCTTCATTCGCGTCCTTAAGGCGCGACATGAGCAATGTCATGATCAGGATCACCGCGCCGATCTGGAGGAAAAGCGCGAGCACGTGGGATCCGAGTGTAACGAACAGATAGCGCTGCCCCGGAGGGCGCGTGACAATCGTTTCCGCAGCCCTGCCGATTTCCGGAGAACGAGCGGCCAGATCGGCGAGGTATTGCATGACGAGCAGAAAGACAAAGAGAAAACCTGCCCGCTCGAACCCGTTTCCGGGGGCCCCTCCCGCGAGGAGCCAGCCTCCTGCAAACAGGGCAACTCCAATAGACAGAATGATCCGCGCGTTGCGCTTGAGCCGGTCGAAATGGACGAGAAAATGCAGCGCGAACACACCCGCCCAGACCGGCCAGGGCACGGCGAAGCCGAATAGCTGCGCAAAAACCGCCGCAAAGGCGAGGACAATCGCCAGATTCCCGGCAACGCTGCGGACGTCTGCGCCGTTGATCATCATTTCCTGTCCAGAAGCCGTCCCGTGAAAGCCGAAACGCCCCCTTCGAACACGAGCCACGCCGCGAGGCAAGATACCCCGAGGTCAGCCGGACAGGCTTTGCCGCAGCTTATAGCGTGATGATCGTCGACCCCGTCGTCTCGCGTGCTTCGAGCGCGCGATGCGCTTCGGCGATCTGCTCGAGCGGGTAGCGTTGGCCGATATGGATTTTCACCGCACCGGATGAAACCTTGTCCATCACGTGCCGCGCCATGGCCTGGCAATCCTCGGGCCTGGCGATATGAGTGAAGAGCGAACACCGCGTCAGCTTCAGCGACCCTTTGGCGGCAAGCGTCAACAGATTGACCGGCGGCACTGGCCCCGATGCGTTGCCGAAAGAGATCATGAAGCCGAGAGGCTTCAGACAGTCCAGCGAGCGCTCGAACGTGTCCGCGCCGACCCCGTCCATCACCACATCGACCCCTTCGCCGTCGGTAATCTCTCTGACCCGCGCAACGAAATCCTCAGTCTTGTAATTGATGCAGTGCGCGGCGCCGGCCTCCAGCGCCATGGCGCATTTCTCGTCCGTGCCGGCGGTACCGATCAGTTCCACTCCCTCCGACTTCGCCCACTGGCAGGCAATCTGGCCGACGCCGCCGGCAGCCGCATGAAACAGCACCCGGCTCCCTTCCGAGATCGGAGTGGTGCGATGGAAGAGATACTGAACCGTCATGCCCTGCAGCATCATCGCGGCGCCGGTCTCGAAATCGATCTCGTCCGGCATCTTGCATACCTGCCCCGCGGGCATGACCCGCGCCTCGCAATAGGCGCCGGCCGGATGGCAGGCATATGCGGCCCGATCGCCCGGCTTCAAATGCGTCACGCCCTCGCCAACCGCCTCGATTGTGCCGGCAGCCTCCATGCCGAGCGCATGCGGCAGATCCATCTTGTAGAGGCCGGTT
Source organism: Ahrensia sp. (assembly GCA_002706335.1). Taxonomy (GTDB): domain Bacteria; phylum Pseudomonadota; class Alphaproteobacteria; order Rhizobiales; family Rhizobiaceae; genus Oricola. The sequence continues at coordinate 52,237 of PAKZ01000032.1, forward strand.
CGCTGATAGACATCGATGAAGTTGAGACCGCAGGCGCCATGCCGGATCCGGATTTCACCGGGACCCGGTTCTCCAGCCTCCATATCGACAAGCCTGAGTTTTTCGGGCCCGCCATTCTCCTCGATGACAATGGTTCTCGATTTCATTCCGTATCTCCCCGCGAATATGGGCTGCCCTGAAACTAGACGAATTCCTCGCCTTGGGAAGCAGGCAACGAGATTACGCCGCCGGTCGGTATGGCATGCATCTTGCTGAAATTCAGGTGAAACCGTAGCATCGCAATCTAGCATACAATTCACTCATAATTGCCTATTTTTTAATCTGGAGGGACTTTCTGTGCGATCAAATGGCAGGCCTTTTTCCGAATGGCGCAGATTGTCGGCAGTAAATGCCGTACGCTATTCTTATGAGGCGGTCCGCGCGGCGGACGACCCCGCCGCGTTTATCAGCCTGAAGGACGAGGACCAGGCGCTCGCAGAAGCCGCAGCCCTGGATGCTGCCGGGCCGGCCGGCAAGCCTCTTTTCGGCCTGCCCTTTGCCGTCAAGGACAATATCGATGTCGCGGGCTTGCACACCACGGCGGCCTGCCCGGACTTCGCGTACGTCGCCAAAAAATCCGCCTTCGTTGTGCAACGGTTGGAAGACGCAGGGGCGATCTGTATCGGCAAGACCAATCTCGACCAGTTCGCGACTGGCCTTGTCGGCGTGCGCTCGCCCTATGGCGTCCCCAAAAACGCTCTCAATCCGGCGCTGATCCCGGGGGGATCGTCATCCGGCTCGGCCGTCGCCGTGGCGGGCGGCGCAGTCGCCTTTTCCCTCGGCACCGACACAGCCGGCTCAGGCCGCATCCCGGCCGGGATGAACGGCATTGTCGGGCTGAAACCCAGCGTCGGGCTGCTTTCAGCAACCGGCATGGTCCCGGCCTGCCGCACACTCGACACGATCTCGATCTTCGCCGTGACGGTCGCGGACGCGGCCGAGGCAGCTTCCGTGGCCCAGGCTTACGACGCGTCCGACTTCATGTCGCGCGCCCTGCCGCCGACGGGCGTTTCGCCAATGCCGCCGCAGATCACCGTCGGCGTACCCTTGCCCGACCAGCGGCAGTTCTTCGGCGACAGCGAATCGCAGAAGGCCTATGATGCCGACCTGAAGGTACTCTCCGGCCTCGGCGCAACGATCCGCGAGATCGATTTCGAGCCACTCCATGCAGTCGCCCGGCTTCTCTATGAGGGCCCGTGGGTCGCCGAACGCTACCATGCCATCCGTGAAATCATCGAGGAGCGGCCAGATGTCCTTCATCCGGTCACCCGTAAGATCATTGGCGGTGCGCAGGGCATCACGGCGGTCGATACGTTTGATGCGATCTACAAACTTCAAACCATGAAGCGCGCCGTTATCCCGATGCTCGCCGAACTCGACTGCCTCGCCGTGCCGACCGTTCCCGCCGTCTACACGGTCGCACAGGTGGAAGCTGACCCCGTCCAGCTCAACTCCAATCTCGGCACCTACACCAATTTCGTGAACCTGCTCGATCTCGCGGCGATATCCGTCCCGGTGGGCGAGCGCGAAGACAGCCTTCCCTCGAGCCTGACGCTCATCGGCGCGGCAGGCAGCGACGCCCGTCTCGCCGGCTATGCCGCCGCGCTCGAGGCCGGCGCCCGGCCCGACGTCGTCGCAGCTCCGGAAGGACATATCACGGTCGCAGTGGTTGGTGCGCATCTCTCTGGCATGCCGCTCAACCACGAGCTGACATCGCGCAATGCGGTCTATCTCCGGTCGCTGTCAACCACGCCCGACTACCGCCTCTATGCGCTCTCAGGTACCGTGCCGCCCAAGCCAGGGCTTCTGCGCGTCGGAAAGGGCAAGGGCGAGAAGATCGCCATCGAATTATGGGCGCTTTCGGCCGAAGCCTTCGGCACCTTCGTCGCGGGTATTCCGGCCCCACTCGGCATCGGCACGCTGACGCTTGGCGACGGCACGTCGGCGAAGGGGTTCCTCGTGGAAGCGGAAGCCGTCAATGGAGCCCGGGATATCTCGTCCTACGGTTCATGGCGAAGCTTTGTAGCTGAAGCGTCTTGAGGCATGTCGCTGGCGAATTCGTGCCAGGCCTCCTCGACGAGCCCGATATGGGCGCGCATTGCTTCTTCCGCACCGCGTTGGTCTCCGCGCAGTATCGCCTCCACCACTTCGGTGTGTTCGGTATGCGAAGCGGCAAGCCGGCCCAACGTGTCGAACTGAGCGCGGCGGAATGGCTGTAATCGCATCCGCGTCAGGAAAGTGATCTCGATTAGATACGCGTTCTGCGTGCCGTCATAGATGGCGTTGTGGAAATATTCGTTTGCCTGCGCATAACCTTGCGAATCGCCGGCCCGCGTCAGCGCTCCCATTTGGGTGTGCAGATCCTCTAGCGCCTTGCGCTCGGCAGGAGGCATCACCTTGGCGCACAGCCCGGCGCAAAGACCTTCCAGATAGGACATGACATCAAACATGTCCGACAGCGCCTTGTCGCTCGGTTTGGTGACGACCGTGCGGCGATGCGGTCTCTGCTGCACTAGCCCCGAAGAGGCCAGTTGCCGCAGGGCTTCGCGTACCGGCGTCCGGGAGACGCCGAACTCGCCCGCCAGTCCGCTCTCGTCGAGCGGCGTGCCCGGTTCAACCTCGCCGGTGACTATGCGCCGCGCGACTTCGAGGCGGATTGCGTCGACCGACGTGCGTACCGTCTCAAGGGAAGACGCGGAGAGCCGTTTTTCGGCCTCCCTCATGATGGTTCATCGATGATGGAGACATGCGCCGCAACGACCCGCCAGCCATCCTCCATGCGCACCCAACTCTGCATCTGGCGACCGACCTTGCCGGAAGCCCCATCGCGGCGGAACAGCGTCGAGGCAGTCGCGAATTCCGTGCCGAAACTTGTGATTACCGTGCGGTCGAGATCCCGTTCCAACCCGGCCGCCGAACGGCCCTTGCGAAAGGCGAGGATCTCCGAGACGCCGTAGAGGCTCTCTCCGCCGCCATAGCGAATGGTGCGCTCATCTTGCCAGAACAACTCATCCAGCGTCTCGACATCGTTCGTCACCAGCGCCGTTTCATAGCGCTTGAATACGGCCTCGACCTCGGCCAGCGTCTCGGGATCGTTGACGACCATGTTCTATCGCGACTCCATTCTGTCGCGCAGCGATTTCAGGAACGGGATGGTCTCGAACTGGTCGTCCTGAACGAATTCCCAGGCAACGCCCTTCGGTCGCGGCATGGAGTTGTTGGTCACGATCAGCTCCTCTTCGGTCGCCACGAAATCGAGCGGAGAATCATGCGCCATCATAAAGATCTCGTCGTCGCCGACCAGTTGCGAGGAATGGATCGTCGTCGCCATCGGGGTGTCAGGACCAATAATGCCAAGTTCTCGGAAGATGCCGGTTTCGAGATCTGCAAAACCCGCACCCTTGCCGGTCCAGCCGCCTGTACGGCTAACACCGACCGAGCCGACGACGCAGAAATCAAGCGGCTCGACATCCTCGAAATCCACCCGCTCGCCATACATCAGATAGCCGCCCGAAGTCGCAGCCAGTTCGAAGGAAATCCCCTTTTCCTTCAGTTTCGCCGGGTCGATCTTCAGATAGGGGAACTCCTTCGTGAGATAGGGCACCGGTGCATAGAGCATTTTGCCCTCATAAAGGGCGCGCAGGCGAACCGGAATCTGTGGCGGATCGGGATTGCACTTGACCACCTTGGCGCGTTTCCACGCGTCGGTCTGGGCCAGATGCCAGGCGGCTTGGTCTGCGCCGATGAAGTTCGGGATGTGGCTCCACGTCGGCCCCATCGCCATGCCGCCGGAATCGAGCGTTTCCCAGATGCGGCTGCGCAAAGCGTCCTTGTTGGTGTTGCGTCCTGCCCAGCGTCCGGCCTTTTCCATTGTCACGTCTCCTGCACATTCGCGACCGGCGCGGACACCACGCCTGCCGTCTCCAGATGATGCGCCACCCGCAGGACGATGTCCTCGCGCCATGGCGCGGCAATCAGTTGCACACCGATCGGCAGCGCCTTGCCTTCCGTCCAGACCGGCACGGAAACGACCGGAAGACCGATGAAGGAGATCGGCTGCGTGAATATTCCGATATTCGGCCTTACCGCCATCTCGACGCCGTCGAGCACCATCGTCTTCTGGCCGATCCGCGGCGCACGACAGGGTGTTGCCGGGGCGAGGATCACGTCGACGGTCTCAAACAGGTTCAACACCGCGTCATGATAGGCGCGACGCAATTTCTGAGCTTTCGCCACCCACGCGCCAGGGATCATCGCTCCGGCGATCAGCCGGTCGCGCACATCCGGGTCGTAATCGGCGTGGCGGGTTTTCAACCGATCCAGGTGCAGCGATGCGCCCTCTGCCATGGTGATCAGATAGGCCGCGCCGCGGGCTGCCTCGGCATGTGGAACATCGCGCGTCGCATCCGCGCCGACGGCCTTCGCGATCCGGTCGACCGCCTCGAACGCTTCCGGCATGGCGCCGCGCTCGAAAAATCCGCCTGCTTTCGCGAACCGCAGCCCGCCAATACCCTTGGCAAGCTCGGCCATGATGGGCTCCACCGACCGGCTGGCGCAAGCCGGATCGTCAGAATCCGGTCCTTGCATTGCATCATAGGAAAGCGCCAGATCCGCCGTTGACCGTGCGATCGGCCCAAGGTGGTCGAGGCTGGAGACGAAGGGAAATGTCCCGGCGCGTGTCAGCCGACCATAGGTTGGCTTCAGTCCGAACAATCCGCAGAACGAGGATGGTACGCGGATAGAGCCGTTCGTATCCGATCCGAGCGTGATCGACGCCATGCCCGCAGCCGTAGCTGTACCGGAGCCGCCGGACGAACCGCCGGACATGTGATCGGGATCGTGTGGATTGCGCGAGTCGCCGTCATGGGCGTTTTGCCCTGTAAAATCATAGGCGTACTCGCCCATATTGAGCGCGCCCGTCAACACCGCGCCGGCCGCCTCCATCCGCTTCACCAATGCCGCGTCGTCACCAGCAGCCGGCAAGTCGCGGTTGATCTTCGAACCGGCTAGCGTCGACAGACCCTTGATGTCGAACAGGTTCTTGACCGCGAAGGGCACGCCGGCGAGCGGCCCCGGATCGCGGCCCGCCGCGATTTCGGCATCCACAGCATCAGCCTTGGCAAGCGCGCGTTCCGAGGTGATCGCTGTAAATGCGTTCAGGAGAGGATTGAGGCTTTCAGTCCGTGCCAGCGCGGCCTCCGTGACGCCGCTCGCCGTCAACTTGCCAGCCTTCACCGCTGCGGCGATTTCCGCGCCGGTCATGTCTGTCAGCGGATTCATGGTTCGAAGACCGGCGCCGGCTCGGCATCGTCGGATGTTTCGAAGGCGAGGACACCCTGGGCAATGCTGTGGGCCACGATCAGGTGCGCGGTGATCCCCTCGCGATATTCATCCTCGAGCGGCAGGCCAAGAAACTCGGCCATCGCTTCGATAAGTTTCTTCGCATCGAAGGCCTCGCCGCTCATGCCGCCGCCTCCGCACCTTCCAACGCCGTGGCAAGATCGTCCAGCGAGGCGACCCAGCCGACAATGCCGCCTTGGGCGACAATCATCTCGATGGTGGACGCCTTGAACTCCGAAAAATAACTCTCCGTCGCCTCATCGATCAGCAGGCATTCATAACCGCGATCGTTCGCCTCGCGCATCGAGGTCTGTACACAGACCTCCGTCGTCACGCCGGCGAAGACCAGATGCGTGATGCCGAGGCCCCGCAGCCGCTCATGCAGGCCAGTCGCCCAGAACATGCCCTTGCCCGGCTTGTCGATAACGGTTTCCCCTTCCAGAGCCGCCAGCTCCGGCACGATCTGATTGCCGGGCTCGCCGGTGACGAGCAGCCGTCCCATCGGACCCTCCTCGCCAATCCGCAACGAGGCGCTGCCGCGCCGTATCTTCGACGGAGGGCAATCGGAAAGATCCGGCTTGTGCGCCTCGCGCGTGTGAATTATCGGCCAGCCCCTTTCGCGGAACAGTCCCATCAGCTTCGCGGTCGCGGGGATGATTGCTTCAAGACGCGACACATCATTGCCCAGAGCGTCACCAAAACCGCCCCGCTCGATGAAGTCGCGCTGCATGTCGATGACCACAAGCGCGGTCTTCCCGGGCTCCAGAGCGTAGTCATACGGCCTTGCCTTGACGCTCACCATCTCAATGCCCCGCCATATAGGTGCCGATCGTGTTGCGGTCCGTCTCGCCGATCGGCGCGACGTAAGTGATCTTGCCTTCTGACATCACTGCGACACGATCCGACAATTCGAGGATTTCATCGAGATCTTCAGAAACGAGCAGAACCGCCGCGCCATTGTTGCGCTGGTCGATGATCTGCGCCCTGATCTCGGCGACAGATGCAAAGTCGAGCCCGAAACAGGGGTTGGCGACGATCAGAACCTTCACGTCATGGGAAAGTTCGCGTGCCAGGATCGCCCGCTGCACATTCCCGCCCGACAGGTTCTCGATCGGCGTATCCGTGGATGGCGTCTTCACTCGGTAACGTTCGATCAGCCCGGCGGCGCGGTTCTTCATCACAGCCGGCTTCAGCCACCACCCCAGATTGGCTTCCGGCGCCTTGTCGAAGGTGCGGAATGCGATGTTCTCGGCGACGCTCATGCGCGGCACTGCCGCATTGCGCAGCGGCTCTTCCGGCAGGCCGAACACCTTGAAGAGATCGTATCCCGACCGGGAGCAATCGAACACCTCGCCATTGATGAACACGCCGCCATCGTTGATCGGCCGCTGCCCTGACAGAGCCTCGACCAGTTCCGACTGGCCATTGCCGGACACACCGGCGACACCGACGATCTCGCCGCCTCCGATCTTGAGATTGAGCCCGTCGACAGCCGCAATGTCCTCTTCGTCCTTGACGACGATGCCCGCCAGTTCCAGCTCTACCGAACTCTCGACATCGGCGATACGTTCGGCGCTTTTTCGGATCTCGGCCTCGCCGATCATCATCCGCGACATGTCCGCGGTCGACAACTCGCCGACCGTGCCGCCGCCGGCATACTTGCCCCGCCGAAGCACCGAGACATTGTCGGTGAAAGCCGTAACCTCTCGGAATTTGTGAGTGATCATCAACACGGTGATATCGCCGGCCCGCGCCATGTCATGCAACAGGCCGAGCACCTCGTCGGCCTCGCTCGGCGTCAGCACTGAAGTCGGTTCGTCCAGGATCAGGAAACGCTGGTCGAGATAGAGCTGCTTGAGGATTTCCAGCTTCTGCTTCTCACCCGCGGACAAGGTCGCCACCGGCTCGGTCAAAGGCACGCGGAACGGCATACTGTCCATGAAGGCTTCGAGCTCGCCGATTTCCTTTTTCCAGTCGATCACAGCCGGCACGTTGGCTCTGGAGATAACCATGTTCTCCGCCGCCGTCAGGCACGGCACCAGCGTGAAATGCTGGTAGACCATACCTATCCCCGCCGCGCGCGCATCCTGGGGATGGCGGATTGGCGTCTCATGGCCATTGACCAGCAATTGCCCGTGCGTCGGTTGGTAGAAGCCCATGATGCATTTGACCAGCGTCGACTTGCCCGCACCATTTTCGCCGAGCAGCGCGTGGAACTCGCCGGGCTTTACCTTGATAGACACGTCGTCAAGCGCCACGAGAGAGCCGAAGATCTTCGACATGCCAACTGTCTCGATACCGATGGCGCGCTTCGCTTTAGCCGGCGCTTCGGGAGTAAGAACCGCCGTATCCATCACAATGCCTCCACGATTTCGATGAACTGCTCGCTCGTCGCGACTGCGCCGAAAACGCCGCCCTGCATCTTGACCATGTCGAGCGCGGCAAGATGGTTTTCGTATTTCGTCGCCGCCGTGCAATCCGAGAGCAGCAGGCACTCGTAGCCTCGATCGTTGGCGTCGCGCATTGTCGTGTGGACGCAGACATCGGTGGTCACGCCGGTCAGCACGATGTTGCGGATCCCCTTGGTCTGCAGAACGAGATCGAAGTCGGTTCCGAGGAAAGACCCCTTGCCCGGTTTATCTATGATCGGCTCCCCGGCGACGGGCTGAAGCTCCGGGATGATCTCCCAGCCCGGCTCGCCGCGCACCAGGATACGCCCGCAAGGACCCTGATCGCCGATCCCGGCGCCGATGCGCTGCGAGCGCCAGCGCTTGTTGGCGGGAAGGTCGGAAAGGTCCGGCTTGTGCCCCTCGCGCGTATGGATAACCGTGAAGCCTTTGACCCGCACCGCCTCAAGCAGTTTCGCAATCGGCTCGATTGGCGCGCGGGTCAGCGAGAGATCGTAACCCATCGAATCCACATAGCCGCCCGTCGCGCAGAAGTCGGTCTGCATGTCGATGACAACAATCGCGGTATTTTCCGGCCTCAGATCGCCGTCGAACGGCCAGGGATACGGATCGGCATCTACCGTACAGGCATTGGCCACGAGAGCCGCTTCGATCCGTTCGTCGCCAAGCTTGTCCATGGCTTTACTCTGCCGCCTCGCGCGCCTTTTCGCCGTACAGGCGATCGGGCTTCGGAAAACCGCAGGAGGTGCCATCGGTATGGACCACCTCTTCCTCCCACGGCAGCTTGTAATTTCCGGCCACCATGTCCTGCATGAATGTGTAAGGGCAGTCCTGCGCGCCGCCCTTTACCGCCACATAGCCTCGGTGGCCGAACTGATAGATATTGTTTTCCACTGACCAGTGTTTGCGCGCTTCGCGCACCAGATCGGGCCGCACCTCGGCGGTGATTATCTCGTCCGGTCGGCCTGTCGTCCCATGCGCCATAACGGTTCCGTCGAAATTGACGATCATTCCCTCACCCATGGAATCGAACGTGCCGTCCGAACCGCACATGCAGACATTGGCGGTTACCATGAGGTTCTGGAAGGCATTTGCCTGATTTGTGAAGCGCCAGCTTTCCCGGATCGGCGCTGTATAGCCCGCCGTGCGCAGCATGATCTCGGCACCCTTGTAGGCGCATTCCCGCGCCATTTCCGGGAACATCCCGTCGTGGCAGATGATCAGCGCCAGCTTGCAGCCTTTCGGCCCGTCAATCACCGGGACGCCGAGGTCGCCCGGTTCCCATGGCTCGACCGGCACCCATGGATGCAGCTTGCGATAGTAGAGTTTCAATTCACCCTGATCGTCGATGACGATCCCGGAATTGTAGGGCATGCCGCCGGGATTGTGCTCCATGATGGAGAAGCAGCCCCAGATCGAGTTGTCCTTGCAGGCCTGCTTGAAGGCGGCGACCTCCGGCCCGTCGATCGAGCACATGATCTCAGGATTGGTGTCCATCGACAGACCATGAAGCGAATATTCCGGGAAGACGACGAGATCCATCGTACTCATGTTGCGGCGCGCCTTGGCGACCATAGTAACGATCTTCTTGGTCTGGACGGCCAGATCGGCGGGAGTCTCCACCACCGGCAACTGCAACTGTACGAGTCCGATCACCACGCCATTGGGTGTCTTGTTCAATCCGCCGAGAGCACTCATGGGTCGGTTTCCTGTTACTTCGTGATAGACAATTCACCCGGCGCCTCGCGCGCCGAGGAGGACGACCGCGCCGAGGCGATCATGATGAAAAGCGTCAGGATGTAGGGCGCGGCATTGAAGAAGTAGTAGCCCTGGCTGATCCCGACGGACTGCAAGGCCGGCCCGATCGCCCCGGCCGCGCCGAAAAGAAGCGCGGCGATGATGCAGCGCAACGGGTTCCAACGCGCGAAGATGACCAGGGCGACCGCCATCAGTCCCTGCCCTGACGACAGGCCCTCGTTCCAGCTGCCCGGATAGGAGAGCGAAAGGAACGCCCCGCCCACCCCCGCGAGAAACCCGCCGGCCGCCGTCGCGGCGATGCGGACCTGGTGGGGCTGCACACCCATCGCTCGCGCCGCCGGTTCGCTGTCGCCGGTCATGCGTACGATCAAGCCCCAGCGCGAATTGGCGAGCGCCCACCACATGGCGATGGCCACTACGATGCCGACGAAAAAAAGCGGATTGATATCCAGCGCCTGGCGCAGGGAAGAACTCTCGCTCCAGTTGCCGAGCGGCAGCGATTCGAGCCGCGGTGCCGACGGCTGGATGTAGGGCTTGCCGAAGAAGAAGGCGATGCCTGTACCGAACGACATCATCGCAATGCCGACCGCGATGTCGTTGACCTTGGGCAGCGAGCAGATGATGCCATGCATGGAACCGAGGAAGACGCCCGCAAACCCCGCCGCGATGACGCCTAACCAGGGATTTCCGGTGTGGTAGGAGACCGCATAGGCGGTCATCGCGCCAAGCACGAGATTACCTTCCAGACCCAGATTGATGCGGCCGGATTTTTCGGTCAGCGTCTCGCCAAGCGCGACGAACATGAAGGGTGTCGAGACGCGGATCGCGCCGCCAAGCATGGAGATCAGGATGGTGGCCAGAATACCGTCATTCATGTCCGTTCCGCCCCGGCTTTCTGCTGGAAGATGGCGAAACGCCCATAAAGCGTTTCACTTGTGAGCAGCACGACGAAAATGATGCCCTGCAGCACCAGCGCCGTAGCGTCGGGCATGTCCATGCGGCGCTGAATCAGCCCGCCGGACGCCTCGATCGCGCCGAACATTACCGCGACCGGCAGGATCATGATCGGATTGTGCCGGGCGAGGAAAGAAACCAGAATGCCGGTGAAACCGTATCCCGCGACCAGAGAGGCATTCGCCTGGCCATGGATCGCTGCGACCTCATAGTAACCGGCGAGCCCCGCACAGGCACCGGCGATCGCCGTGCAGGCGACAATCAGCCGGCCAACAGGAAGACCTTGCGCCAGCGCGGCGCGGGCGTTGCCGCCTGTGACCCGCGCGGCGAAGCCGAAGGTTGTCCGCGTCATCACGATCTGCAGGGCTATGGCGAGCACGATGCCCGCGACCAGACCCCAATGGATGTCGGTGGCGGGGATGTAACCGACCATGTAGTCCTTGCCGATCGGCATGGTTGATGGCTTGTTCGCCGAGCCAGGATCGCGCAGCGCGCCCTCTACGAAGAAATTCATGATCGCGATAGCGATATAGGTCATCAGCAGCGAGGAGATCGTCTCGTTGACCCCGCGCGCATGGCGTAGCCAGCCGACGATGGCGATCCAGGCACCACCGACGACCATGGCGCAGATCGCCATGATCGGCATGGTCAAAACGACTGGCACACCGCCGGTGACCAGCGGTATGGCGATCGCCGCGGCGGAAAAGCCGCCGAGCACCAAAGCGCCCTCGGCGCCGATCATCGTCAGACCGATCTGGGCCGGAATCGCAAAAGCGAGGCCGCAAAGGATCAGCGGCGCGGCGCGTTGCAGTGTGTTCTGGATCGAGAAGGAAGTTCCGAAACCGCCCTTCCAGAGCAACTGGAAATAGTCGACCGGCGACTTGCCGAGAAAGATCAGGAATATCGAGAAGATCAGCGCCGAAACCACAAGCGCGCCAAGCGGAATGGCAACCGCCTCGGCCCACGCGCGTAATTTCGTGCTGTCGGTCAAACGAACCGGAGTATCTGTCGTAACAGCCGTCATCTGCCTGCCGCCGGAAAGGGGATAGGAAGGGGCGGCCGGAGCCGCCCCGGATCGCATGTCGCGATCAGGTGATCGAGCCGGAAACGCCTTCCAGCAGGTAGTTCATGCCGTCGAGGAATGGATCGTAATTGTCGTAGGTCTTGTCGATGACGACATTGCCCTTGTTGTCCTTGAGTGGGCCGACATAGATCGGCTCCTCCGCCTTGAGGGCTTCGATGGCCGCGTCGGCTGCCTTGACGGCTTCCGGCGTCGCGCCGGCTCCATAGGGTGTGTTGCGGACCATGTCGTTGTGGTAGCCGCCGGCGACGAAGTTCGGCAGCTCCTCACCCGCAGCCAGCAAATCGGCATACATGGTGTAGATGGTTTCCCACTTGTATTCCGCGCCTGTGATGAAGCCGTTCGGAGCGAGCGGCGCCTGCGAAGCGTTGTGTCCACAGCTCTTCACGCCGCGTGCCTCGGCCGTCTCGATGACGACTTTCGGCCCGTCGACGTGGCAGGTCAGAACATCGCAACCCGCATCGGCGAGCGCATTGGCCGCTTCCGCCTCGCGAACCGGCATAGACCATTCGCCGGTGAAGATCACCTGCACCGTCGCTTCCGGATTGACGGTGCGCGCGCCAAGCAGAACCGAGTTGATGTTTGACAGCACCGTGGGGATCGGCTTGGCGGCGACGAAACCGATCTTGTTGGTCTTCGTCGAGAGGCCCGCGGCCACGCCATCCACATAGTGCGCCTGGTTCAGGTAGCAGAAATAGCTGCCGGCGTTCTTCGGATCGGTTTCGGCGTTCCACAACGGAGCAGCATGACGGAACTGCACGTCCGGATATTTCTTCGCCAGGTCGATGACGAACGGATTGTAGTATCCGAACGATGTCGCTAGGATAAGATTGGCTCCGTCGAGATTGATCATCGACTCCATGGATTTGGAGACGGCGTCGGTCTCGGGAACGTTCTCCTCCTCGATCACCTCAACATTATCGACGCCCTTCAGGATCTCCATGGCGACGGCATGCGCCTGGTTCCATCCGAAATCGTCGCGCGGCCCGACATAGACCGCCCCGACTATGACATCGGCCGCCTGAGCGGACCGGATAGCGCCGAGCGGCAGCGCGGTGGAAGCCAGTCCGGCTGCGCCCGCCTTAAGCAATGTACGTCTTGAAACCCCGTGAATTGACATTTTCCGGCTCCTGTTTTGGCTTTCCCTGCTGGACGACGCAGCGTGCGGCGCCTCCTTAAAACAGTGAAGCAAACCATGTGCCAGACTCCAGAAAAACCAGCAACGGCTTTCAAAACATTGTTTTATTTGAGAAAATAAGATTTTTGCTCAAATCGACGCGAGCCAAAAGCGCACGCAATAAGGAAGTTTTCGCTTAAAAAATGTCCTCAAAATTTATACCGCACATATTTTAGGCATAAGTATGCACTTGGCATACAATTCGGTATCGAGCGTTTTAGCGCTTCCGTTGCGCGCAACCGCCTACATAAGACCGCTTTTCTCGTAGGTCGGGTTCAGCCGGCTGGTCAGATAATCGTCGCCCCGGATGGGCGGATATTTCGCCGGATTATGATCCGAGGCGCAGCCCGGCAGGCATTCGACCATCGCGTCCGGATTGGGATCAAGGAAGAATGCTACGGAATAGCGCTCACGGCCGGGCGGGCTGACAACCCGGTGCGGCGTCGAGACATATGTGTCATTAGTCCAGCGCATCAGGCAGTCGCCGATATTGCAGACATAGGCGCCGGGAATAAATGGCGCCGCAAGCCAGCGTCCGTCCCTGGTACGAACCTCCAGCCCGCCTACCTCGTCGGTCGCCAGCAATGTCACACAGCCATAGTCGGTATGCTCACCTGCCCCGAGCTGCCCCTCCTCGTCCAGCGCGGCGGGACGTTCCGGATAATGCAGCAACCGCAGCGTCGCCAGAGGACGATCCATCTTGTCCTCGAAGAAATCCGCCTCGATACCAAGATCCGTCGCAAAGGCTTCGTGCAGCTTGCAGCCGAGTTTCCAGACCGCGTTATAATAAGCGAGCATTGTTTCGCGGAAGCCGTACATCTCAGGCCACCTGTTGAGCGCCCGAAATTTGGTCTCGTTGACGATCTCCGGATCATCCGGTGCCAGCTCCAAGCCGATATTGAAGGCTTCCTTCAGGTCCGGCGCCTTTGTCGGGTCGAGCGACTCGCCCTTCATGGGAATGAAGCCGCGATTACCGGTCGCGACGGAAAATTTCGCCTTGGCCTTTTCCTCCTCTGATGCAGAGAAAAACTTCGCCGCGACATCGAACACGTCCTCGCGTAGTTCCGCCGGCACGCCGTGGCCGGTCACATAGAAAAAGCCGATGCCCCTACAGGCCTCGCCGATCTGGCTGGCGACGGCCTTTCGGCCCTCCTCGCCGCCCGCGAACAGAGGTTTGAGATCGATGACGGGAATTGCGGGTTCGCTCATGAAGACACCTCAGTCGAAAATACGTGCTGCATTGGAATGTTCAGCGATCAGAGCCGGGACATCGAGCCCTGGGATAGCGCCGTCGATGACGCGCCATACGCCGGCGACCATAACGCGGTCGGCGCGGTTCGCGCCGCAATGGACGAGCGCGGCGATCGGATCGTGATTGCCGGAAAACCGCATTTCATCGAGCGTGAACAGTGCGAAGTCCGCCTGTTTGCCGATTGCGATCTCGCCGATATCGTCGCGACCGAGACATAGTGCAGATCCTTTCGTCGCCCATCGCAACGCGTCGCGATGCGTGACTCGATCCGCCGATTTGTAACCGAGCCGGTTGACCATCAGCGCGTGGCGCACCTCTTCCATCAGGTTCGAACCATCATTGGAGGCCGAGCCGTCGACGCCGAGACCAACCGGGCTGCCTGCCGCTTCCAGTTCCAGCGTCGGGCAAAACCCGGAAGCGAGCACCGCATTCGACGTCGCGCAGTGGCAGACGCCGACGCCATGCCGGCCAAGCTTCGTGCAATCGTCCGTAGTGAAATGAATGCCATGGGCAAGCCAGACACGCGGCTGCAGCCAGCCGCAATCTTCCAGCCAGTCGATGGGCCGGTAACCGAATGTCGCCTTGCAGAATTCTTCTTCGTCCTCTGTCTCTGCAAGATGCGTATGCAGGCGGCAATCATACTTCTCAGCGAGCTCGGCGCTCGCCGTCATCACACCGCGCGAGACGTTGAACGGCGCGCAGGGCGCGAGCGCGATCTGCGTCATCGCGCCGTCGGACGTGTCGTGAAATGTCTGCAGCACCCGCTCGCTGTCGGCGAGGATCGTGTCCTCGTCCTGAACGATGTGGTCCGGCGGAATAGCGCCGTCCTTTTCGGACAGCGAGAGCGATCCGCGCGTCACTGTAGCCCGAACGCCGAGCTTGCGCGCTTCCTCGACCTCGATATCGGTTGCATCTTCCAAGCCCTTGAAGACCATGTAGTTATGGTCCATCGCGGTGGTGCAGCCCGACAGCAGCAATTCCGCCAGCGCCAGCCGCGCACCGATCCGGAACATGTCGCGGTTCAGCCGTCCCCAGATCGGATAAAGCGAGACCAGCCAGGGAAACAGCTCCTTGTTATAGGCCTGCGGATGCACCCGGCTGAGCGTCTGGAAGAAATGGTGATGCGTATTGATCAGGCCCGGCAGGATGACGTGCCGGCTTGCATCGAAGGTCCGGTCAATAGGTTGGGACGGCTGCTTTCCGGCAGGCACCAGTTCGACGATCCGGCTGTTCTCAACGACGAGTCCGCCTCCGGCATTCTCAGCCAGAATGGCCAGCGGATCCTTGATCCAAAGCCGCATATATCCCCTGCCCCGTGATCATCGCGCCGCGTTCCGGCGCGGCAAGATTTCGCAGTGCAGCAAATCATATGTGCAACCGCCGCGAAAGCCTAAATATTAGCCAATTCGACGCAGGCCCGAGCGCGGCGATGCTCCGGACACTTGCGATGCTCCCGTGCGCCGCCTACAGCGATTAAGGGCCCCGGCAACGGGTCCGGATAAGCGAGAGGAATGCATGACAGGTCCGATAGTCATCCTGGGCGTCTTCGTTGCAGCCGCCGCCTATCGCGCCGACCGCATGCCGAAAATAGGCGAAACCCTGCTGGGTAACAGTTTCGCGCTCGCCCCCGGCGGCAAAGGTTCGAACCAGGCGGTCGCCGCTGCCCGTGCCGGCGCGGAAACGCGGTTCCTGACCAAGCTCGGCCGCGACACCTTCGCGGACATGGCTTTCAGCGTCTGGAAGGAAGCCGGGGTGACACCGGCGGTCACCCAGCACGACGGCCAGCCCACCGGCTCTGCTTTCATCTTTTTGGAGGAAGCGACAGGCAATAACGCGATCATCATCTGCCCCGGCGTCGCCGGCACGATCGCGCCGGAGGATATCGAGAACTGGAGGGGCGAAATCGAGAACGCCTCTGTTTTCATGACCCAACTCGAACAACCGATGGATGCGGCGGTTCGCGCGCTTCAAATCGCCCGCGAGGCTCGGGTGACGACGATTTTGAATACCGCACCAGCCGCCGACCTTCCGGACGGCATGCTGTCTCTATGCGACTATGTTACGCCCAACGAGCACGAGGCTGAGGGACTGACCGGGATCCAGGTCGGCACACTGAATGATGCGCGCCGGGCCGCCGACCGCCTGATCGAAATGGGTGCGGGGGCGGCGATCCTGACACTCGGCGAAAACGGCGCGCTGTATCACGACGGAAAGGTCTCGGAGCATGTCCCCGCCTTCGACGCCGGCCGCGTGCGCGAGACGACCGGTGCGGGCGACGCCTTCAATGGCGCTTTTGCCGCGGCGCTGACGCGCGGCATGACGCCGGTCGATGCGGTGCGGTTCGCCTGCGCCGCGGCCGCGATTTCCGTCACCCGCCCCGGCGCGGCCGCCTCTTCGCCCCGGCTCGGGGAAATCGAGGCGTTGCTCGCGACGAAATGAAAAGCCCCGGGAAAGGCTCCCGGGGCTTTCTGCGGTCCGTCTTCCTCACGCTCAATCGTCGGAAGCCGGATCGTCCTCGGTCAGCAGGCGGTCCTGCTGCATTTCCAGCCACATCGCGTTAACGACTGCGAAAAGGGCCGCGACGGGCAGGCCGAGAAGCCAGGCAAAATACCACATGGGATCGATCCTTTCTCAGTAGACGCTGTCGCCGTTTGTGGTCACGTCATTCTCGGTCACCTTGCCCCACAACACCTTGTATACCCAGGCGGTGTAGAGAAGGATGATCGGCATGAAGATGACCGTGACGACCAGCATGACGAAAAGCGTCAGGTGCGACGATGAGGCGTCCCATACCGTCAGCGACGACTTCGGATCGACCGACGACGGCAGGATGAAGGGAAACATCGTCAGCCCGACCGTCGAAATTACGCCGAAGATGCCGAGTTTCGACCACAGCAGCGTCGACACCTCGCCGCCAGAGCGCAGGCCGCGAATGGCCATTGCCATGCCAAGGAAACCGAACGCCGGAGCGATCGCGATCCATGGACGGGCGCCATAGGCGGCCAGCCAACTGCTTGCCCTCGAAACCTCCGAATACAGCGGATTGGACGGGCCGTCGGCAACGACAGGGCCGACGATCGCATAGCCGTCCATGCCGAAGGCGAGCCAGATCCCGGCCAGCGCGAAGCCCGCCATGGCGATCAGCCCCATGATCGCGCCGATGGAGCGCGCCCGCTCTGCGATCACGCCTTCGGTCTTCACCGTCAGCCACGCCGCGCCATGCATCAGCAGCATGCCGAAGGAAACGAGGCCGGCCAGGATCGCGAACGGGTTCAACAGGCCGAGAAACTTCCAGTAGAAAGTTCCGTCATACATCGGCATCAGATCCTCGGTGAGGTGGAACGGCACGCCCTGAAGGACATTGCCGACCGCGACGCCAAAGATCAGCGCCGGTACGGCACCGCCCACAAACAGTGCCCAATCCCAGCCGGAACGCCATGCCGCGCTTTCCCGCTTGGACCGGTATTTGAAGCCGACCGGACGCAGGATGAGCGCCGCTAGCACGGCGAACATCGCAAGATAGAATCCGGAGAAGGAAACCGCATAAAGCGGCGGCCATGCGGCGAAGATGGCGCCGCCGCCCAGGATGAACCAAACCTGGTTGCCTTCCCAGACTGGCCCGACCGTGTTGATGACGACACGACGTTCGTTGTCAGTCTTCGCAACGAAAGGCAGCAACGCACCGACGCCCATATCGAAGCCGTCGGTCAGCGCGAAGCCGATCAGCAGGACGCCAAGCAGCAGCCACCAGATGACGCGCAGAAGTTCGAAACTGATGAGATCATGCAAAATCATGGGTCTTACTCCGCTGGCACCGCACCCGGCACATTGCCGTCGTGGGTGCGCAGACGATGTTCGTGGCGGGCGATCCAGCGGTCAGTTTCCTCGACGTCCTGGAATGGTCCCTTTCGGATGTATTTAAGCATCAGCCCCATCTCGACGATGAAGAGTATCGAGTAGAAGGTGACGAAGCCGGCCAGTGTGATCAGCAGGTCCCCGACGCTCAGATGCGAGACCGAGAGCGCCGTCGGCAAGACGCCGTCCACCGTCCATGGCTGGCGCCCGAACTCTGCGACGAACCAGCCAAGCTCCGCCGCGATCCACGGCGTCGGGATGATCGCGACGCCGAGATAAAGCGACCAGCGCGGAAAGCGCATCCGCTTGAAGGACGCCATGTAGAAGAAATAGGCCATCACGGCGATGAAAGAGAAGCCGAGCCCGACCATGACGCGGAAAGCCCAGAACAGCGGCCAGACGGTTGGAACCGTGTCTTCCGCGGCCTGCGCGATCTGCTGGTCCGTCGCCTCTCGCGGATCATCGACATAGCGCTTCAACAGCAGTGCGTAACCGAGATCCTCGCTGTGCGTCTCGAACCGGTCGCGGACATCCTGGGCAACCTCGCCACGGTCGGCGCGGATCATCATCAGCGCATCATAGGCGATCATGCCGGAGCGAATGCGTTCCTCGGACTGTTCGACGAGTTCGGCGATGCCCGGAATGACCGTGTCGAGCGAACGCGTTCCGATCAGGCCCATCACCCAAGGAATATGGATCGCGTATTTGGTCTCGCGCGCTTCTTGGTCGGGAAATCCGAACAGGGTGAAGGAGGCCGGCGCAGGCTCGGTTTCCCACATCCCCTCCATCGCGGCGAGCTTCATCTTCTGGTCATGCGTCGTCGTATAGCCGGACTCATCGCCGAGAACGACAACCGACAAGGCCGCCATGAGGCCGAAACTCGCCGCCACTGCGATCGAACGGCGCGCCAGTTCGGTGTGCCGCCCCTTCAGGAGATACCAGGCCGAAACCCCGAGCACGAAGACTGACGCCGTCACATAACCGGCGGAAACCGTGTGCACGAACTTCGCCTGCGCGACCGTGTTGAACAGCACTTCGTAGAACGACGTCATCTCCATTCGCATGGTCATGGGATTGAACTCGGCTCCGACCGGGTTCTGCATCCAGCCGTTGGCAATGAGAATCCACAAAGCGGAGAAGTTGGAGCCGATGGCGACCAGCCAGGCTACAATCAGATGCGCTACTCTGGAGAGCTTGTCCCAACCGAAGAAGAACAGGCCAACGAATGTCGCTTCGAGGAAGAAGGCCATCAGGCCCTCGATCGCCAGCGGCGCGCCGAAAATGTCGCCGACATAGTGGCTGTAATAGCTCCAGTTCATGCCGAACTGGAATTCCATCGTGATCCCGGTCGCCACACCTAGAACGAAGTTGATCCCGAACAGCGTGCCCCAGAATTTCGTCATCTGCCGCCAGATCGGACGCTCGGTCATGACATAGACCGTCTCCATGATGGCAACGATGATCGACAGGCCAAGCGTGAGCGGGACGAAGAGAAAATGGTACATTGCCGTCATCGCGAATTGGAGGCGAGACAGTTCGACGACACCGAACTCCATCTTACGGTCCTTTCTGTGTAAACATGCATTTGGTTTGCATGTTATCCCGCGCACTGATTACAGCCGGCACGGTACGGGACATTGATACAAATCAATTAGGGCGTCCGGGTTACACCGGAACCGGTGCGACAATATGCACGCGCTCCGCGAAATTGCGCTCCGCCTCACGATGCGACGCCAGAAGAATGCCCGCTTCCGGCAAGTATCTTCGAATGCCGGCGAGCACTTTTTCCGCGGTCGCGCGATCCAGCCCCTCGGTCGGCTCGTCGAGCAGCAACAGCGCCGGTCGGCGCAGAAGGGCGCGCGCCAGCGCCAGACGACGGCTTTCACCCCCGGAAAGGCCGGCCCCAGCTTCTCCGAGACGACTGTCCAGACCGCCTCGTTCGTCGATGACCTTATCCAGCGCCACCGCTGCCAACACCGCCCAGGCTTCGCGCGTACCGAGGTCCTGTCGCGCAAGCGCCAGCGCATCATGGATGGATCCGCTCAACAGCGCGCTACGTTGCGGTAGAAGCGTGACCGTTTGCCGCAAATCGGCCTCGCCCCAGTCAGCAATGGCCAGCCCGCCGATCTCGACCGAGCCGGACTGCGGTGCGACCAATCCAGCGGCAAGGTGTAGGATCGTCGTTTTGCCACCGCCGCTCGGCCCGACCAACGCGATTGTCTCACCGGCACTCACCTGAAGTTCGAATCCGTCGACAATCGGTGTCTCGGCGCCTTCATGCCGGAAGCTCACGCCGCGTAGCGCCAGAACAGGCTTGGCCGGATCGACGGCTGCCGGCGAACGACCTTCCTTTGAATTGTGGCCCTTGCCACTTTCGATGATCCTGTTTACGCGCCGCGCCGCATCGATCATCCGGCCGATCTCGGCCATGCCACGCCGAAGCGGCGCAAGGGCTTCGGCAAGCGCCAGCGTGGCGAAGAAACCGAGCGCGGCAATTGCCGGATCGATGGTTCCGGCCTGCGCCAGAAGCGCCCCGATCACTAGGGCGCCCGCAGCAGCGACGGTCTCGGTCACCGACAGCACGAAGCCGCCGGCCCGCTCGATACGGTCATTGCGCGCCACTGCCGCGCGCATGCGCGCCTCGGCGGCCAGCACATGGTCGCTACGCTCTCCGAGCCTGCCGAACACGGCAAGATCGGTCCTGGCCCGCAGAAGGTCGACGAAGCGCATCCGGAAAGCGCCGAGCGCCAGTTGCCCCATGCGGGACGGCCCGCGCGAGCGCAGCGCGACCAGCCCAAGCGCCAGAACCACGCCGGGCAGGTAGCTGGCGCAAAGCCAGATCACCAGCTCCGGGTCCACCAGAAACCAGAGGATCGCGGCGGTGAGAGCAAGCGTCGCCAGCGCCGCCACGACCGGAATGAACAGGCGAAGCGCAATCCCGTCCAGCGCGTCGACATCGCGGGTTATGCGATTGAGCTGTTCGGAAGCACGCAAGGCCGGCAACCGCGAGAACGGCAAATGCGCCATCGCATCGAGCAATTGCACCCGCAGCCGTGCAAGACTGCGCAGCGTCGCGTCATGGGTCAGGATCCGTTCGCCATACCGCGCCGCTGTGCGTCCGAGCGCCAGAAACCGCACCCCGGCGCTCGGCCGAAAGACATCGAATGCGATCCCCAGGCCTGCCAGCCCTGCCAGACCGGCGGCCGTGATGAACCAGCCGGACAGACCGAGCAGCGCGATGCCCGCGATCAACACGACGGCGGAAAGCACCGTCCCGCGCAGCAACGACCACCATTCCCGCGCCCAGATGCGCCGGACAATCGAAAAGAGCGCCTTCACCTGGTCGCCCCCAGATCGACAACGCTGTCGAGGCGAGCAGCCAGATCCACGTCATGCGTGGCGACGATCAACGTCGCCCCGCGGGCCGCAAGTGCCAGAAGGCCCTCGCCGACCGCTTGCGCCGTCTCCGGGTCGAGATCGGCGGTCGGCTCGTCCGCGAGAACGATATCGGCATGGGAATAGAGCGCCCTTGCCACCATCAGACGCCGCGCCTCGCCGCCGGACACGCCATGACCGGTCTCGCCGAGCCGTGTATCAAGCCCGCGCGGCAACGCGCTCACGATTCCGTCGGCGGAGGCCTGCACGAGCGCATCCTTCAGCCGCGCATCGTCGCGCCTCGCGGCAGACAGGATGAGATTGGCCCGCAGGCTCTCATTGGAAAAATGCGGCGTCTGCCCGATCCATGTCAGGCGCGCGCGCCATGCATCCGCGGTCCGGTCGTCGAGGCGGTCGCCCGCAACTTCGATCAGCCCGTCCGACGGCTCGGCAAGCCCTGCCAGCAGGGCAAGCAGGGTCGTCTTGCCACTGCCGCTCGGACCGGTAATGGCAAGCGTCCTGCCCGGCTCAACGGCCATATCCGGAAATTCGATCCGCCGTCCGCTCGGCGTCACCCAGACAAGTGCATTCGTGGCAATCACCGCCGGGCCCGGCAGCGGCGGACAGGCAGTCCCCTCGCCCAGAATGTCAACGGACGGGTCGTTCTCGAGATCGGCGATCTCTCCGGCGACCGCCGACGCAGCTGCCTTGTCGTGCCAAGCCGACGCCAGATCACGCAGGGGCTGGAAGAAGTCCGGCGCCAGCAGCAGCAGGAAGATGCCCTCGCCGACCGTCAAGGGCGTGGCCCATGCGCCGAAGTTCAACTCGCCAATTAGCGCGAATCCCACATAGACAGCGACGAGCGCAACGCCGATCGCGGAAAAAAACTCCAGAACCGCCGAGGACAGGAAGGCGATACGCAACACTTCCATCGTTTCCCGACGCAAGCGATCCGCCGCCGCCTCGAAATCCTCCAAAGTCCGGCGTGTGGCATCCAGCAATCGAAGATCGGTCAACGCCCGGATGCGCTCCAGCAACAAGGCATTCATCGAGCCGACTTCCTGCATCTGGCGTTCGCTGGCGTCGCGGGCCGCCAGACCGACAAGCGCCATGAAGACAGGGATCAGCGGCCCGGCGGCCAGAAGGATGATTCCGACGACCCAGGACAGCGAGAATGCGACCACCAGAACGGCCAGCGGCACGATCCGCGTGCGCGCCATCGCGGGCGCGTAGCGTGTCAGATAGGCTGCCACGAGATCGAGCTTGTCGGCTGCGAGGCTGGCGATCTCGGCGGAGGAATGCTGGCCCGCTATAACGGGTGAGCGCCTGCTCTGGGCGGCGAGAAGCTTGGCGCGTTCTCGGGAAATCGCCCGATCGGACGCCGTGAAGGCGATTCCACCCGCCGTCCAGGACAAAGCCGCACGAAGGATACCGATCGCAAGGAAGAGCCCGCTGGCAATCCACGGACCGAAAAGGCCCGGTTCTCCGCTGATCAGCGCCGACAGAAGCACCGCAACCGTGCCGGCCTGCGGAATCCAGAGCAAGGAAGCAATCGCGGATAGCAAAGATACGAGCGACAGCTGCCGGCAGACGAGCGCCAGCATGGTCGCCAGCCGCGCATCCGCCCTCGCCTTTCTGCTTTCGGTCAGGTCACTCATGACACGCATATATATGGTGCATTTTGAATGCACCATATATATGCGAACACGATCTATCCCATGATGTCGATCAAGCGTTTCGACGCGGCAGATCGTCACTGCGCCGCGACGACGATGATCTCCACAGTGTATTCCGGGGTGGCAAGCTTCGCCTCGCCGCAAGCGCGAGCCGGCGCGTGACCGGGCGCGACCCAGGCGTCCCAAACCGCATTCATCTCGGCAAAATCCGCCATATCGGCAAGCCAAATGATCGCTTGGAGGATCCTCGTCTTGTCGCTGCCAGCCGCGGCCAGCTGCGCCTCGATTTTTCCGAGAATGGATTTTGTCTGCTCGGTGACGCTGGTGCCGGGTTCCCCGACCTGCCCGGCGAGATAGACTGTCCCGTTGTGGATGACGGCCTGGCTCATGCGTGTTCCGGTATCGATGCGGGTGATGTCGCTCATAGTTTCCTCGTCATGATTGATGTTCCGTCAGGCTTCAGAGAATCCCTGCAGGACGTGGGCAAGATTGTCGCCGAGCGCGTCGGAGACATAGCCGCCCTCCTGCACGAAAAGGACCGGGAGGCCAAGCCCCGCAATCGCCGCACCGATACGAGCAAAACCCGGTGTCGTCACCGCGAGCCCTTTGAACGGGTCGTCGATATGCGCGTCGAGGCCCAGCGCCACGACGAGAATATCGGCGCCGAAGGCTGTGCTCCGCTCAAATGCGATGTCGAGCGCCTTCAGATAGGCGTCGTCTCCCGTGCCGCGCTCAAGGGGAAGATTGAGATTATAGCCGATGCCTTCGCCCTCGCCCCGTTCATGGGCATGGCCCCAGAAAAACGGATAGAATCGTGCTGGATCAGCATGGATCGAAATCGTTAGCACATCGGAACGGCGATAGAAGATGCCCTGCGTGCCATTGCCGTGATGGACGTCGATATCGAGAATGACCGGGCGCATTCCGGCCTTCAGCAGACGCTCGGCGGCAATGCCGGAATTGTTGAAAAAACAAAAGCCGCCCGCGAGATCCGCATAAGCATGATGACCGGGTGGTCGACTCAGCACATAGGCGCCACGCTCACCGCCGGCGATTAAGTCTGCGCCGGCCACAGCCGACTGGGCCGACCAGTAGGCTGCCTCGAATGTGTGTTCCATGATCGGGCAGGACGTATCGACCTGATGGTAGCCGGCTTGGCCGATTGCCGATTTTGGATAGGAATCGGTTCGGTTCGCCGAATGTATGTTCGGAATAACCTCCGCGCCAGCGCCCTCGATGCGCCGCCAGCGTGTGTAGATGGTCTTCAGAAAGGTGATAAATTCGGCCGTGTGCAGGGCCGCGATCGGCCCCATGCCGGCATCGCCCGGAGCATCGAAGATACAGCCGGCTGCCTCCGCTGCCGATTTCAGGATTTCGATACGCTTCGGCTGTTCCGGGTTGGGCAAAACCGAGCCATTGGCCATGAAGTGTTTTGGATCGTGTTTCCACTGCCGTTCGTCGAACATCGCTTTCATCGGATTTCCCGTCATTCGTCCTTCAGGGCTGACAGCCCCCTGTCATTGAGTGTCAGGGTCGTTTCACCAACCGAGGCGACAAAGCCGAGCCGGTTATAGAAGCCGCGCGCCGCCTCGTTGTCGTCATAGACGACCAGCTTCAGGAATCGCGCATCCCACACCGCCTGCGCACCGGCATCGACCGCTTGCAACAGTCGCTTTCCAAGCCCCTGCCCCCGTGCCGCGCCGGAGACCCAGAGATCGGAAACATAAACGCCTGCACCCGCCCGAACGGTCGAGAAGACCGGCGAGTAGAGCGCCGCTCCGACGACAGCCTCTCCGTCCTCGGCCAGCAGGGCCCGGAAGGCCGGATAATCCCCGAACCCGGCCTTCCGAAGCAGCTCGGCCGTCCCGCCGTGATCGTCGCCTATTTCGCCGGACAGATACGAAAGCGCTTCGTTGAGCCTTTCGGTATCTTCCGCCTCCGCACGCCGGATCGTGATCCTTGTCATCTGATGGCCGTCCGGTCCGCGCCTTTCAGGCCCAGCATGGCGCGCGCCTCTTCCGGCGTCGCCAGTTCGCGTCCCAGTTCCTCGACGATGCGCCGAATTTTCGCGACCTGCTCGGCATTCGATGTCGCCAGCCTCCCGCGCGCGATCGTCAAACTGTCCTCAAGTCCGACGCGCACATGACCGCCAATCGCGGCGGCCATCGTCGTCAGCGGAATCTGATGCCGCCCCGCCGCGAGAACCGAGAAGGCGTAATCGTCGCCGAAGAGCTTGTCGGCAATCAGTTTCATATGCGTCAGGTTCTCCGGCTCGGGACCCATTCCACCCAGGACGCCGAAAACGAACTGAATGAAAAAGGGCGGTTTCACCAGCCCCCGGTCGGCGAAATGCCTGAGCATGTAGAGGTGGCTGAGATCGTAGCACTCGAACTCGAAGCGGGCCCCGCGTTCGTTGCCCAGTTCGGTCAGGATCCGGGCGATGTCGCGCGGCGTGTTCTTGAACACCAGATCGTCGGATTCCTCGAGAAACGGCTTCTCCCAATCGAATTTCCACTCGCTGATCCTCTCCGCCGCCGGATAGAGCGCGAAATTCATCGTGCCCATGTTGAGGGAGCACATTTCGGGTTCGGCGCTTTTAGGCGCTTCGAGCCGTTCGTCGAGCGTCATAACCGCACTGCCGCCCGTCGAGATGTTGAGAACGGCGTCGCTCGCCTGCTTTATCCGCGGCAAGAAGCCCATGAAATGCTCGACCAAGGATGACGGCTTGCCGGTCTCCGGATCGCGCGCATGCAGATGCAGGATCGCCGCTCCCGCCTCCGCCGCGCCGAGCGCCTGCTCGGTGATCTCGCTCGTCGTCACCGGCAGATAGGGCGACATCGACGGCGTATGAATCGAGCCGGTAACCGCGCAGGTGATGATGATCTTCGACATGATTACTCAGGCGATTTGCGGCACTGCAGATTGAATCTCGGCCGTGAACTGGCGCAGCGAAGTATCGAGCATCTCCACGATTTCCTCGACCTGGCTCTCATTCACGATCATTGGCGGACAGACCAGGATATGGTCACCCTCGTAGCCGCCACGCGTGCGCCTTGAATAGACGATCAGCCCAATGTCATAGGCGATGTCCACGAACCGGTTGCAGGCGCCAAGCGAAGCCGGCAGGGGCGTCATCGTCCGTCGGTCGGAAACGAACTCGAAGGCGGTCAGCAATCCCTTGCCGCGCACATCGCCGATGATCGCATAGCGCTGCATCAGGTCTTTCAGCCGCGACTTCAGCACTTCGCCCATCCGCGCCGCATTGGCGATCATCCCCTGGCGCTCGATCTCCTCGATCACAGCCAGTCCGGCCGCGCAGGCGAGCGGGTTGCCGGCATAGGTATAGCCGTGCTGGAAGCCGCCGGAATCGAGCACCGGCTCGATCACCCGGTCATGCGCGGCCATCGCGCCGAGCGGCACGTAGCCCGCAGCGAAACCCTTCGACATGACGACGATATCGGGCGCGAGATCCCAGTGCTCGCCGGCAAGGAATTTCCCGGTACGGCCCGCACCCGTCATCACCTCGTCGAGGATCAGCAGCACGCCGTACTCCCGGCATAACTCCTGGATCCGCTCCATGTAGCCCTTCGGCGGCACCAGCGCACCCGTCGACGCACCGCCGACAGGCTCGACGAAGAAGGCAAGCACGGTCTCCGGCCCTTCCTCGATGATCTTCTGTTCGAGCATGTTGGCGTAATGCAGCCCAGTCGCCTCGTCGTCGGGATCGAGCCCATCGAGATAGGCGCGCGGCGCCGGCACTTTCGGCATCATCCGCATCATCGGCTCGAACGGTTCGGTCAGCGGATCGTAGCCGGTGATGGCCAGCGCGCCGAGTGTCGAGCCATGATAGGAAGGAAAGCGCAAGATCACCTTCCAGCGCGAGGACTGCCCGATCGCAACCGCATATTGACGGGCGAGCTTGATGCCGCTTTCCACCGCTTCCGACCCGCCGGAAACGAAGAAGATGCGGTTCAGGCCTTCCGGCGTCAGCGACGCGGTTTTCGCAGCCAGTTTTTCCGACGCCTCGGTCTCGAAATGCAGACGGTAGCCAAAGGTGGATTTCTCCATCTGCAGGCGCATCGCCTCCAGCACATGCCCGTTGGAGTGGCCGATATTGCAGACCATCGCGCCCGAAGAGCCGTCGAGATAACGCTTGCCGTCGACATCCCACATATAGATGCCGCGCGCCTGGTCGAGCACCGGCTTACGGCGGCGAGTCTGGTAGAAAAGGTGACTTTTTTGCTGGGTCGTCATTCGGGAATCCGAAATATTCAGGAAACTGGGAGCGCCGCACAATCGCGCGGACGCAGGCGCAGCGAAACAGGCGCGCCTTCGGCGAAGGGGCGTTCGTCGATCATGTTGATTGCCTGCAAATGCCTGTCGCCGGCACGCACGAAATAGCGCACGGCCTGCCCCTGATAATCCACGGCCTCGACGGTCGCATCGACAGCGACCACTCCGTCCGCGGGCGCTTCGCGCGGGGACAGTTGCAGCTTCTCCGCACGCACGACAAGCTTGGCCGGCCCTTCGCCCGAAACATTCGGCGCCTTGGCGGCCGGGACCGGAACGCGGCCGAACGTCTCCGTTTCGAGAACGGCCGCGTCGCCATCCCGACCGACGCATCGTGCCGGCAGGATATTCGACGCCCCGAGGAAATTCGCGACGAATTCGCTTGCCGGCGTGTTGTAGACGTCCTCGGGAGCGCCGACCTGCTCGACACGGCCCGCCGACATCACGACGATCTGATCCGACATTGCCAACGCTTCCGACTGGTCGTGGGTGACGAAAATCGTCGTCACACCAATGCGTTCCTGAATGCGTTTCAATTCGACGCGCATGTCTTCGCGCAGATTGGCGTCGAGCGCCGAGAGCGGTTCGTCAAGAAGCAGGACATCCGGCTCGATCACGATGGCCCGCGCCAGTGCGATGCGCTGTTGCTGGCCGCCGGACAACTGCTTCGGATAGCGGTCGCCAACGCCAGGCAGTTGAACGAGTTCCAGCGCGCCCTGTACGCGTTTGCGGGCATCCTGCTTCGACACACCACGATATTTGAGGCCGAAGGCGACATTCTCGGCAATCGTCTTGTGCGGAAACAGTGCGTAATTCTGGAACACCAGGCCGAGATTGCGCTTGTGGATGGGCACGTCATTGACCTTGCGGCCCTTGATCAGGATCTCCCCCTCGGTCGGATCCAGAAGACCGGCGACCATGCGCAGAGTAGTCGTCTTGCCGCAGCCCGAAGGGCCGAGCAGTGTGACGAAATTGCCCTCGGGGATTTCCAGAGAGGTCTTGTGGACGGCCGTGAACGCTTCGAAGCGCTTCACGATGTCGGACAGGGTAACGGAACTCACAATGCCGGTCTCCGGTGATGAGGATTTCCCCGCCGCCACAGCGGCGGGGAAGCGTGTTTCAGGCGTCAGTAGCCCTTCTGGACGCGCCCGAACATTTTCGACCATTCGGCCTCGTGGCCGTTCCAGTAGTCCGGGTTGGCGAAGGTCAGGCCGGAAAGCGTACCGGTCGGATCGAATGCCGGAAGGGTCGGGATCTTGTCGCCCAGATCGACTTTGGTCGGGTCGAGTGCCGGCGGGTAGTTCTGCCCTTCGGCAACCGCGATGGAGGTCTCCGGCGCGAGCATGAAGTTCAAAAGCTCCTCGCAGGCTTCCATCGGCGATCCCTTGATCACGAAAAGGCACTCCTGCCAGCCAAATCCGTTCGGCGGATCCATGTAGCCGATGTCGTGGCCCTGCTCCTGCAACGCATAGATACGGCCAGACCAGCCCTCGGTGACGTAAATTTCCTCTTCCGCCAGCAGGCTCATCAGTTCCGCGCCCGAGGTCCAGTATTTCAACGCCAGGTCGCGGTGTTTGCGCACGGCGTCCCACATCGCGTCGACATCGGTGGCGTTGTTCGGATCCTGGCCGGTCTGCAACGCGGCATACCACATGCGGGTGCGCCAATCGGACCAGCCGCCGATCTTGCCCTTGTATTTCTCGTCGATGAGGATCTTGGCGCCCTTCTCCTTCATCTCCTCGTCGGAGATGTGTTTGCGGTTATAGGCAAGACCCGTCGTGCCGTAGTCATAAGGTACGCAGGACAGCTTGCCGCCGGTCACGCCGCGGAACACGTCGACCAGTTTCGGGATGACGTATTGCAGGTTCGGGATATTGTCCTCGTTGAGCTCGGAGGCGAGATCGAGGCCTGCATAACGCGCATAGTCGAAAACGCCCGACAGATGGGCAATATTGTATTCACCCGGCTGGCTCGCCTTGACGCGCGAGAGATATTCGTCGCCGCCACCGAAGGTACCATCGACCACCGCGATGCCGGTCTTCTCGGTATAGGGATCGAAGGCGTATTTGCGGAAGGCTTCGGAAACGACGCCGCCCCAACCGTCGAAGCGCACCTGCTCGGTGGCCGCCAGAGCCTGTTTCGCGAACGGCGTCTGGACGCCATAGGCGAGGCCCGCCGCCCCGATCAGGCCGAGGAACTTCCGGCGATCGAGATCGCCATTCATGTATCGTTCCAGCAATCTTTCGTATCGTCTTGTGTTGTCCATTAGTCTCTCTCCTTGATGGATCGGTTGGTGGCGGGAGCGGTTATCCGCCGCTTTTTCTGGCGAGTTGCCGGGCAATCGCAGCTCCCAGAAGCGGCAGCCCGACAGTGAGCACGATCATGACCGTGCCGAGCGCATTGATCTCCGGCGAGATCGAGTTGCGCAGCATGGCGAAGATCTGGGTAGGCACCGTTTCGACGCCGCCCGGCTTCCAGAAAAGCGTGCCGGTGATGTCGTCGAAACTGATGGTGAATGCGAAGAGTCCGCCGGCGAGAACGGCGGGCAGCATCAGCGGCAAGGTCACCTCGAAGAATGTCTGTACCGGGCTCGCGCCTAGGCTCATCGCGGCTTCCTCGATATCGCGGCGGATGGAGACGAGACGCGCCTGCACGACGAGGACCACGAAGGGCAGCGTGAAGATCACGTGACCGAACAGCAGCAGAGCGAAGCTCTTGTTGATCGACAGGAAATTCAGGAACAGCAGAAGCGCCACGGCGAGCACGACCTCGGGCACGAGGATCGGCGCGATCAGCATGGTCGAGATCAAGTTCGCACCCGGAACGCGGTAGCGCACAAGGGCAAGGCTGGCGAGCACGCCAAGCGTCGTAGAAATCAATGCCGTCAGCCCGCCCAGGATCATCGACGTCTGGAAGGCGCGCAGGATCGCATCGTTCTGCCAAAGCTCGACGAACCAGCGGAAAGACAGCCCGGTCATCGGAAAGGAGTCGAACTGGCTGGCGTTGAAGGACAGCAAAACGACCACCGCCACCGGCAGGAACATGAAGAGGTATACCAGCAGAGCCCAGAGGCGAATAAAGAACCAGCCCATCAGCCAAGCCCCTTCATCAACTGCGCCATGCCGAGATAACGGTTGTAGATCAGTACCAGTGCGCCAAGGACGGCGAGCAGCATCAGCGACAGCGCCGAGCCGAGCGGCCAGTTGAGCTGGGTGATGATCGCCTCGAAGACGAGATTGGCGAACATCGCGTCGGTCGACCCTCCCAGCACAAGGGGCGTGATGTAGGTGCCGGCGCCCAGCACGAAACACAGCAGCCCGCCGGCAGCCAGTCCCGGCAGGGACAGCGGCAGCGTGACCTCAAGGAATCCCTGCCATTTCGTCGCCCCGAGCGAATTCGCCGCGTCCTCCAGCGTCTCGTCGATACCGTCGAGGCTGACGAAGACATTCAGGATCATGAAGGGCAGCAGAAAGTGGACAAGGCCGAGAATGACCGTGGTCTCGTTGTAGAGCATCTGCAAAGGTTCATCGATGATGCCGAGCCAGATGAGGATCGAGTTCACTGCGCCTGAGACGCCGAGAATGTTGATCCAGCTCATCGTGCGGATGATGTAGGAAATCCAGAACGGCAGCATCAAAAGTAGCAGCAGGATCGCCTTGTTGCCGCGCGAGCGCGCAATGAAATAGGCGGCTGGATAGCCCATCAACGCACAAACGATGGTAGTGATCGCAGCGATCTTCAGCGTGTTGAGCAGAATGTCGCGATAGAACGGGTCGGTCAGCGCCTCGTTCCAGTTGTTGAGATAGAAGCCAGCCTGGTCGGCGCCAGTCGCGGTACGCAACCAGAACGAATAAACGACAATGAAGATAAGCGGGACGAAGAGAAGCAGCGTGATCGCGGCCATTGCCGGCGAAAGAAGTATCCAGGGTTGGCGGGCCTCGCGGCGTTCGACCGACATGCATCATCCCTTGCCAATGCGGTAGGCTTGACATTGACGCCGGGAATCACATTCATCAAATAGATAATCCGAATTTTCGCTATAGGTTTGAGCTATGGCTATCGCCGCGATCCCCCTTCAGCCCTCCGAACGGCTTGTCCGCGAACTCGACTGGAACTTGCTGCGCACCTTTATCGTGTTGGCAGAATCACGGTCTGTGACGGAGGCAGCCCAAAAGCTGCGGCTCACCCAGCCTTCCGTCTCCACCGCACTCAAACGGCTTGAGAACCGGCTGGACCGAAAGCTGATAGACCGTTCGCCCGGCCATTATGGTCTGACCCAGGCAGGCCAACTCCTCTATCGCGAAGCCGTGGATATCCAGGGATCGATCTTCCGGCTGACAACCCTGATGCGCGAAGTGACCGACGAAGTGCAGGGCCATGTAAAGATCGCTGTCGCCAGCCATGTTATCTGCCCGGTTTTCGACGAGGCGCTGACGCATTTCCACGCCCGTCATCCCAAGGCGACCCTGTCGATCGATGTCGATACCAGTCGCGAGGCGATCGCCGCCGTAACAGCGCGCAGCGCGAGCTTCGCCATCTGCCTCGTCAAGGAGCGTAACCCGAAGCTCGAATATCGGCGACTTTACCGCGAGTTCTTTGGCCTGTTCTGCGGCCCATCCCATCCGCTTTTCGGCAAGACCAATTTGACGCGGCGGGACCTTGCCGGCCATTCGTCGGTCTCCTTCGAGACCGATCGCCTGCACGACGTCCTCAAGCCGGTGACGCTGATGCGTGCCGCAGCCGATATGGGGGACGACATTGTCGGCACATCGAGCCATCTGGAAGAAGTCAGACGCATGATCATTGCCGGCATCGGGATTGGGCCCCTGCCAGTCCATGTCGCACAGCGCGACGTCGATGCCGGCCTGCTATGGCACTTGCCCCCCTATGACAAGATGCCGGAAATTGATGTTCATGTCGTCTGGAACCCGCGCGCGAAGCTAAATCGGGCCGAGGAATCCATGCTTCAGGAACTGATGGGCCGCATCGAGACGATCCCGATCGAGGAACGTACCTACGGCTGAGACGCGCCACGATCTACGCTAGGACATAGCAGCTATTGCGGCCTGACCGAGCGACAGCCCTCCATCATTGGCTGGCACGCGCGACTGGACGAGCACATCGAAACCGGCGCACGTCAGCCGCACATTCAGCATCTCGGCCAAAGCCCTGTTCTGCATAACCCCGCCGGATAATACGATGCGTTGCGTCCCCGCCGATTGAGCGACGCGCATCGCCGTATCGCCGAGTGCCTCAGTGAGCCCGGCATGAAAGCGGGCCGCAATGACGCCTGTTTCCATGCCCCTTCCGAGGTCTTCCAGCAGCGCCTCCCAAAGGGGCGCCCATGACAGCACAATCTTGCCGTCCATATCCACGAAATCGACGGGATAAGCCCCTGCCGAAGGCAAATAATCTGCGGCCAAAGCCTCCATCTCCATCGCCGCCTGGCCCTCATAGTACTGCCGGTCCGCGCAGATACCGAGCATCGCAGCGACAGCGTCGAACAGCCGGCCGGCCGATGACGAAAGCGGCGCGTTCAATCCCCTGGCGATCATTTTCTCGACGACGCCGATCTGTTTTCCTTCAAGCAACGCAGCGAAACGCGTTACGGCCACGCGCTCCCGCCACTCGTCACCGAAAGCCGCGACAAGATGCGCTACCGCGTTGCGCCAAGGTTCCCGCATCGCCTGCGCCCCGCCCGGCAACGAAACGGGAAGGAAATAGCCTGCACGCTCGAAGCCGCCATAGCCGCCGAGTAGAAACTCCCCGCCCCATAGCGTCCCGTCCTTCCCAAGCCCAAGCCCGTCCATGACGATGCCCACAGTGAGATCAGTGCACGGCTCGATCCGGTGCTCCGCGAGACAACTCGCCAGATGCGCATGATGGTGTTGTATTCGCACCAGCTTTGTGTCGGTTTCCGCCGCAAGCGCCTCGCCCCACTGCGTCGACAGATAGTCCGGGTGCATATCGACCGCGATCACGCCCGGGTCGAACCGGAAAATATCGCGATAGAGCCGAATGGCATCGCGATAGTCCGCATGCGTCGCTAACTCCTCCAGATCACCCAGATGCTGCGAGAGGATCGCCTGCCCGCCCTTCAACAAACAGAAGGTCGACTTCAGTTCACCGCCCATCGCAAGCACCGGCGGCGCATCGTCAAAGTCTTCGGCGAGAGGCAGCGGCTCGGGTGCCAGCCCCCGCGCGCGGCGCAGGATCTGCGGCCCCGGCGCATCGACCCGCAGTACGGAGTCGTCAAGCCGGTTGACGATGTCGCGATCATGCATCAACCAGAAATCGGCGATGCCCTTGAGCCGTTCACGCGCATCTTGGTTGTCGATAGCCTGTGGCTCGTCCGAAAGATTACCGGAAGTGAGGACGATAGGCCTGTCGAGCGCCGCCATAAGCAAATGATGGAGCGGCGAATAGGGGAGCATGAAACCGGTTCGCGCCTGACCGGGCGAGATACCCTTGGCCAAGGCCTCGCCGCCGTTTCGCAACAGCACGATCGGCGCGGACCGCGCTTCAAGCAAATTCTCCTCTTCCTCAGAGGTCGAACAGAAACGACGGATTTGACTCGCGTTTTTAGCCATCACCGCGAGCGGCTTGGCGGCGCGGCGCTTGCGTCGGCGCAGTTCCGCCACCGTCGCATCGCTCGTCGCATCACAGGCAAGATGAAACCCGCCGATCCCCTTGATTGCAACGATCGCGCCTTCTTTCAGAAGTCGGGCGACTTCCAGGAACGGATCTGCACAATCCACGGCGCTGCGTCCATCCTCCAGCCACAATCGCGGCCCGCAGACTGGACACGCATTGGGCTGAGCATGGAACCGTCTGTCGGCAGGATCCTCATATTCGCCGGTGCAGTCCTCGCACATCGGAAAGACAGCCATCGATGTCTTTGCCCGGTCATACGGTATCGACTGCACGATGGAGAGCCGCGGCCCGCAATGAGTGCAATTGGTGAAGGCATAGCCAAAGCGGCGGTTGTCCGGATCGAATATCTCGGCGAGGCAGTCCGGACAGGTCGCAGCATCCGGCACGACGCCGGTCGAGATTTCCCCACCGGCGCTCCTTTCGATCCGGAATTTACCGCCGGGATCCTGCCCTTCTAGGGATTGCCACTCCACCGCGTCGATGCGCGCCAGTGGAGGCGCCTCCGTTTCCAGCAGCGCGAGGAATGCGTCCAGCGCATCGTTACCACCCCAGATCTCGATGGCCACACCGGCACCGTCGTTCAGAACGTGACCCGAGAGACCTGCGTCGGTGGCCAGCCGCCAGACATGCGGCCGGAAGCCTACGCCCTGTACGAGGCCACGAACGCGGATATGTCGCCCGACGATCGGCGAAGTCATCAATGCACCGTGCAGACCAGGCACGGATCGAATGAACGAACGATATGCTGCACGGCGACCGGCTCGGTTTCCCCCTGCCTCACCGGTGCGCCCTCCAGCGCCTGCTCAAGCGGTCCGGGAATGCCGTTCGCGTCGCGTGGTGAGAAGTTCCAGGTGGTCGGCGCGATGATCTGATAGTTGGCAATTCTGCCGTTTTCGATCTTCAGCCAGTGCCCGAGCGAACCCCGCGCGGCCTCCGTCAGTCCGGCCCCCTCTCCGTCATCCGGCATCTTCGAATGATCGATGAAGCGCTCGCCCGGCCGCAACCCATCCACCCAGCCTTCCATGGCGATCGTCACCAACGCCACTTCGAGCAGCCTTGCCACAACGCGGGCATGAACATTGCCGCCGTCTCGCGCGGCGAGATCGCGGATCAGCGGATGCCCGTCGACCAGTTGCCGCGAAAGCGCCCCGACCTCCGCAATCTCGCCGCCAAGCCGCGGCGCCTTGCACCAGCTATAGGCGTCCGAACGCTCGACATCCGGCAACGTCTCGCCTGTCAGCGGCGGCATCGCGCCCTCGCTCGCCTTGTACCAGGCATGGCTGACATCCTCGGCAATCGCCGAACTGTCCAGTGCCTCGACATCGTTATTGAAAACACCCTGCGCGAACAGCGGACGCCCGCCCGCGCCATAGGCTCCGAAGCTCATGAATTCCCCGCTCGACGGGCCAAGTCTGTTCAGGCCGAGCTTCTCCGACAAGGACAGGAAATGCCGGAAATCGCTGGATTCAGGGCGCTTTTCGGAGGCCCACGCCTCCAGCTCCGCAGCCGAGGAAAGCGACGCGATCCGTTCAAGACTGTCGCCGAACAAGGTTCTTTCAAGAAACCGTCGAAACGACGACAGGATCGCCGCCATTCGCGCGACCTCTCCGGAACTGACCGCGCGCGTCGAACCGCCGGGCTGGACCGAGAGCGTATGCGGCCACTTGCCGGCAAGGATACCCATCAGATGCATGAACTGGGCGCGCGCCGGCAAAATGTCCTGCGACGCAGTCCCTTTCAGAGCCACGAACCGCTCATGCGCCGCCAAATGCCAGGCCTCGTCGCGATACACGTCGCGGGCGAAGTCCGGCATGAAGAAAAGGTAGAAATGCGTCAGATGGTCGGCAACATTCTCGGTTGCATGCACCAGGTCGACTGCCAGTTCCCCGTTCGGCGGCATGACGACACCCTGCGCTTCGGCCAGCGCTTTCGCCGCCGCGACCGACTGCGACACTGAGCAGATACCGCAGATGCGCGGAGCATAAACGAGAGCGTCCGCCGGCGGTTTGCCGGTCAATATCCGCTCGAACCCGCGATAAAGCGGCGAGTTAACGCGCGCCGTCTCAACCCGCCCGTCCTCGATATCGAGCTTGACCTCGAGATCGCCTTCGACGCGATTGAACGGGCCGACGATGAGCCTCGTCATCGCGTCTTCTTCTGCCGGTCGGCCGGCGGCCTCGTCAAATGGTCTGCGACCGCGTTTTCCTTCAGCCGAGGCGGCGTCGCCGCCTTCGAGAGTGAAGCCAGGGCCACGAACCAGGCCTTCGGCATGTCGGTCGGCAGCCCCACCGGTATGCCCGATATCTTCGGGGTCAGCGTGAAGGAGTGGCCGGGCTCCTCGAAGCCCGGCGCCGTGCAATTGATGCAGGGATAGCCACCATCGAGGCAGGAACCGGAGCCGTTCCAGGCCCGCATGTTGCAGTCCGCGCGCGCCTGGGTGCCCTTGCAGCCCAGATTTTCCATCATGCAGCCGAGGTCGCAGAGCTTTTCCGCGCTTGCCTTGAACTCGTAGAACTCGTTACGCGCGCAGCCGTGATGGACAAGATGCATCGTGTAGGAAAGCGGCCGCTCCCACTCGTCGATCTCGCTCGTGCCGAAGCGCCCCGCTGCGATCATGTGCAGCATTTCGGTCAGCCAGCCCGGATGGATGGGACAACCGGCGACATTGATCACCGGCATGCCGGATTGCGATCGGAAATCCGTCCCGAGCAGCCCCCCCTCCTTCTGTCCGTCATAGGAGAGACCGCAGGCTTCGACTTCGTTCGCGCCGGCTGCGGTGATGCCGCCATAGGCGGCGCAGCTTCCGACCGCGACCACATGGCCGGCCTTTGCCGCGAGATCCGAAATCCAGTCCATCACCGGCCGGTCCGTCCCCGCCATCATGTGGAAGCGTCCGGTCCCGTTCGGCCCGCGCATGATCGAGCCTTCCAGGCAAAGGATGTCGAGCGTCTCCTCGCCACCGATGATCCGCTCCATGATGTCGATCACGGCGCGGCCGCTCTGTTCGCTCAGCGAGGGATGCCACAGCACCTCGATATTGGCCGCTTCGAAGGTCGCCAGCAGGTCGGGGCCCTCCGCGCCGATCAGCGACAGCGTACAGCCGCCGCATCCGCCGGACTGCATCCAGAAAAGACGCAAGGGGCGCCGACGTTCAGGCAGCGGACGCGTCATCGGCCGGTACTCTTACAGTGAACTCTGCGCCGCCTTCCGGCCGGTTGGCCGCCGTAAGGTCGCCGCCCTGCTTCATCGCCATGTTGTAGGAGACATAGAGACCGAGCCCGGTCCCCGCCCCGATCGGCTTGGTCGTAAAGAACGGTTCGAAAATCTTGTCGATGCGTTCGAGCGGAATGCCCGGCCCGTTGTCGGCGACGCGGATGACGACGTCTCCGCCAACCCGCTCTCCGGTGACCACGATCTCACCCTTCGGTTCGCCTTCCAGCACATCCGCCGCGTTTTGCACAAGATTGACGATGATCTGGTGCAACTGCCCTTTTCGCCCGCGCAGTTCGAGCTTGTCGGGAATATCGAGCCGGACGGCGGGCTTGACGCGCTGGGTCTTGATCACCCAGTCGGCCGCCGTGCGCACCAGCCGCGTGATGTTGAAGCTTTCGGCCGTCTCCTCCTGGTTGGAGGAAAACCGCCTGAGATCCTGGACGATATCGCGAACCCGTTCCGCGCCTTCCAGCGTGCCGTCGACCAGCGGGCCGATGTCCTGCAAGACGCGGTCGATCTTGAGGCTCTTGCGCAACGCGTCCATTTCGGCGGGATTGCCGCCCGATCCGTCACAGGCCGAAAGATATTCGGTAATCGCCGCGCCATAGCGCTTCAGCGCATACATGTTACCGAAGACGAAGCTGATCGGGTTGTTAAGCTCATGGGCGACGCCGGCGACAAGACGTCCGAGCGCCGCCATCTTTTCCGACACCATCATGCGCTGCTGGGTTTGCGTCAGTTTCTGGTGGGCGCTGTCGAGTTCGCGATAGGCGCGCTGCAATTCACCGATAGGCCGCCCGACCAGCACCATGCCGACAAGGCGGCCACGATGGTCGCATCGCGGCGTGCAATTGACCGAGATCAGCGCCTTTTGAGGGTCGGAGGCCCCCAGAGACAGATCGCGCTGCGCGACGATCCGGCCTTCCTTGAGTTCCGGCAGCAATCCGGCGACAGCGGCCCTGCTCTCCTCGTCGAAGAGGTCCGTGACAGGCAGGCCGACGAGATCGCGCTCGCGCCGGCCGGTGGTCGCTTCCAGCGCGGGATTGACCTGCTGGATCTGCCCCTTGGTGTCGCACACGATCAGCACGTCGGTCATCGCGGCGAGCACAGAGCCGATGAAGGCATGCGCCTCCTCGAGCCGCGCGTTCTTCTCCTCAAGCTCGGTCTGGGATTCGACCAGCTCCGAATAGACCTCATCCATCTTCTGGATGACGTCGATCCATACATCCTCGCCGCCCTCGCCGATCGGCAATCTGCCGGGTTGCGAGGGCGCGCCGGTCGAAAGTCGGAGCTTGTGCGAATGGGTCAGCATGGCGTCCTATGCCGTCGAGCCTGCCGCCCGGCGCGTCGCCGGATGCGGGTTGACGTTTTCAAGTCCGTAACGCTCCAGCTTCGAGCGCAGGCCGACACGCGACAGGCCCAGTTCGCGCGCGGCGCGGGACTTGTTCCAGCGGTGGCGGATCAGCGTTTCGCGGATGATGCGGGCCTCCAGCGTTTCAATACGGTCCTTCAGCGTCCCCTCGATATCCGCGATCGCCGCGTCGTCTCCGGCATCTGCATCGGCGGGGTCTGCCCGCAGAATATGACGCGACAACAGCTCCGCGCCAAGCGCCTGGCCTTCCGGCCCCATCACCAGCATCTGCTGGATCTCGTTTTGCATCTCGCGCCCATTGCCCGGCCAGCCATAATTGCGCATGCAGTCGACGGCCTCGTCGGTAAAGCCGGTCACCTGCTTGCCGAGATGGTCGGCCGCTCGCGCAAGCAGCGCCCGGGCAAGCACCGGTATGTCGCCGCGCCGGTCCCTGAGGTCGGGTATACGGATCACCATGCCGGCGAGCCGGTAATAAAGGTCGGCACGAAAGCGCCGTGCCCGCACCTCCTCCTCCAGGTCCTTGTTCGTCGCCGCGATCACGCGCACATCCACCTTGCGCGTCTTGGTGCTGCCCACCGGGCGGATCTCGCCCTCCTGCAACACGCGCAGAAGCTTCACCTGGAACGCCGGCGACACTTCGCCGATCTCGTCGAGAAACACCGAGCCGCCATTGGCCCGCTCGAACAGTCCCATATGGTCCTCGACCGCGCCGGTAAAGGCGCCGCGCTTGTGGCCGAACAACTCGCTTTCCAGCAACTCGTCCGGCAGCGCGCCGCAATTCTCCACGACGAAGGGCTTGTTCCAGCGCAACGATCCGTAATGCAGCGCCCGCGCCGCCAGTTCCTTGCCGGTTCCCGAGGAGCCAGACAGCAGCACCGGCACGTCATAGGGCGCGACCTGCCTCAGCGTCGAACAGACCGCATTCATCGGGCTGTCCCGGCCCCGAACGATCCCGTCGTCGAAATCATAGTCCCGCCGGAGCTTCTCACGCCGGTCGCTGACCTTGCGGCTCGCCTCCGACGGCGACATCTTCAGTTCGATCGCCAGCAATTCATTCTCGCGCTGAAGCTCGTAGAGCCGGCACGCCGTCTTCAGCGTCAGGATCAGCCCTTCCGGGTGCCAGGGCTTGGTGATGTACTGGAAGATGCCGGCCTCATTGATGCCGTCGATGATGTCATGCGCATCCGTATAGCCCGAGACGATCATCCGGATGATGTCCGGCCAGCGCGTGCGCACCGATTTCAGGAACTCGACGCCGGTCTGGTCGGGCATGCGCTGGTCGCACAGAACCACCTGCACCCATTCGCTTTCCAGAACCGCCTCCGCCTCGGCGATGGTCGACGCGGTCCTGACATCGAATTCCTCGTCCAGGATGCGCTCAAGCGACTCCAGCGAACGGATCTCGTCGTCGACCACCAGGATCGTCGGCAATGACGCTTCGGTCATGATGCGGCCCTCCTCCGCAACGAAATTCCCATGGCTCAGCAGATCCTCGGCAATTGCTCGCCGGCCAGCCAGTCGACCACGCGCGTACCGCCGAAGCCGGTCTTCATCTGGATCAGATTGACGTCGTCATCGATCACGGTGCCGATCCGCGCCGCGTCGCCTCCCAGCGGATGGGCCCGCATCACCTCCAGCAGGACATCGGCATCTCCGGCATCGCAGAGGCAGACCAGCTTGCCTTCATTGGCCACATAGAGCGGATCGAGGCCGAGCAGTTCGCAGGCCGCCGCGACATCGGGCTTCATCGGGATCATCGCCTCGTCCAGCATCATGCCGACATTGGCCGTGCGCGCGATCTCGTTCAGCGTCGCGGCCAGCCCGCCGCGTGTCGGGTCGCGAAGGACCGCGATCCCCGGCACGGCCTCGACCATCGCCGCTACCATTCCATGCAACGCCGCGGAATCGGAGCGGATTTCGGTCTCGAATTCGAGGCTCTCTCGTTTTGACAGGATCGCGACACCATGATCGCCGATGGAGCCCGACAGGAGAACCGCCTGCCCCGGTTTCGCGCACTCCACCGACACATGCACGCCGTCCGGCACGACGCCGAGGCCGGTCGTCGTGATAAAGACGCCGTCGCCCTTGCCCTTCTCGACGACCTTGGTGTCGCCGGTGACGATCGGCACGCCCGCCTCCTTCGCGGCCCGCGCCATCGACATGACGATGCGCTCGAGATCGGCCAGCGGAAAGCCTTCCTCCAGAATGAAGCCGGCAGTCAGATAGAGCGGCCGTGCGCCAGTCATCGCGACATCATTGAGCGTGCCATGCACCGACAAGGAGCCGATATCGCCGCCGGGAAAGAACAGCGGCGAGATCACGTGCCCGTCGGTCGACATGACCAGCCGGCCGTTCTGCGGCTCAAGCAGCGCCCCGTCATTGCCCTGGGCGAGGATCGGGTTTCCCAGATGGCGCTGGAACAGGTCGGCGATCAGTTCCGCCATCGCACGCCCGCCGCCGCCATGCGTCATGTCCACGCTTCCCGCGCGGATAGAGACGCCCTTGTCGACCATGTTCATGCCGCGTCCGCCTTTTGCCGCGCCGGATCCCGGAAGCGCCCATAGGTCCAGTAGGCAGCGCACGCGCCCTCGGAGGAGACCATGCAGGAACCCATCGGATTTTCCGGCGTGCAGACCGTGCCGAACAGCTTGCAGTCCGTCGGTTTCTTCACCCCGCGCAGGATCGCCGGGCATTCGCAG
This sequence comes from Ahrensia sp., assembly GCA_002706335.1. Lineage (GTDB taxonomy): Bacteria > Pseudomonadota > Alphaproteobacteria > Rhizobiales > Rhizobiaceae > Oricola. The sequence continues at coordinate 93,380 of PAKZ01000032.1, forward strand.
GACTTGGTCTCGCGCGACTGCTTCTCGGAAACCGTGAACCGCTTCTCGGCATCGAAGAAAGCATAGGCATCGCGGATGCGCAGCGCGCTATGGGGCACCGAGCCCAGTCCGCGCCATTCGAAGCTTTCGCGCAGTTCCAGCACCTCGCCGGTCAGCGCCTGTGCCTTTCGGTTGCCTTCGCGCGTAACCACGCGGGTATATTCGTTTTCGACCTCGGCCCGGCCCTCATTGACCTGCCGGATCAGCATCAGAACCGATTGCATGACGTCGAGCGGTTCGAATCCGGCGATGACCACGGGCTTCTGGTATTTCTCGGCCGCCGCCTCATAGGGCTTCGAACCGATCACAGCGCTGACATGGGACGGCCCCAGGAAGCCATCGATCTTGGCCGGACCGCCAGGTGCGAAATCATCGGAATCGAGGATGTGGCCGATTGCCGGCGGGGTCAGGACGTGGTTGCAGAAGACCGAGAAGTTCTCCAGCCCTTCGGCCTCCGCCTGCTTGATCGCGACCGCGGTCGGTGGCGTGGTCGTCTCGAAGCCGATGGCGAAGAACACGACCTGCCGGTCCGGATTGTCGCGCGCGATCTTCAGCGCATCCAGCGTCGAATAGACCATGCGGATGTCCGCGCCGTCGGCCTTGGCCTTGATCAGCGAGCGTTGCTTCGTGCCCGGCACGCGCATCATGTCGCCGTAGGAGCACAGGATCGCGCCGTGTTTCTCGGCAAGCTCCACCGCGTCATCGAGGCGGCGAACCGGCAGTACACAGACCGGACAACCCGGACCGTGCACGAAATGCACATTCTCCGGCATCAGGTCCTGCACGCCATAGCGGAAGATCGCATGCGTGTGCCCGCCGCAGAACTCCATGAAGTGATAGGTCCGGTCCGCACTCGCCTCGCTGGCGATCTGCCTCGCGAGCTTTTCGGCGAGATCGCCGGCCCGAAACTCGTCGACGTATTTCATGCGGCACCTCCCGAAATTTCTTCCAGTTCCTCCTTCAGGATGCCCGCCTCGGCCATCAACTGCAGGGTGCGCTCCGCCTCCTCGGGGCTGACCTTGTGCAGCGCATAGCCGACATGGACGAGCACGTAGTCGCCGACTTCGATCTCGTCGAGCAGCGCCACCGAAATGCGTTTCTTGATGCCCTCCAGCGCGACGACCGCCATGTCGTCATCTTCGAGCGCCGTCACGATCGCAGGAATCGCCAGACACATGATACCTCTCCTATTCCGCCGCCGTTCCGAACGGATGACCGGCGAGGACCATTCCGCGCGCAGCCATGATCCACACAAGCCAGGCGTCCATCCCCTCGCCGGTTCGCGCAGAGACTTTCAGCACCTTGATCGCCGGATTGACCTTTCGCGCATTGGAAATCGCCTCCTCCACGTCGAAGTCGAGATGCGGCAGTAGATCGATCTTGTTGACGAGGACAAGGTCGGAAGCCGCGAACATGTCGGGATATTTAATCGGCTTGTCTTCGCCTTCGGTGACCGACAGGATCGCCACCTTGTGCGCCTCGCCGAGATCGAAGGCTGCCGGACAGACGAGGTTGCCGACATTCTCGATGAACACGACCGAACCGTCGGATGGCGTCAGATGCTCGACCGCATGGCCGACCATTTGGCCGTCGAGATGGCATCCTTTGCCGGTGTTGATTTGGATCGCCGGCGCGCCGGTAGCGCGGATGCGTTCCGCGTCATTGGCCGTTTGCTGATCGCCCTCCACCACATAGCTTTTTAGCCTGTCGCCGAGCATCTCGATGGTCTTGACGAGCAGCGAGGTCTTTCCTGATCCCGGGCTCGACACGAGATTCAGGGCGAGAATGCCATGACCGGCGAAAAAGCTCCTGTTTTCAGCCGCATAGGCATTGTTCTTGGCAAGGATATCGTGCTCGAGCTGGATCATGCGCCCCTGGCTCATCCCCGGCACGGACCCGCCCGCTTCCCCGGCGCCGTAGTGCAGCGACCCGTCCTCGCCATGATGGTGATGATGGCCGTGGTCATGGTCATGATGATGGTGGCCATGATCATGATGGTGATGGCCATGCGCCTTGTCCTTGCCTTCGACCCGGACCTCGCCTTCGCCGCATCCGCAAACAGTGCACATCAGTTCACCTCCAGTTCCTTGATCCGCAATTCTTCGCCGCCCGTCACCTGCAACTGGTGCGATCCGCATTTCGGGCACGGATCGTAACGCTCTCCGATCACGATCGCGGTTCCGCAGGAAAAGCACCAGGCCTTCCCTTCCGTCTCGATGATATCGAGCGTCGCGCCATCGGCAATCGAGTCGCGCATCACCACATCGAACCCGAATTTCAGCGCGTCGATTTCGACACCAGACAACGGACCAATCTCCAGGCAGACACGTTTTACCGTATCGAAATTCTGCGCACGCGCCTGCTCTTTCAGGACGTCCAGAATACCCTCGCAGATCGACATCTCGTGCATCAGCCGGCCCTCACCTCATAGGCGACACAGGGATCGATGGCATTGACGATCAAATGCGCCAGCGCAAGCCGTTCGTCCTCGTCGTGATGCCCGTCCAGCGTTGCCAGACACCGCACCGCGATCCCCTGCCGGTCGAAATTCCAGTCTGTCGGCGAGACGATCCTGTACCTGTCTACATGGCCATTGTGGAGCCGTACCACATGAAGGAGCAACCCCCGGGCCGCTTCGACGATACCGATTCCTGCGCCCTCCGCATATTCGGAAACGGATTTCGGTTCGGCACCGCCTTCCAGGACCGATCGCATTTCGCCGGGAAGCCGCGCGAGCTCGGCCAGCCGGGCAAGAAACCGCGCGCCCAACCCGGCATTGTTGAGGCTCGCGACCACGCCGTCGCGTGCGCGGCGCGAAAAAAGCGTTGTCTCGGGTACTGCGGCGTCGGTCGAGAAAGGCGCCAATCCGCCCGCTCGCGCCAACTGCCTCGGCCAAAGCGCGACGGCATTCGCACCGGGCAGTTCGATAGAGCCGCAATCGATATCGGCACGGTGCATCCAGCCGCAATCGGCGAGATGCGCGATGAGGCGGGCCGCCGGGCTCTTCGAAGACACGCACCAGTCGATATGACCGACATGCCCTCGCCGGCTGAGCCAGTAATCAAGCGGTTCGCCGAAAATCTCCTTCTCCAGCAGGCGCTCGGCATCGGCAATCACGTCCAGCGCAGCCTGACCGTTCATTCTTGCGGCGGCATCGAGAGCGAACGGGTCCGTTCCGTCGAACATCGCAAGCCGAATGCGCGGAAGAAAGGAGATGGCAGGGCGGACCGCTGGGCCTTCCGGCTCGCCGCCTATGAGCTTCGGCCATTCAAGCGCGATCCGCAGAACGTTTTCGCGCAGATTCTCCATGCAGGTGACCAGCGCCCGCGCGCGTTGAGTGCTCGCATCGGCCGCCGATCCGCTAGCGGCTTCCAGCGCCAGCACGGCCGCATGGGCCTGGGCATTGGCGCAAACGCCATAGATTGCCGAGACCAGCGGCATGACCTCTTCCGGCGCTTGCCCCTTCAGCACCGGCGTGACATCGACCGGACGATCGTAGCGCATGGTTGCGACGCGTCCCCTCGGGAGCGTGATTTCGACTCTCCCTTCGGAAATCATGGCCGTTCCTCCGGCAGTCCGCCGCGCAGAAACGACCGCCGGCTAACGTCGCGCGGAGCGGCGATTTCGACACTGTCGTCCTCGCTGTCCTCAGCCTCCGCCGCCGGCAGGTTCTCTGGCGTTTCTCCGCGCCACATCCGCGCCATCGCGTTTTCGCTGCTGTCTGTTTCGCCATCCGTCTCGAAAAGTGCGTCGATCGCCGCAAGCGCCGTCGCCTCGGCCGCTTCCTGGTCCGGAAACTCGAAGACAGGCGAGAACAGGGAACACATCCAGTAAAGTCCGAGGCGATCTTCGTGGCCGGCGATGAACTCGAACTGGCCGGCGGGAAAAGCGAAATTCCGCTTCGTACCGATCGCCGCGACGTGGTCCCCGCTCTGTTCCGACAGGAACATCAAATTCATGAACCACGGCGTTATCAGCACGCAGAGCCAGCCATCGTTCCAGTCCCGGCCGCCGACGGCCTGCACGGACAGCGCGTGATTGAGGATCGGCACGCCCTCCATGCGGGTCGCCGCGATCTCCGCGAAACAGGCTTCGAGCCTGCCAGCCATGTCGGCGCGCTCGTCCAATCAGCCCTCCTCGACGACCATGAACCCGGCCTTGCCGCTATCGCATTCGGGACATGTCCAGTGATCCGGCAAATCCGCGAAAGCCACGCCGGGCAGTATCTGCCAATAGGCATCGCCCAGCGCAGGATCGTAGACATGCCAGCAGATCTTGCATTCGAGCCGGGTTGTCGGCCCGATCTTCGCTGCGTCTCCGCCATAGGAACCCGCGAAGAAATGATCGCTCATCGGTAGATCTCCAGGATCTCGTCGAGCCGTTCGGAGGAATCGACGAGATCTTCATCCGACGCGCACGCCACCTCGGGAACCGACGCTATCTCGATCGTGTTGAGAATCATTGTGTCCTGCGAATTGTAGAACTGGACCCACCAGACTTTGCGCGTCGCCGTGGCGGTGATGCGGCAATTGCCATATCCGCGCGAAAGGATAGTCAGTTCGCCACGCCCGAGAATGTCGTTCAGGAAAAGAAGGTCTTCCTCCGTATGTGGCAGCAGCGACAAATTGATCGCATGCGCAACCCCGTTTGCCTTGTCGAGATGATCGTTGATTTCGGGCAGCAGCGGCGGAGCGTTGAAGATGTTCGGGCCGAAGCTGTCAGCGACCGGCACGGCATTGCGCGCGCCCTCGAAAGCGCCGGCAAGGATGTTCGTCGGAAATGCGCCGACTTCGACATAGTCTCGCGTCACCGCGCCGTCATGCGCCGTCTCCCGCACCCGCCACACGCCGGCCAGCACCGCTTCCTGCGCTTGCGCACGCGCACCGGCGATCACCGAGACTTCGCCTTCGCCGAGGACCTGCTCTACGAAATCGCGATTGGCCGCATCCAGTCCGCCGAGATCGATGCTTCCGCGCTTGTCGCCGGACTTCAGGATGGCAAGCACCTGTTCGAGAGCCGCCTTGCCGTCCCGATAGCCTTGCGCGTCCTCGGATTCGGGCAGGTTCGGCGTCGAGAATGTCATCATGCCCGAGGGCATGCGCATGTAGTCTAGCGCCGCCCCGTCTTCTTCACCGGGCTGCGAACCGGGACCGACGAGGGATGAAAGCGTATCGTTCATTATTGTCTCCTCGAATCGGGCTGTCAGTGGATCAGGCTCGGCTGCGGTGCGCTGCAGCCTTCGGGCAATTCGAACCGCGGCGGATCGCTCGGTTCGCGCGACAGGATTTCGGGAATAACGCGAAGATAGTCCGTCCAGTCCTGGATGCGCTGAATGACGCCAAGATATTCGCCGTTGCGCAGGAATATCAGCGCCGGGAACGCGTTGAAGCGGTAGCGCCGCTGGATGTCTCGCTCGCTTGCGCGGGCGGCGACCAGCGGCGTGACGGCACTGCCGAGCGCCCGGGCGAGCTCCGGCACCACGACGGCGACATCGTTGCTTTCGGCGATCCGCTCCGCGTCGCCCGCGACGAACAGCATGGTAAACGGCAGTTCGCTGGTAACGGCTTCGAGGTCTTCGTCGGTGACCACCGCGATACCTTCCCGGTCGATGATGGATTGCAGAAGTGGCGAGAACATCAGGGTCTCCTTTTCAATTGTCGTTCGACGCCGCGGGGCGCAGGAACTCGGGCAATTCCGGTTCGCGATCGATGAGGTCAGCAAAGAGGTGGTCAAAACCGCTCTCGCCTCGCATCGCCATTTCCAGAGCCTCGATCGCATCCGCGGAGCGGTGGGCGGTCTCTTCGGAAATCACCTCGCGGGCAGCGCCGAGAAACACCATGACCCAGGTGCCCTCGGGAATCTCGCCGACGAGGCTCATGTCGATCTCGTGGTCGCCGTCGCGCGCCCGGCATAGCGCCCGGATCGCGCCGGGTTCGACCACCTGCATCGGAACTCCGAGACACATCAGGTCGCCCTCGTCTTGACGAGACGTTCGATCTCGGCCTCGAAATCCTCCGGACCGCGCCATTCCTCCGATGCCAGCACGCGTGCATCGCCATGCCGGAACGCGTTTCGCTCGTCGGGTCGGCCGGCTTCGTATCGGCCAAGCGTCATTTCCAGAGACGCTATCGTGTCGTCCTCTCCGAGCGGCTCGGTCCTTGGCCTTGCCTCGACGCCATGCTCAGCAAGAAACTCCAGTGCCATTTCGATCGAAGGGGTGATCTGCGCCCGCACCTCGGGCCGCAGGCTGCCGCCATAATCTTCCAGTTCCACCGGCTGGACGCCGATCAGGAGAAGATGTTTGGGGTAGTCCCCCATCATCTCCGCCATGGCGAGGACTTCCTGGAAACCGGTCTGGTGTAGCGAGATCTTCTTGGCGCCCATGAATTTCGGCACCTCGTCGCCCTCGACGCGCTTCAGCGTGCCCGGCGGCAGGCCGTAATCGACCGCGTCGAACACAATCAGGATATCGGCCTCGCGAACATGCTGGACGAGGTAGATGCCCTGCGTGCCGCCATCCATCACGCGCACATCGTCATCGAATTCATAGGCGCGGTGCAGTTCCTCGACCGCGCGCACGCCGAAACCCTCATCGGCCCACAGCAGATTGCCGATGCCAAGAATGAGCACAGTGGTGCCGCGCGACCGCATGCGCGTCTCCTCCCATATTCCTTGCCCTTTCGGGCCTCCCGATCTGAAGTCGATCGCAAGTGGCATGCCAAACGTGAAAACAAGCGAGACCGCCCGGATTTCCGGACAAAAGACGGCCCGTCAATTTCCGCACTTGAAAAGATATATTCCAGTAAAGACGTAATATGGAAAGAAAGTTTGCACCTGAATGCCGGCAGCATTCTCGCCATGAAAAGCGTCCTGCCAGCCTGCAAACCGCCGCTTGCCACCCCAACGAAAACGGGGCCCGAAGGCCCCGTTTTCGTTGGGGTGGCAAGACAGGAAGGATCAGTGTCCGTCATCCGCCGGCCTGCCGTCCCTGAAGGTGCGCCAGCCGGAAAACATCGACGACATGATCGATTGCCGCGACATGATATCCTCCCGGACCGCCGCATAGATATGGACGATCGCGAAGCAGACGATCAGCCACATGCCCAGATGGTGCCAGCTGTGCACGTCCTGGCTCTGCCCGAAGAGCGGGATGATCCAGGAAGAGAAGAGATCGTATTGCCACGAGCCCATCCCGGCACCTTCGCCATAGAGCGCCAGGCCGGTACAGATCATGAAGACGATGCCCCAGACGAACATCACATGCATGGTCAGCGTCGCCAGCGGGTTGTGCCCGGAATATTTCAGCGGCTCCTTGGCGATCATCGCGTACCACGTCAGTTCGTGGAACAATTCCTTCCAGAACGAACCGCGCCAGACCGGCGGCAGGAAGATCTGTCGCGCATGCGTGTTGCCGACAAAGGCCCAGTAAACGCGGAAGACGAAGCCGATGATCAGGATATAGGCCGCGGCAAAATGGAGATAGCGGATCCAGCCGAACAGGAAGGACGCGCTCGCCTCGCCGCCGACAGCCGGCGGCGGCGATCCGATGAAATAGCCGGTGATGGCCAGCACGAGGATCGATCCGGCATTGGCCCAGTGCCAAAGCCGCACCGGTGCCTGGTAGACATAGACCGCCTCCTCGGAGTGGCTCGAAGCAACATCTGCACTCATGATCATGCCCTCCCCTAGCGCACCTTGATCTCGGCCATCTCCTGGCCGTCCGGACCCATCACATGGGTCGAGCAGGCGAGGCACGGGTCGAAGGAATGCAGCGTGCGCAGGATTTCCACCGGCTCCTCCGGACGCTCCATCTTCGTGTTCATCAGCGACGCCTCGAAGGCGCCGATATTGCCTTCATTGTCGCGCGGCGACCCGTTCCAGGTGGTCGGAACGACGCATTGGTAATTGTCGATCTTGGTGTCCTTGATCCGGATCCAGTGCGCCAGCGCCCCGCGCGGAGCCTCGGTGAAACCGACGCCCTTGACCTCGGTCGGCCAGGTCTGCGGATCGAACTTCTCGACATTCGCCGTCGCCGTATCGCCCGCCTTGATGTTGGCGATCAGCTTGTCGAAGAAATAGACCTGCATATCGGCCGCCCATTCCGCCTCCAGCGCGCGCGCGGCCGTCCGCCCGAGCGTCGAGAACAAGGCGTCGACCGGCACGTCGAGGGTCCTCAGCGTGCGGTTGATCTGATCTGTGAAATATTCATGGCCTTGCGCGTAGCCGACGATGTAGCGGGCAAGCGGCCCGACCTCCATCGCATGGCCGCGCCAGCGCGGTGCCTTGATCCATGAATACTTCGCGGCCTCGTCGAGCTCGATTATGTTCGTGCTCGTGCCCTTGGCGTTCGCACCGAGAACGTAGTTCGGCTCGGTAATGCCGTCCCACGGGTGCAGGCCCTTCTTTTCGTCCGGATAGGCGTACCAGCTGTGCGGGACGAATTCCTGGATCTGCTCCGGGTCGCGGAGATCGACCTCGTGGACCTCTTCGAGCTTGCCGTTGATGATGGCCCCGCGCGGCATCATCAAATTGCCTGGCGAGTAGTCGTTGGCCCTGTCCGGAATATCGCCATAGGCGAGCACGCTCGTGCTCGATAGCCCCCCGCCATAGAGCCATCCCTTGTAGAGCCCGCCGATTGCCAGAATGTCCGGAATGTAGACGTTCTTCACGAATTCAAGCGTACGATCGATAACGCCCTTCACATAGTTCAGGCGATCCATGTTAACGGGCGCGCCCGCGGCGAGTTCCCCGTCGATATTGATCGCGCAGGGCACACCGCCGACAAGCCAGTTCGGGTGAATGTCCTTGCCGCCGAAGATCGTGCGCGTCGTCATGATCTCCTTCTGGAAATCGAGCGCCTCCAGATAATGCGTCACCGCCATCAGGTCCGCTTCCGGCGGCAGCAGATAGGCCGGGTTCGTCCAGTATCCGTTCTTGAACGGACCAAGCTGACCGGATTCGACGAACTTTTTCAGGCGGCTCTGGATGTCGCGGAAATAACCAGGCGATGACTTCGGATGGCTCGGCGAGACCGTCTGCTGCAATTCGGACGTCGCTTTCGGATCCGCCTTCAACGCATTGACGGGATTCACCCAATCCAGCGCGTGCAGATGATAGAAATGCACGAGGTGGTCATGGATCTGCAGCGAAAGCTGCATGATGTTTCGGATCGAGTTTGCGTTCTCGGGAATGTCGATCCCGAGCGCGTCCTCTACGGCGCGCACAGAGGTCAGCGCATGCGTGCCCGTGCACACCCCGCAGATGCGCTGAGTGAACGCCCAGGCGTCACGCGGGTCGCGACCCTTCAGGATCACCTCCAGACCGCGCCACATCGTGCCGGTCGAGACCGCGTTGCGTATAATGTTATTCTCGTCGACATTGACCTCGCAACGCATGTGCCCCTCGATCCGGGTAACCGGATCGACGACGACGCGCTGGCCGGATGTGTCGAGATTGAAGCCGTTGGGTGTCTGCATTGTAGCCATCAGTTTTCCCCTCCCTTTTGGCGGGCGCGCTTGATGGCGCTGACCCCGGCATGCGCGGCGGCGGCCACGCCGACGACCGCTGCGGCGGTGCCGCCGATCTTGTCCGCATCGGCCTCGATGCCGAAGCCATGAATGTCGGTCAGACGGTCGTAGAATGACCCCTTGTCCCAGAAGCCGTCTTCCGAGCAGCCGAAGCAGCCGTGGCCGGACTGGATCGGGAAGGACAGGCCGCCGGTCCAGCGCACAGTCGAACAGGCATTGTAGGTGGTCGGCCCCTTGCAACCCACCTTGTAGAGGCAGTAGCCCTTCCGCGCGCCCTCGTCGTCGAAATGCTCGACGAACTGGCCGGCGTCGAAATGCGGCCGACGATAGCACTTGTCGTGGATGCGCTGCGAATAGAACATCTTCGGCCGGCCCTGCCGGTCGAGTTCCGGAAACCGCTCGAAGGTCAGGATATACGTGATCACCGCGGTCATCACCTCGGCGATCGGCGGGCAGCCGGGCACCTTGATGATCGGCTTTGGCGCCAGCCCGGGCACCTTGTGAATGGGGGTCGCCTGGGTCGGGTTCGGCCTTGCCGCCTGCACGCAACCCCACGACGCGCACGAGCCCCAGGAAATGATGGCCTTGCAGTGGTCGGCCGCATGTTTCAGCTGTTCCAGATAGGGCCGGCCGCCGATGATGCAGGACATGCCTTCCTGGTTCAGCGGCGGATTGCCCTCGCAGGCGAGGATATAATTGCCGTCATATTTCTCGATCGTCTCTTCGATGATCGCCTCGGCCTGCTGGCCGGCCGCCGCCATGATCGTGTCGTCATAGTCGAGCGAGATCATCGACAGGATCACGTCCTTGGCCAGCGGATGCGCCGACCGAATGAAGCTCTCCGAACAGCAGGTGCATTCGAGCCCGTGCAGCCATAGAACCGGAATGCGCGGCTTGGTTTCCATCGCATGGGCGATCTGCGGCGCAAATGTGGGACCAAGCCCCAGCGAAGCCGCCGTCAGACTGCAGAATTTCAGAAAGCTGCGCCGGGTGATCCCCTGCCGGCGCATGACCTCATAAAAGGTTTCGGTCATGTTTGGTCACTCCTCCGATCGTCGACGCATAACGCGCCCTCTTCCGGAGGAACCAAACGCAACCTATGTGCCAATTCGATATTATTATTTTTATTCAGATAGTTATCTTGATTTAAAGCCTCTACGACTCAATAAACTGAGAACATGAATTGGAAACCCGGCAACCGGTTTGGAAACCAGCTGACCGCCGGGGCGTTGCCGAATGAAAGGAAACGGGCGACAAACGGGCGTCTTTCTGGATTGCGCAAATGACCCTCCTTCTCATCCACGCCGGCGGCACGATCGGCATGATACAAACATCGACCGGCTTTGCGCCCGCGCCTGGCGTCGTCGAGGATCACATCCGCGATCATATCGCGAGCGGTGAGCTACCGCCGGTGGATATCCGGCTGCTCGAGCCGCTGATCGACAGTGCTAACGCCACCCCCGAAGATTGGGACCGCATAGCCCGAATCGTCCATGCAGAGCACGACCGCTATGACGCTTTCGTCGTTACCCATGGCACCGACACGCTTGCCTACACCTCCGCTGCGCTTTGCTATGCGCTCGAAGGACTCGTGAAACCGGTGATCCTCACCGGATCGATGTTGCCGCTGACGGTCGAGGGAAGCGACGGTCCCCGCAATTTGAGAGATGCTATGAAGCAGGCCGGCACCGCGCCGCCCGGCGTCCGGGTCCAGTTTGCCGGCCGGTTGCTGCACGGCGCGCGCACCCGCAAGACCCACTCGCGCAATCTCGACGCCTTCGCCGCCGATCCAAGCGACGTTGCGCCACGCCGGCCCGGCTCAACTCTTCAGCTGCACAGCCCGGCGGTCGCGGACATCGCCGTCCTGGCCGTCGCACCCGGCATGTCCGACACCTTGGTTCGTCATGCGGCTGCGCTTTGCGATGGTATCGTGCTCCGCTGCTACGGCTCCGGCACTGTCCCCCAATTGGAAGGCCTGCGCCAGGCGCTCGCAACGGCCTGGGAGCGGCAATGCCCGGTCGTCGCCGTCAGCCAGTGCCCCGAGGGCGGCCTAGCGCTTGGCACTTATTCCGCCGGAGAGATGCTGACCGAATTCAACGTCGTCGACGGCCGCGACATCACCATCGAGGCCGCCTATGCGAAACTCGCCTATGTGCTTGCCGAAACCTGCGATTTCCCCGCCCGGCTCGAGAAGCTTCAACAGCCTCTCTGCGGCGAACTCACCCTCTCGTGAGCCTTCCGCAAAGCAGTGCGATGACCGGCCTCTTAACGGATTACTGAAAGCGTACTGGTGTTTTCGGATTCCGATCAGCGTCGAGAACAATGCAAGGCCGACCCTAGAGGGCACCTAATCGCCACAAAACAACTAAGAACACTTAACCAGACAGGAAATGGCCGCCTCTCGGGCGGCCATTTGCCTTTACAACTCTGCAAATCGTCATGAATCGCCGAAGCCTAATTCATCGAATTCGGCAACCACAGCGAGATTTGCGGGAAAGCGAGGATCAGGAACATGATCACCGCCTCGCAGGCGAGAAACCATCCTATACCCTTGAAAATCGTTTCCAGGGGAATTCGGTCGCCTACGACATTTTTGACGACATAGGCGTTGAACCCGACCGGCGGTGTCAGGAGCCCGATCTCGATATATTTGACCACGATCACGCCAAGCCAAATCGGATCGAGGCCGAGTGCGTGAAACATCGGCTGAACGATCGGCAAGGTGAGGAGCAGAACGCCAAGCGGATCGAGGAACATGCCGAGGATCAGATATATGATCGACACGGCGACCAGCATCAGCACCGGATCGACCGCCCAGTCACCGACCATCGTGGCCATCATCGCCGGGACGCCGACAAGCGCCAGGAATTTGGTGTACATCACCGCCCCGTAGGCGACGAAGAACAGCTGTGCGGTCGTCTTGACCGCCTCCATGACACTGGTGCGGATGACCTCGAAAGTCAGGCGCCGCTGGACTGCAGCGATGACGCAGGAGAGAAAAGCTCCCGCCGCGCCGGCCTCGGTTGGGGTGAAGACGCCGCCATAAAGGCCACCGATCATGCCGATGATCAGAACCAGGAGCGGCCAAACAGGCGCCAGCGAACGCCAGCGCTCGCGCCACAATTCATCCTTGTCCATGCCAAGGCCGATTGGAGGCGCGATCTTCGGGTTGAGCTTACACCGGGCGATGATCATCGCGGAATAGACCGCAGCGGTAAGAATTCCGGGAAGAACGCCAGCTATAAGAAGCTTGGTGATCGAGACTTCGGCGAACACGCCATAGATCACGAACATGATGGATGGCGGGATCAGCGCGCCGAGCGTGCCCGAAGAGGCCACGACACCGGCCGCCAGGCTCGGCGCGTAACCGGCCTTCAGCATCTCCGGAATGGCGAGCCGGCCCATGGTCGCCGATGTCGCGACCGAAGAGCCCGAGGCGGCTGCAAAGCCGGCAGACGCCATATTTGTTGCCACGGCCAGCCCCCCGGGTAGAGACGAAAGCCACAGCCGGGCGGCCTTGAACAACGCCTCGGATATGCCGGCGCTATGCGCCACTGCACCCATCAGGATGAACATGGGAATTGCCGACAATCCCCAATTGGCGGCCACCTCGAACGGCGTGTTCTGCATTACCGCGAAAGCGACCCGCTCATTGCGCAGGAACCAGAATCCGAGGAATGCGACAACGCCGAGCGCCACTCCGATCGGCATGCGGATAGCGATCAGCAAAAGAACCAGCCCCAAGCTGCCGAAGCCGAGAAGTTCTGGACTCACAGCTGCTCCTCCCCCTGATTGATGTGGGTGGAAGAGACACCGCCGTGACGTTCCACGTCTTCCGGATGAATCTCTCCGGTAATGCCGGTCCTAAAATCACGCAGCATGAGGACGAGAACGTAAACGGCCATGAGACCGAACCCGATTGCCACGATCCAGCGCGCCGGCCAGATCTCTACGAAACCGATGCCGGCTTCCTTGGCCTCCCGAATTTCAGTCTTGTCGATCGCGACCTCGATCGCCTTCCAAGTGAAGACGGAGGTGTAGACCAGCGTGATGATCGCCACGAACGCGTCGAGCAGGGTGCGCGGTCTCATCTTCATCCAGCCCGTGAAGAGCTCGACGATGATGTGCCCGCGTTCGCGCGCAATTAGCGCAAGAGGCAGAAACGCCAGCGCGATCATGTTGTAGGCGGAGACGATTTCGACCGTACCCGTCAGAGGATGGCCGAAAAGCTGTCGCCCGGCCACGTCGATGGTGACGTGGAACATCATGATGATGGTGGCGATACCGGCTATCCAGCCAGCGCCGGTGACGACGGCGTCGAGGAGACGCTTCATGTTGTTTACTCCCGGAAGAAAAGGGGCGGTTTCCGGCCGCCCCTCTCGTTTCAGATATACCGCCAGCTCACAGGCTTTCGGGATCGACCTTGGAGTAGACCTCGCGCCACAGCGCCTCGCGGAACTTCTCCCGGTCGTTGCCGATCTCGTCTTTGACGAGTGCCTTCCACTTGTCATAGGCCTTGAGATAAGCGTCGAGGATGCGCTCCGGATCTTTAACGCCGGCGTTGCGCGCGTTGTCCGCGTTGATTCCATACTGGACTTCGTCGCGCTTTTTCATGATCGCGGCGAACGCGTCATTCCCCTCGACGAAGGGGATGCCTTTTTCCTTGGCCTTTGCGATCGCCGCATCGTCGGTGGCGATCTGTGCGTCGAAGGTTTCCAAGGTCACGAGATCGGGCGCGTGATCGATATGCGCCTGGCGTTGCTCCGGAGTCATACTCTCCCAGACATCGCGGTTGACATACATCATGATCGGAGGTCCGCCCATGCCCATCGGCGACTGGATGACGCTGTCGACAACATCGATATAGCCGAACGAGGTGAGCCAAGCGACAGACCCCAGGACGCAATCCAGCGTTCCGCGTTCAAGCGCGGACGTCGCGTCCGACGGAGGCATGGATACCGGCGTACCGCCCGCGATCTCGATGATGTTGACACCGCCGCCCGAGCCGCGGATTTTGAGCCCCTTCAAGTCCTCGACCGTCTTCACTTCGCCCCGGCAAAGGAACATATAGGGGGTCGTTCCATAGCCGATGAAACCGGCTGCATCATTCTTCTTGAACTCGGCCTGACATTCCGGGCAATCGAGCATGAGAAGTTCGTTCATCGCACCGACGGACGCCAGATAGTCGTCGCCAACGAGCGACTGGCTGAAGACGAGATTCGTCGCGGGAAGCATGCGTGGCTGATAAGGCGCCATGACGAGCCCGGCATCCATCAGGTTCGATCCAACCGCTTCAGGCGTCGCCGGGCCGTTGGCGAGCTGCGCACCGCCTACCATCTTCCATTCGATCTCGCCGTTTGTGGCTTCCTTGACCATGTCGAAGTAAGGCACCAAGGCATCGGTATTGGTCTTATTGTTCGTGCCAAGCCAGGAGCCGTAAATCAGTTCCTTTGCTGACGCCGGTGCGGCGGCCATCGCGCCGGTGGCGGCCAGCGCGCACAACGTCAATAGAAATCGTCTCATGTAGTATTCCTCCGATGATTGATTTTTCCGTCCGGTCGATCCGGATTCTCAACGTGGATTGTATTGATCGTGCTTGAGAGTGCGCACGACAGCACTTTCAGCGATGTCCGGTCGGTGCGGTACACCGCTCATGATTCGTGACGCACCCAGAGCCCGCCCGGCTTTCTGCGTCGTTTGCTATCCGTCGATCGATGTCGCTGGGTGTCATTCCACTCCTCCCGGCCGAAACTTAGCCAAAAGCGTATCGTGGAGTAATGATATAATTCGCGCTTTGATCTTTCGCGTTTCGAGAAAGAAGGCGCAGACGCGCGGACCAACGCATCCATGGCTCGATTGGCGTTTTTTAGTCGCCGCCTTGCAGGTTCTCCGGCGCGAAAACGTTGCCAAATGGCGAAGCGGGCGCCTCTTCCTGTTCCGGTTGGCCCGGAGCCAGATTGCCGGGCGAAAAGACCCCTCCGCCTGTGTTGGCCGGTGGAGACGCCTGCTCAGCGGGTTCGCTCGCGGTAGCTGGCGTCCGATTGCGCTGCTGTTCGAGCTGTTCCTGTTGATACGCGCGCTTCATCTGTTCGACATTGGCTTCGCACACGCTGGAATCGTGTGTACCGACCCAAGTGACGAAACCGATCATGCAGACGAGCACGAAACCGATGATGACCAGCGGATTGGTTGCAAAACGCGCAACCGGCGGGACACTAGAGGCAGCCGCCGCCCTCGCCTCTTTTTGCGTGCGCAGGCGATTGTAGTTCTCGAAGATGATCGCGCCGACCAGCGTGATACCCACTATGATCACCGCCACCGCCGAAATCGAAGGATCGAGACCGTAGCGCACCTTCTGCGCCAGCACGGTCGTAAACGTGCTCTCGGCGACGATGGTAAAGACGGTCGTGTTGTAATTCTCCATCGACGCAAGAAAGGCGAGCACCGAAGCCGACAGGATGGCGGGCGTCATAAAAGGCAGCAGGACCTTGACGAAGGCCTGCGTCTGGCTTGCGCCCATGTCGAGCGCGGCCTCGGTCAGCGTCGGGTCGAAACGCTGCAGGCGCGACAGAAAGACCAGCATCGAATAGGCCGAAATGAAAGTGACCTGGCCGGCTATCGTCAGGAACATGCCGCTATAGAAAAAGGAATCGTAGTCCGCGCCGAAGAAAGTGCCGAGACGATCCCAGAAAATCAGCGTCGAAAGGCCGATAACGACGCCGGGCATCAGGATCGGAGCGATGAAAACCGCATATATCACCGAGCGCAAATGCGGACCGACCTGGCTGAGCACGATCGCTGCGGCGAGGCCGACAGGAACGGCCACCAGAACAACCCCGATGCCGATGACAAAGGAATTGCCGAGCCCTGCAATCAGTGTCTCGTCCTCGAACAACTTGAAGAACCAGTCCGAAGTCAGGCACTCCCAGGGAGAAATGCGCGGAAAGCTCGACGAATTGAAGGCCGTAACAATCATCACCGCCAGCGGGCCGAAAAGATATAGAAAGAACAGGAGGAGATAGAGGCCGCCCGTCGGAAAGGCCTTCAGATTGCTCATCGGCCGATCTCCCCGATGGAGACCTTGAAGACGCGCATGATCAGCAGCACGAACATGATGCAGATCGCCAGCAGGATCACCGCATAAGCCGAACCGCGTGGCCAGTTGCCGCCCGAATTGAACCATTGATAGATGATCTGGGTGAACCACAGGCTCGATGGCCCGCCGAGGATCTGCGGCGCGGCAAGCGCGCCCGCGGTCAGCATGAACACCATGGTCGAGCCGGAGGCGATGCCGGGTTTGGCATAGGGAATGACCACGCGGCGATGCACCTGCGCCCAGCTCGCGCCCATGTCGCGCGCCGCCTCGATCTGGTTGCGGTCGAGGCTCTCGATCGCATTGTAGAGCGGGAAGATCATCAGCAGGATGTAAGCGTAGGCAAGCCCGGCATAGAGCGCGACATTCCCGCCGATGAAGTCGATCGGGGCATCCCAGAGGCCGAGTTGCATGCCGGCGCCGTTGATCACGCCCGTAGCGCCGAACAGGATGCGGAAGGCGAAAGCGCGCAAGATCTCGTTGACCCAGAAGGGCACGATCAGCGCGAGAACGAGCAGCCGTTTGGCGCTGCCCTCGGAGGACTGCGCCAGCAGATAGGCCACCGGATAGCAGATCGCCAGATCGATGATCGTGACGAAGACGGCCGCGACGAGCGTCTTGAACAGGACGGCGATATCAAGCGTGTTGACGCCGCCGCCCGTGATCTCGTTGCCCATCACGAAATAGCGATATTGCTCCAGCGTGTGGACGTCTTCCGGACCGCCGATTTTCGGCGGCGGCAAATTATGCCGGAAGGAGAAGTCGAACATGGTGAGCTGGGGCAAAATCACCAGAACGAAAATCCAGGTCGAGACCGCGACGAGAAGGTAGATCGCAACCGGCAGGCCATTGCGATTGGCAAATCCGGAGAAGAAACGTCCAATCTCGCGCATGGCCGTCATCCCTATGCGCTGGCCAGATGGCCGATGGGGAGCGGGACCGCCAGTTCGGGCGCGAAGGACATCGCGACCGATGCCCCGGTTCCCGAAGCACCGTTTCCGTAGCCGACCTGGGTGACGCGCAACTCGGTCTCGCCGGATTTGACGATCAGATGGCGGACCTGCCCTTCGAACTCCTCGCGAATGACGGTCGCATTGAAGCGGTTGATATCCCCGTCCCCATTGATCGCAACGCTTTCCGGACGGACGAAGACATGGCACGCCTCGCCGACTTTCAGTTTTCGGCCGCGTCCCTTGCCGGCCGCCACGGTGACAGGCGCCGCGAGGCCGATATCGATCACCATGCGGCCATCGCCGCTTTCCAGAACTTTGCCCGGCAACGCATTGTTTTCACCAACGAAACTGGCGACGAAGCTGGAGGCCGGCTGATCGTAGACGGTGCGCGGATCGGCGACTTGTTCAACCTTGCCACGGCTCATTACCGCGACCCTGTCGGACATGGTCAGTGCCTCGCCCTGGTCGTGGGTGATGTAAATGAATGTGAGGCCGACCTGCTGCTGGATCGCGCGTAGCTCACGGCGCATGTGCTGGCGCAGTTTCAAGTCGAGTGCCGACAGCGGCTCGTCGAGCAGCAGGATGTCGGGTTCCACGGCGAGCGCGCGCGCGATCGCGACGCGCTGCTTCTGACCGCCGGACAATTCGCCAACCTTCTTGTCGCCCTGCCCTGGCAACGCGATCAGTTCGAGCAGCTCGTCGGCGCGTTTGCGCCGTGCCTTGCGGTCGATGCCGCGCACCTCAAGCGGAAAGGCGATGTTGTCGGCAACAGACATCAGCGGAAACAGTGCAAGGTTCTGGAAGATCAGGGCCGTCGGCCGCTTGTTCGGGCCGACGCCGGCCATGTTCTTTCCGCCAATGCGAACCTCGCCCCAACTGGGCTCCTGAAAGCCGGAGATGCAGCGCAACAGGGTCGTCTTGCCGCAGCCGGACGGACCGAGAAAGGAGAAGAACTCGCCGCCCGCAATGGTCAGATGGGCGTCATCGACAGCAGTGTAGTCTCCGAAGGACACCGAGACATGATCCAGCGTTATGTCTTTCGTCATCAATACTCCGGACCGTAACGGGCTGTATTCGAATGAGAAAAGCCCCCGGGCCTTTTGGGACCGGGGGCTTGCGAGGATCAGGCGCTAAGGAACTTGTTGACGAATTCCGTACGCGCGTCGGCATACCATTGCGGTTCAGCCGGCCAGGGATTGAGGTTGGCCAGCGCGTCGCCCGGATAGGCTTCCGCGAAGTTCTTCGCATAGGTCTCGCCGGCGAACTTGTCGGCGCCGAGGACCGGCGAATTATAGCCGTGATGGTCTATCGCCTCGCCGGCGTATTCCGGCGTATAGGCGTATTTAAGAAACTCGTAGATCGCGTCGATATTCTCCGCGCCCGTCGGGATCGCCATGCCGTCGACCCAGGCCATCGCGCCTTCGACCGGAGCGGCATACATGACCGGCTCGCCGTCGTTCTTGAGCGCCAGCGGCGGGCCGTCCCAGGTCTGCCCAACAATGACGCCTTCGTTCAGGAGGCCGTTCTTCTGCGTGTCGGCATCGTTCCAGATCAACTTGACATTGCCCTTGCGCGCCACGCACCACTCGGTGATCTTGGTCCAGATCGGCTGCATCGCTTCCGGCGATTCATAGGCTTTCCAGACGGAACCCGGCTCCAGATCGCCAATCGTCTCCATGTAGAGGCCAGCGCCCAGCATCATCGAATGGCCGCGACCCATGGTCTTGCCGGCATTCTCTTCCTTCCAGACGTCGCCATAGCTCGGCAATTCGCCGCCGGGCGTGAACATGTCCGTGCGCCAGGCGATGCCTTCGGTGCCCCAGATATGCGGCACCCAGTAGATGTCGCCCTCGGTGAACGCCCATTCGGTGGAGCCGATCTTGGCCATCGCCGGATTGACCATGTCGATATCGACCTTGGACATGTCGAAAGGCTGGAGGATTTCCAGCGGGCCCCACTGCAGCGACCGGTTGTTGGTCGGCGACACGATATCGAAACCGCGGCCCTTGGTGGCCTTCATCTTGTTGATGATTTCTTCGTTGGAGCCGATGCCGGTGTAGTTCACCTTGATGCCGGTGCCGTCCTGGAAGGTCTTCAGGAAGGTTTCCGGCAGGTAGTCCGACCACATCAGGATGTTGATTTCGCCCGACGACGCGAGCGCTTTCGAGCTGATAACCGCCGGCATCGCCAACGCACCGGCGACAGCCGCGCCGCCTTTCAGCACCTTGCGCCGGCTGTATGCGCCTTTCAGAATTCTCTTCGTCATGTGAGTTTCCCTTTTTGGTTATTTCGGGCCTTTGCCACATCGCAGCGGGACACTGCGCCGAATGCGTATCGCGCCCCGCTCATCCCGCAGTGCACAATTAAACGGCATGCCCAAAATTTGGCATAGAGCCAAGCCGGGTTTTTTAGGGTGCCAGTCTGCGCATTCCCCGGGCGGCGTGGCTCCATGGGTCGTTTCCGTTGGCCCTTTCTGGCCCGGAATTCGGCGCTTATGTCTGTGCCGTTACGACGATTCCCGCGACGGGCTTTCCGCCCTGCGCGGCACAGGAAGTTGAAGGGGAAGACGAACCATGCCGAAAACCGCACTGATCACGGGAGCGACCTCCGGTTTCGGCGATGCCATCGCACGCCGTTTCGTGAAGGAAGGCTGGAACGTCGTCGTCGCCGGCCGCCGCGCGGATCGGCTCGACGCACTCGTCAAAGACCTCGGCGGTCCGCAGCGGGCCCATCCGCTTTGCTTCGATATCCGCGACGAAGAGGCAACCCGGGCAGCGCTTCAAGCGCTACCCGACGCCTTCGGCACGATCGACGCGCTGGTCAACAATGCCGGGCTGGCGCTCGGCACCGGTCCGATCCAGAACTGCGATCTGGAAGAATGGAAGACGATGATCGACACCAATGTCACCGGTCTCGTGACGATCACGCGTCTCCTCATCGACCAGCTGATCGAAAGCAAGGCGATCATCGTCAATCTTGCATCGATCGCGGCAAGCTGGCCCTATCCCGGCGGCAACGTCTATGGCGGCACGAAAGCCTTTGTCCGCCAGTTCTCGCTGGGCCTTCGGTCCGATCTCTTCGGAACCGGCGTGCGGGTCACGTCGATCGAGCCCGGCCTGTCGGAAAGCGAGTTCACGCTGGTGCGCACCGGCGGCAACAAAGACGCCTATGACAAGCTCTATGCCGGCGCCGATCCGCTGCAGCCGGAAGACATTGCCGAGAGCGTCTATTGGGCGGCGTCCCTGCCCCCGCATGTCAACATCAACGCCATCGAGATCATGCCGGTCAGCCAGTCCTGGGCGCCTTTCCAGGTCCACCGCAAACAGGTCTCGTGACGGCGCGTGCAGCCGCGCCCCATCACCTCAGCCGAAGACCTTGGTCAGGGCCTTGCCGATCGAAGCCGTAAGCGCATCGATATCGTCCTCGCCCGCGATCAAAGCGGGGCTCAGGCACAGCGTGTTGTTGAAGCCTGCGATCGACCGGTTCGTGGCGCCAATGATCACGCCCTGGGCCATGCAGTCGGCGACAACCGCCTGAACCAACTTCTCGTCCGCCGGATGCTTC
Organism: Ahrensia sp.; assembly: GCA_002706335.1. Taxonomy (GTDB): domain Bacteria; phylum Pseudomonadota; class Alphaproteobacteria; order Rhizobiales; family Rhizobiaceae; genus Oricola. The sequence goes on from PAKZ01000032.1 coordinate 114,556, forward strand.
GTTCGGCGATCGGCGACGAGTTCAACGCCGCAGAAGAGTCCGAGTCCGCGAACATCGCCGATTACAGCATGCCTCTCCTGCACCTCACGAAGATTGCCGAGAAGCCTCTCGCCCATCGCGGCGGTGTTTTCAAGAAGGTTCTCGTCCTCGATGATACGCATGTTCTCCAGCGCCGCCGCCGGACCGGCGACGCATCCGCCAAAGGTCGAGATGTCGCGGAAATAGGACATCGGATCGGATGGGTCGTCCTTGAACATTTCGAAGACCTTCTCGGTCGTCGCCATGCAAGAGATCGCCGCATAGCCTGACGCCACGCCCTTCGCCATGGTCACGAAATCCGGCTCGATCCCGAAATGCTGGTAGCCGAACCATTTGCCGGTCCGCCCGACGCCGCAGACCACCTCATCGATATGCAAAAGAATATCGTAGCGCCGGCAGATCTCCTGAACGCGTTCCCAATAGCCCTTTGGCGGGGTGATGACGCCGCCGCCCGCAGTAACGGGCTCGAGACAGATCGCGCCGATCGTATCCGGGCCTTCGCGCAGGATCACGTCCTCGATCGCGTCGGCGGCACGTTCGCCATAATTGCCGGTGTCGCCAAACTGGCCGCGATATTCGAGGCAGTGCGGCACTTCCACGAAACCTTCCGGAAGCGGACCGTACTGGTCCCTGCGCTCCGATTGCCCGCCGGCCGCAAGGCAGCCAAGCGTCGTGCCGTGATAGTCGCGGTCGCGATAAAGGATCTTGTATTTCCGCCCATCGTGATGGCGGTGAGAAATTTGGCGAACCATCTTGAAGACCTTCTCGTTCGCCTCGGATCCGGAATTGGAATAATAGATGCGGGTCAGCCCCGGCATCTTTTCGATCAGCCGCTCGGCAAACAGAGCGCCGGGAATGGAGCCGGCCGAGTTCGCGAAATAGTTCAGCTTGACGAGCTGGTCGCGCACTGCATCGGCGATGCTTTCCCGCCCATAGCCGACATTGACCGTCCAGACCCCGCCCGAGACGCCGTCGAGATATTCGCGCCCCGTCGCATCCCATAGCCGCATGCCCCTGCCCTCTACGAAAATGCGCGGATCCGCGCTTTCGAAAGGCTTGTGCTGGGTCAGATGATGCCAGACATGTTCCCGGTCCGCTTCGACGACATGGCCGATGTCGTTCGGATTCTCGACGATGCCCATGGGCGTTCTCCTTGGCGCGACAATCCCTCCGACGTAACATATTCGCCTCCTCGTGTGACGGGGCGAGAGCCGCTGGCACCATCGAATGCGGAAACTGGTCCAGTCTCTACCGGGGGGGGAAATTTCGCCGCTCAGCGGGACACGAGATCGCCGAGAAGACGAAGGCCCGCTTCGATCCGGGTTTCGCCGATGGCGGTGAAGCCGAGCCGGAAGAAACGGCGGCCTGTCTCGGGATCGGCAAAGAAGATATCGCCAGGTTCGATGAGCACGCCTTTCTCCCGCGCGGCGCGCGCCAGGCAACCGCTGTCGAAATCCGGTGGCCCCTCTATCCAGAAGCTCTTCGCGCCTGCGTCCCTGCGCCAGCGGAAGCCCGGCAGCACCTCCGGCAGGAGGCCGGAGATCAGGTCGGCACGCCGACGCAGGATAGCGCCCGTCTTCTTCAGGTGCAGCCGATAGTGACCGAGCGCGATGAAGGTCGCCAGAATGCGCTGATTGTTGGTCGGCGGATGGCGCAGCATGATACGTCGGAGGACGCGCAATTCGGCAATGACCGAGCGCGGCGCGACGATGTAGCCGATGCGCAAACCCGGCGCGAGCGCCTTGGAAAAACTGCCGACATAGATCACCCGACCATTTTCATCGAGGCTCTTGAGGCAGGGCAATTCCGCCTCGCCCTCCAGAAGCAAATCGGCCTCGTAATCGTCCTCGACGAGAATGACGTCGTCGCGCTCCGCCAGTTCCAGCAGTTCCCTGCGGCGCTGCAACGGCATGACCGCCGTTGTCGGACATTGATGGCCGATCGTTAGCAGCGCAATTTCGCATTCCGACAATTCGGCGTCCGGCACGACGCCTCGATGGTCGACGGCGAGCATGCGGAGATTCGACGTCGCCATGCCCGCCATGTTGCGGATGTCCGTATAGCCCGGATCCTCAACCCCGACGACAGTCTTTGACCCAACGAAGAGCTGGACCAGCATCGAAAGCGCATGTTGGGAGCCGATGGTGACGATGATCTCGTCTGGCTCGGCGAATATTCCGCGCTTTGGGAGCACTTGCTGCCGGAGCTGCTCGACGAGATCTGGATCATCATCGTCGACGCGATCGCCGGCCCAGCCATATATCTCCTTGACGCTGGATGTCGCCCGCATCGCCTCACGCCAGTTGTTGGTCGGAAAAATCGCCGGATCGAACTGCCCGAACAGGAACGGATAGGGGTAATCGAGCCAGTTGCGCGGCTTGTCGATCTGCCGCAAATCCGAGGGCCTGATGGCGAAGCGGCCTGCCCACTTGCCGTCACCGGCATCCTGACGATCCGGACCGACCGCGATACGCGATGTAGACGCCGCAACGAAGATCCCGCTGCGTTCGCGCGAAGCGAGGAAGCCTTCATCGATCAGCAATTGATAGGCCGCGGTTACAGTGTTGCGGGCGACGCCCAGCAGGACCGCAAGCCGCCTGCTGGAAGGGAGGCGGGTTCCGTTCGTCAGCACTCCTTGCTCTATCGCGCAGACGATGGTTCGCCGGATCTGGATATTCAGGCCCTGCCCGTCGCGATCCAGATCGGCAAACAGCCGCTTCCAAACGATGTCTGGATAGAGTTTCTGCGCGGAAGCCGGTTGAAAATTCATGCGTCTAGCGAAGCAAGAAATGCGCCAACCGTCCTGCCGGAAAGGAATCGGCCCAATGTTCCGAGAAATACATCGGAATACAGCAGTCCGTGAGATACTCGGCTGAACATAAGTAACGGATTTGTCAGCGAGTAACCTTAAAAATGGGCAACTGGCCAATCTTTGGTCAACACTTCCCTCCCCGGACCGGCGAAATCCGGGCACAACGCTGCTCGGTCAGGCGGGAGGCAGGCAGACGCCCTCATAGCCACGCCCCATCGTTGTTCCCATTCTCGAAGGCCGCTCTGGCGGGCGGCAGGCGACGACAGTGAGACCGCCGGGATTGGACGGCAAGGACGACAAGCGCGCGTCTCCCGGATCAAAATGCGCAACCTCGCCGGGCTGTAGAATTTCGCTCTGCGCGCAAGGCGCCGGATTGACCTCGCCGGGCAGACAAAGGCCGACGACAATCGGTTCGTCGCAGATATTCTCGATGTCACGAGGCTGGACCTGCCCGGTCATGCCGCGCGTGCAGTGATTGATGTCCGCACGCAGAGAAGGGCGTTGATAGCTGCCCGTTGCCAGGAATAGAACAGGCGGCAGCGCGATCGCGACGACAGCTCCGCTCACCAGGCTCGCCCAAAGCGGCACCCCGAGCCTGCCGCCGGGGCGATGGCTGGTGGCGTAGACAAGGAGCGCCACCAAAGCGCCGATGAACACCTGATCGAAACTGACAAAGGGCAATTCGGGCGTCCCCGGCACCGACCGCCACGCCTGCGCCGATAGCGCAAGCGCCCAAGGAATGACAAAGGCAGCCACTATTCCGATCAGAGCCAATTTCCAGAAAGACAAGCGCGATCTTCCGGCGCGGACGCGCCATACATTCACGAACAGGACTGTCATTATGCCGCTGAACGTGGCGCCGGGAAGAAATTCAGGCATCGGGACTCTGTCGATTACAGATAGGCAACGCTATGCGCCCGCCACGGCCTTGTCCATATTTGCGGGTGCCAGCGGGGCCGGCGACGCCGCGAGATCTCGGTCGAAATACGGACCGGATTGCCTTTCGCCAACGGGGCCCATAGCTTCCGATCTCTGCGTTGCGCCCGGCACGTCTTTCATCCGTCTTGTCCTTTAGAACCCGAAGCAGCACCGGTCTCATGAACGAACTGACGAAGGAAAGAAAACGCTTCGCCTACAAACCCGCCCTTCTGGTTGGGCGTCAATTCGTGGAGTTGGGCGATACCCAATTCATTTGCGCCGACAGCGAAGGCACGGAGAAATGGCGCCTCGCAACGGCGGATATCGACCGGCTGGCCTTTATCGAAAACCGCATTCGCGGTGTACAGATGAGCAGGCTCGACCTCCTAACGAAAGACCGCGCAGCGAGACGCTCGCTCATTTGCAACTCGACGGCGACGGATCCGGAATCTGACCTGGACTATCTCGCTTTCCGCGACGCAGTTGCGGCCGTTCTGGACAGGCTCGCGGCAACAAGGCCGGACATCCCGGTCACGATCGGGGAATATGGACGTGCGCGGTTATCGATGTTCCTGGTCGGCGCGGTGGCGGCGCTCTTCGCGCTCGGCATGGCGATCGCCGCGGTCGCCAGCGGTCGGGGCGATAGGCTTGCGGGAGAGGGCCTGGTCCCGGTCGCGGCTCTCTTGCTCTTCGGCCTCTATTTCGCTTGGGCGTACGCGCCATGGCGGCGCGGGCTGCGCGTTCCAGTGAAACTGTTCGCGAAGATATTTTCGGTACTCAACGGAGACAAGGCGCCGGATAATTCCTGATCCGGCAAGGACAAATGGCATCAGCCGATCAGCTGTCCCGTTTTCACACTGCGCAGTTCGGGGAAAACCTGGATCAGTGCAGGCGGGCTCCACGGCGTAAAACGAATGCGGTCGCCACTAATCTTCACAGTATAGCACGCCCCGCCATCGGCCTCCTCGCGAGGGTTGCCCGAAGTGCAGTACCGCCGATCCTCAATCCACCAATAGCCAGAGCCTTTGGACAAGCTTTCGGGGAAAAGCCACGGGCGAAACATGCGAGTGATCGTGCCGTCCGCGTTATAGGTCTCGCGTTCTGCCGGCAGCCCCTCCGGCGGGGCGAACACGACGGTATGGCCAGTAAGCCTCTCTTCCAGGCTCTGGCCGGACAAGTCGAGACCGTTCACGCAGCCGGAGAGAGCAAGACAAGCGAATAGCATCACGCCGGCGACGCGCACTGTTTGGGCCAGACTTTTCAAACGGCTCTCCTCCGAAGAACATCCACTTTCAAGCAGACAGCATGGTTGCTCCGCGAGGCAATATTGACAGGATTCCCCGCTTCTGCCGCATAAAAATCGGGACTGCTACTCCGTCAGCACGACCGTACCGTCTGCAGCCTGCCAGGAAATGGTGATCCGGTCTTGGCCGGCTTCGCGCATTTCGCCGCGAATTCGGCCCGCCAACGCCGCCGCCTGCTCGAAATGTGCGGCCTTCTGCTCCTCGGTCCAGACCGGCGCCATCTCAAATTCATTGTGCTCGCAAATCGCATCATACGCGCTCTGCCATGCGTCGAGTTCCCGCCCAAGCGCGTCCGAAAGTCCGATCTGCCGGTGCGTCAGAAAACCTGGTTCGCCATCGGCAAAAAACGCCATCACCGGAAGCTCGTACCACTCCGCGCAGAGCCGGAGGGCGTCGACTTTCGCCAGATCGACCGGTTCCTCGTCGGCATCATCGATGTCGGGCAGACCATGCACACCGGGTCTGTTCGGCATACGCAACCGAAGGAGCATCCAGACCGCGAAAGCCAATGTGAGCGCCACCGACAGGAAAAGAGGCGGCAAGCCCGCGCCGGACAGGGGCAGCAGGTTTCCATTAGTCGCCGCAGCGACAACCGCAAGCGTCATCGCACCGAAGAGGATCGTCGCATTCGTCGATTGGCGCCGACCGGCATGATCAGGCTCGTTCTCCGCATCGAAGTACCGCGGTGCCACCCATGTCAGATAAAGCACCTGCTGCAGCAGGGCGGCGACGAACAACCAGACCGCCAGCCGGGAAAGGCAAAACAACGTCGCGCCGGCGGCGAAGATGAGGATTGCGCTGACAGTCATCCAAACCCGTTGAAGCGTCTCGACGCGGCTTTGCTTCTCAAGGGAGATCATTTCGATGGCGCGCGACAGCATCCGATCGATCAACATCTGGCGCGCCAACACCAGGCCGGCAAAGACGTAGAAAGCTCCAATCGTGGCAAGGATGATGCCTGGAAAGCCTAACAAGCCGGAAATATAAGTGTCGAACATGGCGGTGAGACTTGCCATCGAGATTTAGTCCTTAGCCCCGATTTATCGCCATCCGATCGCTATTTGCGCAAGCGATTTAACGTTGGAACACCTCCGAATCCTCCGGGCCGGCCGCCCGTTTTCTGCCACAAACGCGAATTCCCGCGGGTCTGAAATTAGCCCGCACCGGGCTGTACGGGAAAAATATTACAGCGAAATTTTCCTCTTTCGAGGTTGCATGACGCGGCGTCGCCGCTAACGTGCAAATGCCAAGATTTCAGGGGGTTGGGAGGCTGGAATTGAACCATCGCGTTTGCCGCGGACCGACGGGAATCCATTCGCCCGACACTCACTGTACGTTACTCCCTGAAAGAATTTGCGAGCGTCGCCCAATTTTTTCCACGCTTGCAGCGATGCTTTCTGCCATGTCCGTGTGGTTCGCTATGACCGGAACGCCGGCCAAAACTGAGGGTGTGGGATGAAAAACAATTTTCTTCGCAAGCGCGGCGTCGTACTTGCCGCGAACATGGCGTTCGGCGCGTTGCTGGCGTTTCCAGCGCTCGCGCAAAACAATTATGCGCTCGTGGTCGCCGTATCGAAATACGACAACCTTGACGAAACCCTGTGGCTCGCCGGTCCGGTGAACGACGCGAAGCTGGTGCATGAATATTTGCTCGACGGCGCTCCGATAGACTTCACCGAAGACAGGATCACCCTGCTCGCCGACGGTATTGACGGCGCTACCGCCCCTACCAACGCCCACATCCACGAAGCGTTTGCCGCGCTCGCGGAAAAGGCGGAACCCGGCGATTTCGTCTTCCTGCATTTTTCCGGCCATGGCTCGCAGTCGCCGGCCCGCGTCGAAGGGCAGGAACAGGACGGACTAGACGAACTCTTCCTGCCGTCGGACATTTCCAATTGGGACATGAGTACCGGCACGATACCGAATGCTCTTGTCGATGATGATCTGGGCCAGATGATCAACCGGATAATCGACAAGGGTGCCAATGTCTGGGCCGTGTTCGACAGTTGCCACTCCGGCACCGTCACTCGCGCCGGCCCATCCGGCGATCCTTTGGACATCGAAAAATCGCGCAAGCTCGGCCCCGCCACACTCGGCATCCCCGAAGACGTGATGGACGCGGTTGAGCCGGTCCGCACCCGCTCTGGGTCGCCTGCGCCGGAAGCGGCGACGATAGAAACGTCCGGAAAGGGCGAAGGCCAGTTCGTCTATTTCTACGCGGCGCAGACCAATCAGACGACGCCGGAGATGCGCCTGCCCCAAGGCGATCCTGACCGTGTCTCACACGGCCTGTTCACCTTCACCCTGTTCGAGGCGCTGAGCCAGAACCCGGCTCTGACCTACCGACAGCTCGGCGAAGAAATCCTGCGCCGTTACACCGCAGGCTACCGTGTCCAGCCGACGCCGCTCTTCGAGGGCGCGCTCGACAACCCGGTCTTTGGAGCCGACATCGGCCATGGCGGCCGGGTCCAGCAGTGGCCGGTCAAGCAGGAAAGCGGCAAGCGCGTCTTCTCCGGCGGCAGACTTCACGGACTATCGGTCGGAGACGAACTGTCCCTCCTGCCCGGCCCCGCGGCAAGCGATGACGAAAAGATGGCGACGATCCGCGTGACCAGCACCGACGATTTCCAGTCGGAATTCGAAATAGTCGACGGCGGCTTCGTGATGATAGAGCCGGGCTTCTATGCCCGCAAAGCCGCCGACGAGATGAGTTTCGGCGTGACCGTCGCCATGCCGGACCCGAAAACAATTAGCGATGACCAGCGCGAAGCCGTCCAGTCGGTTATGGAAGGCCTTCAGGCCGCCGACCGCGAAGGCCTGAGGCTCGAACTGGTTCCGGCCGAGGACCGCGCCGACATCTATCTCCAGGTGGCCAACGGATCGCTTTGGCTGGTGCCGGCCGGAGCAGAGCGCATCGAGGAAGGCACCGACAAGACGATCTCGATTTCCTATACGACCCGCGACAGCAGCGAGACCGTGAACATCCTTGCCGAGAGCCTTGCACGCATCGCCCGCGTCGCCAATCTGCTCAAGCTCGGGGATTCCTTTTCGAGCAGCGACGGCGGGCTGAACGTAACCTATTACATACAGTCTGCCGCAACCGGAGAGCGCACACCGGTGGCTCCGCCTGCTATCCCGCGGCTGGAACCGGGCGACGAGATGTATCTGGAAGCGAAGAACACATCCAACCGCCCGCTTGATCTCAACATCCTCTATGTCGGCGTCAGCTATTCGATCGACTTCATGTATAACGGGCGCATCAATCCCGGCGAGACGCTTCGGGACGGCCTGCTCGAAATCATCGAGGGTGAGTACGGACGCGAGAGGCTGATCAGCATAGTCACGCCTGCCGAGCCGCAGACGGCGCTCGCCGATTTCTCATGGCTGGCCCCGCCGGCAATCGGGCGGACTCGTGCCGCCGGCGCCTCTCGCGGTGGATTCCAGGATATGCTGGCCGAGGCGGGCTTCGGCGAGAAGACACGCGCGGCCCGGCGCAAGACAAAGGATGACGACGGCTCCGGCATCGCGCAGGTAGCCCTCGACATCCTGCCGCCAGGCTCGACCGCCGAGTAAGGCGTCCCGGAGGTTGATCTGATGAAGACGACACTCGCATCAGCAATTGCGCTATTGGCCATCGCCCTGGCTGACCCTGCCCCGGCGCAGGAGACGGAGGGCAAAGCGCCGATAGACCAGACGCTCCTCAAATCCGCCGAGAGCGGCGATCCAAGCGCGCTTTACGATCTCGGCTGGGCCTATCTAGAGCGCAAGGAAGTGGAGGCCGCATCGACCACGTTCCTCAAGGCAGCTGATGCATTCGAAGTCTCTACTGGAGAAGACAGTCTCAAGTGGAAAGCCGAGAGTTTTTCCGCCCTCGGCTACGCTCATATGCAGCAAGGCGCCGACGGCTACGACCAGGCGGCCGACTATTACCGCCGCGCGGTCGAGACCTACGGTCTGACGGACGGCGAGGATATGGGCGGCCTGAAGCCAGCACTCTACAATCTCGGCTGGATATATAGGGCCAAGGGCGGCGCGGAGAATCTGGAATCAGCGCGCAAATATCTGCGCATGGCACTGGACCTTTACGCGAATGCAGAAGGTGACAATCTTAAATGGAAGGGTGCCGTATTCAGCATGCTGGGCGACGCACATCTTGACTCGGCCCACTTCACCGACGCGATGACGTCCTACGATTCCGCCATGTCTATCTATGCGCAGATTGGCAACATGCCCGCTCTTGCTGCCAGCCTGGAGAGCAAGGGCATGGCACTCCAGGGCCTGTCGAAGTACGAAGCGGCAATCGCGCTTTTCGGGCAGGCCCGCCAGATCCGTATCCGCGAATTTGGCGACACGAGCCGCGAGGTTGCCGACACCTGGCTCGACGAGGGCATCAGTCTTGAAGGGCTGCATCGCTACGATGAGGCGCTCGACGCTTACACCGAGGCGCTCCTGCGCTACACGAAGGCTCTCGGCCCCGACGCCGCCGAAATAGGATGGGCAACCAACAATATCGGTTGGGTGCATCGCCGCCTCGAAAATTACGAAGTCTCGAAACGCTGGTTCCTGAAAGCGGAACCGATCATTGTCCGCCATGAGGGGCGCTATTCGCGCAACGCCGGCAAGGTCGCGATCAATATCGGCATCATCGAGCACTATCTCGGCAACCAGGATTCGGCGATCCGCTGGACCATGAAGTCGATGCCTTACATCAAGGCCAACCACGAGATCACGCTGGAGGAACAACGCTGGGCCTTCGATACATTTGCCCGCGCCTTCCGCGCGAAGGGGGATCCGAAGCGCGCGATCGCCTTCGCCAAACTCGCGGTCAATGCGCAACAATCCATTCGCTCGGCGAACAAGTCGCTGTCGGAAGGTGAAAGCAAGGAACTGAAGGACGAATGGCGGTGGCTCTACCAGCATCTCGCCGACATGCTGATCGAGCAAGGCCGTTTCACCGAAGCGCAAGCCGTGCTCAATATGGAAAAAGAGCAGGAAGTGTTCGAATTCCTGCGCCGCGACGCCTCGGCCGACCTTCGCGACACACGCGCCCTGCTCAATGACGCAGAACAGGACGAGGAGGTCAAGATCGCCGCCCTTTCGGAATTTCCGCTCGCCGCGGCGCGCGAGCTCGATCAACTCATCGGAAAGATCGAGCGCGACGAGGCGACCGATGAGGATATCGAGAAGATCGATGTCCTGCAGGCGAGCATTGACCGGGCGGCTGAGAATTTCGACCAGCAGGTCGACGCCTTCCTCGCCGATGTCGAGGAGGACCGCAAACAATCTTTCGAGAGCCAGTTCGATGCCGTTGGAAGCCAGCAGGCGATCCTCGAGGAATTCGAGCAGAAGACGGCGATCCTGCAGGTCGCAGCGATCGACAAGGCGACGCATATCTTCGTCACGATGCCCAGTGTCACGCTGCACAAACAGTCCGACGTCTCGAAGGTCGAACTGTCGCGCATGACCTTCGATGCACTGGTCGCCATCGAGGCGCGCAGCGCCGACACGACCGAGAAGCTGAAGGCGCTTTATGACGTGGTTGTCAGACCCGTTTCACAAGACCTGAAGGAGGCGGGCGTAGAGGTTGTCATGCTCAATCTCGACGGCTTCCTCCGATATCTCCCCTTCGCGGCGCTTTATGACGGCGAGCATTACTTCGTCGAGGATTACGCGGTGGCGCTCTACACGCCCTCCGTGCCGACGCAGTTTCGCCGCGGCGACCGGCTTGCCGCAAAAAGCGCCGGCTTCGGCGTTACCGCCGCGCATCCCGGCTTCTCTCCGCTGCCCGGCGTGAAGCGCGAGATCGAGCAAATCTTCGCTGGCGAGGACAACAATGGCATACTTGAGGGCCCGGCCGAATTCGATGATGCTTTTTCGGAAAAGAGCCTGCGCCTGACCCTTCTGAAAAAGCCGGAAATCCTGCATATCGCCAGCCATTTCAACCTGATGCCGGGCCAGATCGACAACTCGTTCCTTCTCCTCGGCGATGGCGCGCATCTTCCGCTTTCGGATATCCGCAACAAGCGGGCGCTCTCTTTCAAGGGCATCGACCTCGTGACCCTCTCTGCCTGCCAGACCGCCATGGGCGGCGGTGGCGACGGGTCAGAGATCGAAGGGTTCGGAACGACGGCGCAGATGAGCGGGGCCTCCGCAGTCATGGCGTCGCTGTGGCCTGTCGCCGATGAAGCGACAGCGAAGCTGATGGAGGATTTCTACGACAACATGATGCGCGGCGGCATGTCGAAAGCTGACGCGCTGCGCGCCGCCCAAATAACCATGATGCGCGGCAGCGAAACACTCGCAGCCTCCGAAGGGGGCGAACGCGCCGCAATGTCGAAACAAAAACGCAAGGCCGACGCGTCAACGGGATTTTCCCATCCCTATTTCTGGTCGTCTTTCATACTGATCGGAAACTGGCTGTGACAGTTTCCGGATACCCGCTAGAGGCAACACAATCGCAACACTGAAAGGACTGATTATGAGGAAAATACTGAGCAAGATCGCCGGCGCCGCGGCGATCGCCCTTGTTTTGCAGGCGATGGCGTCGGCGGAACCGATGTGGGAGAAAAAGGAAGGGTCGCCGGACATGCCGTTCAACTTCGCGGCGAGCCCGGAAAAGGCCGCGATGCTGGAAGGCAGCTCCGAAGAAGAACGCTCTCGCGTCCTGAACGGCAAGATCGCCGCAGACGGTGCCTGGCCGTGGCAGGTCGCCCTTATGCGCGTCGACGTCGAACGCGATCTTCTCTCGCAATTCTGCGGCGGCTCGATGATCCAGAACGACTGGGTACTGACGGCGGCCCACTGCGTGGTCGAGCAGCGCCAGGACGGCTACTACATCATCGATCCGGCCAAGACCCGCATCATGGTCGGGACGAACCGCATTTCCAATGAGGGCGATTTCGTTGAAGTTCAGCAAATCATCGTCAACGAAAACTACGATCCCAACGGTTTCGACAACGACATCGCGTTGATCAAGCTTGCACGCGTGCCCAACGCGAATTTCAAGACGATCACGATTCCCACGGGCGAATATGCCGATATCCTCGAAAAGCCGAACACCGAAACGATCGTGACCGGCTGGGGTCGAACTGAAGCTGGCACGCCGTCGCGCGAACTCCGCGAGGGCCGTATCGAGATTATCGATCGCAATATCTGCAACGCGGCCCTTCTCGCAGGCCCGATGAAGGCGGCGGCCGGCTACTTCCAGCAGGCGGCCGATGCGCTTGCCCTGTCCGGCAACGACGCCAACACGCTCTGGGATGAGATGCTGGACAGGGTTCCGGTGCCGCTCACCGAGAACATGATCTGTTCGGGCACGCCGGAAGGCCCGCGCGGCGCATGCGACGGCGACAGCGGCGGACCGCTTGTCATCGGCGTCGGCGAAGGCAAATACATACAGGCGGGTATCGTCAGCTGGGGCCTCGCCTCGACAGATGGTGTCGGTTGCAATCGCGACGCCAAATTCTCCGCCTATACCCGCACCGGCAACTATGCCGACTGGGTTCTCACGAAGCTCGGCTACAAGTAAGCTGGCTCTTCGCGAAACCGGTTTTGAAGGCGGCGGATTTTCCGCCGCTTTTTTTACGTCAGTCCGGCGAAATACGGCGTTTGCCCTTGGACGAAATCCCCTCATAGGAGCGCAGGAAATTGCGGAAGACCGGGTGCTGGCGCAACGCCAGGCGACCTGCCTCAATCGACAGATCAACCTGCTCGCCCGGCAGTTTGAGCCGCGTGGGAACCTGGTTCAGTTTCGCCTCCATCTGGCTATCGAGCTGGTCGAAGCGCAGTTCGGCGACATAGAGTTTCAGGTTGCGGCAATTCCATTTGCGCGGATCGCCGCCGAATTTCCTGACCTCCGCACTGCTCAGCGAGCAGCGATAGGCAATCAGATCCTGCTGCCAGCTTTCCATCGCGGCCTTGAACGCGTCGAAGCCCTCGCGCGTCGCCGACGCCATTGCCGTATCCGCGATCGCCGACACAAGTTCGAGACCGCCCGGACCGGCGACCTCGTTCGCCCAGTCGCCATCGAGTTCGCGGCCCGCATTCGAGACGATGAAAACCATGCGTTCCAGCGCCACCGCCTCTTCCTCGCTGAAAGGAGCGTGTCGGGTCTGCGCGCGACCCCGCGCGATCGAGATACCGGTCAGGCCGAAATTGTCGGTCACTGCGCCATCGAGCAGCTTGACGTAGCGCATCTTCTCCGGATCCCGGTAATTGCGCAGCGCCCGCGCATAGGCGCGCAGCGAGGCCGAAGCCTCAGTATTGTAGGCCGCCGTGGTCAGCCATGCCGGCGGCTCGTAACTGCAGCGCGGCCCGTAGGCTTCGAGAACGATCGGCGAGAAGACGATGGGCACGGCCGCCGACGCCGCGACAGCCTCGGCGACCGGAAGCCTGTTCAGGTCGCTGCAAAGGGCGCGGAAAGTCTCCGGCTCGAAGGTGAACGGCGTCCGGTTGTAGATGTCCGACGCGTTGATCCAGGTGGTGATCTGTTTGTTACGATAGAGGTCTGCGAACGTCGCGCCCTTGAACAGGTTCTCGTCCAGCCAGCGCCCGAACCCTTCCCGGCTGTTGACGCCGCCGCTCGCCGCACGAAGCAGATTGACCGGATCGAGCTTCGAAGTGCGCATATATTCCTCGCCGTTCCTGACGAGGAAATGCTGTTTGAAGTCGGAAAAACCGCGCGCTCCCTTGAGACCGAAATAGGCTGCGGTCACCGATCCGCCGGATACTCCGGAAAGGAACCGTATTTCATCGAAAGCCGATATACCTTTCTTTCCGGGGATCGCGGTCTCCTGCATTTCGCTCAATATTCCGTAGGCGAAGGCCGCGGCGCGCGTGCCGCCGCCTGAAAAAGCCAGCGCCACAAAATCGCTGTCAGCGCTCATGCCGTCGTCTTGCGCCGTCAACCCCGGCGCTTGCTCGACCTGGATTTCCGAGAAAGAGTTCAGCGTATCATTGACCGAGACACAGCCTGCCAGCATGGCAGCTGCGGTCAAGCCGGCAATGCGGCGCAAAATCGTCGATCGCGACATGCGGTTTCCAACTCCCCTGCGGCCCCGCAACTTTTCTAGGCCAAAGCATGTCGGCTGCCAACCGGTTGCGTTCTCTGCCCTTTTAGTGCCGAATTCTGGCTGATGATTGATCGTCGGGGCAAGTGAAGGCTGGAGCCACAGATTATGAAAATTTCCTTGCGCGCGGTTGGCGTTTCCGCGTTGATCCTTGCGAGCGCCGTCGCAACAACGAGCTACGGCCAGTCGGCCGCGGAAGACCCGCAGGCGGCCGCACTGAAACTGATCCGGATGTCGCGTACATTACACGACCGGGCAATCGAGACCTCCGATCCAGTCCTCATGCTTTCAGCGGCAAGGTTGCGCAAGGATTCCGGCATGAAAGCTGGCGCGCTTGGCACGCTGGAAAATAGCGGCGAAGACGCTGGCGACATTTCGGGGGAGACATTCAGCTGGGAACGCTGGCTTGAAGAAGCCGTGCGGCTTTCGGGCGGCAGCGATGTGATCGCCGGGCTCGCCACCGATATCCGGACATCCGGATCCAAGGGCCTCGCAGGCCAGGCAGTCTATACCGAAGGCCGCCTCGCGGCGCATTCCAGCCATAGATACAGCGATCTGAATTTCGTCGGCGGCGAGTTCGCCGAAGTCTATTCCGAAGGTCTCGGCAAGGCGGATATCGATCTGTTCGTGCGCGACTCGCGCGGCGCGATCGTCTGCTCACAGACGGATTCGAGCAATATCAACCAATGCGGCTGGACGCCGGGCGCGACCGGTCCCTTCGAGGTCACGCTGGAAAACAAGAGCGATTTCGCAGACACGTACGCGCTGACCACAAACTGATCAGCACCTGACAGCGCTACTTGCAACCGGTCAGATACCAGATCTCGGTCGGGATCATGACCGGATTGTCAGTTCCGTTGGTGCCGTACCACAGCCCGCTTCCAAGCATTGGCAGGAAGATCGCGTCGGGTGCGGGCGAGCCCGAGGCCGGCAAGTCCTCATAGGACGCCAGCCGCTCGCCCTGCTGCCGGAAGAAGAAGACGATCATCCCGCTTTCCGAGACCGCCTCGTCATCGGCGATCGCGTAATAATTCCCGTAGCCGTTCGAGGCCGTGAGATAGAAGCTGAATCGGTTCGGATTGCCCTCCGCCCTGACCGTAATTTCCAGATCGGAATAGCCCGCAGGCTCGGCACGTTTTTCCAGCGTCAGCCGCGCCTCTCTACTTGTTGCCATCTCGTATGAGGCGTTCTCGGCAATGCATTGTGCCGCAAGCGCGCTGCCGGACATGAAGAAGAACCCAAGGACGGAGAGAATGTACTTCATAGCGTATCTATACCTCTCATTGGTCTAGTTCGATCCGACAACGACAAACGGCGCCCAGACAGAGGGATGCGAACCGCCCGGCAAATCGGGATCCTCGAGCAAGGATAGCATCGAGCGCCGCAGGCTTTCGGCATGGCCGATGATTGCGTCCTTCGCCCGCGCCGCTATCGCGCCTTGCGTCAGCAAGGCAGCGGCATCGTCTCGCACCGGCCAGTGCGACACAAGCAGCGAACGCGCGCCGGCATAAAGGAAGGCGCTGGCGAGCCCCGACAGCCCCTCGCCGCCCGGCGTCCCGTCCGGCGCCGCGGTGTTGCAAGCTGACAGGATCACCCAGTCGGCAGCCAGATCGAGTTCCGCAGCTTCCGAGGCCGTGAGCAATCCGTCGTCGAGATCGCTTGGGGTTTGCGGGGCCGAAAAGGCAAGCGCCGGCTCGGCAAGGCCGTCGAGATCGCCGGCGACCAACCCATGCGTGGCGAAGGTGACGATGGCAGCTTTCGAGACAAGCTGCGAATTCTTCACCGCCTCCTCGGTCGCCTGCCCACCAAAGCGAATCGCATCGTCGGAAACGCCGAGCAGCTTCGCCAGTCCCTCGACCTCGCGACGCGTTCCCGGCAGCGGCGGCAATGACCGCACCGCGCGCGTATCCGCAACTCCGCGGTTGAAGTAGCCTGCGATCTGCACCGGCTGCTCCGTCTCCTCGCTACCAGAGAAATCCGGATCGCCGAACGCAGCGAAGACCGCCTCGGCCTGGCGCGGATTGGAAAAGCGGCGCAGCGTCTGCAGGCTCATCGCAGAGGGTAGCGCCGCGAAAGCATGATGACGAACGAGCCAGTCGGTGTCGCGAAGCGCCAGAGGATCGGAATCCGCCCCGTTGGGCGGCGAAGCGACCAGCACGGACAAAGGCAGGCCGGCGAGCGCCCCTTCCTTAACGACGAGCACCGTGCCGCGCCCGTCCAGCACGTCAGCGATCGGGGCGATCAGCTTCCCATAGAGATCATACGCCGTCGCCCTGTCGAATGTCGGGCCGCTGACGGCCTGCGGTTGCTTCAGGCGCTTGGCGGCGCGGGCAGCCCCAAGCGGATCGAGATCCTTGCGTAGCGCCCGGATCTTCCCGTCGAGATCCTGTTCCGACAGCGGCGTCCGCGCCCATCTCGCGTCGTCGCGGTTCATCGCGAACACATAGGTCTCGTCCGATGTCGTCACCGGCATTAGCAGAGCCTCGTCCGGCTCGAGCAGGGCCTGGATATCGGCCACCGAAAGCACGTCGGGTTGTGTCAGCCGGGCGTAATCGGGAAAACGCGCCCCGATCTCGTCGTCGAGCGTCCTGATTTCCGCGGTGATCGTATCGATGCGGCCCTGCAGACTGACCGAAACCTCATTCGAGGCCCCGGAGGTGCCGACAGCGTTCAGGAACTGCCTGTCCGCCGCCCGCCAGTCATTGACCAGATCCTGTTTTCGCCGCGCCAAGTCGGCGATTTCGCCCTCACCGGCCGCAAATCGCGCCGCGACCCGACGGACCACTTGCGCCGCCGTCGATGACTGCGCCCATTGCGCAGAACGGAAGGCTTCGTCGATCCCTGTCACAGGGTCGGTCTCCCATAGCGCGGCGACCATCGCCATCACCTGCCGGCGCTTTTCACGCAGTCCCGCCGCGCCGATCGTCTCGTCCGCGCCAAGCCGCGCTGTATTGAGCTTGTATAGATCGAGCGCCTTGCGGGCGACATCACGCGCAGGCTCCGCCTCCCCGGCGCTTAGTTGCAACCAAGCAAGATTGAAAAGCGACGTAACAACATCAGAATGCCCTGTCGGCCGGTTCTTCTCGAAGATTACACTTGCCTCGCGCGAAACGCCTATCGCTTCTTGGGAACGTCCCAGGAGAAAATAGGCGGTAGCGAGGTTTGACTCCGCCCGGGCGAGCCGCAGGATATCGCCGGTCGCGCGCTGGATGGCCACCGCTTTCTCCAGCGAGGCCACTGCATATTCGGTCTGGCCCGCGCGCAACAATGTCAGACCGATATTGGAGAAAGAAACCCCGATCTCCGCGTGCGGCGACTGGAAAATGGCAAGGCGAATATCGAGTGCCTTGCGCTGCGTATCGAAGGCCTCCTGAAACAGAAACTGCCCGCGATAGACCTCGCCAAGCCCATCGAAAATCGTGGCGGCGAGCGGCGTTTGTCCGAGCCCTGCTTCCGACAGGACCCGTGCGCCGTCTTCGAACAGGCCCTCGGCATCCGCCAAACGTCCTTGTTGAGACAGGAGCGCGCCGAGATTGTTGAGGAGCGTCGCATCGTCCTGCGCGGTCCAGTCCTTTGTTCGCGGCAGGCCCGCCGCCTGCGATAGCGCCTCCCGGTAAAAGGTCTCCGCATTGGCCGTTTCACCACCCAGCGACGCGATCCGGCCGGCGACATTGAGCACCTGCGCTCGATCGTAGGCGGAGAGATCCGGCAACATCGGGGTCAACTGGCCGAGCAACTGTTTGGCCGAGCCGAGATCGCCGTTCTCAGCCTGCAGCGCCGCAAGCGTCGCCGCATTCCTGATCAGATCGGTGCGGTCTACATCAGAACCGTTCAGCGTTCGCTCGACCGCTTTGGCCGCCATCTCCTCGGCCTCCGCCAGTCGACCGCTATCCTTCAGGATGGAGGCCAGCAATTGCCAGGACTGCACAAGCGCATTGTCAAGCGCGCTATTGGCCTCGCGCATCGCCAGCGCATCGCGCGCCATGGGTTCCGCCTCGGCGATCCGGCCCTGTCGGGCCACCACGGCGGCCAGATTATGGAGCGCAGAAGCCACAGAGAGCGGCGACGGCGTCGCCGCCTGGCGCTGCATCTCCAGCACCTCGCGAAACAGGCGTTCGGCCTCCGCAAAATTGCCGGAATCGACAAAGGCGCGCCCTTGCATCGTCAGGTCGAAGGTCTTTCTTATCAGATCGTCTTCGGAAAGTGTTTGGGCACTCGCGGTCAGCCAAGGAGCACCGACCAGACAGAACAACAGCAGGGCCGCCCGCGCCCCCTTCGCGCATACGAAAACCAAAGGCACCTCCCCCAACCCTGACGTAGCAGAATGTTAGACGATTGCCGAGGATATTCCAGTACTTGCGCCGCTTTGTCGTCGCAATCTTGTGCCCGGCGCCGAAAAGGCCCGAAAATTGCCCAACATACTGGAATTGAAGCCACTTTTATGGCTGGATCGCAAAGTAACGTTTCCGGGGGCGGTGCCGTGCCGTCCCGTCTTCAGATCATGAACGAGGAGGAACCCGAATATGATCTCAGCAAGGAATATCGCATTGGCAGCCTGCATCGTCGGCATGATGGCCCCACAGGCTTTTGCCGCCGACGAAATGTCGGAAGGCGCGAAACAGCAGATGGAGCTTTCCAATCAGCTGATCGCCCTCGGCCGCGAACGCAAGGATGCCATTCTCGTCCTCGCCGGTGCGCATCTGCGCAACAACATCCCCAATGATCCGATCGGCGAGGCCGGCGACATTCCGGACAAGGCCGATCTGATGGAAGAGGCCAAGATGCTCGCCGGAGACCGGGACGATCTGAAAGGCATCGCCGACGACATCGACGCTGCGAGTTCGCGCGGCTGCTACAACTGGAACGGCGGCACCGGATCCTTCTCCTGCCCGCCCGGCTCGCAATTCGCGAAGTGAACTGAAACCCGGACCTGAGGCGTCAAGCCTGGCCGCCTCGCCTATCCGCAAAATCCACGCCGCATCGGCTCAGCCGGTGCGGCTTTCTTCTCTGGTTCGGCGGTAGTCTAACGGCCTGAGAGAATGCCGAGAACATCCTCGTCCCCGGCCGGACGAAACGCGCGCAACTGGCGGTGACCGTTGTCCATGTAGAGCATGCCGCAGGCATCGCATTGCCACACCGTGCGGGACATCTCGTTGAGAAGAACGCGCATGCGCATCGCAGCGGCTTCGCGATGCCGGGGCGTCTCTCCTGTCTCTATGGCGGCATCGATCGCATCGGCCAGTTCGTCCCAGCGCCGGTCCGGAATCAGATGCCCCTTGTGACCGAGTCCGTCGGTACCATCATGGATCATGTGGCCGCATTCGCACTGGATCTTCATATGTCCTCGCAATCGCCCCGAACGATGCCCGAGGCCTCATCTTAAGCCGTTTTCCGCGTGGGAAAAGGCAACGGCTGGCCGGACCATCTTTTCAGGCGGAGAGGTTCCGCCGCCTCGCCCATAGCGTGACGAGCACGGCCCCCGCCATTCCGAGAGGAATCGTGATCCAGCCGAAAAAGATGTTTGTGAGGAGCGCGAAGTAGAGCGATACGCCGGCCCCGCGCCATATCGCGCCGAACAGCGAGACGTCGGCATCGAACCCGTCGCCCAGAAGCAGGATTAACGCCGCCGGCCACATCAGGATGGAGGCCGAGATCGCAGACAAGGCGCCGGCAAAAACGGAGCGGACCATGCCGAAACCGCCCTGCACCGGAACCAGCCAGCGCCAGAATAGCGGCATGGTCAGCGTGTCGCCGGCGATGGCGCCGGACGCCAGCATCGTCATCTCGGAGTTCTCGAGGATATCCTCGTTGACGAACAGGACGGCCAGCGTGCTCGCGCCGAAACCGGCCAGCGGGGCAAGCCACGTCGCTTCGCGAACGATACGCTCATGGTGATCTGGACCCGGCATTTTGACAGCCCCTAGCCGAAGGCCAATCGGAAGGCGAACAGGCCGATTGGCACCATGATCAGACCCAGCGGGATGATGATAATCGCCAGGAAATCGGCGAACCGCCAGCGCACGACATAGAGCTTGCCGTCCGGCGACTGCATCGCGCGGACCGTCTCGCCCGGAAGGTAGCGGGATTCGCGCAACTTCTCCGCCTCGGGGATCGAGATCCAGCCCCAGGTGATGCCCTCGAGAGGAACGCCGCCATTGTCCACGCGGTCGGAGGAGGTCACCATCACATCCACATAGGCGGCGACCGTACCGTTGCCGACCTGATGACGCCGAACCGTGGACGATGCCACCGTCATGTCAGATCGCGGCCAGGCGATCGAATAGGGTGGCGGGTCGCCGAAGGTCCAGAAGAAATAGGCCAGCACCAGCGGGATGCCAGTGAAGGCGAGCCCGAACAAAAACGCGATCGGTCTGAACGAAAGCCCGGCATTCTTGCGCGCGGCTTCGCCGCCCTGGGCCTTCCAACGCTTCTCATGGAAGGGCCTGAACACAATAAACGCCAGGACGACGAGAATAATCGTCAGCGCAACGGCGGGGATTATCATGAAGGGGCGCCTGAACGACGGATAGGCAACGTCCCCGCCCGGCGATACGCGGACAGAAACCGTCAGCCCCACCGGCCATTGAGCGATAGCGGCGTCCCTGTCGCCAACCGCGTCCTCGACGATCAGACGTATCGGCCTGCGCTGGTTGGCGCCGCCCATCACCTCGATGATCGGGTCGGTACGCTGGACGATACCCAGCCCGTCATAGACCTCGCGCGTTTCATGCGTCGCAACGATGGCGTCCGCTCTCTCCCAGAACATGGAGATTGCGGGCGGTTGGCCGATAAGCCAAACGGCCAGCCAAATGATCAGCGCGATGCCGCCAAAGAGCACTCTTCCTATCAGTTGCACGGTCCGGCCTCGGCGAAAACGGTCGGGCGGCTCAAGACGCGACACCCGCAAGAATTACGAAAGGAAAGAAGATCACCGCGCCGGCCAGCCCCGCCCCGTGCAGCATGACGCCTCTCCTGGCGGCGCGGCGTCGGGATTCGGGTTCGATCGCGTCGAGATACCGGTTCGACCAGAAGAAACCGGGACGTATGCCTTCCTTCCGGCAATAGGCCACATAGGCCGGCCAGGGCCGGACGGCCATCATGAAGCCGATAATCCCGATGACGAAACTGACAACGAGACCGGCAATGCCGGCATAGGCGAGGATCCCCACCATCGGCGTCACTTCCGCCGCGCGGCGATGCCGCCAGGATATCGATATTCCAAGAAGGTCCCTCCGGGCATGGTCGCCGAAATCCGGATATCCATGATTTTGGCCATTGGAATCAAGAGCAAGCAAGACTTGTCAGTTTGCACGCCCCCTCATAGACATCAATTAATCGCAAATTACGGCCAAGCGGATCGCGGATTGATGTTTGGAGGCCCAATGAGACCTTTCCTTCTGGCAGCCCTGTCCGGGTTGCTCGCCATATCGAGCCACAATGCTTTCGCGGAATGCTATGTCTGCGACGATCTCGTCGTCCTCGACAGACAGGCGGCGACCTGCTTCCTGGAGAAATTCGACTCCTTCGCCGCTGCGTCGTCGCAAGCAGACGGCAAGCGCATCGAATTCGACACCACCAGCTGCGTCGATCCCGACGCGGAAAAGCCGCGCGGCGGCCTGTCGCTGATGCCCACGATCGGCGGCATGGCGAACGCGGCTCCGAAAGCCAAGGCGCGATACACGCTGGATGATCAGACGGCCACCTGCCTGAAGGGGCTTCTCGAAACCTATGACGGCCCGTTCGATCCCGACGCGCAATTCGATCTCTCCAAGAACTGTCCGTAATGAGCGACGAGACCGAAAACACGTCCGGCGATCAGGCCAAGGGCGAACGGGAGCACCGCTTTCTCTTCATCGACGTCTGGTGGTGGGACGCGCTCGGCGGGTTCTTCTCTGTGCTCGGCGTCCTCGCCGCACTTTTCGGCATCTATGAATACAAGCAGCGCGTCGAGGCGTCGAAAGCCAGCGAAACACTGGCCCTGATCGATGTCTGGGAGACCCGTGGGGCTCGTGAGGCCTATGAAAAGCTGTCGAACGAGATCGCATCCGGCTTCGCGCAGGTGCCAGCCGCCGACATGACCGCCGCGGCAGACGATCCGGCGCTCGCCCGCGTGGTCAGCAACAAGGTCGCGGCAATCGTCCTTCGCAAGAAGGAAAACGCCGACGCCTTCGGAGAAGTGGTCTATTTCTTCAATCGCTTGGGCCTCTGCGTCGAAGCGAGCCTCTGTTCGCAGAAAGCGGCAGAGATCTTCTTCCAGGACACGCTCGACACCTTCATCGACGTCTTCGGCGATCAGATCAGCCGGATCCGCGAAAACCGCCCGCGATATGCCGAAGCCATGCTCCAACTGCATGAGGAAACGACGCGTGACTAGGGTCCCGTGCGATCACTGCAGGGTGAACTGGCTATATTGCGGCTCGCTGCGCACGGATGGCATCTGACGGCCCCCGGAGAGTTCCAGCACATTGGCGCTGACATATCGGAACAGCTCGCTGAGCTCCACCGCATCGTCGCCATTGCTGTCCGCCTTCCTTGATCGCAACCCGTCGAGAAGCACATGGGTGAAGAGACCGTTGGCGACATCGGGAGTTTCGAAGGCGAACTGGAAGCCGCCGGAGGCGGAGATGATATTCGCTCCGGAGCGCGATTTCGTGTCGAGGAAATTCGCCCTCAGGACCTCGTAACTGTCCTCCAGCGAAACCGTGTTCTTCCTGCGAGCCAACGGTACCGCGCCACGCGCATCGCGCGCGACCACCGCCCCGGTCGTGAAGGCGACCCGCTTGTCGGTCTTCAGGCTGGGGTCGATGACGCCGGAATGGCAGGCGTCGATCAGCATGACGCGGTGAAGCGAGTTCGTATCGTCGAAAATCGATTCGAGCCTTCGAAACGGGATCGCACTGTTCGCGAGGTCGTCCAGATCCGTTTCGTGACTTCCCAGATAGTAGCCGTAGTCGTCGTCGAGCAGGCCATGGCCGGCGAAGAAGAAGAGCGTCTTGTCCTGCGGCCGGGCCTGCGCGAAAAACCGCCGCGCCTCGTCGACCAGATCGGCGGTCGACTCGCCATCGGTGGCGACATGCACGACCGCATCGGCGGTGCCGCCGAAATAGGCGCCGATATCGCGCGCATCCTTGGCCGCATAGGTCAGATCGAGCGCATCGTCGCTGTAATCCGAGACGCCGACGGCAAACACATAGAGTTTGGGCGGAGCGATGCCCTCCGGCGGCGCGCGGCGAATGGTCGTCCTGAACAGTGTCCGCTGCACGCCCCGCGGATCGGTTTCGGTGAACCGGATCCGGTTCAATCCCGGCTCCAGCGGAACATGCAGGGCTTGCCCGTCCGATGCTGCGGAAATGCCGAGCCTTTCCAGAACGATCCCGTTATTGCGCAATTCCACCGTCCGCAGGCCCGCCTGCCCGTCGGAAGACAAGGTGAATTCCGCGCTGTCCGATCCGGTGATCGCATCGGTCTCCTGCACGACCGTCAACTCCGCCGCCGCGGAGAGCGTCATGGGCGACGGCCTGCCGCTGCCGGTTTCGAGAAGCCTCTTTTCGTGCAGCCGGGCCAGCAGGAGTTCGCGGTCGGGCGTGATCAGCCCTGCCCGCGACAGGGCAATATCGGGCCGGTTGCGAAAAATATCGGCCTCGAAGAGATCGACGCTGCCGCCCCACGTATCGATGAAGCTCAGCCGCCGGAGCCGGTTCTTGTCGCCCGCATAATAGCCGTCCGAGGTCAGGACCACACTGCCCTCGAAATTCTTCGAGCGTGCGCCGTAGAGAGGGTCGAAGATCGCGGCGACCATCTGGTCGTTGGCCGGCATGCCAAAGGCGATGTCGTATAACCGGTCGCCATAGACCGGCGTGGCATAGTCTAGGTCGATGTCGGCGGTTTCCCATATCCGGATCACGCCCTCACGCCCGCGCGTGACGAGACCGCTCCCGTTCCAGGACAACGACCCGACCGCGGCGTCATGCGCCTGCAAGGTCTGGCGGACGGCCCCGGATTGCAGATCCTCCAGGACCACGCTGCCGCTATCCGTTCCGATCCCCAGCATCCGGCCCGAGGCATCGAATTCCATCGCTGTGACATTCCCCTGCCAGCCGGGGAAAATCTCGGCGGTGCGCTTGCCATCTGCGAGGTCCACGATGAAGACCAGCGAGACATTCTCCGACCACCGTCCATTGTCCGGCGCCCGCATGTTCGCCACCGCGGCGTAACGCCCGTCCGGGCTGATGGCGAGCGGCGTATCGCTGGTGAAGTTCCAGCGGTCGGGCGCATGCAGCGGAAAGCTCCTTTCCAACGTCACCGCATCACCATCGATACGAC
Organism: Ahrensia sp.; assembly: GCA_002706335.1. Classification (GTDB taxonomy): domain Bacteria; phylum Pseudomonadota; class Alphaproteobacteria; order Rhizobiales; family Rhizobiaceae; genus Oricola. The sequence goes on from PAKZ01000032.1 coordinate 139,020, forward strand.
CGATCGCGAGGCTGACGGTCTGGAGAGACCCTTCCGGATCGGTATTCCGGATGAAGATCGGGCGGCCTTGCCACGGCCCTCGCCCGGCTTTCACATCGGTGATTTCCGCCGGAACGATATCCGCCGAAAGCTTGCGGAGCGCGACGCCTTCGCCATCCAGAACCACGAGTCCGTCGCTTGCGAGAAGAAACACCTGTCCATCGTCCACGGCGAGCGCACGCGACAGCGGCAGTGAAGGTGCTTCGAAATCGCCGAGATGCCGCCACCCGCGCCCTGTCATCCGCGCCAGATGTGTCCGGTCGCCGTCCGACCCGCTGACCGTGTAGGCCAGAAGGATGTCCCGTCCCTGCCACCGGATATCGGCATCGATCAGACGAGCATCGGCGGCGTTCACGCCCGCAAGCGCGAGAAGGTCCTGATATTCGGTCCTGTTCGTCTCGGGCTGTTCGGCGATCAATATCCCGTTGGCGGTGACGGACCAGAGACGCTTGTCGGCAACCGCCCGCGCCAGGATGGCGGAGACATCCTCATAGCCCGTCTCCGCAACCAGATCGCCGAGAACGGAACGCGTCTTGAGATCGACCATGAAGACGGAGTCGCCGCCCGCAAGGACGAATGCCAGCGCGGCATCGTCCGCCACGATCAGCTTTTTCGCACCGTCGATCGCGCGATCGAACGCTTCGACTTGCGGATCGCCCGCTCCCAGCCCGTAAACGCCCGCATCGGTGACCAGACTTGCACTGTCTTTGGAAAATGCGAAGGCCGTCCCTTCGACCGTGCGCCGCAGGCCCGATTCCAGGGTCTCGATAGTGATCCGCCCGCTCGGACGGCAGTCCGGGGTGGCATCCGGCTCAGCCCATGCCAGCATAGCGCCGTCGGGGGAGAGACGCAGGCTTTGCGAGCTCACCTCTAGGCACTGCGTTGAGCCGAGTTTCTTTTCGACCAACCGGTCCCCGAGCGAAATCCGGCCGTCCTTGCAGTATGCCGACAGGAAGTCCGTTGTGCCGCACCGATCCGGGAAATCCAGCGCATCGACCCTAAGGACACCGGCCCGATCGAGGCTGGCGATACGTTTCGTCGCCTCCGACGCGGAGATGGCGATGATCGACTCTGGTGAAATGTCGGATAGCCCCATCTCTTCGTCATAGCCCACATTCACGAATCCGATTTGTCCGAGATTGGTCCCGACCGCCGCGTAGACCCCGAGAACATCCATCGCCGTGAAATTCTGTTCGCTCGAAAACCTCAGAAAATGGCCGAACCCTTCGAAGCCATCCTTCTGGATGATGAAGCCCTTGATCGAGAGATCGTCATCGGCCTGTAGCAGCGCCGAGGAACTGGAGGAACCGAAGATGCGGCCGCCGAAGTCCGAATGAATGACCTTCGTCACCTTCTGGCTTCTGACATTCCAGATCCCGAGCGTCTGCCGGCTCTTGCCAGCCCCGCCCGGCGCCGGCTGCTCCAGGAGGATCAAAGACCCGCTCGATGGGACGAAAGCGATATCGGTGACCCGGTCGCCGCCGGGCGCCATGAATGACGGGTTGACCACCTCGAATGTCGAGCGATCGACAGGCACCGACGCATGACGATACTGCGTGTCGAATTGCCAGGCGACATGCAGCAACGAAGTGCTTCCATCGGCCCGCTGCATGGGAGACGGCTTGTCGGAGGAAATTTCGCGGCTGACACGCACGGCGAGCCCGGTTTCGACATCGACATCGGCGGTCCATCGCACGGAGAGCGGCACGCTGCCCTGAGCGCCGGCCTCGATGGAGAACCGCGCAATTTCCCGCCCCCAGCGCGTGCCGACATCCTTCAGGGTGATCGTTCGCCAGGTCGTGTTGTCGCCAAGGACATCGTTGAAGGATGGTCCCGGATCGACCGCCTCCCCGACAATGAAGATCTTGCCGTCAAGATAGCGCCCGAACCGCGCATAGAACGGCGCCCCGTCCAGAAACACCAACGCCTTTGCGGCCTCGTCCTCCGGAAGACCGGTTTCGACAAACGTCCCCTCCGCGTCCTTCTCGAAATAACGAAGCGATCGTTCGCCCGTGTCCCCGTCTTCGATCCTGTATCGGCCGGTCCTTACCGGATAGAACGGGTCCATCGTCTCGCTTTCAGGGCTCGATCCCCGCGAAACGCTTTGCCGGTTGACGTCGATGTCCGTAACGAGCGCGCCGGCTTCGCTTCTCTGAACAGAACCGTATCGCGCGACCGCGGTCGTCACATCGGGAGCGGCGGAGAAATCGGCTTCGGTCTTCGCGTTGATGAAGCGCCGAACGGCCCGGAGATAGATCACGACCTCATCGTTTTCGGCGTCACCGACATAGCGGAAGCTAACGGACGATCCGCTACTCCCGTCAGCGGACGCAGCCGGCACATCGGCCGCGAAGACGCAAAGCGCCACGACCGCGACGGCAATCGACTTTGCCGTCAGGCTACGAAAGACGTCCGCAAGGGAAAGGATCGGGGAGAATACCTGCATCGCTTGCCGGAACTCAGCATCCTCCGAAAGCATAGGTGGCATGAACGCCGATGAGCGCCAACAGGTCGCGATCCGTCTTGCCTGTCGGTTCGACGCCGATTTCGCTCTGGAACAGCTTCACGGCTTCCGCTGTTTCCGCCGTGTAGTACCAGTCCGGCGCATCGGCGAAATAGCCGCCCACCAGCAGATACTTCTCCAGCCGTTTGACGGCGGGATAGAGATCGCCGGGTTCCATCAGAAGCGGTTGGGCAAGCTTGTCGGAGGCTTGGCATACCGCATCAGGCGCCGGTTTCAGGAAGAAGCTGCCGTCGATCACGGCGCCATCCGCTTCCATGGCACCAAGTGCGGTAACGACGCTTTCCATGCGGACCGATTCCACGCGCCGGTTCGAAAACTCGGCGAGCAATCCATCGCGCACCCGCATCAGCGTGATGCGCCCGCCGTCGCATTCGAGCGAACACGTGACCGACCCGTTTTCGGGAAATTCGCAGGAGTCTGTGTAGGGCGCGTAAGGATTGACGGTCTTCGCATAGGTGATCGACCCGCTTCGGTCGATGGTCATTATGCCGACGCCGGAATCGGGCGTTGCTTTCTCCAGCGTGTAGCAGCTGGCCGGTTCCGCTCCGAACGCGGGGCCGCTCACAAGCGCAACCGAAATGGTGGCCGTGGCAAGCCCCGAGGCGATACGAGACATCATGATGTGCCCTCCAGTACGACAATCGGTGCCCAGTAATAGGGATGTCTCTCGTCCGGTACGGTCATGCCGGCGCCCTTCTGTTTGGATTTGGCGGAACGGAAGTCGGTGCTCGCCCCCTTGTGCTCGCCGCGCAGGAACTGCCGCTGCACCTGTGCGAGCGCGCTGGCGACGGACAGGCCCTTGTCGATCTGATGCTTGTAGAACTCCTGCATGAAGACTGCCGTCGAACGGTCGTTGATCGGCCAGAGCGTGGCGACGATTTCAAGCGCGCCTTTCTGCTGCGCGACGGCGGCAAAGCTCTCCAGTTCGCGGCCGTCAGCCTCCCGCCGGCCATACGCGGTCTCGCAGGCCGACAGGGTCAGCACACCGACCTCGGCGAAATCGAGATCCATCCCGAAACTGTCCTTGATGTCGGCGACGGTCAGCCGGTCACCATCGCCAAGCAGCAGGTAGGAATCGTCCTCCGAACTGCCGAGGATGAAATGCGAGGCGAGATGAACGATGCCAAGCGTCGGCTCGTCCGGCTCCCCGAATATCAAAGCGCTCGCCATCGTATCGCGGGTGAAATCCGCGTCGGCATGGATCGTGCCGTCGACCACCCCCTGCGCGTCCTCGCCGCCCTCGCGCACAATCGCGGAGAGTTCGTCGGCAACGCCGGGAAGCGGCGATAGACCGTACCAGGAATTGGTCGTTCCGAACCCCGCGATACGGTCAGGCGATGCCCCGCCCCCTCCGACCGACCGCGTTTCGGTCGCATGCGTCAGGTCGAAATCCTCGACCAGATAGTGCTCGCCATCATGGAGCGCGGCGAAGGGCACGTAACGCAGCCGGCGATCCAGCGACAAGATCAGCGTTTGCGTACCGGCATCCTCCAGTTCGCGCATCAACTCCCCTGGGAGAACCAGATCGTGCAAGGCCTTGGAGGCGGGCTTCGGATCGGTGCCCGGATTCTGCAGCGCCTTTCGCAAGGATTCGATTCCGGCGTTCAGCCGCTCTTCCGTGAACGGCGCGCCCTCCCATTCGGTCCAGCTGAACACCCTTTCGGAGACCGCGGTCGTAAGGATTGCGCCGACCCGGTCCGGCAGGACGACATACTGGATCGCCGCCGCCTTTCCGTCAAAGGCGCGGCGCAAATGCGCCCGTACCGAGCTGACATTGCGCGCCAGATCCTCGACGACAGTGCTGTGCACGGCGTCAGAGGCCGCGATCAGCCCTTCCAGTTCCTTTTCCATCTCTTCGCGCGAAGCGACGAGCGTGTCAGTCAAGGAGGCAAGTTCGGTCTCTTCCGCGCCGGTCAACTCGCCGCTCTTGCGTTGCAACAGCAATTCGCGCCGCCGGATTTTCAAGGCTGTCACGGTCGGACGAACCGCATCGATCTTGGCGGACAGCGCCTCTTCTGCGGGGTTCATCTCCAGCGTGGCAAAGGCATCGCCCGCGAAATCCGTGTCGCGACCGAGAAATTCGAAGGTCTCGAAGGATTTGAGCATGCCGAGAACGGTCGACGCCTCGGCCGGCCGGTCCTGGCTGATGAAGAGATCGGCCAGCCAGCGATAGTGATCGGAGATCGTGTCGCGGAAACACATTTGCAGATGTTCCGGCAGCCCGGAAATGCGCCGACGCACATCCTGCAGTTCATTGACGGCGCGCTTCGCCAGCGTCAGCGCCATCGCCGCCTCGTCGAGCGCGTAAAGGCGCTCGCTCGCCTTGGAAAGCGTACAGACCCGCCCGAGCGATGCCTCGATATTGCCGTTCCAGACAGCGGTCATGGCGTGGCGCGCCATGTCGGCGGTCAGCGCGACCAGTTCCAGCTCGACGGCGCGCAGTCTGTTGCCGGCGTCCGCTTCCAGCTTCGCCAGTTGCCGGGCGGACAGCGCCAACCCCATACTGTTGCCCGAGAGACCTTCGGCCAAGGCAAAGCGTTCGCGAGCTGCACCGATGTCGACCGAGACATCCGGTCTCGGCTCGTCAGCGGTCGACGCCAGTTCGAGCAGGGCGCGTGCCGCCTCGTCTCCCCGTTGGGCGAGCATCTGAAGAACACGTTCGAGCGGATCCCACGCCTCATCAGGTCCGCCCTCTAGGTGGCGGGCAAGTGCACGGCGGAACGCGGCTCCACGCGACGCGCCGACCTCGCCATCTGCGGGAAGGGCACGCACCAGGCGTAGCGACTCCAGCGCCCCGGCATAGTCGCCGTAATAGGAGAGGACATCCACCCAGCCGGCGATGGCATAGGCGGGACGCGTCCTAGTCGACTCGTTATAGGGGGGCAGCCGCCCCTGTTCGCGCAGTTCGGCCTCCTCGGACGCTGCCGCCTGCGCCAACCATTCATATGCATAGGCGACGATATCCGGTTCGCCCCCCCCAAGAGCCGCAACCCGATGGAACTCGACGCAATCGGCGAAGCCCTGTACGGCAGGCTGGCAGATTTCGTCCGCCGCCGCCTTGAATGCCTCGGTTCCCGGCGCGTAGCGATAAAGGCCCAGCAGCGTGCCCTTCGTCAGTCGGGCAAGCTCGTTTTCGTCCGCCTGCAATTCCGGCTGCGCCAGCAGGATACGTGTCAGCTTGCCATTCGCGTCCTCGTCATCCGCAAGGCGATACCACGCCGCGGCCTTACCGAGATCGACGGTCGGTCCGCCATCAAGCCCCGCAAAGGCGTCGCCGAGAGTAATCGCGAACTCGACATAGGCCGCCCGCGTGGTCCAGTCCTGCTCCTCGCCGGCGGACGCCCCGATGATCTTGCCGGCATCGTCGAGCAGAGCGCGCCCCGGCCCTTCGGAAAAGAACTCGCTGCCATTCAGCAGGCGCCCCTGGAACACGCCTGCCGCGCCGTTGGTCAGACGGCCGATTTCACCGTCGAGGCGGAGACCAGCCCGGTAATAGGCAAGCGCCTTGTCCCAGTCGCGCGGCACATGCTTGCCGGTCTCGTGGAACCGTGCCAGCGCGAGACTTGCGGCCGTCTGCCCCAGCTTCGCCGCGCCGCGGTAATACTTCAGCGACGCCGCAATATTCTGCGGCACGCCGTAGCCCTGCTCGTTCATCTGAGCGAGCCTCAGAAGAGCGAAGCTGCTGCCCTTGTCCGCCGCCGCCTGGAAGTGCTGCAGCGCGAGCGGCAGGTCTTTGCGTCCGTCGACGAACCCTTCCAGCAATAGCGTCGCAACAATCGCATTGGCCTGATGGCTGCCGTCGGCACGCAGTTGCGCGGAAACGGCCGGGTCGTCCGCCACCGCCTGCGCAAGCCCGACCGCCCTGTCGGCAAGGCTGATCGGGACGCTGAAGTCGAGTGCGATCTGCTCGACAGTCGCCTTGTTGCCCTCCCCGGCCCACCACGGCTCGATATAGGTGTTCGCACCCAGCCCGCCTTCCGCCTCGGGAAAAAGCGATCCGTCGTCCCTTTCGCCCTCAGACTGAAGCAGGCCGGCCAGCGCCTCGCCCATGCCTTCCGGCAGTGTATCGGGAAGAACGCCGGCCACCGCAGCGCGCACCAGGGCGACATCGCCGCCGATCCAGCGTTCGGCGCGCTCATTGCCGAGGCCAACCAGATAGATGCCGACATCCGGCCGGCGCGGCAAGCCTTCGCCGTTGTAATAGTCGAGGCCGAGCCGGCTCAGCGCGGTCTTCCAGCGGCCTTCCTCATCGTCTTCGGGTATACCAGTCGCGGACCAAACTGCCTTGCGGGTCGCCGAAGCGATCGCCTCGATCGAAGCCAGATCCCCCGGCCAATCGGGAAGCGCTGCAAACACGGTTTTCAGAAACAGATAGATTTGATCGGGACCACTTTTACCGTCGTTTCCGTCCATCGCCGCCAATTGCCCTGAGCACGCGCCGAAGATCTCAGCGAGGCCGGCTTTCAGACGATCCAAATCGATAGTGTCCTCCGCACTCGCCAGCGCCGCAATTTGCCATCCGACCGGCGCCCAGACGGTTTCCGGAGCCTTGCCCGCCTGACAGGCCGCAAGCGTACGCAGCAATATCTGCCCATCGAACGGTTTCGCCCGCGCCAGATCCGCAGCGCATAACGGGCCGCCCTGCCCGGCCGCTGCCAGCGCAAGAACATCGCCCGGCATCGGAAGCGTGCCCTCGTCCTTGGGTGCAAGGTCGGCCCGATCCGCCGCGCGGTTCCACGCCGTGACGCTACCCTTTCCGAAAAGCCCGTCAGCTTCGCCTGCTTCGCAGCCATGCAAATTGAGCATCGCCTGCGCCAAGCGCGATTGCGGCTGGTAATAGGCCCGAACCTCGACCTGCTTGCGCGTAATCTCGCCGAGCCCTTCGGATTCGATAACATCGATGAGCGGGCACACACCGTCGCCATACCGTTCGATATCGGCGCGAAGCCTCTGCAGCGCCGCCGCATTGGCCGCAAGCATGCGGTTGGCAAAGCCTAGCCCATCCTGCGCCTGTCCGATGGTCGAGCCAGACATCAGATAGTCGACAACATTCACGCCGGCCCGCCCGGCGAAATCGCCCACGCTGGATGTCGAATAGCTCGCCGCCACTGCGATGATCGTGTCGAGGTCGTAACTGGCGGCTTGGCCATAGTCGCCGGGACAGACAGCCGATTCCAGTGCCGCCCTCCAGTCTCCGACAGCATCCTGCGCTTGTCCCCGGAGCGTCGCGGCCCCCAAGACGAGAACCGCCACAGCGACGATGCCGACCAAACGCAAGAGCATGAACAGACCCCCGAATATTCACCGAGGCAATCTAGCAGCCAAAGCGGCAATGAAAAGGCGGTTCGCCACTCCCGATCCACGATCCTCCGTCCAATCCGGCACCGGAACGCGCATGACGCCTCGAAACCGCGGCAAGACGACTTATCAGGATCGTTACCTTGATCGCGAGTAACCACATTCGCACATAAGTCCGTGAACATTGCAGCGAAACGGCGGTGCGTCTTGAGTCTGTCCCAAAGCTTCACTCGGTGGCTTCTGTCGTTCAGAAGCAACAATTTCAAAACCGAAGCCATTCTCAGGAAACACGTTCAGGACATCGGCACACAAAACGTGCCGAACATCCCGGCGTCGTTGCGGTCCATGTGCGATGTGGAGGAGTTCCTGCTCCAGGACCAGAAGGTCGTCCAGCTGACGCCCAAGGGAAAGGCGTCACAAGACCATATCCTCTACATCCACGGCGGCGGCTATATTCACGAGTTGGCCTACGCCCATTGGTTGATCATCACGCAGCTGGTGAAGCATACGAATGCGGCCGTAACGGTGCCCCTCTATGCCCTTGCGCCAGAACATGATCACACCAAAGCGACGCCCATGATGGATGCGCTTTACGATCGGATCGCCGCCGGCCGCGAGCGAAAGAAGACCTTTGTCGCAGGCGACAGCGCGGGCGGCAACTTCGCCCTCGGTCTGGCGCTCCGCCGGCGCGATGCCGGCAAATCACTCCCGGACGGGCTTATTCTTTATTCTCCCTGGCTGGATTTCGAGCTCAAGGATAAAGCGATCCGTGACGTCGAACCTAAGGATGTCATGCTGGGTGTGGAGGGTGTTCTCTTATGCGGTAAGTGGTGGGCAGGCGATGCCGATCCCGCATCGCCGTATTTCAGCGTGATAAACGCAGACCCGAAGGGTCTTCCCCCCATTGCCATCTTCCATGGGGATCTCGATCTCTTGGTTGTCGACGCACGCCGATTTGCGGGTCTTTGCATGTCGGCCGGGGTCAAGACCACCTATAGGGAATATCCAGGCGGGTTTCACGTCTTCATGGCGGCAACGTTCACGCCCGAGGCCCGTGATGTGTACCATCAGACAGAAGACTTCATAAATCACGCAAATCTGCCAACGTAAACTTCTGACAGATATAGGCAAACCCAAGGGGTGATCCAACAAAATGCCCGGATGAATGTCTAGTCGTATAGAGCAGCCTTGCCGATTTTACTCGGCGCTCGGATACCGGTTACCCATAGCCCATGAAAGGAAACTGGCTGAACGGCTGAACTTTGCCGGCGTGTGACCATCCACGAAAGAGGCAGAGTGCATGTCTCAAGTTGCGTGGACGGATTGGATCACGGCATATGTGACCTCAAATCTGTTCCAAAGTACGATCGTTCCTTCACGCGCCTTGTCCTGTAAGGCAAAGGAACGCCCTCACGCATCCAAGGAATGTGGACCCGGCAGATTGCGACTCCATCTGCGCGTTCGGCTTTACCAAACCCCTTCCCCAGGAAGACCCCACGGATCGTCCGACATGCCCTGCCGACTTCACCCAGTCGACGTATATGTCGGCAATCGGGGCATTAACCCAGTTTCAAAGGACGAATTTCCATCCGGCAACATTTCGCATAGTTCATGACGAAATAAGGGAGCGCTTCCCTCGAGGCCAATTTGCAACAGCGAAGAAACGCCATGATGATCTTGGCATTAGCGCGTGTGCGCTTTCAGTCGATCTTTCCGTTGCTAATTGCCTACAGCACGTCTGGAGGCAGTCTGGTCGTCAGTTCTGCGGCCCAACTGCTGACATTCGCCATACTGGCAAAAACGCTGGGCGCGAACGAGTTCAGTCTCTTCGTCGGAATCATGGCCGTGTCTAGCATCGCGATTCACCTTTGCGGACTTGGCGGTGCCGAATCTCTTGTCCGACGCGTCGCCCGCGATCTGCAAATCTACCCAGCGCTTCTCGGACACAACATCATCCTGATCATAGCCAGCGGATCGGTTCTCGTTATTGGAGGATCAGTTGCGCTGAATTTCTTCTTCACATTGGCAGATAGCGTAGGGACGAACCTCGCCATCATCGCGGTGATGATGGTCACCAATGTTGTCCTGACCCGCTTCATCCTGCTGACCGAGCAGATTTTCATAGCGCATTCCGACTTCATTTCCGCCAACAAGGTCGTGGTCGGGTACGCAATGACCCGAACGGCTGCGGCTGCACTCGGCTGCCTGGTCTTCGGTGTGTCCAGCGTGGCTGAGTGGGCAGCCTGGCAGTTCGTCGCTCATGTTGTTGTTCTGCTAGCCTGTATCCGCGCCATACGGCCGCTTGGTAAGCCGGAATTCCGGATTGTCCGGGAAGAGGTTCCGCTGGGCTTGTATTTCAGCGTACCTTTCATCCTTCGCGCGGTTCGGCAGAATGCCGACCTGCTTGTTCTCAGTCTCATGACGTCTGCAGAAATCGTAGCCAGCTATGGTATCGCGCGCCGCATGCTGGAAAGCAGCTATCTTGCTGTCGAAGCCGTTCACCGGCTGGTTTACCCTGGGTCCGCAAGGGCTGCGAAGTCAGGGCTGCATAATGCAATCCAGAGGGTCCGCAAGATCCTGCTCGCGGTATCGTCCATCAGTGTTGCCGCTGCGGTAACAGTATTCGTCTGCGCGCCGATCTTGCCCTATCTGTTCGGAGCCGAATACGTGTCCCTGGTCACTTTCGTGCGGTATCTGTGCTGGCTCGTTGTTCCGATTGCGCTTTGGTCGATCCCCATGGAGGCTGTCGGCGCGTCCGGTCATCAATCCGCGCGTGCGCTTGTCATGGGAGTGGGCAGCGTTGCCGGTGCGGCGATTGCCGCATGCGCGACATGGTACGCTCCACCCACCGGCACGTTCGTCTCATTCTACTTCATTGAAATAGCGATGGTGATCGCGGCCTGGAGCATGTTCTTCAGGTTGGTGCGCCACGACAGGCGCGCAGAAGGTTTGCGGCAGCAGCCTCAGGAGGGCACACGATCAGAGGATGACACCCGAAATCACGCCGAAAAACGAGAAATGGAAATCGATCGGAAGATAAGATGACAAATCTTGCTACAGAATCCGGCGACGCCGAGATCGGAAGCACCGCGAAGCTGCATCGTTTCATGGACATCGAACTTGAACTCGCGCCGGACGTTCTCATTCCGCGTCAGGAGACCGAGTTGTTGGGAAGGCGTGCCACGGACATCCTTCTCTCGAGCCCCAATCCACATCCGAAAGTCATCGATCTTTGTTGCGGATCCGGTAATCTCGCGCTTGCCATCGCCTCTCTGGTCCCGACAGCCCGTATGTGGGCATCAGACTACACGGAGCATTGTGTCGCTTTAGCAAAGCGCAATGCTGACAGACTGGGACTGGCAGACAGGATCACGGTCATGCAGGGGGACATGTTTTCCGCGCTAGCCGAGGAAGGTCTGCTTGGATGTGTCGACATGATTGTCTGCAATCCTCCCTATATTTCCACGTCTCGGCTTGAGGGTGAAAGCGCCCACCTGCTGGAAGAAGAGCCGCGCGAGGCATTTGATGGCGGACCATACGGCATCTCCATTCATCAAAGGCTGTTGACCGATGCAATACCATTCCTCAAGCCGGATGGCTGGCTCTTGTTCGAGTTCGGCGAAGGACAGGATCGACAAATCAAGGCGCTGGTGGCGCGGGCGCGGCGCTACGCACCGGTTTCATTCGCTTGCGATGGTGGTGGCCGGCCGCGCGTGGCGATCACGCGTATGCTGAACCGCAGCAGCGACGTACAGGGTTAATTGCAAAGCCATGAGCACGATCCGCGGCTTTATACACGCAGACGTCGAGCCGGTTGCACGCATGTTCATGCGTATCTATCGCCATTCCGACGCTGCAGCACCGGCACATCTCATCGACTATTTCCGGCTGCACTTCGTCGACGCGCCGGTATGCGATTCCGAGGTCCCGTCTCTTGTCCACGTCGAAGATGACGAGACCATTTCCGGCTTTCTTGGCGTAAACGTAATTACCATGCTCTGCGGCGCGAAGTCCCACCGGGCCGCGATCTGCGGCACCTTTATGGTCGAATCCCCCGAGAAGCGTCCGATGGCGGCCGCTCGCCTGATGAAGACCTTGATGGAGGGAAAGCAGGACCTCACTCTCAGCGAAACCACCAGCGAGAAGACCTCGCGGATGGTTACGCGTCTGGGAGCGGCTATCTTGCCGCAGTACAGCCTTGACTGGTTTCGCGTAATTCGGCCAGCCGGATTGCTGATCGAAACCGCATCGCAAAAACTCCCCCCGGCGCGCTGGCTTTCTCCGGCCGCCAAAGGCGTCGATGGCTTACTGCGAGGACGAGGGAGGGAAAGCGATCTGCGCTGGTCGATGGTAGGCGAAAGCGCACTCCCTACCAAGGGTTTCGAACTCGCCGAAATCGACGTTTCCAAGTTCGTGGAGCACTTGGAACGCTTCACAAGACAATACGACATAAGGCCGGATTTTGCGGGCGACGGATTCGCCCATGTAATCGGCGAAGGATTGGAAAAGCCGGACTACGGTAAACCCGTTGTCGCGGAGATCAACGCGCGCGGCGGCAAGCCGGTCGGAGCGGTCTTCTACCATGTTCGTCCGGGCGCCACCGCCCATGTTCTGCAGGTACTCGTGCAACCGGGCCAGGAAGGCGCAGTCCTCGACGCCCTCGTTCGCGATGCGGCTGAGCGAGGGGCCGTCGCCTTGCGCGGTCGCCTTCAACCGGCCTTGCTTGAACCGATGCTCGTGCGGCGCATTGCCTTGCTTCCGATCGCCTCGAGCATCGTTCAGTCGCGGACTCCGGCCTTCGTTAACGCATTCACGGAATCAAAAGGCTTCTTCAACGGCCTTGTCGGTGAAAAGTGGAGCCGCTTCTACGGCGGAAGCCTCTGATGGGGTGGAAACAGGCCTTATAAAATCTTCCAACAATCATTCAAATTTGACTCACAACTTAAATAATAAAATTTTATATATTCACTATGATTTCCGTTATCCTAAGTTGAAATCAATATTTGTTTGTTTGTCGCTGTTTTAATGCCTTAATTGAGATACATGAAGCCTTTCTCATGCAGGGCGAAGTGAATGTGCGGAATCGCAGGTTACTATGGAGGTGTCCCGGAAGCGAACAGTCTGCTTTCGGCGATGGCGTTCGCGCTCGGCCATCGTGGACCGGACGCGCACGGCACATTCGCCGTGCCCGAAGGCGGGCTCGCCCATACGAGACTTGCGATCGTTGGTCTGGAAGACGGTCAGCAACCGATGTCGAATGCCGCTGGCGACGTTACAATCGTCTTCAACGGCGAAATCTTCAATTATGTCGAACTGCGTGACGAACTCCGCGCTCAGGGGCGTCGGTTCCGTTCCGGAAGCGATACGGAAGTTATCCTGCACCTCTACGACAAGTTCGGCGAGGATTGTGTGTCCCGACTGAACGGCGATTTCGCGTTTGCCATCCTCGATCGGTCGCGTGGTCGCATGGTCTTGGCGCGCGATCGCATGGGCGTGCGCCCGCTTTACTACACTGAGAAACAAGGCACGTTCTACTTCGCCTCTGAGGTCAAGGCGTTGCTGCAGGTCCCCGGTGTGGAAGCCGAGATAGATCCGGTCGCGCTCGATCAGATATTCACCGTCTGGTCGCCGATCGCTCCGCGAACACCGTTCCGCGGCATATCCGAGCTCGAACCGGCGAGCGTCATGGTGGTCGAATCGGGGCGGCAGACCATCCGATCCTATTGGAGCCTTGACTATCCGGACCGAAGCGAAGCTCCGCATCATATCAGCGAGGAAGCGGCTACGGAAGAAATCCTCGCACTTCTGACCGACGCGACCCGGATTCGCATGCGCGCGGACGTGCCCGTCGGGTCCTATCTGTCCGGCGGTCTCGATTCTTCCGTGATCGCGGCGCTCGGCGCCGGCATGGCGCCGGACGGGCTCAAGACATTCTCGGTTACGTTTGACAGTGCCGAACACGACGAAAGCGCCTTTCAGGAGGAAATGGCCAAGGCGCTTGGAACCGAGCATCGTAAAGTTTCATGTAACGAGGGCGATATCGCCTCGATCTTCCCGGAAGTGATCCGCTTTACGGAAAAGCCGATCATTCGCACCGCGCCTGCTCCCCTGTTCAAGCTATCCCGGCTCGTCCGCGACTCCGGCCTAAAGGTAGTCCTGACGGGCGAAGGTGCCGACGAGGTGTTTGCCGGTTACGACATTTTCAAGGAAGCACGGGTCCGGCGCTTTTGCGCCCGTCAGCCAGAATCAGCGATCCGGCCGCATCTTTTCCGCAAGCTCTACCCCTATCTACCGGGATTGCAGCGGCAATCAGCCGATTACTTGGCCAGTTTCTTCGGCGCCGATGCCGCTCCGCTGGATGATCCACTGTTTTCCCATCGACCGCGCATGCGCGGCACCGCGGCCTCTAAGATATTCTTTTCCGGCGACCTAAGGGCGCAACTCGCCGGATACAACGCCGCGGATGAACTCGTTTCACGGCTTCCTCAGAATTTTGCGCGCTGGCATCCTTTGCATCAGGCCCAATACCTCGAAAGCCGCTTTCTCCTTCCGGGCTACATTTTGTCCAGTCAGGGAGACCGCATGGCTATGGCGCACGGTATCGAGGGCCGTTTTCCATTCCTTGACCACCGTCTGGTGGAACTGGCGACGAGCCTGCCCCCGGAAATGAAACTGAAGGGACTTGTCGAGAAATACATTCTGAAAAGGGCTGCGCGCGACCTGGTTCCGCAAAACATCGCCAAGCGCGCCAAGCAACCCTATCGGGCGCCGGACAGCAGTTCGTTCACCGGCGCCGGCGATCTGGACTATGTCCGGTCCGCACTTGGCGAGACCGCAGTCGCCGATAACGGTCTTTTCAATCCCAAAGCTGTCGAGAAACTTCGCGCGAAGTGCTTGACCGGTTCTGTTCACGGTTTCCGAGACAACGCAGCCTTCGTCGGGATTTTGTCAACACAGTTGTGGCTTCAGCAGTTTTCAACTTCCAAGAACCGCGCCGCCAAGGCGGCCTAATAGTAACAAGGAGATCATCGTGAGCTCATCTGTCAAAGACGCAGTGAGGGCATTCATTAGGGAAAACTACCTGTTCGGGGACGAAACCGTTGAACTGGCGGACGACGCATCGCTGATTGAGAACGATATCATCGACTCGACCGGAGTGCTCGAACTCGTCGCTTTCGTCGAGGAGCACTTTGGCGTGGTGATGGATGACGCCGAAATCGTCCCGGCGAACCTCGACTCGGTCGACCGCATCGTCGCTTACGTCGGATCGAAAACGAGCCAGGCCATCGCAGTCTGATTGCAGCACCGGAGAGCGCGCATCATGAGGTTCGAACAATTCCTTTCGCAGCAGGCAAGCAACCGGTTCTCCAAAACCGCCCTGGTTACCAGTTCGTTGCGCCTGACCTATGGCGACTTCGAAGAGCTGTCGAACCGACTGGCGAACAGCCTTGTCGCCAACGGCGTCAAACGTGGCGACCGCGTTCTCGTCTTCATGGACAATTGTTGGGAAGCCGCGATTTCGATCTTCGCCATCATGAAGACCGGTGCGGTTTTCAGCCCGATAAATGCATCGACGAAGGCTGACAAGCTCGCCTTTATCGCCGAGAACTGCGAAGCCTCCGCGATCCTTACGCAGGCCAAGCTGATGCCTGTCGTGATGGGCGCGAGCGAAACCACATCGCATGAGATTGGGTTCATCGCGTCGGCACAATCGGTAGACGGCGAAGTTCCGGAAGGCGCGGCCGATTTCGAGGCATGCCTTAAGGCGGAGAATGCGACAATCGACCATGGCGGGATTGATACGGATCTTGCGATGCTGATCTACACGTCGGGCTCCACGGGGCGCCCCAAAGGCGTGATGATGACCCATCGGAACATTGATGCGGCCTCCGAATCGATTACCACCTACCTACGGAACTCGGCCGACGACGTTATTTTGAACGTACTCCCCATGGCGTTCGACTATGGACTTTATCAGCTCCTGATGAGCGTCCGTATGGGTGCAACTCTGGTCCTCGAAAAGTCCTTTGCGTTTCCGCAAGCGATTTTTGATCGGATCAACGAAGAGCACGTCACCGGCTTTCCGCTTGTACCTACAATGGCGGCCATGATTCTTAAGATGCGCGGTTTGGAACCGGGCTTCTTGCCGAGCGTTCGCTATCTTTCCAACACAGCGGCCGCGTTGCCTGCAGAGCACATCACGCGCTTGCGAGATCTCTTTCCCGGTGCGGACTTGTATTCGATGTATGGGCTGACCGAGTGCAAGCGGTGCACCTATCTGCCGCCGGAGGAACTCGACCGGCGTCCGCATTCGGTCGGCATTGCCATACCCAATACGGAAGCGTTCGTTGTCGACGATAGCGGCAGGCAGGTCCCTGCCGGGGTTACAGGTGAACTGGTTATCCGTGGCCCACACGTAATGCAGGGATACTGGCGCAACGAAGCGGCGACCGAACAAATGCTGCGGCCGGGAGCCCACCCATGGGAGAAGGTCCTTCACACTGGAGACCTTTTTCGCAAGGACGACGAAGGGTTTTTGTATTTCGTAGGACGCAAGGACGATATCATCAAGACACGCGGCGAAAAGGTCGCGCCGAAGGAAGTCGAAGCCGTTTTACATGCGCATCCCGCGGTCGCCGAAGCTGTCGTGATCGGTGTTGCGGATCCGGTTTTGGGCCAAGCGATCGGAGCGCTCGTGGTGCTTTCCGGCCAAGCGGTTACGGAAAGGGAACTGATCCGGCACTGCGCGACGCACCTTGAGGATTTCATGGTGCCGAAGATCATAGAATTTCGCGATTCCTTGCCGATGACTGACACGGGCAAGGTAAGCAGACGTTTCGCATCCGAGACGATGGAGATGGCAAAATGAACCTACGCCCCGATATTCCGGCCTCGGTTGCTTCCGATGAATGGTTGAAGATCGACAGGGAAGCCGAGGTACATCGCATTGTGTCTGCACTTCGTGATCAATTGCGGGGCATCCGCAAGCGCGGGCTCGTGCTTGGCCTTTCCGGGGGCATTGATTCAAGCGTTTCCGTTGCTCTTGCTGTTCGGGCGGTAGGCGCGAAGAATGTCCTGGCGCTGTTCATGCCTGAAAACGACTCCGATCCCGAGAGTCTCGTGCTCGGTCGCGAGGTCGCTGACCATTTTGGCGTCGAGGCCGTGGTGGAGGACATCGGTCCGACGTTGCAGGCTATGGGCTGTTACGAGCGGCGCGATGCATTCATTCGCGAGCTTGTCCCGGAATATGGGCCCGACTGGTGTTCCAAGGTGGTGATTGCCAGTTCCCTGGAAGGCGAAGGCTACAATATCTCGTCGCTCGTCGTTCAGGATCCGGATGGCAAGCTGACGAAACGGCGCATGTCGCCGTCGGCCTATCTCGGGATTGTCGCCGCCACCAATATGAAGCAGCGTACCCGCAAGCAAATTGAGTATTACCACGCCGACCGCCTGAACTATGCGGTACTCGGCACGCCGAACCGGCTCGAATATGACCAGGGCTTTTTCGTCAAGAACGGTGACGGCGCCGCCGACGTCAAGCCGATCGCTCATCTCTACAAGACACAGGTATATGAGCTTGCCGAATATCTCGGCGTCCCGGAGAAGATTCGTTCGAGACCGCCGACAACCGACACTTACTCGCTCGAGCAGACGCAGGAGGAATTTTATTTCTCACTGCCCTATGACCGCATGGATATCTGCCTCTATGGCCTGAACCATGGGGTGCCAGCCAGCGAAGTCGCGGTTGCATGCGGGCTGACGGCGGAACAGGTTGATCGTGTCTGGGCCGATATCGCGGCGAAGCGCAAGGCGACACGCTACCTGCATCTCGCCCCGCTACTGGCTGCTCCGGTTGAGGAAATCGCCGATTAACCGATCCCTCCGGCGCGTCACTACTCCGTCAGTTCGAGGAGAAAATAGGTTGTCGGGCCACTGGGCGTATCGTTCGACAGTCGGAACGAGATCTGCCCCGATCCCTGATCAACAGGCGGATGAACCATCCCGTCGAGCCCGACCGGCGACAGCGTCCAGCGCCGGGCGCTCTTGTCCAGACTGAGATCGACCGCCCCGCGACGGATTAGGACCGGCAAGCGCCCGTAATCTGCGATGACCTTTTCCTCGCGGTCGCGGAACCGCATGCCCGTATTACGGGCATCGGTCGCGAAAACCAGCAGGAAACGGTGGCCTGTCTCCAGCGATGGCTCCGCGTCGATCGACGCCAGCGCGATGGCTCCCGGCCCATCGGCGTTCTCCACCGTCATTATCCCGAGATCCACCGGTGCGCGCAGCGAAGAATGAGCAAGCGCCTCCATTGCAAGCGTCGATACTCGAAGCTGTCCATTTCTGCGATCCAACAGGATCTGACCCGTTTCGCTTTCGATCAATCCGGCATCGATGTCGGTTACGTTCGACGTCGGCAGTTCCCGATTTGCCCGCAGGGTCTCGAGAATTACATTGAGGTCGTTTGTTCCGCGCGGCTGTTTCACGGAAATGCCCTCGATCACGGATTGGTCCTGGAGGCCGATCTTGCCGATCAACGCCAGTTCCGTCAGCCAAGGAGGTTCGACTGCTTGCATATCCTCTGACAGGTCTTCCTCGCCGCGGACAGCAAATGGCACTGTGACGTCGGATGTTGCTACATCGCCGCGCCTGAAAAGGAGCGCTGCAATGGTCTCGCCCGCCCGCGCCACGGGGTCGAGCGCGATGGCATAGGGAAGCATGGCACGTTTGTGCGAATAGGGCTCGCCATAGGCAAGAACGATCGGCCCATGCGCATGCCGACACAATGCATCCCAGCCCTGAAGGGCAGCGAAAGCCGGGACAGCGATGCCGGCCTCGTAGCGGAACCGGTTCCAGAAGAGATGGTCATATTCGCTAACCATAAAAGGTTTGCCGAGCCATCGGGTCGCGGCGATCATCCGCAGGTAGTTGAGGTCATCGGCCAGGGAACTGACCTGTTCGATGCGCCCCCCGGCTTGATATCCGCCAATCCAGTCATGGTAGGTGTTCATCGTCACGACATCGAGGCCGCGCCTGCTTAGCCCGGTCTGGATGGTGGGCCAATTGTTGTATGAGCTGATCAATCCGCGATAGCCGAGATCGCGCAAGACGCGGCTCATACGCTCGGCGGTGGAGATTTCGGTATCCGAGAAGAACGCCTGCAGGTCGCGCAGCCGCGCGGTGTCCACATAGCGATCAAGCGGCAGCGCAACCGTGCCGTCTTCAAGACGCTCACTACGGTGAAGGTCGGGCCAGACTTTCGCAAGAGCTGCTGTCGAGCCGTAGCGTTCCTTCAGCCACCGATTGAAGGGTGCCCCGATCATCGGATCGTAGGGCGGCTTTCCGGGTTTGTCGTGCACAACGCTCTCGAACTCGATCGCGTTCTCGTTGACGAGGATGATCAGCGCCAATGCGTCATCGTGAATCGTGGCGGTTCCCGTATAGGGATTGATCCGCGCCAGGAGTTCCTCCTGCAGGCGTTTCCAATGGGCAAACGCCTTATCGTCGAAATAGAGCGCTGTCTTCAGATTTCCCGATGGGTCCCAGCGGTCGTCGTATCCGCCATAGGCGCCCCGCCATGAGGTCAGGCCGTCCATGATCCAGTGGATCCCGTTGCGTTTCAGCGCGGCGAGCAGATAGTGGAAGCGATCGAGGATTTCGGGATCAAAATCCAAATCCTTTTTGCGCCCGAACATCAGATTGGCATCGACGAAATGCAGGCGCGCGACATTGTAACCGTGGCGCGCCAATTGCTCGGCATAGCGATCGGCCTCTGCATGATCTGGAAAGCCGCCGGAAGCAGGGCTCCAGGCCAGTGATGCGCACAACAGCCTTTGCGGCCGCTCGGGCGCGTCGGCGAAGACCAGCCGGCCGCCTCGCCCCGCGATCAGTCGATGGCCTGAATCTATCGCCGGATTCGTCAAAATCCCAGAGAAATCCAGCGGACTACCCGCCTGCACCTCCAACGAGATTTCGCGAACCGGCAACCACTCGTCGGCCGCGATGGCTTGAGCGGCGGCTGCGCCCAGCGCGAAAGCGATCATGGCGACTCGATAAATCGCTTTCATTCGTTTGCTCCCGCGACGATCCGGCTCTCGACGCGAGACTCCGGATTGCGCCGTGGTGCCAGGAAACCGACAGGCAGGGCAGCGGCGTGGAAGAACCACGCGACGACCGTGTAGAGGCCCATCGACAGGCTTCGCTTGGCCAGGCTTGCCAACAACAGAACGCCGCCGAGGCTCGCTGCGGCCAGAAGAAGCGCCCAGAGCTTGTCGGGCACGAATATCAGGATGGCGAAGACCGCGATCCACCATGCATAGACAACAGCCCACAGCCGCAGTTCGGGCAATTCCCGCAAAGCTCTGAAAAAGTAGGGCTTTCCGACTGAAGCTCGAAGAAATTCCCCGATGCCGAAGAGATATTTGCTTCTCCAGCGGCGCACCAGCAGACGATAGGAATTGACCGTGTGACCGAAATGCTGGACGAACCGCCGGTCGAGGCGGTGCAGCGTCCAGCCAGCGTCGCGCAAGCGAATGCCGAGATCGAATTCTTCGTATCCGTGCAGATTCCGGTCGGAAATATACCCGACAGAGTCAATAGCTGCGCGACGATAAAGGCCGCCACCATTCATCCGGTCGATATCGCCGATCCGGTTTTCCGGCGCGTTGCGTGTTACTCTTCGGGCATATTCGAGGCTTGTAACCAGTTTCTCGTCAACATGGCCGGTCACCCCGCCCGCCTGCGGATTGGCGTTCAGATAGGCGATTGCGTCGGGGAGGAATTCCGGATCGAGCAACATGTCGCCGTCCAGCAGGCAGAGATAGGCGTGGCTCGAGTATTGGAAGCCCAACTGCGGCCCGATCCCGCAACTCGGCCGCGCCGGCGGCAGCAATTGGGCGATGGTGACCGGGTATTGGGAGGCGATCTCCAAGGTACGATCGGAGGAACCGCTGTCGGCGATAATAACTTCGCCACCGAGTTGTTTAATTGCATCGAGCGCGCTTTCGATCGTCGCGGCAATTCGCTGTTCCTCATTCAGGGTCTTGATGATCACGGAAACGGGCACGGCATCCACTTTCTGAAAGTGCGGGTCAGGACTTGGAGGCCGTTCGCGTCCACGAACGTTCGACAGCTTCAGCGTAGATACGAGCTGTCCGGTCCGCGACATGGTGCCAGTTGTAGGTCTGCGCGGTATGGAGAATTCTGGCAGCGATATCGTCTTCTGTCGGCGGATTGGACAATTTCGCATCGAGCGCGACTGTCAGCGCCTCGATGTCACCTAGAGGAAAGTACTCGTCGGACCCGAGGCCTAGCGCCAGATTTGGTTGTATATCGCTCGCCAGGACCGGGAGGCCATGGGCCATCGCCTCCAGCAACGCGATCGGCATGCCCTCGTGGCTCGACGGCAGAACGAAAAGGGAGGCATTGGAAAACAATGCGTCGAGCCGCTCGCCGGTTTGGAACCCGGTCATGACCACACCCGGCACGCTTTTCGCAAGCTCATGAACTTCTGCGGAATAAGAGGATTCGAAATCGGCCCCTCCCGCCACAACAAGCTTCACGTCCTTGTTCTCTCGCCGGGCGAATGCGCGGATCAGGTCGGTCTGGCGTTTTTCCGGGACGAGCCGAGCGGCCATCAGTACGTAACGCCTGGGCGAAAGATCGAACTCCGCGAGAACCTGCCTGTTCTCGGAACGCCGGGTCACAGCGACGCCGTTGGGAATATGGGCTACGGGCACATCGTAGCGTTGATGCATTGTCTGAACGATATCCTCGGAAATGCCGATGCGCCGATTTGCGTATCGCATACCGAGGCTTTCGCCGAGACGGAGCATGAATCTCGCCGCCCTGCCCCATTTCTGTCTGTCGTAGTCGAAGCCGTGATGCGTGACGACGACAGACAATCCGGCGAGCCGCGCGAGCGGCACGGCGAGCGACGGGCCAACCGCGTGTATATGGACGACATCCGGACGGCGTATCGCTGCGAGGCCGACGCCGGCGAAGGTGTGGATCAGAGCCTCAAAGGCTACGTGACGCGGCGACCACAGGGATCGGATTTGCACGCCGTTCCAATCGGTCTCGGTGCCTTCGGTCATATAAGCACGGCGACCGACGACCTCGACGCGCCAGCCGAGTTTGACGAGTTCGAGAGCGAGCATTTCGACGTGCTTCTCGACACCGCCCTGGATATTCGGGATGCCGCGCAGTCCGAGCATCATCACGCTGCGCGCATCTCGCCGTCCGGTGTACGCCACACCGTTTCTGCACGGAGCCGAGCCGCCGTCATAAGGCAGATCGGGCCGCTTTTGAGAATCGTGCATCGTTGAAGGAGACTGGTCCATTGGCCAAACCGTTTTCTTTTGACTGCCGTGTCGCGGATAACTGGCTGGCAAGCGGGGCGACTTTCAGATGGTCGACCCGGTACAGCGCCCGTCGTTGCTCTATGGCTCGTCAATGCCGTTTCTTACATGCGAGAGAGGCTTTCCGGGAGACGAAGCGACCTGGAATCCGGCAATCCGCGGCGAGTTTCTTTACGGACGGTTAACGTGCGAGGCCGCTTCTGTATCGATTTGAAACGGGCGGTTCGATATTGTTCCGTACAAAGACAACATCCGGTCCCGGTAGGCGTACGGCGAGAATTCCCTTTGGACCCAACTCCGTCCCGCTGCACCCATCGCCTTGCGTTCGGCTGGCGCCAGACCCGCGATGTGACTCAGCGCGCGCGCCAGGTCTTCAACATTGCCGGACGCGGCCAGAACGCCGGTTTCGCCCGCACGGATCAGTTCCGGGATGCCTCCGATACCGGCTCCGATCACGGGCCGCCCGAGAGCATAGGCCTCCAGGACGCTGATGGGCGCATTCTCATACCATTCCGACGGCAAAACCAGCGCCAGCGATTCCCCGATCAACCGGTGGAGCGCCTCGCCGGAAACATAACCGGCGAACTCGACCCTGGCGCCGGTCTCTTTCGCCAGCGCCTGCAATTCCGCTTGCTGCGGGCCAGTCCCCGCGACCACCAGTCTTTGGCCCGATCGCGCGGCCGCTCGAATGAGAGTTGCTATGCCCTTCTCTTCGGACAGGCGACCAGCGAAGGCGAAGTATCCCTCTTCTTGCCATTCCGGCGAGAAATCCTCCGCGTTTACGAAGTTCGGGATATGTACCATTTGGTCGCGCGACCAGCCCCATTCGGCGAGTTTGTCGATATAAAAGCGGCTCGGGACAACGAGACGGTCGATCTTGTCGCGATAGGTTCGAAGTATGCGGTGAAGCACCGTTTCCGCGAGCACGACGGCGCTTAGCGAGACGGACCCTTTGATGCAACGATGCCGAAGCACGTTGTAGACATGCCCACCGCGGCAGTCTTCACAGACCTTTCCGTCGCGCAGCATCTTGTAGGCTGGGCACGCCAGCTTGAGATCATGCACGGTCATCACGGTCGGAATTCCGCTGGCGCGCAAGGTGGAGAAAATTGATGGAGAAAGGTGGTGGTATACGTTGTGGGCGTGAGCGACAGAGGGCCTGATACGGTCAATCAACCGCCGCAGGTTTCGCTGCGCCTCCACTGAATAGATGACGTTCGCGGCCTGAACGATCCGGCGAAATCTATCGGCATCGCGGCCATATTCGATTTCGGAGACAAAATAATCCGACCATTCGGATTCCATGTTGTTTTCGTGGCGCATAGCGTAGGGCATGACGGTCCAGCCGATCTCCTCGAACATCGCAATATGGTCGAGGAAAACCGCTTCGGCGCCGCCGCGCCGGTAGAAATAGTTGTTGATCGCCAGCAGCGTACCGGGTTTTGAATCCCTGATCACGTTCGCGCCTACCAGCCGAGCAAATCGAGCGCGCCATCCACCGGAAGGATCCGGCAGCCCTTTGCGTTGGCATAAGCGACCAGGCGGTCGAGGGTTTCGGGCGTGCAACCGTAAGGGGTCGGATGCGCCGCGATATCGTGGGTGATGAAGACCAGCCAGCCCGGCGTCGCGGCGACATCGTCGATCCAGCTTGTCAGGCTGGCCGCATAGTCCTCCGGCTGGCGAATCTCGATGCCCTTCAGCATCACGGGATCGACGTTTTTGCGATTGATCGCCTCACCGCCCGCGCGGCAAGTCCGATAGCGGCGGCGCAGTTCTCGGCGCGCCGTCAGCCAGGCCGCGTTGTAGGGAAAGGCGAAATTGCGCGCAGGCGTTTCGATCCCGGCCTCCGTGAGATATCCGGCGTTCCTGTCGAGATCCGCAGCGAGACCGTCGGCGACGAGATCGCGAATCTTGCGGTGGGCGAAGGTGTGGCAACCGATCTCGTGGCCCCGTTCGGCCAGCTCGCGGCATCCTTCCGGCGAAATCAATGTGCGATCCGGCTCGACCTGGCTCGCGAGGCTGCCGGCGATGTAAAACGTGCCACGCACACCATGCTTTTCAAGGATCGCTGCTCCTTCGAACAGCGCGCTGTCCGGGACGTCATCGAATGTGAAAGAGACAATCGGAACGTCTGTTTCGACGTCGCGTCGCGGTCCGGCCACAGTCCAGAGCAAGCGATTGGCAAGCCGGTCGATCCGCGCATCGATCTTCGCCGCAATATTACCGAGACCGTCAGGCATAGGCTTCCCTCCGCATCACAACCGGTGTCGTTCTGGCCAATACGGCTTGGTTTTGCAGATACAATCCCTGGATCGCAAACAGAATTGCGAACCACGCGAAATTGCCACCCTCATAGAACAACGACTCCAGGCAGGCATAAAACACCATGTAGAGCCACATGCGGACGAACAGCCGCGTCATCGGCGTTCGCTGCTTTTCCGATGACAGACGGGAGTAGTTCCACAGCGGCCAGACGAGCAGCCACAGTATTGTCAGAACAAGCCCGGGAATCCCGGTCGTCAGCGCGATATCGAGGTAAGAATTGTGCCCGTTCGCCGCTTCAACCGCCCAGGTCTCTATCGAGCCGCCGCTGTAGACCAGGGCCTCCGTTTGCCAAAAAGCACGCAAGCCGTATCCGGTGAACGGATGATCTGCGATCGCCGAAAAGGCGAATCGCCAGATATCGGTCCGGTTGGTGAAAGTGGCGTCGATGCCGAGCGCGGTCACGGCCTCTCGTAGCGGTGTGATGACGGCAGTGCCAACGGTCAGGATGTTGAACGATGCGATGCCGAAGATGGAAATGACGGCGCGTAGCCCTTTTGCCTTTTCGAACAAATAAGCGAGAACAAGCACTCCCGGCAACATCGCAGTCGACGTCTTTCCACCCGTATGAACCAGGAAGACGACTGACAAGCAAACAACCGCCAAACCGAGGACGCGGGACCATGTGCGCATCAAGTAGAGGCCGAAGAAGGTGGATAACACCATCGCTGCGGCAGCGGAATTCTTATGCGGAAAGTGGCCACGCCAGTAGCCGGCATTCATGGGCTCGCGAACTTCCGCCGCTTGGTGGATCGACAGCGTCGGAAGAAACAGAATGCCGAAATAAGCCACGGCAAGCATGATGAGCGTGCATAGGCCCAGCAACATGGCGAAGCGCCTCTCGTTCACCGGCAAGAGCAGGAAAACATGCGCCATGACGGTCACCATCAACGCCAGCACCGTGCCCTTAATGCCGAGGATCGGCAGCGGTGATAATGCAGAGGTCAGCAACAACCAAACGAAGATGACAGCAATCAACGGCCTCGGCTGAAGGATAGCCGAACGCATCGGGTGCCGCAGTCCGTATATGAGCAGTCCGAGAAACAGGCACACCGATACCAACTGGTTCAGCCGGTTCAGTTTGCCGGCCGATGGTCCCAGCGTTGACGGGTCTGTCAGGTCGACAAAGGGATTGAGCGAAATCCAGTAAAACAAGAAGATCGCTATGAAGAAAACGGACCCCACGATATGCCCGTCGAACGCCTTATGCCGATCGGGGACCGCGCGGTGTTTTCGATCTTTATTCGTCATGCGTTCGCAAGACGCATTGATCGCATGGACCGCCTGAAACCGAGGAGCAGGGCGAGGCCTACACCGATCATCAACCCCGCTGCGACACCTCCGGCCATGAGTATCAGTTTACGCGGCGGCCAGCTCGGGGCTTTCGGCGGCACCGCGCTCGAAATCACCCGGATGTTCGTCGTGTCGATCTGTTGGCTTTCGGTGATCTGCTGCGAGCGAGTGAGGAAAGTCTCATAGAGCTGCGCCTTGGCCGTCGCATCACGTTCCAGATCGCGAAGTTGGACCTCCGCCTCGTTGTCGACGAAAACGTTGGACGTTTCCTCGCCAGCCTTGGCTTGCAGGGCCGCAAGCGCCGTTTGTTCGCGCTCGTAGCTTGCCCTTGCGCGGTCGAGAATGGCACGCGCCTCATCGTTGATCGCGTTTTCCAACGCTTCCAGTTCCGATTGCGCCTGCAGAAGTTGCGGGTGCCGCGGCCCGAGTGACAGTTCGAGCGAACCGATGCGCTGGCGGAGCTCGTTATTCTGCTCTCGCAGATTGCTCATGGTATCGGATTCGAAAACCGACGCGCTGCGGGTCCGGCCGGCGTTCAGTGCCGCCCGCATCTGCTGGTACTGGGTTTGCTCCTGAATCAGGCGTTGCTGAGCTTCGAGAACCTGTGAGTTCAACTCGCTCGAAAGCCGCGAACGCTCCAATTCATTACCTGCAACCGCAAGGCCGTTTTCGCGCCGGAAGGCTTCGACCCGGGTTTCCGCCTCTGTGGCGCTACGGCGCAACTCCTTCAACCGCGCATTGATGTCCCGCGCTACGCGGCCTGCGCTGGACGCTGCCGATTCGAACATCTCCTGTTCGAAGGCCTTGACCATCGCATCGGCCAATTCCACCGCCTTCTCCGGATCTTCCCGCCAAGTCTCCAACACGACGATGAAGGACCGTTGCTCGCGGCTGGCTTCGACGCGTTCAGACAGTTCACGCATGACTGCCAGACGGGTGTTTGCCTCGACTTCCTCGTTCGAAGCGAACAAATTCTTGATCGCAGCAAAGGGGCTCGGTTTTACGAACTCCGGATCCTCTGTCAGGTTGAGATCGTCGATGACGCGGCTCAATACATTACGCGAAGTCAATACGCGAAGTCGGCTCTCGACTTCCAAAATCTGAGCGTCGCTTTGCGGGCTGGATTCAAAGACATCCTCTCTGACTACGTTAAGGTTTGCCGGGGCGACAAGGATATCCGTGTACACCTTGTATTTCGGCGTCGCGAGAAAACCGAACAGGAGTGCGGCCGCGACGCATAAGACCACTGACCAGACGATCAGGCGCGTGCCTTGCGCCAACCATTCGATGATATCGTCGACGCCGACTTGCTCGAACTGGCCGGATATTGATCTCCGATTGCTTGCCGTCTGGGAGTTCTCGGTTATGGGATCCGGTGTGCGTCCATATGCGGTTTCATGCCCACGTTCCGGATGTTCATGAAGGGAAGTCGCGTCGCGCTCGTCCGGCTTTTCTTCCGATTGATCGAATTCGCTGGCAATCTCCAGCAGTGAAAGCGGCGTTCTCGCGCTACTATCTGACCGGGCCGCTTGACGGCGCTCATAGTCTTCCGGCCTGAACATCAACGAAATCTCCGCGAGAAACACCAGAATTCGGCGCAATCCAACGCCCATTCGGACATGACACAATTATCGTCAGTTAGGTAAATCCTTGGTTAAATCCGCGTTTTTTGCCCGTGATCCGGTGTTTGTCAGGAATTGATCGGGACCAATAAACGCGCGCTCGGCACTGGCTCCATCTTGGAAGCTGGCGGTTAACCTTAATAGAACGTTACAGCATCCGGCTGACAAACGAACATGGCTTTTCCGAAGAGGCGACTCTATATCGCTGGTTTAAGGAAAATGGTGCAAATAAGCCCATGAAGAGCGTGCCATGAGTGATTTCGCGGCCCAGATGAGTTTTCTCGGGCAGTCTGGCTTGAGAGGCGATGCTGCACATCGGCGCAGTACGGCGCTTAGCCCTTTCGCCGAGCGCATTGCGCGCCAACAGACCAGCAAGCGGTTCTCGATCGATATCATTAGCGGACTGGTGCGAGTGGTCGATGGCGTCGGGCTCGCCGCAATCGCGACGGCTGTCATGCTCCTCTATGTCGGCATACATCTGCCGGTCGCATACGCATTCACGATCTGCACGGGCTCGGTGCTTTTTGTCCTGCTGAACGAATATTCGGGCGGTTACTCGATCGAGGCGCTGAAATCGCCGCGAAGAAGCTTCGGCCGTGTCGCGCTATCGTGGACAGCGACATGCGCGCTCCTGACTCTCGCGGGCTTTCTCCTGAAGACCTCCGAAGATTTCAGCCGCGTCTGGTTTGGCTCCTGGTATTTCAGTGGTCTCGCGTTCCTGTTCATCGCGCATGCGGCGACCGGCGCCTGCCTGAAAAAGTGGACCCGCGAAGGCTTGCTCGCGCGGCGGGCGGTGATAGTCGGCGGCGGCGAGCGGGCCGAGGGGCTCATCCGTGCGCTCGAAAAGGAGCGCGACAGCAACATACATATTTGCGGCATCTTCGACGACCGCGATGACGAGCGGTCTCCTCCAATCATCGCCGGTTACCCGAAGCTCGGCGACACGGAGCAGCTTCTTTCGTTCGCGCGGCAGGCTCATATAGACCTGCTCATCATATCGCTGCCGCTGCAGGCTGAAGAGCGCATGCTCAAGACCCTGAAAAAGCTGGGAATCCTGCCGGTCGATATTCGCCTGTCTGCCCTCTCCAATCGGATAAAGTTCAGGCCCAGCACCTATTCATATTTCGGCTCGGTGCCCATGTTCAATGTGCTCGACAGGCCGATTGGCGGCTGGAACACAGTGACGAAGCGCATCTTCGATGTTGTCTTCTCTATGTTGGGAATTCTCGCATTCCTCCCGATCATGGCAATGGCGGCAATCGCCATCAAGCTGGACAGTCCCGGCCCGATCCTGTTCCGGCAGAAGCGCCATGGTTTCAACAATGAAGAGATCGAGGTCTTCAAATTCAGATCGATGTATGCGGACAGATGCGATCCGACGGCGCGTAATCCGGTGACACGGAATGATTCTCGGGTAACCCGCGTAGGCCGCTTCATTCGTAAGTTTTCGATCGACGAGTTGCCGCAATTCT
Source organism: Ahrensia sp. (assembly GCA_002706335.1). Classification (GTDB taxonomy): domain Bacteria; phylum Pseudomonadota; class Alphaproteobacteria; order Rhizobiales; family Rhizobiaceae; genus Oricola. The sequence goes on from PAKZ01000032.1 coordinate 167,950, forward strand.
TCAACGTTCTGCGGGGCGAGATGTCTTTGGTTGGTCCGCGCCCTCACGCTGTGGCGGCGCAGGCGAATGATCGGTTATTCACGGAGGTTGTGGACGGGTATTTCGCGCGGCATCGTGTGAAACCCGGTATCACCGGCTGGGCGCAGGTCAATGGATGGCGCGGCGAGATTGACTCCGACGAAAAAATTTCGAGCCGAACGCAGTACGATCTGTATTACATCGAGAACTGGTCGATTTGGTTTGACTTGAGAATTTTGCTCACGACACCTATTAGCTTGTTTCGCTCCGACGGAGCATACTAAGTCGACAATGCAATTCGCATGATTGTCACGTTGGGGTTCGATGCCATGCTCTTGCGGTCGATCTGATTGCAAGTCGTTGATGATTATCAGAGCAATATCGACCTGTTCAGACGTCGACGCCGACTTCCGTCTCGCCTGCGCGCTGTGCATTCCAAACGTCCCGTTCGGCCGCTGTCGCAGCTTGTCTCTCGTTTGTTCGGACATTCTAGGAAAAGCCGCTCACGCACAAAGACAGTATCACATGGCCCAGGCTGTCATCCGGTCGCTCGCCGTTGCCAAGGGCAACCAGCGCGCACAGCGCCTCTTCACCGAGCTGCTCACTTCAACGGAACGCGATGACCTGATTCATTGAGATGTCCCCCGTTTTTGGGATCACATCAGTCATCTGGCGCACTTTTGCTCTGGCCAACTGACGCATATTTCAGGCGGACGGTTGTTGAGCATATTGGCAGACACCGGCAGTTAAATCTCACCCTGGTTTGTCTTTCTTCAATACGAGATCGTCATATTCCTGGCTGGAGATCCTTGCCTCGACGATGACTGGACCATTCGTGGCGAAGGCTTTCTCGAGCGCTGCCCTGAATTCGTCCGCATCGTCGGCGCTGAGGACCGGAACGCCGAAGATATTGTCGCCTCCGATCGTACCGCTTTGGCGGATCGGGGTTCCGTAGACCGGGTTCTGCTTCTTCTCCTGCTTGATGCGGATCAGCGCCAGATCGTTGTCGGTCAGCACGACTGTGACGAAGGGCAGATTCAGCCGGACAGCCGTCGCCAGCTCGCCGGCCGACATCAGGAAACCGCCGTCACCCACCACGGTGCACACACTAACGTCCGGCCGGCACAGCTTGGCCGCTATCGCCGACGGAATGCCGAAACCCATCGTCGACCAGCCATTCGTCATGATCTGACGGCCCGGCGCCGGTGTCGGCCATTTCTGGCCAATCAGATGCGTATGCGCGCCGACATCGCATGTCATGATGCCGTCCGCGGGCAGCACGTCCCGCAGGACATCGAGCGCCGCGCAGGGGCCGAAACCGCCGCCGCCGCGCAGCCGCTCGAACATCGCCGAACGGCGCGCCCGCACCGCGTCCATGTCCCACGTCGTGCCATTGAGCTCGGTCCCGCACAGCGCCGCGACGGAGATCGCGATGTCGCCCGTCACATCGATGACATCGGGATAGGCAGTACGATCGATATCGGCGGGCTGGGCATCGATATTGACCAGCGGAACGGCAGGTGCCCAAGCCTCGACATTGAACTCGACGGGGTCGTAGCCGACCAGGACGGTGAGGTCCGCCTGCCTATGGGTCTTGCCCACCTCGTCCGAAAGGGCATGGAACAGCACGCCCGCGTAACAGGGGTGGTCTTCGCGGACAAGCCCCTTGGCCATGGGCGTAAGAACCACCGGAAGGTCGTAGGCCTCGGCGAACCTGGCAATTGCCGGTCCGACACCGGCGCGCACCGCGCCGAGCCCCAGTGCGATGACCGGTTTGCGCGCATTTGTCAGCGCCGTCAGCGCTTCGGCGAGTGCTTCGGCTTCGGCGGCCGGCTGGATCGCGGCAGCCGGACGCGACCAGTCGCCCTCATTGCCGGCGAGTTCGGCGCTCATCCCGACCGGCAGGCCGACATGGACCGATCCGGGACGGTCGCTCAAGGCATTCTCCGCCGCATCGAACAGGATTTCGCGGACGCGGTTCACCTCCAGACGCGTGGTCTTCTTGGTCACCGGAGCGAATAGCGCCTGGTGGTCAATCCCCATCTGCGTCACCCGCCCCCGCATCGGCGCCGCCATCTCGTCCGTCAGGGTGATCATGGGCGAACGGTCGAGCAACGCGCCGCCAACGCCGGTGGAGAGGTTCGTCGCACCGGGACCGAATGTGCCGAAGCACGCGCCGGGCGCGCCGGTCAGCCGGCCGCAGACATCGGCCATGATCGCGCCGGTGCCCTCGTGGGTCGTGAGCACGAACTCAATGCCATCGGTCGTGCGCATGGCCTCCATGTAATCAACCCAGCCGCCGCTAGGCACGCCGAAGACATGCTTCACGCCAATATCGCGCAATGTCTCGACCACCCGCCGCGCGACGCTGACCGTGGACTTTTGGGCGAAACCGCCGCTGGCGTCATTCGTAAGCTGAGCAGACATATTTGTACTCCATGAAATCGTGCATGCCGTAAGGGCCACCTTCCCGGCCGAGGCCGGATTGCTTGACGCCGCCGAAGGGAATCGGCGCGCCGGTCATTTTCGACGTGTTGATGCCAACCATGCCGAACTCGAGCTGCCGCGACACCCGTTCGGCGCGAGCGCCGCTTCCCGTGTGCAGATAGGCGGCAAGCCCGTATTCGGTCGCGTTGGCGCGCGAGATCGCGTCCGCCTCCGATCGAAACCCGCAAATGCCGGCGACCGGGCCGAACGTCTCTTCATGCATGATCAGCATGTCGGCGGAAATGTCGGCGAGTACCGTGGGAGCGTAGAAGCCGGGACCGGCCTCGTGAACGTGCCCGCCCTGCAACAGCCGCGCTCCGCGCCCGACGACGTCGCGAACCTGCTCGTCCACCTTGGCGAGCGCCGGGCCGTCGATCATCGGGCCTATCTGGATTCCGGGATCGAAGCCGTTGCCGACGCGAAGGGCGGCCGCCTTCTCCGTGAAGGCCTCGACAAAACCGTCATGCAGGCTTTCATGCACGAAGATCCGGTTGGCTGCGAGGCAGTCCTGACCCGTGGTCTGGAATTTCGCGTTGATCGCGTCGTCGACGGCGGCGTCCGGATCGGCGTCCTCGAAGACAATGAACGGCGCATGGCCGCCAAGCTCCAAACTGACATGCTTGATCGTCGGGGCGCACAACTGTGCGATGATCCGCCCAACTTCGGTGGAACCGGTAAACGAGACGGCGCGGATGCGCGTATCCCCGCAAAGCTGTGGCACGATCTTGCGCGACGATCCCGTGACGACTGAAAACACGCCCTCCGGCAGTTCTGCCTCCTCGGCGAGGAGCGCGAGCGCCAGCGCGGAAAACGGTGTCCGAGATGATGGTAGGCCGATGACAGGACAGCCCGCCGCCAACGCCGCGGCGGCCTTGCGCGCCAGCATCGCCGAGGGGAAATTCCAGGGCGTGATCGCGGCGACCACGCCAACAGGCGCACGGTTGACGCGCAGGTTCTTGCCCGGAAGATGGCTGTTGATGACATCGCCGCCTCCCCGCCTGGTTTCCTCGGCGTACCAGCGCACGAAACTGGCCGCATAATCGATCTCGCCAAGGGCTTCCGCCAGCGGCTTTCCCTGTTCCAGCGTTATGAGGGCGGCAAGGCCATGCCGCCGCTCCTCCATCAAGTCACACCAGCGGTGAAGCATACGGCTGCGCTGAAGCGGCAGCAGGCCGGACCATTTGCGCAGCGCCGTCTCGCCGGCATCGATGGCCGCTGCAACCTGGGCGCTTGACACGTCGGCGGCGCGTCCGATCTCTCCGCCCGTCGCGGGATCGAAGACTGCGGAGGACGCGCCATCGTCCGCCTCGTGCCAGCGGCCGCCATAGAAGGCCCGCGACTCGACAAGCGCTCGCGCCTGTATTCGCGGGTCGATCATAGTATCCACTTGGCGCCTCCCTTCGAAGTTTCGGGTTCCTTCGCGAGTGCCATCCTGATCTTCCGCGCGGCTCGAAACAAACGAATTGCGCGGCGGTCATGCATGAATAAAACTAATGCATAAGTTTTATGCCGGGGCCGAATGCGGGATATCCGGAACCCCCGCCGCCCTTTTGGGTACAATGAGATTCATAATACGTCCAAAGCACATCTCGGCAGGCCACATGCGCCTACAAAAGCCCGGCGTCACGCCGAAGAGCATTCATCGGGCCTGCCATGCATGAATAAATCTCATGAAAATTCGTGCCCGACGCGTCAGGCGCGCAACATCAGATCCGAAGCAAACCCTACCAGATCGAGATCGGCAAAAGGACGCGCGATGAGCTGGACGGCGGCGCTTCCACCCTCGTCTCCGGCCTTGGGCGGCACAGTGATTGCCGGCAGCCCAAGCGTGTTGACCCAACGGTTGAAGGCAAGCAGTTCCAACGTGAGCTGCCGGACATCGCTCGGGCTCCCAGCCAATTCGCTTCGCCGATACGTGGCCCGTGGCGTTACCGGCAGAACTATCACATCAACATCTGCGAAAACCTCGTCGAGCAAGCGCCGCAACACTTGGGCCCGCGTGGCCTGCGCCAGACCATAAGTGTCCTCATCTACGAGGGATCCGATCGCGAGTCGCTGACGCGTATTTGCGCTAAACACCTCGGGATGCCGGGCAAAGACAGGCCCAAGATAGGCCGCGGCCTCGTATCCGGTGACGACGCCGGCGATGCTGTTGCACACGGTCAGGTCCGGTGCGGCAATGTCGCGAACCTCCACCGACATGGCGATCCGCCCTACGATCCGCGTGAGCGTGGCTTTGGTTGTCTCGTCGCAGGGCGCAAAGAGCGCGCGAGCCACCCCGACGCGCGCCAAGGGCCGGCCCTCGGCCCATGCCGGAGCGTCGGACGGGATCAGCACCCGCATCACGGCATCGAGGACGGCGGCGCTTTGCGCGACCACGGCCGGGCAATCGTGGCTGACGCTCAGCGGCAACATGCCGGCGGCCTCAAGCAGTCCATTGGTCGGCTTCCAGCCCCATTGTCCGCAGAACGCGGCCGGAATGCGGATGGAACCGCCCGTATCGGTTCCCAGCGCAAACGGCACGATCCCCGCCGCGACGGCAACCGCGGAACCGGAAGACGACCCGCCGACAAGCAGTGTGGCGTCGGCCGGATGCACCGGTGCGCCGAGATACGCGTTCTCACCTGTCGTGGAATAGCACCAGGGATCGGGAACGGTTGCGCCGATAGGTATCGCGCCGGCTTCGCATAGACGCCGCAGCATCGGCGACACCTCGCCGGCGACATTTGACAGGCGCAGGCGGGTGCCGGCGCCCGGCCGGTGCCCGGGCATGTGGAAGACATCCTTGAAGGCAAACGGCACGCCTTCGAGTGCACCATCGCCTCGATCGCCCTCGCGAAGACTTTCGGCAATGTCCGCCGATTCCTCGCCGGAGAAGATCCGGACGAACGCGTTCAGGCTCCCGTTCAGCCGCTGCGCCGCATCTGTCGCTGCCTCGGCCCCGCTTCGCGGTCCGCTCCACTCGCCCGGCAACGGCCGTCGCGCCCCGCTTCTCGCTTCGCCCTCTGCGCGCAGGATATCCTGAACGGACGCGTCGCAATGCTGCGCCCCGGCCTGAAGCACCTGTTCGCGCTGCACCCGCGCCGCATCGCGCGCCGCACCAGGATCTGGAGCATCGAAGGCTGGTTCGCTTGTCATCGCGCCAACCATTCACCGTAGCCGGCCGTCCGGCAAGCCTTCAGGCCGCCCGGCGACCGAGTTTCGCCAGCTTCGTCGACAGCAACGCCATCCACGATCAGGTGCCGACGCGCAGCGGCGCCCGGAGTTTCCTCAGGGCCGCAATGACCGAGAGCGCGGTGATGCGTCCGGTCTTGGGATTGTCGGTGGGAATGTTCTCGATCGACATAGAGAAGGAAGCGCTGTCGGAGTCGACTTCGATGTGATGCGTGTTGCGCGTCAGCTTCGGATCGGCCCAGATGTCGAGCAATGTATTGTCCGGCCCGAGACCGGCCAGCGACAGCGCCACGGCGACATTGAGATTGGCCGGAAAACCGATCGCCGCCTGCCGCGCCGTGCCGGAAAACACCCGCAGCGGCTCCTTGATGTCGGCGATATTGATGTTGTTTTCCACCAGATAGGGAGCGCCGACAAGACCGGTCACCGGTTTGCGCGTCGTCATCTTGACGCTGCGGATCTGGCCTTCGGCGGCGGCGGTCACCGCGTCGAGGCCGAGCAACGCGCCCGACGGCACGATAATCTGGCCGCCATTGTCCCGCGCGACATCGATCAGGTCGGTGTTGCGCAACAGGGCGCCGCACGAAAGCACGATGGCCTTCTTGCCGGCCGAGACGAAGGGCAGGACAACCTGACGAAGCAGCGAGGCCGGCACGCATTCAATGACGACGTCCGCGAAGGGCTCCAGCTCGTCCACGTTCACGATCGGCGTTGCGGCATAGTCGTCGCCTAGCTTCTCGCGCGCCGCCGCTATGTCGCGTACGGCGATGGCGCCCAACTCGAATCCGGGCAACCCCGCACCGAGCTCGGTCACAAGCCGCATGCCGACGGCACCCATTCCGGCCACCGCAACCCGCAGCGGCGCGCCCCCCCTCTCCTCCGGCTCGGTTACAGTATCAACCGCCGTCATGGCTTCACCTTCTGACTGTCCGGCAATGCCTGGTAGTGGTCGCAGATCTGGCCGGGGGTCGTGAACCAGATGTCGTCGGCATGCGCCTTGAGCGCGTCGAGCACGCGGCGGAACTGCCGGATCCGGAAGGGCTGGCCCACGATGAAGCTGTGGATGGTGATGCCGTAGACCAGCGGCTGGTGCTTCGACTGCTCTAACATCTCCTCGAGATTGTCGATCGCCATGTCGGCGAAAGCCGAGGCCGTGCCGTCATGGAGAACCACCATCGGCACGTCGTTGACCTCGTGGGGATAGGGAATGCTCATGAGCGGACCGGCGGAGGTCTTCAGCCAAGCCGGCTGATCATCCATCGGCCAATCGAGCGTGTACTCGTATCCGGCCTTCTTTAGCAGGTCTTCGGTGTTCGGTCCGGGATGAGCGCCCGGCGACATCCAGCCACGCGGGGCAGTCCCCTCGTTTTCGCGGATTGCGCGCGTGACCTGATCGATCAGGGCCGTCTCGTCCTCGACGCTCATCCCGTTCTGATTTTCCGAGTTCGTGTGACCGTGAGCCACGATCTCGTCTCCACGCTCGCGGAAAACGCTCACCAGCTCCGGACAGTGATCGTAGCAGGCGGTGTTCAGAAGAATGGAAAGCGGCAGATCGTATTCATCGAACAACCGGGCGAGCCGGAAGCCGCCCACCCGGTTTCCGTATTCGCGCCAAGCCCAATTGTAGCTGTTGGGATGCTGCAGGCCGGGCGAATATGGCAGGCCAAGGCCCGATCCATAGGAGAAATGCTCAACGCAGAGGGCCACATACACCGCCAGACGCTTTCCTTCCGGCCAGGAGAAGTCGGGACGCTCCTCGATCGGCGAATATGACAGACGGGGATTTTGCAGGAATTCCATTATGCGGCCCTCCACATTTTCACAGGATTACGGACGGTAGTCCGCGGGAGCGACGACGTCGCTCAGATCGACGCTGTTGACATTGTCGGCGGCTACCAGAAGCGCCGGCGTGACGACATTGGTCTCGACCTTCTCTCCGCGCGCGGCGGCGAGCGCGGCGTTGAGCGCCGCCGTGCCCTGGGCCACAATCTTCTGGATCGAGGTGCAGGCAAGCTTGCCGGACTTGATCATCTCCTGGGCAGTCGGGCTCAGGTTGGAGGCCGAGAATTTCACGCCGGTCTTGCCCGCCGCGTCGAACGCTCCGATCACGCCCGCAGCCATGTCATCGGTGGCCGAGTAGACGCCCGCGAGATCGGGGAAGCGCTGCGTCCAGTCTTCTGCGACGCGCAACGCATCGTTGCGATTGTCAGCTAGACGGGATTCGGCGACAATCGTGATGTCAGGATACTCAGCGGCGATCGTCTCGCGGAAACCGTCGGCGCGGCGATCCGACCAGAACTGGCCCTGCGGACACGCCATCATGGCGACTTCGCCCTTGCCGCCGATGGCCGAGCCGAGGCATTCGGCCTGAAGCTTGCCCATGTCGTAATGATCCGCGCCGACGGTCGCGCTCAGGTCCTTGTTGGCCGGAAGCGAGGACAGGCCTACGACTTTGATGCCGGCGGCAAGCGCCTGCTCGACAACCGGGGCGACGGACTCGCCGTTGGTTGCGCCGACGATCATCGCTTCCACGCCGCGCTGAATAAGGTCCTGGATCTGCGAGAGCTGCTGGACCGTGTTGGCGTCGCCACCGGCATCCACAATCACCAGTTCAACACCAGCGGCGTCGGCCGCCTTCTGCACACCATAGGTGGCCGAGACCCAGAACGAGTTGGCGAGGCTAGGTACGGAGAATCCAATGGTCTCCGCCGAGGCGCCGCTGGGCGTGAATGCGACAAGTGTGACGGCAGCCGCCATCAGAGCTTTCTTAAGTGTCATTTTTCGTTTCCCTGTTCCGTCGAACCCGCGCTCTCAGGCGGCCCGCAAGTTGTGGCGCAATGCTTACTGAAGAGGCGGTTATGATCACTGCGCCGATCGCGATCTCCGCCGTAAAGGGTGAAATGCCTGACATGTTCAAACCACTGGCCAGCGACTGGATGAAGGCCGCGCCCAGAACGCTTCCCAGCGGCGATGCAATGCCGCCGGTCAGGGCCGTTCCGCCGATTACTGCCGATGCGATGGATTGAAGCGCCATCCCGCCGCCATCCGTCGGTAGTCCCCCGCCCGCGCGCATTACCATGGCGAGGCCGGCAAGCCCGGCGAACAGCCCGGTGATTTGATAGGCGGCGACATGCACCGCCATCGCGTTCATGCCGACCAGCCGTGCCGCGTCCGGGTTGGACCCGAACATCACGATGCGGCGGCCGAGCAATGTGTAGCGCAGCATGAGAGCGGCAAAGGCAACGCAGGCGAGGGCCAGCCATGCAAGTGGTGCAAGGCCGAGCCACTTGCCGTAAGCGAGCCCCAGGATCATCTGCGGAGACTGCAGCGGGACCACCTGTCCGGAATTGCTGATGAGCAGGCTGAGCCCCCGGGCACCAATCAGTGTGCCGAGCGTGGCGACGATGGGCTGTACGCCGACGACCGCGACCAGAAGGCCGTTGATCGTACCAACGGCGATGCCCGCGGCCGCGCCGGCCAGAAGCCCGGCTGGGCCGAACTGGTTCCATGCCAGCGCCGCCACGACGCTGGACAGCGCTGCGACCGCCCCGACCGAAATGTCGAAGCCGCGCACGGTCAGGGCGAACATCTGCCCGGTCGCGAGCAAGGCGAGCACGCTCATCTGCAGCGCGATGCTCGCGGCATTGGCAAGGGTGAAGTAGCGCACATTCACCAGGCCGAACACGCACCACACGAGGAGGAGGAAGAACGCGGCCACGCTGGCTCGCGAACGGACGAGGCGGCTGACGATCGCGGTCACGGTTCAGACCTCCAGCGCAGCCCGAGCAGGACAGCAAGGCTGGAGGATGCCAGTTTCTGCGCCAGCACCGAGGCGACGATCACGAAGGCGATCAGGAGCTGCTGCGCGGCCACGGGAAAGTTCAGCAGCACGACTGCATTGTTCAGCATCGCGATCACGGCGACACCGGCCAGCACATGCAGCGCGGAGCCGCGCCCGCCCGTCAACGGGATTCCGCCGATGGCGCAGGCCGCAATGGTCTGGAACGGCAGATCCGACATCAGGTTGGGCTGTCCCGATCCGACCCGGCTGGTCAGGATAACGCTGGCGATGCCGCAGAACACGCCGGCAATCAGGTAACCGGCGAAGGTCGTGGCGCGAACCCCGATACCGGAAAGACGTGCCGCCGGAGCGTTCGCTCCGACCAGATAGAAGCGTCGGCCGAGTTCCGTGCGGGAAAGGATGAACCACAGGCAGGCGAGGGCCGCCCCGGCGCAGACGACCGCGACCGGAACTCCGAAGACCTCTCCGACGGCTGGCCATTTGAAGAGCGGGGACGCGGCCGCATCGAGGGGCAGTCCGCCGGCAAGGCTCGCGGCAAGCCCGTGCCCGATCATGAGCGTTCCAAGCGTTACCACGACGGCGGGAAGGCCCAGAGCCGCGATCAGCGTTGCGTTGACGAGCCCGACCAGCACGACGGTCGCGATGCCCGCCGCAAAGGCCAGAGCCGGGCCGGCGGCCGGCAGAAGCATTACGCTCACCACCGATGCGAGCGCCACAGACGATCCGAAGGAAAACTCGATCCCGCCGAGGATCAGAACCACGGCCTGACCGCATGAAACGATGGCGAGGATGGCCGCGATTCGGGCGACGTTCTCCAGGTTTCCGAAACTCGCGAAACGCGGCACCAACAGTGCGCAGATGATGAAGAATAGAATCGCAATGACCACCGAAACGGGAATGCGCGCCAACGCGCCGCCGGGCCTCAAGCGGCCGCTCCCGCCAATGCGCCGATCACGTGCTGACGATCCGCGCCACGTTCGAACGCGCCCTTGATCTCATGGTTCTGGACGACGAGAATCCGGTGGCAGATCGACAGCAGTTCATCGATGTCACTCGATGCCACGATCACCGCGACGCCGGCCTCCGAGGCTTCCAGAACGATCTCGTGGATGGCGCGCCGCGCCGCAACGTCGACGCCGCGGGTCGGCTCCGACATGACGAGCAAGTTCAAGCCATCGATCAGCAAATTGCGCGCGACGACGAGTTTCTGCTGGTTGCCACCACTAAAATTGGCCGCCTCGTAGTCCATCCTGAACGGATGCAGTCCGATGCGCTGCAGTATATCATGGGCGGCCATGTGTTCGCCGCCCGTGTTGACCAGGCCCCAGCGGACATTCGATGAAAGGCTGGCCGCCGACGTGTTGTGCACCACGCCCAATATGTTGAACACGCCATCGGCGTGGCGGTCCGTGGGGACAAAGCCGATGCCGGCGGCGACGGCCGCCTTGCGCTGCCCCGCGGGAATAGTGTGGCCGCCGATATGAACGCCGCCCGACAACGGCCGGATGCCGCCCGCGATCGCGCAGGCGATCTGGTCGGCGCCGCTGCCGATGATCCCGGCAAGCCCGACGATCTCGCCGCGCGCCACCGAGAACTCGACTGGCTTCGCTTCCGGGCGCATCCTCAATCCCGAGATCTGCGCGACGACCTCGCCGGCGTGCGGGGATATCCTGGTAATCGGCTGAACGTCCTTGCCGACCATCGCCAGGACGATCTCCGGCGCGGAAAGCTGCGCGGCCGGAGCGCCTGCGATAGCGCAGTGCCCGTCACGAATGACGGTGATCCGGTCGGCAATCGCAACGACTTCATCGAGCTTGTGGCTGATGAAGAGGATCGCGGTTCCCTTACGGCGAAGTGTGTCGATGGTGGCGAGCAACACTTCGGACTCGGTATGGGTAAGCGCGGCGGTCGGTTCATCGAGCACAAGAACCCGGGCATCCTGCGCGCTCGCGCGGGCGATTTCTAGGAGCTGCATCTCACCGGTGGAGAGCTCGCGGCACAGCGCGTCCAGCGACACCGGCAATCCGACGTCCCCCAGCCACCCCTGCATGACCGCGTCGGAGGGCATCGCACGGGGCGCGAAAAGCCCCTTCGCCATACCCAGCGAGAATGCGGCCAGGTTTTCGCGAACCGTCAAATCGGGAAACTGGCTGAGATGCTGGTAAATCGGGAAAATGCCTGCCGAAATGGCGTCCCTGACCGAACGGAAATCCGCCGGCGCACCCGCGACCTCGATCGTTCCCTTGTCAGGCCGCATCGCGCCCAGGAGAATCTTGACGAGCGTCGTCTTGCCGGCTCCGTTTCCGCCGAGAAGGGCATGCACCTCACCTGGCATGAGGTCCAGATCGACGGCGCGCAACGCCTTCGTCGCGCCGAACGACTTGGCCACGGACCTGGCCCGAACGGCCGCCGTCCGACTGTCCTTCGTCATCGAATTCCGTTCGCCATCGTCGGGCACTTGGTCGGCTAGTTCATTCATAGCGGTTTCATGATGGTTGGCGGTGCGGGGAGTGACAAACGAAATGCTTTCGTGTCATGCATTACCAAAAATCATGCATGATACGCGAAGCCAACGCCATGACAAAACGCCCCCTGCCCCCGCTTTCCGCGCTGCACGGTTTTGACGCCGCGGCACGACACTTGTCCTTCACCAAGGCCGCCGACGAGCTTTTCGTGACCCAAGGCGCGATCAGCCGCCAGATTCGGCAACTGGAAGAGCATCTTGGCGTGCCGCTTTTTCGCAGGTTCACACGGCGGATCGAACTGACCGATGCCGGCGAGGAATTTCATTCCGTGGTCGCGGGCGTTCTGGACCAGTTGTCGAATGTCACGCAACGGATCAAGCGCCGGCAGGACATCGACATCCTGACCGTGTCCGTGCTGCCGAGTTTCGCCTCAGCCTGGCTCATGCCGCGTCTCTACCTGTTCACTGAGAAACATCCCAGGATTGAGGTGCGCCTGCACACGTCGATCGATCCGGTCGTCTTTGGAAGTTCAGGGCCTGACGTGGCGATCCGCGTCGGCCGCGTCCCCGGCAAGCACTACGATCGCAACCAGCCGCGCGTGGAACTGGAGATGATCGAGAACTGGCGCGGTATCCACATCGACGAATTGCTGCCCGACAGGCTTGTGGCGATATGCACTCCGCGGCTTATCGAAGAGCGCGGCAAGTTGACTCCGCGGGAAATCGCTGAGCTACCGCTTATTCACACGACAAGTCGCCGTTTCGCCTGGCCAGACTGGCTGCAAGCGCACGGCGTGTCGCGCGGCACGCGGTCCGAAAACAGTCTTGAACTGGGCCATTTTTTCATGTCCATCCAGGCGGCGGGGCAAGGCCGGGGTGTTGCCATCGTGCCCGACATCATTGCCAATGAGGACCTCGAAATGGGACGGCTGGCGGTGGCATATGAAAGCGACGTGAACAGCGCCGGAGACTATTGCCTGCTCATTCCCGACAACGACCTCGACCATCCGCCCGTGAAGTGTTTTCGCGAATGGCTTCTCGAGGAAATTGCCAACAGCTTTCGCCGCGAAGCGAAACCTGTAGAGGCTTGAACCGAATCAGGTTTGTTTTTCTGCGATGGAACCCAGCGGGAGGCCATGGCGATGACCGCCGGCATGATCGCCATGATCGGCGACGTGATGGGCGCGTTGGAGAAGCCCGGGCAGGCGGAGAACACGATCGTCGTCTTCACATCGGATCACGGTGACTATCTCGGCGACGATCCTCGGCCGCGCCGGCATCGCGCCCTATTGGGGCATCAGGCAAAAGCCTGCTGATCGAGCATCACGAGGGAGGCCCGCGCATTGGGTTCGACAAACCGGCGCGCGACCCGTCTTGCCTTGCGGGCAGCTTACGTAGGCCAATGACCCGCTCATGTGGCCTGCTGGGGTTTCCGAATCGCGGCTGGCGCGAGCCAAGGTGGCGTGAAAAGATCCCGCGCCATGCAAGAGATCGTCAAGATCGATCCGAGCGAAACGCCGTCGCAGCTATCCCTTGTGGCGGACGAAGACCGGGGGATGCGGGGGCAACCCGGCAGACCGACCAGAAGGGCAATCAAATCGCCCGTGCCCCGTGCACCTGTCTTCCGCATCATTCGGGATCGGTGCGCCTCGATCGTGCGGGGCGAGTTACCCAGATGCGCTGCGATTTCCTTGTTCGTCAGACCCTGCACCATCAGCGTTGCGATCTCACGCTCACGCAGGGTCAGTTCGACGACCCTGCGCTGGTGCGAAAGGTCCACGAAGGACCAGACACACTGGGCAAAGACATCGCCACGGCTCAGCGACCGACCATGGACCTGGCACCAGAACAAGCTGCCGTCGCGACGCTTCATGATCCGGTTGTCGCGATACGATTGCCCAGAGCGCATTTCCTCGCGGCCACGTGCGCCCAAGTCCGCGAACTCGCGCAGGGACGGATAGAGCACCGCGATGGACTTGCCCGAAAGGTCGTGGCGCGCATGGCCGAACATGTCCGCGAATGCGTCGTTGCAGGTCTCGACGATGCGGTGCCGCGTCACCACCAGCCCGATCGGGGCCCGTTCGAACGCAATACAGGCGATATCGTCCAATCCTTTACCTCCCTCGTCCCGATAGCGTGTTTACACGAATAGCCGCGCGTCCTGCGGTCACGCATGATCGACGGCAAGACCATATACGGCTTGGGCCCGCGGGAGAATCGAATATGACGGACGCGTTGATTGTGGGATGCGGACACACGCCGTTTGGGCGACTTGATGGGTTGGGGGTCGAAGACCTCATGCATAGGGCGGCGAGCGAGGCCATCGACCACGCCGGGATCGACCACAGCGCGATCGACGGGATCTGGGTGGGCAACTACAACAACGGTTTGGTGCCCGATGGCTTCGGCGCGTCTATGGCGCTGAACATCGATCCGGCGATGCGGTTCACGCCAGCAACGCGCGTGGAAAACGCCTGCGCCTCGGGGTCGGCCGCGGTCCTCGCCGCGCGCAATGCGATCAGGGCGGGCGACACAAAGGTCGCGCTGGTCATCGGCGTCGAGAAGATGACAGCAGGAGACACGCAATCGGCTACGGCCGCACTGGCAGGTGCAAGCTATCTGCCGGAAGAGGCCGGCCTGACGTTTCCGCAGGTCTTTGCTCAATATGCGCTCGCCTATGCTGAACGATACGGCGACCCACGCAAGGACCTGGCTCGGATCGCCGCGAAGAACCACGCCAATGCCCTGAACAACCCGCTGGCGCATCTGCGCAAGCCGCTGGATATCGATGCCCTGCTTGGCGACGAACCTCGCAACCCGGTGATCGCAGCGCCGCTGCGGTTATCCGATTGCTCGCCCATCAGCGACGGTGCCGCGGCCCTTATTCTTGTGCGCGACGACACCGGAGGGGATTTTCCGCAGGCTGTGGGCTTCCGGGCTGCCGTGCAGGTCAATGACGTGATGCCGATGTCGCGCCGCGACCTTCTGGCTTTTGACGGCCCGACCGAGGTCTTCCGGCGCGCTTTTGAAAGCGCTGGCATCTCGATCAGGGACCTCGACTTTGCCGAAGTGCACGATTGCTTCACAGTCGCCGAATTGCTGATCTATGAGGCGATGGGGCTGGCGCCGCGCGGTCGCGGTCGAGCGGCGCTGGACGACGGGGTGGTGACCGCCGACGGCACGCTGCCCGTGAACCTCTCGGGCGGGCTGAAGGCCAAGGGGCATCCGGTCGGAGCGACCGGCGTGTCGATGCATGTCATGGCGGCGCGACAACTGACCGGCCAGGCCGGCGCCATGCAGCGGAAGGGTGCATCGCTCGGCTGCGTCTTCAACATGGGTGGGACAGCGGTCGCCAACTACTGTTCGATCCTGGAACCGCGGAGGGCGGGCGCATGAACCTGTCAATCTGGCTGGAACGTGCGGCACGGCTGCGTCCGCAGGCCCCTGCCCTTTTGCGGGGGACGGAGGTGGTCGCCGACTACGCAGGCTTTCTGGCGCGCGCCGCTGGACTGGCCCGCATGCTGCGCGACGATCTTGACGTGCATCCGGGAGACCATGTCGCGATCTTCATGCCCAATGAACCGCAATACCTTGTGCTGCTGAATGCGATCTGGATGGCGGGTGCGGCGGCCGTGCCGATCAACGCCAAGCTGCACCCGCGCGAAGCGGCATGGATTGTGGCGGATGCCCAGGCCCGGGGGGGCTTTGCGACAGGCATATGCAGCGCCGGCCTGGAGGCCCTTCCCGAGATGGCCAATGCGCGACTGATCGACGGGATTTGGCCCGACCCTGATGCCATTTTCGATCCAGGGCCGGACTTAGGCATTGAACCGCGCGCCGCGTCGGACACAGCATGGCTATTCTACACTTCAGGCACCACCGGACGTCCCAAAGGGGTCATGCTCAGCCATGGAAACCTGATGGCGATGGCGCACTGCTACTTCATTGATGTCGATACGGTGGAACCAGGCGACTGCACCCTTTATGCGGCACCAATGTCACACGGCGCCGGGCTTTACAGCCTGATGTTCACGTTGCGCGGCGCGCGCCACGTTGTGCCGGTGTCGGGCGGCTTCGATGCCGGCGAGATCGCGGAACTGGCGCCGCAGCTTGGCAACGTCTGCCTCTTCGCCGCTCCGACCATGGTGCGCAGGCTCGTCGCGCAGTCGCGCGCCAGCGGGTACGATGGGGCCGGAATAAAAACCATCATCTATGGCGGCGGGCCGATGTATGTCGCCGATATCGTCGAGGCGGTTGAGCGGCTGGGGTCGCGCTTTGTCCAGATCTATGGCCAAGGCGAAAGCCCGATGACCATAACGGCCTTGGATCGGGCGCGTGTCAGCGACCGTACCCACCCGCGCTGGCGCGAGCGGCTGGCGTCGGTCGGTGTGGCGCAGTCCTGCGTTGAGGTTATGGTTGCAGACGATAAAGGCAATTCGGTTCAACCCGGCACGCCCGGCGAAATTCTTGTCCGCGGGCCAACGGTGATGACAGGCTATTGGCAGAATGTGACCGAAAGCGCCAAGACACTGCGCGGCGGCTGGCTGCGAACCGGGGACATTGGCACGATGGACGGCGATGGCTTTGTCACGCTGCAGGACCGGGCAAAGGACGTCATTATATCCGGCGGCACCAATATCTACCCGCGCGAAGTCGAGGAGGCGCTGCTGAACCATGCCGATGTGGCGCAGGTCTCGGTGATTGGCCGACCCGATCCCGAATGGGGGGAATCCGTCGTCGCATTCGTCGTGCCGGAGCAAGGCGCGACGGTCTCGTCGGAAGAACTGGATGCCTGGTGCCTGACACAGATCGCTCGGTTCAAGCGACCCAAGCATTATGTTTTGGTCGCCGACCTTCCCAAGAACGCCTACGGCAAGGTGTTGAAGACCGCGTTGCGCGACCACCTAAACGGCCGCCCCGGCGGCGTCCGCGAGTTGTGATCTTGGCGCCAGAGCGCTCACGGACCGCGCGGCGCGCGCAGCCCCGCGGACAGGAAGCGGACGAGCTGGCGAAGGATCTCCGCCTTGTCGGTAACATCGCACTCGCCCTTGGACAAAGTATGAAAGCGCCCGCCGACCTCCATGTCGGCAAGCGTCGCCAGAACGGAACTAATCATGAAATGATAACGCCAGTGAATCTCGGCATCGGACAGGTCGGGCAACGCCTCGCGCAGGGCATGCAGCAGCTGCTGCGCGATAGGCTCCAGGTATTCGCGGATCAGGGCCCTGCCCAGGTCGGTCGGACGCACCCTGTTCGCCAGGGCGATGCGCAGAAAGATCATCCCCGCGTTCTCGCGCCCCTCGGGGCCGAAGATGTAGGGGTGCAACACCGCCTCGACGATGTCTTCGATGGGAATCGGGTTGACGCCGGCCTTCGCCTTGGCCCGTTCCAGCGCCTCGGCGCGCGCCTGATTCAGCGGGCCGGCCACACCCTCCAGAACCGCCCGCAGCAGGCCTTCCTTCGAGCCGAAGTGATAGTTTACGGCGGCGACATTCGCGCCCGCCTCTTCGGTGACCGCCCGGATCGACAGATCGAGGCCATTCTGCACCAGGAAGTTCTCGGTCGTGCTGAGGATCCGCTCGCGCGTTTCCAGACTGCGGGCGCTGTCACGGTTGCGGAAAGTTGAAGCGCTCATCGGTATCCCCCATGCGATAACCATTTCGGTACAACGGCCGTGCATGTCAACACGGCCGTCCCGACCGGCGCGGCGTTCATTTCATCGCCATGCGCAGGCCGGCGCACGGCTGGCCGATCGTGTTGCGCAGACGGCCTAGCCCCTCGATCTCCAGTTCGACCACGTCGCCGGGCGACAGGAAACGGCCCAGTTCCAGTCCGCACCCGTTGCCCACCGTGCCCGAGCACAGCACCTCGCCCGCGTGCAGTGTCTGCGCGTGTGAGACAAACGCGATCACGTCGGCAAAATCGTGGTGCATCGTGTCCGACTGCCCTTCGGACCACAGATCGCCGTTGACCCACGCCCGCATCGACAGACCGGCTGCCGGATCGACCTCGTCGGCGGTGACAAGCCAGGGCCCCATGGCGTTGGCCCCGTCCCAGTCCTTGGCCTTCGACGTTCCCAGCCCCACTGCCATTTCGGCCATCTGCGTGTCGCGGGCCGAGAAATCGTTGAAGATCATGTAGCCGAAGACATGGGCCGGCGCGTCGGCAACTGATATGTCGCGCCCGCTTCGCCCCAACACGCAGGCCATCTCGAGCTCGTAGTCCAGGCAAGTCTCGTCCCAGGGCCACGGGATCTTGTCGTCGGGGCCGCAGACGGCAAAGCGGTTGGCAGTGTAATAGACCGGGCGGCGATACCAGAGATCGGGCACCTCGACATCGGCGGGATCGATGCGCGCCGGGGCCCGTCCGAACAGGTGCCGGTTCGCGCGCGCCTGGCGCAAGTGCTGCTCGAAGCACAGGGCGTCGCGCATCTGGATTGGCACTGGCAGGGGCGCGCGTAAACGCACCTCGTTAAGCGCCACGCGACGGGACCCCGGCAAGGCCGCGCGCGCGGCCGTAAGGCCCGCCTCGCCGCTTTCGATCAGCGCCTGCATAGAGGCGAATTCCGGCGCGCCAGACAGAACCGCGATTTGTTCGCCCTCGACCGCGCCGATCGACAGCCTGCCTCCTGCCTCGAATGTCACCAGCTTCACCGCCGCCCCCCTGCTAGACCAATACGCTTTTCGTTATGTAGCGGGGTACCGCAGGTACAGCCGGCCCCCGGCTCGTGCGGACAGGGCGCGCCGGCCCGAAACCTTAACATCTGCCTGAAGATCTCTTCCCGGGACGGGTCGACAGCGCCCGAAGTGAGTTCGCGGTAGACCGATGCGACGTTGGCGATGATCCGGTCACGGTCCAGCCAGTCGTCAGACATCGACCAGCCCAGATCAAACGCCGCCTCGTCCCAGGCCAGCCCGGCAGCATGACGCGCGGCGGCCCCGTGGCGCACCGCGACCAGGTAGTCGCGCATCTCGGCCACCTCGCGCTTGGTGCTAATGGGGCCGTGCCCCGGCACGACGGTCTCGATATCCCAGGACAATATCGCGTCGCAGGCGGCGATCCAGTTCCCGATCGGCCCCGACCACATCAGCGGGTGGCTGCCCGAAAACAGCAGATCCCCGGTGTAGACCACGCGCGCATCCGGGACATGGACGACGATGTCGCCCCGCGTGTGCGCGGGCCCGAACTCGGTCAACTCGATCCGCCGCCCGCCCAGCATCAACGTCGTGTGGCCGGAAAAGGTCTCGGTCGGAGGGCAATGGGCGATGTCCGAGAAATCGAAAACCGCGCCCATCGTCTCGTGGATGAAGCGTCCGGTCTCGCCCAGGTCGCGCCAGCCGTCGATCATAGCCCGAAAGACGCTGGCGGGGCGTTCCTCCATTTCCTCGGCACAGGCCTTGGAGGCGATGATCCGCGCATCCGCGACCAGGTGGTTGCCAAAGGTATGGTCACCGTTGGCGTGGGTATTTACGAGGATGCTTATCTGCCGGGCGGCCGGCGTCGCGAGGCGATAGGCATCGAGCATGTCCCTCGTCAGCGCGCCGGTGAACAGGGTGTCCACCATTAGGCTCTGGCCACCGTCGGCTACCAGACCACCATTGCTCCAGCCCCAGGAACCGTCACCTTGGATCCAGGCATAAAGCCCGTCGCCAATCTCGTGCAACTCGCGCTTGACCATGGCTTGTATCTCGGCCCCGTGTCTAAAGAAGGAAAATGGCGATGCCCGGCAGCACAATGAGCAGGCCAATCAGCAAAAGCATCACCAAGGCAAACGGCAGGGCACCGGCGAAGATGTCTCCCAGCGTGATGCTGGAATCGTCCAGGTTGGATCGGATCACGAAGCAAGCCATACCAAGAGGTGGTGTTAGCAAGCCCACTTCGACCGCCACGACGGTCAGGATACCAAACCAGACCATATCAAGATGCATAGCGATCGCGATTGGCAGGACCAGCGGCACCAGGACGAGCAGGATAGACGCCGCGTCCAGGATCGTGCCCAGAAGGATGATCGCAAGCAGATAGAGAAGCAGGATCGACAGCGTCGAGAAGTCGTAGACCGCAAGCAGATCGACCATGGCCCCCGGCAGCCCGGACAGGGCCAGAAGCCGCGAGTACATGTGCGCCGCGATCAGCAGGAACGTGATCGAGGCGGTGACCTGGCCAGTTTCCATCAGGATCCCGCCAAACGCCCGCACTCCCAGCCGACGCTTTGCGACGGCGATGAGCAGCGCACCCAGCGCCCCGACCGCCCCAGCTTCCGTTGGGGTGAAAAAGCCGCCGTATATCCCGCCAAGCACCAGCAGGATCAGCAGCACGATCGGTGCCGCCTTCTGCAGCATGACCGAAGCGCGCATCAGGGGAATGTCGCTTTCCTGCGGCGTGCCGGTAAAGCCAGGTGCGAAACGTGCAAGCCCGACGATAAGCAGGCAGAACAAGACGGCCAGGATGATCCCAGGGCCGATCCCCGCGCTGAAAAGATCGCCGATCGACACTTCGGCGATGATCCCGAACAGGATCAGCAGAAGCGACGGCGGGATCAGCATCCCCAGCACCGAGGAACCGGCCACCACACCCACCGAGAACCGGCGCGAGTAACCTTGCCGGATCAACTCGGGCACCGCGACCTTGGTGAAGACCGAGGCCGAGGCAATGGTGGTTCCGTTGACGGCGGCAAAGATGGCATTCGCGAATACGGTGGCGATGCCAAGTCCGCCGCGAAACCGGCGGAAGATCTGCCCAGCGACCTCGAACACGTCGCGCCCCAGTCCGGATACGCCCACCAGGACGCCCATGAGCACGAAAAGCGGGATCACCCCGAAGGAATAGCGCGCCACGGACTCAAGCGCAGCGTTTGACAGGAGAGCCCCGGCGATCTCGAACTGGTCGCGCACCAGATAAACTCCGATGAGCGAGACAAGGGACAGCGCAATCGCCACATGCATGCCCGACTGTATCAGGACCAGGATCGCAACTATCGACCAGATACCGATTTCGACGTTGCTCATTGCCCGCTCTCTTTCATTAATATGGCTCGGACATACCCAAGACTGAGCAAGGCATAGGCAGCGAGCGTAAGGCCAAGACCGACCACGATAAGCAGGACAAAGGGCCAACTGGGCAATAGCAGGACCCCGTACAACCCGATGGTCTCGCCGCGCCCGATCGCCGTGCCCAGATGCGGCGCGACGAAATAGAGCATGATGGCCAGCATCAACGTTCCGATGACGTGATGAAACGCATCAAGGACGATGGCGGCTCGCGGCCTGCGCCCTTCGATTCTATTGATGAACATGTCGGACCGGATGTTCCGGCCCGACACCGTCGCAAGCGGCAGTTGCAAAAAGACAATCGACACGATGGCCGCGCTGACGATCTCGGCCGTCGCCGGCATGGGGGTGTCGAACATGCCGCGCCCAATCACGTCGGCATTGATCAGCGCCATGATGCCCAGGGTCCCGACGCTTCCGGCCACCGCGCAGATAACCGCAAGGCCTCGTACAAAGCGATAGACGGGCCCTTGTGCCAGGGCTGCGAGGGCTGGATTCATCGCGTTCATTCCGCCAGCCAGTCCCTTGCGAAGGAAATGCCAGCCTCGCGACTCAGCCGAATGTAGGCTTCGAGGACCTGGGTGCCAGGAAGGCCCCGTGCGTCCAGTCCCTCTGCCCATTCACGCGCGATGTTCGGCAGGGCGGCGGCATACTCAGCGCGCACTTCTTCAGATACATCGCTGATGGTTGCACCGTTGGCCACCGCGGTTGCCAGGCTGGCAGCGCCTGCCTGGTAATAATCCTCGGCAACCCGTACGCGGTATTCCCCGGCAACATCCAGCATCACCGTGCGCACTTCTTCGGGCAGCCGCTCCCAAGTGTCCAGGTTCACGGTCAGAGCCGAGGCATACATTGCACCGAAGTTGATACGCGTGATGTATTCGGCCTGTTCATAGAAACGATAAGGCGCAACGGCGGATTCAAAGGTCAGGATACCGTCGATCAGCCCCGTCGCCATGGAATTGTAGAAGTCGGGCAGCGCACCCGTAACCGGGACCGCGCCGGTATCGCGCAACCAGTTGACCGCAAGCCCACCCGCGCCGATCCGGTGTCCATCGAGGTTCTCGACACCGGTGATCGGGAAGTTGCTCAGGATGTGAACAGTGTCGACACCGACCGGGGAAAGGACCATCTGCTTGTGATTCCGCCATGCCTCGTCCATCTGCGGGACTTCAGCGTGCAATCGATCGATCACTTCCATCAGTAGCGGCAGATTGTCCGTGCCGAACGGAGCGACATAAGTTATCTGCTCCAAGGGCAGATTGTTGCCCTCGATCACATGGGGCACATAGCCGAAATCGGCAATTCCACTCTCCACCGCCTCGAGCACCCCATTCACGTCGGCGACAGCACCCGCGTAGGCTTGGGTCCAGTCGATGCTGTAGGTGCTGCCCGCCTCGGCAAGTCGGCGATCGACCTCGGGAATGAAGAAGTCGCGCACGCCGGCCACGCCCTTGGTAATCGGAGGGTGCCCGGCAACCACTGTCAGCGAGATCGTCTCGGCGCGCACAACGCCAACCGTCAAGTTAAGCCCGATTACGGCCAACCCGACATTTCTGGTTAAGATTTTCATTTTCGCCTCCTCCCGTTTGGCGCCGCGCGCAGGGCTCTGCGCGCCGTCGGGAGCCGGGACCGGCAATCCCTCCTCAAGGATAGCCGACGACTCGAACGACTGTTTTAAACAGTAGTTTTATTAACTGAGGCTGTCAATTGCTTTGTGCCAAGCCATGACACCGCGCACGCCCGCGCGCTCGCTGAGTGCCGCGATGGCCGCTGCCGCGCGGTGATCACCCTGGTGAATTTGTCTTGCCGCGCCTACGTCCCGGATTGCCCGACTGATAGCGCTCGAAATCCGGAGCACAGCATTGTAATCGGCATAGATGGGCGAGAGGGCGAGCGTATATCGGCCACAACCGAATGGCAGTGTCTTGGCAGACGTAGCTGAAACCAGAGTGACTGAATTTATCCCCGATACCACCGGACAAAGTAGCGCCCCCAATCTGGTCATTCGAGATCAAATTTGAGCTTCCCGAAGGTGGCCGTTTCCTGCGGCCTCCTCGAAAAACCAGGACGGGCAGTAAGCGGACACTCGCGGCGGATCAAACGAAGGGTGGTTTTGTGCCACCTCCAAACCGTAAGCTTTTAGCGTTCGGAACCGTGGCCGCGAACGTTCAAGCTGGTCGACTGATGCCCTGGATCGGCCCGTTCGCG
This sequence comes from Ahrensia sp., assembly GCA_002706335.1. Classification (GTDB taxonomy): domain Bacteria; phylum Pseudomonadota; class Alphaproteobacteria; order Rhizobiales; family Rhizobiaceae; genus Oricola. Next base: position 191,153 of record PAKZ01000032.1, read on the forward strand.
ACCGACCGGGTTCGCCGCAATGCAACACGAAAAGCAGGCACCCAGTCCTGGGCCGAGCCAGAATTTATGATCAACGGCAGTTGAGTGGAGTGGGCACTGCCAGCGAAAGCCAGCGGGCAACGCGGACCCCAAACGTCCGACCGCGTGGCTACGCGACCCTGGTCAATCACTGGCAGCCCTGACGCATAGGCAGCCGTGAGGCTGCCGATGCCGCGAATGCAATGCCCATACAGGATCATCACAATCAACGCGTCTCCTCCGCCAGGGGAAAAACCGGGACGCGCGTCCCCGAACGCGTCCCCGCGATACCCGGCGCCAGTTCTTGCGCGCGCTCCTCCGTCACCCCGTTGAGCCTGAAAAGCATCCGGCCAAGACCGGGGCCCACGAGGACGGTCACGACAACGAGCGCAACCGGCACACCGGCCGACACACGCGATCCGACGCTGCCAATCAGAACCGCGCGGTGAGATTCGCCTTGGCCGAATGATCCTGACCGCTCGAACCGAACTGGCCGCTATAGATGAGGCCCAGCGAGGCACCGTCGGTGAGGTCCACATCAAATCCCGCACCGAGGACCAGGCTATCGCGCTCCAGCGGCACCCCGGCGATGCTGAAGTCGCTCCCGCCGGCGGCAAAGGTCTGCGTGACGGTCGGCGTATTGCCAAAAGTGTGCCGCCAGCCAATCTCGCCCGAGAGCGTGCCCTGCACAGCACCAAGGTCGACTTGCTTGTCACCGCGGACACCAAGGGTTGTGAAAGTGGCGCTGGTGCTTTGACCACTTGCCGTCAGGGCCGAGGCACCGCCGCTTTCGGTAAATCCGTCGGTCGACAGGTTTACAAATGCCAGGTTGGCAAAGGGCTCGAAGCGGGCTGTATTCACGTCGATGCTGTAGGCTGCGTCGCCCCAGGTCTGCAGGGTACTGGCACTGTAAGAAGCCGTGAGCTTCTCGGAGAAGCCGGTGAATCCCACCTGGCGGGACGTAACGAGGCTGTGCCAACTGTGGGCCACGCCGCCCTTGAGCGAGAAGGCGCCCTCTGTTCGGCCCACATAAGCGCCGAGCGTGTAAGTATCCGCCGTGCCGGAGGACGCGCGGCTATCGACACTGAAGCTCGAGCGAGAATAGCCGCCAAGCACGCCAACGTGCAGATCGTCCAGGACCAGCGTATCGGCGCCCAGAATGAAGCCGCCGATCGAACGGTCGACGGCGGCGGCGTTGCCGTTGCCGTGCTGCTGGCTCCAGGCCCCGAAGCCCTGCGCCCAGAAACCGCCGCCATAGCCGGATACCTGCCCACCGTTGTCGGCCCCCACACCACCGAGCGCGAGGCCCAGACGATCCTGCGCTGCCTCACGCGGAAAGCGGCTGTCTTCGAACAACGCCGTCTTTGCCGAGGCGTGGATCTCGCCGGAGAGTTGGTCCAGGGCGCCGGGGGCCTCGTCATTGGCGAGCGTCAGCAGGGCGTTGAACATCGCATTGCCGAAGCCAAGCGAATAGGCGCCTTCGCCGGTCGCGCACTGGTTCGCGGTCATGCCAGCTTGGCAGAAGCTGCTTACCGCCAGGGATGAATTCAGCATGACGCTGTTGGCGTCGCTGTAATCCAGCGCGAAGTCAAGGAAGGCATAATCGTCGGTCAATGCGTCGAACGTTCCGACCGCGCCGCCCGCAGCGGTCAGGATCGTATAACTGCCAAGCGTGTAGCTAATACCGGAATCGCTGCCATTGACCGGCGTGACATTCACCGTCCCGCCATTGATCGTCACCGTGCCGGAAGCGTTCAGAAGATCGTTGTTGATGCCGGCAACAAAGCCGCCATCATTGAGTTCAACCTCATAAACCGATCCGGCATTAAAGGTGGTATCGCCGACATTCAGCGTGCCGATGGAATTGCCCGGCGCGACCGTTGCACCGGCCTCCGCCGTCAGGGCACCCAGTGTGCCCGAACCGCCGAGCACGCCGCCAGAGACGTCGATCGTGCCGCCAAGCCAACCATTGACATGCAGCGCGCCGCCGGAAACGCTGGTCGATCCGGAAAAGCCGGAAGAATCGCCGTTCAGAATGGTATCGCCTGCTTCCTGCAAGATCTGGCCGTCACCGCTCACATCGGCGCCAAATTCATGGCCGCTGGCGGTGTGGTTGAAAACCAGCGTACCATCGCCATCGCCGAACAACACGATCGGGCTATTGAGTGTCCCTGCCGCAACAGCAGCCTCCCCCGAGGCGGCGCCAATGTTGATTGTGCCGGTGGAGCTAGCAAAACGGGCAACGGTGACGACGCTGGCACTCACCGCGCCGCCATCGGAAATATTGAGCGTCCCTGTGCCCGAATTGCCGACATAGAAATTGGCCGAGTTCGTCCAGCTCGAATCCGGCCCTTCAACCGTCACCGTGCCGTTCGAACCGGAAGTGGTGCCGATGCCACCACCGGAGTTGCTAACTGTGCCGCCATCGGAAATATGGAGCGTTCCGGTGCCCTCATGGCCAACAAAAAAACCGCCCGAATTCGTCCAGCGCGATCCTGAGCCCTCCACCGTCACCGTGCCGCTCGAACCGGGAGAGGTACCGATGACCCCTGTCGAGCCACCAAGCGAACCACTGACATGAAGCGTGCCGCCGTAAACGCGGGTTTCGCCCAAAAAGCCGGAAGAATCGCCACTCAGGATAGTTTCGCCCGCTTTGTGAAAGATTGTGCCGTCGCCGCTGATATCGGTGCCAAGATCGTAGCCGCTATCGGTGTGGTTGAAGACCAGCGTGCCGTCGCCATCGCCGAACACAATGGTCGGGCTATTGAGCGTCCCTGCCGCAGCAGCAGGTCCCCCCGAAGCGGCGCCAATGTTGATTCTGCCGGTGGAGCCAGCTCCGACAGCGACGGAAACGCTATAAGCATTCACTGTGCCGCCAGTGGAAATATCCAGCGACCCCGTGCCGCCATAACCGACATAAAGATCGCCCGAATTCGTCCAGCTCGACCCAGCACCATCCACCGTCACCGTGCCGGTCGAACCAATACCGGTGCCGATGAAGCCAGAGGTATTGCTGACCGCGCCGCCAGCGGAAATATCCAGCGTCCCGGTGTTGGAATCACCGATAAAAAGCATCTCCGAATTCGTCCAGCTCGAATCTGGACCATCCACCGTCACCGTGCCGTTTGAACCGCCGCTGCCGATCAAGCCACGGGCATTGCTGACCGCGCCGCCATCGGAAATATGGAGCGTCCCAGTGCCGCTAAGGCCGACCACAAGATGGCTCAAATTCGTCCACATCGACCCAGCACCATCCACCGTCACCGTGCCGTTCGAGCCGGGATAGCGGCCGATCAAGCCACGAGCATTGCTGACCGCGCCACCAGCGGAAATATCCAGCGTCCCGGTGCCGTTATAGCCGACATAAAGATCGTCCGAATTCGTCCAGCTCGACCCAGTACCATCCACCGTCACCGTCCCGGTCGAACCAATACCGGTGCCGATGAAGCCAGAGGTATTGCTGACTGCGCCGCCAGCGGAAATATCCAGCGTCCCGGTGCCGCTAAGGCCGACATAAAGATCGCCAGAATTCGTCCAGCTCGAACCCGAGCCCTCCACCGTCACCGTGCCGGTCGAACCCGAATCGGTGCCGATGGAGCCAAAGGTATTGCTGACCTCGCCGCCATTTTGAATCGTCAACGCCCCATCGTCCCCGGATAATTCACCAATGATGGCCGCCGACGAGCCCATGCTGCCGCCGTCAACAATCAGCATGCCTTCGTTCACGACTGTCTGACCGGAAAAGCTGTTCGCCCCGGTCAGCGTCAGCGTGCCAGTTCCCTGTTTGGTCAACCCGCCGATGCCAGTCAGACCGTAGGAAGTTTCAATCGAGAACTCCTGCGTGTCGATGAATGCGCCGCCTGCGGCTGTCGTCACATTCCCGGGCGCAAAACCGGAATACAGGTCTGCCTGATCCCCGGTCAGACGCAGGATGCCACCGTTGAAGATGACCGTGCCGAGTCCCGTTTTCTTGCTAAGCTGGCTGGTCTCCAGAGTTCCACGCGCGCCTGGCGTACCATTGAGGTATAGCGAACCCTCACCCGACCCGTTGCTGCCGAGGATCATGTTGGCAGCAGTCACCTTGCCGCCATCCGCGATCGTTAAGGTCCCGGTGCCGAAACCGCCGACAGTAAGACTGCCCGAATTCGTCCAGCTCGATCCCGCACCATTCACCGTCGCCGTGCCGGTGGATCCGGTATCGCTGGCGATGTAAGCACTCGCGTTAGTGACCGCGCCGCCCGCGGAAATCCCCAGCGCCCCGGTGCCACCACCGCCGACATAAAGATCGTGCGAATTCGTCCAAATCGAATCTGGACCATCCACCGTCACCGTGCCGGTCGAACCGTAATGGCGACCAATGACTCCAACGGTATTGCTGGCCGCGCCACCGTCGGAAATAGCGAGCGTCCCGGTGCCGAAATCACCTACAAAAAGACCGCCCGAATTCGTCCAGGTCGCCCCCGCGCCATCCACCGTCACGGTGCCTTCCGAACCGGAACCGTCACCGATAGTGGCCAGGATATCGGCGACTACGCCGCCAGCGGAAATAGCCAGCGTGCCGGTGCCGGTGGAGCCGATCGTCAAATCCGTCGGGGCTTCTAGCCCGCCTACATACCACGGGCTTGCCTGCGTGCCGCCACCGGTTCCGATCACGGTTTCTGACGTGCCGTCAATAATCTCTTGTGCCACCCCGGCAACGGGCAAAACAACTGTCAACGCACTGGTGGCGAGAAGCAGATGCAGGCGTCTACTCACACTGACGGATTGCCGGCTTGTTAGCGAATTGCCTGATGGCTCCATGAAACATCCCCCTGAAAAATCCCCAGTGCCTTCGCTCGAAGAAGCTGGATGTTTTGGGGAGAGACATCGGCAACAATTGTTGCACAATTATTTGCAGCGTTGATTTTTCAAGGGGTTGGCGCGTTTTCCGCAACCGGACATGGGCGATCGGAGCGGCCATCAAGTCGTCAAATTTTGCACGCCGGAGGGCTCTAACCGAGCAACGAGGGGACCGATACCGCCCCTTCCTCGGGCACAACCGAACGGCCGAACCGGCGCACACACAGTTTGACCGGGGCGCGCATGCTGTTGGCGCGGTGCTCGGCCCGCTCGAACAGGCCACCCGAGATACGGTGCCCGTAGCTCAAGGTGGCACGGGCACGCGCTTTCGACATCGACAACATGGCGGCCCGAGCGCGCAATGAGGGCTGGTCCGGATCGGTCATGAAGGGCTCGTAAAACAATCGCGCCAGAGGGTGGAAGGCGTAGAGTTCGGCGCGCACGGGCTCCAGTTCAGCGCGTCGCCCGCCGGCAACCAGCGCCTGGCACAGGAAGAAATGCACATAGTGGCGAAACCGCGATTTCGGCGCCGCGAGTGTTTCCGCCTGACGCAACAGGTCGACCGCAGCATCGATATCGCCCGTGAAGGCAAGCAATTGGCCAAGTATCGCCATTGACGTCGCGACAGCGGTGCCGCTGTCATTCGCCTTGTGCGCGAGTTCGAGCGCCAGCGTTTTGTAGCGCCTGTCTACGTAGTACAAGAGTTTTGCCGCAATGATCGCGAGGTCCGGATTGTCCTGGCAAGTGATCAGGGCTGACTGCACCAGCCGCTCTATTTCACCGTCGATTTCGAGGCTTTCATCCAGTCCCGAGCGGAAAGTCTTATGTCCCGAGATAACGATTTTGGTGTGCAGATGATGGGCATAGATTAGTGCCAGGACAGGGTCGTCGGGACGGTCTGCGCGCAATTTGGCGAGTTGCACATCATTGTCCTGCCATGACACAGGTGCGTCCGAGTTGTTGAAGGTCGCATTCTGCATCGCCACCGGAAGCGGCTCGCTTGACGCCATGTGATCCACGTCGACGCGCCACCGCGCGGCGAGGATGTCGGGAACAAGGTTTTCGGCCGTTCGCTTGCTCGACGGATAGGGAGCGCTTTCGCGCATCAGCGACAGCCGTTGCACGAAAAACACCTGCTTCGACAGACTCGACCGACAGGACATCACGCATCCGGGGGCCTCGCCATCTCGGAAGAAGGACAGCTCGACCGTGAACAGCGCCGGCTCCACTCTCGCGCTGGACGCCGGGTTCAAATCGGCTTCGACCGTGACCGTTCCGCCGCCGTCCACGCCCAGCGCCTCGGCAAGGTACTGCGCGAATGCCAGACCCGCTGCCTTTTGCGATCCCAGGAGATCCAGACCGCGAAGCGGCCCAACCATGATATCCGCTTCGGTCGCTTGCACAGCGGATGGCCCGGGCGCGGGCGGGCCAAGCCAGACATAGCCGCCGCCATAACGGGTTCCAATAAACCGCGGATTGCGGGCGTCGTCACCGAGCTTCCGTCTGATGCGGTTGACGAGGAAATCGACGCTCCGGTCAGTCTTCTCCGAACTGTCGCCCGAGATGGCGTCGATTATCTGGCCGCGGGTCAGAGTCCGGCCGGCATTGCGGGACAAGACTTCGAGCAGCCGAGATTCAGCCGCAGAAAAATAGACTGTATCATCGCCAAGCTTTGCACTTGTGAAATCGGTCCAAAACACCTTGGAGCCCGCTCCTAACCAGATACTCCAATCGCGACGCCTCCTGTTCAGGAACGACACTCTCGAGCAAAGAACCGGGTGAAGACTACCGAACCCGATCCTTAATTCAATGAGAAAAAGAAAAGGAACAGATCCGTACTTTTTTCTGTCTCGCCCCGATAGACCGGCTTATCGGCGGCAGTTTGCGTGGCTCTGTTATCAGGAGCCGGATCAAGCATTCCGATTTCCTTTGCACCACGTGCTGTCACCGGTCACAGCTATGCGATCGGCGTTGTGGACAAGGCGACCGGGAGATGGAAATGGCACAGGCCGGATATTGATGACGCCATGCCCGGCGGGAACGGGCAACTGGCTGGCGATCAGGGCACCGCGCCGCCCGTGGCGATCCTCCCGGATTTCGCGGAGGACGTGTCGGGGGCGATCGTCGAGGCTGATCGACCGCCGCAGATACCTGCATACGCGCCAACTATGAGCCCTACCAAGGCAAGCTGTTGGCTTGTTCACTCACCGGACATCCACTTTGCAGACGATGCACCCTGAGTTTTCGCATCAGCGAGAAAAGATGACTACCCGCCGTCTTGGTCCTTGATCAGGCCACAGGAAACGGCCGCTTACTGGAAACTCGGCTTCGATTGCTAACGGCGGAGATGGAGGCGCATTGCGATCATCAGTTTCGCGACAAATGGCGGCAAACGGTCACGTCTCCGGCGCGTTAACCCGCGGATAAACCGGCGCTATTCAGGGAGCGCCGAAGGAACCGTGAAACTGGGAAAAATTGGTGGGTGAGCACGGGCTCGAACCGTGGACCCGCTGATTAAGAGTCAGCTGTAAACCCCATGTTTTCAATGACTTAGCTGTAAAGTGAATTGATTTCCGGCCTAATAATTACAGGTGCTTACACGAAATTTGTAAAATGCGCTTTGCTGTATGGAATTGAGTTAAATATGCGCATTCGCATTTTTTTTGTTGACGGTTTAGGCGTTTTCGCATAGTTTAATACGACCACCAACGCGCCCCCAGGGCAACCCTTTAGGAGATGGATGATGTCCCATACAACGCGCAATCTAGTGATGAGCAATTCTACAGCGGTCTTGTTCAACGAACATGACAGCAGATTGTCTTTCCAGATGAGTATCCCGCGCGGTGATCCAGACGGGAATGGAAGCCTTGGGTGGCGGTTCGTTTGGGGCACTCCGAACGAGAAAGACAAGCTAGCCGCCGTCAGCATCATGGAGAGCTACGAGTACCTTTTGAGCGAGCACATCACTGCCGACGAAGCGTGCTCCCGTCTGCGTTCATTGAGGCGCGCCTATCGCGAACAATTTCACATCAACGAAGCAGCTTAACCTCATTCCACCGACGGCCTGAGCCGTCTCCTCGAACACGGGAGATACCGAAATGAGTTCAAAAACCGCGCAGGAAATCCCGCCAAAGATGGCGCAACAACTCGCTGACAGAGCAAGGGCTGGCGAAGGCATCCGAGTGGGAAACTCCGACATGTATCAGTTTGTTGTCGGGAACCTTGTCTCAACAGTCATGATCAACATGAACCCGCCAATGGGGACGATTGTACGCGACCCACGCGAAGCAGACCGGCTTAGGGCAAAGGCTGCTTCCAATGATGGCAGGAAGCCTGCCGCCTAACACTCACAACGGGAGACTGAACCATGACGACGGCATTCGCACTCAAGGAAATGTTGGCAAGCAAGCGACAAGGGAAAGACGTTTGGTTTCGGTTTGCGACCGTCATCGGGCCGTGCTGCACCGGCGAAACTACCGAAAGGGCGCTTTTCAGAAGCGCAGATGACGCCCGTAACACCGAGGCATTTATTCACCCGCTATCGTTCTTTGAGCCGGTTGAAGTGAATGCCGAGGACGGCGGTGATTTCAATTGGAACGCAGCCTAACCCCCTCTCACTGGAGCGCAGACTATGAACACGAGAGAGACGAAATGGACGCCGGGACCGTGGTTCGTGGAGCAAAGCACATCACGAGAATGGAGCGGTTTTCGCATTCACTCGGCTTCGGAGACGTATGACTTCGACGCGATGAAAGTCCCACAGTCGATAGCGATTACGACGCAAAACTACGATGGCACAACTTACGCGACCATTAAGGGCCGGCAGGAGGCCAACGCCCACCTCATCGCTGCGGCACCCGAGCTTTACGCGGCTCTTGTCGAAGCGATTGACGAGCTTGAAGCCTACGAAGTGGACGCCTCCGGCGAACTCTACAACAACCCGCGCTTCAACGCCATTCTCGCCAAAGCACGTGGAGAATCTCAATGAACACGAGAGAGACAGAACTGAAGCCGGGGAAAGTCAGGCATTGCTGGAATTGCGGTGCAGACATGGGGTTCATTGAGAACCGGTTTTACGACCGCATGGATACCTGCGGATCGCGCGAATGCGAAAGAGCCGCACGAGACGCTTTCGAGGAAGACCGCGAGGAAGCGCACCGCGCCGTCGATGATTATTACGGGGGAGGCTGGTGATGACCGAACCGTACACCTGCACGCCCGAAAACCCTTGGAAGCCCGAATACGGCACTCCTGTCCGGCATACGAATGTCGAGGAAGTCGGCGACCAAATCGATGGCTGGCCGGGCGGCGATATCCAGAAATACCGCTGCAAGGATTGTGGCGCGACATGGAAAGCGGAGTTGCCGCAATGACCAGCCTTGCACAAATGAGAAGCGAAGTAGCCCGCGATCATGGCTGGCATGAAGACGATGACGGCGACCGCATCGACGAGGTTCTGAACGAACGGTTCGGACAGGCTGCGGTGGAGATGTATGAGGCGCTGGAAGATGCCAGCGAATGCGCGGAGATCATCGACAACCTGATCAAGGGCATAGAAAGGCACGGGAACTATTCCGTCGAAAGCACTCTGATGTTTTTGAGGCAGGCGCGCATTCAGACACATACCGTTGAGATTGCACTTGCAATAGCGAGGGGCGAGCCATGAGTGATCATCTCGACAGGCTGATTGCCTACACAGGATCGCCGGATGTTTATGATGCGCCGAGCGTCGAAGAACTCCGCTGCGCTCTCGCTGAAATCCAAGCCTTTCGCGAGGTGAAGGCTGCCATCGATAACGCCCTACGCGAGGCGTTTGATGCGGGCGTCCAGCAGGGCAACGCGGTGGCCGTGGCTTACGAATGGGGTGGGTTCCCCGACTTTACCAACGAGCAGGCATTCAAGGAGGCGCTTGAGCCGTATAACGGCGGAGCCATCGCGAATGTCTTGGCACTCTCGAAAGCGAGGGCACAATGACGCACCAAACCAAATCACAACACTGGAACTGGACAACAGTTAGCGTGCTAGTGTTTCTAGCAGCATGCTGGTTAGTGGTCGTTGGCCGTACGCTCATCTAGCATATATTGCCTAGCGCCGGCAAGCGCGCTATAGCGGCTCCGCACAAGGAGTCGCTAAATGCCTACACCCAACGAAATCCGCGAACAGATCGCAACGCTTGAAAAGCAACTGCGCGAAGCCGAAGAAGCTGAGCGCAAGGCCGCTTTGGTCGGTGACGCCAAGCGCGCAACGGCGCTGCTAACCCTTATGCGCGAGTCGCAGAAGGAAATCGAGCGGTTGTTTCCTGGTACATTCTCAGGCGAAAAATGGGAAGCTATTACACCGCAGGCGTGGCCGCGCGATACTTCGTTCAAGCGCGCCGCGGATCTTAGCGAAACGGAAATCCAGAATGCCCGAGATGCCGGCAAGGATGCCGTCGCCAAACTCAAGACAAAATAAAACCCGCGCACAAGACGCGGGCTTTTTTGTTTTGGTGATGGTTGCTAGGCGGCCCACCCAACTGCCGCGTCAATGCGCCCGTATAGCTCACTGATGGCGCCGTCGTTCTGAATGTACTCGTCCGGCTCTATATCCATGCGCTCCGACGCATGAGCGCCACCAATGCCGCCGCGGCCGTCAATGCGGTAGATGTAGCCGCCAAGCGATCGCACGGCAGACGCTTCGTTCGGAAAGCGGCAGTCGTCAGTTACAACGCGGCCGCCGGAGTCGATAATCTCGCTGGCCGTGTTGCGCCACAGGCGCGTCCAGAAATCCGGCCCGATTAGATCGCGCCCCCACTCACAGCCGAGGGTCTGCATGGCGTACCGGGGAGTCTTGCCGCAAAGCAAGCCGTGCGGCTTCTCCTTAAGGTCTCCCTCGATTTCACGATCGCCAAACCCAATGGCGCGCATCATGTCCTTCAGCGGGCCGGCGAACTTGACGCGAGTGTAGCCGCGCGAGACCAGGTAATCGGCAGCAGTCGTCTTGCCGCTGCCTGCAAGACCGGTAAACGCCACAAGGTGCGGCGAGGCGTGGTTGTCATTCGCCGGCGGCGTGACGTTGCCCCAAGGCGTCCACGTCGTTACGGGCACGTCAGGAACGTCGCCGGGCTCGGTGCGCGGCGCGTAGCTCTGTTCGATGTGTTCTGCTAGCATGTTAGTGCTCCTCGTTAAGTGCTGCGTCGATCATGGCGCGCCACCAAGCCTTATGGTCGAGATCAGGGTGCAAGTCGCTGTAGCTGTCGCCGTAGTTTTCAACTTGGCCAGAATCCTCCAGCATTTTCCACGTGGGCTCGCGCATTGCCTCGATTGCGGCGCGTGCTACGTGTTCAACCCAAGGTGTGCCGTTCTCGTGCGTGGCCTCTGCACCCTGTATAGCCCGCGCCACTCGCTCAATCATGGTCATACTGTTTCCCTCTCCCGCACAGGCTCTGGCAGCGGCCCGTTCGGGTGCAACGGTCCTTCTTTCGCGTCCGGCTTCCATCCGTCCGGATCCGCGGCGATTTGCTTCAGCGACGCAAGCTTGTCCTTAATCAGCGGCTTGAAGCGGCGGTTATGAAACGGCGGATCCTCGAAGCCGTAAGTCGGGTCTTTGCCGCGGTTGATGCCTACCAGGCGAACGCCAAGGAACGGGCCGTCGACATAATTGTTGTATTCGCCAATCCATCGGATTGTGTAGATAGCGCCTTCGGCAAGCCCAAGCGGAATCGAGACGTGCGGCGGCGTGCTTGCGTCAACGCATACGACTTCGCAGCCGGCGTACAGGTCGTGGCGTGCGTCGGTCATAAGTTCACCAAATAAAGAACCAAAATGAATGCTGCCACTGCAGCGCAGGCCGCGTACATGATGCGCGAGTCGCGGCGCGCTTTTTCTGGCGAGATGCGTGGCATTACGCAGTCCTCCTATTCCACGCAGCCTTGGCAAGATCGCGAGATTCCCAAAGGCACGTCGACGCGCCGCATTCTGGGTAATGCCCGTCGTCTCCAGAGTCGCAGCAAATCCAATCTGTATTCTGCCAACCAGAGTCGTCTGGCCTGTGGTAGCTTTTGGCCTGTGCGCCGCAGTGCGGGCACGGCAGCAAGTCACTGTCGTCCGCCATCAACTCCTACCTCCAGTCAGCATCCTATACAGCTCCAAAAACTCGCGCTCGCCGCGTACCGGATCCCAATACTCGAGCTCGACGCCTAGCGGGTCGTCGTACTTCGGATCGCATTCGTGCATGTTCTGCCGCATCTCGTCGGCAATGATGCGATTGTCCGCCTCGTGCACTTCGTCAGGCATGACAGGCGACAGGCCGAAAGCAGCGGCAACGGCTTGCCATCCGCGGTCCTCGATTTCGCGCACCCTTGCTGGCTTGACCGGCCGAGCAACGTCTCCAAATCCACTCAATGCCTCCGGCGCATCATGCAGTAGGCCGTGCAGCGCGGCGTGTGGTGCGTTCTCAAGCAGCCAGCGCGCTATATGCACGCTATGCTCGGCGACGCTCAGGAACCGCTTGACGTGGCCGGCATAGCGGCATTGCATCGCCAGGCTATGCGCAATGTCCTTGATGTCGATTTCGCTGGCGCGCGGCGACATAGGCCAGAAGCGGCCCGTGTATGTGCTGATGTAATCGCCGCGCGTCCAGGCGGCGCGTGGCGGTGCAATGTGGGCGCCACGAGGCATGCCCATCACGTCGGCATCCTGCCATTCTGCCGGTACGCCGTACCAGTCAAGCGGTCCGAATGTTTCTGCTGGCAACCCGCCGTGCCTATCATATATCGACATCAACATGCTCCAATTCGTTAAGGCACGTAAACCGCGTTTGTCCGCGGACAAAGGACAGCGAAACGTGCCAGTGACCGAAAAACCATTCTCGCGGCTGGTGACTTTCAAGCATTCGCTCTAGCGCGACGCGCGTCCGAGATCCGTCTTCAATTTTTTTCATATTGAACGCGGACAGGATTTCATTGGCGATGCTTGACGGACAGTCGTGCGTTACGACCACATCCGGCTTAATAGCCGCGTAATCGTCAATCATGCGCTCAAGTTCGGCGTAACTGCATTCCTCGTCGGGCCACCAATCAAGACCTTGCGTGCGCCATGCCTTGTCAATGCTCACCGCGCCGCCTAGGCAATAGATGCCGGTCTGCATGTCGCCGTTGGTAGCCGGTACGAAGCTACCGTCCGGTATCCAGTAAGGATGCCGCTCGCACGCTTGCGGATTGTCATGGTTGCCGCGAATGAACTTATGATCGCCGCGCGACATTGAGTCGTAAGGCGGGTTGGCCGTCGGCTCGCCGAAACGGTTCCGAAAGCCAACGCCCATATCTCCGACCTGGATACTGCGCGGCACGTCTCGGATTATGTCGCGGTAATCGCGAAACTTACCGTGTACGTCACCTATGATGCGGATTGCGGTCATCTATACACCCTCCGTATGGGCTCTGATGGGTTGTGCGGTATCTCGTAGATTCCGATTCGAAGGGCGGAGTAACTGGATAGAAACTCCCTCCGTAAGGAGAACCAGTATTCCTTCCATGTCGACTTGCCGCGAAACCTTCTACAGCGCGCCGCAACCGCAGAAACCCTGGAAGCCTGACGGCAGGCGCGTATCATCTCTGATGCCATTGCGCCGAAAAATGAAACCGTCACAGCAAGGCCAATAATTGCGTGCGCGTAGACCAGCCATATCATACCGCCACGCTCCTCTCGCTTGCCGGTACGTTGTCGTTAGCTGCGCCGGTACACGGCCTTCCCCAAAACTTCGCAGTTCCGTGTTCGATCGCGTCAGCCACGTTTTCCTTTCTAGTTCCCCACGAAAGGTGGTTTCCGCTAACGCAACCATTGGCCCCGTTGCCGCATGAATGCAGAACCTCATGAAGCGGCGAAGGCTTTTGACCTTTTACCTTTTCGCACACATAAGAATGCGCAGGAGTGTTGTTGCCTCCTATATTTACTCTTGCGTACCCGTAAGAATCCCTTGCGAACGGGAATATAAGGCACTCATCCTCAGTTCGGTTTATAGCCGCATCAAGGAACGCAATGACATCGCCTTTTCCAGTTCCTCCACCTAGTGGATCACCATGATCTAAAAGCCTTTTGTAATGCTTCCTGCAGAAACCGCGTCCTCCGCTCCTACCTACCTGCGACGTACATCCATCTACCGCGCAAATTGAAGGTGGCTTTCTTGGCGGAACAAATTCCGGGTCGCCGTACCGCATGAGTCTATGGTAGTGTGCGCTGCACATACCACGAGATACTGCTTCTTTAAGGCATCCACCTACGGCGCATTCTTTACTCATGCCGCAATCGCCGTCATTGCATTGTCGTTGGCTGCATCTAGAATTGCCACCCTGGCACGGCTAACTTCACCGTAATCCTTATGGTAACTGATGGTCTGAACCGAACGCCCGGAAAGAAATCCAGCGCCGTAATGCCAGAAGTCCTGCGGTACTGGCGCCTGATGCGTCTCGGTAATAACGCCGCCACCCTCTGTTACGTACTTAGATTTGTGGTGGACGTGGAAAACGTGCACGTATCGGAACTTGGTTGACCCCCATTCCTCTGCCCTGCGGTGCGCCATGATCTGCGCCATATCGCCAGCCTTTACTGTGTGTCCGTGCGTGGCGCCTAGCATAACCCTACCCCAGACGTACCACCAGAACAGCGACGCATCTACGTCCACCGTAACGCGCGGCTCATTGCGGTAGTAGGCAAGAAGGAAGTAGGCAACAGCGACGGAAGTGTACTCATCATGGTTGCCTGGCAGTATGCGAACGATAACGTCGTCGTTTCGCCTAAGTGCTGCGTCGATAGTCCGAACCTTAAGGCGGCACGCGGTCTCAAGTGCTTTCTGATGCCGCCCATCAGCGTCAAGTACGTTTCCTGACTTCGCCGTTCTGTTTTCGTTGTTGTCGGCATGCACAAGGTCTCCGCCGCCAAGCACTACACCAACAGCAGACTTAGGAGACCGATCTATGGCATCCTCTATGCTTCCGCCAATTTTCTCCTCCGCTATTCGGAGATCCCAATTTTCTCCAACCTCACGCTCCCACGCCAGAAGGTTTAAGTGCCAATCGTTGCACGGGACTAGCGTAAGCAAGTCGGCTGCTGCTGCTGTAGGTGACGGCTTCGGTTTAGCCGGAACGACATCATCAAAGGCGTGCTTTAGAGTCTCGATTGTGTCGAGCGCGTTGCTTGCCGCCTTATCTTCTTTGTTCCACGTCAGCATGACTCGACCGGCGGAATCGGTCAGGACGCTACGCTTGCCGATTACCATGTTCGGCGGGGTTTCGTATTCCTCTCCCGCAGCCTTGGTTTGCTTTACCCAATGCCCTCCTGCCGTCTTGCTCGCGACGCTCTTGATCGCGAAGCCTGGCATGACCGGATCCAGCGATAGCATGCCTCGCTCCGCTGCTAGCGCAAGGTGGCGCCGGACGGTCTTTTCGCTGATGCCAAGCGCTTCGGCTGCGGCTACGTTGCTATCATGTTTTGGGCGCTCCGCTACGGTGCGCTCGATTGTTGCGTCTGCGACTGGTGGTGTGGGCAAATCGTTAAACTCCAAGACCGTGGATGATAAGGGCGTTTGACGCTATGAATACCCCAAGCGCAGCAATCTGGTTTGCTTTAAAAATAGCCCCCGCGGCAAGCGCTAGACCAATGCCTGCTATAAGAAACGCCATCTTCAACCTCCAATCACGACCGCTTCCGGCCGCTTTGCTTCTAGTTCTGCGGCGTTGTTGCCTTCTCCGCCAATGGTTATCTCGCCGCCCTCGATCGTTAGCGGCATTTCCGGCGAGCCTTCCGGCCTGTCGTACATACCTTCCTGCATTTCCTTGGCGGTCTTTTCGTCATACGGAATCCGGTAGTAAACCGGCTCGTCTCCGCCGACCGACATAAGCACGTAAATCGCCTCGCCTGGCACAATCCGCGCGCCGATAACGCTGTACTCTCCGTCCGCTGGCATTCGCGGCAGCGGGTCGCCTAGCGGCACGTAAACCGCCATAAGCGCGATCGCCGCGGCAAGCGGTAGCGACAGCGCCCCGATAAGCCGGCCGACCGTATCGCGCCGCGACCAGACGGTAAGCCATGCGGCTGACGCCAACAGCGCGAAGATGACAAGCCATGTCGTAATGATGTGCGTCATTGGTTGTCGGTCCTGCCATGCGCTTGAAGGGCGCGGAAAAGGGCTATGAGAATGGCTATAGGCTCGCTGTCGTGCTCTGCTTCCGCTATCTCGTGCGGATCTTCGCCGACACAAAGCTCATGCTCATACAGCTTGACGCCGTAAAGAGGCTCATCGATTGCAAGCCTGCCCTTCGAATGCATCCGGCCATGTTCCGGCAAAAGCTTCTCTGTGAGGGCAATAGCTGCGTCGAGAGAGGCGGTGTACATCTCGCAAAGCTTGAACCTGTCGCGAGCGAAGCCGCCGCCAGAGAACTGCACCGTCCCCTGCCCGTGATGTTGATCGTTCTCGATAATCAAATCGTCAGGATTGGCCGCTACCCAAACACGGCTGTCAAGCTCCCTACTCGGCCCGTCAGCCTTCTCCAGCCGATCGATGATGTCGCTGTAGTCAGTCATTGCGTCCGCTCCTCAAAGGTTCGAAAATGTCGCTTCTGGATCCAGCGACCGTACTGCCGTCGCGGACGTAAAACCGCACAACGGTGCGCTCCTGCCTTGGCGCTAGGGTTACGTTTTCCTTGAAAACAAGCTTAGTTTCGTCGCGCCCCATGCGTATCTCTACCGCCACTTCGTGCGACACAGAGCATGAATAGCAATGCAGGTTTACGATGTACTCGCCATCGGGCAGTCCGCGGCTGTATGCGTTTTCGTAGTTCAACGGCATGGTGTCGTTGACTTCGCCAAGGTCGTCGCGCAGCAGGTTGAACAACTCAGAGCTCTTGCGCTTGTATCCTACCGCGACGCCGTCCGGACCGCGCACCCAAAGGTCGACGTCATCCGGTCCAGGCTCCCACGCTATGGAAACGATCATATTGCCTGGCGCAGCAATAGCCTCGTCCTGCGATGGCGGGTTTACAAGCGTAAGCACCACCATAAGCAGGATGAACAGGAAATCGCCGAGCATCACATGCGTGTTTACGCGCCGGCGCTTCACTTCATATCCTCCACCAAGCATTCAGTCGCCGTGTCTAGCATGCGCCGGTTAATGTCCGTCCACAGCGACAGGAACCCGCCAAGGATTGTCGTGCCGACCGCCGTCTTTAGCCCGATGATAAGCGCGTCCGTGTTGTCTGCGGACAGGCCGGCGAGCGCTATCCACAAGCCGATAACCGTTCCAAGGAAACCCAACTGCAGCAGCCACCCGGATATGTCGGCGATGTGCGCGTTCTTGGCGTCCATCTTGGCGACGTTGCGTTGGTCTATTGGCGCCGTGTAGCGAAGGTTTAGCGCCCTACCGACGCGCGCGGCTCGCGTGAATGTCGACGCAAGGCCGAATGCGAACAGTGCTGCGATCGCATAAGACAAGTACGAAGCATCCGACTTGAATAGCGGCGCGATATAGCCGAGGCTGTGCGCCGCGTAAAGCAATGCAGCGCCGGCCGTTGTGACGATTATAAGCCGGTAGATTAGGTGGTTGTGCATCATTTCGTCACCGCAATTCCGATCCGACCCGCCCAATAGAGCGGCCAGAAAGCAGCGGCGTAAGCTGCCGCGAGCCCTGCTTCGAACGCGTCCGTATGGTCACCGAATTGGCAATCGTACCAAATCTCGTACTGCTTTGCTTGATTCACGCTATCTGGTCTAGCGCCGCAGTCAGGCCGCGGGTTGTGCATATCGTTGAATACTGTTCCGTACGTCAGTGACGCGGCAACAATGTAGGCGCAGGCTGCGGTTATTTTCAGCATCACGCGCGCCCCAACAGCTTGCAGACAATCGAGCCTGGAACGATAACGCCAAGCCCGCCTGCCGGTCCATTTAAGCTAAACGTTCCGACAGTGACGCCGATAACGTCGCCGTATTCGTCGTATGTAGCGCCGCCGGACATGCCGCCAATCGTGGTCAAGTCGGTAGGAAAGGCGTGCTCCCAATTTCCATCGAAACGGCGCGACTCTCCAGACACGTAACCGCGCATGGTGATGAAATCCAAGCCGAACGGATTGCCTGTAGCGGATATGTTTTCGCCGACGCTCGGCTCGCGGCAGGCAAGGTGCGCAACTCGAAATCGGTCCGGATTGTTGGGCGCAACAGCCGCGATATCGTAATCCGTATTCATCCAAAGAATGCGCCCCGCTTGGACGTCTCCGGCTTCCGACTTGATAACAAGGTTTTCTGCGCCGTCCAGAACGTGCGCCGCCGTAATGATGACGCCGTTACCGATGTAAACTCCAGACCCGACCCCTGCCTTGCCGGCCTTCGTCGCCTCAAACCGGATATTCGGCCCGACCTTATGGTCAGGAAACGTAGTCGGAGAATACGCGCACCCTGAAACCAGCGCGGCTATTGCCGCGGTTGCTATTAGCTTTTTCATGGCGGAGTCCTTGTGGTGGTTGGACGGAGTGGTGGTTAGTCAGTGGAAACGGCCAAGCATGTCGTCTCGACGAGCGTCAGCCTGTCGCTGTGGTGCTTGGCTAACGTCTCAAACGCGAGGCATTGCTCCAATGTGTCGAACTCAACGTGATTGAGCGTCAACCCGGTTGGGTTGGAGTAAATGGCTAAAATAAAAATCCACTTCATGGCGAAACCCTTTCGTCGTGTATAAGGATTCGCACAATATGCGTTTTCGCCTATATGGTCAAGCAATTTATGCGCTGACGCCTAATCCGACAGGAATCAAGACACAAAAAAACCGCCTACCCTCTCGGATAGGCGGTGATTGCGGCGTCCTGCGCCTATGTATCGTCGTCGCTTTTGGTCGTCTTCTTTCGCGTCGTGTGGCCGAACAGATCGTAAAGACCGTCGATGCGCAGGCCGATGCCATTAATGGCGGCCATGATTTGACTGGTCTGTTCGTGCATGCCCTGCTTTGTCGCGTATGTCTCGGCAACGTGCGTGCGGTGCGCCGCCAGATCGCGCTCTGCGGCGCTAGCTACGGCCATAGCCGCGGCACTCTGCGCTGAACTGTGCTCGCGCACCTGAGT
Source organism: Ahrensia sp. (assembly GCA_002706335.1). GTDB lineage: Bacteria > Pseudomonadota > Alphaproteobacteria > Rhizobiales > Rhizobiaceae > Oricola. Next base: position 210,087 of record PAKZ01000032.1, read on the forward strand.
TAATTTCGCGTCGATGTATTTCCACACGCCGAATATCGCCAAAAACAAGCCGAGCACGCCGCCCATTGCTGTAATAAAATCTGCCCAAGTCAATTATCGCCTCCGGTACGCGATTGCGCCAGCTACGGCGCGGACGGCACCTATTCCGGCAGACAGGCCAAAGAAAGAAAGCAGGATGGCGCCCTGCCATTCATTGAATGGCGACGGGAACGCGGCAACGCTCCAATCGAAGCCGAACAGCGTATCCATAGCAACGCCCCACAGATGCGCCACAAACGGCAGCGCGATAAGCACGGTAATCACGCGCATCTCGAGGAAGTTCGCCGTTGCCAGCCTAACCTCGTTGGCGCGCTGGCGCGCATCGCGCTTATCTTCAATGCGTTTGATTTCGATATCGGCCGCGATGCGCTCGGATTCCGTCCTAGCATTCAGCTTCGTTTCGTACGCCTTTGTAAGCGCAGCAGCGACGTCGCCGGTTACCCATCCGGCGAGCCATTTTGCAAGTGCCAACACCTAAACCTCCACCGTCTTTCCGCGCAGCGTATTGATGCGGCGCGCAATGACGTCACGGTAGCGCCACGCGAAATACGCGACGGCGGCGACAGCGACTCCGGCTGCAATCCATCCCCAAGGAAGGCCGCTGACGAACGAAAGCGCGCCTGTACCGACAACCGCTCCGCCGCCCTTGCCGACCGCGTCCTTGACCGCCTGAGCGTCTCGGCGAAGCTGCGAAAGCGTCGCCGGCCCAAGAATGCCGTCGTTTACAAGGTGCGGGTGCGCCTTCTGATATGCGATGATTGCATCCCGCGTCTTCGGACCCATCCAGCCGTCGATCGCGCCAGGATTGAAACCCTTGGCCGAAAGGATTTCCTGCGCTTCCTTGACGACCGGATCCGCGCCGACATTTACAGGCGTCGCCTCGCGCGGCACGCCTTCCGCGATGCCCGCATAAATGCCATGCTCGAGCAGCTTTGCTTCCTCTTTCCGCCTGCGCACAAGGCCCGGCAACTTGCGACCGGCCGCGGTATTGTAGTGACTGCCTAGATACGCTGCGGACTCTTTCTTCTTGCCTGCGCGCCAAAGCTTGGCCCATTGCCAATTCATGGCGCCGCCGCCAAGATTCCAGACGACGGACGCGCCGCAGTCGAACTCGTGCTGCTTGGCTCCTGGCATGTTGATTTTCGGCTCGTACTCGCGATCGAGCATAGCCGCAAAAATACGGTCGCTCTGCGCCGCGGTGATTTTTGTCTTGCCAGGAACAATCTTGCCGAGCATTTCGGTTGCCACCTTGGAGGCGTTGGTAAAGCCTACGCCGATCGTAGGCACGCCGACCGGGTCGAGATAGGCGGTAAGCGGATTCCCTTCGTGCGCGCGAATAAACGCGCGCCCGCGTTCGGACGTATCCATGTGGTGATTCCTTGTGGTGGTTTAGGTAGTATTCATCGAAATGTGACGACCGTCGCGCAGGATGCGTCTATGTCGGCGATCGCCAGCAGCGCCGCCGGTTCGAGATTCTGCGCCTTGGCGACGCGCACGATCGCGTCCCATGGAGCCCTGTCGATGCTCATGACAGATCCTTCCCCGCCCTGCTGGCGCGGTTGCGTGTTCCGAATGTCGAGAAGCCCGGCCGGGCGTCAGTCTCCGTCGCCCTGCCCGTAAAACGCGGCGTAGGCGCGCTGGTCGGCGGTCGAGCCTTCGATGTTGCCACTGGACGGAACAAAGCGGAGCTCGTCCCATTTTTCCGACCATGTTACGGCACGGGCGATACCTATGTTCGCCGATGTGGCGGCCGGAACAACCGCATCCGAGCGGTCGACGAGACCGTTGTTGATCGCGTAGATAGCGCCCGAAACGATCTTGATATTGTTGTTGCGCCCGAAATTGGCGATCGTGAGTTCACCGATCAGCGTCGCGCCGCTGCTGCCGCCGACATCGAAGAAGGTCCGCCATGTCCCGCCGGAAGACCGTGCCTGGATCGAAAGCGTTCCGCTGGGCCCGGACGTCTGCATCGCGAACGTGATCTTCACGTCGCGATAGGCCGACAGTCCGGTTTTCGAGATCGAGGCCACATCCGAGGTCGGCTCGATCTCGTCGACCAGCGTCCAGCCGCCGCCGAAGATCGCCTTCAGCTCCGCCAGCGTGACCTTTTTCGCGACATTGGAGGCGGCGCTGTCGGACAGGACGAATTCGTCCGCGTCCACCGGCGTCGTCTTGGAGGTCGCGCCATTGATGCCCGCGCCAAGGTCGTATCCGCCGGCGGCCAGCCGGAAATCGGTGCCGTCATATTCGATCTGGTAGAGCGTTCCGGCCAGCATCTCCCCGCCGGTCAGCGCATTGCCCGCCGCCGTCTTGACGGCCTTCGCGCCGCGCCCGGCAACGTTGATCGTCACCGCGCCGGTGTTCGCGTTCGCCGGGATCAGCGAGAACTTGTTGCCGGCCGCATAGGCGGCAAAGCCGGTGCCCGAGACCAGCGGCGACGCGGTGATGGTGTTGGTTCCGGCGACCGATGTCAGCGGCTCGACGCCGATCCGCCACAGCGCCTCCACCTCTTCCTTTACCTCGTCGACATAGGTGGATTCGGCGGCGGGATCGCCAGATCCACGCAATTGCCGGTTGACGGTCATGATCGGTCCTTTCCCGCCGTGAAAAACGGCGCGGTTGCGGGTCTCAGATTTCGGAGGTCAGATACAGGCGCGGCGAAAAGGATGAATCCTCTTTGCCGTCGCCGTCACGATTGAAAAGAATGCAATTCAAGAGTGTCTTGAAGGCGGTCTATCGACCTCTAAGCCAACGTCGACGCTTCAGCTGGCGAAGATGCCGTTTTCGTGAAGCCGACCGACGTATCGGTATTCGATATTGGTGACCGACCGCAGCCATTCGCTTTCGAACTGGTTTTCGATGATCAGTATTGGTCGCCACTTGGCAATTGTTCGCGCCGCACCGCGTAGCGCTGCCAATTCGTGCCCTTCCAGATCGAGCTGAAGGATGCCCACGCCTCGGGTTTCAGGTATGACGTCATCGATCCGGACAGCAGGAACGCGAACGATACGGTCTCCATCGGCGGCTTCATCAACAATGTGACTGGTCCCGCCAGCAGAGATGCCATCGTCTCGTTTGACGCGCATCGACAATTCACCCGGTTCACTTGAAAGAGCCGCATTCGTCAAGATGACATTCTCAAGTCGGTTTAGCCGCACCGTTTCCGCTGCGCAGGTATAATTTTCCGGGGTTGGTTCGAAACTCCATATGAGGCTTCCGGCAGACACCCCGGAAGCCAGGCCGGGGATGAAGTCTCCGAAGAACGCCCCCGCATGCACGATATCCATGCCACGATGATTATTCCGCATGAAATCTATCGTGTCCGGCTCGTAAACATTCCCTTCGCTCACCAGCCTTGCAGCCGGTCGGTGAAGCGTACCAGCCGGGATCGCATAGAGCCCATATCGGTTGCTCGAATAAACGCGTTCGACATCTTCCATGTTTTTTAACAAACACGCGGCTGGCGCAGAGGTCAATCAGCTAAATGTGTCAGTAGAGGCTACGCCGTGCTGCGGCTATTTATTTGGCGAGCCTAGCTTCAAGTGCGTCGATCCGGGCCGTCAGTGTGGCGACTGCTTCGTTGAGCGCGCGGTTCTCATCTTCCAAAGCTTTGATGCGCCCCTGATGTTCCTTGATGATGACCTGATGGTGCACGACGAACCGTTCGTACATGACGCCCTGCGGCGACTTGACCGCGCCTTCCTTGAGGACCGCCCGCATTTCCGTTTGCGCCGGCATGGCAGCGACGGCGGGCTCGACAACGCGGCCAAGCCTGCTTTTCTTCGCGGGCTTCGCTTTGACGGCGGGTTCGATTTCGACCTCAACCAGATCATAGTCGTCCTCGCCATAGCCCCAATGGACCATGCGCGGGTCGATCTCTGCCACTTCCTCCGCAGCGAAGCCCCACCACGCCCATTCCGGGTTATCGGCCTTGGCGATGGAACGATAATAGATACCCTGCAAACCCATCATGGCTTTCGAATATTGGGGGTCGACCGCTTCCACGTCTTTCTTGTATTTGAGACTCGAAGTTGACCGCAGCAACTCGTTATCGTTGCCGCTGTCTAGGAAGGCATTTGCTGCGCTCGCTGTCGTTGCGAGGCCGGGAAAATCGATTTGCCCATCGTTGCGAATGCCCATCCTCGTGACTGTACCGGTGGACCCGTTTGGACACGTCGCAAATTCAATTTCACCCGCATAAGATGTTGACGACACCGTACCATCGGCGTTGATGCGTATCGCAGCGACATCATTCGTATTGCTGCCATTCTCATTGATGCCGCGCCCCGCTATCCAGAATAGTCCGTCGCCGCTCTGGGTCTGCCCCGGCGACGCTTCTGTTCCCCGCCCTCCGATGCCTTGGAACCTACAATGGCCGGCGCTGCTGTCGCGATACGACTCGAACTGCATCGCAACATAACTGTTACCGTGAATTCTGACTGCGAGGTCGCCGTCGCCAGCTACGTCGAGACCGGTTCCGGAACCCGTCCCGACATAGATCGCCTCCCCGACCAGCTTTGTCTTCACCCACGTCCAGATAGTCGAGATCAGCGACCGCCGGCTGTTGCCGGACTGCTGAATCTCGAAATATTCGGTGCCGTCGAGAGCGGCGGCGTCCGGAAGGCCGCCTATCGTTGAATCTGCCATGGTCTATTCCCTGTAGAGACGATATCCGGCCTGATCGCCGGCAAGAATGCGTTTGCCGCTCTGGTCGCCGGCAAGAATGCGAATTCCGTCGAAATAGCTGTCCGGATCGTTGCCCTCGTCCTGGCAGACAACTTCCGCCACGTCGTCGCCCTGCGGCGTCACCTCGAGGATCAGCACGCGCCGCGTCACCTGTTCCAGCGGGCCGAACGTGCAGAGATCGCCGGGCGAAATATCGCCCGTGTCGCCGACGGTCACGGTCCGGCTGGCGGAGGTCCAGCCGTCCAGCGCCATGACGATGACCTCGCCCGTATCCTCTGAGCGGATGGCGATGCCCCAATGTTCGCCCTCGAAGAAATCCGCCGAGGTGAAGAAATCGTCTGCCGTGAACCATGCCCCGTCGGCCGAATAGCCGATATCGGCATCGATGGTGAAACTGGTCGCATTCGTCACCGCCGCTACCCGGCCCCAGGCCGCCTGCCGGTGCAGCGCGTCGTGCGACAGCAATGCCACATTGCCCGGCTCGGTTTCCTCCGACAGCCATTCGAAGCCGACCTCGAACCGGTGGCGGATGTTGCGGCGAAGCTGCAGGAAGTCGAATTCCGCCCGCGCCGTTACCTCGGCCGCCGTCGTGAAGCCCGGAAACTCTACCTCCTCGATTTCCCCGGTCGCGCCGGCCACGGCGTAGGGGTCTTCGACGACGATCTCGTCCGGCTCGAAATTCTTCGCCGCGTTCTGGAATTTCGCCAGCACCGCGCCCGGCCGGGGCGAGAAGGCGACCGACCATGAATAATTGCGGATGTTGCGCGGCGTGAAGTGCTGCACCGGCCGTTCGCCGGACGTGTCGCGGTGATAGGCCACGGAGTAGCTGGTGCCCTCCAGCGGACGCGCATAGCCGCAGGCGGCCACCAGCCGCAGCGCCTCGCCCACGGTCCCGCCGTAATAGGCGAGGTTCACCGCATAGCCGCGCGCCGCGCATTCCTCGCGCCATTCGCCCAACGTCTCGTCTTTGACATTGGCGTCCGGCACAGGCGCCACGGTGCGCGCGCCCGCCAGCACGTCGCGGAAATGATCCGCCGGGTTCGAGGATGCCGACTGGCCGGTGAAGACCGAACCGTTCCACACCGGCACCAGCGCGGAGGCAAGGCAGTCGATCTCCGACAGTTCCTTGTTGCGGACGCGGAGATGCAGTGTCGCGAAGCTGGAGTTCGGCGGCACGATGTCCATGTCGAACAGGCTCACCGCCGATTCGAGAAACACCTGATCGCCCTGGTCCTCCGGGTTTTCCGAAAGCCCCCAGATGCCCGAGCCGATGTCGCGCGCGTCGAAGAAGTCGTAATAGGTGCCGCCGTTCTCCATCGTCGGCACGTCGGTCAGCTCGCTCGCCTCGACCATTTCCGAGCGCTGCAGCTCGAATTCATATTCCGTGTCGGCGGCGGTGAAATAAGCTTCCGAAGCGTCGTCGTCCGGATAGATGTCGATGCCTTCGGCCTGCCTGCGGTGGCGGAACGTGTAGGCCGGCGGAAACCGCTCGCCATCCGACGTCTTGATCACCGCGTGGTCGCTGGTCACGGCGGGCAGCGTCGCGGCCGGCTGCAGAAAGCCGTTCGGGCTTTTGCCGGTTTCCGTGGCGCTGCTGTAGCGCGTGAAGTGAAACCGGATGCGCCGCCGGAAATCCCCCTGCCCCTTGCCGATATAGGGCAGCGTGCCGACATTTTTCCATGTCGATTCGCCCGCCTTGCGCGCCCGCAGCCGAAACCAGATCGCCTGGTTGACGTTCCCCGCCCCGGCGTCGAAGGGATTGCGGATCGTGATGCGCAGATCCACCCGGTCGGCGTTGCGCCGCGAGACCACGCGCTGCCAGGCGGGCAGGGAGTTTTCCGGGTTGGTCTGATCGCGCAGCGCGAGGTTGGTGAAACCGTCCTCGTTGACCCGCGCGTCGTGCTGCGGCAGTTCGCGGTTGACCGGCGCGGTATAGCCCGCCCGCGTGAACTGGTTCGTCCGCGTCGCCGCCGTGCCGTCGTCGATCCACGTCTCGACGCTGTCGTCGCCGGCAACCGGAACGCCCTTCACGCGCACATCCGAGATCGAATGCGGCCCGGCCAGCGCCAGCACCGTATGGGCGTATTCGTCGTCGCCGGTCAGTTCCGACCAGGCGTAGCAGAGCGGCTGCGGAGAAACGCGGGCAGTGCCGAACACGAAGGGATATGACTGCCCCTTGCGCGGCACGTTCTGGGTGATGCCGGCGCGGTTCGCCTGCGCGACGTCCGACTGGTCCCGCAGCGCGGCTTGCGGCGGCGTGAACAGCGCATTGACGGCAAGCTGCCCGACAATGCCGATGCCTGCCAATAGCAGCGACCCGCCGAAGGTCACCGCAGCGTTGACCACGGCCACCGGCGCGCCGATCGAGAACAGGATAGAACCGAGGCCGACGCCGAGCGACACCGGGTCGCCGGGCGGTATCCACAGGTGAATGTGCCGGCCGCGCTTCGGCCTCGCGAGATGCCAGTATTGCGGCGGCACGAGATAGCCGTCGACGGTGATGCGCCCGTGCCACCAGAACCGCTCCGCGACAGCCCCGCGCGCGATCGCCGCCGCCACGATGTCCTCGAGCGTCTGCTCGGCGAACGACAGATCGAAATCCTTCGCGCCGATCATCGGCGCATGCGCCACCGTGACGCGCAGTCCTGCGGTGGCGATCAGATCAGCGGTCAATGATACAACCCCCTAGACTAGTGCATGATGACGAAAGAATCGCGGCGCGCGGCTTCTGATCAGCGGCGACGACAGCCGCTGCACCTGCCCGCCGAGCCGTTCGGTCGTGTGCATCACCTTGCGCGTCTCCACGACGATGCCGAGATGCGAATCCGCCCGCGATCCGCCCACCGCCCGCATGACGACGACGTCATGGTCGCGCGGCGTGTCGACTGGCGTCCAGTCCGCCTCGGCGATCCGGATGACACGGTCGATCCCGCGCGGATCGTCAACCGCCACCCCGTCGTAACGCGGCAGCGCGATCCGCAGCACGTCGCGATACCAGAGCCAAACTAGCCCCCAGCAATCGCACCCCTCATCCCCCCGCCCCTCCGCGAGGAAGGGGATGGCAGCAAAGCGGTCTCTCATATCCACAGCGCCGGCGCGTTGTCCTTCGTGGCGCGATCCTTCGGCCATGCGTCTTGCGGGTTGACCAGCGAGCGGAACTCTCCGGTGATCTCGACCGCATTGCCGGTGGCCTGCGCGAGAAGCATCGGCGGCCATTCGATTGCCCCGGTATCCGGATCGTCGGCATTGACCAGCGCGAAGGTCGCCTGCGCAGGCGTCACCATCGACAGGATGGCGAGCCCCGCCTCCCGGTTGATGTTGGCGATCCGCACCCGCGCGCTCTGGTCGCCTTCCGCGAAATTCGGCGGAACCAGCGACAGCGCCCCCTTGGCATAGACGTCGCCGCCATAGGTCACGTCGGCGCTGTCCACGGCCACCCGGATCGGCTCCTCGAGCAAAGGATGCTCGAACCGCGCGGTCCAGACCCAGACCGCCGAAGGCCGCTCCGACCACGTAAAATCCCGCGCCGGCATCAGCCTACGACCCGGAAGGACAGATTTACGTTGTGACGCCCGCGCATCACTGTCTCGGCGATGGGGGGGTCTACGCTATCGAATATCACGGTTACATTGGCACCTGCATCCGGATCCCACATATTGAAGCTGGACACGCCGTGGTTTGTCGTCTCGTTCCAGAACGTCCAGAAATCCGCGAGCTGCGCTGTCGTCATCGTGAATGTGCCGCCGAATATCTTGTCTGCAGTCGATCGTGTGACTCTCCGGAGCGGACGACCATCGTCTGGAGTGAACTCCCGCGCCGACCGCGCGTATGTGGTCGATCTGCCTTGCGGTATTGAGCACTTCGGCAAAGACGCCGGCCAAAAAACCATGTCAGCCTGCCCTCCTGCTTCGCGGGTTTAGATTGTAGGCTCCGGAAAGCGATTTCGCCGACTTGCCGCCTGGCAGAATGTCGCGCACTGCCTTTGATGCGGCAGCGTTGATCGTGGCACCCTGGCTGGCCTCGACGATGCCTATCGCCTGGCCTCTAGCCTCCTCAAGAATGGATGCCTCTAGACCGGGAGAAAGTTGCAACATGACCTTGCTCGTACCGCCGTCCTTGCCGCCATTAGGAATACGCAAATCTACAGGTATGCGCCGCCCGTCAGGCAACGGCACAGCGGCTTCTGGTCCGGCCTCGCCGAAGATAGCGGCAGACTTGGAAACGCCGCCACGGGCGAACGTCGGCAGCGGACGGCTGCGAGAAGCAACGCCGCCTTTGGCAAATCCAAATATCTTGCCGATTCCGCCAAGGAGACCGCCAAAGCCGCCTCCCCCACCGCCGTCGAATATACTGTTAAGCGCAACCTCGAGCAGCTTATCCGCTACTTTCTGCAGCGCGCCAGCCAGCGCCTCCGATGCAGACTTGCCGTCTCGCAAAACCTTGATGAACCCACCAAGCACGTCCTTACCAAGCGCGCGCATATCTTCAGCTGCTTGCCGCGCCATATCCTGGCTTTCGGCAAGTTGCTCAGCGGCAACCGATGCGTTGGCGTAAGTGGTGGCTAGCTCGTCGATCGTCGCCTTTAGTGCAGGCGTAACCTCAAGACCCGCTTTCTTCGCTGCGGTCTCGAGTTCAACGGCAGCGCGAGCTTTTTCGACGGCAAATCCGTAGTCGTCGACCAGCGGGTTAAGACCGGCCATCGCCTGAGTTTCTGCGATAAGCGCAGCGGTGCGCTCGCGGATCTGCTCGACTTCGCGCTCATAGTCGTTGGCGCGCTTGCTTTTGCCGCCATTTTTGCCAGATGGTGCCTTGAAGTCTTTAATTGACACAGCGCTAGCTACAGCGCCGCGGGGACCGTTGCGGCGCGGTCCGCCGTCAGTTGTGGCTTGATACCCGCCATCTATGACGCTCCCGCGCGGAAGAACAGCTGGCATGTCAGCCATGCTAGCGCGCAGGTCTGACAGCTGACTTTGCAGTCCAGATAGGCGAGACTCGGCTTCCGATGTATCAAGACCAAGCTTCGTAAAGTTTGAGATTTGGTCTTGCAGGCGCGTAATGTCACGCTCAAGTGCCGCTGCCTTCTCTTGCGCCTCCTTGGCGTCCAGATTAATGACGTTGCCTTCGCCGTCCATTAGGCCAAGCGCGCGGTTTAGATTATCAAAAATCTGCGCGTTGCCGAGATCGGTAAGAAAGCGGTCTAATGTGTCGTAAGCGTCCTCAATCTTCCGGATAAAGCCGGAGACGTCGAAATCAGCAATAGCCTTCGCGGCGTTGTTGATTCCCTCTGCAAACCTCTTGCTTGCTCCGGTCGATTTATTGAACTCGCGAGCAACGTCAATAAGTGCCGTGTAAAGGTTGTTTGTCGCCTGATCGACGGTAAAGACCGCATCAGCAACCTTGCGCTCAAGGATTGGAGCGCCGGCCTCAAACGCGCGAAACAGCGCCTCCGAAGAAACTTTGCCGTCAATCACCAACTGCCGAAGCTTTGCGACAGACCCGCCCGCCTCCTTGAGTCCTGCGGCCGCAGCCTGAAGGATAGGAAGCGCGCCCTCTTGCACGCTGTTAAATTCTTCCGCCCTAACCGCGCCGGACCCTAGCGCCTGCGAAAGCTGAAGTAGTGCGCCGCTTGCCTCTTGCGCCGACTTCCCGCTGACTCGTAGCGCGACCGCTACGTTATCGGTAAACCCAAGCAACTCCTTACTTGAAACGCCCAACTCTTTCTGGACAAGCGATGCGCGGCTATAAAGCTCTACAAGAGACTCAAGCGGAGCCGCGTTCTCAATCGCGCTGTCGCGCAGTTTGCCGTAGACTTTTTCTAATTCTTCGCCAGATACACCAGCAACCTTTAGGGCATTGTCGATTCGCGTTGCGGCATCCGACAGGCTCTTTAGCCCGCGTGCACCAAAAACGGCCGCTAAACCAGCGACCCATCCGCGCGCTGCATTGCCGAGACCGACACCGACGCGCTTATTCAGCATCGCGAACCGCGATTCAATAGCGCGCGCTCGCTTGTTAGCAACGCCGTTAGCGCGGTTCATTGCTTTTTCGAAAGCTGCAGTGCGCGCCTCAAGGCTTACGATTAGCCGTTGAATATCATCTGCCATTCGGCTATTACCTGGTTAGCTTGAATAATCGAAAGGCGCGAAATGCAGACCGCAATTATGCTGATCGCCTTGGCGTCAACTGCGCCAGGCGTCGAAGAAGCCATGAAGCGACTTGGTCCCGCCTACATGTGCGCGCCGGCTTACGAGTACCGCTTGGCGCTAAAGGCGCTTGAACATGAATTGGAGGCGATAGGCGTGCCGGACTTGCTAGCCGGTTTTGCAGTCAGCGGTGTCGACGACTACATAAAGCGCGAGCAATCCGACAAGGCTGCATCTATTACAGCAGAGGAATGCGCCGCAAAGTACGGCGTCATTCGCTAAGCAAAACCAGCGATACCCATTTCTGCTAGCTTGTCGTCGTCGATCGACCCGCCGCGCGGTTTCGCGCCGTTTGCTTCTGCGTAGCCTTGCGTAGCGGCGCGCAATTCAAATAGCGTCATTGCGCCAATGTCGCGATTGATTACGCCGCCCCATTTATAGAGATCGTCAAACCTAATTTTTCCACGCGGCAGCGGCTTTAGGCGTCCGCTGCCGCCGGCGCTTCCCCCGAGTCGCTGTCTCCGTCGTCCTCGTCCGCTGCTCCGTAAAGCACGGACATAAGCACCGCCTGAGCAGTCAGGACGGACGCAGCAAGCGGTTCGTCCTCGACGTGCCGCTTGACTAGCTTGCGCGCATCTTCCTTGTCCATGCCGCCACCTTCAAGCCCTAGCCTGATAGGCGCCAGCACGTCATCAACATGCCAACGACGCGTCGAAAGCCGCTCAAGAATGTAAGCTGGCCCTGCGTCGCACTTGTCCTGCACCGCGCGCAGCAAATCGACGGTGAGCAAAAACACATGCTCACCGCCAGCCCATGTCAGCTCAACTCCTCTAGCCATGATTAGGCGTCCGTACGAGCCGGCGTGCCATCGAACTGGATTTCAATCTCGGCAGAAACCTTGATACCCTTCGTTCGCGTATTCGTAAGCGAAGTCAGCAGCGCTGCGCCGGACTCGATTTCGGTGTCTCCGGTCGACGCATTGGTATTGCGAATACGCACGTTCTTCGTAGCCGAAGAATAGAACCAATCCATAAGGTTGCCGTGCGACTCCTGCGCCCACACGCCGGTACCGCTTACAGAAACCTCGATCGACCGAACCTGCTTTTCAAGGCTCAGAGGAAGGCTTTCGTCTGCGCAATCCGGCACTTCCGCCGTATCGACGTTTGCGGTGCGCGTGACTGTAACATCGATAAGTCCGCAGATCGCGGTATAGGTACCGCTGGACGCTACGAACTCGACGTCCAGAATAAGCTGCTCGAATGATTGGGTGGTTGCTTTAGCCATCTTGCGGCTGTCCTTTCAGGGCAAAAGAAAAGCCGCCTATGCGGCCGTGGTGGTGGTTATTTTGTTGGTGGTTTTTCGTTTCGGCGGAGGGTCTGTCGAGATAGCCGCTCCAGCCTTTATCGCCGCCTCGGCTACATCGCGCGGGACATTTCGCGCGCCTGGTTGCACAACGAACGCAACGCCTTCTTTAGGGCGCCTGTCGTGGTGGAACTCTTGTAGAAACTCTGCGTGCATCATCTCGGCTCTTCGACCATGCATGTGACCTGGACGACGCCGTGCGATGTCAGCGGATCCGGGTCGCTAAACACGCGGGTGAGAACTACCCATGTTCCGACAAGTGCGTTTTCGGTTAACTCAAGCGAGGCGCGGTGCAACTTGCGCCGCACAAGGTCGGTTAGTGTCCTGCACTCGACCTTGCCGGGTTTTTTAGACCAGACATCGATCTGCGCCGTAATCTCGACGCCCGTAATGCAATCAGCGTCGTCTTCCGCGGTGTCGATGGACCCGAATGAAATGTACGCCGTTTTCTGCCCGAACGGGTTGTCTGGCACCCGGTCATAGACGCCATTGGCAATCGCCATGATGGCGCCGTCGCCTTTAAGCGTGTCGTAAAGTAGTTTTTGCACTTCCGCCGTGCTGCTCATGGGTTTGTTCCGCCCTTTTGCGCCGCTTCGCGCACGGCTTTATTGATGCTGCGCGTAATGCGCGACTTTACTCGCTTTCTTAGCGCACGGAATCCGGGCCAAAAAAACGGACGCGCGGTAGTGCCAGGGTTTTTCGTTCCTGCGAAAATACCAGCATTAACGTGCTGCGCTGTGCCGAATTCAACGAGATGCGCGTATCGCACTTTCGAGTTTCCGGCCGTTACGATTGCCTCAAGGTCTTTCGCGGTACGCTGCCCGCCTGGTTGGCTATAAGGCGGCGTAGATTCACCTGGATTGGTTACATGAATGCTGTCCTGAAGGTCGCCATCAACCACAGGCACAAGGCTGCGCTGCAACGCTGCGATTTCGTTCGCACCTTTAACGACCGCGTCCTTGGCCGCCGTTTCCGCTTCCCTCGGGATGGTCTTTAGCTTCCGATTTAGCTTGTCGAGGCCAATAATCGTCACGTAGACACTCCGCTTTCGGCGAGCATCTCGAGAAACTGCCTATCTTCCGATTCCTTTGGGTTCTCCCGGATGTTGTAGAGCCGTCCATCACGCGTATCGACGGCGCGCCAATCATTGGTGACTTGCCGGGCCTGCGCACTACAGCGAATGGTCAGGATTACCGGCTGTCGGCCCTCAAGGCGTGCCGCAAACGTGGATTCTCCACCGCGCAGCCACATTCGATGCGCGGCCTGCTCGAATTGCGGAGTCCAATCTCCTGCTACGGTATTGCCGTAGCCGTCGTCGACATCCTCGCGGCGCTCAAATCGGATGCGCCGGTCCATTTTGCCGGCGCCGATCATTACGCAGCGACGCCGCTGTACTGGAAGCCAAGCTTCAGGACGCTAGTGCTGGTCGCAATACCAACAATCACGTAGTAATCGCCAGTAGCCAAATCGGCGATCGGGCAAATTCCGCCAGGCGCGTCAGAAAGATAGTACGTGGTGCCAGCAGTCAGCGTTGCGCCGATCGTGATGTCGCCGTCAAGCTGCACCTTGATTGGCTGGCCGTCGCTTGCGCCATTCAAGGCGATGCCGACGAGCTCGCCGCCGCGGACCGCAGCACTGGCGCCATCGGAATCAGCTAGCAGCCATTCGCCGGTCGACGCCTGGTCAAGATATACAGCCTGACCGGCCGTGATTGTCTCGCCTGCCGTGCCGTGGCGAGTTGTCGCGTTTGCACCTGCTGCGACGTTTGCCGCGGTAATTACGAGGTCTACCATTTGTGAGTCCTATGTGGTGGTTTTTGTGGTATTGGTTACATACCAGGCAACGAACGCGTGTGACTGGTGTTTGCGCTAGGCAATCCCGTCACATAATCGGCAAGATATTTTCCCGTTATGCCCAATAGCGATACGGCGCCAGCAGGGCTTCAACGCCACGCGGCAGCGCGTTCATGCTCATTTCGTTTGTGTCTTCGCGGTTCGCGTACCAGTCGCCAACCATCAAAAGAGCGGCGTGCTTGATAGGCGCAGGAATAGTCGCGTAGCCGGCGGTAAACGTGATGCGTACCGCTTCCGGCTCGTCGTCTCGCGTGTCCGGCCATTCGTCGTCGTATTCGTACAGGATGTAACCGCCATAGACCGCGGATCCGACTCCGAACGTCCTGTACGTCGTGTATGTCTGCGCAACGCCAGCGACGTCGACGTATTCGACTTCATCAACCGAAACCAAAGGCGGCAACGGGATATTGATAACTCCGCGCGGGAAGCAGTCGAGCCTTAATTCGTACACTGACTGCCCAAGCGCGCGTCCTAAAAATCCGGTCGCGCCCCCTATATTGTCCTCTGCCGTAGCGCCGAGCGCTGTAAGGTATGCGTCGTCGTCTGCGAAGTCTTCCGCGTGCACGTGACGCTTAATTTCGGCGAGCGAAAGCAACGGCTCGGATGCGGCCGTAACCAGTTTTAGAGCCATTGCTTATTGCCTATTTACTTTTCAATGATGTGGAAGGTGCCGCTTGCTGCGTTGCCACCCTGCGCAATAACAATCTTGATTCTGCCGTCTATCGCGATATCCGACTCAACCAGGCTGCCGCTTGCTGCGTAATCAAGAGGTACGCCGGTTTGACTGTGCGTCGGCTGCCTTGGTGCCCTCACGGCACTTGCATTAACGTCGGATTCCACCCAAATGTTTTGGCCGGTCTTCTCTGCTGTTATTGTAAAGTCTACGCCCGTCGCGAAATCGTCCTTAACATAAACGATATGCGACAGAACCCCGTTTATTTCGCCGGTATATGCAGTCGCATCTCCACTCGCGTCGGTTGTTACGGTAACAGTGTGCGTTCTAATGAAACTCACTTCTTCCTCCGCGGTTGCCGCGGACGGCTGGCTTCCTCAACCGGCGCAACATCGACAGGCTCGATGGTTGGTTCGGCTACCTGTTCTACGGCAGTCTCCTCGACGGGCTTAACGGTCTGCTCAGCCGGAGCATCATCAACCGGAGCAATCATCTTTTCCGCAACAAGTCCGTCTGCCGCGCTTCCGAAATCCCGCTCGTCGCCGACATTCAGCGCCTCACGAGTGTAGCCGTCCGGATACCATCCGAACGGCTTCAATGCTTTGTGCATCGGCATCGATTAGACCGTAATCACGGGCGGCGCGACAACACCAGCAGTACCGACAAGGATCCAGCCAACGGTATCGTCGACGTATTCCAGATCGGCAATGTCGCCGGCGTCTGCAAACACGATCGTAGCAAAGCCAGAGCAAGTCGCCGGCGTAAGCGTACCAGTGCCGCCACCGTCAGTGACAAGCGCGATATTGAGGCGCTGTCCTGGTACGCCATTAGCGAGCGTCAAAGCTTCCGCATCAGCACCGGTAGTCTTGGCGACATACCGCGCCGTAACCGGAATGGCTAACACGTCAGCGGCTACCGCAACGGACGCGCTAAACCGCTCGTCTGTAAACGTTGCGCCAGATTCCAGCGTGAAGGTGCCGCCGCTTGCAACGACAAACTCGTCGCCGCCTTGCTTGCGGTATACCTTTGGTGTGTATGTGGCATCAGCCATGATTAGTATTCCCTTTGCTGCGAGGCGGCCGCAACGCGACCACCTCTAGCGCTTAGCGCTTCGGGTTAGTCCTGCTTAAGCGGGCGGATTGTCAGTCGGCGCGAGTGCCGGATGACCAAGGATGGCAACAACAGCCATAGGCGCATTACCTGTGTTGGCGGTAACGTCGTCAATCTCGATCGAGACGTAACGCTTGGTGCCGGAATAGCCTATCTTGCGGCAGGCATCATCAGCGGCGAACGTAAAGCCAGCCAGCGCTTCGGTGCCAAGCAGATCAGCATCAGCAACAGCGGTGTGGTTGCCCTGCGTGCTGTCATCGCCTTCCTTGACCGTTACGGCCCAGGTTGCGTCAGCATCGGCAAGCGTGCCGGTAAGGATTACGAAGGTAACGCTTTCGTAACCGCGGGTGTCGATGGCGCCAGAAACCTGCGCCGTGCCATCCGTAACCACGACTGGCGCAATAGCGACAACCGGGTGGATGTTATTCATAAGATCGCGAACGGCCATAAGCCTCGCTCCTTTCAAAAGTTGAGTTTGGAGTGGGCGGCGCTAAGGCCGCCCGTTAGGCTTAGGAAGCGGCAATCTTCTGCAGCTTGACCGCTTCGAAGTTGACAACGTCACCACCAACGCGGCGGCGGTTGTAGAACTTCACATACGGCTTGGCAGTCAGGTTGTCGCGAAGCAGCGTGATGCCGAGGCGATCGACGATGGTGTAAGCCATCGAGAAGTCGCCAAACGCGATCGCCAGGGCGCTAGCCTCGACGGTCGGCATGTCTTCGGCGCGGCTGACCGGGAAGCCAAGCAGCGTGTTCGGCTGGCCGGTGCGGATGTCGCCCATCTGCCACATATACTGGCCGTCGCCGTCTTTCAGCTTCAGGACGTCGCGGACCGTGGTTCGCTTCATCATGAAGCGAGCGTTGGTCGTGTAGTAATCCTTCAGCGAGAAGACGAGATTGTAGATGCCGTCAGCCGTAACAGCAGCAGCGGCGCCGGAGGCGATCTGCTCAATCTGCTTGTTGCTGGTGCCCGCAGCGTAGGTCAGCAGACCGCGCGGCTTGTTGACGCCGTCGCCGTTGAAGAACGCGGCAGCCTCTACGCGGCCGAACTTGTCGCCGACCTTGCGGTCGATCCAGCCTTCGATATCGAATCCGGCGTCCTCGAGCATCTGCTGAGTAGCGCGCGGCTCGGCGTACATTTCATGCACGGCGATCTTCGACTCGCCGAACTGGGAAGTCGTGGTTTCGCTAGGCGCCTCGGTTTCGCCAATCCAGCCGTAGCCGAATTCGCCCTCGTCGCGCGGAATGATGAGTTCCTTGCCGGAGATGGTTTCGACAGTCGCAAAACCGCGAAGCGCAGACGTTTCGTAGACCTTTTCGATCACGCGCGCCGAACGTTCGGTCGGGACCATGTAGCCGCCGTCCGGATCCGAGCCAGTCGAAAGAGCGGCCTGGAACGATGCAGACTTGCCTTCGCGAGCGCGCAGGTACGCGGAATACGACTTTTTGTATTCAGCGTAAGCTTCTGTGTCCGGCTCGATTTCGGTATTGAAGGCGTACTTGCCATCGCTGACGAGTACGGCCTTGTGCCAATCGAAAGCAGCCTTGGCTTCCTTGACTGCTTCGTCGTCTTTCCAGCCTGCGCCAAAGCCCGGACGCTTAAGCGTCGCGTCGATGCGTTCGACCTGCTCCGGAAGAGCCTTAAGGCCATCAAGTGCGGCGTCCTGCGCTTCGACAGAAGCGGCGATCTTGTCGATTTTCTCGACAGAGATGGCGTCCAGCTTGTTGCCGTACTTGTCAAGTTCGGCGCGGAGTTCGCCGAGCTCGCGCTTGGCGTTGTCGTTCATGGCGCGCAGACCTTCAGCGGTCTCGCCAAACTTCTTTACGTCGTTAGCAATCTGCTCGACGACCTGTTCAGTAACGGGCATTGTAAGCCCTCCTATTATTGGTTGAACTTCGCCGATACAGCCGCAACGGCCTCGGCAAGTGCTGAGAAATCGACTTCGCCAGCGTCCTGCGTGGTCTCGTCGTTGTTTTCCTTGGTTAGCGCGCGCTTGAATGCACGCACTCTGGATCGCGACCAGCCAGCGTCCTGCATGGCTGTTCGTTCCCAATCTCTCTCCGTTTCAGGCTCGACACCGTCCGGCTCCCATTTGAGCGCGTCGGGAATTTCACCGAAAACAGAAACGTCGAATTTTGCTTTTGCGTCCGTGTTGCCGATCGAGCCTGTAGCGAACCCGATCTCCTTGGCTTCCTTTGCGGTTAGCCAAGTCTCGTCGTCCATCATCTGCTTGATTGACCGAATGCCGGCACCTGTTCGCGAAGCGTAAGTGCGCGCCAATGCGTCGTCGATCTTCGCTAGCGTGCCGGACAACTCGTTAAAGTCGTGCCGATTGCCTAGGCCGATCGTCCAGGCATTATGGATCATGAAGAACCCATTGTCGGCGATCGCAATTTCATCGCCGGCCATCGCGATAACAGACGCGATGCTTGCCGCCAGCCCAGTTACCTCAACGCGCACATTGCCTTTGTGCTGGACAAGGTCATTGTAGATCGCAATTCCGTCAAAGACATCGCCGCCAGGCGAGTTAATGCGCAGAACAACGTCGCCAGCATCGCGAAGACGCGACCGGAATTCCTTGGCGTTAACGCCCCAAAATCCAATTTCGTCGTAAATGTCGATCTCGGTTGAGTCTGCCTCGGAACGGACATCGAAGGAAGTCCCCACCGAGCGCGCAAAGAAGCGGTCGCGCCGCTCGCTTTTGGGCGCGCTGAAGTTGATTAGGTCCATCGATTTTCCTTTATGTGCCTGCTGGCGCCGGCGTAGTCGCCGCTTCCTTGACCTGAATTGCAGGGTTTTCGTAAACGTCGCCGCCTTCGCGCGGATTCATGTTCTCGCGAATACGAATCTCGTTGGCGTTCATCCATTTGTTTTGGACGGCCTGCGCATATGCCTCGTAACGCGACTTGATATCGCCGCGGAGCAGATCATCCATAAGGAACTCGGCGAAGTATTCGCCCTGCTCTTGAGGAGCCAATAGGTCGCGATTAATCGCCTGTTCCCATCGCTTCAGCCACGGCCGCAAACTATGGATTACAAACTCAAGCGTCTGGTGCTCGATATTGGAGAACGTCGCGCGCTCAAGGTCGTTGACCAAGTGCGCCGGTACGCGAAAGATACCGGCAATCTCGCTGCGCTGAAATTTCCTCGTTTCGAGGAACTGCGCGTCGTTGGGCGCGATGGACATTGCTATCCATTCCATGCCCTCTTCAAGCACAAGCGGCCGGCTGGAATTTGAAAGCCCGCCGTACTTGGACTCGAACTGCTGCCGAAGATTGTCGGTAGCCTCCGGCCCGATAGCCTTTGGGTGCTTAAGCACTCCGCTAGGCTTCACGCCGTTCTTGTACAGATGCGATCCGAACCGTTCCGCTGCCAAGCCAAGCCCGATCGCGTCACGCGCAAGAGAAATCATCGACTGCCCGACATAGCCTTTAGGCAGTGGCCCAGAGATATGGTGTATCTCGCGAGACGTAAGCCGTTTAGCGCGCGTATTGTCAGGCAGCGTAACGCTGTAGAGCGGCGACCAGTCGATCGCCTGGTCGATAATAACCGGATCCGGATTGAGCGGCGTAAGCCTGATAGTCTGTCCGCGGTTATTGCGTTCGATGTACGCATAACCGTTGCCGCGCGTCGACAGGTTCACCATCGAACCTTCGACGTACTGAAACGCTGTCTGCCAACCGTTCGCCTGGTCGTGCAGCACGCCGTAAAGCGGGTGGTCTGTGGCACGGTCCTTGCCACCATCTGCGCGGCGGCGATACAGAATGCACGGAAGACTTGCGACGCTTTCTGCCAGCACGCGCACGCAAATCATTGCGGTCGTGTAGCGCATCGCCGAATCGGCTGAAACAGGAATGCCAGTGGACGACTCCACGCCGCCTTCGAACATCGCCTGATACAACTCTTTTGAGTTTGTAATGGTGTCTTTCGTAATGGCAGCGCGCGGCCGCGCGATAAGATCAAAAATCCCCATTAGCTACCGCCTCGCGCTGCCATCAAGGCGCCGCTTAGCAGTAAAAGCCCGCCGACAATAAAGCCGGAAGGCTCGTAAACAAGCCAGGCACCGTAGGAGACGCTGGCGGCGCCGCACAACCCAGCGGCGTCCCTGATATATGTCATTGCCAACCTCTAGATTTCTACGAAGCCGCGCGTGCGGTAAACCGATTGATGCGGCACGGGAGCACCATCGACGGCAGCGCCGACCGCCATTGCTAGCGCGACGGCCGGGTCGATTCGGATCGTTGACTTTTTCTTTGAAAACCACTGGTTACCCATAAGCGGGTCGGTTTCCATCGCTACACCCATAAGAGCGGAAAGCAGAACCGGGCTTGCGCGAAGCCTGATGCGCTCTTCAAGGATTAGCGCCTCGAGCTCGGCAACGCTGCCAGGCATCCACAGCCCAAGCGGCGGATCCTCATCGTTTGCTTTGGCCGCCTCTACCTTCTCTTCCGAAGGCTTGGCGCGGCGCTTGCCGCCTTGCGGGTGTGATACGGTCTCGATAGTGACGCCATATCCGTCCAGTTCCTCTTCGAACCGATCGAAGGCGTAGTTATCGTAAGCCAGAACATTAATGCCATGCTCGGTATTAAGGCGCGCAAAGAGTGCAGCGACATGGTCATAGCGAATCCTTTGCCCGTCAGGAGCGTGAATGAACGGCTGGTCTGTATCTTCGCCAGCCGCATCTTTGTGGAATGTTTCGTTCCAAAGCCGGTACGGGACGTGGTCGACCTTCGATCGCTCGTCCATCGTATCGCGGGGCGTCCAAGCCTCAATCCATGCGTCGTAGGTAGGCAGGTCTGCCTCGCTACCGTCCTCGCGCGTTACACGCTTGGTGCCTGTCTCGACGACGAATGCGGCCGCGGTCAGATCCTTACTGCCGGACAAATCTAGACCGGCCGCATTGATCGGCTTTCCCTTATGCTCCTCATAAGGATCGAACTCTGCCATTACCTTGTCTAGGATAGGCCGCGGAATCCAGTTGGTATCCGCCTCCGTCCATTCGCAGAAGTGCAGACGCAAGATGCCGTTTCGCTTTGACGGAATGTTGCGCGCCTGGTCGACTACGCTCTGCAGGTAGTCGTGCTTAAGCGTAATCCCGAAAAGCGGGTTTGCCTTCTGCCAGCACGTTGGGTCGGTAAACGGATCGTCGCCCTTGTCCAACGCGCACACATACGAGAATGTCGTGTCGTCGACTACCTCGCCGACATACGTAAATTCGTCGTCTGGCGTAGCGGTGCCGGCCGCGACCTTGACCGCGTGCTGGTGTTCATCCCAACAGATCGTCTTGCGATCGGATCCGCTGTTCGTAATCATGAACAGCAGCGGTTGGCGCCTAAACTTAAACCCGCGCTCGAGCATTTCGATAACGCGGCCGTCCGGGTGCTCGTGGATCTCGTCGCAAAGCGCGACGTACGGACGCGGCCCGCTGTGGGCGCCCTCGCGCGAGATTGGACGGAAGAAAGACCTGCGCTTCATGAAAGCCAGGTTCCAGACAGGATTGCAGCCGCTAGGCGTAATTGCCTGCTTCAGCTTCGGCGATTGCTCGTACATCGCAACGGCATCGCGGAACAGAACGAATGCCTGGTCCTTGTTTGCCGCGGCGGCATAAATCTCCGCGGCGGCTTCGCCATCGGCGATCATGCAATAATGACCGATGCCTGCAGCGAGTGGTGACTTGCCGTTGCCTTTGCCCTGCTCGATATATGCGCGACGAAAACGACGCAAAAGCGCGCCGTCGCTTTCAACTCGCTTCCAACCGAACAGCGATCCTACGATGAATTGCTGCGACGGGTGGAGAAGGAATTCGCGCCCTTCGAACTGCCCGCCGTTGAGGCGGAGCACCTTCTTGAAAAATCTAAAAACTCTTTCTGCTGCATCCGGATCCCAATGAACGCCGCGCGCAGGACCATTGATACGATCATCGCGATGACGGCGGCACGCATTGCGGACATGCGGGCCTGCAATAAATTCGCCATTGATTACCGCCTCTGCGTAAGCGTCAACCGGCCCTGTCGGGTACTTCGGGTCTAGATTGCTATTTTCTGACCTGCTATTTGAAGAATTCGTCGCCTTCGTCGCCGTCCTCACCATCAGGCTTTACTCCCGCCTTGCTGGCGTCCGCCGGCGTGGCACCCATCTGCCCCAAGCATTGCCTCAAAAGGTTCATTGCCTGGACGCCGCACTCCTGCCCTGCGATCATGCGTCCAAGGATGTTGCTTGCCGTGGCAACGAGCGTGCGATGCGAACTATTCAGCCAAGGGATTTCCGTGCGTAGCGTTTGCCACGCCTCCCGCGCTTTGTTGTTTTCGGTGTCCTGAATCCATTCAGGTGGATCGCCGAGGCCATCCTCTACGGTCGGCTCGTTGCGTCCTTCGAACTTCTTGCGTCGTACCGCTGCCTGCCCCGTAACCGCGGCCTTGGCCTTCGGTGTGCGTGGCCTAGGCATAGGAATTTATCCCCAACTTTTGAATTGGAAAACTGTGTACGTTGGTCCCCCGCCGGTCCGGCGTCTCGACGTATGCAGAGATTGCATAGCCCCCGGCCTACCCATGCGCTAGGAGCATAGCTAAAGCGGCCAACCATCGGCGCCGAAGCGCACGACCGTCTTGCCGTGATCCTCTAGCTGCCCGTGGCTATCATGGTGCGGCTTGCATAGGGACTCGAACGGACCGCGGAAGAATATGTCGCGATCGCCTTTGTGCGGCACCTTGTGGTGCACCACAGTAGCAGGCTCGACTATCTCCATAGCAAGGCAGCGCTCGCATAGCGGTTGCTCGCTTAGCTGGCGCTCGCGTATGCGCTGCCATTGCGCTGTCTTGTATAGCGGCCGCCATGCGTCCTGGTTAGCCACCCGTACCGCCTGGACTAAATATCAATCAGCACCTCAACTGGCAGCACCTGTTCATTGTAGCCGTTCTGGTCAAACCAGCAGACCGTAACCATGTTGCATGCTGCGCAATGGTCAATGACAGCCATATCAGGCCCGTCAGTAACAAGCGTCACGATTGCGCCTGGTGCGTATGTGTCCGGCTTAGATTCTTCTACGTAAGCCATGTGCCAAGGTGTTTCGTTCATGTTGTGCTCCTCTTGTGTGTGCGTAATAGCACGGCCACTTAGCGGCTTTCGTAGCCGTTGCTAGCCGTGCGGGTTGTGATTGGCGTTATGCGCTAATCCGTATAAGTGCGGTTTATGCGCTATTCCGTATAATTGGTCAGGGTGGCGAGACTCGAACTCGCGACTTCCGCATTCCGAGTGCGGTACTCTACCTGCTGAGCTACACCCTGCGGTGTAGGTCGTGGGTTGCTGGAGTCCATTGCTTCATTCCCTAACGCTAATAATTGATGCCGCGCTCAACCGACCTTAGCCAGGAGCGCGGCTACGCCGAGTCGCTGGAGGAGGCAGCGCCAAGGCGTATTGGTATTGCTTTGGGGATCGGCCCTGCGCGCACTTGCGAGCTTTCGCGTACCGCCAGCCACAGCGTTGCCCCAAACTGTTTGCGGTTTCTATCCCGCCTACATATAAGCGCCCGGAGCGTAAAGTGGTGCGCACCAACCTATGCGGCTAACTGTTCTATGCCGATTCCGCCTAGCATGTGGCGAATTCTTATGAGTCCCATATGTGCGATCGACCGGCCTGCAGACATAGCACCGCGCTTTGTTGCGTAGGCGGCCTGTCCAGCAGCCATTAGCGTCGCGCCGTCAATCACCATCATCTCGAATGGCTCTAGAATTGGTCCGAGCGCATTTTGCAAAGTCTGAAGCTTCGACTTGGCGTCAATCTTATCATTGATGTGCCGATCGCCCGTCCACGGCTTCGGCACTGGAGAGGCGCGCTTCTTGCTATCCGGGTTAGTTGGCGTGGCTCGCATTGGTGGCAAATCAACGGATCCGGATTTGCTGACTATCTCTGCGCCGTAAATTATTTTTCCAGTTGCGCCGTCAATACGGCTCCTGTGGACAATTGCTGTGTCTGGCGACGGATTGTGATTGATTCCAATTGCTACATCTGAGTTTGCCGTCTCGTGTATCTTTCGGTACGCAATCGCATACTTAAGCAGTTCCGTATTGCCCTCGGACAACAGCGCTTTAGCTAACGGCCAATTCTGATTGTCGTTTGCAGCAGCGCCATCCCAATCGTTGCCTATCTTGGCTCTTTCCGCCAAGCGCATCTTTTGCTCGTGAACCGCGTCGCGTTCATGTGGAGCGTATTTCTGGCGAGACGGCAAACCAGATCCGTCGTCGGAAAGTGCCTTATGGATTTTGATTTTTGCGACATCACGCGGCATGCGTAAATCCTAATGCTATATGTTGTGGTTATGGAATCGTGCTGCGCTATATCTAGTAGAAATGTATGCGTTTTCGCCTATTATGTCAAGACGCAAGCGTAACCACGACTTGAAGCGCGTTGCAGTAGCTACTGTAATTTGTGGTCATCAGCGAAGGCGGCCGCGTTATCATTATCAGCCGCCACAGGCTCGGTAAGCCACTCCCTTACGCACGCCTCAGCCTTGTCGGCCGCCTCCTGTTCGGAAACAGCGCGCAGCACAACGACGGTATGCCCAAGCTTCTCGAGCTCGCCGTGCCGCTTTACCTGTACCGGCTGCAGCCTTCCGTTACCGACCTTGTTTTCAATGTGCCTAACCTGGCCGCCGCGGAGATAGATGCGCAGATCCGCCTCGCCTGCCGTCATGCCGGCCGCTACGGCTTGCGCTTGCGCTGTCGGTCCGCGCTTGGCGCTGTTCTGGTCGCCGGCAAGCAGGAACTGCGTGCCGTACTCGGGCATGCCGCGCAGGCGCCTTACCTGCGCGGCCTGTAACTCCCACTCGAGCGGGTCGGCCGCCTTGGCTGTGACCTTGCCGTTGCGCGTGGTAAGCACGGTGCGCTTGCCGTTGATGCGGACGGTTTGTCTTGTTTGGCGGGTGGTGGTCATTTATCCTCCAGCGCGAACGCAGCACCGAATACAGCGCCGCATCCCTCTTCGTCGATGGCTTCCCGTATTGCGCAAGAAACGAACACCGCTATAGCGGTGCATGGGCCGTGCCGTGCTACCAGTTTTCCAAACAGTCGTGCGTCCATCATATCGCCATTCAGGTTGTAGGTTGTATTTTTGTTGCGCGCCGCAGTGCTAACTTTGCGAACTTCTGAACCAACGGCGCGTGCGAACTTCTGCTAACTTCTCACTCTGCATTTTTTACCGCTAAGAAGTAGTGCAAGAATACCCTAGGAGGTACTTCTTGCAACTTCTAACGCTTCGAGAACCTCGCACTTAGCGGAGAACTTGCAACTTCTCGACCCCATAGAAGTTCGCACTTAGCGGAGAACTTAGCGTTACCTATGGTTGTATTTTTGAGTTGCTGTAGGTTGTATTAAAAGCGCCTGCGGTTAGACCGCAAGCGCCTTTGCGAGGTGTTCAAGCGGTTACTATTTCAACGCCTTCAATCCCGTTTGGGCACATCCAATCCCGGTAAGTGGAAATCAACTCTTGTGTTTCATGCGCCGCATCATTGGTCATGCGCATCGCTTGCTTTTTGTCGCCGTTCCATACCGGGCAGTTGCCCTCCATTCTAATAAGGAAGTCGCGCTCACCGTAAACGTTGTAGGTGCGGCTAATAATGTTTCCTGCGGTCATCTCGATTTCTCCTCTTTCAATACAAACATAATATGCGTTTACGCCTATTGTGTCAAGCGAGGCGCTTGATAAAAAATCAAATTTAGTTTGATGATTTCGCTTGCACGATATGACTTTGTTTGATATATGTATGTCAACGAAACGAAAGGAAACGACGATGACAGGCGCAGAAAAAATCAAGAAGATCATGGAAATCATCAACAGCGGCAAGACGGTCCAGTTTCGCAGCGGACTCTCCTGCATCAACGTCGACGCCAAGGCGGTTAGCCGCTTCGAAAAGGCGGGCGCCGAGATGTTCAAGGCAAGCGGAAACAGCATCTATATCGCTAGCGGGCGCAACTGGAAGTGCCTGAACCTCCACGCAGTTTACACCATCGCTTAAGGAGCACGACGATGACGCACGAACTCCCCAACGGCTGGACAGAAGCAAGCAAAGACGGAATCGCGACCAATGCCGACCCCGACCTTGGAGGCATAATCGACAGCAATATCGTTAGCGGCGAGTGGTTCGTTATCTTTAACAGCGACCACATTGCTGACATTGATGGCCTTCCGTCCAAGGCGGCGGCATTGGTGGCACACGCAGCAGCCATCAGAGAGACTTACGTGCTGGCATGACCCCCACAGCCTTCCTAGAGTGGCTTGCCGCCATGAGGGCGGCAGGCTTGGCGCGCTCCGACAAGGATTGCGCTGAGCTGCTAGGCGTCACGCCTACCGGCCTGCTACGCATGAAAAAGAAAGGCACGACGCGCCAGACTGCGCTAGCGTGCCGTGCCCTGTATCACAATATGGAGCCTTGGTGTTAGGCTGCGCTACGCACAAACTTGGCCACCTGCCGACTGACCGGATCCCGCTCCTCGACAACCTGCAAATGCCCTTCCTTAATCATGGCGCGCAGGATAGATGCGGCGTGCTTCTTCTCGCCCTTGTCCTCCACGTCGACACCTAGAGCGTACGCGACAGCGCAGCCAGCCCAATTCCCTCTGGCCTGCGTCGCCATCTTGTAATTTCCGTTGTCGACAGCAACGCGTATAGCCGCCATTTGGTCTTGCGTAAGCCCGCTGATAACGTCCTCGGCATCAGGCCACTTCCACTCTGTAACAACGCCGGCGTGGTCCTGCGGCTTTGCCAGACCGCGCCCGTTGCCTAGCGGGACGCTTTCAAGTTTGCGCCAATCCATCGCGCCGGACATCTTCGTCAGATTGGATTTCCCTTGGTGGATATTGAAGTAACTGTAGCGGTCCGTGTCAGCGATGCCGGCCTGCGTAGCTTGGTCCTCCGACATGCGGTTGAGCACACGTACAGATCTTGCCGCGCCGATAAGCGCAACAGCACCTCGAGCGTCCTCGACGGTAGCCTCGCGGTCCGACACCTTGCGCAGATGATGCACAACGTCGATAGAGCAATTGGTTCGGTCGGCTATATGCGCCCAAAGCTTTGCGACCTTGTCGATTGCGCCGTTGTCGTTCTCGTTGACCTGGTGCGTAGACACAAATGGGTCGACGATCATCACGTCGATGGCGTTTCGCTTGATCTGCTCGACGACAGCCTCGACGATCGGCACTTGAATGCGAACGCCGCTACGCCTGTCGTCGATCGCAACTACGAGTTCCTGTTCGCGGCCGGTATCAAGGAATAAATTCCCGTCGACGTCCTTTGGCTTTAGGTTGTAATGCAGACAAGCCGCCATGATGCGGCGCTCCATTTCGTCGCGCGGATCCTCGGCGTTGAATAGCCATACGCGCATGCGCTGCGGTGGTTTCGTGCCAAGGAACTGCTTGCCGCTTGTCATGGACAACGCCTCGGCAATGCTGTTTGACGTCTTGCCTAGGCCGCCAGGGCTTACCGTCACGCTTACATATTTGCGGATGTAATGCGTGCCGAAGGCGAATTCGCGCCGCGGCAGCGTCTTAGGGTCGGTCCATTCGAATGGTGTTGCGTGGAAACCTTCTGGTTCTGCGGGCTGCTCGCAGTCCGGTTCGCTGTCGGCTTCCGGTTGCGGTTCGTCGTCCTTGCGCGCCTTGGCCAAGCCGTTGGCAATCATGCGGCTGATGTCGACCAACCGCGTGTTGTCGTTGTCATGCTGCGGCTTTGGTATCTCGCGCGGCTGCTTTGCGCCGGCATCAAGCCCGCGGCGAATCTTCGCCCAAGTTTCGCGCTCGCCGTCCTTCTGCAGTACGCCACACGCTGACGCAGCCGCATATAAACCGGACTCGGCTTCGCCTCGTGAGACGGCGCCGGCCGCGACTAGTTGGCCGATCGAGAAGGCGCTGGCGTTCAACTGGTAACCGCGATTGCCGGCCGCGCATTGCGCAAGGCTATCGAGTTCGCCTTGCATCGCACGCTCAACATACGGTTCGTTGCCGCCTGGCTTGTAGTGGTAATCGGTTGGTTGGTGTGTGGCGGGAGGCGGGAGAAGAAGATTAAGGAGCCAATCAGGTGCCGCGGCGATTTCGGTTTCTTCAATCCACTCGTACGTCCGTCCGTCCGCGGCGCGCGAACCGGGCGAGACGATATAGCCGCCCTGGCCCCGAATATCTGTGGCTATGCCAAGTCCGCCACGGTTGCGGATTCCGCTCTGATATCGGAAGAAAATATGGGTGCCTCCGCCCATTGTCTTAGCACGTGCGGTCTTAGGCAGTGGACCGTGTTCTTCCTCCATGCGCGCCAGCCAATCATGGCCATCACCAATGCCTGGCTTAACGTCCAAATCCAGGACGAAAGCACCAATGCGCTCGCCAGTAGGTATGCCGACCATTGCGGTCGGGTTGCGCTTCCATAGCTCTCGAACCACGCGCTCATTCAGCGTGGCGCCGCGAAGTCCATTGCTGACCAACGGTGTCTTGACGGGGAAAACCTCGCCTGTGATTTCGTCGTATTCTTCCTGACCTCGAACGGGGAACACAGGCCAACCGCGCGCGATGTAGGAAAGGGCTAGGTCAAGTGGTTTCAAAACGGCGGCCTTTGTTGTTTTGGCCGCCATCTAGGCGGCCTTTTTCGTGGTGTTGTCGTTTGCGGCAGTGATGTCCGCTACTGCTTCTTCGCGCGCTTCGATGAACGCGATTGCCGCTTCGGCATTGATTGCATTGCCGTAACCGCGCAGTCGTCCCACGCGGGCGGAAGCCCCATGAGCCAGCGGGAATGTGCCGGATTCAACTGGCCTCCACTTTCCATCCCGGCAGAAGAGCCAGTCAGGATTTGACCAGAAGCCGTTAGTCGGGCTGGGCCGTCCGTGTCTATGAACTGCACCACTCCCGGAAGCGATACTGTTGCCTTCGTTCCATTCGGTCTCCGTCCTGTTATCGTTGACCCCTTCGGCAGTCTTTGACCGCCATCCCCATTGGATTTTGTCGGACTGGGCCAGCCTGCAATCTGCGCCGCTTGTATCAAGTCCTGTGGCGATCCCTTGCGCGCTATCTCCGATAGCGCGCCCTCTTCCGTCCTCACGTTCTTCTCGCCGTCCGCTTGTCGTGTCGTCGGCCAACCTTGCCGTCCAGTAGAGCCTGTCGCGGATGTGCGGAGCGCCGACGCCCGCAGACGGGAACGGGACCGCCCCGAAGGCGTAATCCATTCCTTCCAGGTCATCTTGTACAAGGTCGACCCAAGGATTTGCGTCCTTGCTCGCAACCTGCTCTCCAATGATGTCTGAAGGTCGGCACTGCTGGATAAGCCAAAACCACGCCGGCCATAGGTGCCGCTCATCATCAAACCCATTTCCTTTGCCTGCGCTGCTGAAAGGCTGGCATGGGCAGGATCCGGTCCAGACGGCGCGGTCGTCCGGCCACCCTGCTTTGCGCAAGGCGTAGCTCCAGACTCCGATTCCTGCGAAGAAGTGGCATTGGGTGTACCCGGCAAGGTCGGCGGGTCGAACATCGACAATTGAACGCTCATCTACATCTCCCGGCGCCACGTGGCCCTGTTTGATTAGCTCGCGCAGCCACGCTGCTGCTTGCGGGTCTATTTCGTTGTAATAGGCGTGTGCCTTGTTGTTGCGGCCAGAAACAACCGGCGCATTATCGTTATCAGAAAGGCGCTTGGTCATCGACAATAATCCTCCGGAGTTCATCGGCGCAGCCGCGCCAAATGGCGCCGCATAACTCGAGCGCTTGGCTTTCCTCGTAAGCGCCTAGGTCCGTGCCGTACCGCTCGATAACAGCGCCGGCCGCTTCCATCCCGCCGGCACGCGCTTTTAGCTCGTAAGCATCAAGACGCTTGACGCTGCGTATGTGCTCGATGATGTCGACGCATTCACGGCATAACCACCGCGGCGGGTTGTCGTGCGCGCTTACGCCGATCGCCCTACGTCCACAGACATGACAAGAAGATGGGTCATGTTCACTCATACGAGTCTCCCCCGCTGTAATGCGAAATCAATTGGGTGCTTTGCGCCTTTCTTCAAATTGCAAATCGGACAAAGCACTTGGAGGTTTGACGGCCAATTAGACCCACCAAGAGCTAACGGCATGATATGATCTACATGACGTTCGTATTTTGTGGACCATCCACATTCAACGCATTTGTAATTCTGCCTTGCATTGATTCTTTCGATATCCTGTGGAGTATAAAAGCCTTCTGCATTTCTCTTTTTAGCGGCCCTATTAGCTGCGCGTGTTATACATGCCTGCCTAAATTCAGGATCGTTTACCCTGCGACCCTTTATGTATTCTCTTGATCTTTCTCGTTCCATCTCTGCGAAAGCAGGATCGCTAGCCCTTTTTCTGGCAATGGCTAATCTTTGTCGCTCACGAAGCGCCGCTCTGTTTTCAGGGATATTTCTTGATATTCGCTCTAATTTAGTCTTACGTGCACGCAAGACTGGATCTGAATTCCTTTGCCTCCCCTCGTCTTGCTTGCATATCGTGCAATGTCCACCGCAATTTCGCAAAGACGTGTGTCCGTGTTTGCATGGATTGCCAGTATAGAAGTACCTAGCCCCTGCCGCTTTTGCCTGTATTCTCGTTACGTGCCACGGGCCGAACATCGTTTCGACAGACCAAAGTATTCTATCTGTCACGCTCTTGCATCTCCCGTATACGGAAACCAAAGCCGCCCTTACCCGCCATTATGCCGCCGTCCGTTTTGGTCCGCAAAGTGTCCGTAGATTTTGCGTCCTTCACCCCGTTGCCCCCCCATATCGACTCCACCAAACAGCGGAAGATTGTCATTCGCCACCTGCTTGATCGCGCGCGCCTTGCGTGTTGCCGGTCCAGCGTTTGCTAACTTCATGCGCTCGGCAATGTCTGCTTGGTACTCTTCCTCGCGCTCGATCAGTACGCACCGCATGCCTTCTCGCCAAGCGGCTTCACCTGTGCTACCGCTACCCGCGAACGGATCCAGCGTTAGACCGCCCTTTGGCGTAACCAGTCGCACAAGCCACTGCATCAAATCGACGGGCTTTACGGTCGGGTGCTTCGACCCGATGCGGTCAAGCTTGTCAGCCTTTGCCGTGTAGAAGAAGCGTGCTGCGGAGCCGGAATCGCCATACTGCGGTCCACATGGTGCGTTGCTTATGCCAGACCATATGCCGCCAGTACCGCGCGCTGCGCCGTTGACTCCTGCCTTGCTATCAGGAAAAGCACCAACAACCTCGTCACTGCCGTCGTGCACGATGTTGGCTGGCCATCTTCCGGTAGTTTCGCGGCCTGCGGTTTCACCATGACTGCTGATAGGCGTTACAGTTGTTCGGCAATCTAGGTCTTTGTTGCCTGCGCTTGGATTGTGGCGCTCTTCCGTACCAACCCGACACCCGTCGATATTAAGCGCGCCAGTGCCGTGCTCGAGCACGTTTTCTGCGACTGTTCCTATAAGCGGCTTGCGCGCAAGGCAGATTGGCTCCCAGCTCGGTTTCAGCGCCGTTCCCCATCCTTGCCATTCGCGGGCGGCTTCGGTTGCTGGATCTTTAGAGTCGTGTTCGTGGTAACCCTTCTCTGCTGCCTCCTGCATCCAAGGCCGATCGTCACCAAGACCTTTCTTGTATTTGTTTCCAGTTGGTCCCATTGGCGTCTTTATCTTGTGGCGCTCAGCACCAAGCTTCTTATCAATCGCCTTACTCACATCATGCGATTTGGGAAATCCGGATCCATAGGTCCAAGCTGCCATTCCGCCAAATTGCGATTCCTCCATCAGCTTAAAGAACGCCTCGGCCTGCGCATTATTGAGCGACTCAATGAACTTCGACGCGACGCTGTCGGTCGCCACCATGTTTAGAATGTCGTCGCGGATTTCGAAGCCGGAGTCCTCGATCGCACACGCCATGCGATGGTAGGTTCGCGTTGCCGAGAATGCCGCGAGCCACCCGCCTGGCTTTAGCACGCGCCAAACTTCCGACCACAACTCAACGCGAAAGGCTAGGTCACCCCCATCCCATGTCTTTGACATGAAACCCTTGGAGGCGCGAGCATATGCGCCGTCTGTGCCGAATTTCGCGGGTGCTGCATTCGCGCTGCCAAACCTCTTGACGATACTCGTTAGATGATAAGGCGGATCCGTAACACACGAATCAATCGAGCAGTCTGGAATCGACTTTAGAACTTCAAGGCAATCACCTCCCTTTAGCGTTACTTTGCCATCGAGAAAAATCTTGTCGGTCATGCCGCCGCCCTTTGTTCTAAATTGTCGTTTGCCATCATCTTGCGGGCCAGTTCCCATGCGTAGCTTCCGGAGCCCATCCTGATAATAGCGTCGCCAGCCTTGGCCCACTTATGTGCGGCGTCTGCTTTTCTATGGCACGGAGGACAAAGACTAATCAGGTTGTCTTCATGGTTAGCAACATCTGCGTCGTCAAACATGCGGAATGGCACCTTGTGGTGAACGTGCAAATCGCCAGTCGCACAGCATTCCTGGCATTCGTAATTGTCGCGCTTTAGGATTGCTCGCTTTATCGACTGCCAATGCGGGCCTCGCTTATAGACGCCGTTGCCGCCTTGCCAGTTTGGAGTAATGTCTCCTTTCCAGTTAGCGTCGCGGCATTCGCGTGTGCAGAATTTGCCCATCCCCTTGCCTTTATCGAGCCAACTATTCAGCCGTTCAAATTCAGCACCGCAACCAATGCACGTAAGTTTTACCTTTTCCTTCGCAAGCTTCTCTCGATTGGCTATGTACTGACATTCTTTCGAGCAGTTGATGCCGCGACCATGTTTGAGTCGGTGTTCCGCAACCTGGAATACGGTCCCGCAAACCGGGCATTCGCGGTCAATCATACCTGCTCCACGAAGTAGTCGTCGTATGTTGCGACGTTTAGCTTGCCGTCTGCTGCTGAGTTCCAGCCACAGCGGCACATGTACTGGTCGTCGATGTAGAGGCCGACACCAACGTCGACGCACTCTGCCTCCGCGGTATGCCCGCATTCAGGGCACTCCATGTACTGGTCACCGTAATTTGTGGTGCCGGCTTTTCGCGCCCCGTGTGCATCAACGTTTTCTTTGCTGCACATCAACCCGCCTCCACTTGCGTAGGGGCGGTAAGCGCGACTCGCTTTGCCTCATCAAGAGAATCTAGCCACATGCCGTTAAAGCGAACGCCGCTCCCGTTAACGACAATAGCCCTTCCGTCGAATGCGTCAGGATGCGTATATATCCAAGCGCCGCCGCGCTCGTCTCCCTTGAATTTCTTAGTCCATCCGTCCTTTAGCGTCTTCATCACGCCACCCGCACGCTAAGCGTTTCATCGCCGGTCTTGATAGCGGCGCCCTTGACTACGCGGCCGGCCTCAAGCGCTTCCTTGATAAGCGTCTTGTCTGGCGACTTCACAACGCGCATAAACCGCGGCGCGATCAGCGTTTCGTCGGTAATCTCCACGCTGTCGCGACCCTTGCCGACGCTGATTGTGGCTTCGGCAAGCTTGCGCTTGGTAATGCAGCCGACCTTCATTAGCTTGAGCATCAGAGACCGCATGGCGTCTTTGCGCTTGTCGGAGCGAGCTTTTCGCGCTTGCAAATCCTTGATGCGCTCGCCGATCGCGGCCGACATGGAATTCGCATCGCGCTCCTCGGTTAGCAGGCGCGACAGCACAAAGTCTGCGTCCGTTTCTCCAGACAACATGTCGGCTCGCAGCGTTTCGTCTTCCTCGAGTTCCGGGTATGCGGTAAGTAGGTCTGCGAATGCGCGCTCGATGGCGGCAATCTCGTAATGGTAGTTCATGGCGTTCCCCTACTTGTGAGCGTAACCGAGGCGACCGGCCGTGTTGCGAAAAATGCCAGTTAGTTGCTCGTCGATTTTATACTTGGCGCACGCATGCGAGATGTTCATTGCGCTCTCTTCGCCGCGCTCGCTGGCCGCCTTCCAATCAAAGAACATCTCGACGACGTCGAAAAGATCCATGCAGTTGACGCCGTTTTCGTAGTGTTCAGGGTGATGGGAATTGTTCTCGTAATGGTGCTTGAGCATCGGTCCTAGAATCGCCGTACGCCGCTTGTACTCTTCCGTTCCGTATGGTGCCGGCCCCCCTTCGTCGATCATCTCCTGCATCTTTTGTAGTGGGTGCATCTCCACCGGATCGAACTTGCTTGCGTCGTGCCTCGCTCCTCGCTGGATCATTTCGATTGCGAATTTCCCAAGCAATTCGCTAACGCGAGCTATATGGCGCAGTGTTACAGTTTCAGCAGATGACATTGTGGTGGTTCCTGAAGCGTGGTGGTTTAGGCGTTCGTCGCCATAGCGGCAGGGTCGAAATGCGAAACAAACGACGGGTAATAGTCGTCCGTGCTGGCGGTTCCGACCTCAAGCACAGCCTTACCTGTTGTTGTGTCGATCAACTGCAGGATGTCGTCTTTGTCGCCAAAGCTGCCGCTTGTCTTGTGCGTCCCAACAACCTCGATTGGAGGAAATACGTTCTGCATTTCGGCAAGATCGTCGACGATTAGTTCCTGCATGCAACTACGGTAGCCGTCGCTCGGATCCTCGACCGCTGCGTATACCGTTCCGTTCAAGCGGAATCGGCAAACAGCGCAATCCTCGTACTCGTCAGTCCAACGCTTGCGGCTTTCCTTTGAGAAGTCGACGGCATCCAGCATGTGCTTGCCGAGCATGTCTGTAAGTTCGGTCATCGTTGATTCCTTTGTGGTGGTTCAATAGTGGTCGTTCAAATTATGCGTTTTCGCCTATTTTAGCAATAGGCACATTGTCATTATCTGCCTCGTAACGCGCCGCGATCTGCGCCAAGCGGATGGCGTCGTCGCGCACTATTATCCAGCCTGCAGCGCGCAAATCGGCGATGGCATTTGCGCCTATGATATCTGTTGGCTCAGAACGGGATTTCGTCATCCATCAACTCCTCTGCTGTTGCGTATCCAATGTTGCCGCGCGAATGCTCACCAGGATACCATTCTACTGTGCCATCGTTAGCGCCGGCGGTACCGTCCGGCTTGTATTCCTCCGGCTCAGGTTCCTGCATATCGCCTGGCTTCTGTGACTGAACCGACCAGTATTTGCCGTCAGGCTTTACTGATATCTCCGCAGTGCCGGTTAGCTCGCGTTGCCGCTCAAGCCATTCCATGACGGTAGCCGGAAACGGACGCTCGCCGCCGTGCTTTACCCAATATCGGTCCGCCTTGGATTTCGCGAAACCTTGGTGTTGGGGACACAACCACTCGCGAATGGCTGTCATGCCACACATATAAGTCACCTTGACGCTAGGCGGCTTGTCCGCCTTGCCTTCGTGGTAATCGAAGCGGCGCGACGTTACGGTGCGCCAAGTTGCGTCGCCTTGTCCGTATATCGGTGCGTCCTCCGCACTGTCCTTGATCTTCGGCGCGTCGTCGATCGGAAATTCAAAGCCGCAGTCAGGACACACACGTGCGCTGGCATGCACCAAGGATCCGCAGCCTATTCTGCCAAAGTCGTCCGGCTCCTGCGGACATATCTTGACGGGCGCCTCGCCCTCTCCGCTCCGCGCATTGGGTGGCGTAACGCAGTCGATCGGTCCGTGCTTGCGGACCACTCCTGCGAAGTCCAGAAACAGGCAGTTGTCTTTGCCAGGCGCAATGCGCAGACCGCGCCCCGCCATTTGGATGTAGAGCGAAGCGGACAGAGTCGGGCGTAAAAACGCAACGAGATCGATTGACGGAATATTCGTGCCTGTCGTCATGACGGCGTTATTCGTCACAGCGCGTATCTTACCTGCTTTGAAGTCTGCAAGGATGCGCGCCCGCTCGTCGGCCGGCGTGTCGCCGCATACCGTTTCGCAACTATAGCCGCGGTCGCGGATTTCATCGCGCACGTGAAAGGCATGCTCGACGCCAGAGCAGAACAGCAGCCACGACTTGCGGCCATCGCCATAGCCGACAACCTCGCTAACCACGGCGCGCGTTACATCCGCCTTGTCGACGGCGGCCTGCAGTTTGCCTTGGTTGTAATCGCCGCCAACCTTGCCGACTCCGGTAAGGTCGAATCCTGTGTGCATGCCTTTTGAAATCGGCTTGCACAGGTATCCGTCCTCGATCATTTCTCCGATTGGCTTTTCGTAGGCTATCGCGTCAAACAGCGCGCCTTCACCCTCGTGCAGTAATCCCTCCCCCATGCGGAATGGCGTAGCGGTAAGCCCGACCAACTTAAGGTCAGGGTTGGTCTTGCGCAGACCGGCGATCAGCTTGCCGTATTGCGTTTCCGACTTCCGTGGCATCAAGTGCGCCTCGTCGACCAGAACCAAGTCGATATGGCCTATAAGCGCAGTCTTGCTGGCGATGGTCTGCACGCCGCCGAATATGATCTGCGCCCTTGCGTCGCGCCTGCCTAGCCCCGCGGAGAATATACCGGCCGGAGCCTGCGGCCACAGTCCAAACAATTCCTGCGCGTTCTGCGCGATCAGCTCCTTGACGTGCGTAACGATAAGGATCCGCATATCCGGGTAGTTCTCGACCAGGTCTTTGACGACCGTTGCAAGAATCAAGCTCTTCCCCCCGCCGGTCGGTATCACGATAAGCGGGGATCCAGCCTCCTTGGACCAGTATTCGTACAGCGAGTCGACCGCAGCCTGTTGGTAGTCGCGTAGCTTAAGCACCGCATATCTCCCGTTTCAGTTTCAGTCTGTCGCTGACCGTGTAGCCGTGGCCGTAAATGTTGCGAATGGTGTATCCGTGCGGCTTTAGTTTGCGCTTAGCGTTGTGCAGTTGAACGCGCACTGTGCCGTTTGATTTTGATCCGGCCGCCATCCTAAGCGACTCAACGGACGCCAATTCACGGAACGCCAGCCGACACACGATAGCGTTTTCCGCTGGTGTCAAACCCCACTCCAGCGGTGCGCGCTTGCCGCGATCGGCTTCCGCCACCTGCGTTAACCGCTCGACTTCTGTCTCGAGCTCAACAATACGCCGCTCGTAATACGCTGTGGGTTTCACTTGGTTGTCGCCTCCCCGTCAAGTTCAATCCATATCTTGCGAACTGCATCTGGAACCAACGCGGCTCTCTCTTTTGGCATGTGCATCATATGGCAGTCGCGCTCAGGCCATCCGGTAGCCCAAGACAACGCGCGGTATGCCTCGCCGCGAGATAAGCGCCCGGAAAGCCATAGTCTATCAAGCGCGGCATGCGCCTTCTTTCTAAATTCGTGCGTGTCTGCGTCTGCTAGAGGCTTATTGCCCCAAGACCACAATCCGCAACAATCATGGCGCAACCCGTATGCCGTCATGCTCCTAGTTGCGCGCTCGCCGCATATCGGGCAGATCGGCCTAGGTTTTTTACTCACTACGCGCCTCCACATTACCACCACCGTCGACCCACTCGCTGCCGTTGCGCAGCGTGTAAGTCACTGTTTCGTTTTCCTCGTCGCTGTCGACTAGCGTTCCCGGCACCAAGCCAGGTAGAAACAAATGCGCCGGACAGCCCGCTTTTTGCTCGTCGATCGACAGCGGCTTTGACCACCTTGCGCACGACCAGTGCGCGTCTCCCGACATTTCAGGCGTACTGTGCAAGCACGACCGACACGTCGGGCGCGGCCATGCGTCTTCATGGCAAACCGCCTTGTGCTTGCAGAACAGGCAGGGCGGAATATCGGGCTTATCGCTGATGCGCGATGGCGGCTCGTTAAGTCCAATTATGCGTTCAGCTCGAGCGATCTGGCGCAAGCAGTAGGATGCGTCGTATTCGATCCGCTCGGCGTAGCGCGCGTCGTCATTCTTGTTGACGACAAGGTACAGCGCGCGGCTTAGTCCAAAGGCGTGCATTCCAATTTGACATTGTCCGTAATGCAGCGGCTTCGCCTTTTCGCAGCCGAGCTTTACGATATCCTTGAAGCTCTTTTCGTTTGAAGATTTGAACTCGCATAGGTGTTCCGTCTTTGGCGCTTCTGGTATACCTATAGCCTTGCCGTCGCACTTGCCGCGAATATGCCCGCCGGCAAGCCTGATGCGGTCCTGCTGCCCCCACACGTCGACGCCAATGCGCTCCAGGTCGCTAACCAGCACTTCTTCCCAACGGTCGCCCGTCCGGAAGATTGAAAGCTTGCGCCCCTCTATAGCCTCCGGCGCGCTTGCCCACCGCAGGTTATACCAAAGGTATCGGTCGCATTCGTGGCCGATCTCGCC
Organism: Ahrensia sp.; assembly: GCA_002706335.1. Lineage (GTDB taxonomy): Bacteria > Pseudomonadota > Alphaproteobacteria > Rhizobiales > Rhizobiaceae > Oricola. The sequence goes on from PAKZ01000032.1 coordinate 248,095, forward strand.
GACGCTAATGCCAAGCGAGTCGTAATGCTCGTTTGCATCTTCGTAAGCTTGATAGATGGCGCGAACGGTTGACGCGGTTGGCTTTGGGATTGGTGGCATTAGGAGACCGGATCACACATTAAGGCGTAGTCTGCCGGGAACTGCTCGCGGTCGCCCATCGCGTTTTCGAAGCCAATATCCTTCGCGTGCGTGAGAAGCGCTGCCAGCCATGTAACCGGCAATTCCTGCCTTACCGTAATAACGCAGGAGTGTCCGACTTCAATGTCAACGATTCCCTCCCTGTCTGTTTTATCAATGCGAACGAACGAACCGCCTCGCGCTCCGTCGACCTCAAGGCTTGTCGGAATCTGTGATCGTTTAGTCATTCCGGAAACATCTCCAATGTGTCAGGGCAACGCGGTATAGGCATCGGCTTGCTAGCGTCGCGAAACGCGGTGCAAGTCGGCTTGTCATCGCGGTAAATCCATTCGTCTGGCTGGTCGCCGCAGTGCGCCTTCGAAAGCAACGCGCAATAAACGTCGTTGTCGTAATCGTCGTGGTGGCAATCCGCGCACCACTGACTTTCGAACCAATCGCCTTCCGTGCCGTTTGACGGCATGTATGGTCTAGGTTTTGTCATCGGTTAACCTCCTTGCCGCCCGGTTGCACTCGCGTGCAACACGGCGTAGGTTGTCGCGCAGGTAGTCCTCTTTGACGAGCGCGACAGCGGCCTCGCTAAGCCAATGCGACGCTACCTCTAGCTGCGTTGCTGCTTCCTTGTTTGTCATCGCCCTACACCCGCATAGGCATAATTACGATGCGCTGCGACGGCGCCTTGTCGCTGGTAAGCAACGCAGGCGATCCGCCGTCAGCAACCGCCATGTTGACGTCGCCTGGCGGAAGCGCGCCAAGCACGTCAACGACGTACCGGCTGTTGAAGCCTATGTTGACTTCCTCGCCGCTGTAATCGACTGACACGCTGTCGGTTCCTTCCGCATCACCGCGCACCGTAAGGTCGCATACGCCTTCCGTGATCGTCATCTTGACGGCGCGTCCGCGCTCGTTGGACGCCAGCGCAACGCGGTCCGCGGCATCTCGCATCGTAGCGTTGTCAAAGACGATATTCTTGTCGTTGCCGGATGGAATGACGCGCTGGTAATCCGGAAATACACAGTCGATCAGCTTGCTAAGGATTGTCGTCTTGCCGTCCGTAATGCGGATTTTGGCGTCGCTGATATCGACAGTAACCTCTCCCTTCGGCAGCAGGTTGACCGTCTTCGTCGGAATGATGATGCCCTCGAAAACAGCGGTCGGCTGCTCATGCGGCACGTCGACAGAATTAGCGGAAAGCCTGTGGCCGTCCGTGGCGACCGCGACAAGCTTGCCGTCGACCGGATGCATATAGATGCCATTCAGGTAATAGCGCGCGTCTTCGACCGACATGGCGAACGCTACCGGCGCAAAAAGAGCGGCAAGATCCAGCGCCAGTGTAGCGCCGAACTTGCCCCCATCCATTGTAGGGAAGTCGCCTACCGGAATAGTCTGCATCTTGAAGCGGCTGCGGCCTGACTTGATTACTGCATCGTCGCCGTCAGCCTCGATTGTGACCTCGTCGCCCTTGAACTTGCCTACTGCGCCGGCGAGCATTCTGGCGTCGATGCAACCGATATAGTCGCCTTCCGCTTCGATCGATCCGCTGATCTCCAAGTCAAGGTCGGTAGCGGTTACGGTTAGCGCGCCGCCAGACGCTTCAAGCCGAAGCGTACCGAGCACTGGAATGGTGTTTCTGCTATTGACGGCCTTCACGACTTGCTGTAAAAGGCGCGCGAAATCGTTGCGTGCAATGCGCATCGGTTACTCCTCGACGGGTTCTGTGGTGGTTCTCGTTGTGGTGGTATATAGGCGGCGGGTTCCGTGGTGGTTCCCGCCGCTTTTTATTTGCTAGCCAAAGAATCCGCCCCAATAGAGCAGCGGCAGGACAATAGTTGTCGCGATGATTGAATCCATGACATTGTATGGATCGCGCACCTGACCGTGCTTGGCGATGGATACACCAAGGCTAAGCGCGACAAGCAGCAGGTAGATGATTTGCGGCCATCCTAGTGTCATACTCACCCCCACGGCCGCTTTTTCTGACCGCTGGCGGCGGCTGGCTTGTTGTCGTTGCTTGCCGCCTGGCGGTTGTCTTTGGCGGGCGCCGCTTTCGGCTGGTTGTCGTCGATCGCAGGTTCCGGCACGTTACCTTCGTCGGGGAAGTAGTAGCGTTTGATTTCAGCGCGCGCCGGGTAGGCCGGGTTTCCGTTGGCGTCTTTTTCCTTCGACGGCTTGCCGAGTTTTACGGTCGCTGTGAACGCGCGGAAGTGCAGTTCTTCGGAATCGTCGACCTCGGCGATTTCGACGGCGCGGCAAAGCGCGGCGAACTGCTTCTGACCGATTTCCTGCGCCTGCGAGCTTTCGTGCTCAAGGTTGTAATTATTGAAGAGCTTCCGGCCTTCGTATTCAGCCGGCTCGAGCACGTTAAACGTGGTCTTCAGTAGCGTGTTGGTGCCGTTGCCGTTCTTGCGCGGGTTTTCCTTGATTTCCGACGCTTCCATTTCGAGCCGGTAGATGCCGTTCGGGAGTTCCGGGTAGTCGTCGCGCTGCTCCGTGTCGTGTTCGGTAGCGTTAAATTTCGAGCCGAGTTGTGCCATTGTGGTGGTTGCCTTTCGTGGTGGTTTAGGTGGTGGCTGGCTTGCCGAGGAGGTAACGGCTGTTCGATGTGGTGATGATGTCGCCCTCCTTGCCTGGCTTTGATTTATTCAGGCTAGTGCGAACGACTGATCCGTCAGCGAACCTTTCTTTTTTGTCGCCGTAAATGGCACCAAAGTAATATCCATGTGCGAATGACCATCGCTCAAGCGTTGCTGTGTACTCGCTGTCTGCCATCAAACCACCTCCTTCACGAAAGCATCAAGCGCTGCGCAGAATTCCTTTGCCTCTTTGATAGGAATCCAGACTATATCGTTGCCCTGTTCGATTTCAATGACATTTTCCCCATCCTTCAGAAGCATCTTGACTTCCGTATCGTCGTCGAACTTGATTGTCGGATTGTTTATTACACGCATCAAGCAGCCTCCTTCTTTCCAGCCTTGCCGTTGTCGTTAGCTGCGGGCGACCAGTATTTCGCCAGCGCATTGAAGCCTTCGCCCCTCTTGTATGAGATCGAATCCGGGAGGGAGTAGCGGTTCTTAGCCATGAATCCAGCCCCTTCCGATAGGTGTATCTGTCGCTCCTTACCGCCTTCGGCGTGCGTGACCTTCTTGTTGTGACCCACTTCTTTTTCTTTCAGGCTGACGCGGTAGTTCATGAATGCAACGATATCTGCCTGCTCCCTGACAAGCGCATTAGCCCTTTTATGCAACTTCGGAACGTATCGACTGTAAGGGTCGGTCGTTGGCGAATCGAACCGGATGATTTCCGGGTGCGCCAACATCACGACGTGCATGCCAGACTTCTTGAGCGCGGCGAGCGCACCAAGAAACTCGCGCCACTCGCTGTCAGCCTCTACGTAGCCGCGGCCGTAACCAGGCTCCTCGATCGACTGGACCCCCAACCGCGCGCATGTCGCGTCCCATACAAGATTCTCAAGTCCGTCCAGGCTGTCGATGATCACGGTCTTGAATTCATGTTCTTCGGTCAGCAACTCGCCGAACACGTCAAGCAGTGCATCGAACGATTCGATATCTCCTGGCGTCGGCAACTCAAAATCGCTTGGCGTGCTTTCGCCTTCCGTTGGTAGGTAGATCGGCGACGGCCACTCTCCGGCGAGTGTTGTCTTGCCGATGCCATCGACGCCGTAAATCAGCGTTATAGGCGGGTTGCCAGATTTGCTGGGTTTCAGTGATGAAATTGAAAGTGCCATTACGTAAACAGGCTCCGTACTATGATGATTGCGGCGATTGCGATTAGCGCGAAGATGAACGGCTTCCACGGTCCGCCTGGTATGCTAATCGGTTTGTCAAAGAAGGCGTCGTATGGTTGCATTACCAGACACCAAACCAGACGCCCCATCCGTGGACTACGGCGACGGGTGCGAAGATGGCACCGGCAATAAGGAAACCCCATGCGCCTGCTGTAAAGCACACGTAAAGATGCGTGAACCACGCCGGGATTGCAGATAGCGCGAGTAATGCGGCCGGTATTGCGCAGCCGGCTGGTACGTCGTTGTGGGTCATTCGGCAATCTCCTCGCGCAGGCGCTTCTTGATAAGCGTCTTAACGTCGCCCATCATTTCCTGCGCGTCCGGCGTCTGCATAACCGCCTCGCCTGCCTCACTTGCTGCGATCATATAGACAGTGCTTGAAGACGGGATTGCGCATGCTGCAAGTGCCGCCAAAGCAGGCACCCAAAGAAACCGGAACATGCGCGGCCCGCGGTTTGGCGAAATGCGGTTGGCGTCGTCATGCACTGCAGTAGCCGCTGATACAGAGACAACCGCAAACGCAGATAGAATGGCAATCGCCAATAAAAATCCACCAAGCCTTGCCGACACCTCCGCCGCGTACAATAGCCATGATAACGTATTCATTATGCTGCTTCCTTCATCGTTTTCAGAATGCCGACCATCGGCCTCGGCTCTGGATAATCGTTTGGAAATGCCCGCCTACGCGCCGCGCTATGCATGAATTCAGGCGCGCGCTGTTCGCTAACCTTGGCCATTGCAACCGCTCCAGCGGCGCGACGTCTGTCGCCGCGCGTTCTTCCCTGTGCATCAACCGCAGGCTCCATAGGCGGCGTGCAAAAGCCGCGCCCTCCTGTCATCGCGGCAAGCGTCTCGCGCCGCCGATCGATGTTGACGGCTGGCGACCCTAGTTTTGTGTCGGCACCGTATTCGTCCTGCAGTACTTTCTGGAAGGCTTTCATTTCGCGTTGCTCCTTGCGTGCCGTTCTGCCTCGCGCGCACTGCTTCGCGGATACGACTTGCCGGTTGCTGTAAACGGTTCGTAGCGCGACTCCGGATATTTGCGTCCGGCATCTTCTGCAGCGCGCACTTTCGCTTCGTGGCGTGCCGTTGCGCGCCGTACCTGTCTCGATTCCATGTCGCGTATCCTTTACCGCCTGCGCTTTGGCACAGGCGGCGTTGCGGTGTTGTGGTTAGGCTGCGTAATCGTAAACGATACGGCTAGCCTGCGCAGTCGTGATGCCTGCAGTTTTCTTCAGCTCGGCGATAGCGCCGGCCTTGGATGACTTTTCGACTGCAAGCCGCTGCCATTCGTGGTCGTACTTCTTTTCGACTTTGCGAATATCGACGCGCTCGTAAACCGCGAACTCTGTGCCAGGCGTCATGTCGGCAAGCCGCTGCGCTTCGGCCTTCGCGCTTTCGACATTGGCGTGGACATACGGCTTGTGCGTTGGTCGCGGAGTCCCGTTGCTGGCCAACTTGGCGACGATGGCGGTGTTGGATGTGGCGTGTCGAATTGTGTCTTCAAAATACCCGCCGTTGCACTGCCCGTTGCGTCCTTCCGTGTCGTCCCATACAACGTCGATAAGTTTTGTTTTTACGATGCCGCATTGGTATTCACCCCTTGGTCCTACGCGACCTTTGTGACCAACGTCAGCCGCCATCCCGCTCTTTGCGACTTCGATTCGATCACCGACCTTGAACTTCGGTTCGCGGCGATCCGTGCTATTGCTATTGACTGTGACACCGTCCTTTACAACTTCGCGCAACTCGAAAATATGTGCTTCACGCACCAAATTCGGACCGTAATCGCTGCTACCGTCGACGCGGTAAATGTCGCCGTCGCTACGCGGACACTCCCAAGGATGACTAGTGTCGTCTGACCACTTACGCATCGGACCGACGCGCTTGCCAGTCGTATCGACGTAGTATTTGCCAGCCTCGATGTGAAGTGGCGCCGCCTCGGCATTGACGTAATCGACCCACCAAACCTTGTCGTTGCCGAAATCGACGTGCATGTTGGTTGCCGCTGTTTCGAGAACGGTTCCGACCATGCCGGAATACACCCACGTGTCCTGGTCCGTCGTTACGCGGATGACTTCGCCTGCCTTGAAGGGCGGCGGTGCGAGTTCGAGGTCTCCGCTATGAATGTGTCCAGAAGGGCAGCCGACCGTCCAATCGGTTGCGTAAATATAGCCATTGCCGTCAACGACGTCGACGGTTCCGTAACAGTCCTCGCCGAACATGTAGTCGCGACTTACAACGCGGTCGCCTACTTTGAATTTCGGCGTCATGGCAGACTCACGCGCCTTGCGGAACGATTCCGCGTCATAATACGGCCCGCTGCCGCCCGGCCTGTTGCTTATCCCGATAAGATTGCCAGAAAACGAGACAGCATAAATCTCTTCAAGGTTGCCCTCGCTTTCTCTCCAGTATTGGTTCCAGTGGTCGACCACGAACGCGTAATCGGAATCTGTGTATTCGATTCGATCACCCGCTTTAAACTTCTCTTCCATCATGCCACTCCTTTAGCTCTAGCCGCCGCTAGGTCGATCACCTGCGCCGTCGTGTTCGCTTTGACTTCGTTGGTTTCTCCGTCGCCTGCCGAGTCGCCGACAAGTTCGCTTTCGACGAACCATGCGCGGTACAGTTCGGATCCAGTCCAAACGCGCAGTTCGTATTCCTCCTCGCCGAAGTTGGTCTGTCTGAAATTCAGAACCTGCCCAAGCCAGCCGTTAATCCGCAGTTTGACGAATTCGCCGATCTCGTATCCGAGCCATTCGTCAAACATTGGCGCCGTCCTTCATGCGCTGCAAACCAACCCACTGGCGCTTCTTGCGCCCGCCTTCGTCTGTTTCGACGAGATAGCTTCTGCCGCCATCTAGAAATTCCGACGAGCCGACAATGACGCCCTTTACGGTGATTTCGATTTCGTCGCCGAGCTCGTACTGCGTTGCCGCCGCCTTGACGGCGGTCATGCTGCAACTCCATCGATTGCGGCGATGCGCGGCATGCGGACCGGCTTTCGATAGCCGTCAACGTCGGGCGCGTAATGAATGACCGTATTGGCGTCGTCGCGCGGTTCAGCCGGCGGCGTGTTACCGGCGCATTTGTACGCCCACTGTTTGGAGATGCCGAGTTTCTCGGCGATGGTGGCGATTGACTTCCCGTCAGCCCGCATGGCGCAGGCGCTCTTTTCAACGTTCATGAGTGAGCGTCCTTTGTGGTGGTTTCCCGAAAATTTTAACTTTTTTGCCGGGATTCGTTTACTACGTCACAAGGGATATGCTTTTTCGCCTATACGGTCAAGGATAAATATGCGATAACGCCTAGCCGTTGCAAAAAAAGCGCAAAAGCGCATATGAGGCGGCTAGACAGGGAGAATGGAAAATGAAGACAGAAACCATAGGGCAGCGAGTAAAGAAGCTGCGAAAGGATGTCGGCCTTACACAGACCGATCTTGCCAAGCAGTGCGGCGTCGACCAGGCGACCGTTTCAAAATGGGAGCGCGGCATCGATAAGCCGGGTTCAAAGTCGATCGCAGTGCTGGCCGATATGGCCGGCATGCCGGTAAGCGCTTTTCTTGGCATCAAGGCGGCGCCGCGAAACACGGCGCAAAACGTCAAAACGTTTCGCGTTGTCGCACCGCTTCAGGCCGGCGTTTGGCGGGAGGCGGTAGAGTGGCCGCCAGACGAGCAATATGACGTGCCTATTCCTTGGCATCCAAACATGCCGGACATGCCCATGACCGGCTACCTCGTCCAAGGCAACAGCATGAACAAGGTTTATCCAAGCGGGTCGCTTGTATTCGTTTCGTCAACTATTGCGAACGGACTAAAGCCAAAAAGCGGACAGCGGGTATTGGTTCAACGGCGCAATAAAGACGGTTTATACGAAGCTACCCTAAAGGAATATGTCGTCGATGAAAACGGCAAGAAATGGCTATGGCCGCGCTCTCACGACCCGGAGTTTCAGGCGCCGATCGAGGTTGGCAAGAGCGACGATGACATAACGATTACCGGGATTGTTATGTACTCCTTTATTGCCGAGCCGTTTTTGCGCTGAAAAAAGACAATGCGCGGGCGGTATGCGTTCGCGCATTTTTTTGTTGCATTAATAGGCGAAAACGCCTAGATTGGCGTGAAATGGAATCGCGAGGACGAAAGCATGACCACTGAAGTGCAACGAGTTAAGGCAGAAATAGAACGGCGCGTTAAGGGATACGACGTATTCCTCGCCGCTCTCCGCGAGATAATCGACCGCAGCAATAACGGCGAGCTTGGTACGTCGAAGGTCATCGACATGCGCAAGATTGCCGAGCGCGCGATTGCGGAGGTGGCGGTATGACCCACCCCACCATAACCCACATCGACGACGTTTTGCCGTCCGTCAAGGACCGAACCGATTTCGTCGTTGTCGACAAAGGCGATTACACAGTCATTGACTACGTATACGCCTTGCCGGACAGCTTCGACGATCCGATACGGCGCGAGTGTCGCGGCATCAAGTTTGCGCGCGACGGCAGCATCCTGGCGCGGCCATTCCACAAATTCTTTAATATCGGCGAGCGCGAGGAAACACAGCCGGCGGCGATCGACTTCAACGAGCCGCACAGTGTTACGGAGAAGCTTGACGGCACGATGATCCACGCAGCGTTCGTGAACGGCGTCGGTTGCTTTATGACGCGCATGGGCCGGACAGACCATGCGTTGCGCGCGGAGCGGCATTTCACGCGCGCCATTGAGCGCGAGTGCGCCATTCTAATGCATGGAGAGCATCCAGCGACTCCGATTTTCGAATGGACGGCGCCGGATAACCGCATAGTGGTGCGGTACGAAGAAAGCGCGCTTACCCTATTGGCTATAAGACGCAACGAAGACGGCCATTACTACCCGCGCGCTGTTGTCGAGGATTGGGCCAAGGACATGGGCATACCCCACGTCGCCCACCACACGCAGCGCCACAACAGTGCCGCGGACTTTCTCGCTTACGCTCGAGCGATACAAGGCGCGGAAGGCTTCGTCGTGCGGTTCGATAGCGGACTATGGGTGAAAGCCAAAGGCGAGGACTACGTCCTGAAGCACCGCGCCAAGGACAGCATCATGCACGAGAAGAACATTCTCGCGCTAGTGCTAAGCGGCGGCATTGACGACGTTCTGCCGCTGCTCGACGACGCGGACGCTGATGCTGTCCGCGAGTATGCGACTGCGGTCGAGTTAGGTATCGCGGAACAGGCAGAGGCGCTTTGGGCGATTATTGCTGATAACGACAACGGTTACGACAGAAAGACGTTCGCAACGACAGTTGTGCCGAGGCTGCATCAGTCGTTGCGTCCACTAGCTTTTCAAATTTACGACGGCGTCGCACCGCGCCAGGCTATCACGGAGCGCCTTGCAGCCAACTGCAACAGCCAAACGCAGGTAGACGCATACCGACCACTGCACGGCGCCGTTTGGCGCTACTGACCTAACCACCACAGGAGAACCACCACAATGTATCCGGTAATCACAGCACAAGAAGCATTCGCGCAGGGCAGCAAGCCGTGGCTGCTCTATCACATCGCCAGCAAGTACGGCCGCTCGCCTATCGCGCGCAAGTTGCGTGATACAGCGCGCGAGCTCGCTGCGCTTTTGGCTGCTGCGCGATGAGTGCCGCACTGAGGGCGGCACGGGACGCGGCGATGAAAAAGGCAGCGTCACTCCCGAAGGTGAAGATCAAAGGGGAAAGTCGAGGCGCGTTGATTTGCATCGACGAGATCGACCGCCTCCGCGCCAGCTGTGCTGAGCTTGAGAAGGCGCTCGGCGAAGTTCTGGAAATCATGCCGATGGACCGTGAAGAACTCGAAACAGGCCCGTTGCGAGTTGAGGAAATGTACAAGCGCGAAACTGGGAAAGAGCCGTCCGCAAACCATGACGAGTTTACGGAATGGTGTTGGTCAAAGGTCCGCCGCGCCCGCGCCACCCTCGCAGGGGCGCACATGGAAATGCCGCCGAAGCGCGAAATCAAAAGCACAATGGAAATTCTACAGCGCCTCGCGGACGGCGACAGGATCGTGTTTTCGGAGGACGGCGAAGAGGCATGGTTCGCAGGCGGCGACCGTGCGTTCGTCGGCAACGTCATCATCGAAATGCGCAGCAAGGGCTACCTCAAGCGCATGTGCGACGACGAAGAAAACTACCGCGGCTCAGGCGAGTACGACACGATCAGCGAAAAAGGCCGCGCCACCCTACAAGGACAAGACAATGGCAGGTGATATCGAGATTACGGACGAGATGGTTGAAGCCGCATGCAGGGCGTACTGGCCGCTCCACTGGCCGCAGCAATTCAGCGACGACGATGCCGGTTCAATCCGCAAGCATATTCGAGCTAGCATCGAAGCCGTCTACCCTCCCATTGCCAAGACCGCCCAAGCGGAGGCGAGAGAGGCGGCTGCGGAGCGCGCTAAAACAGAGCTTGAGAATTGGGGCATTGACCTTCAGCACACATCCGACGCCTACCGCGATGCAGCCGTCAGCGGGGAATTCAACGGCAGACGGATAAAGCCAGAATTTGCCAAAGAACAGGCCGTGCGGTTCAAGGAGCGCGCCGACGCCATCTATGACTTTGGCGAACCGCTCGCCGCCGCCATCCGCTCTATGGAGGTGGAGTGATGGGACAGCCTATCAAGACAATCGAAGTGACCGTACAAGGCTTCCCGCCAGTTACTGCATCGCATGTCACTGCCGCCGCCGCCTTTGCTGATGTGTGGAGGAAGTATCAAGTCTATGACGACAGGTGCACATTTCGCCGCTTCATGGAAATCGCGACACGCAGGGTTGTGCCAAATCCCCCCGGCGTAGGCGACCCGATCAATGTCTGCGGACGTCCTGCTTGGTCGCTGGAGCCTCCGGCGCACACACGCGCGTTTGTCTACGATGGAGAACGTGTTCCAATGCGGGCGCATCATTCTGAAATCGAAGATGCCCGTCTCCGCCACTCCAAGGACACATGACCGTGAGCGCGCCAGCCAACGATAACGAACCGCGTCTTCTTACCAGACAGGAGGCATCCACCTACCTTGGCATTAGTCCGTCGCTGTTTTCATCGTGGGTAAGCGACGGTTATATGCCGGCGGCGCTGGCATGGACAAAGCGATGGGATAAACGCGCGATCGACGCGGTGCTTGATAAAGCTTCCGGTCTCGATAAAGGTGTAACCAATACGGAGACACCTTACGAGAAGTGGAAGCGGGAAAGTGAGAGTCGTGCTTGAAGGTATCCACAAGGTCAAAGCCAAACTAGCCGGGGGCAAGCAGAAATATTACCTGTACGCCTGGCGAGGCGGTCCGCTGCTTAGTGACGCGGACGGCAATGCGCTGCAGCCTGGTGACAAGCGCATAGCGAAAGCCTACGCAGACGCGCACGAGGCGGACAAGAAAAAGAACGACGACACGCTGCGAACGCTTATCGACGAGTTCCGCCGATCGACGGAATACACGGAGAAAGCAGACAAGACGCGCCGAGGTTACGACCTTTACCTAGGCAGGATCGAAAGCGCAGCGATTGCAGACATGCCGATCGAGGCCGTGCAGGATCCATCTGCGCGCGGTTCGTTCAAGGCATGGCGCGATACGATGGCGGATAAGCCGCGTTCCGCGGATTACGCTTGGGTTACGCTGGCGCGCGTGCTGTCTGTAGCGAAGGACAACGGCCGCATTGCGGTAAACGTGTGCGAGCGCGGCGGCAGGCTATACAAGGCTAATCGGTCGGAAATCATTTGGGAAGAAGATCACATCGCGGCCATGATGAAGGCGGCAAGACGGCCGCTGCAGATGGCGCTAATGCTTGGTCTTTGGACAGGCCAGCGCGAAGGCGACCTATTGCGTGTGGCGTGGAATGCGTACGACGGCAAGTCGCTGCGCATCAAGCAAGGTAAGACAGGCGCACGAGTTACGATTCCGGTTGGCGAGACGCTAAGGCAGATGCTTGATGCCGCGCCGCGTGTGTCGACGTCCATCCTTACGAACACACGCAACAAGCCGTGGACCGAAGACGGATTCCGCGCGTCGTGGGCTACAGCGTACCGCAATAGCGGCCTGCCGATGGCTAAAGGCGAGAAGCTGCACTTCCACGACCTGCGCGGTACGGCCGTTACGCGCCTGGCGCTGGCTGGCTGCAGTAATTCGCAGATCGCCGCGATTACCGGCCATAGCCTGCGCGATGTCGAGGCAATCCTCGATACGCACTATCTAGGCGGGCGCGTCGAGCTCGCGGAGCAGGCTATGTTGAAGCTGGAACAACACGCACGGAAGGTGGTGTAGGTTATGAAAACACGTGAAGAAAAAAGAGACGCAATGCTGAAGCAACTAGGCGTAAGCAAGGAGCAGTTTGAAAAAGACATGGAGTCCGTTAGGCGGCTGCGCCATTGCGCTGACGAATTTGTGAAACAGCGCGTCAACGAAGTGTTAGACAAAGATTAGGCGCACGCGCATTTTTTTGTTGCGTCGTTAGGCGTTTTCGCATATTGATGGAAAATCCATGGAGGCGCGTATGAAATTGAGGCCATATCAGACTGCTGCAATTGAAAGTGCCATACAGGCGCTAACAATCCACGGCAGTGCAGTAATGCAGATGCCAACTGGCGCTGGCAAGACGAGAACCGCAACCGAGATTGTCAAGCAGCATAAAAAGCCCGTGTGGTTCATATGCCACAGGCAGGAGATCGAACGGCAGGCCGCAAAAGCCTTCACCGCCGCGGGGATTGATTTTGGAATCGTGTCGCCGCGCGGTAAGCCTGAATACGATAAGCCTGTGCAGATTGTTTCCGTCGCTACGCTTACTAGGCGCATTAATGACTTGCCGCTTCCGTCGCTAGCGATATGGGACGAGTGCCACCACGTTGCGGCAAAGTCATGGTCTGCGATCCGTGAACAACTTAACGGCGCGCAGAACCTTGGGCTTACCGCAACGCCAGAGCGCTTTGACGGCAAGGGCCTTTCGGAGTGGTTCGGTGAGTTGGTTGTCGGCCCGTCCACGCGCGAACTTATTGACGGCGGATATCTTTCCGACTTCCGATACTTCGCGCCGAGCGACCCAGACTTGGCTAGCGCCAAGATGCAGGCGGGCGATTATAAAAAGGGCGACCTGGACAAGGTAATGAATACGCCGGTCCTGATTGGTGATGCTATTGCCGAGTATCGCAAGAACGCGGACGGCAAGCGCGCGCTAGTGTTTTGTGCCAGCGTTGACGCCAGCAAGGCGCTAGTCGATCGGTTTAATTCCGAAGGCATACCGGCAGCACACGTTGACGGAACCACGCCTACTGATGAACGAGACGCGTCTGTTGATGCACTGGCGTCAGGCAACATTAAGGTACTGTCCAACGTCGAGGTGTTCACGGAAGGCTTCGACCTTCCAGCAATCGACGTTGTTATCCTGCTCCGCCCGACGAAGAGCCTGGCGCTGTTTTTGCAGATGATTGGACGCGCGCTCCGCACGGCGGAAGGCAAGTGCGAGGCGTTGATATTCGACCACGCGGGCTTGTGGCTTGACCACGATTGGTTTGACTTGCCGATTGAATGGTCGCTGGACGGCGGCGCACGTCAACGAAGATTGGCTGGTCGCAAGCACGGTCCGCGCCGCTGTCCTGAATGCAAGGAGGTTCGCGTCGAGCGCGAGCCTGTGTGTGAGTGCGGTTATGAGTTCCCGACTGGGAGCGAGATTGGTGAATGCGACGGGAAACTCACTGAGTTGCGCCGCGCAGTTCCGTCCGGCTGCGAGACTAGAGAGGCATTCTCTAGGCGTATAGGGTGCGCCAGATTCGCCATGAATCGTTGGATTTCTAAAGGTATGCCTCTTTGTGATGGATATGTCCCAATAGAAGATGCGAAAGAGTGGTTAAAAGAAAACCCGCCAAGAAATATGCGCCCACTTTTTGTTGATGATCCTTCAGAATATGAAAGCCAAAAGGCATTCGCGCGAAGAATTGGAACATATAATTCACAGGTAAGACTTTGGGCCTTGAGTGGAGTAATTCCGTGTGCGAAAAACGGGTGGATCCATATAGAAAAGGCTCTTGACGTAGTAAACTCAATGCGAAGTAATAAAATCGCTAAAGCGAAGACAAAGAAAAAAGAAAAGAAACGAGTAGCTAATGGAAGTGAAATAAAGGCTGATTTTGCTCGACGGATCGGAGTCTCATTCGCATCTGTGACTCTGTGGTGCAGGAACGGCTTACCAAACGATTGCGATGGGAACATCATCATTGATGACGCTATTGATTGGGTTGAGGCAAACACAAGGACATTAATAAAAGTAAACGACTTAACAGAAACACAGAGAAGCTTTGAAAAAAGACTAAAGGCAAATAAAGGTATGGCGTATTCATGGGCTGCGCGTGGAATGCCACTCGATAAGAATAGGATGGTTCACGTTCCAAGCGCATTGGAGTGGGTTCGAGAAAATGCAAAAATTCGAATACCACCAGATGCTTGGCCGCCAGATAGCGACCGCAAACAAAAGCCGCAACCAACCGCCGCTTAGCGGCACAACAAGGAGACCAACAATGAACCGTAGAAAATTTCTAGCCGCCATTGGATTGGCACCTATTGCCGCAACTGTTCCGGTTGCCGCCAAAGCGGCAGCAGTGACTGGCGAGTTTGGTCCGGAGGCAATGATGCCGCTTTATGACAAGCAGCTGGCCTCAAGAGCAATGTGCGCGGAAGCTGAAGTTGATATTCTAGACGATGGAACAAAACGCATTGTGCGTACAACTGACTTTGAAGATCATTGGCGAAAGTTCGAGGAGGAGGCTGCAAATATAGTTCTAGACGCATATAGGGCAGGACGCAGAATCTAAAGGCCAACCAATGACCCGCATCAACTGCGTTCCGCCGGCAGAGCTAACCGGCAAGCACCTTGTTGCCGAGTACCGCGAGCTACCGCGGATCTTCGGCCTTGTGCGTGCTGCGATCGCACGCGGCGAGCAGCCGGCGGTTATGGACACGTACCGCCTTGGCGCTGACCACGTTAGGTTCTTCTACACGCGCCTTGCGTGGCTTGCGCGCCGCCAGGCTGCGTTGATCGATGAAATGAAGCGTCGTGGCTACGCTCCGCAATACGGTGCGCCAAGCTTGGCGGGCTTTCCTACCGAGTGGTGCGGCGACTGGCAACCGACAGACGAGGCGCTGGCGCTGAATAGGGCGCGCATTATGGAGAGGCTACCAAAATGAGCAGCAGTCACCTTATCATCGTCGCTCACAACACGGCGACAGACGATATCGAATTACCGCTCGGCAACACGACGCTATACGGCGTTGGCGACGAGGAGAAAATCCTCGAGCGGTGCCGTAAGCGTTACGACAACGATTGGATCTTGGCGCTGTACAGGCCAATTAGCGCGCCGGTAAGCGGAACGAAGAGCAAGGCAAAGGAGTGAGTCCGAAGTTTGTATACAAATTCCGGACATCCACTAGCGGCCAAATATGACCGCTAATTACGCATTAGGCATCATAAGCGGCACTTAATAGCCGATTGGAGAAATGCAATGAACATTTGCGACAGACTGCGCGGCCTCTCGAGCGAGATTGCGTATAGCCAAATAGCGGATCAGATCGTCGATGAAGTTGCGCCTGACGCGGCGGACGTTATTGAGCTATTGCTGGCCGCATTAAAGCCGTTCGCGCAGGCTCCTTGCACGGGTCCGAATTCGTTCAATCGCGCAGTCCTGTCAGATGATGATTTTCGCAACGCTCGTGCGGCGTATGAGAGGGCGACGCAATGAACGATATCGTCAAGGCACTCATACTTGATAGCGAGTATCTTTTTCAGATGACTGGCGAGGACCACGGGCCTACTTTCATTGCAACTGACGAAGACGTTTATTTTGATATTGCAGATCTAAATACAGCGGCGTGGCAGTGTCATACCTGTGGTCGCTTTGAGTACCACGTCTTTGGATTTGATTGCGAAGAGTGCGGATGGTCGGCTGATGAAGATAGAGTTAAGCGCGCACTGGTGGATCGCGAGTCCCGCGTTGAAAAGCAATGACCGACAGACGTACGCTAATATGGTGGTCAACGGGCGCCGCGAGTTTCGTGGCCGCACAGTTGACACTGCGCGACAACCCGGAAGCAATCGTTGCGCGATGTGAGACTGGCAACGAGGATCCGGATAACTATCGTTTTGAGGCAGATGCAATGCGGCGGCTTAATACGTCCGTCACGCTGCTTCGCTCCACAGAATTCAGTGACGTTTGGGAAGTTTGGCAAAAGCGCCGTTACATGTCTGGTATTGCAGGTGCGCCATGCACATCTGCAATGAAGATTGCCCCTAGAATTGAATTTCAGCGCCCGACAGACATTCACGTTTTTGGCTACACGGCTGATCGCGAAGACGTAGACCGCTTCGAGAGGCTTAAGGAAAACTATTTTGAGTTGACCGTCCGCGCGCCGCTTATCGATGCCGGTATAACAAAAGCTGCAAGCCTTGCAATCGTGCAAAAGTCAGGGCTTGAGTTGCCGCGCTCCTACGCCATGGGATTTCCAAACGCCAATTGCCTCCAGACTGGATGCGTCAAGGCGACTAGCCCGGACTATTGGTCACTATATCGTCACCACTTCCCTGAGAATTTCGCGCGAACTGCAGCCTACGCACGTGAAATTGGCGCCAGACTGACGCGCATAAAAGGCGAGCGCATGTTCATTGACGAGATACCAGACGATTGGCCGATGACGAATCCAATCATTCCGGCCTGCGACTTCCTGTGCGCGTTGGCTGACAACGACAACGAACCGATGGAGAAGGCAGCGTGAGAATATATTTCGCACATCCGGTTACGGACTACGGAACCGAGCGAGAGCGTGGTGCGGTGGCAGCCATCGAGGCAGAAGGATGGACGGTAGAAAATCCAAACCAGCCGCATCATCAGGCTGGCTATGACGAAGAAGGTATGGTCTACTTTGAAAGGCTGGCCGCGTCCTGTGATGCGCTAATTTTTATGCGATTCCCGGGCGGAGCAATTGGCGCGGGAGTCGGAAAGGAGATAGACGCGGCACAGGCGGCGGCCTGTCCGATCTACGAACTATTCGATGGCGAAGTGTACTCGGTCTACGGCTCGCCGACGCCAGTTCTTTCCGTTGAGAATACGCGCGCCCTACTGGCTGAGATTCGTGCTACGGAACCCAACCAGAACAGAAACTGTAAAACGCCTGTAAAACGCAATGCGCCAGGTATCGCCAAAAACGGCTAACCTATTGATTTTATTGGTGGGTGAGCACGGGCTCGAACCGTGGACCCGCTGATTAAGAGTCAGCTGCTCTACCATCTGAGCTACACACCCGCCGAAGCCGGCTATCTAGTCGTGCCGGCCAGGTTTGTAAAGGGCTTAAGCGAGCAATGTGCCCTCGGCGACCTTGACCGCGTGGCCACCGATCCTCGCCGCGTGAATTGCGCCCGCCTTGCCGTCGATTTCGAGGCGGATTTTCGAAGGGCGACCCATCTCGATGCCCTGCTCGATGACATAGGCGGTCGGTCCTTCCGCCAGCCCGTCGAACCAGGCGATCGCGCCCGCGAAACCGGCCACGGCCGATCCCGTCGCGGGGTCTTCGCCGAGCCCCATCTCGGGGGCGAACATCCGCGCGTGAAAAGCGCAATCGTGGTGGATCACGTCCCTCGTATAGGCATAGAGCGACGCCTGGTGGCCGTTGACCACCGGCGCGACCTCGTCCCACAAGCCCTTGTCGAGCGACAGGCGCTGCACCGGACCGATCCCGTCGAGGGGCACGAAGACAAAGGCGTTGCCAGCCGTCCACACGCTAACTTCGTGGTTCTCGAAACCGACCTCTTCGGGTGCCGCCCCGATTGCCGCTGCAACGGCCGCCTTGTCGATCACCTGGTCGATCTGTTCGGGCAACCGCGGCAGATCGAATTCGGCATAGGACGGCTCGCCGAGCCGCAGCGCACAGCGCACCGGTCCGATCTCTTCGCCAAGAACCATCAGCCGGTCGTCCGCGCCATCGGCCGGACCGTCCTCGCCGATAGCGATTGCAGCCCCGACGGTCGGATGGCCGGCAAAGGGCAATTCGCGGCCCGGCGTGAAGATGCGCAGCGCGGCCGAATGCGCCGGGTTGTCGGGCGCACGGATGAACACCGTCTCCGACAGGTTGAACTCGCGGGCAATCGCCTGCATCGCAGCGTCATCCAGCCCGTCGCTGTCGAAAACCACAGCAAGCTGATTGCCGGTCAAGGCTTGGTCGGTAAAGACATCGTAGATTGCGTAGCGGCGTGGCATGCGATTCCCTTTCCTGTCAGCCTTCTCCGCTACAGGAAAAAGCCTCGTTTTCGAAGTGCCAATCGGCCAGAGCGCGCGCATAGGGTTTTAGCGCCGCGAGCCCGGCCCCGTCCCGGCGGATTGCCACCGCCGCCTCGATCTCGTCATCGCCGGTTTCGGCCTGATGGCGCGCAAGCATGTCGCGGCAATTGTCGAAATCGCCCGTCAACCGGCTTCGCCGCGCGATATGATAGGCGCCGCGGTCGAACGCCGCCGTGAACAGGTCATCCGCCCTGTCGAAGGCGAGCCCCGTCTCCTCACGAAGTTCGCGCGCGATGCTTGCCGTCAAATCGAACGCGCCATCGACAAGATCGTCCTCATCGAGAGAGCCGGCGGGAAAATAGGCCGCGCCGCCATTGGCCGTATGCGCGGCCATGCGGACGCCGAACAGGGAGCCGTCGGCCAGCACGGGCAACGATGTCCCGGTAATGTGGACGACCTCGCGCGGCCGGCCGTTGTCGCGCCAGTAGAGAAATGTCGCGAAGTCGGGGCGCCTGCCGGTGCCGCTGAGCCGACCTCCTTCGAGGCTGACATCCTCGAACAGAAAGGCGGGGCCGTTCCACAAGCGTGGCATTTGCGCGGTCGCCGTTTCCCAATAAGCGTCGATGGCCGGCCGATTGGCGTGCTCGAAGGCAAGCGGTCCCTCGCCAAGCCGAAGCGTCCCCTCGGCAAGCCTCAGCACTACCGGTTTCCGCGCCGGATTGTCCATCAACATGCCCATGACGCCGCTTGCCTGTCCGTATCGTTCCTGGTCCGGGAGTAACACTTGCACACCCGGAAGATCTTCGGCCCAGAGGCTCAAATGTCGCGATTTTGTCAACGCATCGGCATGACAAAGCCACATTTGAGGTCGATCTCGCGCGACGTCGCCGCACATGCGGCAAAATCGAATCCTGAGGGAAAGATATTCAAATGAGCATTACCAAATCGATCATCCTCGCGGGCGCGCTTGCCGCCGGTCTCGCTGCTCCGGCGGCCGCGCAGGAGCGCGTCAAGCTCGGCATGCTGGACTGCGCCGTCGAGGACGGTTTCAATTTCGCGATTGCCACGAAGAGCAACCTCGATTGCACCTTCTTCCCGGCGGTCTCCGGCCTTGCCAACGAAACCTACACCGGCTCGATCGAGAAATTCGGCCTCGATATCGGCAAGACGCAGAACACACTGATGCGTTGGGCGGTGATCGCGCCGCCCACGCGCGGCATTTCCGACGGCGCCCTCGCCGGCACCTATGGCGGCGCCACCGCGTCGGCGTCCTTCGTGGTCGGCCTCGGCGCGAATGTGCTGCTCGGCGGTTGGGAAGACTCGATCGCGCTGCAGCCGGTCAGCCTGCAGTCGCAGGAAGGCGTCAACGTCGCCGTCGGCATCGCTTCGCTGAAGCTCTCCGCCAACTGACACAGACCTACCCATCAAGAGGCCGCGGAAACCCGCGGCCTTTTTTATTCTTCCGGGCCGAGCGCCAACGGCGCCGGATCGACGCCGAGATATTCGCACAGGCATTCGAAGACGAAGCGGTGATCCTCGCGCTGCGGAATACCCGATACGGTAACCGTCACGACAATACCCGTGCCCCTCACATGGATCGGAAACGAGCCGCCATGCGGCGCCATGTCGACCGGTTCAACGCCGCGGTTTTGGTCGAGCGGCATGCTGCCCGCCGCGATCTCGCGCCCCACCCGGTAGGAGCATTTGTGGAAGCGCATCACCACATTGACCTTGCGCCGTACCCATTCCGGATTGTCCGGCGTCGTGCCCGGCAGCGCTGTGTAGAAAAGCGGCCGTCCCGCGACGCGTATGTCAATGACGAGCGGAAGGCCTTTCTCAACGGCGCGCGCACGCATCAGCGATCCGAGCGCCCAGGCGTCCTCATCGCTCAAATGGTCGAACTGCAGCGCCTCTTCCTGGCGTTTCAGGGTCTCGATATCTTCGGCAATCGTCATGCATTCCCCTTGGAAAAGCGCCTTATACAGTGAACTGGCGGGCCGCAAAGCGCTAAGCTGCGCTGCGGACAAGTCGACCCAGCCGCTTGATACCCTCGTCGATCATCGCTTCGGATGCGCCGGAGAACGACAGGCGGATCGTGTTCGCGCCCGTCCCATCTGCGAAGAAAGCCCTGCCCGGCACAAAGGCCACGCGCGCGCTTTCCAGCGACTGCGCCAGCAGCATCGCCCCGTCCATGCCTTCCGGCAGTGTCAGCCAGACGAACATGCCGCCCTCAGGCCGGCTCCAGCTGACGCCCTCCGGCATTTCGCGCTTCAGCGCCGCGAGCATGTGGTCGCGGCGCCCGCCATAGACTTTTCTGATCGCCGCCACCTGCTCGTCGAACATCTCCCGCGCCACCGCGTTCATCGCCGCCTGGTTGATCGTCGCCGAATGCAAATCGCCCGCCTGTTTGAGGATCACCAGCCGCGAGACGATATCCTTTGCCGCACAGACCCAGCCGACGCGCAGGCCCGGTGACAGCGTCTTCGAAAACGTGCCGCAATAGATCGTCCGGCATTGGTCGATATCGCCCTTCTTCGCGATCTCCATCGCCAGCAGCGGCGGGATCGCCTCGCCGTCATAACGCAGCGACTGATAGGCCCCGTCCTCGATCACCGCGATATCCAGCGCATCGGCCAGATCGAGCACGCGTTCGCGCTCGGCCCGCGTCATGGTCTCGCCGGTCGGATTGGCGAAGTCGGGCGACACATAGGCGAATTTGACCGCCCCGCCCTTCTCGCGCGCCTGCCAGGCGAAATCGCCCGGCTCGCGATTGCCCATCGGCTCCAGCCGGTCGTAATTCGGCTCATAGGCGTTGAAGGCCTGCAGCGCGCCGAGATAGGTCGGCCATGTCACCAAAGCCGTGTCCTGCGGCGACAGGAACAGCTTGCCGAGAAAATCGAGCGCCTGCTGCGATCCCGATGTGATGACGATATTGTCCGGCGTACAGGGGATGCCGATGCTCTCCATCTGGCCGACGATCCAGTCCCGCAGGCCCCGATGCCCCTCGCTCGGCGAATATTGCAGGGCCGCGCCCGCCGCAGCACCAGTCAGCGCATCGCCATAGGCCCGCCGGAACGCGTCCGCCGGAAACAGCGAAGGATCGGGGATGCCGCCCGCAAAAGAGATGATGTCCGGCTGGTCCAGCAGCTTCAAGAGCTCTCGGATCTCCGACGCCTTCATGCGTGCCTCGCGTGAGGCGAAGCGATGATCGTGTTCCATGGATGTTTCCTCGGGAAATCTTTTGAAACCGACCATGCGCCTCGGCGCAATTTATGTCAATATTACTGACCTAAATAGATGCATTAATTTCGCGAAGGAAAAGGGGTCGCAGAATTCCGCGACCCTCCATTCATACCAAGCAAGTAAGGCTCAGTTCTTCGCCTTGTCGACCAGCGCGTTCGACTTGATCCACGGCATCATGCCGCGCAGCTTCTCGCCGACCTGCTCGATCGGATGCTCGTCGTTCAGGCGGCGGGTCGCCTTGAAGCGGGCGGCGCCCGAATGCCATTCCTGCATCCACTCGGAGGTGAACTTGCCGGTCTGGATGTCCTTGAGGACGCGCTTCATCTCGGCCTTGGTTTCCTCGGTGATGATGCGCGGACCGGACTGGTACTCGCCCCACTCGGCCGTGTTCGAGATCGAGTAGTTCATGTTGGCGATGCCGCCTTCATAGATCAGGTCGACGATCAGCTTCACTTCGTGCAGGCACTCGAAATAGGC
>PAKZ01000033.1 GCA_002706335.1 Ahrensia sp.
CTCGGCGGAGACCTGGCGAGAGGCAGCCGATCTGATTGAGGCAGAGATTACTGGAGCACGCGAACAAACACGATCTCAGCACCTTGTGGCCCGTCTTCGATTAACAGGCGCGACCCCGTTGTCGTGGCGGCTACGACGCGATCGCGATTTGCTGCTGGCTGAAACCGAGCAGCGCGCGGAGAACTTGGGCAACGTCTGGGTCGAGAAGATCGATCTGGCGACAACGGCGCCGGTCAGCAAACCGATTGGAAGCGCGACCGCCGATCCAGTCCTTGAACTCGGCGAGTTGATGCGAGGCGACATCATTCAACAGCATGGCGTTCGACAAATCGTGCACGACCTCGTCAAGGAACTGCGCGATGACCTGCCGCCGGATGCGCGCGGGTTCAGCGGCAACAACGAAGACGAGTTCGAGGCGCTCGTCGACCAACTGCTGTCCGAAGGAAGCGAGGACATACTGGCTCGGCTCAAAGCCAACGCTCTGGAGGTCGACTGATGCGCCTGCGCCGGCTCGATCTTACCCGCTACGGCAAGTTCACGGATTATTCGATCGACTTCGGGGAGCATGAAAGCGATACACCGGATTTGCATATCGTCTACGGCCTGAACGAAGCCGGCAAATCGACGGCGCTTTCCGCCTATCTCGATCTCCTGTTCGGCGTCGAGGAACGCACGCGCTACAGTTTTATTCATCAAGGCAAAGTCATGGAGATCGGCGCCTGTCTGGAGTTCGAAGGATCGGCCCACGAGTTCAGGCGCGTCAAGCAGCGCAGCAATTCCCTCCTGGATACGAACGGGCAGCCGGTCAACGAGGCGGTTCTGAGTGTCCCGCTCGCCGGTCTGACACGTGACGCCTATCGCATGATGTTTTCGCTCGACGACCAGACACTCGAGGATGGAGGCAACGCGATCCTTGAGAGCAAGGGCGATCTGGGCGAACTGCTATTCTCGGCAAGTGCAGGCCTGGCTGGCGTCAATTCCATTCTCGAAACCGCCGCGGCCGAGGCCGACGGCATTTTTCGGAAGCGCGCGAGTTCGACCGCAATTGCAGGTCTGAAGCGGCAGATTGCGGAGCTGAAATCAAAGCGCGACGAAATCGATGTGCAGGCCTCCTCTTACAAGGCGCTGACGGCAGCGCTTGAGCAAGCCCAGACTGCCTATGACGCCGCCATGAAGGAGATCGCGGCGGCCAAGGTGCGTCATGAGGAGATAATCCGTACTCTGCGCGCCTACCCTTTGGCGACCGAATACCTTCAGGGGCAGGAGAAGCTGTCGGAATACAAGGACATGCCAAACCCTCCGGAGGAATGGGCGACCGCTCTTCCCGAGCTCATCGTCGAGGAGACGCGGCTTCAAACACAGACTATCGGCCTCAAACAGCGTGAGCAGAAGCTTCGTGACGAACTCGCGGGGTTGATCGTCGAGGACCGTCTGCTCGCGGTGGCAGATGATCTCGATCAGCTTGGAGACGCCGCCGCACGCTACACGACGGCTGCAGACGATCTGCCGAAAAGGAACGACGCGCTGGCTGAATGCACCCGCAAGATCGATCTTATTCTCGTGACCTTGGGACAATCCAATGTCGACGACCCCAAGACACTTCTTGTTCCAGCCTCCACGATCGGAGCGCTTCGTGATCTGATCACCCAAAAAACCGGCATCGATGTCGCGCACCAATCAGCCGAAAAGGAAGAAGCGTCCGCCCGGCAGGCTCTGGAAGATGAGCAGCGCGCTCGCCAGGCGCTTGACGGACAAGGCGTCGCGGTCGACGCGGGCAAGATCGCGCAGCTTCAATCCGTACTGAAACGCCTGCGCGACGGAAATCTGTCTGCCGAACTTCGCCTTGCGGAGCGAGCCCTTCCCGAGAAGAGACGCGCCCTTGAAGATGCTATCCACAGCCTCCATCCCTGGACTGGTGAGGGGACGGAACTACGCAAGATCTCGCCGCCCGAACCCGATCAACTGGCCGCCTGGAAACTGATTTTTGACGGGATCGAGAAGAGACGCGCACAGATCGGCGAGCGGAAGCGGGAGCTCTCAACTAAGTGCAATGAGGACACCGCCAGGATCTCTTCCCTGCGCGAAGCATCGGCAATCAAGGATGACGAGGAGGCGAAAGCTGCCCTGGTTCAACGTGACGAAGCGTGGGCACACCACTTGTCCAGCTTGGATCGAGAAACGGCCGATCGTTTCGAAAGGGAAATGCGATCGGCCGATGCGATCCTCGATATACGACTAAACGGTCTCAAAGAGCTCGAGGAGTTGCGGTCCCTGTCGGCGGCGTTGTCGGTCGCAAAGGCACACCTCGAGCAGCAAGATCAATTGCTGCAAGAGACCGACAGTGGACTGGAAGCCTTGCGCCGCGAAATCCGGTCCGAGACGCCAACCGAGATCGAACTGCCTGCGGACAAACCCACGCATGCCTGGCTAAAAACAGTCAGCAGCTGGGCCGAGGCCCGCACCTCGGCACTGGTTGCACATGATGACCTCCGTCGATCTCTGAGCGACATTGACGAAGCGAAGTCAGTGATAGAAACGGAAAAGGGTCTTCTCTCTGAATCCTTGATCACGCTTGGGATCGATGTCGAGGGACTGGATTTGGCTGCATTGATGCAGGCAGCTGACAACATTCTCACGGAACACGCTACCACCCGAACCAGACGCGTCGAAGCAGACAAACGCCTCGCGGAGCTTCAAGCCGCAGCGTCTCGGCGAAAAGCGGCATTGGACGAAGCCGTAGCCGCATTCGAAGACTGGCAGCGTGCTTGGGGGAGCATCCTCTCCAACACCTGGTTTTCCGATCGTCAAGGCAGTGTCGGCGCGATACGAGAACTCCTTGACGCGATGACCGGTCTCCCCGAGGCGTTGCGCGAGCAGGAAGGCCTGAGTCATCGCATCGCGTCGATGGAATCCGATCAGGCAGCCTTCGCTGATACAGTCGAGCGGCTGCATACGGCGCTCGGAGAAGCGTACGATGGCAACAATCCGCTCGCCGCAGCCAAGGAATTAATCCGACGGCACGAAGAAGCCAGGCAGACAGACGCGAAACGACAGGAACGAAACCAGGCCCTTGTCGATCTCGAACTCGAGCATGAGCATCTGGATGGAGAGATCGCGGTGCATGACTCCCGCAAGGGGGAGATGTGTGAATTCTTCCAGGTCAACGAGCTCGCCGATGTCCGACAGGCGTTGGAGCGCTGCAAGAAAAGGGACGAGTTGATCACGGAACTCGGCAAACTCTCTCGGCAGATTCTCGGGGAGACGCAGAGGCAATTCATCGAAGAGGCGGTATCCGACCTCCGCGATATCAATCTCGGCGAACTGCAGGCAGAACAAGCTGAACTCGATGCGCGCCTTGCCGACCTCGACGGACGCGCAAAGGATCTCTTCGCTGACAGGGCTCGCGCAACTGACGCATTGGACGCGATCGGGGGCGATGACGCTGTCGCCCGCCTCGAAGCGAGCCGCCGCACATTACTTCTGGAAATCGAGGATCTGGCGTTGCGATATCTACGCCTGAAGACTGGAAGCCTGGTTGCTGAATACGGTATCCGCGCATATCGGGAGAAGCACCGTAGTGCGATGATGAACCGGGCATCCGAAGCCTTCCGGTTGATTACGCGTGATGAATACTCCGGACTTGCCACACGGCCGGACAAGGATCGTGAGGCGTTGATCGGACTGTCGCGGCAAGGAGGTTCCAAACTCGCGGTCGAAATGTCAAAGGGCACACAGTTTCAGCTGTATCTGGCGCTTCGATTGGCCGGATACGAGGAATTCGCGGCAGCAAGGCCTTCTGTACCGTTCGTCGCTGATGATATTATGGAAACGTTCGACGAACCGCGATCGGAGGAAGTCTTTCGGCTGTTCGGGCAGATGGCTCAGGTCGGTCAGGTGATCTATCTGACGCACCATAGGCACTTGTGCGAGATTGCCGCACAGGCCGTGCCACAAACGAAAATTCATGAGATCGCCTAATTGCTTGACCGCTTCCCGTCTGCCGGGGCCGCAGGCCGCCTGTCCGGTTGTGGCCGAATCTGAAAGGCGGCTGGGGCCCCGGATCGAGCTGCGGTTGGTGAGAACCCGCGTTATTCACTGCGTATCGAATATGGGCATTGTCCCGAATATCTACTCGAAGGCGGCCATTTCTTCCTCGAAGTCATCGTCACGAGGGACCTGCCCCATAGTATCGACCTCGCGCTCGATCACGCGGCTGCGCAGCTCGGCGCTGACTGCCTCGGCCCGCTTGCGCAGGAAGGAATCATAGTCGTCGTTCCATACCCCGAAGGTATCGAGATCGGAAATCAGGTGGCTGGCGGCGGCGCCGGCAAGCGAGCCGTTCTCTGCCTTGAACTCGGCCATGTAGTCGGAAGGTGCGCGCGCCCTGATCTTGCGCTTGTTGAGATAGTCGTCGACGATTGTGATGTTCAGGACATTGTTGATGCGGGCTTCTTCGACGCCCTTTTTCCCGAGATAGGCGCGCGGAAAAAAGTGGTGGTAGTTCTTGCTGTTCGACTGCTTGAGCCAGTTGTTCTGAATGTTCACCAGAGCATTGTCGTTGAAGGATTTCGGCCCCTGATAGGCGTAGAGGCACAATATGGCCTTGACGAAACTGCGGCCTGCGTTGAACCAGCCGTTGTCGGACAGGAACTCGGGCGAGACGTTGACGGCCCAGTCATAGTCCGGCGACTTGCCCTCAAGGATGAGGTCGATCCGCTTCATGTCCTGGGCGAGCTTGCTTTCGACCGAAGACGAGTACCGGCCACCGAGCGAACAGCGCCAGAAGAAATCTTCGAGCAGCGGCTTCTGCACCGCGTCCGGCTTGTCCGGATGATGGTAGAAGAAATAGCCGAACGGCACGAGTATGGTGTTGTAGGGGAGCAGGTGCGAGACCGGTATGCGGTATGTGCCGCGGATATACTCGACGGCGCGCTCGAACCCGTCGATTGCCTTGTCCCACGTCTTGATGAAGTCGGCCTTGCCGAGTTTGAGGATCGTCTGCTTTTTGCAGTCGCTCGCCAGGATGAGCGAAATGAGCTGAAGGATGGTGGCGTCTGAAATGGTTTCGTAGTTCAGCGGCTCCAGCGTCGATATGAGCGTGTCGAACTTTTCCGAAAGGTCGAACTTCTGCTTTTCGTCATAGGTCTTGGCGACCATGATCTCGAATAGCGTCAGCGGTTTCCCGCCGACATTGATCCTCGTGAATATCTCGGTCGCCACGTCGATCGGCACGTCACGCACCTTGATGATCGAATAATCATACGACTGTATGCGCTGCTTATATTCGTCGAGTTTGGCGTGATATTCCTCGGGATAGGCGGTCAGCTTCTTGAGCCCGCCATAGAGCAAATCTGAGAGCTTGATGCATTTGGCCGGGTCTTTTCCGGTTAGATCCGTTGTGACGATCTGGCCGTCCGGTTTGGCGTCGAGATCGACATAGACTTCCGAGAAATCTTCCGTCTTGCCGTTGAGCCGTTCGACCTTCAGCCCCTTGAGGGTTGCGAACAGGCTGGTCAGGCGCTGCTGGCCGTCGAGGACGAACGAAACCGCCTTGCCGTCTTTCGGGTCGGGGAGTTTGATGTTCCCGAGATTGCGGATGCTCCGCAATCGTTCCTGTGTTTCCCAGAATATGAACGTGCCGATCGGGTACGCCTTGATGATACTGTCGATCAGCGCGGCCGATTTCTGGATCGTCCAGACGAAGTCCCTCTGGAACTGGGGAATCTTGATTTCGCCCGTTTCGATGTCACTGAGTAGGTTGGTGTAGCGGGAGTGGGTCGGCGTCGGTAGCGCCAGCAATACGCTTTCTTGTTCCATGATCCCCCCTTTTGGCGAAGAACTTTAAAAATATCGGCAAGGCGATCAATGTCCGGTCGGATCGCTCAGGCAAGAAATTGTCCGGCTCGGCTATACTGCACGGCCTGACCTTGGCCGCCGAGAATAAACGGGCCGGACGGGCGACAAAGCGGGGGATGGTTAGGGGCGTCCATTTCTCAGACGGCAGGGCTTTCGGCCTTTTCATCGGCGGCCTGCCCGAGATTGGAAAGACGCACTTGTCCTGCCGGAAACTCGGCGATGAGTTGCAGGTGGCCGCCGAGCGCTTCGATCGTCTCGCGCAGCGTGCTGATCTTCATGTCCGAACGCTGCTCAAGCTGTGCCACCGCGCCCTGCGACTTGCCGAGCAGCGCCGCCAGCTCCTGCTGTGATACTCGAAGCGCCTTGCGCAGCTCGGCAATCTCCGCCTCCTGGATTTCGGCCAGCATGGCGGTGGTGCGATCTTCGGCCTTGAGGCGCCTTTCGGCGCTCCAGCCTTTGGTCAGTTCCTTGAATGGCCTGTGTCCTGTCATTTTATCAGGCCCTCCTTTCTCAGCTCTTCGAGATGGGTGTCGTACAGTCTGTCGGCGAGCGGGACGAATGTCTCATAGAAGCGGTCGTCTCCGGTCTTGTCGCCGCCGATCAGCAGGATCGCCGACCGGCGCGGGTCGAAAGCGTAGAACACGCGCAGCGGTTTCCCGCCGCTCTGGATGCGCAGCTCGCGCATATGGTCGTGCCTTGAGCCCTCGATCCCCGAAGAGTGCGGGAAGGGAAGCGAGGGGCCGCGCGCCTCCAGCAATCCGACCACGGCGGCCGTGTCGTCCTGCTGGCCTTCGTTCAGCCCGTTCCACCATTCTCCGAACTCGTCGGTATATTCGACATTCCAGCCCATCAAATTATAATACTAACCTAATAATATAAGATCAACCTAATAATGTCAAGAAATCCGTGTGCGGCTCACGGGGCGGAGCCGTGGGCGTCATAGAATTCCAGCGCCTTCATCAAGGCAGCGTTGGCTGTTGTGAAATTGCCAAGCTGGCCCTTCAGCTCGTAAGCCCATTTCATACCGTGCAGATAATTGTTGCGGTAGCGGAAGACGATAATCAGCACGGCGGCAGCGATGTCGGCAGGGGCATCGGTTTCGCCCCTAAGCACGCGCTCCACAAGTTCCTGCCTGTCGCCGTTGCGGAAATGCAGATGGCCGAAATGATAGGTGAACCCGCCGTTCTCGACATAACGGTTCTGAAAATATGCGAGCGCCTGCGCAAAGCTGTCATTGGCAAGCCCGCCCTGATTGCCCCAGTGTGCCGTGAGATCGACAATGGCCTTCGCGTTTCCGTTGGTTTTGAGAGCGCCGGACTCGAACAGGCTCCAGAGCAGGGAGAACTGCATGATCGCCTCGCGCTCTTCGCCCGAAAGATTGGCAAAGCCCGGTGCCTTTTTCTCAAGCCATGCGATCGCGTTCATTGCAGGTACTCGATCTTGGCCTGACGCGCCTTGATGTCCGCAACCCAATCCTTGAGCGCGGTGATCTCCTGCTGGACGGCGTCGGGCTTCGGCAACGGGGAATTTAGGGCGTCCGCCGAGCTGTGCAGCAGTACCGAACACCGGCCATAGGCCTTTCTCATCGATGCGCAGTCTTCGATGGTAAGCGCGGTCAGCTTGGCCAGCCCCTTGGTTTCGACCTTGTTGGAAAGACGTTTGAGGACAGGCCCGACTGCTTCTTCTACCGCGCGCTCCCAGGTCGATCGAAGCCGCTTTTGAAGCGCATCGACCGCCCTTTCCCAGCCTTCATGGTCGCCCCTTTCATACAGGACTTTCTGGTTATCGAGCTGCTTCTGCATACCCTCGATGACCTTCTCGATCGGCTGGGCGCGGGCAGGCGGATCGGGCTGGATAAATCCCGCATGGTCGTCCGTGCGCGTGACGGAACGGAACGCGATATGCGTGCCTTTCTCGCGGCACTCCTGATCCAGAAGGAACAGGAACGCGATGTCGTGCGTCAGCACGATGATCTGCCGGTGTTCGCCTTCGGCCGCAAGCCGTTTAGCTACGGCCTCCCGGTGCATATGGTCGAGCGAGGAAACGGGATCATCGAAAACGATGGCCGAACGGCTCTCGGTCGTCGCCAGCTCCGCCATAAAAGCGGCGAGCGCCACGCAGCGGTGTTCGCCCTCACTGAGGACTTCGCCGACTTTGGCTTCGGGTTTGCGGATCAGGCTGACGCGGAAATGCGGAACGCCATAGCTCGATTTCTCCTTGCGAAGTTCGATGGCAAGGCCGGCAACGCCGAGCTTGTCGATCTCACGGGCGAACTCGGCCCGCAGCGTGTTGGTCACGAGCTGTTCGGCAATCTCGCCGCTCTTGGTCGTGATCTTGTTGGTCGCAGTGTCCTTTGCGCGGGCCTTAAGCGTGGCGATCTTCTTCCGGCGCCCGATCTCTGCGATCACGTCTTCCTGCACCGCGGCCAGCCATTCCCGGTCGGACAGCGCTTGAAGCTCGGCCGTCAGTTTGGCGCGCTCGCCGGATTCGTCTTCTGCCCGCAGGGCGGAGATCCGTTCGGAGAGCGCAATGTCATGGGCGGCGACCGACTCGCCCGGCCATGCCTCCTGGGCAGGAAGCGGCGCGGCCTCGTCTTCCGCGTGATGACGCAGGATCGCGCGCAGCCTCCATTTGGCGCTGACAAGCGCGCGCCTGACGGCAGCGGCCAGACCGGCATCGTTCAGCTCGTCCCGGATGAAGGCGGCGGCGGCGGTGATTTCGCGGGCCGCGATGTCTGCGCCGAAGACGGCGCTCAGGCACTCCTCGTAGGCGTCCTTCGCCAGCTCTTCCTTGCGTCTGGTCTCGTCCTTCACGAACTTTTCGAACCGCGTCATGCGGTCCGCAGCCTCGGCGTCCAGTTCCTGCTGGCAAAGGACGCAACGCGCCGCGTCCGAAACGACCGGAAAGGCGAGTTCTGGATAGGCCTTCTGTGTCGAGTAATCGCGAGCGGCCTCCCAAAGGGCGCGCCACACTTCGGAACCTACGTCCGGTAGCGGCTCGGCTGCGAAGAGGTCGCCCGCCGCGGCGATCGCCGCGCGGCGTGCCGCCTGATACTCTCTGTAGAGGCCGGACAGGCGTGCGGCCTCATCATCGGTGCCGGCGCTTTGAAGTGTCGCAAACGCCTTTCCGGTTTCGGCGAGCTTGTCGCGTTGCCCCTCGATCCTGCGCGCTGCCTTCAGCGGGTCGTTGCCAAGGTCGGCCTTCAGAGTTTCAAGCCGTGCTTTTTCCTTGTCGTTCAGCGTCGCGAGATCGCGAACGTCCTGCTCTTTGGTGTTCCCGTTCAGCCCTGCAATCAGTTTCGCCGTGGCCGTTCCCTCATGGGTCTTGGGCTGCTTGACCGCTTCCGGCGTTTGCTGTTCCAGCGCTGTGATGTCGGCACCAATCCGCTTCTTGACTTCCTGACAGGCCTCGGCAAGCCGTTCTAGCACGCGCATCGGAAAGGGCGTGTAGGCGACATCGTTGACTTCATCGACATGCACATTCGCGGTGCGGCTATCAAAGACGCTCACCGAAGAAAGCAGAGGGTCTGCCGGATTGTCGCCAGACCAGTTCTCGCTCTTGTTCTGGCCGTTGGCGACGAAGTCGATGACGGCCTTCGGCGTGCCAGGCCTGGCCGCGTAGATGTTCGGCAGGATGCGGTCGCCCTTCGGCGGCGTGCGCGCGCGGCACACTTTCTTCAAGATGCGGGCATAACCGGACTTGCCTGCGCCGTTGTCGCCATAGACCACGGTGAGACCGGCCTTGTCGAAGCTCAACCGTTCCCCGGCTTTCAGGGCGTTGACATTCTCGACATCGTGAACGTCGCGCAATGTGACAGCCGCGCTCGCTGCCTGCGGATCGGGAATGTGCGCGGCCGCCAGCGGAACGGCGCCCTCACCCGCGCTTTTGCAGAGTGTCGTCAATTCCTTGAAATCGGCCTCTTCCAGCGCGTTCTTGGTGCAAAGGCGGCGTAGGGCGTCACGCTGCCATTCCGGGCATTCCGCCGACCACGCGAGAATATCGGCGAGGGCTTCAGCCTCGCTGCTCGTTTCCTCGACCTCCTCCTGTGCCTGCTCTGCCGCTTCGGCCATTTCTAATTCTCGCTCTCGAATATGGTGTGTTGGTGCGGCGCAAAACGGCGGCCTTCGGGCCGCCTTGCCGCGCTTTTCACGCTGCGGGGCCGGCCCGGCAAAATGGGCGGAACCCGCACTCGATATAATATAATATGAAGCTAATAATAGCCGATCCTGCGCGGGAATCAACGATGGATGTCCCGCAAGGGCAGGCACGGCCGTAACGCTTGGAAATCTGCGGCCCACGACTCAAATTTGACATTGTCAGCACTTTTGCGATAGTATTCTGACATGGAGATTCGCCATGAGTGATGGACCGCATAGAAGCCTGCCGATGCTGCGGCGCTGGAGGGACGTTGCCGAAAGGGCCGCTAAGTCGGTTTTTTCGGCCGACGACGTATGCGAGGCCGTCACCCATGCTTTGCGCAAGGACGCAAGAGGACTTCCGGTAGAAGCAGTTCGCGAGGTGCTGGGCGCTGGAAGTCAGGGCTATCTTTTCGCCGAAGACCGGCTGGCGGAAATCGAAGCGCTCAGATCGGGCTGCCGCGGTTCCGCTTTGGGGAACGCCTTTATCGACTGCGCGATCGAGGCCGCTGGCGACGGACTATTCGGTGATGCAGCCTGCCGGACGGCATTGGCGAACGCGCTTGAGCAGCATACCCGCGATCACTTCCGCGGCGTGGAAGAACACTACCTGCGCGAAGCCAGCGCGCGAAGCGCGCGCTTTGTTCGTGACCGCCTTGATGCGACCCGGAGCGGGTTCACTTTCAGTGCGCTCGCGGGCGATCTGGCCTCGCCCGGTGCAGGGCGCAAATCCGCCTCGCGGCTGCCCCGGCATACCGGAATTGACGAGGGGCCGCCCCTATGAGTTCCGGTACCGCTCAAATCAGGATTCCTGAAAGGTCTATCGAAGTCGTCGAAAACGGTGGCGCGACGCCCCGCGGCTGGGTTCCCTTCGATCTCGGGCGTGATTTCGAGTTTTCTACCGAAGCCCTTGAGACCTATGCTTTCGCAAGCTGGGAGCCCGTTATCTATGACGCCATGGTCGTCGCGGCCGCGATCGAGTATGGCGACAGGATATTGAAGCGGCCCCCGCGCGGATGGGCGCGCCGGATTGCGCTGCGTATTCCTGTCCATGACCCCGATCGGTGGAATGACAGCGAGCTTTCGGCGGCCTTGCTTGATGCTGCGGGCTTCCTGACGGGCGATTACTGGTCGGTCGAGTTCGTCGCGCGCGCCAAGGCGGCGCCGTCCCCGCACAGTGACTACCTGAATCTGCCCGTGCCGACCGAGGCGGTTCTGGCATTTAGCGACGGCATGGATTCGCGCGCCGTAGCGGGGCTGATCGGTTCGGGGCTGGGGCCAAAGCTCGTGCGCGTCCGCGTGGGCAGCAACAAAATCGGACGGCCGGACAAGAAGAACCGGCGCGAGCCCTTCACCATGGTTCCCTATGACGTTCCCTGCAATATGCCGAACAGGGAAGCCAGCGCGAGAAGCCGCGGGTTCAAGTTTGCTCTGATAAGCGGCATCGCGGCGTATCTGTCCGGCGCGGGCGAAATCGTCATCCCCGAAAGCGGGCAGGGCGCCATCGGCCCTGCCATCGCTCCCGTCGTTCATGCCTATCCGGACTACCGGAACCATCCGCGGTTTACGCAAAGGATGGAGCGGCTGCTCAAGGCGCTTTTCGGGAAGGAAATACGCTACGTGTTCCCGCGGCTTTGGAACACGAAAGGGGAAACCTTGCGGTCGTTCGCGGCCCTTCCCGAGGGAAGCGACTGGCATGCGACGCGGTCGTGCTGGAGAAGCAACCGCTGGAGTTCGGTCAACGGCAAGAGGCGTCAATGCGGGGTTTGCGCGGCCTGTATGCTGCGGCGGCTAAGCGTCCACGCGGCCGGTCTCACCGAAGCAGATGACGCCTATGTCTGCACTGATTTGACGGCTGTCAGTCTGGAGGAGGCCGTCGACCCCGACTTCACGAGGATGACTCCCGCCTACCGTCAGTATGCGATTGCGGGTGTCCTGCACATGGATCATCTGGCCGACCTGGCGTCCAAAGACGGCCTCCCCGTCGTTCGCCGCCATGCCGCCTTGCTCGGGCCGGCACTCGGGCTGGGCAAAGAGCAAACTGAAGAATCTCTGACGCGGATGCTGTCGGAACATGCCGGTGAATGGAAGGAGTTCGTTCGTTCGATGGGAAGTAATTCTTTTATCAGGCAGTGGGTACGGGCAGGCCTATGAGCGCAATCATTGAAAGCCTGCCGGTCAGTGAAATCGGCGAGCGGCTGCGCATCGCGCGGGAGGCCGCCGGGCTAACGCAGGCTGCCGCTGCCGAAAAAATCGATGTTGCGCGCACGACGATCGTTGCCATTGAACGGGGACAGCGCCGCATCAAGACGAACGAGCTGCAAGGGCTCTGTTCGCTTTACGGAACTTCCGCGAACGCGATCCTCCGGCAGGAAGCCGTCCATCTGGACATGGTGCCAAGGTTCCGCAAGCTTGCCCAAAGCGCGGACGACGCTGCCGAGCAGGCCGCCTGCCTTCTCAACGATCTGGTAAGCGCCGAAGTCGAACTGGAAAACGCGCTCGGTATCAAGCGTACGCGAAACTACCCTCCCGAACGGCCGATCTTGCCGGGCGATGTCCGGCAGCAGGCGGAGCAGGACGCCCAGGACCTTCGCGACTGGATGGGGCTCGGGGCGGGGCCGGTTCTCGATATTGTATCGCTGCTCGATCTACAGCTCGGCATAAGGGTCTATGTCCGGCCTCTGGACGGGAAGATTTCGGGGCTGTTCGCCTATGACGAAGCGGTGGGCGCATGCATGCTGCTCAATGCCGCTCATCCGGTCGGCCGCATCATACAGACCGGCGCTCACGAACTCGGTCATTTCAACTCGGCAAGACGGCAACCGGAAGTCCTCACGGAAGGCGAAGTCCCGCACTCCCGCGAAGAGCGCTATGCCGACCATTTCGGACGCTGCTTCGTCACTCCCGCACGGGCGGTGAGACAGCGCTTTGCCGAAATCACTGCGGGACAAAGCCATCTCACGCGCCGGCACATAATTCTGCTGGCAAGCGCCTTCGGGGTCGCCCGCGAGGCTATTGTTCGCAGGCTCGAAGAGCTGGGGCTTACCAAGCGCGGCACGTGGGACTGGTTTCAGGCCAATGGCGGGATCACCGACGAGCAGGCGCGTCAGGTGCTGGGTGAACTGCCTGTCCGTGGCAGCAGTCTCCTCGAAGCACAAGGAGCGGTGCCGCCGCGCCTCGCACTGCTCGCGCGCGAGGCGTGGAAGCGCGGCTTCTATAGCGAAGGGCAGCTAGCGCGCCTTCTCAAGCTTGATCGCCATGAGGTGCGGGAGCTGCTGGACGGAGCCGAAAACGAGGAAAGCGAGGCCAATGAGCTTGTCAAGCTTCCTTACTAAGGCCCCGCGAACGATCGTGATTGATGCAAGCGTTGTCATAAATCTCAACGCGACGGATTGTGCCGCCGAGATACTGGGCGCCGTTCCGTCCCCTTTTGCCGTCACGGACAATGTTCGAGCCGAACTGCGGTTCGGCTCGCGAAACGGCCACAATGACGAAGAACGGTTGAAGGCGCTTGTAGATGCCGGAGCGGTTGGCGGCGCTGCCCTCGACGCGGCGGGGCTTGCGATTTACGAGACCCTGATCAGCGGCTCCGCGGCGATGACGCTTGATGACGGAGAGGCGGCGACGATCGCCTGTGCCGTCCAGATGAACGGAATAGCGATGATCGACGAGCGGAAGGCGCGGAAAATCTGCGCCTCGCGCTTCGGGTCTTTGCCGGTCGTTTCCACGGCAGAGCTGCTGACCGACGGCTTCACTGAAGCGGCGCTCGGACGCCAAAGACAGATCGAAGCGATCATTGCTGCCTTGCAAGGCGCACGTATGCGGGTTCCGCCCGAGCATATTGAAAAAGTCGTCGGGCTGATCGGCGCATCGAACGCCGCCTCCTGCCTTAGCTTGCCGCGCACGGCGCGGGCGGCCTCGTAAGCGGGGGGATTTCGGTGGGTATAAGTTCTGCGGCGGCGCTATTAACATTTGGGCAGCAGATTCGCTTGGGTAGAATAAGCGTATGATAGAGAACGTATTTCAGGGCAGTCTTTTTACCAGTGATTTTCTGACACAGTCGATTGTCAGTAACGCTGACTGGAAAAGCATCAGCGACGATGACATCGACGCGCTGGCAGCCGATTTGGCCGCTGTGTTCGCTGCCTTCCCGGTCGGCCAGTCGCCCAATGAAACCCGTACCGAAGACGACCTGATCTGGCCTGTTTTGCGGCGGCTAGGTTGGGACCAGGCGATGCGCCAGCAAAACCTGACCGTGAAGGGACGGGACGACGTGCCGGACGGCCTGCTGTTCGCCGATGCCGATACCAAGACGCAGGCCGACCGCTTTCCTGAAGAATACAAGCGCTACCAGTTCGGCCTCGCCATTGTGGAGTCCAAACGCTGGCGCCGGCCGCTTGATCGGCAATCCGGCAAGCGCGGCGAGGAGCTGGCGCCGTCAACGCAGATGCTCCGCTATCTGCGGCGGGTCGATGACCTGACCACCGGCAATTTGCGTTGGGGCATCCTCACGAATGGCGGCAGATGGCGGCTTTATTATTCGGGCGCGCGCTCTGTGTCCGAACAGTTCTTCGAACTCGACCTCGCGGCCGTTCTCGGAATCGCCGGACATGGCGATGGCCTGTTCAAACTCAATGACGATCAGCGGCGCCATGCCTTGCGCGTCTTCGCTCTGGTGTTTCGCAGGGAAGCGTTTCTCCCTTCTACGACCGACCCGCGCACCTTCCATGTCCGCGCCCTTGAAGAAGGCAAGTTCTATGAAGAACGTGTTGCCTCCGATCTGTCGGACCTCGTGTTTGACAAGCTCTACGCTCTGCTTGCGCGCTCGATTGCGGATAAGGCGCCGGAAGCAGCGCTCCAGGATGTGCGTGAAGCCGCACTGATCCTTCTCTACCGGCTGCTCTTCATCCTCTACGCCGAAGACCGCGATCTCCTTCCTGTCAATGACCGCCGCTACGACGATTACGGCCTGCGTGACCGCGTCCGGCTCGATGTCGGCGACCGCAAGGACAAGGGCGATACATTCTCGACCACCGCTGCGCGGTACTGGTCCGTCCTTGACGATTTGTGCCGCGCCATCGACGAAGGCGACACCTCGATCGGCTTGCCGCCATACAATGGTGGGCTGTTCGACCCTGAACGGACACCGCTTCTGCGGCAAGTGCGCCTTTCCGACGCCGTCATGGCGGAAGTGATCGACAAGCTCTCGTTCGAGCGCGCCGACGATACGCGCAAATACATCAATTACCGCGACCTGAGTGTGCAGCAGCTCGGCTCGATCTACGAAAGGCTTCTCGAACACGAAGTCGTCAGGGAAGGCGCGGTTGTCGACATTCGCCCGAACATCTTCGCGCGCAAGGGTTCAGGCAGCTATTACACCCCCGACGACATCGTAAATCTAATCATCCGCGAAACGCTTGAACCGCTGATCGAAGCGCGTCTGGCCGCGTTCAGGAACAAGGCCGAAGAACTCGCTTCTTCCGATCAGGACGAAGGGCGCAAGCTCGGGATTCTGAGGCGTCTCGATCCGGCCGAAAGGCTGCTCGATCTCAAAATCTGCGATCCGGCCATGGGTTCGGGACACTTCCTTGTCAGCCTTGTCGATTACATGGCCGACCAGGTGATAACCGCCATGGCGGAAACCGAAACCATGGTCGAGTGGGCGGACTACATCTCGCCGCTTGCCGATCGCATTGAAGGCATCCGCAACACCATTCTCGGCAATGCCGAAGAACGAAGCTGGACAGTCGATCCCGAGCAGCTCGATGACCGCCACATTATCCGCCGCATGGTCTTGAAGCGCTGCGTCTACGGCGTCGACAAGAACCAGATGGCGGTCGAACTGGCCAAGGTCGCTCTCTGGCTTCATAGCTTCACGGTCGGCGCGCCGCTCTCGTTCCTCGACCACCATCTGCGCTGCGGCGACAGCCTGTTCGGCTCCTGGGTGAAGACAGGTATCGAGAAGGCGACGGCCTATGGCAGTCCGCTTCTTCTGCACGAGCCGGTAAAGACCGCGCTCGGTTCGGCCGCCTCGATGCAGACCATCGAAGGCCTGCCGGATGCGGAAATCGCGGAAGCGCACCGCTCGCAGGAAATCTTCGAAGGCGTGCAGGTTATGACCGCGCCGCTCAATGCGTTCCTCTCGCTGCTGCACGCGATCGAATGGCAAGACCTGAAAGGGAAAGACAACGCCAAGGCCATTCAGGGCTACTTCGACGGTGCGTTCGGAGATCCTTTCGAGATTGCACTCGGCAAGCGCGAGCCGCAGGTGCGCGACGACCACGGCCGCCGTTTCCTCGAAATCCTGAACGTCGCACGGGAGTTAGTGGCCGAAGAGCGCTTCCTGAACTGGCAGGTTGCGTTTCCAGGCGTCTGGACGGACTGGGAGAACGAAGGCCTGTCCGGCGGTTTCGATGCCATCATCGGCAATCCGCCGTGGGACCGCATGAAACTCCAGCAAGTCGAGTGGTTTGCTGCACGCAAACGGGAGATTGCGCTGGCGCAGAAAGCGGCCGATCGCAAGCGGATGATCGACGAGCTGGAACGGAATGATGATCCGCTTTCCGGCGACTTCAAGAAGGCGAACGAGCGGGCCGAAGCGGCGACGCGAATGGCCCGGTCAGGCGGCGATTATCCGCTGCTCTCAGGCGGCGACGTAAATATCTATTCGCTTTTCGTCGAGCGCGCCATGGCGCTCGTGAAGCGGGACGGCATGGTGGGCCTGCTCACGCCGTCCGGCATCGCATCGGACAAAACGTCGTCGACTTTCTTCAAGGGCGTTTCGACACAAGGTCGGCTGAAGGCGCTCTATGATTTCGAGAACCGGCGCACGCGCTACAATGCCGCCCCGTTCTTCCCCGATGTCGATAGCCGCTTCAAATTCTGCGTCTTTGTGGCAAGCCCAACCCCGACTGCCGAAGCGGCCATGTGCGCCTTCTTCCTGCAAAGTGTCAGCGAACTTAACGATCCTGAACAGCGCTTCGCGCTCACGGCTGAAGATTTCTCGCGGGTGAATCCAAATACCGGTACTGCGCCGATATTCCGCTCGCGCCGCGACGCTGAGCTTACAACAGCAATCTATTCCAGTGGGAGGATTCTGTCTGACCGGTCAGGTGGCGAAGAGATCAAAGCGTGGCCGCTGAAATATTCCACCATGTTTCACATGACCAATGACTCCGGACTTTTCCGGACTCGACGGGAATTGGAAGAACAGGAAGGAGGCTGGCACAAAGGGGGAAATCGCTATGGCAGCCTGAAGGGGGATTGGGTTCCCCTTTATGAGGGCAAGATGATTCAGGCCTTTGACCACCGTGCGGCAAGCGTAGTCGTCAATCCGGAGAACCAACACCGCCCCGCGCAACCGGAACCCGCAACATTCGAGCAACATTGCGATCCGTCATGGCTTCCAGCGCCGCAGTTTTGGGTACTGGAAGAGAAATGCAAATGGTCCGCGGGGCCGGGCTGGGTTCTCGGCTTCAAGGAAATAACTGCGCCTACCAATGTGCGAACGTTCATCGCAGCTCTGTTGCCGACCGTCGCCTTTGGTAACAAGGTGCCGTTGCTTTTGCGCGAAGGCGAGACCAGTGACGAGTGGCTGCTGGCCGCGAACTTGAACTCGATACCCTTCGATTATGTTACCCGGCAAAAGGTGCAGGGTCAGACGTTGAATCTATTCATCGTCGAGCAGCTTCCGGTGATTGTGCCTGAGCGCTTCTACGATACGAAGTTTGGATCGAGTTCAGCCACGGACGTCCTGCGCGATATTGTCCTGGAGCTTACATACACCTCTCAGGACATGACACCGTTCGCGCGGGACATGGGCTACACCGACGATGCTGGAAATGTTTTTCCGCCATTCGGATGGGACGAAGAACGGCGACTTAGATTGCGCGCGAAGCTAGATGCCATCTTCTTTCACCTTTACGGCATCACGGATCGGGATGATGTTCGTTATGTCTATTCTACCTTTCCGATTGTTGAGCGGCAGGAAAGGGAAATGTACGGCGGTCAGTACCGCTCCTGCGATCTATGCCTTGCATATTTGAGCGCGCTTGCGGCCGGCAGCACCGAAACCGATATGGTTG
Organism: Ahrensia sp.; assembly: GCA_002706335.1. GTDB lineage: Bacteria > Pseudomonadota > Alphaproteobacteria > Rhizobiales > Rhizobiaceae > Oricola. Next base: position 18,077 of record PAKZ01000033.1, read on the forward strand.
CGTGAGACTCGATGGAAAAGAAGGGCGGAAAACTCCGGGTTGTAAGCCAGACCTATGAAGGAAAGGCCCGGTTCTATTCGCAAATCAACGAAATCCTAGCGACAGGCGGACTGAAAAAAGTACGCTTCGCAGTTGCTTATGCGCGGTGGGACGGACTGGGCCTCATCTCCGAAAATCTCGAAGAGTTTCTGCGGGCCGGCGGCATTTTGGAGACTGCATACGGCTTCGATAACGATGTCACGTCCCCTGACAGCTTTCTATATGGGCTGTATCTCAAAGAACTCTTTCCGGGGAAAGTGTACTGCGGGGCTTTTGAAGACAAGTATCGAAACGCCGTATTTCACCCCAAACTTATGCTGTTTGAAGGCGACGACTATCTCAAGGCTATCGTCGGATCGGCTAACCTGACCGGCGCGGGATTAAGCCGAAACATAGAACTCGGCACACGAATCGAGGTGCCTCGTGCCTCCAGAATCGCAAACGACCTTGAGGGGGCTTGGAACTATGTGAAAGGAACTGCTGTCGACGTCGATATTTCGTTCGTTCGCGCGATGAAGGCACAAAGCCGACTGGATGAGGAAGCCGACGCAGACGGCGGCGCAAAATCGGAATCTGGTGAGCCAGCGAAGCCATCATTCTCAGTCGGGGCAAAGGTCGCCTCGAAGCCGCTATTCGCAAAGGTTCTCGACATTGAAAATGCCCGAAAGAGGGATTCGGTTTTGCGTAAGCTTGACCCGCTTAGCAAGCCGCCCCGGAGGCTTTACCTTCAGATATTGGCCGGGGAAACCGGCGCGCCAGATGCGAGCGTAATGGGGTATCAAATCCAGTTACCGGTGGCGACGCTGTCGGCCTATTTTGGTGTCGGCCCTGCACAAACTAAAGAAGTCCTCTTTCATTTTGCAGCGGAGGATTTTCGCGTCCATCTCACCCATTTCGAGAACAATACGCATCGCGTCAGATTACGGCCACTGCGTGACGTGCCGCGACCGGCAATTGTTCTTTTTGAACGGGACGGGCCAGGTGAGTTCACCTGTGCCATTGTTTCACCGAAGGACTATTCTCGGGTGCTTGCCGAGAAATGCAATCAACAAACCAGAGCTGGAGCGAGAAAGTGGGGCTTGGAATGACTGGTGTATCCAGAGCTATCTGAGAGCGTCGGCGAGCGGGTGGGGAAGTATCTCCTCCTGGCAATCATCGAAGCCTTTTTCCACAAAGTGAAGAAGGCGCCCAAGAGGGATCCCATCTTCTTTGTTCGGACCGGCAGTTGTCTGGACATTGAGCCGAGCGCAAGAAAGAGCAAAAAGTGGGTGGAACGCTGTCATAGAACCCCCCATGCTCTATAACGTCCCCTGCCCGTCAACTCGCGAACGCCGAGATCACTGACCAGGTTCAAGGCTCCGCGTGGCGAGATCTTCGCGGCTTTTGCAACCATATGAGCCGACACGATCGGCCGAGACATCAGCAGATCAACGGCGACAGGAAGGCTGCTCGTCGTACGCCGGCCTGACGCCTTCCGCTCAAGCTGCCGCTTCGCGAGCGTCAGCCGGTCAATGTCCTTGATCCCCATGCCGGCTGTCGCTTGGCACATAATTATGAGAATCCGATGCCAATGATTTCAATTACATGCACCGGCACTTAATTTGAGAATGAGCAGTTAATTTGATAATCCTGC
>PAKZ01000034.1 GCA_002706335.1 Ahrensia sp.
CCAACTAGCTAATCCAACGCGGGCTCATCCATCTCCGATAAATCTTTCCCCCGAAGGGCGTATACGGTATTAATTCCAGTTTCCCGGAGCTATTCCGTAGGGATGGGTAGATTCCCACGCGTTACTCACCCGTCTGCCGCTCACCCGAAGGTGCGCTCGACTTGCATGTGTTAAGCCTGCCGCCAGCGTTCGTCCTGAGCCAGGATCAAACTCTCAAGTTGAGAGAAGATCGAACGGCTCGTCGTTATTGGTCACGCTTGAATTGACGAGAACATCTGTACACCCGTTGTTTTCACAACGGATAAGGTTCTCTATCAGAAACGTGTAACGACACCATTTGTATCTTTGCGATCTCATCCACCTTGCGGCTTCGAGATCTGCAGGACACCGCCGTCCACGTTTCTCTTTCTTACCTATTCACTTGTCAAAGAACTGACAGCGAAACGCTGTCGCCGGCTATCCACTTTAGGGCTTCAAGCCGATGTGAGGGTCGCTATCGCGGCTCTCTGGGTAACCTTCGGGGCGAAGCAGTCTGCCGTGTGCAGCGGTGCCGCCCTCGTTGGTGAGCGGTATATAGGCTGCGGGCCCTCGAACTGTCAATCGACTTTTTTCATTTTTTTCATTTTTTTGACAGCCCTCAAAAAAAGTCCCGGAACACCGGGAAAGTGCTCCCGACAGACCGCTTTTTTGGCGGCCGGATTCGTCCTTCGCGGCCAAAAAAATTCCGCCGCGGATTCATTGCAAGATCGGCCCGCCGGCCTGGCGTTTTCCGATGCTGTCCGAGACACCCTGAATGGACCCTATATATAAGAAGTGTCCGGGCGGTTTTCCCGAGGCTACTTTCCGTGACCCCGCGCGTTGACACATTGCCGTCCAAAAGGCATGCACAAACAAGGGAAACGCCCGCGAACGAGAAGAATGCCCAGCACGCACCACGCCGGTGGAACGACCCGGGACATCGAGATCGGAAATGAGCCGCCCCTGATCGGGGCCGGACGCAGACGTGCGCCTGACCGCCGCGAGGTTTCGCTGCGCTGGCTGAGCGGCACGACCCTGACCGGTTTCACCTCCACCCTTTTGATGGGGGCCGCCCTGTTCGCCGCGCTCGACGGGCGCGAATTGCTGGCGACGCCGGACGAGGTCGCGACATCGGAAGAGCTCGGCACGTTTGGCGACCAGGGCCTCGCGGTCAAAGGCGCCCGGGTCGTCAAGGCCCGCGCCATCCGCACCGAGCCGAGCGATCGCCGCCGCATGAGCCTGTCGACGATCACCCGCGTCGGCGACAGCGACGTCATTCGCACCAAGCCCTTCGAATATGTGAAGATCGCGCTGGCGGCCAATCACCAGACCGACAAGTCCTATCCGCCTTTCAACCCGCTCAACATCTTCTCCGACGGGTCGGAGCCGAAGGCGGAGGACAGTTCGGGGTCGGCCAGCTCCGAGAGCATCATTTACGGCGCCTCCGTGGAGACGGAACTGAGCGTGAAGGTCGCCGACTTCAATTTCGACACGGATATTCCGCCGGGCGCCCTGACTCTGAGCGACGACGAGGCGGAGGAAATCGTGCGCACCACGGCCGCTGTCCTGACCGACGGCTCCATCCAGGTCGCCTCGCTGCACTATGTCGACCCGCTGCGTTTCGGCATCGACGATCCGAGTCTTGCGGCCGGCATCGGGCTGGCCGCCTCGGCGCGCATCATTCCGCAGAACATGTCTGTCGCCTCGCGCCAGGAGCAGGAATCGAGCGAGGCGCCGGTTTTCCAGGAGGATCTGCTCGAAGTCAGCTCCAACGAGGATATCGGCGAGGTTCTCGGGTCGACCGGCTACGCCCTCTCCTCCTCCATGGCCGAAGCGATCGAGACGCTTCTCAAGACCAAGACGCTGAAATCCGGCCACGCGATCCGCCTCGGACTGCAGGAGACCGACGAGGGTCCGGAGATCGTCCGGGCGTCCGTCTATGACGGCTCCAGTCACGAACTGACCATCGCGCTCAACGACCGCCGCCAGTATGTGCCGGCGCCGGAGCCGGTGGATCCGGGGATCATGGACGAGCGCGGCGACAACGAGCAGGTTCCGGTCCCCGTACTGGCCAGCCGCGACCTGCCCTCGGCCTATAACGCCATCTACCGCTCGGTGCTGTCCTACGACCTGCCCGAAGACATGGCCTCGCAGGTCATTCGCATGGTCGCCTCGGATGTCGATTTCCAGTCGACAATCAAGCCGACCGACAAGCTCGAACTGTTCTTCTCGGTGCCGGAAGAGGGTTCCGATTCCGACGACGACTACGAACTGCTCTTCGTCGAAGCGAATTTCAGCGGCTCCGACAACACCTATTACCGTTTCCGCGCCAATGACGGCTCCGTCGATTATTATGACGAGGACGGCCGCAGCGCGCGGCAGTTCCTGTTGCGCAAACCGGTTCCCACCGGCCAGTTCCGCTCGCCTTTCGGCATGCGCCGCCACCCGATCCTCGGCTATTCGCGCATGCACTGGGGCGTCGACTGGGCCGCGCCGCGCGGTACGCCGATCATCGCGCCTGGCAACGGCGTCGTCGTCAAGGCCGGCTGGGCGAGCGGCTACGGCAAGCAGACGATCCTGCGCCACGCCAATGGCTACGAGACGTCCTATTCGCACCAGACGAAATTCGCCAAGGGCATCGTCCCGGGCGCGCGGGTGCGGCAGGGACAGGTCATCGGCTATGTCGGCACGACCGGCCTCTCGACCGGCCCGCATTTGCACTATGAAATGCGCGTGAACGGCACCCGCGTCGATCCGATGCGCGTGCGCCTGCCGAAGGGCAAGGTGCTGGCGGGCGGCGATCTCGAGGCCTTCAAACGCGAACGCGACCGCATCAACACCCTTCTCAAGAAGGGCGAGAGCGAAGGCACGGTCGTCGCGCAGGTTTCCGGCTAAGGCCGGCGCTCCCAGACCAAATCACGGATCCCGGAAACTGGCGCAACCGGATGCCGCCGGCTTTCGCCTTTTGTCGACTCACCAGCTACGGCGGCGCCAGAACGAAAAAAACCGCCACGGCGGACCGTGGCGGGCTTGATCGTTTGGCTTTGTCTGCCTGAAGCTCAGAGAGCCTTTTCGAGCTCCGGCAGGACGTCGAAGAGGTCCGCGACGAGGCCGTAATCGGCGACCTGGAAGATCGGGGCTTCCTCGTCCTTGTTGATGGCGACGATGACCTTGGAATCCTTCATGCCGGCCAGATGCTGTATCGCACCCGAGATGCCGCAGGCGATGTAGAGGTCGGGGGCGACCACCTTGCCCGTCTGGCCCACCTGCCAGTCGTTCGGGGCGTAGCCGGCATCGACCGCAGCGCGGCTTGCGCCGACGGCCGCGCCGAGCTTGTCGGCAACCGGCAGGATGACTTCCTGGAACTTCTCGGAGGAGCCGAGGGCCCGGCCGCCCGAGATGATGATCTTGGCGCTCGTCAGCTCCGGACGGTCGCCGCCCGACAGTTCGGTGGAGACGAAGGAGGAGAGGCCCGGATCGGCAGCAGCCGAGACGGTCTCGACGGAGGCGCTACCGCCCTCGCCCGCCGCCGCGAACGACGCCGTGCGCACCGTGATCACCTTCTTGGCGTCGGTCGCCTGCACCGTCTGGATCGCGTTGCCGGCATAGGTCGGCCGCTTGAACGTATCGGCGCTCTCGACCGCGATGATGTCGGAGACCTGCATCACGTCGAGCAGGGCCGCAACGCGCGGCATGGTGTTCTTGCCATTGGTCGTCGCCGGCGCGATCAGCGTGTCATAGCCGTCGGCCAGCAACACGATCAGCTCCGCCATCGGCTCGGCCAGCTGCTGGTCGAGCGAGGCGTCGTCGGCGAGCAGCACCTTGGAAACGCCGTCGAGCTTCGCCGCCGCGTCCGCCGCCGCTTTCGCATCCTTGCCGGCGACCAGCACATGCACGTCGCCGCCGATCTCTTTCGCGGCCGTCAGCGCCTTGTTGGTCTGGTCGGACAGGGTTTCATTGTCGTGTTCGGCAATCAGAAGGATTGTCATTGTCTTGTTCCTTGCCTTCTTGTCCCATTTGCTCTGGTCGAATTCGGATCAGGCCGGAGCGAAAACGGTTGGTATCGAGAACCGGAGCGGAGCGTACTTTGGTACGTGAGCACCGGAAGCGCAGAAGCCGGCCGTTTGCAGGCCGGCCTCATCCGAATGCGTCAGAGCACACCCGCTTCGTTCTTCAGCTTGGAAACCAGTTCCGCGACATCGGCGACCTTGACGCCCGCCTTGCGGCCTTCCGGCTCCTCCGTCTTGAGAACCTTCAGACGCGGCGCGGTGTCAACGCCGTAATCGGACGGCGCCTTCTCGTCGAGCGGCTTCTTCTTCGCCTTCATGATGTTCGGCAGCGACGCGTAACGCGGCTGGTTGAGGCGAAGGTCGGTCGTCACGATCGCCGGCATCTTGATCTCGATGGTCTGCAGACCGCCGTCGATCTCGCGCGTCACCTTCGCGGTGTCGCCCTCGATGACGACCTTCGACGCGAACGTGCCCTGGCTCCAGCCAGTCAGCGCGGCCAGCATCTGGCCGGTCTGGTTGGCGTCGTCGTCGATCGCCTGCTTGCCGAGGATCACCAGGCCGGGCTGCTCTTCCTCGACGATCCCCTTGAGGATCTTCGCCACGGCGAGCGGCTCGGTCGTGTCTTCCGTTTTAACCAGGATGCCACGGTCGGCCCCCATGGCGAGCGCAGTGCGGATCGTCTCCCGCGCCTGCTGCGGACCGACAGAGACAGCGACGATCTCTGTTACCGTGCCGGCTTCCTTCAGCCGGATCGCCTCTTCAACCGCGATCTCGTCGAACGGGTTCATGCTCATCTTCACATTGGCGAGCTCGACGCCAGACCCGTCCGCCTTCACACGAACCTTAACATTGTAGTCGATCACCCGTTTGACCGGCACCAAGACTTTCATTCTCGTTCAACTCCCGTGCTGATTTGCGTCACCATTAACAGGTGAACGACGCGCCGCTTGCGCAAACTCGACATTTTCCGTCGGCAGGGGAATGCCGGTTTCCGCTTGAGCGGGCAACCCCCTCGCATTCAACGTAAAACGATTTTATTGACCTCAATAATTGACGTTAACGTAAACGTCAAACAATTTTCAGCTTCGATTCAGCCGCGGCCCCAGCTCGGCGGCTCGGTTCCGCCGGCCCCCTGCGCAGTCACGCGGGGCGCTTCGGTTTCGACCGATTTCGGCGTCACGATCGCCCTGTCGAAAAGCGGCACGCCCCGTCGGCGCAGGAAGAGGACAAGGATGGCGCCGGCAACGAAGCCGCCCACATGCGCGGCCCAGGAAATGTCCTCGTCGGACACCAGCGCCACCGCGCCGATCTGATAGGCGAACCAGACCAGCAGCGGAATGGCCGCGGGCAATCTGAGCGGAATGCGGCCGAAGGCAAGCACCCAGATCCGCACCTTGGGGTGGAGCATCAGATAAGCGCCGATAACGCCGGATATGGCGCCGGAGGCCCCGATCAGCGGCGCCGTCGATTCCGGCACCAGGAAACCATGCGCCAGCGCGCCCGCCACCGCGCAAAGAAGATAGAAGACTAGGTAGCGAAAATGCCCCAACGCATCCTCGACATTGTCGCCGAACACCCACAGGAACAGCATGTTGGACGCCAGATGCATGAAACCGCCATGCAGGAAGGAATATGAGACCAGCGACAGTTCTTCCGGAATGTAGACGATGCTCGGCGGCAACTCCGCCACGTCGTTCACGACAGCCGGGATATAGCCAAACGAGATCACCGCCGCCTGATAGACCCCACCCGCCAGACCGACATTGACGACGAGATAGACAAGGACATTCAGCGCGATCAGCGACAGCGTCACATATTGCAGCTTGATGTGTTTGAGAGTGTTGGCGTCGTGAAGCGGAATGAACATGAAGGCGGGTCGACGTGGCGTTGGCGACCGACACTAGACCAAAACACCGCCGGAGGAAATCGACCGCGACCCGCTCGCGCTCAAGCGTGGTTGTCCGGCGCGACCGTCCGCCGGATCGCCGCGCCGTCGCGGCCAGGCGGCGCTCCGAACATGCGGCGATATTCGCGGCTGAACTGCGACGGGCTTTCATAGCCAATGGCGAAACCGACCTGCGCCACGTCGGTGCATTCCGCCAGAAGCAGCCGCCGCGCCTCCTGCAGACGCAGGGATTTCTGGAATTGCACGGGTGTCATGTCCGTCGCCGCCTTGAAGTGGCGATGGAAGGTTGCGGGGCTCATGCCGGCCAGCCCCGCGAGATGCGGGACGCTGATCGTTTCGGTGTAGTTATCCCTTACCCAGGCGATCGACCGGCCGATGCGCGCCGTGCGGCTGTCGGCGAGGCCGATCTGGCGCATCATCGCTCCCTGCGGGCCGTTCAGCAGATGCCAGTAGATCTCGCGGCGGATCAGCGGCGCCAATACGGGGATATCGCGCGGACGGTCGGCGAGCGCCAGCAGCCTTTCCAGCGGATCGATCAGCCCGTTGGCCAGCGGGTGCACGCTCATCGCGGCAGGGCCCGCCGCGGCTATCGGCTCTCCGCGCGCCAACTCCACCAGCAGTTCCGAGACCACCGCGGGCTCGATATCGAGCACGAAGGCGACATAGGGCGCATGCGCTGAAGCATCGAGGATATGCGCCCGGATGGGCACCTCAAGCGATGTGATCAGACAATTGCCTTCCTCATAGCGATAGGCCTGCCCGCCGAGCTGGCTGATCTTCGTTCCCTGCAGGACGATGCACACCGATGGCCGGTAAACGCCGTGAATCGGACCGGTCGGCACATCCGCAGACGCCACGAACAGCCCCGGCACCGGGGTCTCGCGCCCGTGGCGCTTCCACAGCGCCAATGCCCGGGTCTTCAGGGTTTCCAGTTGGGCTTTATCCATGGCTCCAGACTAGCCGATTGCGCGCGCCATGAAAGCGTCACCCGGAGCGAATGAGAGAATCGGGCAGAAATTCGCGAGGATCGGCGTGGTGCGGCCCTGCGGTCCCGCCCCATATGCCAGCCACGCCGAGGCCACCCGGGTCGCGGCGCTCAACGAAAGGGACATATCCATGCGTTATCGTCGTCTCGGCCATAGCGGCCTCTTCGTTTCCGAACTCTGCCTCGGCACCATGACCTTCGGCGGATCGGACGACATGTGGGGACAGATCGGCCAGCTCCGCCAGGAGGAAGCCGACAGCCTCGTCCGCACCGCCCTCGATGCGGGTATCAATTTCATCGACACGGCCAATGTCTACGCGGCCGGCAAGAGCGAGGAAATCCTCGGCCAGTCCATCAGGAATCTCGGCGTCGCCCGCGAGGACCTGGTGATCGCGACCAAAGTGCTCGGCCCGATGGGCGAAGGCCCGAACGCGCGCGGCGCCTCGCGCGGGCACATTCTCGACCAGGCGAAGGCGAGCCTCAAACGGCTTCAGCTCGATCATATCGACCTCTACCAGATCCACGGCTTCGATCCGGCAACGCCGATCGCCGAAACGCTGGAGGCGCTCGACATGCTGGTCCGCCACGGCCACGTTCGCTACGTCGGCCTGTCGAACTGGGCGGCCTGGCAGATCGTCAAGGCGGTCGGCATCGCCGAAGCGCGCCAGCTGGCCCCGATCGTCTCGCTGCAGGCCTATTATACGCTGGCCGGACGCGACCTCGAGCGCGAGGTGGCTCCGATGCTGGAAGCCGAGGAGATCGGGCTGATGGTGTGGAGCCCGCTCGCCGGCGGCTTCCTGTCCGGGAAATACGACCGCGACGGGACCACCGCGGAAGGCCGGCGGGTGAATTTCGATTTCCCGCCCATCAACAAGGATCGCGCCTATGACGCCATCGAGGTCATGCGCGAAATCGCTGCCGCCAGGAATTGCACCGTGCCGCAGGTAGCGCTGGCCTGGCTGTTGCATCAGAAAGTGGTCACCAGCGTGATCCTCGGCGCGAAACGCGTCGACCAGTTGCAGGACAATATCGGGGCCGCGGAGGTTTCGCTCTCGACCGACGATCTTGCCGCACTGGATGAGGTGACGAAGCTCCCGGCGGAATATCCCGGCTGGATGCTCGAACGCCAGGGCGGATACCGCTCGCACATGATGTAGCCCGGCCGGCTGTGTCCCGCCCGGCTAACGGTTTTCGCCGGGCGTCCACAACACGTCGCGCGCGCCGTCCTCGTTGACGGCGCGCGATGCGACGAAAAGAAAGTCGGAGACCCGGTTGATATAGCGCAGCGCCTGCGCATTGACCGTCTCGCCCGGCGTCTGCGCCAGTTCCGTCATCAGCCGTTCCGCCCGCCGCGACACCGTGCGCGCCAGATGCAGCGCCGCCGCCGCCGGCGAGCCGCCCGGCAGGATGAAGGATCGCAGCGGCTTGAGATCGGCGTTCAGCATGTCGATATCGGCCTCGATCCGCTTCACCTGCGTTTCGATGATGCGCAGCGGCTCGTATTGCGGCGGCTCGTCGGTTTCGGGCGTCGCCAGATCGGCGCCGAGATCGAAGAGATCGTTCTGGATACGCGCCAGTATCGCGTCGACCGGCCCGTCCATCCCGCTTGTGTGGATGCGCGCCATGCCGATACAGGCATTGGCCTCGTCGACGGTCCCGTAGGCCGCGACCCGCAGATCGTGTTTCGGCCGCCGCTCGCCGGTGCTGAGCGCCGTCGAGCCGTCATCGCCGGTCTTCGTGTAGATCTTGTTGAGGACAACCAATTGATCCGCCTCAGCCCGCGCCGTTGGAGCGCGCGATATAGATGCCGATGACGATGACCACGACCGCGATCGCCTGCAGGAAAACGCGGAGCTGCATCATCTTGTTGGAGAAATTGGAGTCGCCCTGACGCATCAGGTTGCGCAGGCCGACGAACAGCACCGCGACGACCGCCAGCATGACGACGAGAGCGAGATAAGTCATTCCAGTGGACATGATATTCCTGTTCCGCCGGCGATTTGACCCGGCTATGCCCTGAATCTAGGTGCTCCGCGCCGCGAGTCGATAGAAAAGCGCCGCCGGAAGCAGCCATTTCCCGAACACGCCGATCCGCGCTTGCGGCGTCACCACGTAATGCGGCTTCGGCTTAGCCGCCGTCAGCGCATGCTTCAAGTCACGATAGACCCACCCGGCGGCCCGCCCGCCATCGTCCGGCGTCCCCCCGGCTTCCAGTTCCCCGATCCGCTTGTCATAGGCTTTTGCGTGGACGCTGCCTTCGATGTCGACATATTTGCGCGCGAAGACCAGGCCGTTCGCCGCCAGTCGCGACGGCACCGGCCCCGGCTCGATCAGGGATACATGGATTCCGCTGCCCTGCAGCTCCATGCGCTGTGTCAGCATCAGCCCTTCCAGCGCATATTTCGATGCGACATAAGCGCCGCGCAGCGGCGCCGGCACCAGGCCGAGGATCGACGAGCAGTGGACGATGCGGCCATGCCCCTGCCTGCGCATCGCGCCGACGGCCATCCGCGTCAATTCGTGCCAGCCGAAGACATTGGCCTCGAACTGCTCGCGCAATGCCGTAACCGGCAAATCCTCCACCGCGCCCGGCTGTGCATGCGCGCCATTGTTGAAGAGCGCGTCGAGGGTGCCGCCGGTGGCGTTCATGACGGCGTCAAAGGCGGCGCGTATGGAATTCGCGTCGCGATAATCCAGATAGATCGCATCGAAGCCGTTATCAGACAGCTGTTTGAGGTCTTCCGGCTTGCGTGCGGTCGCGAACACGCGATATCCGTCCTCGCGGAGACGACGGGCGCAGAATTCGCCTATTCCGGTCGAACAGCCGGTAATGAGGATTGTCGGTTTCCGGGTCATCGTGATTCGGGACTGTAGCTTATGGAGGGCTTTTCCACATTCGTTCCCGCAGGAAAATCATCCGCGCCGCGCTTTGGCACATCGGCCGCGATGCGCTTGGCCACTTCAACTCGACCGACGGTTGGGCGCTGGCCAGCCATGTCGCGTTGTCGGCGCTGCTGGCGATTTTTCCGTTCCTGATCTTCGCCACCACGCTGGCCGGCTTTCTCGGCGCCGATCGCTTCGCCGATACGGCCGTGCATCTGGTCTTCGACACGTGGCCGGAACGCATTGCCGCGCCGATCGCCCGCGAGGTTCAGAACGTGCTTACCGTGCAGCGCGGCGGGCTGTTGACCGTCTCCGTCCTTGCCGCCGCCTTCTTTGCCTCCAACGGCATCGAGGCGCTGCGCGTCGCGCTGAACCGGGCCTACCGCGTCGAGGAAACCCGCTCGATCTTCACCATCCGGCTGCAAAGCCTCGGCTTCATCATCATCGCCACTTTCGGGATCATGGCGATCTCCTTCCTGCTCGTCCTCGCGCCGCTTGCCTTCAGGCTGGCGCAACAATGGATGCCCGGCATCGAGACGATCTCGGTCTCCATCGGCTTCTGGCGCTTCACGATCGCGCTTGTCGTCCTCGTCGCCGGCCTCTTCGTCGCGCACAAATGGCTGCCCAACGGCAAGCGCAGTTTCGCTTCGCTGGTGCCGGGCATCGTGCTGACGCTGGCGGCATGGGTGCTCGGCGCGATTCTGTTCGCGTCCTATCTGGAGACCTTCGCCAATTACGTGACCACCTATGCCGGCCTCGCCTCGCTGATGATCGCGCTGGTTTTCCTCTACATCATCGCGGCGATCTTCATCGTCGGCGCCGAGGTGAACGCCGCGACCATCCGCTTTCGGGAAGCCAAGGCGCTGGTCGCCATGTCGGCTGCGGACCGTGGCAAATCCTGACAATTCAGCTCAATTGCGAACCTTCGCGCCAAGTCCCGCTTAATAGACATACCATAGGATAAACGATCGCCGGATTGGCAGCGGAGGTCGAGCGTGCTTACGGAATTCGACAATTTCTCGCTGATCGCTTTCACCCTCGCTCTCGCGGTCGGGGCCTACTTCCTCGCCGCCGCGACCGACAATGTGATCGGATCCGACGGTTTCGGCACAATTCCGAACATGATCATCCTGATCGCCGGGGCCTTTCTGGGGCTCGTGGGTCTCGAGCATCTGAAACTGCCGATTCACAACGACGCGCTGCGGATGTTCGCCTGCGCGGCGGGCGCGTTCCTGTGCCTCGGCCTTATGTCCGTGCTGAAGGCCTTCGCCAACCGGCTGCACTACTGACCTGGACCGGTTCCCGATCATGATGAATCGTGATCGGAAATTGCCGGTCCACACACAAAGCTAGCCCGGCAGGCCGATCATCCTGCGGATATCGCCCGGCGTCGCCCCCGCCGCGCGCAGCGATTGCAGGCTCGTGTCGCGATTGCTCTTCGACAGTTTCCGACCGTCATCGGCCAAGACCAGATCGTGATGGAAATAGTCCGGGCGCGGCAAACCGAGCAGATCCTGCAAAAGCACATGCACCGAGGTGGCGTGGAGCAGGTCGCGCCCGCGCACCACATGCGTCACGCCCTGCAACGCGTCGTCGACCACCACGGAAAGGTTGTAGCTTGTCGGCGTGTCGCGCCGCGCGAGGATGACGTCGCCCCAGGCGGCCGGATCCGCCGCGATCTCGCCGGTTTCGCCGTCCGGCCCGAGGCCGCTCTCGTGCCACGACAAAGTCGAGCCGGCCCTCTCGATGGCGCGGGCCATGTCCAGGCGCAGGATATAGGGTGCATCCTCCTCGCCCTTCTCGTCCGGGCCGCCCGGATAGAGCGGCGCACCGTCGGGATCGCGCGGCCAGGACGTGCCCGCCTGCTCGCCCGCCTCCACCAGCCGCCTGATGTCGGAACGGCTGAGATAGGCGCGGTAGACCAGCCCTTCGCCTTCCAGCGCTTCCAAAGCGGCGCGGTAATCGGCAAAATGCTCCGACTGGCGGCGCACCGGTTTCTCCCAGGACAGGCCGAGCCAGTCGAGATCCTCCAGCAAAGCCGCCTCCAAAGCTGGCGAACAGCGGTCCGTGTCGATATCCTCCATGCGCAACAGGAACCGTCCGCCCGCGTCGCGCGCCATTTCGAAATTGAGTATGGCGGAATAGGCATGGCCGAGATGCAGCGCCCCGTTGGGGCTGGGCGCAAAACGGAACACGGGCTGGTGGTCGGAAGCGGAGACATCTTGGGTCATAACTGGCGATCTAGGTAGAGGCGACGCGACGCCAGTGCAATCGCTGTCGCCAATCGACACCAGCGACGACATCGCCCGGGGTCTCGCTTATCTGAGCGCCGCCGATCCGCGTTTGGATGCCGTCATCGCCGAGGCCGGAGAGGTGCCGCTGCGCCGCTCGGAGTCCGGCTTTGCCAGTCTGGCCTCGGTCATCGTATCGCAGCAGGTCTCCAAGCAGAGCGCCGCCGCGATCTGGGATCGCCTGACCCGGCTCATCGATCCGCTCGGTCCCGCTGCCTTTCTGGCCGGCGGCGAGGATGCGTGGCGGGAAGCCGGCCTGTCGCGCCCCAAACAGCGCACGCTTGTCTTCGTGAGCGAGGCGGTTCTGGAGGGCCGGCTCGACCTCGATCATATGTGCCGGATCGACGGCGCGGCGGCGATCGCCGAGATGACCGCGATCAAGGGCATCGGGCCATGGACAGCCGAAGTCTATCTGCTGTTCGCGGCGGGCCACCCCGACATCTTCCCGTCAGGCGACGTCGCGCTGCAGGCAGCGGTGGCCGACGCCTTCGAGCTTCCCTCGCGTCCGGCCGAGAAGCAGTTGCGGACAATGGCCGAATCATGGGCGCCCTGGCGCGGCGTGGCGGCACGGCTTTTCTGGTCATTTTACGCCGCGCGGCGCGGACGCGCCGTCATGCCCGTCGACAGCTGAACAAACAAGCGATTGAAATTTTTGCCGTTTTTGCTACAACGCAGATAACGCGGCAATGCTTCACAAGGATGTCACAACGCGCTTACTATATGGCCACGGAAACATCGTGATACGAAGAGGTGAGCCTTGACGATTGCGGTCTCGCCGGACAGCCTTCCGGCGCTCGTCTTGAATGCGGATTACCGTCCGCTGAGTTATTATCCCTTGTCGCTCTGGTCCTGGCAGGACGCGATCAAGGCGGTCTTTCTCGACCGTGTGAACATCGTGGCCGAATACGACCACGCGGTCTCATCGCCGTCGTTTGCGATGAAGGTTCCAAGCGTCGTTTGCCTGAAAAGCTACGTCAAACCCTCGGCCCATCCGGCCTTCACCCGCTTCAATGTCTTCCTGCGGGACCGGTTCCAGTGCCAGTATTGCGGCTCGCCCGACGACCTGACCTTCGACCATCTCATTCCGCGCCGCTTCGGCGGCCAGACGACATGGGAAAACATCGTCACGGCCTGCTCGCCCTGCAATCTGAGGAAGGGCGGCAAGATGCCCCGGGAATCGGGCATGATGCCGCATCAAAAACCCTTCCATCCCACCGTGCACGACCTGCACAACAATGGCCGAAGTTTTCCGCCCAACTATCTTCACGAAAGCTGGATGGATTACCTTTACTGGGATGTCGAGCTGGAACCCTGATCGGGTCTCCGGCCTTTTTTGAAGCCTGACCCGGCCTTGATCAGGCTTTGCGCAGCGCCGACCGGTAGGCGATCGCCGCCAGGATCAGGCTGGCAACCACGTTCCACCCGGCAAAGGACAATCCGAGGAAACGGCCCGCCGCCTGGTCGCAGGCCGGCGGCGTGACGCTGTCCAGCGAGCCAAGAAGATCGCCGGCATTGTTCGCCAGGCCGCTCGTTGCCGATGTCGAGCAATCGGCGGGCCCTGCCCACCAGTGCCATTCGACGCCGGAATGATAGATCGCCATCGCCAGTCCGACCGTCATCAGCAGGCCGACGATCGCCAGCAGCAGCCTTGCGATCCATGCCGGCATGCGCATGCCCGCGGCAATCGCCGCCAACAACGCCACCGGCACGCCGGTATAATAGGGAATGCGCTCTTCGAGGCAGAGCTTGCAGGGGATGAAGCCGCCTATGTGTTCGAAGCCCAGCGCCGTTCCGACCACGGCCGCCATGGCCACCGCCAGAAACAGTGCCGTCATCATGTGAAAGCGGGCGGAACCATGTGTCGATGTCATAGGAGTTTCCAGTCTAGAACAGGTAGCGCACGGCAACGAAACCGCCGAGCAGCAAGACCACGAAAAGGGTAAAAAGAAGGCCGAGATACTTCTCGATGAAATCGCGGATCGGCGCGCCGAACCAGAAAAGCAGGCCCGATACGATCAGGAAGCGCAGGCCGCGCGACACAATCGACGCGACGATGAAGATCGGCAGGCTGAGGCCGGCGGCTCCCGATGCAATCGTGATGACCTTGTAGGGAAACGGCGTCAGCCCGGCGATCAGCACGAACCACCAGCCCCAGTCCTTGAAGATCGCCCGGAACTCGTCGAACTTGTCGAGATAACCGTAGAATTCCAGCAGCGGCACGGCGGCCTGTTCGTAGAGGAACATGCCGATTGCGTATCCAAGCAGCGCGCCAAGGATCGAGGCTGCCGTGCAGACCAGCGCATAACGCAGCCACTTCGCCTTGTCCGCAAGCACCATGGGGATCAGCAGGACATCCGGCGGGATCGGGAAGAACGAGCTCTCCATGAAGGAGACCGCGGCGAGCATGCGCTCGGCATGGCGGGTCGCGGCGAGACCCATGGTCCAGTCGTAAAGCCTGCGAATCATGTTCATGCGGTCGATGTCCCGTTCGATGTCGCGCACGTCCATAGGTCGCACGGGCGCGAAGCGCAATCGATCAGCCCACGCCGGGTTCGGAAAACTGCGCGACCTTGCCGCTTGACGCCCCCCGTGGCGGAACGCTAGACGATTTGCGCACCGAAGCGACACGCTTCGCATGCCCCTGTGGCGGAATTGGTAGACGCGCTCGACTCAAAATCGAGTTCCGCAAGGAGTGCTGGTTCGATCCCGGCCAGGGGCACCAAAATCTTCGATTTTGGATTCCTTGTTTGCAGGTTGCCGCCCGCCAACCCAACCTGGCGGTTTTAAAAAAACGGCTAGAACGTTTCGACCGCCCGCAGATGCTCGGCGAAATCCGGCGTAGCCATCAGCGCCTTGCAGCGCCCGAAGCGCCCGTCGGCATAGGCGCGGAAATCCTCCGCCGGATTGTTGTTGGCGAGCTGGATTAAGCCCCAAAGCGTCCACAAGAGGTCGCACATGGCCTTGTAGATCACCATGCGGCCGCGATCCTGCGGCGTCGCCTCGCCGCCGAAATAGGCGACGAGCATCTCTTCATCCTGGGCCGACGAGAAGCCGCCTTCGACGGACAGATCGCCGAGATCCCACATCGGATCGTTCATGCCGGAATATTCCCAGTCGACGATCCACATGCGCCCGTCCGCATCGAGGAAGTTCTCGCACAGCGGATCACAATGGCAGGCGGCGAGCGGCACGGGATTGACGGCAAGCGCCTTGCGCACCGCCTCCGCTTCGCGCACCACATCGTGATAGCCGTCGGGCAGCGCCACGTCCTTTGTCGACAGGATGCCGAGATACTCGTCGATCATCGAAAACAGTTCGAAGCGGAACGGAAACACGGCCCCGGACAGATGCAGGCGGCGGAACGCCTCGCCCGCCCGCGCTGGCGCGCCGTCCCGGCGGGCGAAATTGTCCGGTGTCATCGTCACGCTGCCCTCGATGTAGCGCGTCACCATAACGCCGGTCGCCGGATCGAAATGCAAAAGCTCGGGGCTGACACCGGCCTTTGCGGTCTCCTTCGTGGCGACCGCCTCGTTGGCGCGGTCGATATATTCCTCTGTGCCCTTGCCGGGAATGCGCAGGCAGTAGTCGCCGACGCGGAAGACGAGATTGGTCAGGCCGCCGAGCCGCCGCGGCTCTCCCGCATCTGCGAGAAGCGGGATCCCCGCAATGGCCTGTCTTGCCTCGTCCATCCCGTCCGTCATGCCTTCAGCCTTTCCATTTTCGCATCATAGAGACAGCGCGGCCCCCGAACGGCATCATATGCCGTGCCGAAGGCCTCGATCGCAAATCCCTCCCGCCCGGCCAGTTCCACCGGCAGATAACCGAAACCGATTGTCCGGCCGAGGTGATGGCCGTAGCCGGCGCTCGTCAGAGAGCCAACGGGTTCGTCGTCGAGAAGCACCGTTTCGCCGCCCAGGAACGGCGCGAAGCCGTCCACCGTCAGCGTCACCAGCTTGCGTTGCGGCCCCGCCGCCTTCGCTTCGGCGAGCGCCTCGCGGCCGATGAAATCGCCCTTGTCCAGCGCGACCGCGAAGCCGAGCCCGGCCTCGTAAGGCGTCGTTTCAGGCGTCACATCCGCCGACCAGTAGAGATAGCCCTTTTCCAGCCTGCAGCTTTCGATGGCGCGGTAACCGACGTCGGCGATGCCGTGCGGCGCGCCGGCCTCTTTCAGCGCCTCGTAGACATGAACCGCATAGTCCTGCGGCACGTAAAGCTCCCAGCCGAGTTCGCCGACATAGCCGACGCGCACCGCCAGCGCGGTCGCCAATCCGATTTCGATCTCCTTTGCCGCCAGGAACGGGAAGCCTGCATTCGACAGATCGGCGGGGGTCAGCGTCTGCAGCACGTCGCGCGCCTTCGGCCCGCAGACATTGATCACGGCGAGACTGTTGGTCGCCTCGCGCATCGTCACGCCGTCGGGCAGATGTCGCCGCACCCAGGCGGAATCGCGCACGCCGAAGCCCGATCCCGTTACCAGCAGGAACCGTTCCGGCCCGGCATGGATCAGCGTCACATCCGCCTCGACGCCGCCCTTCTCGTTGCAGAGCTGCGTGTAAATCGCACGGCCCGGCTCGCCGGAGAGGTCG
Organism: Ahrensia sp.; assembly: GCA_002706335.1. Taxonomy (GTDB): domain Bacteria; phylum Pseudomonadota; class Alphaproteobacteria; order Rhizobiales; family Rhizobiaceae; genus Oricola. Next base: position 16,680 of record PAKZ01000034.1, read on the forward strand.
CCCGCGGCGATCCGGTTCAGCGCGGCGCGGGCGCCCTGCCCGGTGATCTCGAATTTCGAGAACGACGTCTGGTCGATAAGCGCCACACGCTCGCGGATGGCCCGGGCTTCCTCTCCGACCGCGTAGAACCATCCCGGCTTGCCTTCGAAGCTCGGCGTCTCGTCTGACGTCGTGCCGTCAAGCGCGAACCAGTTCGGGCGCTCCCATCCGAATTTCGAGCCGAACCGCGCGCCGTTCGCCTTCAGCGCCTCGTGCAGCGGCGAACGCCGCAATCCGCGCCCGGCATGGCTTTCCTCGCCGGGCCAGTGGATCTTGTAATAGGACCCATAGGCCTCGATGGCGCGCTCCTGCAGAAAGTTGGCCTGCGCATGCGGCGCGCCGAAACGGCGTATGTCGAAGGGCCACAGATCGAGCCCCGGATCGCCATGCATGATCCAGTTCGCCATCGCGTCGCCCGCACCGCCCGAAGCGGCGATGCCGGCTGTGAAGCCGCAGGCGACGTAGAAATTGTCGAGTTCCGGCGCGAGCCCCATGATCGGCTCGCCATCGGCCGAAACGGGGATCGGCCCGTTGATCACCGTGCGGATGCCGATTTCGTTGAGCACAGGCAGCCGCTCGGCCGCCGGCAGCGCGAAGAGTTCGAGGCGATCCATGTTGGCCGGGAACAATTGCCGGCCGAAATCGAACGGCGCGCGCTGGCCCCAGCAGCCCTCCGTACCATCCTCCCATCCGCCGATGGCAAACGCGCCGCCGACATCGGGCTTCAGGTAGAAATTCTTGTCCGGATCGCGCAGCGTCGGCAAATCGTCGCCGTATTCGAGGCCCTTTTCGGTGACGAAATACTGGTGCTCGACGACGCCGGCGGCCAGCGCCACGCCGGCCATCTCGCCGATGCGCTTCGCCCACAGGCCGGCGCAATTGACCAGCACGTCGCAGCCGATCGTGCCGTGATCCGTGACGACGCCGACCGCACGGCGGTTCTCGATCACGATATCCTCGACGCAGACGCCTTCCTCGATTTTCGCCCCGTTCTGGCGCGCCGCATAGGCGAAAGCCTGGGTGACAGCATAGGGATCGATATAGCCGTCGGACGGGATAAAGGCCGCGCCGACCACCCCGTCGGGATCGATATAGGGAAACCTGTCGCGCGCCTCCTGCGGCGTCAGCATATGCGCCTCGAAGCCGAAGCTCTTCGCCAGTTGCATCGAGCGACGGATCTCGCTCCAGCGCGCCTCACTCGATGCCAGCCGCAGCGACCCAACCTTCTTCCAGTCGGTCGCCTGCCCGGTTTCGCCGGCCAGCCGGTCGAACACCGCAACCGAGTTCTGCATCAGCCTGGTCAGGGATTTCTTGCCGCGCAGCTGGCCGACGAGGCCGGCCGCATGCCAGGTGCATCCATGGGTGATCTGCGCCTTTTCCAGGACAAGCACGTCCTTTTCCCCGGCGCGGGCCAGATGATAGGCGAGCGAACAGCCGATGGCGCCCGCTCCGATGATGACGATGCGCGCATGGCGGTCAGCGGCAAAAGACATGGTTCAGGCTTTCACGCGGGAATTGGAGGGGTCGAAGAAGGGGTCCATGCCGATCTTCGCCGGGATGCGCTCATTGGCGACAACGAGTTCGTAGGAGCCCGACATCAGGAAGTCGTCGCTGACGCCGTCGGCATGGCGCACATAGCCGTAGCCGACGCTCTTGCCGATCGTGTAACCATAGCCGCCCGAGGTCAGGTAGCCGACGGTGTCGCCGTCGCGCAGGATCGTCTCGCGCCCGACGAGGACGGCGTCCGGATCGTCCAGGGTGAAGCCGGCGAGCCGTTTCGTCAGCGGCATGCCCACCTTGCCCTCCAGCGCTTTGCGGCCCATGAAGTCGGTGTTCTTTTTCAGCTTGACCGCCCATCCGAGCCCCGCCTCGAACGGCGTGTCGTTCGGCGTGATGTCGGACGACCAGGCACGGTATCCCTTTTCGAGCCGCAGGCTCTCCAGCGCCCGGTAGCCGATCGGGCGAATATCCTCCGCCTTGCCGGCCTCCATCAGCGCGTCGAAGATCTCGCCCGTCGCGCCGATCGGCACATGCAGTTCCCAGCCAAGCTCGCCGACATAGGTGACGCGCAGCGCCCGAACGACATGCCCGGCGATCTCGATCTCCCGGACATGGCCGAACGGGAACGCCCCGTCGGAGACATCGGCCGAAGTGACCTTCGCCAGCACGTCGCGGGCCTTCGGGCCCATAAGCGACAACGTGCCCCAGTCCTCGGTGATGTCGGTCAGCGTGGCATCCGCACCGTCCGGAATATGGTCGGCGATCCAGGCGAGATCGTGCGTGCGGTATCCCGTGCCGGTGACGATGTAGAAGCGATCCTCGGCGATGCGCGCCACGGTGAGGTCGGCCTCGATACCGCCGCGCGAATTGAGCAACTGGGTATAAGTCAGTCGTCCGACTGGCTTCGACACATTGTTCGCGCAGATCCAGTCGAGCGCCTTCAGCGCATCCGCGCCGGCCAGTTCGTATTTGGCGAAGGAGGACTGGTCGAAGATGCCGACTTTCTCGCGCACATGGGCATGCTCTTCGCCAACCGGGGCAAACCAGTTCTGCCGGCCCATCGAATAGACGTCCTGCGCCTCCATGCCCTCGGGCGCGACCCAGTTCGGCCGCTCCCAGCCGAGCTTGGAGCCGAACACGGCGCGATGCGCCTTCAGGCGCTCATAGAGCGGCGACACGATACGCGGCCGTCCGCTTTCGTATTCCTCGTGCGGAAAACCGATCGTGTAATGCTTGCCATAGGCTTCCAGCGTCCGGTCGCAAACCCATTGCCGGTCGCGATGCAGGCCCGAGAAACGCCGAATGTCGACGACCCAGAGATCGAGCGGCGCCTCACCCGAGATCGTCCATTCGGCCAGCACCCATCCGGCGCCGCCGCCTGACGCGATGCCGAAGGCGTTGAAGCCCGCGCCGACAAACATGTTCGAACATTCCGGCGCCGTGCCGAGGATAAAATTGCCATCCGGCGTAAAGCTCTCCGGGCCGTTGATCATCTGCTTGACCCCGGCTTCGGCAAGCGCCGGAATGCGGGCCATCGCCTGCTCCATATGCTGTTCGAAATGGTCGAAATCGTCGTCGAACAGGCGAAACTCCCAATCGTTCGGCACGTCGCCGGTCGTCCAGGGCTGCGGGTTGGGCTCGTAGCCGCCCATGACGAGGCCGCCGACCTCTTCCTTGAAATAGGTCCGCCGGTCGGGATCGCGGATCGTCGGCGCATCGGAGGCGAGACCGGCGATCGGTTCGGTGATGATATACTGGTGCTTGACCGGCTGCAGCGGCACATTGATGCCGGCCATCTCGCCGACCTGCCGCGCCCACTGGCCGGCGCAGTTGACCACCTTCTCGCAGGCGATATCGCCCTTGTCGGTCTTTACTTTCGTGATCCGGTCTCCGTCCATCTCGAAGCCGGTGACGCGCACCTGTTCGTGGATCTTCGCGCCGTGCATGCGCGCGCCCTTGGCGAGCGACTGGGTGATGTCGGAGGGGCTCGCCTGCCCGTCGGTCGGCAGCCAGCTCGCGCCGACAAGATCGGACGTGTCCATCAGCGGCCACATCGCCTTCACCTCGTCGGGCGACAGGAGATGCATCTCCATGCCGAAGGACCGCGCCGTGGTGGCGAGGCGGCGATATTCGGTCCAGCGGTCTTCGTTCGTCGCGAGCCGCAGGCAGCCGCTCATCTTCCAGCCGGTCTCCAGCCCGGTTTCCTGATCGAGCCGCTTGTAAAGGTCGACCGAATATTTGAGCACCCGCGTGATCGAAGCCGACGAGCGCAGCTGACCGACGAGGCCGGCGGCGTGCCAGGTCGAGCCGGAGGTCAACTGCCCCATTTCAAGCAGTACCACGTCCGCCTTGTGATCCTTCGCCAGGTGATAGGCCGTCGAGCATCCGATGATGCCGCCGCCGATGACGACGATCTCGGCCTGTTGGGGAAGCGTCATGATGAAGTCTTTCCGTGTTTGGAGTGATAGCGGTCGAGCGCGGCGGCGAGCCGCGCGAGGTTTTCCTGCGTATAGGCGGCGTAATCGACGCCCGGCGCATCCAGGTGCAGCTCCGAGACCATCGACCACATCGCCTCGCGCAGCAGCGAGGCGCATTGCATGGCGTCGAAGGACCGGGTCATCGCCTCGTCGGAGGCACGGCCGAAATAGGTCGAAAGCAGCCGCTCGGCCGTTTCGTCGTCCATACCCGAATTGGAGGCCGCGCCGGCCAGATCGAACATCGCCGTGTTGAAACCGGCATATTCGAAGTCGATCAGCCAGAGCCGCTCGCCGTCATCGAGAAAATTACCGGGAAGGAGATCGTTGTGCCCGAAGACGATCGGCAACGGCGCCTGCGCCGCTTCCAGCGCCTCGGCCAGCGCGAGGTAATGCGGCAGTTCCCCCGCGTGCGCGCTGCCGCCTGATTTCAGCGTGCGCGCATAGTCCCGGATCACATGGAATACCCAGAACATGAATCCCGGCCCGGAAACCGCTGCCGGCATCCTGTGATGGAAATCATGCAGAAGCCCGGCGATCCGCTCCGGCTGCGCCCGCATGTCCTCTTCCGTCCAGGTCCGAGCCTCGATGAAGGCGGAGACCATCACGCCCGGTTCCGAATACTCAACCTTCGGCGCGAAACCGGCCTCATGCGCCGCGCGCGCCACCGCAATCTCGCGCTCGCGGACAACGTGGTGGAACAGATAATCCTTGCCGAAGCGCACGACATGCCTGCCGCCGGCGTCGGTCACCAGCCAGCTCTCGTTCGACAGCCCGCCGGTCAGCGGCTCCATGGCGACGCTACCCGTCCAGCAGGGCAAGGCGGCGATCTTCTCCATGCCGTTCATTGGCCCTCCTCCGAAAGACCGAGCCGGCTGCGCGCCCGCGCCGCTCCGGCAGAAATCAGCCGGTCGGAGATGATCGCGATAAAGGCGACGGCAAGGCCTGCGACGAGGCCGCGGCCCGGATCGGCCTTGGTCAGTGCGATATAGACCTCCTGGCCGAGGTCTCGCGTGCCCACGAGCGCCGTAATGACCAGCATCGACAGGGCGAACATGATCGTCTGGTTCAGTCCCAGCATGATCTCCGGCAGGGCCAGCTTCAGCTTGATGCGCGTCAGGATCTGCCATTCCGTGCAGCCCATCGCCTTGCCTGCCTCGATCAGCCGCGGATCGACCCGCCGGATGCCGAGCACCGTGTAGCGGATAGCCGGCACGATGGAATAGGCGACGACCGCGATCATCGCCGTGAAGTCGCCGACCCTGAACAGCATCACCGCCGGCATCAGATAGACGAAGGAGGGCAGCGTCTGCAGCGTATCGATGGCCGCCTGCACAACGCGCCACAACCGTTCCTTCTCGGCCGCGAGAATGCCGATGGGCGTGCCGAGCAGCGTCGCGAAAAGCACCGAGATGCCGCAGAGATAGGTCGTGATCATCGCCTTTTCCCACTGGCCGGTGGCGGCGACCAGAAAGGACAGCGCCGCGACCAGCAAAGCGAGGCCGGGACCGCGCAGCACCCAGCCGGCCGCCGCCAGGACCGCCACGACTCCGATCCAGGGAAAACCGAGCAGCAACCGCTTGAACGGGATCAGCACGTTCAGAAGCAGCGTGTTCTTGATCGCCTCCAGCGTGTCGAAGAAGTTGACGTTGATCCACTCGACCACGCGCGACATGAAGGTGCCCGTCGATATCGTCAGCGCGTCCGGATAGGTCTGGACGGCCGGAACAAAAAGGCCGGCGACGCCCGCAATGACCACGAAGACGAGCGCCGCCAGCAGATAGGGATGGTTCGCGACGAAGCCGCGCGGCTCATGCACCAGCGGCCTGGCCTGCCGGTTCGCAAAGGCCTGGCTCAACCGGTCGAGCGCGATCGCCAGCGCCACGATGGCGAAACCCGCCTCCAGCCCGGCGCCGAAATCGAGCCGTCTCAGCGCCGCGAGGACATCGAAGCCGAGCCCGCCCGCGCCGATCATCGAGGCGATGATGACCATGTTCAGCGACAGCATGATCACCTGGTTCATGCCAACCAGGAGACTTTCCTTCGCGGACGGCACCAGCACGCGCCAGGTCATCTGGCGCTGCGAACAGCCGATCATCTGGCCGAGATCCTTGACCTCCGGCGGCACCCGGCGCAGCGCCAGTATCGTCACGCGGGTCATCGGCGGCATCGCGTAGATCAGCGTCGCCACGACGGCGGCGATCGCGCCGAAGCCGAACATGAACAGGATCGGCACCAGATAGGCAAAGACCGGGATCGTCTGCATCAGGTCGAGCACCGGTATCAGCGCACGTTCGAGCCAGCGCCAGCGATAGGCGCCGATGCCGAGCAGAAGCCCGCCGACGACGCCGATGGGCACGGCGACGAGGATCGAGGCGAGCGTCACCATCGCGCTCGTCCATTGGCCGAACACCGCGATGAAGATGAAACAGAGCGAAACGACCAGAGCCAGCCGCCGTCCGCCGGCATAGAGCCCCATCAATGCGACCACGACGATGACAGCGATCCAGGGAAGCGGCGGCACGATCTGTATCGCGCCCGATCCCTGTCCGGAGAGATACCCGGTCGACAGCAGGCTCAGCACCACCTGGTAGGGCACGTTGACGACCGCCGAGATGAAGCGGGTCAGATCCGTGAAGGTGAAGAGCCCGAAAGAGGCGTCGTTCAGCAGCCACTTGGTGAATATGTTGATCCACTTCGCGACCGGAACTTCCATTTTCCGGGGATAATCGAAGGCCCATTCGGCGATGGGCTCGCCATATTGCCAGAAGAGAACGAACAGGATGGCCGCCGCGCCCATGATCCACGCGCCGGTTCGCCGCGGCTTCGCGGCGCCCATGGGCTGGATGGAGGCGACGTCCGTCATCTCAGCCTCCGAGCATCATGGTGACGACGTCCGAGCGGTCGATCACGCCGACCGTCTCGTCATCCGTTCCGGTCACCCGCAGCCTTTCGGCGCCCGCGAGGAACAGCGGCGCCGCCTCGGAAATGGTCGCATTTGCCGAAACGGCGGCCTGCGGCGCATCGCCTTCAAGCGGCTTCATCACCGAGCGCACGCGCACCACCTTGGCGCGCGGCACGGCGCGGGTGAATTCCTGAACATAATCGGTGGCGGGATGGAGGACGATTTCCTCCGGCGTACCGGCCTGCACGACTTCGCCGTCCTTCATGATGGCGATCTTGTCGGCGAGCCGGATCGCCTCGTCGAAATCATGCGTGATGAAGACGATGGTCTTCTTCAGCACCGATTGCAGGCGAATGAACTCGTCCTGCATCTCGCGGCGGATAAGCGGATCGAGTGCGGAAAACGGCTCGTCGAGGAACCAGAGCTCCGGTTCGACGGCAAGCGACCGGGCGATGCCGACGCGCTGCTGCTGGCCGCCGGAGAGTTGCCTCGGATAGGCTTCCTCGCGGCCTGTCAGACCGACCAGCGCAATCATCTTGCGGGCGCGTTCCTCGCGCTCTGCCCGGCCCATCCCCTGCACTTCGAGCGGGAAAGCGACGTTCGACAGCACCGTCATGTGCGGAAGCAGGGCGAAGTGCTGGAACACCATGCCCATCTTGTGGCGGCGGATCTCGATCATCCGCGAATCGCTCGCCGTCAGCAGGTTCTCGCCGTGAAACAGGATTTCGCCGGCCGTCGGCTCGATCAGCCGCGACAGGCAGCGCACCAAGGTCGACTTGCCGGAGCCCGAAAGGCCCATGATGACGAAGATTTCGCCCTCGCCGACCGTGATGTCGACAGCGCGCGCGGCAGCGACGAGGCCGGCGGACTGGATATCTTCAAGAGACGGGTTGCCGCCATGTCGGGTCAGGAACTCCTGGGCTCCGTGCCCGAACAGTTTCCAGATATTTCGGCAGACGAGTTTGGCTTCCGGCGGCGCCATTGATGCCTCGGCAGATGGGGAATTCGTGAAGTCGGAGCCGCCGTCCGGGAGGTTGGGCGGCGGCTCCGGGCTGTTGGCGGATGCGGCTTACTTGCCGATCCAGCCCATCCAGCGGTCCTGGTTGGCGTCCATCCACTCGGCGGTCCCCTCCTCGACGGTCTTGCCGTCGAGATCGACCTCGGTGATCATCGCGCCCATCTCGTCATTGTTGATGGTGAACGCCTTGATCGCCTCGTAGGCGCCCGGCCACTTGTCCTTCACGCCGGCCCAGCCGACCTTCCAGATCTCGCCGAACGGCTTGCCGCAATCATAAGCCATATCCGGATTGGAGCCCCAGGACGGATCGCCGTAGCACTCGGGCGTATATTCGGGGAATTCGACCCACTCGCCCTTGTATTTCGCCGGCGCCCAATGCGGCGCGTAGATCCACAGCATGATCGGGGCCTTGCGCTGATAGGCGCTTTCCAGTTCGGCGAACAGCGCCGCGTCGGTTCCGGCATGGATCACCTCGAAAGGCAGGTCCAGCGCCTCGACACGCTCGTCGTCAAAGCCGCCCCAGGTCACCGGCCCGCCGAGATAACGGCCCTTCGGCGCGGTTTCCGCGGTCGAGAAGGCCTCGGCGCAAGCCTCGTCCTTCAGCGCTTCCCAGTTCGGAAGACCGGGGCACTTCTCTTTCATGTATTCGGGATACCACCACTCTTCCTTGGCCTTCATGCCGGTCGGACCGAAATTCTCGACCTTGCCGGTGGCGGTCGCCGCATCCATCGCCTCGCGGCCGGTCGTTTCCCACATTTCCATCGCGACATCGAGGTCGCCCGTCTCGAGCCCGGCGAACTGCGCCAGGTAGTCGGCCTGGACATATTCGACATTGTAGCCGGCCTTCTGCAGCACCTCGCCCATGATCTGGGTGGTGATCAACTGGCCGGTCCAGTCGTGCAATGTCAGCTTGATGGGATCGGTGGATTCCTGCGCCGTCGCGGAAAACGACCCCGCCATCATCGCGATGGCCGACACCGCGAAACTCGCGGCGATGGCCCTTTTCCTGAATTCGAATGCTGTCATGTCGCGCTCCCTGTGCACTGTTCGGGACCCGTGATGATCGCAATCGCCTGACCTGCTTGGGTCGTCTGTTGCCTTGCACCCCGGTCCTGACCGAAATTAACGCGTGAGAAGCCACTGCCTGTCAATGAAGTTTTGTGGCTTTTTGTGATTATCATGCCCGAATTTGTGGATTTGATTGCAAATTCGGCAGACAACGCCTAACGAATAAGCATCAATTGGAGCAATCCTCATGCTCTCCAAGCGCCACGCAGAGATCCTGAAGATCCTCAACGAGGAGGGAAGCGTCACAATCGCGGCGCTCGCTGCCCGGCTTGGCGTGTCGCTGGAAACCGTGCGGCGCGACGTGCGGCCGCTGACGGAAAACGGCAGCGTGCTCAAGGTGCACGGCGCGGTCGGCCTTGCCGGCCAGATCGGCGAGGCGCCATTCCAGCGCCGCATGCGCGAAAACGCCAGCGCCAAGCAGCGTATCGCCAGACATCTCGCCGAAACGATCCGCAATGGCGATTCCGTCATGCTAGACACCGGCACGACGACGAGCTTCGTCGCCCGCGAACTGACGGCGCTCCGCCGCCTCACCGTCGTGACCAATTCATCCGATGTCGCCCGCACCCTGGCGACCGTCAACGGCAACCGCGTCTACATGGCCGGCGGCGAGTTGCGCAGCGATTCCGGCGCCGCCTTCGGCGCGTCGGCGGTCGACTTCATCCGCCGCTTCACCGTCACGCATGCGGTCATCTCGACCGGCGCGGTCGGCGAACACGGCGTCATGGATTTCGATCTGGAGGAAGCGGAGTTTGCCCGCATGGTGCTCTCCTGCGGCGAGCGGAAGGTCGTCGTCACCGACCGCACCAAGTTCGGCCGTCGCGGCCTCGTCAATGTCTGCGGGTTCGACTCCATCGACGAACTGATCACCGACGCGCCACCGCCCGACGAAATCGCCGCCGCGCTTGAGCGTGACGGGACGACGCTGACGATCGCCCGGGACCAGTCCCGCTCATCCCCGGCTTGACTGGCTTCGGGAACAATGCATGAGCTTTTTCATGCTGCCTGCCGATCCCGTTTCCTATGACGATCTCGTGTCCCGCTTTCGCTGGGACATCCCCGAACGCTTCAATATCGGCGTCGCCTGCGCCGACAGGCACGCGCCTGAGAAGCCGGCCATCATCGACTGGTCGGGCAATCGACCGGTCACGCTGAGCTTCGGCGAACTGTCGGAAAAGTCGAACCGCTTCGCGGCGGCGCTCGCCGCCCTCGGCGTACGGCGCGGCGACCGGGTGGCGATCCTGCTGCCGCAATGTTTCGAGACGCCGATCGCCCATCTGGCGATCTACAAGCTCGGCGCCATCGCCGTGCCCATGGCCATGCAGTTCGGCCCGGACGCGATCGCCTATCGGCTGAACCTGTCCGGCGCGGCCGCCATCGTCCTCGATCAAAGCGGCCTCGCGAAACTGGCGGCCTCGCAGGAGGATTTCCCCGCATTGAAGGAGCGGATTTCCATTGACGGCGGCGCGGATGCACGCGACTTCGATGCGCTTGTCGCCGGCGGCGCGGCGGATTTCGAACCCGCCGATACCGGTCCCGACGACCCGGCCCTGATGATCTTCACTTCCGGTACAACCGGCCAGCCCAAGGGCGCGCTGCACGCCCATCGCGTCCTGCTCGGCCACCTGCCCGGCGTCGAGACCCATCATGAATTCCTGCCGCAGCCGGGCGACCTGCTGTGGACGCCGGCGGACTGGGCCTGGGCCGGCGGCCTGCTCAACGTCCTGCTGCCCGGCCTCTATCACGGCATTCCTGTCATCGCGGCCCGCGCCCCGCGCTTCAGCGCCGAATGGGCGCTCTCGCTCATGGAAAAGGCCGGCGTGCGCAACGCATTCCTGCCGCCGACCGCGCTGCGCATGCTGGCGACACTGGGGCCACGCGCACGCGATTTCGACCTGAAGCTGCGCACGCTCGGTTCCGGAGGCGAGGCGCTCGGCCGCGAGACGCTCGCCTGGTGCCGCGACAATCTCGGCCTGACGGTCAACGAGTTCTACGGACAGACGGAATGCAACCTCGTCCTCGCGGCCTGCGCCGCGCTCGATGTCGTCCGTCCCGGCTCGATGGGCAAACCGGTCGCCGGCCACCGCGTCGCGGTCATCGACGACAACGGCAACGAACTTCCGCCCGGCGAGCAGGGCCAGGTCGCAATCCGCCACCCCGACCCGGTGATGTTCCTGGAATACTGGGGCAATCCGGACGCGACCAAAGCGAAATTCATCGGCGACTGGATGACCACCGGCGATCAGGGCATGCGCGACGAGGATGGCTATTTCTTCTTCGTCGGACGCGACGACGACGTCATATCGTCGGCCGGCTACCGGATTGGCCCGGGCGAGATCGAGGACTGCCTCGTCAGCCATCCGGACGTCGCGCTGGCCGCCGTGATCGGCAAGCCAGACCCGATCCGCGGCCAGCTGGTAAAAGCCTATCTGGTGCTCAACGAGGGCATCACACCGTCCGAGGAGCTGAAGGAGGCCATCGGATCCTTCGTGAAGCAGCGCCTGTCTGCGCATGAATATCCGCGCGAGATCGAATTCGTCGACGAAATGCCGCTGACCACGACAGGCAAGGTCATCCGCCGGATCTTCAGGGAAAAAGCCGAGGCCGAAGCCTAGTCCGGCGTCCGAACATGATCCGTCATGACCGGGAACCGGTCTGGCGTTTCACCATATGGCGGAGCCGCTCGCGCACCTGCTTTGCGGCGTTGCGGGTGTTGCGATAGAGATCCAGCTGCGTGGCGACCATGCGCGTTTCGCGGTCGCTGTCCGGGCGCAGGCCGATGATCATCGTGGCGAATTCGCGTCGTTCCGCCCAGAGCCGGCTCATCACGGGATGGTCTTCCACGGCACAGGAATCGGTAATCTGGATGTTCGGATCGTCGAGATGCGATTCCGTCGTTTCCATCATCAGCATCGTGCCGATCGAATGTTGAGCCAGCGCCTCGTCATAGGTCGTTTTCCAGGTCCAGGCATGGCCCGACTGGACAAGCACGATCAGCGAAGCGACGACACGTCCGTCGAGCTTGAAGGCATGGATGCGGACGAGGTCGCGTTCGGCCAGATTGTTGATGGCCTCGCGCGCAAAGGCCGCGCGGAACCGCTCGGCGGCAAGCGATGTCTTCTGGCGTCCCTTCCAGCCGGCATTTTCCAGCAGCAGGAACTCCTCCATCGCGAAGCGAACATCCGTCGGGTTGCGCGCAACCTCGTATTCGAACTCCCCCATCGCCTCGAGGTTGCGGCGCAGGCGGCGGTAATTGCGGCGGGTGCTCGAGGAAAGCGTGTCCTTGAAATAGTCGACGCCGTCCTTGTCGCTTTGCAAGAAAGGCCGCTGCACGGACGCCGTGGTCAGCACCGGCAGGCCCCGGCCGATAGCTACGCCGCGCAGCGCCGAGATCACCGGGCTTTCCATCATGATGTCCGGCAGGACCAGCACTTTCGGCATGCCGAGATTCGGATCGCCGAGCGTGGACAGAAGGTCGTCGAGAATACGCGAGGCCTCGCGCCGCTCGACGATCGGAATGCCGTAGGGACCATAGCTGTTCGACCAGGCGCGGATCACTTCCGGGCCCAGCGGAAAGCCCGAACGTTCGATCGAGACCGGCATCAGGAACCGGGTCTCGGCTTCGCCGGATGGCCCGTCCTGCAGCAGCATCAGGCGAACCTCGCGCTCATCGATCCGCGGCATGGCAGGAACCAGAAAGCGCGGCGAGAAGAAGATATTCGGTTCCAGCGCGTAGTCGGTCACGCGGTCGATATCTTCAAGGATGTCGAAGCCGCTATCGGCCGGATAGATAACCAGCCGCCGGTCACCCCTGGACAGCCGGCTGATCTCGGGGCGGATTTCCTGCGCAATACCACCTTCGAGGCCGGACATCATGAACGATCCGGCCCGCGGCACTGCCTGTTCGATGATCGGCTGGGGGAGCATTACGCAGCGGGCTCCTTGAGTTGCGGCGCCAAGACGAACATCAGAACGCCGACGCGGCGATACACCACCAGGACCAGAAGCAGCGCCTCGGTGCCGATGGCGATGGCCGACGCATAGGCCGCGCCCAGCAGCCCGTAAGTCGGAATGAGCATGAGGTTGAGCGCGATATTGATGGCGAGCGCCGCGCCGAAAATGCCGGCGCAGATGTTCTGGTGACCCGTCATGTTCAGCAGGCTTTCGGCCGGCCCGACGCCGGAGCGAAGAACCACGCCGATGACCAGTATGAAAAGCAGCGGATAACCCTCGCTGAATTCCGCGCCGAACATGGACAAGAGCAGATGCCCCCCGGCCAGCACGGCCAGCGCCATCGCCAGTGAGGGGAAGAAGGTCCAGTTGGCCGACCTGCGCGCGAAACTCCGCAGCGCCTCCCTGTCTTTGGCTCCCGCGAGGCTGGCGAATTGAGGCGCCACGCCGGCGCGGACCGCGAAGAAGACGAAATGCACCAGCGCCAACGTTTTCACGGTGGCGAAATAGACCGCGACATCTGACGGCGGAAGATAGATGCCGACCATCATGATGTCGGCGTTGGTCAGCAGGACGAAGAAGCTCTCGACCAGCAGAACCGGCACCGCGTATTTGATCCAGACGCCATATTCCGTGCGGCGAGGACCGCCTGGAAACATGCCGTCGAGATCATGGGTCATCACGAGAAGCTGCAGGATCGTCGTGGTGTAGGTCGCCAGCACGGCGGAAATCACCGCGGTGATCGCGTTGGCCTCGTATCCGAGCGCATGCGCGGTGGCCATGTAGCCGAGCACCATTAGCGGCCTGATGATGTAGGTCGGCGCAAGGGCGCGAACCGGCCAGGACTGCGCCCTGGCGGCGCCCTCGAGCACCCCGCCGAGCGCCACCATCGGGATGCTGGTGAAGATCAGGATGAACGGAACGCGGTAATAGGCTTCCATCTGCTCCCTCAGGAGCCAGACCGCCGCGATTGCGATCGCCGCGAAGACGCTGGAAAACAGGAGCGAGAACAGGCGGCTGCCGAGAAGCAGGCCGCGCAGCCGGTCTATGTCGCCGTCTTTCACATATTGCGGCAGAAACCGGATCACCACCGTGGAAAATCCGAGGCAGGAAAAATCGCTGAGCATCAGGACCGCGGTCCAGACGAAGACGTAGATCCCGTATTCGTGACTGCCGGTCCAGCGCGCCATGACAACCTGCGAGAGGAAGGCGAGGCCGGCGCTGCCGACGCGGATGGCGAATGCGACCAGCGACATGCGCTGCGCCTTCGCGGCCTCGTCCGAACCGAACCAGATCGTATCGAACCGACGCGCCAGCGGCATTATCCGCTCCGAGAGCGGACCCGTCAGATAGTGTTCAGCTGTTTCGACTGCCGAGAACCGCACGGGCACGTTCCGAATTTCCTCAAACCGAAATCCGGATACCCTATCGTGCTTAAGAAAGCGTTCGCCCGGCACATGGCCGGGCGAGAATAATGCGATTGGTTCGGGGGTCCAGACCCCGATCAGGCCGTGGTCACGAAGGCGCCGTGGCAGTGCTTGTACTTCTTGCCCGAACCGCAAGGACATGCCTCGTTGCGGCCGACCTTGCCCCAGGTCGAGGGATCGTCGGGATCGCGATCTTCGGCGGCGACCTGCCCCGATGCGATAGCGGCGCCGTAATCGGAAGCCGCGGCGAGTTCGGAAAACTCGTCCTCGCCCGTCGTCGCGTCGGTGTGATGCGCCGCCATTTCCGGCATTTCCGGCGGCGGCGCTTCCGCCTGCTCGCGCACGATTTCGACGCGCATCAACTGGGCCGTGACCGCCTGGCGCAGATTGGCCAGCATCGCCTGGAACAGTTCGAAGCTTTCCTGCTTGTATTCCTGCAGCGGATCGCGCTGGGCGTAGCCGCGGAAGCCGATCACCGAGCGTAGGTGATCCAGGCTCATCAGGTGCTCGCGCCACAGGGTGTCGAGTGTCTGAAGGACGATCGACTTTTCGACATATTCGGTGATTTCCGGCCCGAAGCGCTCGGCACGGTCGGCGGCGGCCTTGTTGGCCGCGTCCATCAGCCTTTCGAGGATGTCGTCCTCGGCAATGCCTTCCTCGCGGGCCCATTCGTCGACGGGCACATCGATATTCAGCAGCCGGACGGTCTCTTCCTTCAGGCCCGCGACGTCCCACTGCTCCGCATAGGCCTTTTCGGGGATATGCTTCTCGACGATCCCTTCGACGACCTCGCGGCGCATTTCCTCGACCGTGTCGGAGAGGCCCGTGCCGTCCATCAGTTCCTTGCGCTGCTCGAAAACGACCTTGCGCTGATCGTTCATCACGTCGTCGTATTTCAGCAGGTTCTTGCGGATGTCGAAGTTGCGCGCCTCGACCTTCTTCTGGGCCTTTTCAAGCGCCTTGTTGATCCACGGATGGATGATCGCCTCGCCTTCCTTGAGGCCGAGCTTCTGCAGCATGCCGTCCATGCGGTCGGATCCGAAGATGCGCATCAGATCGTCCTGCAGCGACAGGAAGAATTTCGAACGGCCGGGGTCGCCCTGACGGCCGGAGCGGCCGCGCAGCTGGTTGTCGATGCGGCGGCTTTCGTGACGCTCGGTGGCCAGCACGTAGAGACCGCCGGCTTCCAGCGCCCGCGCCTTGAGCCGCTTGATGTCCTCGACGATCTCGGCGATGCGCTTTTCGCGTTCCTCGCCTTCCGGGACATCGGCCAGTTCCTGCTCGATGCGCATCTCGGCATTGCCGCCGAGCTGAATGTCCGTGCCGCGGCCAGCCATGTTGGTGGCGATGGTCACCGCTCCCGGCACGCCGGCCTGCGCGACGATGAACGCCTCGCGCTCATGCTGGCGCGCATTGAGCACCTCGTGCTTGACGCCGCCGTCCTTGATCACCGCATCGAGATTGTCCAGCGAGGTCTGCAGATACTCGCGAAGCTCCGGCTCCTTGCCTTCCTTGATGGAGTCGAGCCGCGTCTTGATCGTGTCGCGGATATGCTTGAGGCCCTTCGGATTGCTCAGAATCGCCGACAGCATTTCCGATTTCTCGATCGAGGTCGTACCGACGAGAACCGGCTGGCCCTTTTTCTGGCTCGCAATGATGTCCAGGACCACCGCGGCATATTTCTCGTCGACGGTGCGATAAACCTCGTCGTCCTCGTCGATGCGCTGGATCGGAAGGTTGGTGGGGATCTCGACGACGCCGAGGTCGTAGATATTGCCGAATTCCTCGGCTTCCGTGGACGCCGTACCGGTCATGCCGGCCAGCTTGTCATACATGCGGAAGTAATTCTGGAAGGTCACGGAGGCGAGCGTCTGGTTCTCCGGCTGGATGGACGCCCCTTCCTTGGCTTCCAGCGCCTGGTGCAGCCCTTCCGAGAACCGGCGGCCGGGCATCTGGCGGCCGGTGAACTCATCGATGATGATGACCTCGCCGTTCTTGACGATGTAATCCTTGTCGCGCTGGAACAGCTTGTGGGCCTTCAGCGCATTGTTGACGTGGTGAACGATGCCGACATTCTCGATGTCGTAGAGGTTCTCGCCCTTCAGCATGCCGGCTTCCTCGAGCATCCGCTCGAGCTTCTCCGTGCCTTCTTCGGTAAAGGTCGCGGAGCGCTGCTTCTCGTCGATCTCGTAGTCTTCCTCGCTCAGCAACGGCACGAACTTGTCGATGGCGATGTAGAGTTCGGACTTGTCGTCGAGCGGCCCGGAAATGATCAGCGGCGTGCGCGCCTCGTCGATCAGGATCGAGTCCACCTCGTCGACGATCGCGAAAGCATGGTCGCGCTGCACCATCTGGGCGCGCTCGTACTTCATGTTGTCGCGCAGATAGTCGAAGCCGAGTTCGTTGTTTGTCGCGTAGGTGACGTCGCACTCATAGGCGAGCTTGCGCTGATTGTCGTCGAGACCATGGACGATGACACCGACCGACAGGCCGAGGAATTTGTAGAGCCTGCCCATCCACTCGGCGTCGCGCGAGGCCAGGTAGTCGTTCACCGTGACGACATGAACGCCGCGACCGGTCAGTGCATTGAGATAGACCGGAAGCGTAGCGACAAGCGTCTTGCCCTCACCGGTCCGCATCTCCGCGATGGCGCCCTCATTCAGCACCATGCCGCCGATCAGCTGGACATCGAACGGCCGCATGCCGAGCGCCCGTTTGGCGCCTTCGCGGGCGACCGCGAAGGCCGGGATCAGGATGTCGTCGACGGTCTTGCCGTCGCGGATCTGGGCCTTGAACTCTTCCGTCTTGCCGCGAAGCTGTTCGTCGCTGAGCGCCGCAATCTCGTCTTCCAGCGCGTTGATCGCGGCGACTTTGGGGTTCAGCGACTTGAGGCGGCGGTCATTGACAGAACCGAAAATCTTGCGGGCGAAGCCGCCGAAATTGACCATGAAAATGGTCCTTTCCCAAGGATTTGCCGCGTCGTGTGGCGGCTTGAATTCTTCGTGTTTGCGTCGGTCGTGCGATGCTAGTTCGCCCCGGAATCCGGCTATTCGGAGGTGGACGCGATAGCGAAGGACAGATAAGAGGGGCAAATTGTGATGTCAACGTTGCGCCGAACCAAGAAACCCTATGCCGCGCGGCGCGTTTCGATTGAATCCGTGTAACCTTTTTTCGCAACCAGGCGAGTGATCAATGCAGATTTTCCGTTCGTTCAACCTCCTGTCAGCCGCTTCCATGCGCGGCGCCGTCGCCGGTTTGGCGGTGGCATCAATGACGCTCGCCGGCACCTTGCCGTCCGCGATGGCGCAAGATCAGGACGAGGTTCTCGCCACGCTGAATGGCGAGCCGATCACCCGCCGCGATCTCGACATGACCCTCAACGACCTGCAGGACCAGCTTGGCCAGGTGCCGGAGGAAGGCCGCGACGCAGCCGCGCTGACGGCGCTCGTCGATATCCGCGCGCTTGCCAGGAGAGCGCAGGAAGAAGGCCTCGACGAAACCGAGGATTTCAAGAGCCGGCTCGAGTTCCTGCGCCAGCGCGCCCTGCACAATGCCTATTTCAAGGCCGAAGTGCTCGACAAGATCACCGACGAGGACGTACGCGCCCGCTACGACAAGGAAGTCGCGGCGACGCCGCCCGAAAACGAGGTCCGCGCCCGCCACATCCTCGTCGAAACCGAGGATGAAGCGAAAGCGATCATCGCCGAACTCGACAAGGGTGCGGATTTCGAGACGCTCGCCAAGGAAAAATCGACAGGTCCGTCCGGTCCCGCCGGCGGCGATCTGGGCTATTTCTCCCGCGGCCGCATGGTTCCCGAATTCGAGGAAGCCGCCTTCGCCCTGGATGTCGGCGCCTATACCGAGGAACCGGTCCAGACGCAGTTCGGCTGGCATGTCATCAAGGTCGAGGACAAGCGCGCCGTGCAGCCGCCGGCTTTCGCCGAGGTCGAGAACCAGATCCGTTCCGTCATGCTGCGCGAGCGCTATTTCGATCTCCTCAACAGCCTGCGCGACGAGGCGAAGGTCGAAGTCAGCGATCCGGCGCTCAAGGACGCCTATGACAAGGCGATGAGCGCGCAACAGCCCCCGCAGCCCCAGCAGTAAAGCGGCGACGGGAGGCAAGATGACCAGCGTTTCTCCGCTCGCGCCGAAAACCCTGCCGGACATGCTGGCAATCTCCGGCGTCCGCATCGCCACTGCCAAGGCCGGCATCAAATACAAGAACCGCGTCGACCTGATGGCCATGGTTTTCGACGAAGGCACGGCGGTCGCCGGTGTCTTCACCCGGTCGAAATGCCCGTCCGCCCCGGTCGAGCTGTGCCGCGAGCACCTGTCCGGCGGCAAGGCCCGTATCCTTGTCGTCAATGCCGGCAACGCCAATGCCTTCACCGGCAAGAAGGGCCGCCACACCACCGCCGTCGCCGCAACGGCCGCAGCGGGCGCGGCTGGCTGCGCCGAGGACGAGGTGTTCCTGTCCTCGACGGGCGTGATCGGCGAACCGCTCGATCCCTCGCATTTCGAGCGTCACCTCGCCGACATGGTCGCTCGCGCGGAAGATGGCCTCTGGAACGAGGCCGCCCATGCGATCATGACGACGGACACCTTCCCGAAAATGGTGACCCGCACCGTCCGCCTCGGCGACGCGGAGGTGATCATCAACGGCATCGCAAAGGGCGCCGGCATGATCGCGCCTGACATGGCGACAATGCTCTCCTATGTCGCCACCGACGCTCCGGTATCGGCGGCGGTCCTGCAAGCCCTGCTCGACCGTTTCACGCCGACCACCTTCAACGCCGTCACGGTCGATTCCGACACCTCGACCTCCGATACGCTGCTCGCTTTTGCGACCGGCAAGGCGGAAGGCGCACCGGCGATCGCCGACCCGGACGATCCGCGCCTCGCGGATTTCGCGACCGCCTTCGGTGAGTGCCTGCAAGAGCTGGCGCTGATGATCGTCAAGGACGGCGAGGGCGCGACCAAATTGGTGCGCGTCGACGTCACCGGCGCGGTTTCGGACAACTCCGCCAAGCGCATCGCGATGGCTATCGCCAATTCCCCGCTGGTCAAGACGGCAATCACCGGCGAGGACGCCAATTGGGGCCGCGTTGTCATGGCGGTCGGCAAGGCGGGCGAGCCCGCGGACCGCGACCGTCTCGCCATCTGGTTCGGCGATCTCCTTCTCGCCAGCGAAGGAGAACGACGCGAGGATTATTCCGAAGAGGCCGCCAGCGCCTACATGGCGAATGAAGAGATCGTCATTCGCGCCGATATCGGCCTTGGCGACGGCAGCTTCACGGCCTGGACCTGCAACCTCACGAAGGAATATGTCGCGATCAATGGCGATTACAGGAGTTAACAAAATGTCCGGGCTCGCCCTCGTCAGGCGTCTCGAAGCCGTGGGATTCCGTGCCTGGCCCGCGGCTTCCGTGCACTACGATGGAAGCTGGGCGGTGCGCCTCACCGCCGGCCACCCTTCAAAGCGCCTGAACTCCGTCAATCCGCTCGATCCGTCCGATGTCCGCGATATCGACCAGCGGATCACCCGCGCCGCCAAGCGTTTCAGCTCCTATGGCCGGCCACTCGTCTTCCGACTGTCGCCACTGGCGCCGTTGCAGCTCAACGCGCATTTCGACGCCAATGGCTGGCGGCGCTTCGATGAAACCAGGGTGATGATCGCGTCGCTCAAGGACATCGATCTCGACAGCGGCATCGACCAGATTCCGCTGCAGGACATCGGACGCTATGTCGATGCGTCCATCGGGATCCGCGCGATGGAGGGCGAAAGAAAGCCCGGCCTCACCGAGGTCGTCGAATCGATCCGCCCGCCGAGCGGCATGTTCGTTCTGGAAGACGATGACGGGCCGGTGGCGTCCGCCCTGTGCGTGCACGACAACGACCTTGCCGGCCTGTTCGACGTCGCCGTCCGCGAAGATCAGCGCGGCAAGGGCTATGCCCGCTCGATCGTTCGCGCCGCGCTGCGCTGGGCGGCCGCGCAAGGCGCGCAGCGCGCCTGGCTGCAGGTCATGGTCGCCAACAAGTCCGCGGTCGATCTCTACACGAGGCTCGGCTTCCAGGAAGCCTATTCCTATTCCTACCGCCAGAAGGGCGAGTGACCCTCCCGTGAGCGAGGCAGCGCCGAAACGACTTCTCCTTGTCGCCGCCTGCGCGTTGCTCGACACCGACAACCGCGTTTTGCTGGCGCGCCGGCCCGAGGGAAAGTCCATGGCCGGCCTGTGGGAATTTCCCGGCGGCAAGATCGAGACGGGCGAGACGCCGGAGCAGACCCTCGTGCGCGAACTGCATGAGGAGCTTGGCATAGAGACCGAGGAACCCTGCCTTGCGCCGCTGCCCTTCGCCAGCCATGCCTATGATGATTTCCACCTGCTGATGCCGCTTTATGTCTGCCGCAAGTATCAGGGCATCCCGGTGTCGCGCGAAGGCCAGCAACTGAAATGGGTCCGGGCCGCCGCCCTGCGCGATTATCCGATGCCGCCTGCGGATATCCCGCTGATTCCAGTCATTCAGGACCTTCTGTGATCGCCCCCTTGGCAACCCCTAACAAACGTCGTTAATCAAACATTTATTACAATGTGCGATTCGATATGAATATGCCGGGCTTTACAGCTTTCCGGCGGTGCGTTTGTCTCGTCGTCAAGAGGGGGTTAGTTAACATGCATAATGACCGCGATTGGGCCGATCTGCGGCCTCAAAATGCGTCCACATTCACCGAAGCAGGCTTCGGAATGGTGCGGATAACGCTTCTGTTCGGGTCCTTTGCAATCGCTATCGCCCTGTTCCTGACGCCCTTGCTGGACCGCTCGGAAGAAATGTCTGTCGCCGGCGGACAATTCTATACCGGCGTCGACCGCATGGCGACCGGGACGGTCCGATCCGGCGAGCGGCAGTACACGCTGCGCCGCAGCGTCCTTCAGATGTCCCCCACCTCCACCTGTGTCATCCATTCCAACGGCGCGCGCACGGGCGACTGCTGATCCGTTTTCCGGGGTTTACCCCTTCTCGCCGCCGGACCTGTCCTTAAGGACATCCGCCAGCCGCGCCGTTGCGCTGCCCGGCTTCAGCGGCTTTTGCTGCGATTCATGCGGCGCCCATCCCGACATCCAGACGAAATTGAACGAAGCGCGCACCCGCCCGTCCGCATCGCTGTGGCGCGCGGCATAGAGTTCCGCCGCCTTGCCGAACAGGTCGCGCCGGGAAAATGACCGGCTGCGCGAAGCCAGCGTGTTGGTGGCGCCCATGGTCCGAAGATCGAGCATCAGGTTGAAAAGTGTGTCGTAGCGCACCGTCAGCGTCTCGCTGTCGGTGACCGGCAGGGCAAAGCCCGCCCTTTGCAACAGGGCGCCGGCATCGCGCACGTCGAGGAATGGCAGGACGCGGGCATTGGCCGCGCCGGTCAATTCAGCTTCCGCCGCGATCAGGCAATCGCGCAACTCGCCGAGTGTGCCGGCGGCGGGAACGCAGGCAAGAAACAGCCCGTCCGGCTTCAGCGCCCGGCGGATCTGCGCCAGCACGCCGGGAGTGTCGTTCGTCTCATGCAGCGTCAGCAGGCTGACTGCCAGATCGTAATCCGCCTCGCCGAGGCCAAGCGCCTCGTCCGCGCTGGTGTCGCTCGCGCCATGGCGTACGAGGAGACCGCTTTCCTCCATCGCCAACCGCGGCGCGCCGTCGGGAACGAACAGCATCCCGCGTTCGAAGTCGCGCTTCACGGTCGACAGTCTGAAGTCGAGATCCTCCGAAATCGCGCGAAACAGGAAATCGGCTCCTTCCGCGCCAATCCTGGTGGCGCGGCGGCGGTTTCTTCGGACCTGCTCGAGATCGATGATTGTTTTGACGGCCATGGCCGCTTCTGTAACAGTAAATCCCTTCGCTGCCAGCCTCGGGGCGTTCACATGACGCAATTGACGCAAATGGCGAGCCGCGCCGTCGTCTCGATCCTGTTTCCCGACACGTGCCTTTCCTGTCGCATGCATGTCG
Source organism: Ahrensia sp. (assembly GCA_002706335.1). Classification (GTDB taxonomy): domain Bacteria; phylum Pseudomonadota; class Alphaproteobacteria; order Rhizobiales; family Rhizobiaceae; genus Oricola. Next base: position 39,054 of record PAKZ01000034.1, read on the forward strand.
CCGAGCGCGGCACGCTGTGTCCGGACTGCTGGTCGCAACTGCATTTCATCGCCGAGCCGGTCTGCGACGTGACCGGTACGCCCTTTCAGCATGACTTCGGCGAGCGCATGATCAGCGCCGAGGCGCTGGCCGCCCCGCCGCCATATCGCCGCGCGCGCGCCGCCGTACTGCATGCCGGCATTGCGCGCCAACTCGTGCAGCGCCTCAAATATGGCGACCAGACAGAACTGGCGCCCTGGATGGCGCGCTGGATGCTGCGGGCCGGGAGCGAGCTTGTCGGCGAGAGCGACATCATCGTGCCCGTGCCCCTGCACAAGCGTCGGTTTCTTGCCCGCCGGTACAATCAGTCGGCCGAGCTTTCGCGCGCCATCGCCCGCCAGACGGGCCTGAATTTCGAGCCGGGAGCGCTGCAGCGCGTCAAACCGACACGCCAGCAGGTGGGCCTGACCGCGAACGAACGCCGCCTGAATGTCCGCGGCGCCTTTCGCGTGCCCGCGGAGCGCGAGATCGCCGTCTCCGGACGAACGGTGCTGCTGATCGATGACGTCTATACGACCGGCGCAACGATCATCGCCGCGACCAAGGCGCTGAAGCGCGCTGGCGCCTCAGAGGTCAACGTTCTGACCTTCTCGCGCGTTGTCGCGCATTTTACAGGACCGCTTCACCACCGGACCTTCCGATAAGGCGATCTTTTCACCATCATGCAGTGCACATATATAGCTGCCTGGAAAAGGATGCCCTCTATGGCCAATGTCACCATCTATACACGTCAGTTCTGCGGATTCTGCAGCGCCGCCAAGCGTCTTCTCGACAAGAAAGGCGTTGCCTATGTCGAACATGATGCGACCTTCAATCCGGACCTGAAGCGCGAAATGATCCAGCGCTCGCACGGCGGTTCCACATTCCCGCAGATCTTCATCGGCGACATCCATGTCGGCGGCTGCGACGACCTGCATGCGCTGGAGCGCGCCGGCAAGCTCGACCCGCTGCTGGCAGCCGCCTGACCATGGCCCGTCCGCTCACTTGCGCCGCTGTCCAGATGCGGTCGACAACCGACATCGCCGTCAACCGCGACGATCTGGAACGGCTTGTCCGCGAGGCGGCAGGCCGCGGCGCGACCTATGTCCAGACACCGGAGATGACTGGCCTTATCCAGAAGAACCGCCCGACGCTGCTGGAAGAAATCTCGCCCGAAGCCGAAGATCCGATCGCGGCGACGGCATCGTCGCTTGCGAAGGACCTCGGCATCTGGCTGCATGTCGGCTCGACACCCATCGCGCTCGGCGACGGCAAGGTGGCCAATCGCGCCTTCCTGTTCGCGCCGGACGGTGGAAAGCGCGTTTCCTACGACAAGATCCACATGTTCGATGTGGATCTCGACAATGGCGAGAGCTGGCGGGAATCGGCGGTCTACCAGCCGGGCGACAGCGCTGTGACCGTGCAAATGGATGACGCGCTTGTCGGCCTCGCCATCTGCTACGATGTTCGCTTCCCCGACATCTTTCGCCAGCAGGCGCTCGCCGGCGCGGACATCCTCACCTCACCGGCCGCATTCACCCGGCAGACCGGCGAAGCGCACTGGCATGTCCTGCTGCGCGCCCGCGCCATCGAGAACGGCGCCTTCATGATCGCCGCCGCGCAGGGCGGCACCCATGAGGACACCCGCGAAACCTACGGACATTCGCTGATCATCGACCCGTGGGGCCGCATCATCGCGGAGAAGGACGACGACGAACCGGGCGTTATCACGGCGGAGATCGATCTCGACGCCGTGCTTGAAGCCCGGCAGAAAATTCCCAATCTTAAAAATATACGACAGTTTAATCTCGTCGGCCCACAATGAGGGCCCGACCGGAGCGTTCAAGGTGATCAAGTTTTCGCTCAAATGTGATAACGGCCATGGCTTCGAGGCCTGGTTCCGCGACAGCGGCGATTATGAAACGCAGAACAAGCGCGGCTTCCTCGAATGCCCGACCTGCGGTTCCGGCCATGTGTCGAAGGCGCTGATGGCGCCCAATGTGGCGACAGCGCGCAAGCGCGAAGAGGTCGCCGTCGCCACCGGCAATGCGGTTCAGCGGGAGGTTGTGGCGAAATTGCAGGCCATGGCCCGCGAGGTCCGCAAGTCCGGCGAGGATGTCGGCGCGCGCTTTCCGGAGGAAGCCCGCAAGATCCACTATGGCGAGGCCGATGCCCGCGGCATCTATGGCAAGGCGTCGCCGGAAGAAGTCACCGAGCTTCTCGACGAAGGCGTCGAGATCATGCCGCTGCCCGACCTGCCCGAAGACATGAACTGATCGCCGCTCAGCCGTTCGGCCGCTCGGCGACCACCATGTAGTTGACGTCCATATCGCGCGACAGCCGCCATTGATCGGCAATCGGGTTGTAGCTCACGCCGCTGCGCCGCGTGATCTGCACGCCCGTTTCCTGAAGGGCGGCATCCAGTTCGGCGGGCGTGACGAGTTTTTCGTATTGGTGCGTTCCCCGGGGCAGCCAGCGCAGGATGTGTTCCGCGCCAATGATCGCAAGCCCGTAGGCCTTCAAGGTGCGGTTGATCGTCGCGACGAACATCAGCCCGCCGGGCCGCACCATCGCCGCGCAGGACTTCATGTAGAGATCGACGTCGGAAACGTGCTCGACGACTTCCATGTTCAGGACGACATCGAAGGTCTCGCCAGCCGCCTGCAGGTTTTCCGAGGTGGTGGCGCGATAGTCGATCGCGAGACCGGATTGCTCTGCATGGATCTTCGCCACCTCGATATTCGTCTCAGAGGCATCCGCGCCGACGACATCGGCGCCCAGCCGCGCCATCGGTTCCGACAGCAGGCCGCCGCCGCAGCCTATATCGAGGAAACGCAGGCCTTCGAAGGGCTTGGCGGCCTTCGGGTCGAGCCCGAAATGGTCGATGACCGTTTCGCGAACATAGCTCAGGCGAACCGGATTGAACTTGTGCAGCGGCTTGAACTTTCCGGTCGGGCTCCACCATTCGGCGGCCATCCGGGAAAACCGTTCGACTTCCGCGGCGTCGATCGTCGTTGCTGGGCTGTCCATGCCATCGCTTCCTTCATATTTCCTCTCTCAACTCGGGCCGGGAGACCGGCAAGTCAAGAGGCGGGCGCGACGATCGGCCAAAGCCAAACTTGCGACGATTGACGCAATTGGATAAGGAGCGCTCCGACCTGTCGGACGCAAGTCGCCCGAAATCCGAACCTAAAGCCGAGCATTCAATCCGCCATGGCCCGTATCGTCATGAAATTTGGCGGCACTTCCGTCGCCGATATCGACCGCATCCGCAACGTCGCGCGGCATGTGAAACGGGAAGTCGACAGCGGCCACGAAGTCGCCGTCGTCGTCTCCGCCATGGCGGGCAAGACCAATGAGCTGGGCGACCTGACCCGCGCCGCCTCGCCGATGCACGATGCGCGCGAATATGACGCGATCGTCGCCTCCGGCGAACTCGTGACCGCCGGCCTGCTGGCGATCGTCCTGCAGTCTATGGGAGTCGATGCCCGCTCCTGGCAGGGCTGGCAGATCCCGATCAAGACCGACAACGCCCACGGCGCGGCGCGCATCCAGGAGATCAATGGCGAGCGGCTGATCGAACGCTTCAAAATAGGCCAGGTCGCGGTTGTCGCCGGTTTCCAGGGCGTCGCGCCGGACAATCGCGTCTCGACGCTCGGCCGCGGCGGGTCGGATACGAGCGCTGTGGCGATCGCCGCGGCGGTTCACGCCGACCGCTGCGACATCTATACCGATGTGGACGGCGTCTACACGACCGACCCGCGCATCGAGCCGAAGGCCAAGCGGCTCGGCAAGGTGTCGTTCGAGGAAATGCTCGAAATGGCCTCGCTCGGCGCCAAGGTGCTGCAGGTCCGCTCGGTGGAACTGGCCATGGTGCACAATGTGCGCACCTTCGTGCGCTCGAGCTTCGAGGCTCCGGACGCTCCCGGCATGGATGACTTCGACAATCCGCCGGGCACGTTGATCTGTGATGAGGATGAGATCGTGGAAAAGCAGAATGTGACCGGTATCGCCTATACGCGCGACGAGGCGCAGATTTCGCTGCGCCGTGTGCAGGACCGTCCGGGCGTGTCCGCCGCCATTTTCGGCCCGCTCGCCGAGGCCGGCATCAATGTGGACATGATCGTCCAGAACGTTTCGGGCGACGGCCAGTTTACGGACATGACCTTCACGGTGCCGAGCAGCGACATGGACAAGGCCCTGCGGGCGCTCGAAAACGTCAAGGACGAGGTCGGCTACGATGCGGTCCATTCGGACACGGGCCTCGCCAAGGTCTCGGTGATCGGCGTCGGCATGCGCAGCCATGCCGGTGTCGCAGCCACCGCTTTCAAGGCGATGGCGGGCAAGGGAATCAACATTCGCGCCATCACCACGTCCGAAATCAAGATCTCGATCCTGATCGACGGGCCCTATTGCGAACTCGCCGTGCGCACGCTGCACGACGTCTACGGTCTCGACAAGCTTTAGTCCCTACGGCTATGCCATAGGGATGGAAGCGCCGGCGAAGCCCGCCGCGCGCGAAGGCAAGTGATTTCGGGGCGTGCAATTGCCGGGAGATGCATGTGATACGTGAGGCGGATGCCGGACCACGGGTTCTGCTGAAACGGCTGCGCGAGATCATGGCGGAGCCAATGGAGCCGCAGGAGCGACTCGACCGGATCGTCCGCCAGATCGCCCAGAACATGGTCGCGGAAGTCTGCTCGGCCTACGTGCTGCGCGCCGACGACGTGCTCGAACTCTACGCTACGGTCGGCCTCAACCCGAATGCGGTGCACCTCTCCGCCCTGCGTCTCGGCCAGGGTCTTGTCGGCTCGATCGCCTCTTCGGCGCGGCCGTTGAACCTCGCCGAAGCCCAGAAACACCCCGCCTTCGAATATCTGCCGGAGACGGGCGAAGAGGTCTACAACTCCTTCCTCGGCGTGCCGATACTGCGCGCCGGCCGCACGCTCGGCGTTCTCGTTGTCCAGAACGAGGCACACCGCGTCTATGGCGAGGACGAGGTCGAGGCGCTCGAAACAACAGCCATGGTGCTCGGCGAACTGATCGCCGCCGGCGACCTGAAACGCCTCTCGACGGCCGGTATCGAGCTCGACCTGACCCGGCCTGTCACCTCCAACGGACAGGCGCTCGCCGAAGGCATCGGCCTCGGCCACGTCGTCCTGCATGAACCGCGCATCGTCGTCACCAACCTGTTCAACGAGGACAGCGACACCGAAATCGAGCGCCTCGCCTCCGCGCTTTCCTCGCTGCGCCTGACGATCGACGACATGCTGGCGCGTCGCGAGATCGCCTTCGAGGGCGAACACCGCGACGTGCTGGAGAGCTACCGGATGTTCGCCCATGACAAGGGCTGGGTGCGGCGGCTGGAGGAAGCGATCCGCAACGGCCTGACGGCCGAGGCGAGCGTCGAGAAGGTCCAGAGCGACATGCGCGCCCGCATGTCGGTTGTCTCCGATCCCTATCTGCGCGAGCGCATGAGCGATTTCGACGATCTCGCCAACCGCCTGCTGCGCGAATTGATGGGCGAGGACACCGCCAGCCGCGACGAAAAGCTGCCGCCGGACACGATCATCGTTGCGCGATCCATGGGCGCCGCCGAGCTGCTGGACTATCCGCGCAAGAACCTGCGCGGCCTCGTGCTCGAGGACGGCGCGGCAACGAGCCATGTCGTCATAGTCGCCCGCGCCATGGGCATTCCCGTGGTGGGCCAGGCCAAGGGTATCGTGGCGCTCTCGGAAAACGCCGACGCGATCATCGTCGACGGCCTGTCGGGCGACGTGCATCTGCGCCCGCAGCCGGATGTCGAGACGGCCTATGCTGAAAAGGTCCGCTTCCGCGCCCGCCGCCAGCAGGAATATCGCGATCTGCGCGACAAGCCTTCGATGACGAAGGACGGCCAGAGCTTCAACCTGCACATGAATGCCGGTCTCCTCGTCGACCTGCCGCAGCTCGACGAATCCGGCGCGGTCGGCATCGGACTGTTCCGCACCGAACTTCAATTCATGATCGCGGAGACCTTTCCGCGCGCCGAGGCGCAGGAAGCGCTCTACAGCAGCGTCCTGGAAGCCGCCGGCAAGAAGCCGGTGACCTTCCGCTCCCTAGATATCGGCGGAGACAAGGTGCTGCCCTATTTCCGCGGCGCTCCGCAGGAGGAAAATCCGGCGCTCGGCTGGCGCGCCATCCGCCTGTCGCTCGACCGGCCAGGCCTGTTCCGGACCCAGCTGCGGGCGCTGCTAAAGGCAGCATCGGGCCGCGAATTGCGCATCATGCTGCCGATGGTCACGGATATTGGCGAGATCGAGCAGGCGCGCGCCATCATCAACCGCGAGGTGCAGCACCTTTCGCGCTTCGGCCATGGCCTGCCGACACGGCTGCGGCTCGGCGCGATGCTGGAGGTACCGGCGCTTCTCTTCGACCTCGAAGCGCTGATGCGCGCCGTCGACTTCGTTTCGATCGGCTCGAACGACCTGTTCCAGTTCATGACCGCCACCGACCGCGGCAATCCGCAGATCGCGTCCCGCTTCGAACCGATATCGCGGCCTTTCCTGCGGGCGTTGCGCAGCGTCGTCCGTGCCGCGGAGAAAAACGGCACCGCGCTGACGCTTTGCGGCGAACTCGCCGGATCTCCGGTTTCCGCCCTGGCTCTGGCCGCGATCGGCATCCGCGATCTGTCGATGTCGGCGGCGGGCATCGGCCCAGTCAAGGCGGCGCTGCTGGCCACCGACCTCGCCGCGCTGTCGGCGACGCTGAACGAGGCGATTGAAAACGACCGCGGCGTCACCGATATGCGAAAGACAATCCGCGATTTCGCGGACAAACACGACATTCCCCTCACCTGAGAGCATGACCGGCGCACCGACGCATGATTGAACTTCCCGCCGACAAGATGGACCTGATGGTCAAGCGCTTCGCCATGCTGGAAAGCGAATTGGCGAACGGTCCCGACAGCGAGACCTATGTGAAGCTCGCCTCGGAATATGCCGAGCTGGAGGACATTGTCGGCCGCATCAACGCCTATCGCGCCGCGCTCTCCGAACGCGACGACCTGAATATCCTGCTCTCCGACAAGGCGACCGATGGCGACATGCGCGCGCTCGCCGAGATGGAGTTGCCGGAAGTCGAGGAGAAGATCGAGGCGCTGCAAAAGGACATCCAGCTCCTGCTGCTGCCCAAGGACGCCGCCGACACCAAGGACGCCATTCTCGAAATCCGGGCCGGCACCGGCGGCCTCGAAGCCGCCCTATTCGCCGGTGACCTTTTCCGCATGTACGAGCGCTACGCGGCCGGCCATGGCTGGAAGATCGAGATCATCTCCGCCTCCGAGGGCGACGCCGGCGGCTACAAGGAAATCATCGCCAAGGTATCGGGGCGCGGCGTCTTCTCGCGGCTGAAGTTCGAATCCGGCGTCCACCGCGTCCAGCGCGTGCCCGAAACCGAGGCTGGCGGGCGTATCCACACCTCCGCGGCAACCGTCGCCGTCCTGCCGCAAGCCGAGGATGTCGATGTCGATATTCGCGACCAGGACATCCGGATCGACACGATGCGCGCATCAGGCGCCGGCGGCCAGCACGTCAACACGACCGACTCGGCTGTCCGCATTACCCATATCCCCACCGGCATCGTCGTCGTCCAGGCGGAAAAGTCCCAGCACCAGAACCGCGCCCGCGCCATGGAGGTCCTGCGCGCCCGCCTCTACGACATGGAACGCCAGAAGGCCGCCGACGAACGCGCCGAATCGCGCCGCCTGCAAGTCGGATCGGGCGACCGCTCCGAACGCATCCGCACCTACAACTTCCCGCAGGGCCGGCTGACCGACCATCGCATCAACCTGACGCTGTACAAGCTGGATCGCGTCATGGAGGGCGAACTCGACGACGTGATCGATCCGCTGATCGCCGATCACCAGGCGAAACTGCTCTCCGAGGAGCCCGCATGAGCGCCGAGATCGCCCCGCAATCGATCGAAGGCCTGTTCCAGGATTCGAGGCGGCGGCTCGCCGAAGCCGGCATTGTCACCCCCGATCTGGACACGAGCCTGCTTCTCGAACATGCGACCGGCTTTACCGTGTTGTCGCGCATCACCGAGGCGGGCCGGATCGTACCGCCGGATCTGATCGAGCGTTTCGAGGACTGCCTCGCCCGCCGACTTCGTCGTGAACCGGTCCATCGCATCATCGGCGAGCGTGAATTCTACGGCCTGCCGCTGAAGCTCAACGCCTCGACCCTGGTGCCGCGTCCGGACACCGAAACGCTGGTCGACCTCGTACTGCCCTTCGTCAAGGACACGGTCCGCCAGACCGGCCCCTGCCGCATCCTCGATCTCGGCACGGGAACCGGGGCAATCGCGCTCGCACTTCTCGCAACGGTGCCGGGGACGGTCGCGATCGGCAGCGACATTTCCGATGAGGCCCTCGACGCGGCCGAACAGAATGCCGCGGCACTTCGACTGGAAGACCGCTTCGCACCCGTCCGCTCGGACTGGTTCGAGGCGATTGCCGGCGAATTCGACCTGATCCTGTCCAATCCGCCCTATATCCGCATCGGCGACATCGCTTCGCTCGACAGCGATGTGCGCGATTATGACCCGTTGGCCGCGCTCGACGGCGGCGGCGACGGACTGGCCGCCTACCGCATCCTGGCCGAGCAGGCGCCGGCATATATGTCCGGCCGGGGCGCGCTCGCAGTCGAAATCGGTCATGATCAAAAAGAAGACGTGACGATTCTTTTCGAAGACCTCGGATTTCGCAGAATCGGTATACGAAAGGACTATTCGGGCCACGATCGGGCACTTTTTTTTGTGAAATGACAGAAACTTGCATGCTGTTGTGAAAAAATCACTTGGCAATGCACCATCGGAAGGCTACCTAGTTGGTAGCGGCTTACTAATCAGGCCGCTGGTCCGGCACCCAACGGAAAACCCGAATGTGACCGTGCGGACACCCGCCTTCCCGTTGATCAATTGTGCGAGATCGGCGAAGAGGCACGCACACAAGCCAATTCATAATCCTGGGCGAGGTAAGGGGAAACCTTCGCCCGGAACGGACAGGCGCAATGCGCACTCTGTATGCACTGTAATGACAACATGAGAGTCTGATGAGACCACAACAGCAAGGTCGCCGCCAGCGCAATCGCAACAGCGGCGGGGGCAACAGGCGTAACCAGAATCCGCTTTCCCGGAATTACGAGAGCAACGGTCCGGACGTTAAGATCCGCGGCAATGCCCAGGTGATCGCCGACAAATACGCTACGCTCGCCCGCGACGCGCTTTCGTCCGGCGACAGTGTGATGGCGGAGAACTATCTCCAGCACGCCGAACACTACAACCGCATCATCATGGCCGCGCAGGCTCAAATGCAGGCGCAGCGCGATGAACGTCAGCAGTCGGACGACGACAATGACGACGGCGGCGACGACAACAACAATTCGGCGCAGGACGCATCCTCCGACAATGGCGGAGAACAGCGCCAGCGTCGCGACCGTCAGGAACGGCAGGATCGGCCTGAGCGGCAGGACCGGCAAGATCGCGGCGAGCGCAAGGAACGCAAGGCTGCCAATGGCGACGCCAGGCCGAACGGCGAGGATGCTTCCGAAGCACCGCAGCCGGTGATCGGCGAAACGCCTGTCGAAGTGGCGATGGAAGAGCAGGAACAGGCCGCCGCCAGCGCGCCGCGCCGCGCTCCCGCGCGCCGTCCGCGCAAGCCTCGCGCGACCAAGGAACAGGCTGCGTCGGATGGCGAGAGCGGTTCCGAGGGGGGCGACAATTCGTCCCCGGACGACAGCAAGGCAGTCGCGGCCGAGGCCTGAGCCGAACCCCGACAATCGGTGAATATCGAACCCGCATCGCCCCGCGATGCGGGTTTCTTCTTGTCGCACCCGTCCCCTCTTTTTTTCGCCATCGCCAGTTCCCATATTCAGTCCGAACAGTGGTTTGCCGCTTGCGGGAACCCGTCATCGATGATCCGGCAGTGCTCGAACGAGGCTTTCCGGACGATTGGAGACCGACATGAACCTTGAGAAATATTCCGACCGCGTCCGCGGTTTCATCCAGTCCGCCCAGACTTACGCGCTGGGTCAGGACCACCAGCAGTTTACCCCCGAACACCTTCTGAAAGTCCTCGTCGACGACACCGAGGGTCTGGCCGCATCGCTTATCGAGCGCGCCGGCGGCAAGACGAAGGACGTGCGTCTCGGCGTCGAGGCCGCACTCAACGCGCAGCCGAAGGTGCAGGGCGGCAACGGCCAGCTCTACATGGCCCAGCCGCTTGCGAAGGTGCTCAACACCGCCGAGGAAGTCGCGAAGAAGGCTGGCGACAGCTACGTCACGGTCGAGCGCCTGCTGCTTGCCATGGCGATGGAGAAGTCCGCCAAGACCTCGGAGATTATGTCAAAGGCCGGCGTAACCGCGACCGCCCTCAACCAGGCGATCAACGATATCCGCAAGGGCCGCACCGCCGACAGCGCCAGCGCCGAGGAATCCTACGACGCGCTGAAGAAATATGCCCGCGACCTGACCGCCGACGCGCGCGACGGCAAGCTCGACCCGGTTATCGGCCGTGACGACGAGATCCGCCGCACGATCCAGGTTCTGTCGCGCCGCACCAAGAACAACCCCGTCCTGATCGGCGAGCCCGGCGTCGGCAAGACCGCCATCGCCGAAGGCCTCGCGTTGCGTATCGTGAACGGCGACGTGCCCGAGAGCCTGAAGGACAAGCAACTGATGGCGCTCGACATGGGCGCGCTGATCGCCGGCGCGAAATATCGCGGCGAATTCGAGGAGCGCCTGAAAGCGGTTCTCAACGAGGTCCAGTCGGCTGCCGGTTCGATCATCCTCTTCATCGACGAGATGCATACGCTGGTCGGCGCCGGCAAGGCGGACGGCGCGATGGACGCATCCAACCTGCTGAAGCCGGCATTGGCTCGCGGCGAGTTGCACTGCGTCGGCGCGACCACGTTGGACGAGTATCGCAAACACGTCGAAAAGGACGCCGCGCTCGCCCGCCGCTTCCAGCCGGTCTTCGTCGAGGAGCCGACCGTGGAAGACACGATCTCGATCCTGCGCGGCCTGAAGGAGAAATACGAACAGCACCACAAGGTGCGTGTCTCCGACTCCGCGCTTGTTTCGGCCGCGACCCTTTCGAACCGCTACATCACCGACCGTTTCCTGCCCGACAAGGCCATCGACCTTGTCGACGAGGCCGCGTCGCGCCTGCGTATGCAGGTCGATTCGAAGCCCGAAGCCCTCGACGAGATCGACCGCCGCATCATGCAGCTGAAGATCGAGCGCGAGGCCTTGAAGCTGGAAAAGGACTCGGCATCGCAGGACCGCCTATCGAAGCTCGAAAAAGAACTTTCGGGCCTCGAGGAGGAATCCGACAGCCTGACCGCCGCGTGGCAGTCCGAGAAGGAAAAGCTCGGCGCCGCCGCCGACCTCAAGGGGCAGCTCGACGAAGCGCGCAACGAACTGGCCATCGCCCAGCGCAAGGGCGAGTTCCAGAAGGCAGGCGAACTGGCCTATGGCCGCATTCCCGATCTCGAGAAGAAGCTCGTCGAAGCCGAGCGGCGCGGCGACACGCCGGCCGGGTCGATGGTCGAGGAGACCGTCACGCCCGACCATGTCGCCCACATCGTCTCGCGCTGGACCGGCGTGCCAGTCGACAAGATGCTCGAGGGCGAGCGTGACAAGCTCTTGCGCATGGAAGACGAACTCGCCGAGCGCGTTGTCGGCCAGGCGGAGGCCGTCCAGTCGGTTTCCAGGGCCGTGCGCCGCGCCCGCGCCGGGCTGCAGGATCCGAACCGTCCGATCGGTTCGTTCATCTTCCTCGGCCCCACCGGCGTCGGCAAGACGGAGCTCACCAAGGCGCTCGCCGATTTCCTGTTCGACGACGAGCAGGCGATGGTGCGCATCGACATGTCCGAGTTCATGGAGAAACACTCCGTGTCCCGCCTGATCGGCGCGCCTCCCGGCTATGTCGGCTACGAGGAAGGCGGCGTCCTGACCGAAGCCGTCCGCCGCAGGCCCTACCAGGTGATCCTGTTCGACGAGATCGAAAAGGCGCATCCGGACGTGTTCAACGTACTCCTGCAGGTGCTCGATGACGGCCGCCTGACCGACGGACAGGGCCGCACCGTGGACTTCAAGAACACGCTGATCATCATGACCTCCAACCTCGGCGCCGAATATCTCGTCAATCTCGGCGAGGGACAGGATGTCGACAGCGTTCGCGATGAGGTCATGACCGTGGTCCGCGCCTCGTTCCGGCCTGAATTCCTCAACCGCGTGGACGAGGTCATCCTGTTCCATCGCCTGAAGAAGGCCGAGATGGGCGGCATTGTCCGGATCCAGCTCAAGCGCCTCGAAAATCTGCTGGCCGACCGCAAGATCGTTCTGCAGTTCGACGACGGCGCGCTGAAATGGCTGGCCGACAAGGGATACGATCCCGCCTATGGCGCGCGCCCGCTGAAGCGTGTGATCCAGAAAGAGGTCCAGGATCCGCTCGCAGAACGGATCCTTGGCGGCGAAATCCTGGACGGGGCGACCGTCCGAGTGATCGAGGGCTCCGACCGCCTGAACTTCCTGCCGGGCGAGGCCGCCCGGTCCGAGGCCGCATAAGCGCGAACCCTCGCAGAAAAACGACATCTGACCCGGACAATGGCCGGGTCAGCCTTTTTGATGCCGCTATTGTGAAAAATCCTGCGTTTCGAAGGGACGAAATCGCGTGCGAGCAGTTATATCTCGCAGGAATCATTTTGTGCCCTGGAAACCCGCATGAAGACCTCCCTTACGATCGGCCTGCTCTTCCTCCTTGCCCCGGCCATGGCGGCGGCGTCCGCCCTTTCCGCGCAGGCGGGGCAAACTGGCCAGACCTATTCCGTCGCGCAGGCCGATGTCGGGGTCTTCATCGACAATCACGGACGGCGCGTCTATTTCGACCGCCGCACCAACCGGATCATCGCGGTTGAAGAGCCGCAGCCGCTGCAAAACCTGCTGGAGCGGGTCTTGCCGCCGCTGGCGGCGTCGCCGGAAATGGACCCCAACACGTTTCCGCCTGCGCCAGAACCGGCACCGGGCGCGCGCAATGCCAACGCCGACCCCGTTCCCGCGCCCGAATCGGTGGAGCGGGGCCCGATCCCAGGCGTTTCTCCGGGCGGCAGCGAACCCGAAATCCGCAGCCTCGACGAATTGCTGGCCGAGCCCGATCCCGACGCAAAGGTGCGGATCATCCCGCCGACTGGCCAGGCTCCCGAACCGCAGATCGTCCCGGCGCCCGATAACGGCCCGACGCCCGGCATCGAAGAGCAACCCGGCACCGAAACAGCCGCCTTGCCGCGTCCCGAACCGGCCGTCCCGTCCAAGGGACCGGCGGTCGCAAGGCTTCAAATCCTGCTGGACCGCCTTGGTTTCTCACCGGGCGTGATCGACGGCCAGATGGGCTCCAATGTGCGAAAGGCTGTGGCGGCCGCGAGCGACGTGACCGGCGTCGCCTTGACCGCCGGCGACGAAGCGGCGATCGACGCGGGACTGGAACGCACCGGCGGGCCGGCATTCATCGAATACGTGATTTCGCCCCAAGACGTGGCGGGTCCGTTCGCCGAGCGCATTCCCACGGACTACGCCGAAAAGGCGCAGATGACCGCCCTGTCATACACCTCGCCGGCGGAGATGCTGGCGGAACGCTTCCACATGGCGCAAAGCTACCTGGAGCAGCTCAATCCCGACGTGAATTTCTACCGCGCCGGCAGCGTCATCCGCGTCGCCGCCGTCGGCCGCAATGTCGACAAGCCGGTCGTCCGGATCGAGGCCGACAAGGCCAATGAGCAAGTGCGCGCCTATGATGAGGCGGGGCAACTGATCGCGGCCTATCCGGCGACCATCGGTTCGTCCGACACGCCGTCACCATCGGGCACGGTGCAGGTCGAACGTGTCGCCTTCGATCCCAACTACACCTACAATCCGAAGATCAATTTCGTGCAGGGCACCAACACGAAGGTGTTGACCATTCCGCCCGGTCCCAATGGTCCGGTCGGCTCGATCTGGATCGCCCTGTCGAAACCGACCTATGGCATCCATGGCACGCCGGAACCCGATCGCATCGGCAAGACCAATTCGCATGGCTGCGTGCGGCTGACCAACTGGGACGCCGCCGAGCTGGCAAGGCTTGTCAGCAAGGGGGTAACAGTCGAATTCATCGACTAGGACGGGCGGCCGCGCCGGGGTAGCGTTCGAGCCATGTTGCTTGATGAATACAACGCCTATTGCGCCTCGCTTCCGCACACGACCCACGTCGTCCAGTGGGGCGATGCGCATGTCTGGAAGGTCGGCGGCAAGGTCTTCGCCATCGCCGGCTGGAGCGCGGGCGACGAACTCGCCGTGACCTTCAAGGTGTCCGAACTCGGATTCGATATACTGAAGCAGCAGCCCGGCCTGCGCCCGGCCCCCTATCTCGCCTCGCGCGGCATGACCTGGATCCAGCGGACGTCCGGCGAAAGCATGGATGACGCAGCGCTGAAGGACTACCTCGCCGAAAGCCATCGTCTGGTCGCCGCGAAGTTGACCCGCAAGCTTCGCCGCGAACTCGGCCTCGACACCGCGACGTAACTGCAAGGCCCCGTCTCCGGGCGACAATATTCCCGGTTTACATTGCAGCGCAGCAATCGCAGAATACCGGAAAACAGCGGTTACGAACCTGCGAGACAAGAAGACATGACGGGAAGCATCAAGACACTCGGCGTAATCGGCGCCGGCCAGATGGGCTGTGGCATCGCGCAGGTTAGCGCAACCGCCGGCTATGACGTGAAACTCAATGACATCTCGCTGGAGAATGCCGAAGCCGGCAAAGCGAAGATCGTCGAGGCGATGGATCGCGCAGTGGGCGGCGGCAAAATGGACAAGGCCGACGCCGACGCGGCGGCGGCGCGGATTGTCCCGGTCGGCACGCTGGAGGATCTGTCCGATTGCGATCTCGTCATCGAGGCCGCCAGCGAGAAGGAAGAGGTCAAGCGCGGCATCTTCTCCAAGCTCTGCCCGGTGCTGAAACCCGAAGCGATGCTCGCCTCCAACACCTCGTCGATCTCGATCACCCGTCTCGCCGCGTCGACCGACCGGCCCGAACGCTTCATGGGCATCCATTTCATGAATCCGGTGCCGCGCATGAAGCTGGTCGAACTGGTGCGCGGCATCGCCACCGAGGACGTCACCTTCGAGGCATCGAAAGCCTATGTGGCCACGCTCGGCAAGACGACCACCGTTTCCGAAGACTTCCCCGCCTTCATCGTCAACCGCATCCTGCTGCCGATGATCAACGAGGCGATCTACACGCTCTATGAAGGCGTCGGATCGGTCGAGGCGATCGACACCGCGATGAAGCTCGGCGCCAATCACCCGATGGGGCCGCTGGAACTGGCCGATTTCATCGGGCTCGATACCTGCCTGTCGATCATGCAGGTGCTGCATGACGGGCTGTCGGATTCGAAATACCGGCCCTGTCCGCTGCTGGTGAAATATGTCGAGGCCGGCTGGCTGGGCCGCAAGACGGGCCGCGGCTTCTACGATTATCGCGGCGAGACGCCGGTTCCCACGCGCTGACGCGACCGGGAGAGGAAAGGGAGGCCCCGTTCGATCCGTGGGGCAATCTTGGACCGTTCAAGGCCTCCCGCCACCGGAAGGTGGGTGCGCCCCCGCCCTCCGGCTTTGACCAACTATCAACATCGGCAGTCACGCGATGTGCGATGTGTCACAGACGCGACCGGATCGAATCTCCGCCGCCCGCTTGCCCGGCCGGGCCCCGATGCCTAAGACAGGACCGGATACAAAAAGGAACGATCGCATGCTGTTCGAAGGCACCGATGCCTATGTCGCCGAGAAGGATCTTACCGTCGCCGTCAACGCGGCGATCCGGCTGGAACGGCCGCTCCTGGTCAAGGGCGAACCGGGCACCGGCAAGACCGAACTGGCCAAGCAGGTTGCCGCGGCGCTGGACCTCGATCTGATCGAATGGCACGTCAAGTCGACCACCAAGGCGCAGCAGGGTCTTTACGAATATGACGCGGTCTCGCGGCTGCGCGATTCCCAGCTCGGCGATCCCCGTTTCGAGGACATCACCAACTACATCAAGCGCGGCAAATTGTGGGAAGCGTTCACCGCCGACAAGCGCACCGTGCTGCTGATCGACGAGATCGACAAGGCCGATATCGAGTTTCCGAACGATCTGCTGCAGGAACTCGACCGGATGGAGTTCTTTGTCTACGAGACCGGCGAGACGATCCGCGCGAACCACCGTCCGATCATCATCATCACCTCGAACAACGAGAAGGAACTGCCGGACGCCTTCCTGCGCCGCTGTTTCTTCCACTACATCAAGTTCCCGGATTTCGAGACGCTCAAGGCGATCGTCGACGTCCACTATCCCGGCATCAAGCAAAATCTTGTCCATGCCGCGCTGACCCAGTTCTACGAAATCCGCGATATTGCGGGGCTGAAGAAGAAACCGTCGACATCGGAAGTGCTCGACTGGATACGCCTGCTGGTCGCCGACGACGTGGAGCCGGAGACGCTGCGCGGCGAAGCGAAGAACGCCCTGCCGAAACTGCACGGCGCCCTGCTCAAGAACGAGCAGGACGTGCATCTGTTCGAGCGACTCGCCTTTCTTGCAAGGCAGCGCGGCGGGTGAGCGCAGCCCAAAGCATTGACCGCATGCCCTTTCAGGCATATCTATCGCCCCGTGGTGATTTGGCCGGCCGGCTTGCAGCCACGTAAAAAAACTCGCTAAAGGGCCGAGACGAAATTTTGAAAAACGTCCCGACCGGCAGCGACATTCGCGGCCGGTTTTTTGTTTGAGTGAGAGACGACTGCCATGCCGATCCGTATTCCAGACCAGCTTCCCGCCCGCGACATTCTCGTGCGCGAGGGTGTCATGGTCATGGACGACACGACGGCGCTGCGCCAGGACATCCGCCCGTTGCAGATCGGCCTGCTCAACCTGATGCCGAACAAGATCAAGACCGAGACGCAGATCGCCCGCCTCGTCGGCTCGACGCCGCTGCAGGTGGAGATGACCCTGGTTCGCGTCGGCGGCCACCAGCCGAAGAACACGCCCGAAGAGCACCTGCTGTCCTTCTACCACACCTGGGAGGAGGTGAAGCACCGCAAGTTCGACGGCTTCATCATCACCGGCGCGCCGATCGAGACCCTGCCCTTCGAGGAGGTCACCTATTGGGACGAGTTGCAGCAGATCCTCGACTGGACCGAGACCAACGTCCATTCGACCTTCAACATCTGCTGGGGCGCGATGGCGGCGATCTGGCACTTCCACGGCGTGCCGAAATATACGCTGCCCAAGAAGGCCTTCGGCGTTTACCGGCACCGCAATCTCAACCCGTCCTCGCCCTATCTGATGGGCTTTTCGGACGACTTCCAGATCTCCGTGTCGCGCTGGACCGAGGTGCGCCGCGCCGACATCGCGGCGGATATGGGGCTGGACGTGCTGATGGAATCCGACGACACCGGGCTGTGCCTGATCGCCGAGCGCAAATGCAACCGGCTCTATATCTTCAACCATGTCGAATATGATTCCACGACGCTTGCCGACGAGTATTTCCGCGACATCGCCAATGGCACCGCGATCGACGTGCCGGTGAATTACTTCCCCGGCAACGACCCGGAAAAGGTCCCGCTCAACCGCTGGAGCAGCCACGCCTTCCTGCTGTTCGGCAACTGGATCAACCAGGTCTATCAGACCACCGAATACGATCTGTCGGAAATCGGGAAGCACCGCCATGGCTGACGAACTGACGATCCGCCCGCTTGAAGCCGGCGACGAAGCGGAGTGGCGGCGGCTGTGGACGGCCTATCTGGAGTTCTACGAATCCTCCGTTACGGAGGAGGTCTACCGCTCCTCCTTCGACCGAATGCTCGCCGGCAACGCCGGCGCGCCGAACGAATTCCACGGCCTGATCGCGATCGACCGCGGCCGGCCGGTCGGCCTCGTCCATTACCTGTTCCACCGCCATGGCTGGAAAATCGAGAATGTCTGCTATCTGCAGGATCTCTACGCCGATCCGGATGTACGCGGAAAGGGCATCGGCCGGGCGCTGATCGAGGCGGTCTACGCCGCCGCCGACGCGGAGGGCTGCCCGGCCGTCTACTGGCTCACCCAAGACTTCAACGCCACGGCGCGCAAGCTCTACGACCGGATCGGCAATCTGACGCCGTTCATCAAATATTCGCGCTGACGCCGCCACGCCGGGGTTTGGGACTGTCGCGACACGATGAACGAACGCAGCATTCACCGGATCTTCGAGATAAGCGTTGTCCTCAAGGGGGTGCACGCGCTTGTCGAGTGTTTGAGCGGCCTGGCGCTCTATTTCGTTCCGTCGGCGGCGATCATCCACTGGGTCGGCATCCTGACGCAGCATGAGCTGCGGGAAGATCCGCACGATGTCATCGCCAATTATCTGCTCTCCGCGGCGCAGCACCTGTCCGTCTCGGCCCAGTCCTTCTATGCGTTCTATCTTCTGAGCCACGGTTTGGTGAAGGTCCTGCTCGTGGCGGCCTTGCTGCGCGAGAAGCTCTGGGCCTATCCCTCGTCGCTGGCCGTGCTTGCCGCGTTCATCGCCTATCAGCTGTATCGCTACTCGCACACCCACTCGCCCGCGCTCATCGCCCTGACGGCGTTCGACATCTTCATCATCGTGCTCGTCTGGCACGAATGGCGGTTCCTGCGAGCGCATCCGCGCGCGAAGGGCTGAGCGCGGGCAATGCTCCCGATCTTGCGCTGACGGCTTCGCTCCGCGGCTCGCCAAATCCTCGATGTTTGCGTATTCAAAGAACCCGGGCGTTAATCCGTTTTGTTGATGGCCGACATCTCGACCCCCCTCTTGCAAAAGCTAAGGGCTTAGCTGTCGCTAAACCCAAGCTTTTGCTTTCTCCCCCACAAGGGTGGAGAGTGGGAGCCTTCGGGCGGAGCCCGCAAGCGCGACCGCGCGTCGGCCACTTTTGGCCGCCCATGCGGAGGCGTTCCCGCGCAGCGGGAACTGCCGTGAGCACGCAAA
>PAKZ01000035.1 GCA_002706335.1 Ahrensia sp.
CGAAAGCTGCCGGCGCGGTTCCGGCTGCCCTTGGGCAAGACCGTGATCGGCCGGCCGCAATTTCGGTGAAACCGCGGCCTTTTCCTCACGCGAAAGCCCGTGCGTGAGACGCTTCAGTAGTCCGAGCGGACCTCGCTCGTCATCCTCTTCCGCGTGCGGACGCGTCACATGCGAGTCGACTTCGGCCTGAACCATCGGCGGGAAGTCCTCGACCCGCGGCATGCGCGGCGATTCGCGCAACTCCGGCTGCGGTTGGAAACGCTGCGGTTGCGGCTGAGGTTCCGGCTCCTGCATCACCGGCGCGGTCGCCGGCGCGGCACGCATCGGCTGCTGCGCGGATGTGAACAGGCGGCTCTGCGGCTTGAATTCCGGAGCCGGTCGTGCGGGAGCGGCGGCGGCTTTCTGTTCGAAAGCGGCCATGTCGCGCTCGGTTTCGCGAATCACCTCGCTGACGCTTTCGGACGCCAGTTCGGCCTTCGGTGCCGGCGACAGCGCCGGAGAGGCAGGCTGGGAGGCCGGCGCGATTGTCGACGAAGCCGATGCGGTCGTGGAGGCGGCTGGCGCCGGCTGAGCAGTCGCCGGACGCGTAATCGCCGGCTGCGGCGCGGGGCGCGGCTGGGCGCGCAGTTCGGTTACCGGCGCGCCGATTTCCGAAGCCTGCGCCTCGATGCCGGTCGCCACCACGGATACGCGGATGATGCCTTCCAGCGATTCGTCGAAGGTCGCGCCGAGAATGATGTTGGCGTCCTGGTCGACTTCCTCGCGAATACGCGTCGCGGCCTCGTCGACCTCGAACAGCGTCATGTCGCGGCCGCCGGTGATCGAGATCAGCAGGCCCCGTGCGCCCTTCATCGAAGTCTCGTCGAGCAGCGGATTGGCGATCGCGGCTTCGGCGGCGGTCATCGCGCGGCCCTCGCCGGATGCCTCGCCCGTGCCCATCATCGCCTTGCCCATCTCACGCATCACCGAGCGAACATCGGCGAAGTCGAGATTGATCAGGCCTTCCTTGACCATCAGGTCGGTGATGCAGGCGACGCCGGAATAGAGAACCTGATCGGCCATGCCGAAGGCGTCCGCGAAGGTCGTCTTGTCATTGGCGATGCGGAACAGGTTCTGGTTCGGGATGACGATCAGCGTATCGACGCAGGCCTGCAGTTCCTCGATGCCGGCTTCGGCGGTACGCATACGCCGCTGGCCCTCGAAATGAAACGGCTTGGTGACGACACCGACGGTGAGGATGCCGCGCTCGCGGGCAGCAGAAGCGACTACAGGGGCCGCACCCGTGCCCGTGCCGCCGCCCATGCCGGCAGTGACGAAGCACATGTGAGTGCCATTCAAGTGATCGTTGATCTCATCGATGCACTCCTCAGCGGAGGCGCGGCCGACATCCGGCTGCGATCCCGCGCCGAGGCCCTCGGTGACGCCGAGGCCCATCTGGATGATCCGTTCCGCCTTGTTCATCGACAGCGCCTGCGCGTCGGTGTTGGCGACCACGAAATCGACGCCCTCAAGGCCGGCATTGATCATGTTGTTGACCGCATTGCCGCCGCCGCCGCCAACACCGAAAACGGTGATGCGCGGCTTCAGTTCGGTGATGTCCGGCTTTTTGAGATTGATCGTCATTTCTTCCATCCTTTCTGATGCCGGATGCGCCGCCACATCCGTACGCGGGCGTCGCCCGCGGTTTTCCTTAGAAACTGTCCTTCAGCCACTGGGTCATGCGCCCCAGCGGCCCGTCCGTGCCCGTCCCGGCCAGTCGGAACGGATTTGAGAATCGCATCGCGCTGTGGTCGTCCCCGGCCACCTGCGGGTAGATCATCAGCCCCGCAACCGCGGCGAAGGCCGGCCCCTTGGCCGCCGTCGGAAGACCGCTGATGCCGAGCGGGCGTCCGACCCGCACATTTCGACCCAGAATGCGTCGCGCCAGTTCCGGCAGGCCGGTCAGTTGCGCAGCGCCACCCGTCAGCACGACACGCTTGCCGACGACGCTCGAATAGCCCGACTTGTTGATACGATCGCGCAGCATCTCCAGGGTCTCTTCCACTCGTGCCGCGATTATACGGTTGAGCAGGCTGCGCGGGACTTGCGTCGCCTGACCGTAATCGTCTTCGCCGATCGCCGGCACCTGAATGACATCGCGTTCGTCCGCCGGCGTTGCCAGCGCGGAGCCCTGCATCCCCTTCAGCCGTTCGGCATCCTCGAGCCGGCAGGAAAAGCCCCGAGCGATATCCATCGTCACATGATGGCCGCCGACAGGGATCGAATCGGCATGAATGAAGGCACGATCCGCGAAGATCGCGACCGAGGTCGTCCCGCCGCCCATGTCGATGCAGGCGCAACCGAGATCGAGTTCGTCATCCACGAGCGCCGCGAGTCCGCTGGCATAAGGTGTCGCGACCATCGCCTCGACGCTCAGATGCGCGCGATTGATGCAGATCTCGACATTGCGCAAGGGAGCCGCATCGGCGGTCAGGACATGCATGTTGAGCGACAATTGACGCCCGATCATGCCACGCGGATCGACAATGCCGCGTTCGCCGTCGAGGACATGATCGACAGGCAGCATGTGCAAGACCGTCCGGTCGACATTGGAGGCGCGCGCGACGCCCGCCTTCAGCACCTTCTGGATGTCCGATTTGGAGATCGGTCGCCCCTCGTCGAGATCGATCGCAGCGCTCGACATATGGCTGGCCAGTCGTCCCGCGCCGACATTGACGATGATCGAATCCACCGTAACCCCGGCCATCCGCTCCGCCGCATCGACAGCCTGGCGAACCGACTGCTCCGCCGCGTCCAGATCGTTGATCAGGCCGGACTTGATCCCGTGCGACTTGGTATGCCCGATGCCGATCACTTCCGGCGAATGGGTCCGCCCATGCAGGTATTGGCCGGTCTCGCATGGAGTCATCCGGGCGATTACGCAGACCGTCTTGGTGCTGCCTATATCGAGCACGGTGAGGACGGTGGACCGCCGGGGCTTTTTCTGTTCGGGCGCGCGGGACTTGGTCGGCATCAGATATTGCTCCGCCGTGCTGCGGCCTTGATGGCCTTTTCGCGCGCCTTCAGAGCGGTGGCGCGCCGCGCCATCGCGTTCTCAGTCAGCGCCACGGTCGTGCGGTCCGTCAGGCGCAGGTCGATCGACGCGATATCGCGCGACAGGATCTGGTTGACCGCATCCATCGCCAGAAGTTTTTCGACAGCCGCCGCCGGCTGGTCGGCGGGCAGCTTGACCGTGATGCCATTGGCGAGCCGAACATCCCAGCGGCGCTCGCCGACATGGATCAGTGCCTTCACCTGGTTCGCGAAAGACGGATAGGCCGATAGCAACTCCATGAACGGCGAAGCCGCGGTTGCCGCGCCTGGCCCGACCACCAGCGGCAGATCGTTGAAACCATATCCGGCATACGTTCCGATCACTCGGCCATCGCGCTCGATCAGCGACAGCGACTCGCCCGCCTGCCAAATCGCAAAGGCGTGGCGTTCGGTAACGCGAATTTCCAGCTTGTCAGGATAGGCCTTGCGAACTTCCGCCTTCTCCACCCAGGGCAAACCCTGCAGCGTCTCGCGCGCATCGCGCACATCCAGCGTCGCAAGAGAGGTCGATTCGTTCAGCCCCAGCGCCTCGATCACAGCGATCTCAGACGTGTTGACCTGCCCGGAAATCTCGATCTCGGAAATGGCAAAGCCGAGCTTCGCCGTCATGTCGTTCGCCAAGGCCCCGAACTGACCGCCGGCGACAGCGCCATAGATCGCTGTCGCGGCGAAGATCGAGGCAAGACCCGCCGCTTCCGCGTAACGCGGCACCGTGATGTCGCCGGCGAAGATCTTGGAGAACAGGCGAGCCGGCCGGCGCAGCATGCGCGGCACAACAAGGCGGCCGTCAAGCTCGCGACGCTTCGGCGCGATGCGGCTCTTTCCCCGGCTTTTCCCTGTCAACGCAAACAAGATGCGTCCTCCACCATCCAACTCAAGAGCTCCCCGAAGGAGTGCCCGGCATATTCGGCCAGTTCCGGAACCAGCGATGTCGCTGTCATCCCGGGTTGGGTGTTGATTTCCAGCCAGATCACCTCCCCGTTCGGGGAAAACCGGTCATCGTAGCGGAAGTCGGAACGGGTCACGCCCCGGCACCCAAAGGCTTGATGTGCTTTGAGCGCCAGCTTGGTTATTGTTTGGTAAATATTTGGTGAAATTTCCGCCGGACACACATGATTTGATCCGCCTGCAACATATTTCGAATCGTAGTCGTAGAACTGGTGTCCCTGCGGGATGATCTCTGTCACGCCGAGCGCCACATCGCCCATCACGGCGCAGGTCAGCTCGCGGCCGTGAACGTAGCGCTCCACCATGACGCGATCGCCATATTTCCACTCTGGCGAAGTCACGATCTGCGGCGGATGCGGCTGGGCTTCTTTGACGATCACCACGCCGAAACTTGAGCCTTCCGCCACCGGCTTGACCACATAAGGCGGCTTCATCGGATGGACGGAGGTAAAATCGTGACGGTTCATCACCCTGGATTCGGCGACGGGAATGCCATGCGTCCGCGCGACACGCTTGGCCATGTCCTTATCCATCGTGACGGCCGCCGACATGACACCGGAATGCGTATAGGGGATCTCCAGATATTCGAGGATGCCCTGGATCAGGCCGTCCTCGCCGAAGGGGCCGTGCAGCGCATTAAAGGCCACGTCCGGCTTAAGATCCGCAAGCTGCTGAGCCACATCGTGTCCCACATCGAGACGAGTGACCTCGTAGCCGCACCGTTCCAGTTCGTCCGCGCAGGCATTGCCGGACATCAGGCTGACGGGCCGCTCTGATGAAAATCCCCCCAACAGGACTGCGACATGCTTACGCGTGGACTCGGTCATTGCTTCCCCTTCTTCCCCCGCCCCCTGACCGGCTGCGTGAATCCGAGCGTCGTCGCGCAGCAGGTACGCGAACAAACTGGACGAATACGGCGTCCGAATCAGTCGATCATGGGACTGTGTCGAAAAGAATCAGAGAGTTGATTCGCTGGCAAGAGCGCGGAGGGAAAAACAGAAACCGGAATGGATCTTACGTCGTCTATCTAGTCCAATCCCGGACGCAGGATAAGGAACCGGCCATTCATGAAAACCGCAGCAAAGGCGAGCCCGGTGGCGAGCCCGGTCCAGACGCCGACGCCGCCGAAATCGAAGACGAAGCCAAGCACGTAGGCCGTCGGGAAACCGATGCCCCAATAGCAGAAAATGGCGAGCAGCATCGGCACCCGCGTGTCCTTCAAGCCACGCAGGAGACCCACTCCCACCGCCTGACCATTGTCAAAGAGCTGAAAGACGCCCGCTATCGCCAGCAACGGCACTGCATAGGCCATGACATCCGCCGCCTTGGCGTCGGATGTATCGAGGAAAAGCGAGATCAGCGGCGCCGGCACCGTCCAGAAAAGGAGCCCGCTCATCAACGCAAAAACAAGGCAGATCATCATCGCCGATCCCGCCGCGCGATTGAGCGCCAGCGCATCGCCGCGCCCAAGCGCCCTGCCGATGCGAACGGTCGCCGCCTGCGACATGCCGAGCGGCACCATGAAGGCGATCGAGGCGAATTGCAGCGCGATGCCATGCGCGGCAAGCGGGACCACGCCGAGCCATCCCATCATCACCGAGGCAAACACGAACATCGCCGTCTCGGCGAGAATTGTGATCGATATAGGCACGCCGATGCGCAGCACATCGCGCAGATCCGGCCAATTCGGCCGCCAGAAACGCGCGAAGATCTCGTAGTCCGCCGCCTTGCGATCCAGCACGACATGGACGGCGAGCACCGCGAAGGTAAGCGCCGTGGTGCCAAGCGAGGCGATTGCCGCTCCGCGCACGCCCATTTCCGGTGCGCCCCAATTGCCGAAAATCAGCGCCCAGTTCAGCAGCGCGTTGAGCACAACTCCCGCGACTGTCGACCAGAAAATGATGCGCGGCCTTTCGATTGCCGAAAGGAAAGCGCGCAATCCCTGCGCAGCAAGCGCGGGGAACATCGCCCATTGCGCAATCCGCATATACTCACCTGCAAGCGCCGCGACGCCGGGGGCCTGACCGAGCGCCAGGAGAATGCTCTCGGTATGCCAGAGCAACGGCATCACCAACGCCGAATAGCCGATCGCAACCCACAGACCCATGCGCACCGCCCGCCGCACGCCGCGCGTGTCGCCCTGCCCCTCTGCCTGGGCGGCGATTGGCAGAACCGCCTGACTGAAGCCGGACCCGAATATCATCACGACGAAGAAAAACGGCGTCGCCAAAACGCCGGCCGCCAGCGCCTCAACCGAATACCAGCCAAGCATGACGGTGTCGGTGGTATTGATCAGCATCAGCCCGATCTGCGATCCGACCAGCGGTACGCCGAGCGCCAGCGTGGCGCGCAAATGCCCGCCCCAACCCGCGGCCGCCGAGGCCGCGCGGGCTGCCGCGGCTGCCATGCGATGGTGTTCGATGCTTTCGGTCATTGCGGCGCTATGCCCGATTTTGACATCCGGTTCCACGCATTTCGCACTGATTGAACCGGAAACAGCCGCGCTTCCGGAACGTTAACCATGAGACTTCGAGCTTTCTTAAAACCCCACCTTTATGGTCGGAAGCATCAAAATTGCGCCATCAGGCGGCATGACGCCGCCCCGCGTCCGGCATGGAACCGGACACCCTTCATGTGAAATGGCTTCACCGGCAGCGTTTGCGCGACATGCGCGAAGCGGCGGCCGGCCGTCGGGACATACAGGCGTTCGGGGATGACGGGGGACAGACCATGGCCAAGAAACCGGCCGCAAAAGCAATCGACCAGTCGGCATCTGCCGCCGGCGGCAGCTCGATGATGATGACGATTCTACAAGTCGCAGGATTCGGCTGTTTCGCGATCGCCCTGACGGTCATGGTCGCGGGAATGCATGACCTCGGCTTCGTCGACCTGACCCATTCCCTGCATGTCATGATCGTGCCGATGCTCGTCCTGATCATCCTGTCGGTTTCGCTCTATTCCTTCGCCAGTGGCAAGAACGCCGCCGCAAGACACGCCGGCCACACAGCGGCATTGGAAAAGCAAAAGGAAGAGCTCGAGCAGAAGATCGCGGCTACGGAAGCGCGCATGGAGACATATCTCGGCCCCACCCATACCGCGCTGATCGAGGAAAACGAGGGCCTGAAGGCGAAGCTCGAGGAGATCCGCCGGCAGGAAGAAGAAAAGATCAACGCCGAGATCGCCGGACTGCGTGCGCAGAACACGGAACTTCAGGACAAGATCACCAATTGGGCCGTCGGCACTGTCGAAACGGCCATCTCCGATGAAACCCGGTCTGCCGCCTGAGCGCGACCAAGCTGACGAAACTGGTAACGGCCCATGCTTGACTTCATGAAATCCGCTCCCGCCAAGCCGGAAGAAACGGCCGAAAAGCAATCGGGCGCACCCGAATTCAAGGCAATAGAGGCGCTTGCGGCCAAGGCGCTTATGCTCGCAGACGCCTATCAGACGCCACCCATCCCGAAGACCTATGCTGTCTGGTATTCCTATGCCGCGGGCGTTCCGGAAGAGGTCGCCGCGAAGATCAACGGAATGATCGAGAAGAGCGGCTCGATCGGGCCCTATGAATTGGACCAGGTGCACCAGGAGTATCTGCTGGCGACCGAACAGGACCGCAAGCACCAGGAACTGCTGAGTCGCCACCTCGATCGCGAAATGGCGGAAATTGCAAAGCTCGTCCAGGGCCACCTTACCTCCAGCGAGAATTATTCGGGATCCCTGAAAAACACGGCGACGTCGTTGGACGACAGGGCTTCGCCGGCGCAGGTGCGCACAGCCATCCAGTTCCTGCTCAGCGAAAACGCCAAGATGCGTTCGGAAACGGTCAAGCTCAACGAAAGCCTGACCCAGACCCGCGCCCAGGTCCGCAAGCTGCGCGCCAACCTTGAGAAATCGCGCGAGAAGGAAATGCGCGATTCGATGACCAATCTCGCCAACCGGCGCTATTTCGAGACATCCCTCGCACGCGAAATCGCGGAGGCGCGCGCGCATGGTTCGCCCATGTGCCTCGTCATCATCGATATCGATCACTTCAAGCGGATCAACGACACGCATGGCCATATTGTCGGCGACGACGTGCTTCGCTACTTCGCCGCCATTCTGATGAGCAATGTGAAGGGCCGCGATCTCGCGGCGCGCTATGGCGGCGAGGAATTCGCGCTCATCCTGCCCGAGACGAGGATCGAGCAGGCGCATGCGCTGTGTAGCCACATCATGGATCAGCTGGAAAAATCCCGGCTCGTCCTGTCCGAGGGCAAGACGCCGATCGGCCAGCTGACGGCCTCCTTCGGCATCTCGCAGTTTTGCCCTGATGATACGCCCGAAAAGCTGTTAACGCGGGCCGACGACAAACTGTACGAGGCCAAGAACGCCGGTCGAAACCGGATCGCCCGTTGATCGCGATCGTCAGCGAACATTTGCCTAAAAAGCATGGACTGTGAACTGCCGAGACAACATCCCTTTCTTCGGACCGGCGATATGGACCGTTGAAACCGATTTGAAGCAGAGAGGCGCCCTAAAGCATCTGCCCCATGAATTCCTGGACTTCCTGTCCCGGCTTGAACAGGCCGATCCGCTTGATCTCCCATTCCAGCCGCACGCCGGAATTCTCCCGAACTCTCTGACGCACGGTTTCGCCAAGCGTTTCGAGATCGTAGCCAGTCGCCGTCCCGGTATTGATCATGAAGTTGCAATGCATCGGGCTCATCTGGGCGCCGCCGATCATCAGCCCGCGGCAGCCGGCATTGTCGACTTCCTTCCAGGCCGACGTGCCGGGCGGATTCTTGAATGTCGAGCCGCCGGTCTTCTCCTTGATGGGCTGCACCGTCTCGCGATGGTGCTGAACGGCATCCATTTCCCGTTGGATCGTCTCACGCTCTTCCCTGTAGCCTTCGAAAAGGGCCCCGGTGAAAATGACGTCCGCCGGTGCGTCCGAATGCCGGTAGGTGTAACCCATATCCGCGATGGAGAAGGTGTGTTTGCCGCCCTGCCGGTCGACCGCATAGACCTCGACCACCCTGTCACGCGTCTCGACGCCGTTCGCGCCCGCATTCATCCTGAGCGCTCCGCCGAGGCCGCCCGGTATGCCGTGATAGAAATGGAAGCCGCCTATGCCCGCTTCGAGCGCAGCCTTGGCCAAGCGCTTGTCCGGGATCGCCGCCCCGGCCCGAATGCGCGTCTCCGAGATCGCCTCGGCCTGCCCGAACCCCTTCGCCGAAAGGCGGATCACGACGCCCGGAATGCCACCGTCGCGCACCAGCAGGTTGGACCCCAATCCGACGACCGTAACGGGCACGTCCTCGGGCAATGCTTTCAGAAATCTAGCCAGATCGTCCGGATCGGCCGGCTGGAAGAGCAATTCGGCCGGCCCGCCAACCGCGAACCAGGTAATCTGGTCCATCGGCGCATTCGGCGTCAGCCGCCCTGTCACGTCGCCCAACTGCCCCGATAGCGTCTCGAGGAGCTTCTCACCATCGATCGCCGTCATGAGGCCGGTTCGCCCCCCAACTCCTTCGGCAATTCATAGGCCCACTGGGTAATGTTTCCCGCGCCGAGGAAGATGACGAAGTCGCCTGGCTTGGCAATGTCCCGGATGATCGGCGCTACCGCCTCTGGTCCGTCGATCAGGCGCGCGTCGCGATGGCCGCCGGCCTTCATCCGCGACACAAGTTCGGCAGCCCCTACCCCTTCTATCGGCTGCTCGCCGGCCGCATAGACAGGCGCCACCATCACGGTTTCGGCCTCATTGAAGCAGGCCGCGAAATCGTCGAACAGATCGTGAAGCCTTGTAAAGCGATGCGGTTGCATCACCGCGATGACGCGCCCTTCGCCCGCCGCGTCGCGCGCCGCGTGCAGCACCGCCTTGATCTCGACGGGGTGGTGTCCGTAATCGTCGAAAATGCGCACGCCGTTCCACGTCCCGGTCGGCGTAAAACGCCTCTTGACCCCGCCAAACGCGGAAAGGCCCCGCTTGATGCCCTCGGCATCCATGCCCAGTTCATGGGCCACTGCGACTGCTGCTGTTGCGTTGGAAACGTTGTGCCGGCCCGGCATCGGCAGCCGCAACTCTCGTATCTCCGTCACCGCACCGCTCTTGCGATCGCGGATCGTCACGTCGAAAACCGATGTCGCACCATCCATCCGATGTCCGGAGAACCGCACATCGGCCTGCGGGTTCTCGCCATAGGTGACGATCCGCCGGTCAATGATGCGCGAAACGAGCGACTGTACCTCCGGGTGATCGATGCACATCACGCCGAAGCCGTAGAAAGGCACGTTCTCGACGAAATGCCGGAAGGCATCGCGAACGGCGTCGAAGGAGCCGTAATGATCGAGATGCTCCGGGTCGATATTGGTGACCACCGCTATGTCGGCCGGTAGTTTGAGAAAGGTGCCGTCGCTCTCGTCGGCTTCGACCACCATCCACTCGCCCTCGCCCATACGGGCATTGGTGCCATATGCGTTGATGATGCCGCCATTGATAACCGTCGGATCCAACCCGCCGGCTTCCAGCAAGGTCGCCACCATCGAGGTTGTTGTCGTTTTTCCATGCGTGCCGCCGATGGCGACTGCGTTGCGGAACCGCATGATCTCAGCCAGCATTTCGGCGCGTCGCACGATCGGCAGGAACTTCTCGCGCGCAGCGACAAGTTCCGGATTGTCGCGCTTGATCGCTGTCGAGACGACGACGACTTCGGTGTCACCGAGATTATCGGCCGAATGGCCGACGAAAACCGTGATGCCCTTCTCCCTCAGCCGCTGCACGTTCGCGTTGTCCGACTGGTCGGAGCCCTGAACCTGGTAGCCGAGATTGTGCAGCACCTCGGCGATACCGCTCATGCCAATGCCGCCGATCCCGACGAAATGCACCAGGCCGATTGTCTGCGGCATCTTCATGAAAAACTGTCCTGTTTTCGTTTGTCAGCCGGCCTTGAACCGGGCGGCGCTTTGACCGGAGGCAATAGCCTCTACCAGATCGGCAAGCAAGGCGGTGGCCTCGGGCGTGCCCGCCTTCAGTGCCGCGGCGGCCATGGCCTGAAGCCTGTCGGGATCGCCGAGAAGCTCGGCAAAGAGGGCGGATGTCGACTGGGCATCGAGCATATCCTGTCGGCGCACCAGGGCGCCGCCGGCCGCCTCCAGAGCCTCGGCATTTGCCGCCTGATCATGATCGAGCGCATGCGGATACGGCACGAATATCGCTGGCCGGCCGATGGCGGCGATTTCCGACACGGTCGAGGCGCCGGACCGCGACATGACCAGATGCGCCGCCGCGATACGCTCGGGCAGATCGGTGAAAAACGGGGCGACCTCGGCTTTCACCCCGAGTTCCGCATAGCGCGCCTTGACCCGCGCTTCATCTTCCGGCCGCGCCTGTTGAACGATCTCGATGTGGCTCCGAAAAGCCTCGGGCAACAAGGCAATCGCCTCGGGGACCGTGTCTGAAAAGAACCGCGCGCCCTGGCTGCCGCCAAACACGACAAGCCTGAGTGGACCCGATTTTGCCGGCGCTTGGTAGGCCTTGCCCGAGACCGCGATCACCGCTGGCCGCACCGGATTGCCGGTCTCTACGATCTTGTCGGCCAGTGCGCCGTCCGCCTTCAGAAAACCACCGGCGATCGCCGTCACACGGCTGGACAGCATCTTGTTGGCGCGTCCCATGACTGCGTTCTGCTCATGGATGACGGTCGGGAAATGCCCCGCCGCCGACCACAGCGGCGGCACGGTCGGGTAGCCGCCGAAACCGACCACGGCCTTCGGCTTAATGATCCTGAGCAAGGCGCTCGACTGGCGCATCCCCTTGAAGAGCGACCAGACCGCCCCGATGACCTTGAACGGGTTCTTGCCCGACGGCGTGGCCGAATGAATGACGTGCAGCTTGTCCTCGGGGAACCGGTCCGCATAGCGAGTCGCCCGCTCGTCGGTCGCCAGTGGGACGTTCCAGCCGCGCGCCTTGAGCTCATAGGCCAGCGCTTCCGCCGGGAACAGATGGCCGCCGGTTCCGCCGGCAGAGATCAGAATTGTGCCCTTGGCCATAAGCGGATCCTAGGCTGCCGGCTGGAAATGCGAGGTAGCGTGGAACTGGATCCGCCCGGCACGTGTCTCCGGCCTGCGCCGGGTCAGCGCCAGCAGCATGCCAGCTGTCAGCGCCACCGCAATCATCGACGAGCCGCCATAGGAAACGAAAGGCAGCGTCATGCCCTTGGCCGGCATCAGCTGCAGATTCACCGCGATATTGATCGTCGACTGGAAGCCGATCAGAATCGCCAGTCCGCTGACTGCGAAACGCTGGAACGGATCGTGGTCGCGCATCGCCTGCATCAGCGCCCGGATCACAATGAAGGCGAAGATCGTTACCAGCACACCACAGAGCACGATGCCGAATTCCTCGGCAAGGACGGAAAAGACGAAGTCGGTATGGCTGTCGGGAAGAATGCGTTTGACAGTGCCCTCGCCCGGCCCCTGACCGAACCAACCGCCTCGAATGATCGCCTCGCGGCCTGTATCGACCTGGAACGTGTCGCCCTCTCCGGTAAGGAACCGGTTGATGCGCCCCGCCACA
The DNA here is from genome assembly GCA_002706335.1 of Ahrensia sp. Taxonomy (GTDB): domain Bacteria; phylum Pseudomonadota; class Alphaproteobacteria; order Rhizobiales; family Rhizobiaceae; genus Oricola. Next base: position 12,599 of record PAKZ01000035.1, read on the forward strand.
TGCGGGAACACGAAATAGGCGCCCACCATTCCCGTTGCGGCAACCCCGCCGAGCACGAGGATCCACAGCCATGAAAGGCCGGCGATAAAGAACATCGCGCCCCAAGTGCCGGCAAGCAGCACCGTCTGGCCGAGGTCCGGCTGTGCAATCAGCAGCGCCGCCATGGCGCCGAACAGGATCATCGCGATCAGGCTGCCGGGGATTTCCGGCCGGCGCTTCGATTCCGCGAATAACCATGCGCACAGGATGACGAAGGCCGGCTTCATGAACTCCGAAGGCTGCAGCGACATCCCGAACATGCTCACCCAGCGCCGCGATCCCTTGACCTCGACGCCGAAAAACAGGGCCATCACCATCAGCGCAACGGAGACAAGCAGGACCACGAGGGCAAGCCGCCTGATCTGGCGGGGATCAAGGAAGGATACGCCGATCATCACGACAAAGGCCGGGATCAGGAACAGCGCATGGCGCTCGACGAAGTGATAGGCGTTGAGCCCGATACGCTCGGCGACCGCGGGGCTCGCCGCGAAGGACAGCACGACCCCGAAACCGATGAGAGCGATGAAGGAAGCCAGGAACCAGCGGTCGATCGTCCACCACCACTCGGCCACGGCGCTGCGGTCGCTGCGATTATACATTATGCATCGTCCCCCGATTGCCCCGACATAAGCGGTTCGATCTCCTTCAATGCCATGACGGCATTAACAAAGGCTTCACCACGTTTTTCGAAGTTCCTGAACTGGTCGAAACTGGCCGCCGCTGGCGCCAACAGGACGACCGGTTCGCCGCTGTTGGAGGCCGCGGCATCCGCGGCGGCGTGCGCAACCGCCGTATCGAGCGTGCCGGAAATCTCGTAAGGAACCGCCTCGCCGAGGGTCGCGGCAAAAGCCGGAGCCGCCTCGCCGATAAGATAAGCCTTGGCAACCCGTTCGAACAACGGGCGCAATGGCTCGATGCCGCCCTCCTTGGGAAGGCCGCCCGCGATCCAGTGGATCGACGAAAAGCTCGACAGCGATTTCTCGGCCGCATCCGCATTTGTCGCCTTGGAGTCGTTGACAAAGAGCGCCGGCCCGCGCCGGGCGATGATCTGCATGCGATGCGCCAGCCCCGGAAAACTGCTCAGACCAGCGCGGATCTCGTCTTCGGATAGGCCCAATGCGCGGCAGGCCGCCGCCGCGGCGAGCGCATTCTGTAGATTGTGTACGCCGCGCAGCGACGGCGCGCCCGACAAGTCGAGCCCCGGCCCGCCACCGGTCACCGAGATCGTCTCTATACGCGCCTGGTCCGCCTCCAGCCCGATCGCGATACGCCGGCAATAATCGTCGTCGATGCCGCAAATCGCGTAACTGCTGCCCTCAAGCAGCCGTGCCTTGATCGCCGCGTAATGGTCCATCGTGCCGTGCCGGTCCAGATGGTCCGGCGACAGGTTGAGCAGCACGCCGATGCTCGGATCGAGCGAAGGAGCGAGATCGATCTGATAGGACGAACATTCGACGACGTGGAAGCGATGCTCGGCCGGCGGATCGAGTTGCAGGATCGGCGTGCCAATATTGCCGCCAAGCTGCACGTCGCGTCCGGTTTCGCGCAGGATATGCGCAATCAGCGCGGTTGTCGTCGACTTGCCATTGGTGCCGGTGATCGCCACGAAAGGCGCCTTGGCAGCCAGCACTCGCCGCTCACGGCAGAACAGTTCCACGTCACCGATGATCTCCACATCCGCCGCACGGGCGAGATCGGCCGACCAGTGCGGCTTCGGATGAGTGAGCGGCACGCCGGGCGACAGCACGAGGCTGTCGACATGCGGCCAGTCGAGATCGCGCAGGTCGCCGACCGGAATGCCCTCGGCTTTGGCCTTTTCGACCGTATCCGGATTATCGTCCCAACAGGTCAGGATCGCGCCGCCCGCCATCAGCGCCCGGGCCGTGGCAAGGCCCGAGCCGCCGAGCCCGAACAGGGCAATCGTCTTTCCGTTCGCTGTGCCGACAGGGATCATCTGAGCTTCAACGTCGAAAGGCCGATCAGGGCGAGGATGACGGCGATGATCCAGAAGCGGATAACGATCTGGCTCTCGGTCCAGCCCTTCTTCTCGTAATGGTGATGGATCGGCGCCATCAGGAAAACCCGTCGCCCAGTCATCTTGAAATATCCGACCTGGACGATGACCGAGAGCGCCTCGACCACGAACAGACCGCCGATGATCGCCATGACGATCTCGTGCTTGGTGGCGACCGCGACCGTGCCGATCAACCCGCCGAGGGCGAGCGACCCGGTATCGCCCATGAAGATCGCGGCCGGCGGCGCGTTGAACCAGAGGAAACCGAGCCCCGCACCGATGACCGCACCGAGGATGACCGCGAGTTCACCCGTTCCGACGACGAAATGGATCTGCAGATATTCGGCGAAGATCGCGTTACCGGAGAGATAGGCTATGACCCCGAAGGACGAGGCCGCGATCATGATCGGTACGATCGCCAGCCCGTCGAGCCCGTCGGTCAGGTTCACGGCATTGCCCGCGCCGACCACCACGAAGGCGCCGAATGGAATGAAGAACCAGCCCAGATTTATGATCCAGTCCTTGAAAAACGGGAAGGTCAAGCTGGAGGAGAACGGCGCATCGCCGGCGCGCATGATTATGAAGGTCGCCGCGCCGGCGATGAGGAATTCGATCCCGAGCCTTGCCTTGCCGGAAAAGCCTTTGTCGCTCTGCTTGGTCACCTTCAGATAATCGTCATAAAAACCGATCAGCCCGAAGCCGAGCGTTACGAGGAGCACTACCCACACATAGATGCTGGTCAAGTTGCCCCACAACAGGGTGGAGCCGACGATGCCGATCAGCATCATCAGGCCGCCCATGGTCGGCGTGCCGGCCTTCTTGAAATGCGTCTGCGGACCGTCGGCGCGGATCGGCTGACCTTTGCCCTGCCGGATGCGCAGCGATGCAATGATACGCGGTCCGAACAGGAACACGATAAAGGCCGACGTGATCAGCGCCGCGCCGGTTCTGAAGGTGAGGTACCGAAACAGGTTGAAGACCTGGAATGTCTCGGAAAACTCCGTCAGCCAGTAGAACATCTTTTCCCAATCCCCCTCCGGCATTGCCGGGTCATGCGGAGTTTTCCGTCACGCTTCCGCGTGCGGATATTTGTCCAGAAACGCTTTTACGATGCGCGAAAACCCGATGCCGTTGGACGATTTGACCATGAACACGTCGCCCGGACGCGCCGAGGCGATGAGCCTGCCGGCCAATCCGTCCGCAGTCTCTTCGTATTCGCAATCCATCTCATTCACCACGGCGTCGGCCAGCACCTTGATCTCGACGCCGGCGAGAAAGAGACGGTCGATCCCGCTCGCCCTGACGGGCCCGGCCAGCTTCATGTGCAGTTCACGCGAATGATCGCCAAGTTCGAGCATGTCGCCGAGTACGGCGATGCGCCGGCCGCCATCTCCGAGCGGCGCGGAAGCAAGCAGATCCAGCGCGGACTCCATGGATGTCGGATTGGCGTTGTAGCTCTCGTCGATCAGCGTGAAGACACCGCCGCCAACCTTCAGTCGGTGGCGCTGGCCGCGCCCCTTTTCCGCCTGCAATGTCGACAGCGCCTCGCACGCCTTGCCCATATCCGCGCCGGCCAGTTTTGCCGCGCCGAGCACGGCAAGTGCGTTCTGCACCATGTGGCGCCCCGGCACGCCGATTCGCGCCGTGACCTCCTCGTCGAACACCTTGGCGGTCACGAGCGACGCGTCATCGAGGTATTTCGCATTGAGCAACCGCACCTCGGCGCGGTCGTGCGCGCCGAATCCGTGGATATGCGAAACGCCGGCCTGGCCCGCCAGCTTGTGCAGCAGCTTGTAGCGCGCATCATCGCGATTGAGCAGCGCGTGGCCGCCCTTCACGACGCCGGAGAAAATCTCCGCCTTGGCATGGGCGATCTCGTCGAGATCCTTGAAGAAGCCGAGATGCGCCGCCGCGATCAGCGTGATGATCGCGATATGCGGCCGGACTAGCTTCACCAGGGGCTCGATCTCGCCGGGATGGTTCATGCCGATCTCGAAAACACCGAAATCCGTATCGGCCGGCATCCGCGCCAGCGTCAGCGGCACGCCCCAATGATTGTTGAAGGACGCAGCCGACGCATGCACCTTGCCGGATGCGGCAAGCACGAGGCGCAGCGCCTCTTTTGTCGTCGTCTTGCCGGCCGAACCGGTCACCGCGATGATCTGTCCTTTGGTTCGCTCCCGCGCGGCGATGCCGAGACGGGCGAGACCCAGCAGAACCTCGTCGACAACCATGATCGGCACGGTCATACGGCCGAGCGCAGGCAGTCTCGCCTCGGAAACGACGAGGACGGAGGCACCGGCCGCAGCCGCGGCTGTCGCGTAGTCGTGACCATCGAAACGGTCGCCCTTGATGGCGAAGAAGGCGTCGCCTGGCTTCAGCGTGCGGCTATCGATGGAAATGCCGCTCACCGCTGCTGGCGGTTCATGGATCGGTCGCGCTTCCATCGCGCGGGCCATCTCTTCGCCGGTCCACAGCAGCGCGGTCATCGTATCTTCTCCCGTATCCGTCACGCCGCCGCTCCGCCGATTGCCGCCCTTGCTTCCTCGTGATCGGAGAAATGCACCTTCACGCCCTTGGCGGTCTGGCCGGTCTCGTGACCCTTGCCCGCGATGATAAGCGTATCGCCTCGCCGCAGCGACGCGATCGCGGTTCGGATCGCTACGCGCCGGTCGCCGATTTCGACCGCGCCTGGCGCGGCCTCGAGGATCGCAGCGCGGATCGTAGCCGGGTCCTCCGAGCGCGGATTGTCGTCCGTCACATAGACCCTGTCGGCAAGACGGTGCGTAATGCCGCCCATGATCGGTCGCTTGCCCGGATCCCTGTCGCCGCCGGCGCCGAAGACCACGACGATCTCGCCGGATGTAAACGGCCGCACCGAAAGAAGCACCTGCTCAAGCGCTTCCGGTTTGTGGGCATAATCGACATAAACGAGCGCCCCATTATCCAGTTGCGCCACGAGATCGAGCCTGCCGGGCGCGCCCTGCAGTTTTTCCAGCGCGGCGAAGGCGGATGCAGGCGCGATGCCGGTTGCGATGGCCAGCCCTGCGGCAACCAGCGCGTTGGCGACCTGGAAATCGCCGGCAAGGGGCAGTTCCACGCGGTAGGTTTCACGGCCATGCACCAGTTCGAGCACTTGCCGGTAGCGTTCGTGCTCGACCCGTTTCAGCGAAATGAAATCGCCCCTGCGCCCGACGGTCAGGACATCGAGCCCGGCTTGCGCCGCCTTTTCGATGGCCCGCCCGGAATATGTATCGTCGGCGAAAATCACCGCCGGCTGCCCCTTCTCCAACAGCGTGTCGAACAGGCGCATCTTGGCTGCGAAATAGTCATCCACCGTGGGATGGTAGTCCATGTGATCGCGGCCGAGATTGGTGAAGCCGCCAGCTGAGAGCTTCACGCCGTCCAGCCGCCGCTGGTCGAGGCCGTGGCTGGAAGCTTCCATCGCGACATGTGTCGTGCCGAGACGCGCGAGATCGCGCAGGATCGTATGCAGCATCACTGGATCGGGCGTCGTCAGCGAATCCGCGATCGTCAACTTCGGCGAGTTGACGCCGGTCGTGCCGAGACTGGCGGCGTTTTGCCCCGCATCAGCGTAGATCTGGCGCGTGAACGCAGCGACGGAGGTCTTTCCCGCGGTGCCGGTGACGGCGACGACCGTCTCGGGTTGCGGTGCGTAGAGTTTGGCGGCTATCAGGGCGAGCGCCCGGCGCGGATCTTCAGAGCGGATCACGGGAACGGAAAGTACGCCGATGTCCGCATCGCTCCCGCACAGAACGGCGACCGCGCCGGCATCCTCGGCGGATTGCGCATAGGCCGCGCCATCGACCTTCGACCCGGACAGGGCGACGAACAGATCGCCCCGCGCGACCTTGCGGGAATCCGCGGTCACGCCCGAAAATTGGAATTCGGCCGGCGACGTTGCGGCGTTTGCAAATGATAGTCCGTCCAGATCCTGCAAACGCATGATGTGTCCCGGCTCTCTCCGATTCGTTTCCCTACGCCTGTTTAAACGTCAATACGACACGAGCAAGGCGTCATCGCCCTTGCCGAATTCCGGAGTGAGGCCCAGGAGCGGCGCGGCGCGGCGGATGATAGCACCCGCAGTCGGCGCGGCGTTGGAAGCCGCAGTGGCGCCCTGCCCCGATCCGGGCACCGGCTTCGGTTCGTCGACGACGACCAGAACGATATACTCCGGATCCCTGATCGGGAAGGAAGCGAGATAGGCGTTGAAGCGCTTGTTGCCGACATAGCGGCCGTTGATCCCCTTTTCCGCCGTACCGGTCTTGCCGCCGACTTCATATCCTTCGACAAGCGCCTGCCGCCCCGACCCGTGTTCGCCATTGAGATCGAAAAGCGCGCGCATATTGTCGCTGGTCTGTTTGGAGATCACGTGTTTGGCGAGCGCTTGCGCCTCTTCCTCGCTGCGCGGCAAAAAGGTCGGCGGAATAAGCCAGCCGCCATTCATTAATGCGGCTGCGGCCACCGCCGTGTTCAAGGGGGTCGTCGCGACCCCGTGTCCGAAGGAGATCGTCATCGAGTTGATCTTCTTCCATTCATGCGGCTGCGTCGGCGTGGCGACCTCGGGCAATTCGGTGTCCAGCCGGCTGAGCAGACCGAGCCGCGTCAGGAACGCCTGGTGCCCCTCGACGCCGACCATGTCCGCCTCGCGCGCCGAGCCGACATTTGAAGAATATTTGAAGATTTCCGGGACGGTCAGCGAACTGCCCTTGTTGTGGAATTCCTTGATCGTGTAGCCGCCCACACGGAACGGCCGTGTGTCGACCCGGGAGTTCATGTTGACGACGCCGGTGTCGAGCGCCATCGCGGTCGTGAAGCTCTTGAAGGTCGAGCCCATCTCGAAAACGCCGCCCGACATGCGGTTCAGCCGGTCCTTGTCGAGAGCATTGTACGGGTTGTTCGGATCGTAGTCCGGCAGAGACGCCATCGCCACCACTTCGCCGGTCCGAACATTCAACACGACGGCGCCTGCCGCGATCGCCTGATAGAGTTCCAGCGCGTGGTTCAATTCGTCGCGCACGATATATTGCACGCGTGCATCGAGCGACAGTTTCACCGGAGCAAGGTCGGTCGCCACGTCGAGACCGAGATCCTGCATGGTACCTAGGCCCTGATCGTCGATATATTTCTCCAGGCCCGCAATACCGGCATTGTCGATATTGACGAGGCCGAGAATATGCGACGCGAGCGGCCCGCCCGGATAGAAGCGGCGTTTTTCAGTGCGGAAACCAAGGCCAGGAATACCCAGCGCCAGGACGTCGGCCTGCTGGCGCGGCGTCAATTCGCGCCGGAGCCAGACGAAGCCCGCCCCCGACGACAGTTTCCGATGCCATTCCTTGTAGTCGACATCCGGCAGGACGGTGGAGAGAGCCTCTACCGCTTCGTCGGCGTCGACAATGCGGCGCGGCTCGCCATAGAGCGAGGCAACATGGATGTCGGTCGCCAACACGTCGCCGTTGCGGTCGACAATATCCGGGCGCGAGGCGAGACTTCTATCGGTCACGGCGAAGTGCTGCCCTTGGTCGACATTCGCCAGACCATATTGCACCAGCCGCCCGCCGATCACGGCATATACGCCGAAGAAACAGGCGATGGCGATGACCATGCGCGACTTGCTCCGGGACACCGGACGGGCATGCGTTGATCCGTGGACGGCTTCCATCAATTGCCCTCCACGCTGCCGGTCGTCAACTGATCCGGCATCTGGCTGGCGATGATGTCGGCGATCCCGTCATTCTGCGGAATTTCCGGTGCGGCCGGCAATTCGTTCGGATGGACGATCTGCTGCGGCTCGGTCTGCTGAAGCTGCAATTGCTCGCCATACTGTTCGGCCAGCGTCTTCAGCCGCGACGGCTGGCTGAGATAGGCCCAGTCGGCCTGCAGCAGGTCGATCGATTCCTTCTCGAGCTTGATGCGCCGCTCCAGCTCGTTGATCTCGGCGACGTTGCGTTCTGCGCGATGTTTGACGGCATAGGTCCATGTTGCCGCGCCCAGCATCAAAACGACGAGGACGATGTTGACGATCCGGATCATGTTATCCTTCTCCCTGTCTCGCCTTTGCGTTGTGGCCAGGGCAGGTTCGGCAAGCCGAACAGCGCCAGATCGGCCGATGACGCCGCGACGCCGGTGCGAATGCCTGCCCGCAACTTCGCCGAACGGGCGCGCGGGTTGCGCTCCGCCTCGGCATCCGATGCCTTGACCATCGCCCTGCCCTCGACACGGAATGTCGCCGGCTTGGCCGAAACCTCGGGCATGTGCCGTGAACCGCCGGCACCGCCGAGACGGTCCTGGAAGAAGCGCTTGACGATCCGGTCTTCGAGCGAATGAAATGCAACAACCACAAGCCGCCCGCCAGGCTTCAAAATGCGTTCGGCTGCGAACAGAGCCCGGCCGAGTTCGCCGAGTTCGTCATTGACGAAGATACGAAGCCCTTGGAACGTCCGCGTCGCCGGATGGATCTTGTCCTTCGGCCCGCGGCCGACCGCCTTCTCAACGATCTTCGCCAGATGCGCGGTGGTCTCGATCGGACCCAGCGCCCGTTCCTTTTCGATGGCGCGGGCGACGCGTCCGGCATGGCGCTCTTCACCGAGAATGCCGACGATGCGCGTCAGATCGGAGACGGCGAACGTGTTGACCACATCGGCGGCGCTCAATCCCGACTGCGCCATGCGCATGTCGAGCGGCCCGTCCTTCTGGAAGGAGAAGCCGCGCTCCGCCTGATCGATCTGCATGGACGAAACGCCGATGTCGAGCACCACCCCGTCGATACTCCCGGTCTCAAAATGCTCGTCCATCTGGGAGAACGGCGCATGGATAAGATCCAGCCGCCCTTCGAACTCCGTCAGCATCGGCGCGGCGTCGCGAATGACATCCGGATCTTGGTCGAAACCGGTGACCCGGGCGGCGCGCTCCAGAAGCGCGCGCGAATAGCCGCCCGCCCCGAACGTCCCGTCGACCATGTGCTCGCCGGCCGCAGGCTTCAGCGCCGCAACGACCTCGTCCAGCATTACGGGAATGTGGCGCTCCCGGTTCACGCCTGCGCCTCGCGTTGCGCGCGCAGACGCGCCCGCACTTCCTCGCGAAACGCCCGGAAGCGCTCCGGTTCCCACATCTGGAAGAAATGACCGCGTCCGACAAAGGCGACCTCGTCGGTGATGCCTGTATGGTCGCGGATGAAATCGGTCACGTTGATCCGGCCCTCCGCATCGGGTTTCAGGAAAGCGCCATCCCCGTGACAGAAGATCGACATGTCGTCGGACGAGCGCAGGAACGGATCGTCCTGCGCCAGGCGCGTTTCGTAGCGTTCCAGCAGGTCCACCCCGCCGGTATCGATCGCCGGCATGTCGATGGCCTGCAGCGCGTAGAGCTCCCCCAGCCCACGCCGCTGCAACACATTGCGGAACAGGGCGGGTACCGAGACCCGACCCTTTGAATCGATCCTGTTGACCGCATTCGACAGAAACCGGTCCACGCCAAACACCCGCCGCTTCCGTCCCGCTGAAGGCCCGTCCCAAAGCCATCGACAAAGACTTTCCGTTTATCGCGCCGCGCAGGGCGGTTTCACCTCGCGCCGACCATCGAGAAGCGCCGTATAAAGGACAAAGGGCGCCGCGCGGGACGATGAGCCCCGCTTCGCCCGACCCTTGCGAGCGGCGTACAATTCCTGATGGAGGAGGCAATCCTGCCCGGTTCGAATTTCGTCTTTCTGGGATAACATGGGCAAGCTTGGGAATCAATGGGAGCAAGACACACATTCCGCATTCGCCGCCGAGGCCGCGCACAGTGCGGGCATGAAGCATTATCTCCGCATTAACCTTAAGGAACCGTTGAAATATCTGAAGACCATGACGCCGGTCTTCCCACCGTTGTCCGTATCGGAGAGGATCAATCCGTTAGGGCGCCTCGTCCACGCTCGGCGATCTCTGACTGGACGAATGCCGCAAAAAGCTCGACGCGGGGATTTGCGGACGAAGGACCATAATGGACGATCGACATCTCGACCGGATCGGCGCGATAGCCCGGCAGAACGATCTCGAGGCTGCCATCGGCCAGCCCGCGCTCGACGAGAAACCTGGGCAGCAGCGCGATTCCGCCGCCACCGCGAACGACAGCATGTATCGTCTTCGGATCATTGGCGACTACTCGACACTCGACCTGGAGAGAAACCGCCCCGTCCGGCCCGTTTAAGCGCAGGGTTTGATGCTTCGGGTACCCGACGAAACAATGGGTGGCAATTGCCTCCAGGCTGTCAGGATTTCCTAGTGTTTCGAGATAGCTGCGCGCCGCGATGAGCAGTTGCGGCTCGACCCCCAGCGAGCGGCGCACGAGGCTGCTGTCCGTTAGTTTTCCGATCCGGATGGCCATGTCGAAACCGCCGGCGATCAGGTCCTGCACATCGTTCGAGACGACGAATTCCAGTTCGATACCCGGGTGGCGGCGCGTAAAACGGCCCACGGCCGGGCCGATAAGTTCGGCGGCGAAAGCAAATGGCAGACTGATCCGCAATTTGCCCTGCGGGTGTTCCCTGTCGGCGTCTATCGCCGCCATCGCCTCTTCCACCACCGAGACCATCCGCGAAGCGTCCCGAGCCAGACGCCTGCCGCTCTCCGTCAGCCGGCTCTTGCGCGTGGTGCGCAAAACAAGTTGCAGTCCAAGATTTTTCTCCAAGGCCGCAATGTGCTCGCTAACGGTGGAAGATGGCAGGTCCAGCCGCCTCGCCGCTCCGGCGAAGCTCCCGGTTTCCGCTAATGCGGCGAAGGTCACCAGATGATTGAGATTGCGGTACATTGGCCGGAATTCCGGATTGTGACTTCGATTTTAGCCTATAGAATTCGGAATTCAGGATGGCATCTTCCCCTTAACAGTCAATGTAGGGTTAGCCATGCTGCAGGCAGATATCGCCGTGACGACCGTGCCAAGGGGCCTCGATGTTCCAGGGCTCATAACCCGCGATCTCGCAGACGAGGGGTTTCGCGACCGCATAGACCCCTTTCTGGTAATTTCGCAGTTCGACATGACAGGCCCGGTCTTTCCGCCGCATCCGCACGCGGGCTTCTCCGTCGCGACCTACATCTTCCCGGAAAGCAAGATCGGGTTCTGGAACCAGGACACGCTGGGCAACGTCAAGCCTGTCACACCCGGTAGCCTTTACCTGATTGTCGCCGGTGCCGGCGTGATGCACGAGGAAACCGTTTCACGTTCCGGCCGCCATGCCACCGGTTTCCAGATCTGGATCGATCACGCAGCAGTGCATCGGGAGGTAACGCCGCGTGCCTTTCACCTCGCGGCGTCCGATGTGCCGGTCACCGCTCGCGACGGGGTCACGCGGCGGATCCTGCTGGGTACGTCCGGCGGCGTCGCATCGCCCGTCGACACGCCAACAGCCGTTCGGTTGGTCGATGTGGAGATGAAGCCGGGGTCCACACTGCGAGAACCAATCAGCCCGAACGAGACCGGCTTTGCCTGGATCCGCTCCGGCGAGATCGAAGCGGCGGGCCGATCGGTGCCTGCCGATGCGGTGCTTTTTGCCGATGACGGCGGCCTGACCGCGACCTCGGAAAGCGGCGCAAGGCTGACCGTGTTCGCCGGCCGGCCACTGCGCCAACCGGCTGTGCCAGCCGGACCTTTCGTTGCCTCGAATGCGACGCAGGCAGCGATGTTTCGCGACCGCTACGCCAAGGGCCTCATGGGCAAGCTCGACCCCTTCGACCAGGGCGCACTGGATCGCGCCCACGATATGGGCTTACGAACAGGAGACAGGAAATGTTTGCAAGACCACTCGCCGCGCTCGTCGCCAGCCTCGTCATGACGCTGCCCGCCGCAGCCCAGGACACCGAGAGCCGCGTTCCGACGAACGGTATCGAATACAACGTCAAGACATGGGGCAATCCGCAAAGCCCTGCGGTCGTTCTGATGCATGGCTGGATGGGAACGTCGCACACCTGGCGAAAGATAGCGCCAGGCCTTGCCGCGGACCGCTTCGTTATCGTTCCGGACATGCGCGGCTACGGCGCCTCCGACAAGCCGGAAAGCGGCTACGATGCGGTCAATCTCGCGGCCGACATCAAGGGTCTGCTCGACCATTTCGGCAAGGACCGGGCGCATATTGTCGGCCACGACATGGGCGCGCTCGTCTCGCTGGCCTTTGCCGGAACCTATCCCGACACGGCGATCAGCATGACCTGGCTCGACGAGCCCCTTGTCGGTTGGAATCTTGAGGAATTCACGGCCTACCGAGAGGAAACCTACGGCGGCTATTGGCATTTCGGGTTCAACACAGCACCGGGCCTGCCGGAACTGCTGCTCGAGGGGAAGGAGCAGGCATTCGTCGACTGGATCGTGCCTCTCATGCATGCGCCCAATCCCGACGCGGTGACGGCTGAGGACCGGGCGGTCTACGCCGCAAGCCTCATGTCTGAAGGCGGCATCTCGGGCAGTGTCGGTTGGTACCGCGCGACCTTCGAGACAGCCCGCCAGCTCCGCGCACTCGGCGAAGCCGGAGTTGACGTTCCGATGATGGCCTGGGGCGGGCAGTACGGCGTGCCGGTCAGTCATTCGCAGATGGCCGTTCTATCGGACGACGTGCGCGGCGGCGTCATCGAGGGCGCTGGCCACCTTCTTCCCGAGGAAACGCCCGAATTTCTCGTCCGCGAACTATCCGGATTTTTTACGCAAACCGAAGTGGAGTAGCCGTCATGCATACGATCAACACCCTGACACCCGAGAACAGTACCCTTTGCATTATCGACCATCAGCCCTGGGTGGCCTTTCCGATCAATTCGATCAGTCCGGAACACCTAACGAACAACGTCCTCGCATTGGCGAAGGCAGCCAAGGCCTTGGAAATACCTGCAATCCTCACAACGATAAACGGCGAAAGCGGTCCGTTGAGGGACCCGCTGTTCCAGGGCATCAGCGCGCTTTGGCCGGACACGCGGCCGATCGATAGGACCAATACGAATGCGTGGTCGGACCCGGCGTTTGTGTCCGCTGTGGAAAAGACCGGACGCAAAAAGCTTGTCATGGCCGGTCTCTGGACCGAGGTCTGTCTGGCACAGACTGCGATCTCCGCGCTGTCGGCAGGCTATGAGGTGTTCTTCGTGTCGGACGCCTCCGGTGGATTGAGCCCAGAGGCGCATGAACGGGCTTGCCAGCGCATGATTCAGGCGGGCGCTGTGCCGATGACCTGGTTCGCAACGGCAGCCGAGTGGTGTCCCGACAATACCGCGCCGGAGTATCAGCGCATGTATCCGATCACGCTGTCACATGGCGGCGGCGTCGGTTGGGCCGTTGAGTACATTATGGCCAATTTGCCGCAATCGGAAGGTTGAGCATGACGGACAGGCCAAAGCTGGGCGTGATCGTTTCATCCGCACGTGAGGGACGGTTCGCGGACAGGGTGCTCGCATGGACATTGAAGGGGCTTGCCGCCGACGGGCGGTTTGATCCGGAGATTATCGATCCGCGCGAGTATCGGGTCACATTGTGGCATGGCGACATGCAAGCCGATGACATGTCGCGCCTGAAAGCCACGCTTGACGCCTGCGCGGCTTTCATCGTGATCGCTGCCGAGTACAATCACAGTTACCCGGCGGCAGTGAAATCGCTGATCGATGCCGGCAAGACCGAGTGGGAGGCAAAGCCTGTCGCATTTGTGTCCTATGGCGGTGTTTCCGGCGGCCTTCGGTCGGTCGAAGCTCTCAGGCTGGTGTTCGCCGAATTGCACGCGGTAACGTTGCGCGACACGGTCAGCATGGCAATGCCGTTCCAGCGCATGAATGAGAACGGCGAACTTGCGGACGGAGAAATGGCCGATCGGGCGCTTGCGCTCGTGCTTAACCGCCTGGAATGGTGGACATCGGCGCTATCGGCAGCGCGCGCGGCCACGCCATATTCCCTGTCTGCCGGCGGCCGGTCCGCACGGGGATGATCCGACGTCGGAATAAAACACCAGCCGGCCTGTAAGCCGGGTTCTGTACGGCGTGAGCCGTGACGGCCATTCCTCTGGGACGGACATTGCTGCCCGCCTCAAGCAACCTACCCGGACGGCATCCCGGAAACAGGATCGGACCGAAGCCCTGCGCCGTCCCTATTCGGTCTTGCTCCCGGTGGGGTTTGCCATGCCATGCCTGTCGCCAGCCATGCGGTGGGCTCTTACCCCACCCTTTCACCCTTGCCCCGCCTGTTTTCCCGTCGCCTATTCGGCGAGAAATGCAGGCGGGGCGGTTTGCTTTCTGTGGCACTTTCCCTAGGGTCGCCCCCGCCGGACGTTATCCGGCACCGTGTCTCCATGGAGCCCGGACTTTCCTCGCCCGCCGCCTTTCGGCATATGACATGGCGCGGCCGCCCAGCCGGCTGGTGGACCGCATGTAGTCCCCTTCATCCCGCGATGCAACGCAGGCCCCGGCGATATGCGGTTACGGATCGTTAAAATCCTTGATTGTTCCTTAACCGCCCGAAACCATTACCTAGGGTAACTTCGATTCGTGGGAACAAAACCCGAGGAAACGACTCATGCATCTCCGCCGCACCAAGGCACTCGCTCTTACCACCTGCATCGTCTTCGCTGTGACAGCGATCGCGGACTTCCCGTCCATGGCCGGATACGATTTCGGCACCGTCTCCAGCGCGCAAGCGGGCAATGGAAACGGAAATGGAGGCGGCGGTAACGGTGGAGGCGGCGGCAATAGTGGCGGCGGTGGAAACTCCAGCAGCAAGAGCAATGGCAATGGCAGCGCATCGGCCGGAAGCCGCGGCAACGGCAATGGCGGCAATGGTGGCGGACTCGGCAAGTCCGGCGGCTTTTTCGGGCTGTTCGCGTCCAGGTCGAACAGTTCGGCGCCCAAGAAGACCGTCAATTCGCCTGCGAGTAACCTTGCAAAGGCCAACGGCGGCCGCACATCGAAGACGAAATCCGCTTCAACTGTCAAAGTCGCTAAAAAGTCTCCCGCTGCGATGGTCCAGCTCGCGGCGGTTCCGACGCCAGGCATAAAACCCGTCAAAGAAAAGAACTTCCACGCCAAGCTGGCCGGGCTGAATTCGCTCAACCGCAACTATATGGCTTATATAAACTCCAGCGATCCCCGCCTCGAAGCGATCCGCTCCTACATGATGGCGTCGATCGACACCGAAAAGGCCCAGGAATCGCTCGCACAAGCTTTGGCCAGTCTCGGCCCGGCGCAGGACGCCTTCATCAGCGCGGTTACGACCGCGTATGGCGGCGTGACGACCTATGACGGTTTCGCTCCCGTCGATCCCGATATCGAAAGCCTCGAAAGCCGCCTCAATGAGCTCCAGAACCTGGACCTTACCTTGCTGACCACGGAACAGGCCGGATACGTCCAGAACGAGATCGACGCGATCAATGCGGCCCTTTCCAGTGAAGAGGCGGGGACACTCAGCGCATTGCAAGACCAGGCCGATAACGCGCAGGAACGAATTGACCTGCTGGCCGATCAGGTCACCGACGAGGCTCTCGCCGAGGCACTTCTCGCAGCGGCGAACGAGAACCGCGTCAATGAATACGGCGCTGAAAACTATGTCGATGACGAGATGCTCAACTGGGCGAAGGATCTGCTCGGCGTCGATGACGCCGTGGGCAAGATCGACCAGATGCGGGAAGCGCTCGAGGCCGAGCAGGAAACTGCGGGAGCCATCGTGCCGGCGACAGACGAAACCGACAGCTAAGGTCGCATTGTTGTAAGTCGGATGGCCGGGGAACTGCTTCTCCGGCCATCCGGTAGTGCCAACAACACCGTCAGGCGGCGGCGCGGACGCACCTCGCCGGCTTGATCCGTCGAACCCCGAGAAGCACCAGCACGATGAGCAGATAGATGATCGGCTCCGGCGGCCAGGCCTTGACCAGCAGCAGGTAGTGGATCGCCCCGGCGAGCACCGCCGGATAGACCAAGCGGTGCAGTTTGCGCCATCCTGCCGAACCGAGCTTGCGGATCGAATAGCGGTTCGACGTCACGGCCAGCGGCACCAGCATCAGGAAGGCCACCATGCCGATGGTAATATAGGGCCGCTTGATGATGTCCTTGCCGATCTCCCCCCAGAAGAACTGCTTGTCGAGCGCCAGATAGGTCAGGAGATGCAGCACCACGTAAATAAAGGCGATCAGTCCTAGCGCCCGGCGGTATTTCACCAGATTGATGCGAGCGAACCGGAGCAGCGGCGTCACGGCCAGCCCGGCAATAAGGAAGCGCAGCGCCCACTCGCCGAGCCCGTTTTCCAGTACACGCAAGGGGTCCGCGCCGAGCGCATTGGAAAACGCCCTGACAAACAGATCCACCGCGGGCACCAGCCCGACCGCATAGACGGCCCATTCCGGCGTGGCGGTCCAGAGTTTCGACTGTGCCATAACGTCAGAACAACTTCTTCAGGTCCATGCCGTCATAGAGCGACGCCACCTGATCGCCATAGCCGTTGAACATCTGCGTCTCGACGCGTTTGGCGAAGAGGCCGCCACCGATACGGCGCTCCGATGCCTGACTCCAGCGCGGATGGTCGACCGTCGGATTGACGTTGGAATAAAAGCCGTATTCGCGCGGATTCTGGATGTTCCACGTCGCCGGCGGTTCCTCTTCGGTGAAGCTGATCTTGACGATCGACTTGATGCTCTTGAAGCCGTATTTCCACGGCACGACAAGCCGGACCGGTGCGCCGTTCTGATTCGGCAATACCTCGCCATGCAAGCCGACAGCGAGGATGGTCAGCGGATGCATCGCTTCGTCGAGACGGAGTCCCTCGACATAGGGCCACGGCAGCACACGATAGCCCGCATCCTGCGCCCACATCTCCGATGGCCGAACGAGGGTTTCGAAGGCGACATATTTGGCGCTGCCCTGCAGCTCGAACTTGTCGATAATGCTCGCAAGCGGAATGCCGACCCAGGGCACGACCATTGACCAGGCCTCGACGCAACGCAGCCGGTAGATCCGGTCCTCCAGCGTGTAGTCTGTCAGCAGATCTTCGATATCGATGACGCCCGGATTGTTGACCAGCCCGCCGACCTCGATCGTCCAGGGACGGGTGGTCAGCTTGCCGGCATATTCCGCCGGATCGCCCTTGCCAGTGCCGAACTCGTAGAAATTGCAGTAGCCGGAAATGTCATCGAGCGAGTTTGGCTTCTCGTCGGTCGAAAACGCGCTCGGGACGGTTTTCAGCTTCATAACCTCGGCGGAAGACGAAAGGGCCGACCCTCCAAGCGCCAGACCGGCTGCGCCCGCCATGAAGGCGCGGCGGTTCAGAATGGCGGATTTCGGCGTGATCTCCGACGCAGGCGGGGCGGGATAGCGATAGACAGGCACGGGCAACCTCACGGGCTTCAACGATTTCCGGCATCATAATGGGTTTGCCCATCACACGTCTTCACAACTTCGCAGCGCGGAATCACGGCTTGTTGACCGTTCAGGCCACCTTGGCCTGCCGAGGCGCACAACAGCCATACCCCTCTGCCTGATCGGCTGAACAATAGACCCTGGCGATTTCGCGGGCCGGGCTCGGCGCGAGAAAATGATAGCCCTGGAACAGGCGGCACCCGGCAGCAGCGGCGCGGACCCGGTCGTCAGGCCCCTCGATCCCCTCCGCGACAACCCTGCGGTCGAGATGCTCCGCAACTTGAACGACCGCATTGACGAAAACATCCGTGACGCGGTCGAGGCCGATATTCTGGATATAGGATTTGTCGATCTTGATTATGTCGAAGGGCAACTGGCGAAGCTGGTTGAATTCCGAATAGCCAAGCCCGAAGTCGTCCAGCGCGATCCGGAAACCCGCCTCGCGCAGATCCGTGATTTGCCCGATGAAACGTTTCGAGGTTTCCAGCGAAAAGCTCTCGGTGATTTCCAGCACGATGCGTGATGCATTGACCGAATATTTGTCCAGGACTCCGAGATAGTCGCGCGTGAAATCGCCCAGCCGGAACTGCCGCGCGGAAACGTTCACATTGACGGGGACGTCCGGAAGGGACGGTAGATCGTTGCACACCTGCGCGAGCACGCAGAGACCGAGATCGTGAATGAGAATGGACTTCTCGGCAATCGGTATGAAACTGTCAGGGCTGATTTGCCCGCGAACGGGATGGTCCCACCGCACCAGGGCCTCCAGCGAGTTCAGCACCCCGTCCTGATCGACTATCGGCTGATAGTGGACCGACAGTTGCTTGAGGAGGATCGCCGCGCGCAATTCGCGCTCCAGAAATCGTTCGTGGCGAACATCGCCCAAGAGGTCTGTGGCAAACGCCGTCCAGCGGGCCCGGCCGGCGCGCTTGGACTGGTAAAGGGCCATGTCGGCATAGGACATAAGCACCTGCATGCTGGTGTCGTCGCGCGGCGACATCGCTATGCCGATCGAGGCCGATACCGCCAACCGCCGGCCCTTCAGGTAGAGCCCGTCGCGCAGTGTACCCAGAAAGGTATCGCAGGCGCCGGCCAGATAGCTGTCGCTGATCTTTTCGTCATGGGCGATGAAAAGCGCGAACTCGTCGCCGCCCAGACGGCCTATGGTCGTGTCGTGGAACGACGATTGCGCGGCCCGGACGCAGAATTCCAGAACCTGGTCGCCGGACGGATGGCCAAAACTGTCGTTGAGCTGCTTGAAGTGATCGACATCGAATACCACCAGCGCCACCGAGCCGCGTTTGCTGTGCTTCTCCAGCGTCTCCTGGAAGGCCTCCAGAAAGCGGACACGCGACAAGGCGCCCGTCAGAGGATCGACACGGTTCTGGTGACGGACCATCGCGTGGACGCCATAGAGGTTGATCAGCTTCTGCGACATCGAGCGGTAGACCTCGATGGCGATAAGCACCGAGAACAGGGCCAGCGCCACGCCGATCGGCGGCAGCGCATGCAGCAGCGCCGATCCCATCAGCTTGGACCCGACGCCGGCGAAATAGAGGGAGACAAGTCCCGCGATCAGGAACAGCACGATCAGCAGCCGGCGTTCTTTCCGGAAGCCTTCCAGGTAACCGACGACGGATTCTGTTTTCGGATGCGCGGGCTTCGATCGGAAGACGTACAACTCGACTCTCTCGTTCTGGGAAGAAACAGGCACTCGAAGCCGGGGGGCGTTCATGAAGCAACCTCCCGGACATTTTCGCCGGCGGCGTCATGCACCCGCGAGTTGTGACGGCCGGACACTCGCCCAAAAGAACGAAGACTTCATTAAATCAAATGGAGAAAACGCCTTGTAATGCCTGCATTTTTCGGCTTTGGCCGAACTGCCGTAACGTTACCCGGAAGGGCCGTCGCCAACCTGCCGGGCAGTAATGCCGTCCGGCGTAACGATGGCATCCATCGGCACGTCATGCGGCTGCGGAAAGATCGTCGCGATCCGCGCGCACTCGTGCCCGACCCCTATCCTCAGCGGCATGGCCGCCATGCCCACAAGCGTCCGGTCGAAGACCCCGCCGCCATAACCCAGCCGATAGCAGTCGGGATCGAACCCGACGACGGGAGCCAGCACGATGTCGGGAACGACCTCCCGCCCGCCGCTCGGAACCGGGATATTCCAGACGCCCTTCTCCAGCGCCTCTCCCTGCCGCCATGTCCGGAAGACGAGCGGCGTTGCTTTCGCGACGACGATCGGAAGCGCGGCTTCGCCTCCCTGCTCCCAGACCGTATGCATCAGCGGTCGAAGATCCGGCTCACCTCGGAACGGCCAATAGAAGCTGACGACACGGCCGGAAAAATCGCCGACGAAACTGGCGACCCCGTCGCCGATTGCCCCGGACCACCGGTTCCTGTCATCGGCGGAGAAGGCGAGCCTCCTGGCAATCAGCCGCTCGCGGTCGGATTTGCGCCAGCGCGCGACGTCGCGCCGCTGTTCCTCATCGACGACAAAGAAACTGCCATCCTGCCCGTCGGCAAGCTCATGCGCCATGCAGGGCGGCGACGCAGAGGAATAAGGACTGTCTTCTCGGCTGGCCATGCGTTCCTCCCGTCAGCATCCTAACCGTTTCGCAGGAGGCGCCGCTACCGGTTTCTGCACCGGCTATTCGTCGTCGAGATTGTCCTCGGCCTCGGTCACCGGAATGGCGTAGCTGCCGGAAAGCCAGCGGTTGAGATCGATGTCCTTGCAGCGCTGCGAGCAGAAGGGATAGGTCTCGCGCTTCGCCTCCTTGCCGCATTCCGGGCATTTGCGCTTCGGCCTGAGCGGTTCGATTTTCGCGCTCATCTACCGGTCAAGCTCCCGCCTGAAGCCAGTTCAGGTGAACCTTGTAGCCCTCGCCGCCAAGCAGCGAGACGGTCTCGTAGAGGGGCAGTCCGACGACATTTGTGTAGGAGCCGACGAGACGCACGACAAAGGTGCCGGCAAGCCCCTGGATGGCGTAGCCGCCGGCCTTGTCGCGCCATTCGCCCGAGGCGAGATAGGCTTCCCGCTCCTCCGCGGTAACACGCTTGAAGCGCACACGCGTTTCGGCGATCTTCTGACGTATCTTGCCCTTCGGCGTGATCAGGCAGAGCCCGGTATAGACCTTGTGGTTGCGTCCGGACAGAAGCCGCAGACACTGCGCCGCCTCATCGTGAACCTCCGCCTTGGGGAGGATCAGCCGCCCGACCGAAACCACCGTGTCGGCGGCCAGAACGAAGGCGTCATGATGGCTTTCGTTATCGCGCAGATGCCCCCACGCCTTCTCCGCTTTCTCACGGCTCAGCCGTCGGGCCAAAGAGCGCGGATGCTCGGATTTCTGGGGCGTTTCGTCGATATTGGTCGGGAAAAGCCGGTCCGGCTCTATGCCGGCCTGTTCGAGCAGTTCGACGCGCCGCGGCGACCCCGATGCCAGCACAAGTTTCTGGTATTCGCTCATGGTCGCCTGAAACTCTGTCTCGCGGAGATGCCCCGGGACACTTCGTCCCTGCGCGAAGAACTATTTGAAACGGTAGGTGATGCGACCCTTGGTAAGGTCGTAGGGAGTCATTTCGACAAGAACCTTGTCGCCGGCCAGAACCCGGATGCGGTTCTTGCGCATTTTGCCGGCGGTATGGGCAATAATTTCGTGTTCATTTTCCAGTTTCACCCGGAACGTGGCGTTCGGCAGCAATTCCGTCACCACACCGGGGAATTCAAGGACTTCTTCTTTCGCCATTCGGTCTCTTTTCTTCCAATGCAAAAAGGCTGCCTTTTGGGCGCAGCCTGTTGTTCCGGCATCTCATATAGTGTCAGTCGCCGACCGACAACACCCTTGTACCGATTCGCCCCCGAATATCAGGGACTGGCGGCGGCCTTGACGAAGACGATGTCTCCGCCGTCATGGCCGGATTTCTCGATCGCCCGGTATTGCGGTTCCTGGGCGGAGCGGCCGACGACCATCGGGAGAATGAAGTCGTTAAAGAGTTCGCGCGCTGAAAACGCATCCTCAGGGAATTCCGAAAGACCTGTCAGCAAAGCGCGGGCGAAAACCGAATGGCCGCCACCCCCATTGTCGGCGACCGGGGTATCGTTGCCCGATGTGATGAGAATGCGCGACTTGCGGTCCGAAAGACGCTGAAGCGCCAGCATCCGGTCGTCGTCCATAGCTCCGGCAGGACCGTCGGCTCCGCGCAGCAATTGGCCGGAATAACAGCTGTCGGAAATGACCAGCACATTGCCGGCCTTGATCCGCGACAGGTCCTTGGAGAGCAGATCCGGGTCGTAATAGGACGGCGGATAACCGTAACGCGCGTTTACGGGTACCCAGAAGGCCGCGCCGGTGGCCTGCTCGTAGATACCGTGGCCGGCATAGTAGATCAGCACGCTGTCCGCCTCGCCGGCAAACTCGCTGACCCGGTAAAGGAGATCCGCCATTTGCGCCGCGCTCGGATCCTTGAGGACCAGGGGTATCGTCCGGCCGTCGAATGTCGCTTCGGTGACATAGCCGTATCGCGTTGTCAGCAATTCGGCGAGCGCATCGACGTCTGCGAAAGGCGTCTCGAGGCGCGCCAACTGGGAGCCCTCCCCGTAATTCTGGTTGGCGATCAACACTGCGTAGCGCGCGCCCGTTCCGGCCAACGCCTCGCGGTCGCCCTCGTAGACGATCTCGATTTCCGCCGAGTGCAGGACTTCGTCATTGGTCAGCGCCGAGATCTGGATCTTGTTCGGCCCGGGCACCAGCTTGACCGGCAGCGCGAATGCGCCGTCCGGCGTCAGCCATGCCTGCTTGCCCCCAACCGTAACGATCATCGTCTTTTCCGGCCATTCGACATAGCCGCGAACCTCGACCTCCGGGGCCTTCTTCGGTTCGGCTGAACGGGTGGGCGCGGGATTGGTGATCTTGATCGCCTCGCCACGCAAACCCCGCGGCGGCCGCTGCTCGGCAATTATCGCGATCGAAGGGTCGGTTGTTTCGAAGATATAGCGACGGTTCGCATCGCGGCTCTCGGCGTCGTCATCGGCCGCGAGCGACACGGTTTCGACCCGCCGTGCGAGGTCGGGTACGGTTGCCTTGCCGTTGGCGAGCATCGCCAGCGCCAGCTTGTAGGAGAAGATGCCGTAGGTCTTGCCGTCCTTGGCGCCACGCGGAAGCCGCATCTCGAAAGCGGGATCTGAGCGCCCGGCCGCGTAGAACGTCGTCAGCCCGCCATGCCGCGGCATAAGTCGCGTGTCTTCGGGAAAGACGATGTCCTCGTAAGCGCTTTCCGGAGTGAACGGTATCTGCGTTTCCGTCCAAAGCCGTGCCGGATCGTTTTGCGCCTGCCGCGCCTGAAGGTCGGTTCCCGCCACGTGCCGGGAATCCAGGATGACGATGACATTGGCCAGCCGGTTGCGGAAATGCGTTATCATTTCAGACAGGGCAGACGAGGAGATCACCTGCGCCTGCCCCTGCGCGATCTGGTTCAACGCAAGGAAAGGCCCGGAATCGGCCAGCCGCGCAAGATCGGGCGCGCCCGGATTGTCGTCCGAAAACGCCGCCAGCGGAGCAGCTTTCTCACCGCGTTCGAAGGGCGCCGTACCGTCCGTGCCATAAGCCAGTTCGGAGGCTTCGAATGTCCAGCCCGAGAAATGGAGGATAAATGTATCCTCGCATCCGATCCTCTCCAGCAAGGCGAGCGCCGCCCGGGCAATTCCCTCGCGGCTGGCTTCCGCACCCGCCAGTGCAACGATATTCTCGTCCCTCGCGCCTCCCGCGACAAGCGCCGAGCGGATTAGTGCGATATCGTTGAGCGGGCCGGTCAGACGGTAATCCTCACCCGGTCCGATCTGGTCAGCGGCGATCAGCAGCGCATGGGTGTGGCGCGGCTTGGCGAAATCGCAACTTGGCGCTGCGCCGGTCGGGGCATCGAAGAGGAACTGCGCGATACCGGGAAAGGCGGCGAGAAACCGGTCGCGATAATCTTCCGGCGCGACCGCCTTCTCCACGGCTACGGGGACCGCTCCCGCCAGCGTTGGCGATGCTCCACAAAACAGCACAGCCGCACAGATTAATGCCCTGAACATGGCCTTCACCCCCGCAATTTCTCACGCCCCGGGCGCATTGTGTCGCGGAATTCGACCGATTCAAGGCCTTGATAGGGCGCTCTCTTGACGAGTGAAGTGCTACAGACGGCCTCAGCCGCGCCAGTGCAGCACGCAGGCCAGCGTAAAGAGACGCCTCGCGGTGTCGAAATCCATCGCCAGCTTGCCCGCCAGCCTGTCCATCAATGTCTGCGAGCCGTCATTGTGAACGCCGCGCCGCGCCATGTCGATCGTTTCGATCTGCCCCGGCGTCGACATCTTGATCGCCTCGTAATAGCTGTCGCAGATCATGTAGTAGTCCTTGATGATCCGGCGGAACGGCCCGAGCGAAAGGATATGCGTGGCGACTTTTTCGTCGGTCTTGCGCGTCACGTCGAAGACGAGGCGTCCGTCGGCGATGGAGAGCGACAGCTTGTAAGGCCCGCCTGTCTCGTCGCCGACGACCCGGAACCTGTTTTCTTCCAGCAGATCAAAAATCGCAACCGCGCGCTCATGCTCGACGTCCGGCGTCGAGCGGCCGATCGACTCATCGAGGACGACATCGACCAGTCGCGCATCGGGTCCGAATGTTTCCTCGTCTCCCATCGCCGGACGCCAACCTAGAGATTGAGCCGGATGGAGACGGACTTGCCATGCGCGTCGAGCCCCTCGGCCTCCGCAAGCGCAATCGCGGCCGGCCCAAGCTCGCGCAACTGCTCGGGTCCAAGCTGCAGGATCGAGGTCCGTTTGACGAAGTCGAGCACGGAAAGGCCCGACGAGAAGCGTGCCGAACGCGCCGTCGGCAGCACGTGGTTCGAACCGCCGACATAGTCGCCGATCACTTCCGGCGTATAGCGTCCGACGAAGATCGCGCCGGCATTGCGCACCTTCTCGACCGCCGCTTCCGCACCCTCGAAAGCCAGTTCGAGATGTTCGGCGGCGATCCGGTTGGCGATGGCAAACGCCTCATCGCTGTCTATGGACGGTACAGTGATGATCGCACCAAAATCGCGCCAGCTCGCCCCCGCTGTCTCGCCGCGCGGCAGCGTCTTCAACTGCGTCTCGACGGCGCTGGACACGCGGTCGGCGAAATCCCTGTCGTCCGTGATCAGGATCGACTGCGCCGAGGCGTCATGCCCCGCCTGCGCCAGCAGGTCGGCGGCGATCCAGTCGGGATCGTTCTCGCCATCCGCCATGACCAGCACTTCCGACGGGCCGGCGATCATGTCGATGCCGACCGTGCCGAAGACACGCCTCTTGGCCGCCGCGACGAAGGCATTGCCCGGCCCGACGATCTTGGCGACCGGCGCGATGGTTTCGGTACCATAGGCGAGCGCGGCCACGGCCTGCGCGCCGCCGATCCGGTAGATCTCCGTGATGCCCGCCAGATGCGCCGCAACCAGGACCAGCGGATTGAGCACGCCCTTCGGCGACGGCACCACCATCGCGATACGTTCCACCCCCGCAACGACCGCCGGAACGGCATTCATCAGGACAGAACTCGGATAAGACGCGGTGCCCCCCGGAACATAGAGCCCGACCGCCTCGACCGCCGTCCAGCGCGAGCCAAGTTTCACGCCGATCGGGTCTGTATAGACATCGTCCTTCGGCAATTGCCGTTCGTGATGCGAGCGGATGCGATCGCGCGCCAACCTCAGCGCCTCGACGACGGAGTCGTCGGCTGTCAGCATCGCTTCCTCGATCTCGCGTCCGCCGACCTGCATCGGCATCTCGGAGAGATCGAACCCGTCGAATTTCTTCGTGTAGTCGGCGACCGCGTCGTCGCCGCGCACGCGCACATCCTCCAGGATCGCGCGTACTGTCGTGTCCACATCTTCCGAGACTTCCCGCTTGGTGGCGAGCAAAGCCCGAAAGCTGGATTCGAAATCGTCGGCACTGGCATCGAGAAAAAGCGGCACGTCTGGTCTCCGCCGGATTAGTTTGCGGGATGGCGCGGCTTGAAGCGCGTTTCCCAGGCAGCACCCAGGTCTTCCATCTGCGCCTCCACGCACTCGACTTCGAGATGGATCAGCGGCCCGTCCGCGAAGACCAGTTCGATCCGGCCGGCGGGCGCATCGGTTTCCTCGAAGCGGATCGCCAGCAGCGAAAGAACCTCGTCGCCGTCGCGCCGGATATCTTTCGTGCGCACATTCTGCACCCGCGCAAAGGAGAGAACCGCTTGGCGGCGCTCGTAATTCTTCCCCGAGCGCGCGGTATTATCCACCTGATCCCAGGCGAACCGGTTGATCATGAGCGTGAAGCGCTTTTCGCGGGACCGATAGTCGATCGCTTCGGACTTCGTCACGGCGTCCTGCACCTGCGCCGAAATGACGGCGAGGTCTTCCGCATCCAGGGCCATGAGTTTCAGCCGATCCATCGTCCTCGAGTCCAGAAAAAGGGGCGGCGCGCACCGCCGATTTTCTGTGCTGATACGGCTTTCCATGCTGCAACGCAACCGGACCGAAGGGCGGGATCGACCTTGCGGCGGCGATCCCGTCCTGATGTCAGGTGGAAACGCGTTCGATATCCGCGCCGCAGGCTTGCAGCTTGGCTTCCAGCCGTTCGAAACCGCGATCAAGATGATAGACGCGATTGACCGTCGTCTGGCCTTCGGCGGCCAGTCCGGCAATCACGAGCGATACCGAGGCGCGCAGATCGGTCGCCATGACCGGTGCGCCCTTCAGCACCGGCACGCCCGTAACCGTCGCCGTCTGTCCGTTGAGCGAGATGTCCGCCCCGAGCCGTGCCAACTCCTGTACATGCATGAAGCGGTTCTCGAAGATGGTCTCGGTGATGTGAGACGTGCCGCTCGCCCGCGTCATCAGCCCCATAAGCTGCGCCTGAAGGTCGGTCGGGAAGCCCGGATAGGGATCCGTGCGCACATCGACCGGCATCAGCCCGTTGCCGTTGCGATAGACGCGGATACCGTCCTCGACATCGGTGATCTCGATGCCCGCGCCCCGCAAGACGTCAAGCGCGCTGTCAAGCAGGTCCGCCCTTGCGCCCTTCAGCACCACATCGCCGCCCGTCATGCCGACGGCCATCGCATAGGTGCCGGTCTCGATACGGTCGGGAATGACGCGATGCCGCGCGCCGGAAAGCGAGGTGACGCCGGTGATGCGGATTTCCTCCGAGCCAGCGCCCTCGATCTTCGCGCCCATCGCGTTCAGGCAATCGGCCAGGTTGACGACCTCGGGTTCGCGAGCCGGGTTGCGCAGGATCGTGTCGCCCTTGGCGAGCGACGCCGCCATCAGCGCCACATGCGTCGCGCCGACCGAGACTTTCGGGAATCGGTATTCCGTGCCGACGAGCCCGTCCTTCGCGATCGCATGGACATAGCCGTTCTCGATTTCGATATCCGCGCCAAGCGCTTCCAGCGAATGAATGAACAGATCGACCGGCCGCGTACCAATGGCGCAACCGCCCGGCAGCGAGACGCGCGCCTCACCCATGCGCGCAAGAAGAGGCCCGATCACCCAGAAGCTCGCCCGCATTTTCGAGACAAGTTCGTAAGGCGCGGTGATGTCGACGATGTTGCGCGCCGTGAAATGCACCGTGCGCGCATAGTCCGACGCCTCGGCTTGCCGGCGGCCGGTCACCGAATAGTCGACCCCGTGATTGGAGAGGATGCGGATCAGCGACTCGACATCGGCCAGATGCGGCACGTTTTCCAGCGTCAGCGTGTCGTCGGTAAGCAGGCTGGCGATCATTAGCGGCAAGCTTGCATTCTTCGCGCCGGAAATCGGAATGACGCCGTTAAGCGCATTGCCTCCGGTAACCCTGATCTGGTCCATGAACTGTTCCCAATCCCCTCGAGAGACCCGCCATCCCGGGCGGGAGCGGCGTTACGGCCGAAATTGCGGTCCCGGGCGTTTAGCGCATCGTCATGGCTGCTTCAAGGCGGCGGGCCGTCAGGTTGCCGGACGCTCGGCCCAGCCGGCGAAGGTGCGCTCCAGATAGACGACAGCGTAATAGAGAATAATGCCCAATACGGCGAGCGCAATCAGCACCGCGAACATCAGCGGATAGTTCGAATTCGTTTGTGCCGACAGGAACAGCGCGCCCAACCCCCGCCCGTGCGGCGAGACGATCTCGACCAGGTTCGTACCGATGAAGGCCAGCGTCACCGCCACCTTCAACGCGCCGAAGAACTCCGGCAACGTCTTCGGCAGCGCGATCTTGGTGAAGATCGTGTAGCGCGACGCACCGAGCGAGCGCAGGATGTCCCGATATTCCGGCTCCAAGGTCGACAGACCGATACCCACCGAAACGGCGATCGGAAAGAACGAAATCATGAACGCCATCATCACAGTGTTAAAATTGTGCTGCCCGATGAACAGCAGCGCCAGCACCGGCACAAGCGTCGCTTTGGGAATGGCGTTGAAGCCAACCAGCAGCGGATAAAGCGCATCGCGCGCGATCCGCGAAAAGCCCATGATCATACCAAGCAGAGTGCCGAACAGCACTGCAATCATCAGGCCGGCCACGGTGCGCCACAGCGTCTGCCAGCTTCCGATCAGGAACAGGTTCCAGAACTTGGAATAGGCCTTCGGCAGATCCGACGGCGACGCCATGACATAGTCCGGCCAGCCATTGGCCCAGACCAGCAGCTCCCACAGGATCAGGAAGACGACGATGGCGGCTAACGGTACGCCGATTTTTTGGAACAAGTTCATTCGGCCGCCTCCGGCACACGCCCCTGCGCTATCTGGATCTGCTCACGCAGCGTGTGCAGCATGTCGGAGCATTCCGGTGTGTAGAGCCCGTCGATGACCCGCTCGCCGGGATATTTGACGTCGAGAATGAACTGCGTCGTTGCCGGCCGACCCGACAGCACAATCACCTGGTCGCCAAGAAAAACGCTTTCTCGCAGGTCGTGTGTGATCAGCACGCAGGTAAACGGCTCCTTCTCGCGAAGATCATGCATCGTCTGCCAGAGATCCTCGCGAGTGAACGCGTCGAGAGCGCCGAACGGTTCGTCCATGATCAGCACATCCGGCTTGTGCACGATCGCCCGGCACAGCGACGCGCGCTGACGCATGCCGCCGGATAACTCGGAAGGCCGCTTGTTCTCGAATCCCGACAGGCCTACCAGCGCCAGCAACTCGAGCGCCCGCGCCTCGCGATCCTTCTTCGGCATTGACGGCGCAACGATCTCCAGCGGCAGGATGACGTTCTGCAGGATCGTGCGCCATTCCAGCAGCACCGGGTTCTGGAACGCCATGCCGACGGTCTTGCGCGGCCCCTTGACCAGTTCGCCATGCAGCCAGACCTCGCCCTTATCCGGCTTCATCAGGCCGGCGACCAGCCGCGTCAACGTGGATTTGCCACAACCCGACGGGCCGACAACCGCGCAGAATTCTCCTTCCGGCACCGTGACATCGAGATTTTCCAGGACCGGCAACGGGCCGTGCGGCGTCTTGTAGGCGTGCGTCACGCCCTTGATTTCGATGAGATTGCTGGTCACCCGAGTCCCCAGGAAAAAGTCCGCCCGCCGGATTGGCGGGCGGACGAAGCATTACTGCAGCATGAAAGGCTCTTCCGGCAGATACGAACTGTCGAAATAGAGCGATGCGTCCGGTTCGTTGACGAATTCGTAGACCGACTTGGTCTGTTCGATCGACTTCGCCATGCGGTCGACGTCGATGCCGCCGAAACCGTTCGCCTTGACCCAGTCGGTCAGGACATTGTCCTTGATCGAGAGCGACAGGCGCTCGACCTCCAGCGCCTCGTCGGCGGCCGGGTTGCGCGACATAAGCGGCTTCACGGCAGCGGCCGGATCGGCGATGGCGTCCTTCCAGCCCATGGCGACGGCCTTGACGAAGCCCTTTACCAGCTCCGGGTTCTCCGCAGCGTAATCTGTGTTGACCAGGATTGCGTTGCCGTAAAGCGACACGCCGTAATCCGACATCAGCAACACGGTCTGGTCTTCCATCGCGACGCCGAGGCGCATGACGTTGAGCGTCGAGGTGAACGAATAGCCGGTCACGGCCGCCACTTTGCCTTCGGCGAGCATCGGCTCGCGGGTCGGAAAGCCCACAGGCTCTACGGTGATCTTGGACATGTCGAGATCGTTCTCGGCGGCGAAGATCGGGAACTGCGCCCACGCGCCATCCGGCGGCGGCGCGCCCAGCACCTTGCCTTCAAGGTCTTTCGGCGTCTCAATGCCCATATCCTTGCGGCCGACCACGGCGAACGGCGGCTTGTCGTAGATCATCATGATTGCCGTGACCGGAGCGCCCGGGTTCTGGTCGAGGAAGCGCATCAGCGAATTGATGTCGGCGAGGCCGAACGGGAACGCACCGGTGGCGACTTTCGGAATGGCGTCGAGCGAGCCCTTGCCCTCGGTGATCTCCACGGCGAGTCCTTCATCGCCGAAATAGCCCTTGTCGATGGCGATGAGATAGGGCGCCGCCGGCCCCTCGAATTTCCAGTCAAGCGCGAATGGAGCCTTCTCCTGCGCTCCGGCCTGCGAAACGGCGGCTGCGAGCAGAGCAGCCGCGATGAACATCTTCTTGAACACGTCGATCTCCCTTGCACCGTAATTGATGCTGCGGCGCACATCGAAACGCATGATCAATTTTTGATCAAGTAGGAAAATTGATCAGTTTTTACGCGAACGATTGTCTGACCGTGCCCTCGCGACGGTTTCAGTCGCTTTCTCCAGCGCCATCCGCCGACCGGTCGTGCGGCGATCCTTTTTCGGACGGCCCCTTACCGATCGAATCGGCATCCTCGGCCCGGTCATTCGCGTCTCCCGCCCGCTTGGCGCGCGCCTGCGCTTTGCGCCTTGCCAGATTCGCGCGCAGCTGCTGCGCCAACCGGTCCTTGCGCCGGTCTTCGGGCGATTTCGTCGTCATACCCATGGATATCCCGATTTCCGGCGCCGTGCCAAGAGCCCGCCGAATTGCTGCCGATTACGCCTTGCAACTCAAAAAGGCTTGTGGCAGAAGCCGCTCACGTTTTCCCGGACAGGCTGCCGTAGCTCAGGGGTAGAGCACTCCCTTGGTAAGGGAGAGGCCGAGAGTTCAAATCTCTCCGGCAGCACCATTCCAACCCATTGAAATTATTAGAACCTGTTGACTGACAAGGGCTTATGCCCATTGTGACGTTACAAACTGCGTTACAAAACAGGTCTAGGCAATGGCTGCGAAAATCAGAAATCTCCTCTGCCGAGACGGTCGGTATTTTGCTCGAAAAGTGATCCCCAAGAAGCTGAGACCGTTCTTTGATGGCAAGACCGAACTGCGCGAAGCACTCGGACCAGACCGCCGAACCGCCATTTCGAGGCTTCACGCGATCCTCGCCACTTGGGAGCTCGACCTTGCCGAAGCACGACGTCGGCTTCATGGCGACGTTATTGAGAATGCCGCGGGAAATCGGCCAAACGCCCCGTTGAGTGAACGCCAAATGGCGGTCGCTCACTATTTCACAGAACTGGATCTCGACCTGGCAGAGCGCCGATATCCAGATCGCGGCATCATTAGTGACATGTCGTGGACAAGAAAGGCTCGCCGGAAGGTGCTCATCGATACGGCAGCCGGTATCTCGACCAACGAGGAGATGGATGCTGCGATTGGCTGGGCCATCGACGCCTTTCGTGATCGCCGCAATCATAACCTGGTTCGCGGATCAGAAGAGTGGCGAGCACTCGCAATGTCCCTCGCCGCGTCACAGCTTGAAGCGCTTGATCGCGCAAGAGAACGCGACCGAGGTGATTTCGCCGGCAGGCCTACAAACTCGCTGCTGGCCGACGCAATACCGGAGGCCGACAAGCCCAAGCCTGTGTCTATTGTGGGCCTGCTCGATGCCTATTTGAGCGAGCGTGAGGCATCGGGGAAGGGCCAAGTCGCGAGAAAGCGCTGGACCCCAGTCATCAAAAAGTTCGTCAAGCAGATTGGGCATGACGATGCCACGCGTCTCACGAAGGCGGAGATCATCGGATGGAAGGAAGCGAGCCTCGACGCCGGCCTGTCGCCGCGAACCATCAAGGCGGTCAACTTGGCAGCATTGAAGGCTGCCCTGAACTGGGCGATCGAGAATGACAAGATCGCAGAAAATCCGGCCGCGAACGTCGATATTCGCGTTGATCGCAAACCCTCCTCGCGCGAGCGCGGTTTCCGGGATGACGAGGCACTCGCCATCCTGAAGTTTTCGAAACTGCACAAGCGATCAGGACGAGAAAGCGAAGCGCTTGCTAATGCCAAACGATGGGTGCCCCTACTCTGTGCGCATACCGGTGCACGTGTTGGCGAAATC
This sequence comes from Ahrensia sp., assembly GCA_002706335.1. GTDB lineage: Bacteria > Pseudomonadota > Alphaproteobacteria > Rhizobiales > Rhizobiaceae > Oricola. The sequence continues at coordinate 44,346 of PAKZ01000035.1, forward strand.
CTCCAGTTGCGACGCCAGGATGTATTCGAACGCGACGGACTTCATGCAATCCGCATCACCCCGGAAGCGGGCACTGTGAAGGCGGGAGGACATCGGGATGTGCCGCTCCACGAACAGGTCATAGCAGAGGGCTTCCTGGACTTCGTGCAAGGCCACTCGGGTGGGCCACTCTTTCTCAACACGACCAATGGCGCGCCTCCCCGGACCGCAGTCGACACCGCACAAGGCAGATTGAGACAGTGGCTGGGTGCAAAGCATTTGATACCGCACGGCCTGCAGCCCAACCATGCATGGCGCCATCGTTTCAAGACAATCGGAAGAGAGGCCGGGATAGACAGTCGCATCCTCGACGCATTGCAGGGACACGCGCCACGGACGGCGGGAGACAACTATGGTGACGTGACGCTTCGTGCCATGAAGAACGCTATCGACCTTATACAACGATACAAATTGTAATTTTAACCTAATTCCGAGAAACCGATACCGCGTATAAAGCGCTATATACTTACTGAACAAATCAGGAGTATATACAGAATGAGCCGAGCGCTAAGCAAAGTTTCCATCTATATTACACAACGGATAGAGGCACTTCAGAACAAGAAGACGCAAAAAGAGATTGCCGAGCAAGCAGGCTACGAAAATCCGAACAACCTGTCGATGCTCAAGCACGGCACGACCAAGCTGCCACTCGATCGTGTCCCGGCGCTCGCTAAAGCTCTGGAATGCGACGTGGGTGAGCTTCTCGCAGCAGCGTTGGAGCAGTATTTCGATATAGAGACGATTGTCGCTTTTCGTCGAGTGATGGTTGCGGATCTCACGCAAAACGAGGTCGAATGGGTCGAGTTCTTGCGGTCGGCTTCTGGAAATCACGATCCAAAGCTGACAGCGTTTCGCAAGCGCGTTCTCAGCCCCCTCTTGAAACCAAGCGATCCTTGACGGCACTGCGCGGAATCTATTGAGGCATGGCGAAGTGCGAAGTCCTAGGAATCCCCGTCGCCTTCATCCCCTTGCGTCCTGCTGCCCGAGCTATCCTCAGCTGGGACTACCTCTCGAGTGTTCAACCAACAGATCTTTGTTCCCCGACAAAGAAGATCGACCTCCCAGCTGGCATCATTGCCGACTGAGCGAGGTGACTGCTGTGAGAGAACCAAAAAGACTCAATCCCGACATGTGCATGGATGACATCATGCGCAGATGGCCGGAAACGATCGCGGTGCTGATCCGTCATGGCATGTTATGCGTGGGTTGCCCGATCGCCATCTATCATACGGTTACGGAAGCCTGCGAAGAGCATGGCGTCGACGAGGACGCATTCGTGGGAGAGCTTCTCGCTGCAATTCCTGGGTGATCGCACTTACTTCGGACGACGGTTTTCCGCGATCAACAGGAGCTGGTGGGGGTTCACAACCGTGACCTTCTGCCGCCCGCCCCGGACAACTCCTTCGTCCTCCCAGCCGCTCAGCAGGCGGCTGACCGTATGCAAAGTGGTTCCGGTCATCTCGGCGATATCCTGCCTGGTAATCGGGAAATCGATCTCGATGCCGTCTTCCGTCTTCTTGCCGGCCTGCTTTACAAGCTTCAGCAACGTGTTGGCGATGCGCTGCTCCACCTGGGCCGTTGACATCTCCATGACTCGCGCCTGGGTATCCTGAAGGCGGCTTCCGATCGTCTGGTAAGCGCTTGCGCCGAATGTCGGGACGGCAGCCTGCAATTCCGCCCATTCGCGGTTTGGCCACGACAGAACGACGCAGTCGACGGCAGCCACCGCGCTTGCGGGAAATGTCGCTCGTCCCATCGCGATGGCGATCCCGAACAGTTCACCCTCGTTGATGTAGCGGGCGATGATCTGGTGGCCGTCCGGTGCCGTTCTGACCACCCGGATATGCCCGGATAGCAGCAGATAGAAGGCTCTTGCCTCTTCTTCCTGCTCGAAGACCGAAGCGTTCTTCGCATAACGGGCAGACCGCGCCTCCTTCAGGATTCGATCAAGGCTCTCGTCATTGAGGTCCTTGAAAGGCGCCAGTCCTGCAATCAGCGAGCGATCCAGCATCGGTGCGTGTCCAGCAATTCGTGCGGCGGCTACCGCGTTTCTCGTTTTGTTTGCGCCAGCACAAAAACCGCCGGCGGCAAAGAGACTATTCGACCTATCAACGGTTCACGCCGTGAAGACAAGGATTGAAAGGATAAAACGATGAAACGGATGATCGCAATGCTCGCGCTGGGCGCCGCTGTCGCAATGGCCAGCCAGGCGAATGCGGCCGAATACACTGTCGAGATGCTGAACAAGGGCGAAAAGGGTGTCATGGTATTCCAGCCCGACTTTGTAAAAGCAGAGGTCGGGGACACGATCCGCTTCGTGCCGACCGACAAGGGCCACAATGTCGAGTCCATCAAGGGCATGCTTCCTGACGGAGCCGACGCCTTCAAGGGCAAGTTCGGACAGGAGGTGGTCCTGACGGTTGAGAAAGAAGGCGTATACGGTGTGAAGTGCATGCCACACTATGCCATGGGCATGGTCGCCTTGATCGAGGTCGGCACAGCCACAAACTCCGAGCAGGCGGCAGCCGTCAAGCACCCCGGCAAGGCCGGAAAGACCTTTGCCGAACTGTTCGGACAGGTCGTCGCCTCGAACTAGCCAATATCAAAGCTTCAGACCTGAAGGGCCGGAGTGATGTCCGGCTTTTCAGTTTCTGCACTTGGACACCAAGCTAGCGCAATTCCGCGTGAGCGGAAGCGACGCGTTTCTCCAACTCTTCGAAGACAGTCACCTGGGGAAGCTCTTCGCCTTGAATTTCTGGTGGCACTTTCCACCCAGGATCAACACCTTCCATGTTCGGGAGTTCATGCGCGATACCCTTGTGGCAGTCTATGCAGGTTGCCTCGCCATTGATCAGGTAACGCGTATGAATCTCCGAAGCGCGTTGCGTCTGCTTGGAGAAGTCCATCGCCACCTCGGAATGGCAGTTGCGACATTCAAGACTGTCGTTTGCCTTGAGGCGCGCCCACTCATGTTCCGCCAATTCCCGCCTGTGATCGAGGAATTTCCGTCGCGTGTCGATGGTCCCGAAAATGTGGCCCCATACTTCCTTGGAGGCCTGCATCTTGGGGGCGATCTTGTCGGTCCAGTCATGCGGCACATGGCAGTCAGGGCATGAAGCGCGCACTCCGGAACGGTTGGAAAAATGCACGGTGCGGGAGAGTTCTTCGAAGACGTTCGCCTTCATCTCGTGACACGACGTGCAGAAGGTCTCGGTGTTGGTCGCTTCAAGTGCGGTATTGAAGGCGCCCCAGAACATCACGCCGCCAACAAATCCGCCGAGTGTCAGGAACCCTAGGCTCAACGTCGCCGCTGGCCGCGAGATCAGGTGCCAGATCCATAGAACCAGTCGCTTGATGCGTCTCATGGCATCACTCGCTTCCTGCCGGTTGGGAACCGATGTGGATCATGTCGGTGAAAGTGTTGCCGACCAATGGTTCAACGTCGGCCTGCGGCACATGGCACTCCGTGCAGAAGTAGCGCCGAGGCGAAACATCTGCGAGCATCTGCCCGTCCCGGTTCATGTAGTGCGTGACAGAAATCATCGGCGCGCCCGAGCCTTGCGTGAATTCCCGCTTGTGGCAGGTCATGCAGCGATTGGCGTTGACCGTCAGCTGGTAGCCCTCGATCGAGTGCGGGATGATCGGCGGCTGTTCCGGATAGGCGCGCATTTTGCGGATGTCGTCTATGACCCAGTCTTCCAGCGGTTCGGCAGGCACGGTCTTGGTGGGGTCAGGCGGCCCGACGAGTTCGGCCGCCTGCTGTGCCAATGCGACCGAGCCGGTCAGGGCCAGAGAAACGGCTAATGCGACGGCCAGGCGGCGCCGCAGTATCATGCTACGGGTTCGATCTTGACTGCGCATTTCTTGAAGTCCGTCTGTTTGGAAATGGGATCGGTGGCATCGAGCGTGACGCGATTGATCAACTGGCTCGCGTCGAACCAGGGAACGAATACGACGCCGTCGGGCATGCGGTTGCGACCGCGTGTCTCTATTCTGGAGCGTATTTCCCCTCGTCGCGAGATCACTCGCACCTCTGCACCCTGATTGAGCCCCCTGGCCCGTGCATCGCGGGCGTTCATGAACACCTTGGCGCCGGGGAATGCCTTGTAGAGTTCCGGGACGCGCAGGGTCATGGAGCCTGAGTGCCAGTGCTCCAGCACACGCCCGGTGACCAGCCATATGTCGAACTCATCATCCGGCGACTCGGCCGGCGGCTCATAAGGAACTGCCAGGACCACCGCCCGACCGTCGGGCCTGCCGTAGAACTGCACGCCGGTGCCGGGTTTGACATAGGGATCGTAGCCCTCGCGAAAGCGCCACTTCGTCTCTTCTCCGTTGACGACCGGCCAGCGCAGCCCGCGCTCCTTGTGGTAACGGTCGTAAGGCGCGAGGTCGTGTCCATGGCCACGTCCGAAGGTGGCATACTCCTCAAACAGCCCCTTCTGGACATAAAACCCGAAATCCTCGGACTCATGATTGGCGTATTCGGGATCGATCTCATTAACCGGGAACCGGTCGACATTTCCGTTCCGGAATAGAACCTCATAGAGAGACTTGCCGCGGTAGTCAGGGTTGGCTTGCAGAATCTCTTCCGGCCAGACTTCGTCTGTCGTGAAGCGTTTCGAGAACTCCATGATCTGCCAGAGATCAGAGCGGGCTCCTCCAGGTGCATCGACAAGCTGATGCCAGGTGTGGGTTCTGCGCTCGGCATTGCCGTAGGCTCCCTCCTTCTCCACCCACATCGCCGCTGGCAGGATCAGGTCTGCCGCCATCGCTGTCACGGTCGGATAGGCATCAGAGACAACGATGAAGTTGTCGGGATTGCGGTATCCGGGATATGTCTCCTGACCAGAGTTTGGCGCGGCCTGCAGGTTGTTGTTGACCTGGATCCAGTAGAAATTGAGCTTGCCGTCATGCAGCATCCGGTCCTGCTCGACAGCATGATAGCCGGGTTTCTCCGGCAGTAACCCGGTTGGCAGTCGCCAGATCTCCTCGGCGTGAGCCCTGTGCTCCGGATTGGTGACCACCATGTCGGCAGGTAACCGGTGGGCGAAGGTTCCAACCTCGCGAGCCGTGCCACAAGCGGAAGGCTGACCGGTAAGCGAGAACGGACTGTTGCCAGGCTCGGAAATTTTTCCGGTCAGCAGGTGGATATTATAGGCCATCTGGTTGGCCCATACGCCGCGGACATGCTGGTTAAAGCCCATCGTCCAAAGCGACATCACCTTGATGTCGGGATCAGCATACAGCTCGGCCAGTTCAATCAGGAAGTCGGGCTCCACACCGGACAGCTCTGAAACCATTTCCAGTGTGTATTCGGAGACGAGCTCCTTGAACGTGTCGAAGTCCGCCGGCTCCATCAAGCCAGGTGCATCGGCGGCGCTTGCAGCCTGTTGCAGCGGATGTTCCGGTCTGAGTCCGTAACCGATATCTGTCGCGCCTTTCATGAAGGTCACGTGGTCCCGCACGAACTCCTCGTTCACCTTACCGTTCTCGATAATATAGTTCGCAATAAAGTTCAGGATCGCCAGGTCGGTGCCCGGCTTGAAAACGATCGGAATATCCGCGAGGTCCATGCTCCTGTGGGTGAAGGTCGACAACACAGCGCAGCGAACATGCGGATGGCCGAGCCGTCGATCAGCGAGCCGGGTCCACAGGATCGGATGCATCTCCGCCATGTTCGAACCCCAAAGAACGAAAGCATCGGCGTGTTCGAAGTCGTCATAGCAGCCCATCGGCTCGTCGATGCCGAAGGTTCGGATGAAGGCGGTCGCTGCCGACGCCATGCAATGACGGGCATTGGGATCCAGATTGTTGGAGCGCAGCCCGGCCCGCATGAACTTTGAAGCAGCATAGCCTTCGAAGATCGTCCATTGGCCGGAGCCGAACATGCCGACATGAGTTGGGCCGTTGTCGCGCAAGGTGCGCTTGGCCTGCTCCGCCATCACGTCAAAGGCCTCCTCCCAGGAGACCGGCTCGAATTCACCGTCCTTGGCGTATTTGCCGTCCAGCTTTCGCAGAAGCGGCGTTGTCAGCCGGTCCTCGCCATACATGATCTTGGAGAGAAAATAGCCTTTCACGCAGTTAAGGCCGCGATTGACCTCTGCTTGCATATCGCCATGCGTGGCGACGACCTGTCCTTGCTTGACGCCAACCATGACGCCGCACCCGGTCCCGCAGAAACGGCAAGGTGCCTTCGACCACTTGATCTCCAACGAGCCAACACCGCCTGGAACAGGCTGGGCGGTGGCCGGCAGACTTATGCCGGCGGTTGCAGCGGCCACCGCCGCCGCATGCGCCTTCAGGACATCACGACGTTTGAGCTGGGCCTTCATCTGCTGGGACCTCCATCTTCTCGATCTGTTCGAACACCATGTTGGCTGTAATCACGCCCTCAAGTGCGGCGATCTGCGTAAGGCAATTGCCGAGGGCCCGAGTGCTGTCGCCCTCTATGACGACCACGATCTTCCCGCTCTCGTGGGCGTGAACTTCAGCATCCGGCATAGCCTCGATGGCCTCAATTACCTCTACGGTGCGACCCGGAAGCGTCGAGACGACGGCACTCGATATGTGGTGATTGCGATGCTCAAGCATGGACCAGCTCCGGCGCCTCGATCCGCATGACAATGGCGTTTGCCGGGCACGGGGCGACGCACGCGCCGCAACCGTTGCAGGTTTCTTCGACTACTTCCGGGACAAACGGTCCGCCGATGCGGGGACGGAAGCGGATTGCGTCTTCCGGACAGGCGTCTCGACAACTCATGCAGGAAACGCCTGAGTGTACCAGGCAGGACTCGGATATGTCGGCCGTATGGCCAAAGGCCGCAACACCTTCCTCGAAAACAGGCTCGGGACATGCCGCCGCGCATTCGCCGCAAAAGGTGCACTCACCGGACCGAAAATCGATTGAGGGAAGATTCTCCACCATCGAGACAATGTCCGTCGGACAAGAGTCCGCACACGCACCACATGACGTGCAAGCGTGCAGGCTTTCCTGCGTTGTCCAAGGTGGTCTTGTGGTTATTGCGAGATTATTGGGTTCGCGGCCGGAGGAGCGCCGCGCTGTCAGGAAGCTGCGTCTGCTGAGGGCCGCCTCCGTCATGATCAATGGCCTAGCCCGGAAGGAGGACCTGGCGGGCCAAAGATTATTTGCCACATCCAGACCAGAAAACCATATCCGCCCACCACTCCGACCGAGATGATCGGCCATATGCCAAAGGCGAGCACGAGGAAGGTCAGCATTTCGGTTCGAAACAGCTTCGTCTGGCGCGAGACGGTGGCCGCTTCGCCGTCTTCTGGGGCCATTGTCTTCTCCTCCATCTCCCCGTTAGTTAAGCAGAGGCATTTCCAAAATTAAACTGCATCTCGGGGAAAAATATTCCTTTCGCGCACGATCACGAAATGTAACTGGCAAGAGCCAAATCATCGAACCGAATTGTTGATGAAATTCACATGCCATTTATTTCATTATTTAAGCTTGTTAACTAGATAGTGTAGGATTCCCCTCTTCGATTTTTTCTGATTCTTAAAGCAGGATACTTGCTATAAGCTAGACGACAATCACTCGGCCCATGGGCACATCATGCCACTGAGGATAGATCGTCGCGAGGCGCGCAGATGCGTAACCGACACCGATGACGAGGGGTCTTGTCGCCATCGCGGCGAGCGTCCGGTCATAGAAGCCTCCGCCATAGCCGAGGCGATAGCGGGCGGCGTCAACTCCAACGAGAGGCGAAATCACGATGTCGGGCGCGACCGGTTCGCCTGCAGCGGGAACGGGAATGTTCCAGATTCCGCGCTCAAGCTTATCTCCGGGCGACCATAGACGGAATTCAAGCGGTTCGCCTTTTGCGATGACCACAGGAAGCGCGATCCGACCACCCCGGTCGATCACGAGTTGCATCCATGGACGCAGGTCAGGCTCTCCCCGAAACGGCCAATAGAGCGAGAAGATACGCCCGTTCGGATCCCCGGCCTCCTTGTCCAGGCGGTCCGCGATCAAACCGGCGAGACGGGTCCGTTCCTCCGCGGGGATTGCCAGCCGTTCGGCTATGAGCCGCTCACGCTGCGCCTTTCGCCAGCGGCTAACGTCATATGCGGCTTGGTCGTCTTCTGTCTCGGCACGAAACGCGGGATCGAGTTCATGCATGAAGCAGGGCGGCGAGGCGAATTGCGGATGGTCGTAGTCAGCCAAATGTCATCCTCCTCCATGCGCGGCGGCGCCAGGTTGACCCTCCAGGTCGCCTTCAGGCGGACTTGCGATGCCTAGCAGCGCGGCCAGCGCTTCACGGTTCCTGACGAGGTCGCGTAAGTGATACTTATCGAATACGGAGAGGTAGGCGGCGAGCGCCTCCCGCACGACACCGGTGAGGCGGCATGACGGCGTGATCGCACAGGCGCCGCCATCGGTTTTCAGGCACTCGACAATGGCCTTGTCGTCTTCCATTGCCCGAACGACGAACCCGACATTGATCTCTTCGGGCGGTCTTGCCAGCCTGATCCCGCCCGCACGTCCGCGCAGCGTCTCCACCAATTCGAGTTCCGACAGCCCCTGCGCCACCTTGATCAGGTGATTGCGGGACAGGCCATAGGCGGTCGCGACATCGTTGACCGTGCACGGTCTGCCATTGCGGACCGCCAGGAAGATCAGCATGCGAAGCGCATAGTCGGTGTGAAGAGTCATTCTCATGCCGGCACCGACCCGCTGTATGCTGCAGGCAGCCGGAAGAACATCGCAAGCTTGAGGCTCTGCGCGATCCTCTCGGCTCGTTCAATAAAGACTCTGGCTGTGTCCGGGTCACAGAGATCGCCTGCAGTATCGGCAAAAATCGACAGCCAGATGTCGAAATCACCTTCCGTCACGCCCTTCAATTTGACGTGCGCGGGCACCGGGCGGCCCTGATAGCTTCGCGTCTTCAGGATTACCGAGCACCAGAAATCCGTCATCTTATTAAGATGAGGCTCCCAATCGCCGGTGATTTCGCGAGCGAAGATCGGACCAAGCCGATCGTCTTGCCGGACCCGCAGATAAAATTCCCTGACAAGGCGTCCGATGAACGCCCTGTCGACACCCTCGCGATCCAGAGGATGTTCTTCCAATGGGGTGGAACCCGCAGTTCGGGACTGTCCCATCCCGTGACCTCATAATAGTGGTATTATCAATACCACTTTAAGCCCGTGTTTCCGCGAACGCAATGCTGTGAGCCAAATCCCGACCACACAGCCGTCATATTGGTTCGCCTCACGCAGTGCGCGAGCGAGGCTGCCACAGGAAAGGCCCGTATCGCCCGGCAAAGACAAGGAATGCCGCGCTCCAGAATGCGCCTCCAGCCATGAGCAGCGGTAGATACTGGAAAGGCAGCAATGGAGCCGCCACGCGGAAAAGCGCGCCGGTGGTGACAAGGGTATAGATCGCGACTGTCCAACCGTCAGCCTCGATGGCCCGCCCGGTGTGACCAAGGGTCGCCCTGGTCATAACCGCCAGCGTCATGGTCCCAATCGCACCTGCCGTCAGAGCATGCAGAGCGGCGCTGGTTGGCAGGTAGCCCGCTGTGAGAATGCTCGCGCCAAGAAGCGTGAGAGCGATCGCGAGCCAGAGATAGCCCGCATGCAGGATTGCGACGATCGGCTCTCCTAAAGTGCGGAGACCCTGCCAGCGCGCCATCCGGACCAAAAGGAGGCCACCCGATACGGCCAGCAGAGTTCCCGTCACGATGCGATCAGGAACCGCTATCCAGGCGAAAAGGGCCAAGGCAGTCGCTCCGAGCGCCAGCTTGTCGAAGAACCCGAAAGAGGCTGGGAGTATCTGCCCACCCTGCTTGACCAACCAATTTCGCGTAAAACTCGGAACGATACGTCCGCCAATCAAAGCGATCAGCATCGCGACCGTGCCGAGGCCGAGCCTTATCCCGAGACCGTCCAAGGCGAGACCGATATTCTCCAGATGGTGAATCCCGTTGGCGATCGTGAAAAGCGTCAGCATCCCGGCTACGGGCGCGTTCCGCCAGTTGCGACCGGCGATCACCTCGCGCCATATGGCGCCGGCGAGAACGACGGGAAATGCCAGGTCGATTGCCATCACGAGCGCCGACGGGTCAGCGACATTGCAGGCAACGCGACCGGCCAGCCATAGCGCGACGAGACAGGCAAGCGGCCAGCCACTGAGCGGCAGCCTACCCGTCCAGTTCGGAACGGCAGTCAGAATGAAGCCCGCGATGACCGCACCCAGATAGCCGAAGACCATCTCGTGCGCGTGCCAAGAGACCGGCACCGTATGGAAGAGGACCAGCCAGGCTGGAATCATGACGCCAGCCTGCAACGCTGCGACCAGGAAGAAGGGGCGGAACCCATACTGCAGAACAGGCGGCATAGCGGCGACACGTCCGCGGCCGTCCCGACCCTCGGCGCGCTGCCGACGGAGCATTGAACGGTCACCCTTCTGTCGTGCGAAACCATGATCGGTGCTGGTCACTGAAGCGCTCCTTCAGGGTTGTCGCGGCCGGTGGCCAAGAGACGGGCAAACACGGCTCCCCGGCCCGCATGATCACCGAGATCCTCGAAGAGGTCCGCAATTTCTCCGAAAGCTGTGGGGTCGGCTTCATTCACGGTCAACTCGTCAAGTTCGGTGAGCAGAACCATGATGATCGCGATTGCGTCGCGCATCCGCCGGGCTTCCTCAAGGGCGCCGACACGCCTTATCTCTTCGACCTGATCGAAAATACGCTCGGCCCCGTCACTGCAATGGCAGTCCAACCCTGCCTCGGTGAGTCCCTGACGCAATCGATCGACGATCGAGCTTTCCTGAATGTCAACGCCGCCCCCCGTCTGACGGGCCCTTCTGCGCGTAGTATGGTGCATATTTCCTGCTCCTGAAATTTGCCTGATGATCGTCAATGCGACAGGTATTTCGTGACTGTGTGTCCAAGGCTGGTGAGACCGGAAGCGAACCCGGCATCCTTCACGAGCCGAAAGCCGAGATGATCCGGTGGCGTTCCGACGGCACATCCGCCGCTTTTGCCATTGCGGATGAAATTCGACATGTAGGCTCGGTGCACACCCTCGGCGATGCGGATGCCGCAGTTCTGGTAAGGGGCTCCTACGGAATTGCCCTCGCTATCCCGCTCGATCCGAGTGTAGCAGCCGGAGGTCCATTCCCAGACATTCCCGCCGAGGTCGGCGACGCCATTGCTGTTCGGTCCAAAGTGGCCGGCCGGATGAATAACCGGATCTGGTTCGCGATTGAGGAGGATCTGCTCCTCGTAGCGACGGATCCAGGCAATCGAAGGGTTGGACGGATCCTGACCACGGGTGAAGACTTCGCCCGCAAAGCGCTCGGCCGCAACAAACGCCCATTCCTCGGGCGTCGGAAGCCGCCACTCTTTGCCAGTATAGTCCGAATACCAGTCTGCGTAGGCTTGAGCGTCGAGGAAGTTGATGCCAACGACAGGCGCTTCGCTGTCGCCGGACCGGGTGTCGGCCGCTTCGCATTTTCCAGCAGACACGCAGCGCTGATAGTCGCCAAGGGTGACCTGGAATTTCATGATCTCGATAGGTCGGCGAAACGCCACCAGCCGATCGCCGGGATCGATTTCGGCACCATTCGCAACGAATTCGCCGGTGGGTTCAAAGTCGAACGCGCCGGGCGAAACAAGAACGGTCTCGAATGTCGAGCTGATCTGCGGAGCATTCCACCAGGCGATCCCTGTGAATGCCGTTACGAAACTGACTGATGCAGCAGCGACCGCTTCGATCCATGTATGGCTGAACGACATGTCGACCTCCTGATGGCTGGCGGCCCAGCAATTCATGCCGGGCCGCATGTTCAGATGGCGTCGATCAGTTGGTGGCGATCGGCGCAGGGGCCTGGACCTGCATCATCAGGTCATCGTTCCAGTCGCCTTCCACTACGAAGTGCGCGGTTGCGCCCAACTCGACCGCCTCGATCAGGTTGTGGTTCACGTAGGCGTAGATGCCCGGCTGCAGGAAAGTGTATGTCGCCGCTCCTGCCGAACCACCGCGGATGAACCAGGTCTCGAGGTCCTTGGCCGGCGGGTTGTCGAACTTACCGAGTTCCCAGACATGGTCGCCATGGCCGCCGATGAGGTGCGGGCGGGTGTCACGGTTCGCCTGCGAATGGACAATCAGGACGGTTTCGCCGACCTTGGCCTTCAGGGCGTTATCGCCCGTGAGAGCTCCCTTGGCGCCGTTGAACACGACGTGGGTCGGAACGAGGCCGCGCATAACTTCGACCGTATCGGCGTATGAGTCGGCCGGCGATTCATAGCTCTTGAAGTTGCCGTCTTCATCGCGCGGAATGTAGAAATCGTTCTCTCCGATATAGACGACCTTGTCGTAGCGAACCGGCTCGCCTTTCTCGTCCTTCAAGCCGTCGCGCGGAAGAACCATGATCGCGCCACTCATGCCTGACACGACGTGCCAAGGGATCATCGGGCCCCCAGGCGCACAGTGGTAGACAAAAGTCCCTGCCCTGGTCGCCTTGAAGCGAAGCTTCGTTTGCTCACCCGGATTGATCAGTGTCAGCGCACCGCCGCCCAGGCCGCCAGTCGACGCATGGAAGTCGATATTGTGCGGCATCGAGTTGGACTCTGGGTTGATAAGGGTCAGTTCCACGTAGTCGTCTTCGTGGACGACCATCAGCGGGCCGGGGATGGAGCCGTTGAAGGTCATCGCCTGGAGGGTGGTGCCCTCTTCGTCGATGACGACTGGCTTTTCCTCGATCTTCATGGTGAACTCGACGACCTTCGGGCCGCCCTTGGCCACCTGGTCGTGCGCATGGACATAAGGCGGCGCAACGAGCGTCACTTTCTGCCGCGGCAGTCTGGAAATATCGGCCGGCGCGACGGCTTCCTTGGCAGCAGCGGCGGCAGGTATCGAAGCGACCGCAGCGGCGACGCTTGCGACGCCGGCGGTCATCAGGGCTTGTCTTCTCGTGAACATCTCCGTTCTCCTTGTCATCCTTTGTTTGAATGACCAGAAATTAGCGGAGCCGCTGCGGGCCTTCTTTGTGCTTGCACAAACTGGGAGACGGAACTGCATCGCCTCATTGCCCGACGGAAGTCGAAATTTGCGGGGCCGGAGGAGCTCATGTTTCCGGGTGACGACCGATATACGGTCCGACCTTGCCGCGGCCAGAACAGGATAATCCGCAGGGGATCAGTTACGTCGTCACAGCGCCTCGATTTCGACCAGCAGATCATCAGGCAAAGGTCGCTGCAGCGCCTTCGCCTCATCCCAAGGCGCACGAAGCCAAACCTCGACCTCTTCCGGTTCGGTCAGGATGACCGGCATCGCCTTCGGGTGTATCGGCTCAACAGCGCCATTTGGCTCGCAAGTGAGAAAGGCGAAGATGTCGGCTTCAACCTCGCCTTCCTTCACCTTTCGAACCGACGTCCATCGTGTCCATATTCCCGCGAACACGAACAGCGGACGTCCTTCTGAGAGCGCAAACCAGTGAAGCGGGAGACGCTTGGTCTCCGGATCACGAATCTTTCCGTATTCCGAGAACTCGGTGGCTGGAACGACGCAGCGGCTTTCCAAGCCAAGCCATCGTCTCCAGTGTGGTGAGGCGACATTGCGGACGTTGGTGACTCCAGCATCCGCCTTTCCTTTGATGAACTTCGGTGGCGTCGGCATTCCCCATCTGGCGCGCACCAGTTCACGTTCACCGTTCGACGACATACGAACAATCGGAGCCTGGTAATCCGGGTAGATCTTGCCTGGCTCCAGATTGCCGGCGTTGTTCCGCATCGCTCGCGTGAACTCGAGGATAGCCGACGGACCCTTGGTGATGGTGTAGAGATTGCACATCACCGTATCCTACGCTGCACGCGGACGACCGCACTATCGATGAGGACGTCATCAGAAGCCGACCGGAAGGGACTGAAGGCGTTTCTAGGAACCAAGGACATCTCATCCGCGATGGGATCCGTCGAAGCGAAGTCCTAGGAAAATTCGCGATCCTCGAACGGGATGCCTTCTGGCGCCACCAAGATTTTGGATTTGGACCCACCTGCGACAGTGGGAATCAATTGCCGCGGATTTCTCTGTTCGGACGCATTCTCGTCGGATCGGGGACAATACCCAAAAAGAGACGGAAGTCACGATCAACACTGACGAGAGGGCGGCTCACATAACTAATGGGTCCGCCGACCGTCACATAGCGCTTCGTTAATCCGACTGTCCAGCGTTGACGAGCCCCGGCTTGCATACTCCGCGATAGAGTCGAAGCTTACTGGTTAGCCAACAGTTTCGGGGAATACGCTTCAGATAGAATCTCCGCCAACGGTTGGGGACGATGCAGCCAAAAACCTTGCGCGAATGTTATTCCCAGCGATCGGAGGACTGAAAGGGTCCTTTCTTCTTCCACTTTCTCGGCGACAACCTCGCAGCCGATGCTATCGGCGATTGACTTGACCGATTTTACAATCTCTCGGTCGAAGCGGCTGTCGATCAAATTCGAAACGAATGAGCCGTCGATCTTGATTGTGTCGACAGGAAAACGACGCAGATAGTCGAATGAACTGAGTCCAGTGCCAAAGTCATCGATACTAACGCGACAGGATGCAGCCCTTGCTTCGCTAACGAAGCGCTGCGCAGCATCGAAATTGGTTACTGTCGCCGTCTCCGTAATTTCGAATACGATGTGTGAATGGGACGCACCGCTTCGGGCTATCTCCTCATTCACGAAATTCCAGAAATCGGGATCGCTGAGTGACTGAGCCGAGAGATTTATCCCAAGTCTTAGATTGTTCCATCGGCCGACCAGGCTTCCATATTTCTCCATAGCCGTGCGAAAAATCCAGCGATCGAGAGTCGCCGCCATGCCAAAACGCTCTGCGGCCGTGATAAATACACCGGGCGGTATCTTTCTACCGTCTCTTCCGATCAACCTTGCCAGCACTTCGACCCGCCCCGACCAGGCGTCAGGTTGATCAACGTAGCGAATTTCCTGTCCAAAGAGTTGGAGCCTTCCATCATCCATGGCCTCCAGGAGGTCGCCGACTATACGCGCCGAGTTCAGCCCCAAAGACTGCTCAGCCATCTCGCCGGAATAAACCCTGAAGCGATTCCGACCTGAAACCTTGGCGGAGTAACAAGCGTCGTCAGCGCATGCGACGATATCTGAAGCTGCAACGGTGGAATCCCGGTTTATCGCGGTTCCGATGCTCGCGCTTAGTTGATGGGGTGATCTATTGAACCCGGTTTGAGAGCGCCGAATGTTCTCTATTAACGAAGCGGCGATATTGCGTGCGTGGGCTTCGTCCCTGCAAGAGTGCAAGACCGCAAACTCATCCCCTCCCAAACGAGCGGCAACCGACTGTTGGGGAAGAGAAGTTTCGATCGCGCGAGCGATCCGTTCTAGCGCCTCGTCACCCGCTGCATGTCCCGCAAAATCATTCAATGCTTTGAAATAGTCGAGATCGATGTAGTGAAGAGCGAAAGGATCGTTCTGTGCGTTCGCTATCCGGCGCAGAAGCTCTTCCTCAAAGGCTCTGCGGTTCATTAATCCGGTCAGTTCATCGGTGATTGCAAGCCGAGCGAGATGGGTGTTGGCACTCTTGAGTGCCTCGTTCTTCTTTGAAATCTCCTTGCCGGTCTTGTGAAGAACCAAGAGGTCCTCGGTGATCGATGCAAGATCTCTCAAGGTAGCCAGTTGCTCTCTCGACAAGCTGCGCGGGAGTTTGTCGATGACGCATACCGAACCAACTTGCTCTCCCTCAAAGCTCAACGGTGCGCCGGCATAGAACCTGATATGGGGATCGCCTGTAACAAGCGGATTGTCGCGAAACCGCTCGTCAGCGCTCGCGTCTTCGACCACGTGAACGTCCGCTGACCGAACCGTCCAGTCACAGAACGCGACGACTCGCGGCGTTTCTGTAAGACAAAGACCTCGCTTGGCTTTGAACCACTGACGATCATCTTCAATGAAGGATACAAGTGCGATCGGCACATTGAACAATCTGCAGGCAAGGCGAATCACACGGTCGAACTGTTCGGTCGGCGCGGTGTCGAGGATGTCCAGATTGTATAGAGCCATCAATCGACGATCATCGGATGGTTTCATTTTTGAGATGTCATGTTTGTTGGACGCTTTGATAATCTCGTGTTTTTCTGATTTTCAAACGGTTAGCGAAATTACATATGATCTCGCCCGCCAAAGCTGATAAAAACTAAGCGGGCGCGCATTTGCCGGATAGAGATGATCGTTTAAGGTAGATCAACTTTGGTCTTTCACGCTTGGATGACCTGGTTTCGACCGTCTCTCTTCGCGAGATAGAGTGCGCCATCAGCCAACGCGATAAGTTTGTCGACGCTTTTCTGGAAGGATCTCACAGATGCTGTTCCAATACTTACCGAAACAAAGGAGGAAGTAGGCGACGCCGGATGCCCAATAGCCAGCCTTCTGATAGCCGAACGGATTCGCTCGGCAACAATGCAAGCACCATCGGCATCCGTGGACGGCAGGACTATTGCGAATTCTTCGCCCCCATAGCGAGCCGCCATGTCCTCGGGAGAGACAAGACAACTCGCCAGTAACTTTGCCAGGTCTCTCAAGCATTCATCACCTGCCTGGTGTCCAAGGCTGTCATTGAAAGACTTGAAGTGGTCAATGTCGATCAGAAGGATGCTTAATGGCTCTCCGGTTTTTGTTGCCGCATCCCAATGCGTTTTCAAGTGGCGATCGAAAGAGCGGCGATTGGCAATGCCGGTCAAGCCATCCAGATGCGCCAGTCTGACAAGCTCGTCTTCGGCACGCTTCTGCTCCGTGATGTCGCGAAGAGTCTCGACGACAGCAAGAAGTTCGCCTTTGTCGGAGAATATCGGCCCCGCATCAATCGCAAGGTATCTGGAGGATCTGGAACGAGGAAGATTGCACCAGTTCTCGGCAGAAATTCGTCGTTCGCGTTTTGAACTGGATCGCACCTCTGCATACCAGTCCTCCGCCTTGAAATTCCCCTCCAGAACCAGATCGGCAAGACAGGGCCGCTCTTGCTTATAAAAACCCTGCCAGTGGTTCCTTGTGCCGATGACGTGTTCCGCGGTGATGCCAGTAAGCTTTGCCAAGGCATTGTTCCAGATAAGCACATGTCCGGTCGCGTCAAGGACGAAGGTCGGCACGACCAAATCGCGCATTAGCTGCACTGCAAATGTCCGGCTTTCACCGTTTATCGGCAACCGCGTCATTGCCGCGCCTGCTTGGGTCATTCAGCCCTCCTCCGGCTGCGAAGACACGGATTATCCGGATAAAACATTGATCAAGTGTTTCCGTAGCATGGCCATGATCAAGGATCTGTATGGTCACAGCGTGCCGCTCTAAGATCACCGCTCTCAAATCAATTGGGAAGTTTGTTGCCGATACGGAAACGACGCAAAGGGATTTCGCAGGCTCACGGTCATGGAGAAAGCTGTTCCAGCTTCCTCAGAGCCTGGCCAATCGAGATGGGCGCCGAGTTGATCAGCTAGAGATTGAATGATGGCCATTCCTATAGTGCTACTGCCTGGCCTGCTGCCGGTTTTTCAGACGCTAGGTTAAGCTAACATCGCGTGTTCCTCGAACTCGACAAGGCTCAGCTATCCCAGTTTCGAGTGTCGGCGCCGGGTGTTTCAGAAGCACTCGATGTAATCGAACACGTCCATCTTAGCGTCATTCCTCGTCCTATAGCCCTTGCGTCAGGTGTGCTCGGTATTGAGCGACGAGAAGAAGCTCTCCATCGCGGCATTGTCCCAGACATTGGCTGACCGGCTCAATCGAGCAGGTGATGCCGTAATTGACCATCAGCCGCTGGAACTGCCCTTGTCCAAATGGTGCAGCAGGCTGTCTGGTCCGCTCTGCACCAGAACGCCATGATGAGAGCATCGGTGACGAACTGAGTCGTCATCTCCGCCTTCATCGCCTAGCCGAGGACGCGCGGGGAGCGCAGATAGACGACGGCGGCGACCTAGAGCCAACCTATGGCGGCCCAGATGCAGGTGAAGTCCGCTAGTCCCGGCGCTGGAACGCGATCATGACTAGGGCGAGGCACGACGAGCCCAGCATAAGCAGGAGAGAGACCGCGTTCAGTAATGGCGTGGATCCCTCTTTCAGCCGGTCGAACATGGCGATGGTCAGCGGGGCATCGGAACCGACCAGCATCAACGTGGTGTTGAAATTTTCGAAGCTCATAAGGAAGGCCACCACGAAGGCGCCGATCATCGCCGGAGCGAGATAGGGGATCGTAATTGTGCGCACAGCGGTCAGTCGTGTTGCGCCAAGATTGAGCGCCGCCTCTTCCAAAGACTGGTCGAACTTCTGCAGCCGGGCGGAAATGACCAGTGTCGCAATTGTCGCGATGAACGAGAACTGCCCGAGGATGACGAGCGTCAACCCCGGGCGCAGGACTTCGAGGTCCCATTTCATGCTATCCCAGATGCTGTTTGCCACGGTGCTGGAAAAGACAAGCATCGAGATGCCGAGCACAATGCCCGGAATGACCAGAGGCAGCAGCATCAGGATGTAGAGCAGGCCGCGGCCGGGGAACTTGTGCCGCGTGAAGAGAAAGGCGTTGGACACGCCGACCGCCACCGACAATAGCGACACGGTCAGACCGACAAACGCCGATGTTCCGATGGCGCGCAGAATCGGCCGTTCGTGGAACACGCCGATCATTGGCGCCGCGTCACCGAAGAACCAGTTCCACGTGAACCCCTCCCAGGGGAGGGAGGGAAACTGGCTGTCGTTGAAGGCGAACACCGTCACTACGAAAAGGGGCAGCGCCAGATAGACGAAGAACAGCACCACATAGGCGGAATAGGCGAAGCGGAACGGGCGCGATTGCGGAATTGTCGGGATCATGATCGCTCCTGACCTAGCCCATCGTCTTTTCGAGCGTCTGCCCGGTCAGCCGCAGCGTCGCCCAGACGATGAAGGACGACAGGATCAGAAGCACGAATCCGAACGCAGCGCCCAGTTCCCAGTTGAAGCGCACGATGAACTGCGAATAGATCAGTTCGGTGAACCACAGGCTGTCCTTGCCGCCGAGCATGGTGGGCGTAAGGTAGTTGCCGAGGCTTAGCATAAAAACAACAATGCAGCCGGAGACAATTCCCGGCATCGCATGCGGGATGATGATCTCCCAAAGGATCGACGGCCCGCTGCCGCCGAGGTCATAGCCAGCCTCGATCACCGCGTCATCGAGGCTGCCGAGCGTGCTGATCAGGGGCACGACCATGAACAGCATCGAGGTATAGACGAGGCCGATCATGATGGCGGCATCATTGTAGAGCATTTCGACCGGGCCGTGGATCAGCCCTAGATACTGCAGCAGGCTGGAGATCACGCCGGTCTCGCGCAACAGGATCATCCAGCCGAAGGTGCGGACGAGTTCCGAAACCCAGAACGGGACCAGGCAGAGCAGGAAAAGCAACGACTGAATGCGCCCCTTGGCCATTTTCGCGATGTAGTAGGCGACAGGAAAGCCGACAATGAGCGTGATCAGCGTCGCTAGGACCGACATCACAGCCGTGCGCATGAACGTCCAGAGATAGAGCGGCTCCTGTAGGAATGTCAGGTAGTTCGCTGGACTGATCTCGTATTTTCCGACGCCGACACGTTCGCGCAGCGACACCAGGAACATGTCGATATGCGGGATTATGATGAGCAGGGACAGCCACAGCAACAGCGGCGTTAGGAGCAGGATGAAGCCGAGCCGCGTCCCGTCACGCATCTATTCGGCCCCGGCGGCGAAGCAGTTCGCCTGTTCGCCCGACCAGCCGATATGCACCACGTCACCCTTGGCAAGATCATCGAATTCGCCCGACTGCGGCAGCGCGACCTCGATTTCGCCGGCGCTGCCTTCGTCGCGGACGAGCACCCGGCTTGCGGCGGCGTTGAAGAGCAGGCTCGTGACGTGGCCCTTCAGATGGTTGTCCAATGATGTGAGTTCGGTCTCTTTACGGGAGAGGCGAATGGCTTCCGGACGGACAAAAATGTCGGCTGACTGGCCGCCGCCAAGCGCGCGTCCCTGTGCGGTCCCGCGTATAAGCAGGCCGATTTCGGTTCGCAGCTCCAGCACACCGCCGTCGCTGCGTTCGATCCGTCCGCTCCAGCGGTTGCTGTCGCCGACAAAGCCGGCAACGAACGGAGTCTCTGGCCGATAGTAGAGATCGCGCGCGGTTCCCATCTGTTCGAAACGGCCCTGGTTCATCACCGCGATCTGGTCCGACATCACCAATGCTTCCGACTGGTCGTGGGTGATGTAGACGAATGTCGTGTCGAAATCGGCCTGCAACGCCTTGAGTTCGATCTTCATGCGCTCGCGCAGCTTCAGGTCCAGTGCGCCGAGCGGCTCGTCGAGAAGCAGCAAATCCGGTTCGAGAACCATGCAGCGCGCGATCGCCACGCGCTGTTTCTGACCACCCGATAGTTCGTCGACGCGGCGGCGTCCGATCTCAGGCAGCCCGATGCGTTCCAGAACCTCGCCGACCTTGCGTGTGATATCGCGCTTCGGCAGACCGGCGCGCCGCAGTCCGTAGCCGATATTGTCGGCGACGTTCATCATCGGGAACAGCGCCAGATGCTGGAAGACCATGTTGACCGGCCGCCTGTTCGGCGCCACGTCCAGCACCGATTTTCCCTTGATCAGGATGTCGCCGCTGGTCGGTGCGAGAAATCCCGCGATCATCCGCATGATCGTCGTC
Source organism: Ahrensia sp. (assembly GCA_002706335.1). Lineage (GTDB taxonomy): Bacteria > Pseudomonadota > Alphaproteobacteria > Rhizobiales > Rhizobiaceae > Oricola. The sequence goes on from PAKZ01000035.1 coordinate 65,082, forward strand.
TTGCCGCACCCGGAAGGTCCGAGGATCGAAAAGAAGGATCCCGGCGGCACGGAAAAGGAAACGTCGCTGACCGCTGTCGTGTCGCCGAAGCGCTTGGTCAGGTCGATGCACTGAAGGTCGGGAGTCATCGGCTGTTCGTCATACCGTAAAAAGAAGCGGCACCCGCCTGAAGGCGGATGCCGTGGGATTGGTGGCAACTCAGTTGGCGGCCTTCACGCGGTCAAGCACGCCGCCTTCGATCGCTTCCAGTCCGGCCGGCACAGGCGGATACCATTTGATGTTGTCCACGGCTTCCGGCGGAAAGCTCGCCTGGTAGCGGGCCTTGAGATCGGCCGAAACGAACTCGTCGGCACCCTTGGATGCCGTGAAGTTGCCGGCCGCCTCGGTGATCATCGCCGCTATTTTCGGCTGCATCACGAAGTTGATCCAGGCATAGGCCGCATCGTCGGCCTTGCCCTTGGCGGGCAGCGCGAAGGTGTCGATCCATCCGAGCGCGCCCGAGCTCGGCGCCACGAAGGTGATATCCGGATTGTCGGCGTTCAGTTTCCAGCCGCCGGTATCCCACGCCATCGCGGCCACGACCTCGCCCGAGCGCACCAGGTTCAGGAGTTCGTCGCCGCCACCCCAATAGGTTTTGACGTTGGGCTTGCACTCGATGAGCTTGGCCTCCACCTTGTTCATGATGTCCGTATAGGCGGCTTCGTCGCCATAGGCGGCGAACGGGTCCATGCCCATCGCGAATGCAAATCCGATCAGCGTTGGGCGTTTCAGGCGGTAGGAGACCTTTCCGGCGACATCCGCGTTGCAGAGGTCGGTATAGTCCTTCACGTCAGCGGCCTTGGTTGTGTCAAGCACGAGCCCGCTGGTGCCCCATACATGCGGAACGCCATAGATTTCTCCGTCCACCGTCGTGTTGCCCTTGGTCGCCTCGAGCATCGACGGAATGAACTGCGCGGCATCGATCTTGGAGAGGTCGATCGGCTTGTATATCCCGAATTCGGCCTGCGGTCCGGCGATACGGTCCTGGCTCGGCTGCACCAGGTCGAACCCGCCGCCGCCGGTCGCGCGCAACTTGGCGATCATTTCCTCGTTGTTCGACTTGGTTACCTCAACGGTGTTCCCCGTCTCCTCTTCGAACAGCGTTACCACGTTTTCCGGCGCATAGCCGCCCCAGGTTAGCAGGCGCAGCGTATCCGCGCTGGCGGAATGGGCCAAGCCGAGAAGGCTAACGGTTGCGACGGAGACGATGAATTTCAGACTTCCACGACGCTTTTGCATGACAACTCCCTTCGTGCGGAAATCGATCTTGGGATCGATCATCGACAGGGACCTTGGAGGTATTTTGCCATTTGGTCAATTTCTATGCACCAGCCGGAATGATAACCGCCAGATGGATGACAGGCGGCGCGAATTGAACAAGGCACCGCCGATATTGTCCGACGTCAGAGCGTCTCAAAGCGAGCCCAGCGCGCGGTTTAATGAACAGAGAATCTGCTGCCCTAGCCGTCGTGCAAGCCTGGTTTCATCTACGTGAACGCGCTGGCGTTCCCGATCTCCGGTTCCATGATCTGCGTCACGAGGGCGTCAGTCGCCTCCGGGAGCGCGGTCTCAACGTGATCGAGACCGCGACCATCAGCGGACACCGGGAGCTGCGCATGCTCCAGCGTTACAGCCATCTGCGCGCTGTCGATCTGGTCGATCGACTAGAATGACAAAAGCGACAGCGTTGCCACTGTCGCTTCCGATCTTGGGGTTTCACACGTGATGAACGCTATCGAGCTTTGAGTTCTTCGCGGAGCTTATTCCGCTTCTCTTCTATCTCACGCTGCAGGCGTTGCGGGTCATGATCATGAGATACCCGTGTATCGCTCTTCTGGACGGCGATGTCGGTAGATGCGTTTTGCCTTTAATTACGGCGTCGAAACCACCAGCGATGAGACCGGCCAGCGCAGTCATGTAGCCGAGCAGAATGACGTTTTCCGCCAGCGAGATCGCATGCAGATTGATAATGTCTCTGGATCCGATGCTTCCACCGGCGACGCCTGATGTCAGAAACAGCCAGCCGCCGACAGCGACGACCACTCCGACTATGATTAATGGATGTTTGAACACTTTGCCCCTCATATTGGTTTCAAATACCTGCGCGAGACTAGGAGTCGGGGCTATCGGGGCCTAGCCCAAAAATCGACAGAAAACCGGATAGCATGAGACGCATCCAGGGGTTACGCGAAGTCCTAGGAATTTAAGGTCACGTCCATCCCTATGCAGCCTGCTGCCCGAGCATTCCCGGCGCCGGACTACCTCTCAGAATGGGGTGTTTAGTCAGTCAGTGTGAAAAGATGACTATATTGAGAGCCGGGGTGCATACCAGCGCCGGGTGTAAACTTAGTGTAAACATTTCGCCCGCCGGAGGCGTCTAGTTATCAACTTTGAATAGCTGACTTAACGCGAAGCGTAACCGTAAGTTTACACTAAGTTTACAAAAAATGCCGAAATCGCGTTTTTGCGCAGACTGTAAACATTTGGGCCAGCCCAGCAGCAAGATAACGATGGGGCAGGGCAAGGCGTCCCACTCGGGAGGTCGCCGCGCGCCGGATATACACATTATATATCGCCGGCTTCGATGATCATGTCGAACAATCGCGAGACCTCGGTGCATGAGAACGTCGAGCCGCCCAAGAATAATAGATAACATTCATCGTCGCGAAGTCGCGCCAGGCCAGCGAGTTTTTAGTCACCGGGAGAGCGGGCTAGCGGGTTAAAATCTCCAGTGCTTGTCCGCGACACGGAGCCACAAGAGCACGAAAGAACGGATAACTCGGTCGTGCTCGATTATCACTTCAAACGCCGACTATTGAGAGGCCCTCTTGCCGAGGAAAATCTAATCCTACCCATCCGACATGGTTAGGCGTGTTTGATCCAATTGAGGCATCACTCCTACCCGGTCACGGCGTTCCTGCTCCTACGCAGATATCATTCCATGCAAGATTTTTCTGTAAACAGCGCACGGTCGATCACGGGGCAGATTGACGTTGGGAGGCAGTTTTCCGGGCTTTATGGCCAGCTTTCCAACACCGCTCTAATAACTTGTAGGTTCATCCTACCCTCCCCTTTCTGCCACCCTCACCCTTCTCAACGAAATCTGAGATAAGACGACCAATAGAACCTGGTAGACGCAACTACACCGCGTGCCGACCTAGTCAGACCCGGCGCAGGCCTTCCTGCTCAGATTCCCTAGTGCGATAGCCCCCCGCCGGTTCAAGTCGTCGTAGCTCATCATGGTAAGCCCAGCTCCAGTCCCTGACCTGTCTATCGTGCGCAGCGGCCGGCCGAGCACTCGCTTCATCTGTTTGCGGTTCTCCTTCATGAGTTCCACCCTGGCGCGATCCATGTCCCGCAATCCAACCACACCCGCCAGGAGGAAGCGCTGCAGTCTGAGGTCATCTAGCTTGCTGTGCACGAACTCGATTGGAGTTGCCGGCGCCGCAAGATCAGGAAACGTCGGGGCAGCAAAATGGAAATAGCGTCGCTGCATCTTCTGAAACCTGAAGTTCGTAAAATCAGAGATCGTCCTGATACCAAGCCGACGCACTTCCTCCCGTCCAAGAGTGACCTCGATACGTGCGCGTTTGTCGACGTCTTCGAGTCTCAAGCAAGTTCCGGCCGCCCGGTTTTGCCTGTCGATCTCCTTGACCATAATCCTCCACTGAACAGCACTATGCTCTCTACCGCTGTAGAAAGTCGCGTCATGTGCCGGCGGGCGAATCGATGAGTTGTCATAGGCCCGATGATCAAGCGCCAATGCCAGGCCATTTCTCATGCGAGGAAGGACGCCGTCCCATCGATGCCCGCTTCCCCAGACGAAACGAGGCCCCTCACCCACGTTCATCTCGACCAGCCGGCTCGGCAGATGATGACGGGCGAGAACAGCGGCCATCTTTGCCAGGAGAACGCGATCAAACGATTTCGGATAGAAATCAACGCTGATCTCAAACCGGCCAACCTGGACCTGCTCGCTGAGGTCCCACCTATTGGAAACCGCTCTCTCGATTGCCCTTAGTTCGCAGAACGCGGGGTCCTGAACGCGAATAGTGAAATCATGATATTGATCGCCGAAAGTCGGCTTTACCAGGCATGATCGTCCAATGGTTTCCAAAATGGTCGCTCTAACTGGCTTCCACTGCGTCCGGCTCTCGGTTCGAAGGTGCAGATCGACCCAGTCAACCACTGCGTTGCAGCGAAATGCGTCGTGATCGATCTCGGGGACTAACGCGACGCGATTCTTGAAACGCGCCTGGGAAGCGGGACAGGAGCCATAAGCATAGGCCAAAAAAAGCCGACCGGCGCCCTTCCGCGAGTGGAGCACTCCACGGTGACTAGATTTCATGGTTTTCAGATCGCATCGAAAAGCACTGCGTCACCCAGGGAGTGACGCAGCTTGTTTTTCTTACAGTGACAGGATCTGCGGCACTTTTTCGACGTGATCGCAAGCCTCGCCACAATCTTCGTGATAAGCGCTTTCGACTATATCTCCGATCATATCCAATTTGACGGCGGTCTCGGACGAACGGGCGAAAACCCTGGCTTCCTGCAATGCGGCTGTGGCAATCGCAAGGGCGTCATCAAGCTCGACACCATGGAAGCTATAATGAATATTATCGGCGATCTTATTCTTGATCCGGCGACAATAGTAATCCGAAATAAACAACGCCGGCGGCTGCGAATCCTGACCTGATTGTCCTGCATTGAGATTCTGCAAAGTGGGCGATAAAGTCATGAATTTTCTCCTTGCTGTGGCTCGAATGCTTCTCACGCAGCACCCTCTAGCCATCGTGTTCTGCTTGACATGATTGAAAAATCCGAATGGGGATCGCACCCTGCAAAGAAGCAACGCGCGATCCAACTGGCGGTCTATGTGACCGCGACGCTATCCATGCAGACGGCGTTCTTCGATCTTTTGCTTAAGAAGCTCGCGGGTCGCGTAATACGCCTGTCGGTATGTTCTCACCTTCCGGCGATCCAGCATGTCGGGCATCCCGAACCCCCGTAGCTCTTCCAGGAATTCTTCCGGAAGCGGACGTTCTGACAGGCAAACGAGTTCGAAATCATCGCGAAACCTCTTCAGGTAATCCGAGAAGTCTTTGCCACGCGTATCTCGCCTCATTTCTTCGAAAGAGCTTTGAGCCATATCGCGCGCATTGGTGTGATCCAGAAGTCCTTCAATCATTTCCTTGGTCAAATCGCCTAAGGACATGAAGATTGACGACAAGTGACCCAGCTCAAACAAAATCTCGGAAAAATCCCGGGCATCAAAAACCTGTTCGAATGAGGAGTCCAAACTTATCCCGACGTCGTTAGCATCGCATTCGATCTTAAAAAGGATTTCGCATCCTGCGTCCGTCTTCAGAAATTCGGCAACGGTTGCAGGGCCTGAACCCAAGGTGCTATTGTATTCTTCTGGCATCGTATTCTCCGTGAATTGGTCAGATAGAGTGCCCGATGGTGAAATCGGGTGCTGATGGGCAGCGCGATCATGGCTTGCTGGCTCGGTCGCGCGCGCCTTTCCTCGAATTAGCTACATTCACATCTCCTTCACTTCGACCTGCGGAAAAGTCCGCCGGAAATTTCGATCCAGCTGTTCGCGCAGCTTTGTTAGCTTCACCATTTCATCGAAGGCTTCGGTTTGCGCCTCCGGTGTTTCCGGTGTGCGCGCCTTCAGATTCGAGATTGCGAGATCGAGTTGCTCACGCTTGTAGTCGTTGATGACCCTGGAGAGTTCGGTCGCCGCATCGAGCAGAGACATGAACAGAATCTCGGCCTTGCCGATCGATCCACGATGGCGCTCGTAGAGCTCAGGATCGAGAGGCTCGATTTGTCCCGTCGCTGAATGCGGATCATCGTCGTTGTCGAAATCTGGAAGCGACACGTTTGCCATGTCGGCCAGAATCTCGATCGCCGACCAGTTCGCATGCTCGTGCGCGTATTCAAAGAACGGCAATGCAAGAAATGGGTAGGTGAGATCGGGCATCGACTTGAGTCGCTCTTTCTCTCTTTCCAACTGTTCCTGCTTTCGTTCACGTGCTGATTTCGCCATGACAAATCCTTTCGTGAAAGTGAATATAGAATTCACATTCACGATGTCAAGGCTGCGTATGTCTCGCTCGGAAAAAAACACTGGAATTATCCTCGGCCGGTCCCGAAGCCGTATTTCGGACACTCCTAGGAGAGCATAGATTCGCGCTCGCATATTCCGGGCTACGTTGCCCGCACCTATGTTCCTCAGCGAAGCGCAGGCGAGCGATGCTGGTTGCAATGCAGTCCGACAGCATCCAGCACGCTGGCGCTCGTCACGGACGATCCTCGAGTCAAAGGGCGCATGTCTAAGTGCGCAACGTCGCCCGCAACTCGTCCATCATCAGCCAAGGCCGACGACGATGAATCATGCGATGGCAGTTCGCACAGACGAGGACCAGGTCGGTGAGCTTGGTCTTTTCGCCGGGCTGGATCTCGTGGACCAGGCGGCTTGGTGTGATGACGGATAATACGCGGAAATCTTCGAGGGAAGCCGCCGCGTATACCCATTAGGCTGGAAATACGTAGGTAGTTTGTCCTATTCATTGCAGGCGCAGCATACTCTTGGCGGTCAAAGTATTATATGAACCCGACTGATATTTACGAAGCCCTCGACGCCTTAGCGAAGGCTCCTTTTAGTTCGTCCGAATTTGCATTCCAGTTCGCCGAAGCGACAGACAACGCGAAGGCAACCTTGGCTCGCTTGCGAGCCGGCGCGCTCAACAGGTCCGATATCGACGGCGGGGTTCTGCTGAACCTCAAGTTCCATTACGCCCCGGCAGACGCCCTGGGGGTTGAAGCCACCCTAGACGCCATAAAAGGCAGCAAGCGGACTGCGAAGCACAAGCCGGCGATCCTGATCGCCACCGACGGTGAGACCGTCGCGGCCGAGCACTGGAAGAGCGGCGAGCGGCTGCATTGTGCTTACTCTGAGATCGGTGACCATTTCGGTTTCTTTCTGCCGGCCGCCGGCAAGGACCGGTATCGCCCGGCGGAGGAGAACCCGGTCGACGTCAAGGCCACTGGCAAGCTCGCCAAGCTCTATGACGCGCTGGTGAAGGCCAACCCCGACTGGGCCGCCGATGCCCGGCGGCACGATATGAACCAATTCATGACGCGGCTGATCTTTTGCATGTTCGCCGAGGATGTCGGGATCTTCCCGGAGAATCAGTTCTCCCGTGCGATCTTCACCCATGCCGGGGACAAGGGCGAGGAGGCGCATGACGTCCTGATCTATGCGTTCCAGGCGATGAACTCGCCCAGGAACATGCGGACCGACCTCCCGGCGTGGAGCCAAGACCTCGAATACGTCAATGGCGGCCTGTTCGCCGGCACTATCGACGCGCCGTGCTTCGACGTTATCGCCTTCCGCTATCTGCGCGAGGCCAGCGATCTCGACTGGAAAGAGATCAACCCGGACATCTTCGGCTCTATGATCCAGTCAGTGGCCGACCCCAAGGCCCGCGCCGAGCTCGGTATGCACTACACCAGTGTGCCAAACATCATGAAAGTGCTGGGCCCGCTATTCCTCGACGAGATCGACGCCGAGATCGACAAGGCCTGGGACCGGCCGAATGGGCTGCGCAAGGTTGTGGATCGGATGTCGGCGATCCGGGTGTTCGATCCGGCCTGCGGTAGCGGCAACTTCCTGGTCGTCGCCTACCGCGAGCTGCGCGCCCGCGAGATCCGCATCCTGCGGCGCCTCGGCGAGCTTGAGGGTCAGACCCAGATCCAGATGTGGTCGCAGATCCCGATCACGAATTTCTACGGAATCGAGATCACCGACTTCTCGGCCGAGACCGCGAAGCTGGCCATGTTCATCGCCGAGTATCAGGCCAATGCCATGTTCGGCGAGGCCTTCGGACGGAAGCCTGCGGCCTTGCCGCTGAAGGGGAGTGCGAATGTTCTATGCGAGAACGCGCTCAGAGTAGAATGGTCCTCATTCTGCCCTATTGAGAACGGCGACGAGGTCTATATCGCAGGCAACCCACCATATCTCGGCGGGAAGAAGCGCGAGGCATGGCAAACGGATGACATGCGCAACTGCGGTCTCGAGGACGTCTTATTACTGGACTATGTCACGGCTTGGTTCTTCAAGGCCCAGAGACACTCGCCTACCGCGTTTGCTTTCGTCGCGACAAGCTCGATTTGCCAAGGCGAGCAGGTGGCTCCCCTTTGGAGCAGGATGTTCAACGCTGGTCTGTCAATCAGCTTTGGTCACATGCCGTTCCAGTGGCGCAATTCTGCTGCTGATAACGCTGGCGTCTGGGTAGTCATTGTGGGGTTGCGCAATCGTCCGCGCAAGCCTGTCAGGTTGTTCGATCAAGGATGGGTTGGAACTGGTTCGACGATCAGCCCCTATCTGTTTCTCGGTGCTGAGACCTATGTATCGGCTCGATCGACGCCAATCTCGAGGCTTCCAGAAATCGTAATGGGTTCGAACCCTGTCGACGGCAAGCGGCTGGTTCTTGCCCCCGAGGAAAAGAATTGCATCGTGAATTCTCATCCGGAAGCAGACGAGTTCATACGGCCATACCTCGGAGGCGATGAGATACTTGGGGGGAAAGAACGGTTCTGCGTTTGGGTCGATGACGAAGCCGTGGACAGAGCAAAAGCATGCCCTCCAATTGCTGACAGGATCAGAGCATGCGGGGAATACCGGAAAGACGCAGGCCGAGATGCACGCCGCTATCAGGACCAGCCACATCGGTTCGCCTACCGCGGGACTGTGAAAGATCTCCCTTGCATTGCGATACCGAATTCCCAGTCCTCAAAAAGGCCCTATCTGCCGACTGCGCGCGTTCCCGCGGGCACTGTAGTAAGCAAGGAAGCATTCGCAATTTATACCACAGAGGACTGGGTGCTCGCCATTCTCTCGTCGAGAATGCATCAAGTTTGGCTTGCAACAGTCGGCGGAAGAATCGGAAACGGATTCAGATATTCCGGAACTCTTGTATACAATACTTTTCCTCTTCCTGGAATGACCGATGGGGATAGAGAGGAGCTGTCTGCGGCGGGGCGCCAAATCTTGAAAGCCCGATACGAAAATTATCCTCAAAACCTCGACGAGCTTTACTCAGACGGTAACTTTCCCAAAAATCTAAAGATTGCACATGAGAAGAACGATAGAATTCTGGAAAACCTATACTCCGGAAAAACTTTCGCAAATGATGCAGCGCGTCGAGACGTGCTAATGAAACTATACTCAGTTCGCGTTGCGAAGGAAAATGAGGAGGCCGCGTGATGGTGGATCTGGTGAAGGTCGCCTACGGCCGCACGGGCACATCGAAGACGACGAACGCCATGGGCATGCGGCCGATGCAGGCCCGGGTCTACGAGGCCCGCGGCGCCCAGTTCATCCTCCTGAAAGCGCCGCCCGCCGCTGGCAAATCCCGGGCGCTCATGTTCCTCGGCCTCGACAAGCTCGAGAACCAGGGTGTGCGCAAGGTGATCGTGGCGGTGCCCGAAACTTCGATCGGCGCTTCGTTCCGGTCGACCGACCTGACCTCCCACGGCTTTTTCCGAGACTGGCATGTCGAACCCCGCTGGAATCTGTGCGACAGTGGCACCGAGGAAGGGACGAAGTCGCAGAAGGTGAAGGCCTTCCAGGAGTTCATGGCCTCCGATGACGAGGTAATCGTCTGCACCCACGCGACCTTCCGCTTCGCCTACGACGCCATCGAAGCCGAGACCGGCGCAGAGGCCTTCGACGACTGCCTGATCGCGATCGATGAATTCCACCATGTCAGCGCCGGCGACGACAACCGCCTGGGCGAGATCCTGCGGCGGCTGCTGGTGCGCGAAAAGGCGCATGTCGTAGCGATGACCGGCAGCTACTTCCGCGGTGACAGCATCCCGGTCCTGCGGCCCGAGGACGAGGCCAAGTTCCGGTCGATCACCTACTCATACTACGAGCAGCTCGACGGATACGAACACCTCAAGTCGCTTGGCATCAGCTACAGCTTCTACCGCGGCAAATATATCTCAGCGATCCCGGACGTCCTCAATACTGACCTCAAGACAATCGTCCATATCCCGCACCGTGGCTCGGCCGAGGCCTATGGCGAAAAGAACGACGAGGTCGGTCGGATCATCGACGCAATCGGCGAGCATGTCGGGCGAGACAAGGTGACCGGCTTCGATCTGGTCCGCCGCAAGTCGGACGGCAAGATCCTCAAGGTCGCGGACCTGGTGAACGACAACGAGGAACGTGGCGGGGTGAAGGCCGCCCTGACTCGCGAGATCACCGGCCCAGAAGGCCGCCGGGACGATGCGGCGGACCGCGACAAGGTCGACATCATCATTGCGCTTGGCATGGCCAAGGAAGGCTTCGACTGGCCCTGGTGCGAGCACGCCCTGACGATCGGTTACCGCTCCTCGCTCACAGAGATCGTTCAGATCATAGGGCGCGCAACACGGGACGCCGCGGGAAAGTCCCATGCCCAGTTCACCAACCTGATCGCCGAGCCTGGCGTCGAGACGACAGTCGTGGCCGATGCGGTCAACGACATGCTGAAGGCAATCTCGGGCGCGTTGCTGATGGAGCAGGTGCTTCAGCCGAACTTTCGCTTCTACCGGCGCGAAGACGGCGACATCCGCGAACCGGTCCATTTCGATGACACTGGCACCATCCACATCGGCATTAAGGGGCTGATGGAGCCGCCGACCGATCGATCGAAGGCGATCTGCGAGAACGACATGCAGGATCTGATTGCCAAGGCGTGTCAGGCCATGGATTGCCGCACTGTCGCTGACGACATCGCACCCGAGGTCGCCACCCAGATGGTGCTCACCGACATCATCGAGCAAAGCTACGAGGATCTCTCCGAGGACGAGACGGAGGCGATTCGTCAAGATCTGGCGGCGCGCATGAACATCACCTCAATCGCCCGCAAGGAAGCGGAACAGGCGTCGTCGCAATCGGAGTTTTCGGAAGACTCTGAGGAGTTCGAACACGCGCCGGACGGCATGAACCTGATCAACATGGTGAAGAAGTTCATTAACGTGCGAGAGCTCGACATTGATTTGATCGACGGTATCAACCCGTTCCGAGAAGGCTTCGACGTCGCCTCGAAGGCGTTAGACACACCGCTTTTAAAACAGATCCAGAGCGCCATGATCGCGCAGCGCATCCAGATGACCGAGGAAGAGGCGCGCACGCTCTGGCCGCGGATCAAGCGTTTCCGCGAGGCCGAGGGGCGGGAGCCGAACCCGCATGCAGCCGACCCCCTGGAGAAGCGCATGGCCGAGGCTCTCGCTTATATTCGCGCCAAGAAAGCGGAACGGATGCGCTCCGCCGCCGCGGGGTGAATGTATGCCGCGCCCGACGCTTGACGAGATCTTTGACGAACCGGACGAGTTCGGTCTGCTCGATGTCCAGCTGAAACCGCGCGGCACGCGGCCGCCGGAGCTCGAGCGCGACGCGGGTCTCGTGCGTGAGGTGAACGATTTCTATGACCGGCATGGCCGGCTGCCGAACGAGGACGCCGCCGATCACGATGAGATGCGGCTCGGAACGATCTGGAGCGGTCTTTCAGGACGCGCCGACCCTGAGGTTTTTCGCGATGTCGATCGCAATGGGTTGCTTGCCATGGCGCCGGTCGACGATGCGCCGCCGGCCCGCGATTGGCGCGACGATCCCCTTGAGGACGAGATCCCAGACAGCCTGGACGACATCTTCGATGAGGACGACGAAGACCTGTCCGAAGCGTTCACGCGGATCGAGCACGTTACGCGGGTGGCCGAACGCAACCTTCCAGACCACCGGGCCGAGTTCTTCCCTTGCCCCGATTTCGAGGTCTTTCGGCCGGCTTTCGAGGAACTCCAGGCGGAGCTTGAGGTCGGCACCAGGGAGGCAACGGCCGTAGGCGCGCGCGAGGTGATCGATGTCCAGGAGGGCAGCTACTTCATTCGGAACGGGCTCCTGGCTTATATCGCGGAGAAGGCCGAGATGACCGCCCGCGGCGGCAAGCGGGATCATCGCCTCCGGGTTATCTTCTCGAACGGCACCGAGAGCGATCCGCTGATCTCATCCTTTCGCAAGGCGCTTGCCGCCGATCCTACAGCGCGCATTATACACCGTCCCGGTCTCGGACCGCTTGACCCAGATTGGGAGGCAGACCAACTCGACCTGACTGGCACAATCTATGTTGCCAGGAGTCGATCCGAGGAGCCGGCGATTAAAGAAGTCCGCGACATACTCCTCAAAATCGGCGTTACGACCCAGGACGTGAACAGGCGCGTTGCCGATGCCCGTAATGATCCAACGTTCCTTCTCGCAGCTGTCGATATAATCGCGACCTACGAATTGAAGAACCTGTCCCGACAAAAAGTTGAGAGACTCCTGCATCGCTTCTTCGACGCCGCCAGACCTCAGGACCTGTGGATTAAGGATCGTTTCGGCCGGAAAGTGCGACCGAGAGAGTGGTTCTATTTACTGCCAGAGCATGTAGCGCAGGCGGTCCGGGCGATACGTGCGGGGACATTGCACCAGCTTCGATATGATCCTGAGCAGCAGCGGATTGTTCCCGCCGAATGATCGGAAGTTGAGAAGCGCGGATCACAGCACCGCTCTTCTTCCCCCGGCACATCCCCGCCGCACCCGACAGGCTTCGAAGCTGTGACCTCTGTCTCAGGAGACAGCGCAGCTACACTCGCAATCTTGCATCTTTGGAACCCGCCCGCCTCGGCTAGCAAGGCCGGGCTTTGGGCTTGCGCCGCAAGCACCCGGAGCTCAGCTGGATAGAGCGCTGCCCTCCGAAGGCTATTTACGAGCGGGCGCTCGAGAAAACCTTCGGCACTAAAATGTGATCTGCCGGATGCCGGGACCGAGTGCACCCGTTAGCCGCTTTGACTGTCGGACTAAGATCCACCCTCGAAATTTCTCGAAGACCCTCTTAGCCTTAGCCAAACCGCTTGATGGTGATTCATGCTTGATAAGCAATCACTTATTTGCGCGCCGCTGATATTTCGGCTATTTCTTGGGACGGGAGTGCTGCCGGAATGTCCGAGCCGTTTCCTTAGATGATGAAGTCGACCCGGAGATGCACCGACCAAGCGCTCCGGGTCTTCCTTCTCGAAGCAGCCGGGAATTAAAGTCGCAACCTAGGCCACGATGTTTGTGACATGCACCCCGGGTAATGGTTGTCCGGCGACCTCGGATCCAAGATACGCCAAGCTTGAATTTTGGCTATGCAATCAGAGACGCAAGAGCAGCTGACACGATGGCGTCTTGCCGCTTGTCACAAACATATGCTCCTGAAAGAGGTCTCGCGATCTCCACAAGATTTCATCACAAACTGATGCTCGCCACAATGTTACAATAACTCGACTTCGAAAGAGATAAAAGCGTGAAAAATCAGATGTTTGACAGATCAGAATTTGAGTTCAAATCTCTCCGGCAGCACCATTCGAACTTCAGCAAAACTGTGCATGGTTTTTTGTCCGTGCAAAACGAATCCTTACCCAGACGACGCTGACGTTTCGTTTGCCGGCGGGTGAGCGCTGCTGGATCAGCTGAACCGTCATTCAAACCGCGTCCCCGGAGCCGGAAAGCGCATTGCGGCAGGCATCCGCGAAATCATGTGCGAGTTCCGCGCGCTTGGTGCGGGAGGGATAGACCACCAGAAACCGGTGCTCGATTCCGATCTTGAAGGGCGTGATCGCGATGTCGTTGCGCGGAACGGCGTCGGCCAGCCAGCGCGGCACGATCGCGGTTCCGAACCCTTCGGCGGCGAAACCGCATGCGGATTCGACGGACTGCGTCTCCACCGAGACGCGCGGCGCGATGCCTTCGCGACGGAAGGCCACGTCGATCTCGTTGCGCCATGGCCGCCCGCGCCCGATCATGACCAGCGGCTCATGCGCGAGATCCTTCGTCGAGAGCGATTTCTTGCGGGCGAGCGGACTGTCCGCCGGCGTCACCGCGACGAGGCCGCTGACGCAAATATCCACCGATTCGACCCCCGGCACGAGCAATGGCGCCTTGGCTATGCCGAGATCGACCTCGCGCGCCGCCACCAGTCCGACAATGCGCTCGTAATTGCCCAGATGCACGATCAGTCGCAACCGGGGATGCGCCGAGGTCAGCTTGCGCAGGGCGCGCGGCAGGTAGGTCGCGGCGGAAGAGTAAGGCGCGGCCACGCGCAGCAATCCGCGTTCGAGGCCGCGAATGTCCTTGGCGAGGTTGATTACCCTGTCGAGGCCGTCGAAGGCGTGGCTTGCCTCCTCGTAGAGCATCAGCGCCGTCTCGGTGGGCCGCATCCGGCCGTTCTCGCGGATGAACAGCGTCAGCGACAGTTCGGATTCGAGCCGTGCGATTTGCTGGCTGACCGCCGGCTGCGAGAGGCCGATCTGCCGCGAGGCACGCGTCGCGCTGCCCGCCTCGATCAGGGCACAGAACACTTCCAGGCCGCGCATGAGTGAGGTCGCCATCCTATAACATTGGCTTATGGAATGGCCGCCCGCAACAATAAGATTGTCGCTCCCGGCGACGCGTGCCTAACTCGCCCGATCGGATGGGCCGGCGGGTGGAGCAATGGCTGTATTTTTTCTGAGACGTTTCCTGCAGACCGTCGTGGTCCTGCTGCTCGTCTCACTGGTTGTCTTCCTCGGCCTCTATGCGATTGGCAACCCGGCAGAGATCCTGCTGCCCGATGACGCGACGGCGGCGGAACGCGACGCGGCCATCCGGTCGCTCGGCCTCGACAAGCCAATCTGGGTGCAATACGGCGTCTTCCTCGCCAATGCCCTGACCGGCGACCTGGGCACCTCCTTCGTCTACAATACCCCGTCGATCACACTGATCCTGCAGCGCTTTCCGGCCACTCTGGAACTTGCCCTTTCAGCCTTGTTTATCGCGATCGCGATCGGCGCCCCTCTGGGCCTTTACGCCGGCCTCAGGCCCGGCACGCGACTGGACCGCGCCATCGTCACCGGCTCGATCCTTGGCTTCTCGCTGCCGAATTTCTGGCAGGGGCTGATGCTGATCCTGATCTTCTCCATCGGGCTGGGCTGGTTGCCCTCCAGCGGGCGCGGCGAGACCGGCACGATCTTCGGCATAGAGACGAGCTTCGCCACCTGGGACGGCATCCGGCACCTGATCCTCCCGGCGACCAATCTCGCCCTTTTCAAACTCGCGCTGGTGATCCGGCTGACGCGCGCCCAGGTCCGCGAGACAATGCCGCTCGACTTCGTCAAGTTCGCCCGCGCCAAGGGCGTGAGCGAGCGCCGCATCCTTGGCGTGCACGTGTCCAAGACCATCGCCGCGCCGATCGTCACCGTTCTCGGCATGGAACTTGGATCGGTGATCGCCTTCGCCGTGATCACGGAATCGATCTTCGCATGGCCCGGCATGGGCAAGCTGATCATCGATTCCATCAACCGGCTCGATCGCCCGGTCGTCGCCGCCTACCTGCTGGTCATCACCTTCATGTTCATCATGATCAACCTCGTCGTCGATCTGCTCTACACGGTGCTCGATCCGCGCGTGCGGCTGGGAGGCCGGACATGACCGCGCTCGAGACCTCGCGGGTCGCCACGCCGTCGCGCTGGCGTCCGGTCCTGCGCGAATTCTCGGAGAGCCCCGGAGCCGTGATCGCGCTCGCCATCTGCGTCCTCTTGCTCTTCGCCGCCGTCTTCGGTCCCTGGCTCGCGCCGCAGAACCCCTACGATCTCGCCGAGATCAGTTTCTTCGATAGCCGCCTGCCGCCCCTCTCGACTTCGCCGGACGGCCACTTCTACCTGCTCGGAACCGATAATCAGGGCCGCGACATGTTCTCGGCCATGCTCTACGGACTGCGCACCAGCCTGTTCGTCGGCGTCGCGTCGGGTGTTCTCGCCATCGCCATCGGCGTCTCGCTCGGCCTCATCGCCGCCTATGCCGGCGGCGCGTTCGATGCGTTCCTGATGCGCTTCGTCGACTTCATGCTCGGCTTCCCGTCCATCCTCGTCGCGCTGATGATGCTCGCCATTCTCGGCCAGGGAACGGAAAAGGTCATCCTCGCCCTCGTCGTCGTGCAATGGGCCTATTTCGCCCGCGCCGTGCGCGCCACCGCGCTCAGCGAGCGATCCAAGGAATACATCGAAGCGGCGCGGTCGCTCGGCCTCGGCCACGCCCGTATCGTCTTCGGCCATCTCGCGCCCAACTGCATGCCGCCGGTGATCGTGATCGGCACGATGCAGATCGCCAGCGCCATCTCGGCGGAAGCGACGCTCTCCTTTCTCGGCCTCGGATTGCCGATCACCGAACCCTCGCTCGGCCTGCTGATCTCGAACGGCTTCAACGTCATGCTGGCCGGTCTCTACTGGATCAGCGTGTTCCCGGGCCTGCTGCTCCTCGTGTTGATCTTCGCGATCAACATCGTCGGCGACCGGCTGCGCGAAGTTCTGAACCCGAGGAACGCCCGATGAGCGCGCTGCTCGAAGTCGAGGGACTGAAAACCCACTTCTTCACCCGCGCCGGTGTGGTGAAGGCGGTCGACGGTGTCAGCTTCTCGCTTGCCGAGGGCGAAGTGCTGGGTCTCGTCGGCGAATCGGGCTCCGGCAAGACGGTCGCGAACTTCTCGATCCTCGGCCTGGTCGATCCGCCGGGCCGCGTTGTCGAGGGATCGATCCGCTTTCGCGGCGAAGATCTCGTCGGCGCGCCGATCTCCCGGATGCGCAAGCTGCGCGGCCGCGACATCGCGATGATCTTCCAGGATCCGATGATGACGCTGACGCCGGTTCTGCGCATCGAGACCCAGATGGTCGAGACGGTTCTCGCGCATGAGAAGGTGTCGGCCAAGGCCGCCCGCGACCGCGCCATCGACGTGCTCGCCCGCGTTGGCATCCCCTCGCCCGCGGAACGCATCCGCGCTTATCCGCACCAGTTTTCCGGCGGCATGCGCCAGCGCGTCGCCATCGCGATCGCGCTTCTGCACAAGCCGGCCCTGATCCTTGCCGACGAGCCGACAACCGCGCTCGACGTCACGATACAGGGCCAGATCATCGCCGAAATGCAGAAACTCGTCGCCGAAACCGGCGCCGCGATGATCTGGGTCAGCCATGACCTGGCAGTCGTCGAGACCATCGCCGACAAGATCGCGGTCATGTATGCGGGCCGCATCGTCGAATATGGCCGCTCCGGAGACGTCATCGGACAGCCCGCGCATCCCTACGCCCGGGGCCTGCTCGACTCGATCCCGAGCCGCACGACGCCCGGCCAGCACCTGAATCAGATCCCCGGCATGGCGCCCTCGGTCCTGCATCTGCCGCCCGGCTGCGCCTTCCAGCCGCGCTGCCGCTTCGCCGACGCGGCCTGCGCTGTACCGCCTCCGATCGTCGACACCGGAGAAGACCGTTGGGCCCGTTGCGTGCGCCCGCTCGCGCCCGAGGCCGCGCTATGACCCCGAGACCGCCCCATGTCGCGCTCGAGCGCGTTTCCAAAGTATTCACCCGCAAGCCCGACTTTGCCGAACGCATCGCCATCTCGCTCGGTTGGCCGGAACCACCGATCGTACGCGCCGTCGACGGCGTTTCGCTCGCCGTCGATCATGGCGAGGCGCTTGGTCTCGTGGGAGAATCGGGCTGTGGAAAGTCCACGCTCGGACGCATCGTGGCCGGGGTGCATGCCAAGTCCGGTGGCCGGTTCGAGTTCGAGGGCCGGGAGGAAGCCGACTGGTCGACCGCCGAAGCCAAACGAGCACGGCTCGACATCCAGATGATCTTCCAGGATCCGATGTCGTCACTCAATCCGCGCAAGCGCATCGCCGACATCATCGGCGAAGCCCCGGTCGTGCACGGCCTCGTACAGGCGCGCGACCGCGAGGACGCCGTTGCCGCGCTGATGCGCGAAGTCGGGCTCGATCCCGACTATGCGCGCCGCTTTCCACACCAGTTCTCCGGCGGCCAGCGCCAGCGCATAGGCATCGCCCGCGCTTTGGCGGTCCAACCGAAGTTCCTCGTCTGCGACGAGGCGGTCGCCGCCCTCGACGTCTCGATTCAGGCGCAGGTGCTCAACCTCTTCATGGACCTGCGCGAGCGGCGTGGCCTGACTTATCTCTTTATCAGCCACGATCTCGGCGTCATCGAGCATCTCACCGACCGTGTGGCGATCATGTATCTCGGCCGGATCGTCGAGGTCGGTCCGACGCGTGAGATCTTTGCAGGGCCTGCCCATCCCTACACACAGGCATTGCTCGAGGAGGCTCCGCGCATCGGACGCGGACGGCGGGTCTATGCACCGCTGAAGGGCGAACTGCCCTCGCCTCTCGCCCCGCCGCCCGGTTGCCGTTTCCACACGCGCTGTCCGTACGTCATGCCGGTCTGCAAGATCGAGGCGCCGGAGCTCAAGCAGATTGCCGCAGGGAGGATCGCGGCATGTCATCTGAACGACAAATGAAACCAGGAGGTCGCACATGAGAATCCTTAAGACACTTGCACTGACGATGGCGCTCGCGCTGTCGGTCGCGCCATCCATGGCGCAGGAACTGACGATCGGCCGTGGCAATGAGCCCCAGTCGATCGACCCGCAATTCTCGCGCACCGGTCCCAACCAGATGACCGCGCTGCACATGTTCGACCGCCTGACGACGACGGACAAGAATGTTCGGGTCAAGCCGGCACTCGCCGAGAGCTGGGAAAACGTCGATCCCAACACCTGGATTGTCCATCTGCGCGAGAACGTGAAATTTCACGACGGCTCGCCCCTGACCGCCGAGGACGTGGTCTACTCGCTCAAGCGCGCGCCCGATGTGCCGAACTCGCCGGCCTCTTTCGGCGGATCGGTCGCCGACATCGAATCGATGGAGATCATCGACGATCACACGATCCGCTTCACCTCCAAGACGCCGTCGCCGCTCTTCGTGCAGAACATCGGCACAGTCTACATCGTCTCCAAGGCGGCAACCGAGGGCAAGTCCAACGAGGACTTCAATTCGGGCGCCGCGGCCATCGGCACCGGCCCCTACAAGTTCGTCTCCTGGGAGCCGGGCGACAAGCTCGTCCTGGAACGCAATGACGATTACTGGGGCGACAAGCCCGCTTACGAGAAAGTCACGATGCGCTTCTTGTCCAATGACGCCGCGCGGGTTGCCGCCCTGCTGTCGGGCGCCGTCGACCTGATCGACATCGTGCCGCCGGCCGACCTGCCCTCGCTGCGCGCAAATTCGGATATCACGGTCTACGACACGCCGACCGTGCGCCTGATCTACCTGGCTCTCAACCAGCAGGACGACGCACCGTACATCACCGATCTCGACGGCAAGCCCCTTGCCGAGAACCCGTTCAAGGACGCCCGTGTCCGCAAGGCGGTGTCTCTGATGATCGACCGGCAGGCAATCATCGACCGCCTGCTCTACGGCGCCGGCGAGGCCGCAAGCCAGATCGTTCCCGAAGGCGTTTTCGGCTTCAATCCGGACATCGCCGTACCGCAGGTCGATATCGACCAGGCGAAGGCGTTGCTCGCCGAGGCCGGCTATCCCGACGGGTTCGGCATCACCGTTCACTCGTCCAACGACCGTTTCAGCCAGGACGCGGAACTCGCACAGGTTCTCGGCCAGTTCCTCGCGCGTGGCGGTCTGAAGGTGAACGGCGTCGAGACGCTACCCTACTCGGTCTATTCCAAGGATGCCGGCAAGAACGCCTATGGCGCGTTCGTCTTCTCCTACGGCAATTCGACCGGCGAATCCTCGCGCGGACTGCTCAGCGCCCTTCATACCTATGACAAGGAGGCCAATCTCGGCACGCTGAACCGTTTCCGCTACTCCAATCCGGCCTTCGACAAGGCCGTGGAGGACGCCGCGCAGATCTTCAACGACGACGAGCGCGAAGCCGCCCTGCAGAAGGCAGCCGCCATTGCCGCCGAGGACACCGCCGTGGTGCCGCTCTATTTCCAGGCGCTCAGCTGGGCCTCGAAGAACGGCATCGAATACGAACCGCGGCGCGACGAACGCACCCTCGCCATGGGCGCGAAGCCGGCCAACTGATGACAGCGCACGAGACCATCATGGACTACATCATCTTGCGGGACGTGATGGTCCCGATTCGCGACGGCGTTCGTCTTGCGACGGACGTCACGCTGCCTGCCCGGGCGGGTAAACCCCTGCCCGGCGCCTTTCCGACAATTCTGCACAGGACGCCTTACGACAAATCCGCCGCCCGCCTCAGCGAGGTGACCGTGACCCGGCGCGAGCCGAAGACCAACGGCCAGATCGCCATCGAACTCGCCAAGGCGGGTTATGCGGTGATGATGCAGGACTGCAGGGGCCGCCACGGCTCCGAAGGCGTGTTCCAGAAATATATCGGCGAGGGCGAAGACGGTTACGACACGCTCGCCTGGGCGCGAGAACAGGACTGGTGCAACGGCGACTTCGGCACATTCGGGCTTTCCTACTCCGCCCATGTGCAGACAGCGCTCGCCATTTTACGCCCCGAGGGGCTGAAGACGATGTTCCTCGATTCCGGCGGCTTCTGGAACGCCTACCAGGGCGGCGTCCGCCGCGGCGGCGCATTCGAACTCAAACAGGTCACATGGGCCTACAAACATGCCCGGCTCAGCCCGGCGGCAAGCGATCCACTGGTCGCCGCAGCACTCGGCGCGGAGAACATCTCCGACTGGTTCAAGGCAATGCCATGGCGACGTGGCCTGTCGCCGCTCCGCCACGCGCCCGAATACGAGAACTACCTCTTCGACCAGTGGGAACGCGGCGCATTCGACGCGTTCTGGCAGAAGTCCGAACTCTACAGCGCGCCCCACTACGAAACCCTGGCCCGCTATCCGACGTTCCTCATCTGCGGCTGGTACGACCCCTATGCCGAGACAATGCTCGAGCACTACAAGGGTCTGCGCGCGGCTGGCGGCGAGGCCGAACTGGTGATGGGCCCGTGGCTGCACGGCCGGCGCAGCCAGACGCACGCAGGCGATGTCGATTTCGGCCCGTCTTCGGTCCTCGATCGCCAG
Source organism: Ahrensia sp. (assembly GCA_002706335.1). Taxonomy (GTDB): domain Bacteria; phylum Pseudomonadota; class Alphaproteobacteria; order Rhizobiales; family Rhizobiaceae; genus Oricola. The sequence continues at coordinate 86,092 of PAKZ01000035.1, forward strand.
ATCGCGCCGGACTATGACAGCCTGCGCCTCGCATGGTTCGACAGCCGGCTGAAATCGGCCGAAAGCGGCGCCCGACCGTCGGCCGCGAAATGGTTCTGCATGGGCGGCGGCGACGGTCGCCGCGACAGCGCCGGACACCGCATGCATGGCGGACAATGGCGCGAAGACGCACACTGGCCGCCTTCCTTCACGCAGCCCTTCTCGTTTCACCTGACGGGCGACGGAGGCCTCCAGCCTGCCGAAGCGCAACCCGCGCGGATCGACTACCAGACCGATCCCGCAAATCCGGTCCCGACGATCGGCGGCGCCATCACCTCCGGCGAACCGGTCATGGAGGGCGGTGCCTTCGACCAGGTCGTGACGCCGGCTACCTTCGGGGCGAGCGCCCCCTACCTGCCGCTCGCGGCGCGCTCCGATGTGCTGGTCTTTGCCTCCGAACCGCTGGAGCGGGACTTCGAAATCGCCGGGCCCGTGGAATTGCATCTGACCCTTTCGACGGATGCGCCGGATGCCGACGTGACCATCAAGCTGATCGACTGGGCGCCCCCCAGCGAGGACTATCCCGCCGGCTACGCGATGAACCTGACCGACGGCATCCTGCGGCTGCGTTATCGAGACGACTGGGCGGCCCCGAAGATGATGCGCGAAGGCGAGAAGACGGCGGTCACGGTGGCGGCGACACCCGTGGCCAACCTGTTCAAGGCCGGGCACCGCATCAGGCTCGACATCGCCGGGTCGAATTTTCCGCGCTTCGACGTCAACCCGCAAAGCGGAGAGCCGGAGGGCGGCGGGCGCTGCCGGCGGATCGCGACGACATCGCTTCACCTGGGCGGTCCGGACGGCGCGCGCCTGGTCCTGCACGCGGCCCGCTGATGCGGATCGTCGCTTTCGGCCAGGCGGTCATTCACGAGCCGGTCGACTGGCCGCAAGACATGCGGGACGCCGCCGCGGGAGCGTATGCCGCGATCTGCAATTTCGAAGGTTGCCTGCCGCCTGCCGGGGCGTGGCCGGTGAAGCGCAAGACGGTTCACCCGGCGCATGAAGACGCGCTGGCGATGCTTGGATCCCTGGGCATCACCCATCTCGCGCTCGCCAACAACCACGCCTGGGACTACGGCCATGCCGGTATCGTCAACACGCGCGCGGCCGTGGCAGATGCCGGCTTCGCGGCCGCCGGCGCGGGATCGACCCTGAAGGAAGCGGCGGCCCCGGCCATTCTCAACGGTTTGGCCCTGATCGCCGCCGATTGCGGCCCGACACCCGACTGGGCGATTGCCGGCGCATCGACACCCGGCATCAATCCGCTGCGCATGAACCGCACCATCGGACTGCCGCATAGCGACATCGAACGCCTGCGCGAGATCGTGCGGGAAACCGGAGAAGCGGATCTGCGCCGGTTGCGGCAAGACATTGGCTATGACCGGCCTGCGGAAGGCGAGCAATTCTATCACCTCGCCATAGAGGAAGCGGAGTCTCCCCGCGAGATCTGGCGATGCGACGAAAACGATTTCGAGCGCTTGGCGGAAAGCATCTCCACAGCGCGGCAACAAGCTTCGAAGACCGTCGTCGCCCTCCATTACCATCACTGGGCCAGCGACTGGAGCCGTCCCCCGGACTGGTTCGTTCCACTCGCCCACCGCATCGCAGAGGCCGGCGCCGACGCCGTCATCGGCACCGGACCGCCATTTCTCTACGATGCGATCATCCTCGACGGCGCCGCTATCGCACCGAGTCTCGGCAATCTCGTATTTCACACCGCCCGGGGAGATAAATATGATCGCCTCGGACATCCCGTCTGGAAGGGAGGCATCCTCGTATTCGACGGGGAGCGCTGGTCGCTGCGCCCCGCGAATGTCCCGCGCCCCGCATGCCACGCGGCAAGAGAGACACTGGATCGCTGAGCGCCCCGGGGAAACGGCGCCATTATCCTCGGCCGCATTAGGTGTCGGCCTGGTTCCAGCCTTTTTTCCGGATCTCGGCATCGTGTTCGCCGAGTTTCGGCGACGGGCGGTCCGACACGGGCGGGGGTGCGCCCTCGAAATTGATCGGGGTACGCAGGCCGGGAACGCCGTCAGGCGCGATTTGCATGCCGCGATGGACGATCTGCGGATCGGCGAGCACGTCTTCGACCGTATTGATCGGCCCGGCCGGGACGACGGCCTTTTCCAGCGCCGCGAGAAGATCGTCGCGGGTCCACTCTCTCGTCCTGTCGCTCAGCAGAGCGGTCAGCGCATCGCGGTGTTCGACGCGCGCGGCATTGGTCGTAAAGCGCGGATCGGCGGCGAAACCGTCGAGCCCGAGGACCCGGCACAGCCGCGCAAACTGGCCGTCATTGCCGACGGCGACGATCAGCCAGCCATTGGCGGTCCGGAATGTCTGATAGGGCGCGATATTGGGATGCGCATTGCCAAGCCGATGCGGCGCGACGCCCGAGGCGAGATAGTTCATCGCCTGATTGGCAAGCACACCGGTCATGCTGTCGAGCAGCGCCATGTCGACATGCTTGCCCTCTCCTGTCCGGTCCCGTTCGGCGAGTGCCGCCTGGACGGCGATAACGCCGTAAAGCCCGGTGAAGATGTCCGCGAAGGCGACGCCGATCTTTTGCGGTTCGCCGGCCGGATCGCCGGTCAGGTCCATGATCCCGCTCATGCCCTGTATGAGGAAATCGTAGCCCGCGCGCGACGCATAGGGCCCGTCCTGGCCGAAGCCTGTGACGGAGCAGTAGACGAGGCCGGGATTGGTCACGGACAGGCTCGCATAATCGAGGCCGAACTTCGCGAGCCCACCCACCTTGAAATTCTCGATGACGACATCCGCCTCGGCGGCGAGGCCGCGCACCATGTCGAGGTCGTCGGCATTCCGGAAATCGGCGATCACGGACCTCTTCCCGCGATTGCAGGCGTGAAAATAGGCAGCCGATTTTTCGCCGTCACGCTCGATGAAGGGCGGGCCCCACTGGCGCGTATCGTCGCCCTGCGGGCTCTCCACCTTGATGACGTCGGCGCCGAGATCGGCAAGCGTCTGGCCGATCCATGGGCCGGCCAGGATGCGTGCCAGTTCCAGGACGCGAAGACCCTCGAGCGGTGCCTTGCTCATCGGAAGTCCTGTATTTGGCTGTGGAAAATTTCGAGGATCCGCATGCGGCGCATCATGTAAGACTTCGCTTCGACAATGGTGCGCCATGCATGTCGCGCCGGCTCCGTGATGTCCAGCGTCACGGCGCGATTATCGGCGTTGCCGCAACCTAACGGGCAAGCCGAAAACCCTGCACGGTCTTCTCGCGGCGCTTCGGATCGCGCCAGCGTTCCTCCCGGACGAACTCGATCAATTCGTCGGACGGCATGGGCACCGCGAAGGCATATCCCTGTAGCGTGTCGCAGCCAAGATCGCGCAGAATTGCGGCGTGCTCCGCCGTCTCCACCCCTTCGGCAATGACCTTGATGCCAAGCGCCTGACCAATCTCGATGATCGAGGCGACGAGGCGACGCTGGCTATCCGAACCGATGATAGGCGTGATCAATCGCCTGTCGATTTTCAGCCGGGTCGGGCGCAGATTTATAAGACTGATGATCGAGGCGTAGCCCGTGCCGAAATCGTCTATTTCTATATCGATCCCGAGCGTTTCGAGACGCTCGATATTGCCCGCGATCACCTCATTGCCCTCGTCGAGGAAGATCGACTCGAGCAGTTCGAAAGACACCGTTCCCGGTTCGATGGGAAGACCGTTAAGGTGGCTTATGAGGTCGGGATCGTGCAACTGGCCGGCCGAGACATTGACCGACATTTTCGGGATCGAGATGCCTGCCGCCTTCCAGCGGGTCGACTGCCACAGGGTCTGTTCGAGAACGGTACGGTCCAGAAGCGGCGCGACATTCAGCTCGTCCGCGATCTTTAGGAAGCTGTCGGGTGCCAGCACACCTTCCGTGGGATGCGCCCAGCGGGCGAGCGCCTCGACCCCGACGATCTCGAGCGTCCGGGCATCGAACTGAGGCTGGAAATAGGGCAGGAATTCCTGCCGCTCGAGCCCGCTGAGGATGTCGTCGGCCACGCGCTTGTTGCGCACGATTTCGGCTTTCAGCGCCTCGGAGAAGAACTCGAAACGATTGCGGCCATTGCTCTTGGCCCTGTAGAGCGCGATGTCGGCATCGATGAGCAGGCGCTGGCCATATTCGCTTTCGCCCGCATCCGCCTGCGCCACGCCAATCGACACCCCGAAACGGCACTCATGGTTCTCGTAAGGCACCGGCTGGCGCATCTGCTCGACAATGCGGATGGCCAGGGAAGACAATTGCTGCTCATCCGTCGGCGACGTGATGGCGATTACGAATTCGTCGCCGCCGATCCGGGCGACGAAATCGTCGGAACGGGTATTCGCCTTCAGGATCGAGGCCGCGTGGACCAGCATGGCGTCGCCGGCGGCGTGACCCAGCGTGTCATTGATATGCTTGAAGCGGTCGAGATCGATATGCAGAAGCGCCGTGATCGTACGCCCGGCGCGGCCGTTGAGAAGCTGCTCGTCCAGGAAGCGCCGGTTCGGCAGACCGGTCAGGCTGTCATGAAGCGAATTGCGCTCCATCTGGGCGCGCGCATCCTCAAGTTCGCGGTTGCGGAACTCCGCATTGCGTTTGGCCGCCATCAGATGGGTTTTGAGCTGGATATCCGACGATACGTCCCAGTTGACGCCGACAATGTATCGCTGACCGTCGAGATCGTTGTGAACCGCGCCGATCGCCCTGATCCAGCGGGTCATTCCGTCGGCAATGACCCGGAATTCCGAGTTGTAGGTGTTGCCGGTGGAGATGGCCTCGGCGAACTCCTCCTCCGCTCGTTTCTTGTCATCGGGATGAAGGACAGCCGACCAATAGTCGTATCGTGAAGGATCGACACCCTCGGGAACGCCGTAGAGTTCCTTCATGCGATTGTCCCATTTCATCTCGGACGTATCGAGATTGAGCTCCCAGATGCCGATCTTCGACGTATCCAGGGCAAGCTTCAGCCGTTGCGAAAGCTTCTGCATCTCGTTCTGGCGCCGACCGAGTTCGCGGATATACGCGCGGCGCTGGTCGTAGAGCAGACCGGCGATCGAAATCGGCAGTATGACGAGAAGGCCTGCTGTGAGGATAATGGACCGAAATCCCCACGCATTCTGGGGCGTTCCGGACCATCCCTCCCGAGGAACGGCGGCAATGCGCCAGCTACCTGACGGCAAAGTTATGTTCGCGAGAACCGGATCCTCATTGAAGACACCGGGCCGCCCGTAGAAGACCGTTCTGTCGGTCGAAAGCGAGTCGCGGCCGGCGATGGCTACTTCGATGGAACTGTCCGGGTCGAGTAGACCGCTATCCTTGTACAGCGATTCAACATCGACCACGGCGGAAACCAGGCCCCAAAGACGCTCGGAGCCGTCTTCCGCTTCCGTAAAAACGGGAAAACGCCCGATGAAGCCCTGCCCGCCCTGCAGCAGATTGACTGGTCCGGCAAGCACCATGTGCCGGGATTCCACCGCCCGAAGCGCCGCATCGCGCTGTTCTTCGTTGTCGCGGTAGTTGAGCCCGATCGCCTTTTCATTGCCCTCGATCGGATACATCAGGCGAACTACAAGGTCCGGAGCCGCGGCGATGTTGCGCAACTGCGAGCGGTTTCGGAGCAGGGCGGAGGCGACGCGGCTGAAACGCGCCTGATTCATCTCGGGCTCCGCGGCGATAACAGCCACGAGGCCCCTGACCAGTTGGAGATTGCTGTTTATGTTGCCTTCCAGCCTGGCGCGGAGCACGCCGAGCTCTTCGCTCACATCGGCGCGCTGCCGCTGATCGTGCACCAGCCGGTTCTGATATTCGGCGAAAAGCCCCATGACGATGGTCACGGCGAGCGCGATACCGATAGCGACAACGCTCGGCCTGAGTATAGATCGATCGATTTTCAGTCGGCTAACGGAAAATCCCGCCATGGCATCCTTGCACAGTTTCGCTTCCCGCGCGCGCCCAAGGGCATCGCGCGATCCGGAGTCATCCCGCGCAAGCTTAGACGCCAAGTCGAAACAAATGCCTAAGACAGGATGCTAATAGCCGATCGCGTCCCGGATGGCCCGGATCTCGCGGCTCTTGCGGCCCGAAGATCAGCCTATCGCTTGTGCCGCCGGTTCACATGCCGCGGACGCCCGGGAAGCGAAAGTGCCGTATCCTGCCGGTCGCGCCGGGCCACGACATTGCCCTTGGAGACAACGAGCAGGCGCTCGGGCCTCAACCGGATTGCCTCGATCGGATCGCCCGCGTCGAGTACGACCAGGCTCGCTCGCTTGCCCTTTTCCAGGCCGTAATCGTCGAACCCCATGATCTTCGCCGTCTCGGTCGTTACCATGTCGAAGCAGCGGCGCATATCCGCCGGGCTGGTCATCTGCGCCACATGCAGCCCCATGAAGGCGACATCGAGCATGTCGGCGGTGCCGAGCGGGTACCAGGGATCGAGCACGCAATCCTGCCCCCAGGCGACCGTGATTCCGTATTTCAGCATCTCCGGCACGCGTGTCAGACCGCGCCGCTTCGGATAGGCGTCGTGCCGTCCCTGGATGGTGATGTTGATCAGCGGATTGGGAATGGCCGAGACCTGCGCCTCCGCCATCAGCGGCAGGAGCTTCGAGACATAATAATTGTCCATCGAATGCATCGAGGTGAGATGCGATCCGTTCACCCGCCCCTGCAGGCCAAGCCGTTGCGTTTCGTAGGCGAGCTGCTCGACATGGCGCGACATCGGATCGTCGGTCTCGTCGCAATGCAGGTCGCCCCTGAGTCCCCGCTCCGCTGCGATCTCGCAGAGTTCTGTCACCGACCGGCGGCCGTCGTCCATGGTTCGCTCGAAATGCGGAATGCCGCCGACCACGTCGACGCCCATGTCAAGCGCCTGCAGCGTCAGTTCGCGGGCCTTCGGCGCGCGGTAGAACCCGTCCTGCGGAAAGGCGACGATCTGAAGGTCGAGATAGGGTTTGACGATGTCCCGGACCGCCAGCAAGCCGCGCACGCCGGTCATCGCGTGGTCGTCGGACGTGTCGACATGGCTGCGCACGGCAAGCAGCCCCATCGAGACCGCCCAGTCGCAATAGGCAAGCGCACGCTCGATCACTGCCTCTTCGGTTAGAAGCGGCTTCAATTCGCCCCAAAGCGCAATGCCTTCCAGCAGCGTGCCGCTCTCATTGATGCGCGGCAGCCCATAGGACAGCGTCGCATCCATATGGAAATGGGGATCGATGAAGGGCGGCGAGACAAGATTGCCGGAAATATCGATCGTCTCGCCAGCCTCGGCTGCGATGCCTGGCTCGATCGCGGCGATCGTGTCGCCGGAAATCCCGATATCCGAGGCGGTTCCGTCAGGCAGGACGCCGCCCTTGAGCAGCAGGTCGAAACTCATCTCTCGCCTTTCTGGTAGGGCACCATCAGCGCCTTGGGATAGGTCGCGCGACGGGCGACCACGATCAGTGCCAGGATCGACAGCACGTAAGGCAACATCAGGAAGATCTGGTAGGGGATCACTCCACCGGTCACCTGCTGCAGCCGCACCTGATAGGCGTCGAAGGCCGCGAACAGGATTGCGCCGATCAGCGCCTTGCCGGGCCGCCACGAGCCAAACACGACCAGCGCGATGCAGATCCAGCCGCGCCCGTTTATCATCTCGAAGAAGAAAGAATTGAAGGCGCTCATCGTCAGGAACGCGCCGCCCACGGCCATCAGCGCCGAACCGGCGGCGACCGCGCCCATGCGCATCGCCGTGACACTGATCCCCTGCGCCTCGACCGCCGACGGGTTCTCGCCGACGGCGCGCACCGCAAGCCCGACCGGCGTTCGGTAGAGGACCCAGGCGACGAGCGCGACAGTGACATAGGCGAGATAGGTCAGCGGCGTCTGGTTGAACAGCGCCGGCCCGATCAGCGGGATCTCAGACAGGCCGGGGATCGCGAAGGGCTGGAAAGGCTCAATCTTCGGCGGCGACGTCACCTCCGGCAGCGAGACGCGGTAGGTGTAATAGGTCAGGCTCGTCGCCAGCAGCGTGATGCCGATGCCGGTGACGTGCTGCGACAGGCCGAGCGGTACGGTCAGGAACCCGTGCAGCAGCCCGAAGGCGACGCCTGTCAGCGCCGCCACGGCAACGCCCAGCCATAGATCGCCGCCCGCATAGACCGTGATCCAGCCGGCAAAGGCGCCGGCTGTCATGATCCCCTCGATGCCAAGATTGAGGACGCCCGCCCGTTCGCAAATCAATTCGCCCATCGTCGCGAAGATCAGCGGCGAGGCAATCCGGATCGCCGCCACCCAGAAGCTTGTCGTCAGAAGAATGTCGAAAGCTTCCATCGCTACCTCCACTTGATCCGGTAGCGGGTCAGCATGATCGCGGTGACCATCGTCAAGAGCGCGGTCGCCACCATCACCTGGGCAATGTAACTGGGCACGCCGGCAGACCGGCTCATCGCATCAGCGCCGACGAAAATGCCGGCGACGAAGATCGCAGACGCCACGACGCCCAGCGGATTGAGCATTGCCAGCATGGCGACGACGATACCCGTGTAGCCGAAGCCCGGCGACAGATCGAGCGTCAGGTTGCCTTTCAATCCGGCAACCTCGGAAAAGCCGGCCAGCGCCGCCAGCCCGCCCGACAAAAGCGCGGTCTTCATCAGCACGCGGTTAACCGGGATGCCGGCGAAACGCGCCGCCTCGGCATTGTTGCCCACCGCGCGCATCTCGTAGCCAAGCGTCGTCTTCTTCATGACAACCCACATGATCACCGCGCTCGCCACCGCGATGACGAAACCGAAATGCAGCCGCTTGCCCTGGATCAGGCGCGGCAATTGCGCATCGGCGATAACCCGTTTCGACTGCGGCCAGCCAAGCCCCATCGGGTCTTTGAGCGCACCTTCCAGCAACATCGAAACGAACAGGATGATGATGAAATTCAGGAGCAGCGTCGTCACCACCTCGTCGACGCCGAACCGGACCTTGAGCACCGCCGGGCCGAGCAGCAGCAGCGCGCCGGCCAGCATGGCGCAGATCATGATTAGCGGGATCAGTGCCGGCGCCGGCATGGCCACCGCTCCCGTACCGAGAACGACGGTCACGACCGCGCCGATATAAAGCTGCGCCTCGGCGCCGATGTTCCAGAGCTTGGCGCGGAAGGCGACGGCTACGGCGAGACCGGTGAAGATCAGAGGCGTCGCGCGCGTCAGCGTTTCCAGCAGCGCGAATTGCGAGCCGGCCGCACCCTTGGCGACCAGCCAGAACGTGTTGAACGGCGAAGCTCCGGCGATCAGTACCAGAAGCGAGGCGATCACGATTGTCGCAAGGATCGCGCCGATCGGATAGAGCAGCGTTACCGCCAGGCCGGGCGCGGGTTTCGGTTCAAGCCGCATCGGGCGCCTCCTCGACAAAGCCGTGCCCGGCCATGCGTTCGCCGATCTCGCGCACCGACAACTCGCCGCGTTTCGAGGGCGGCGACAGGCGGCCTTTCGAGATCACCACGATCCGGTCCGCCAGCGCCAGCACCTCGTCGAGATCTTCCGAGATCAGCAGGATGGCCGCGCCGCGATTGCGCGCTTCAAGCAGCTTGGTGTGGACATAGGCGACCGCGCCGACATCGAGGCCGCGTGTCGGCTGATTGGCGAGGATCACCTGCGGCTCCCCGTCGAAGGCGCGGCCAAGGATCAGCTTCTGCATATTGCCGCCGGACAGCAGCCGCACCCGCGCATTGGGTGACGGGCATTTGACGTCATAGTCCCGGATGATCGCCTCGGCGAAGGTTTCCGCGGCCTTCCAGTCGAGAAACCCCATCCGGCTGAAACGCGGCGAGCGATAGGCTTCGGAGATCACGTTTTCGGTGACGCTCATATCGCCGATCATGCCGGTCGCGTGGCGGTCTTCGGGAATGCGGCCGATCCTGTGCGCCAGTGCCGTGCGCGCCGACCAGTCCCTGACAGCCTCGCCGCGAATGCGAATGGTGCCGCTTTCGGGCTTAAGCGTTCCGGCAATCAGCGCCGCCAGGGCCGCCTGGCCGTTGCCCGAAACACCTGCGAGCCCGGTAATCTCCCCTTCGCGGAGGGCAAGGTCGATGGCTTCGAGGGGAGCGCCACCGGCCCGTCCCACGGTCGAGACACCGGCAAGTTCGATCACGGTATCGCCCGGCGAATGCTCGACGACCTCCGGTTCCCGGATCGTTTCGCCAACCATCAGCGCCGCCAGCTCGCCGCGATCCGTGTCGGCCGTCCGGCGCTCGCCGGAAATCCTGCCTGACCGCAAAACGAGTACGCGGTCGCTGACCGCCATGACCTCGTTCAGCTTGTGGGAAATGAAGATGATCGACAGGCCCGTCGCGACAAGTTTCTTCAGCGTCGCGAAGAGAGCCTCGGTCTCAAGCGGCGTCAACACCGCTGTCGGCTCGTCGAGGATCAGCACGCGGGCGTCGCGGTAAAGCGCCTTGAGAATTTCCACCCGCTGTCGCTCGCCAACGGACAAATCCGAGACAAGCGCGCTCGCGCGGACCTCAAGGCCAAAATCCCGCGACAACTCCTCGATCCGCGCCAGCGCCCTGCCCCGGTCGAACCGTGGCGCGAACAGCGTCTGCGTGCCAAGCGCGATATTCTCCAGCACCGTCATCTGGTCGGCCAGCGTGAAGTGCTGATGCACCATGCCGATGCCGGCGGCGAGCGCGGCGTTCGGCTCGCCCGGCGGCAGCGCCCTGCCGAAGGCTTCGACAGTTCCCTCGTCGGCCACGTAATGACCGAACAATATGTTCATCAGGGTCGTCTTGCCGGCTCCGTTCTCGCCGAGCAGCGCGATCACCTCGCCGCGCTTCAGCTCGAAGGATACGGAATCGTTCGCCGTCAGCGGCCCGAAACGCTTTGTGATGTTGGAGAGGCGAAGAACGGTCTCCGCCTCTCCGCCCCCCTGTGAGCCCATCAGCTCGATTTCGGCTCTTCGTCGTTGATCTCGACGATAAAGTCACCGGCCTTGATCGCCGCTTCCTTCTCGGCGACGAGGTCGAACGCCTCCTGCGGCACCTTTCCTTCGAAAGTGCCGAGCGGCGCCAGCGAGCAGCCGCCTTCCTTCATGAAGGAATAGACGCCGTAATTCTCGGCCTTGAACTCGCCCGCCTTCACCTTGGCAATGGCCGCATCAAGCGTCGGCTCGAAATGCCACAGCGCCGAAGCGACGACCGTGTCTGGATAGTCGGGCTGTGTGTCGATGACATTGCCGATCGCCAGAATACCCTTCTCCTTGGCCGCGTCGGAAACGCCGAAGCGCTCGGCATACATGATGTCCGCGCCTGCATCGATCTGCGCGAAGGCGGTTTCCTTCGCCTTGGGAGGGTCGAACCACGAGCCGATGAAGGCGACCTGGAAGGTTGTGTCCGGCGCCATCTCCTTCACGCCGGCCATGAAGGCGTGCATCAGCCGGTTCACTTCCGGGATCGGAAAGCCGCCTACCATGCCGATATTCTTGGATTTTGTCATCGCGCCAGCGATGATGCCGGAGAGATAGGATGCATCCTGAATGTAGTTGTCGAACACCGCGAGGTTCGGCGTATCTTCCTGCGGCAGGAAGGACGAGCCCATCAAGTAAGCCGTGTCGGGATAGTCGCGCGCCACCTGGCGGGCGGCTTCCTCGACAGCGAAGATCTCGCCTACGATCAGATCGTGTCCGGCTTCTGAATATTCGCGCATGACGCGCTCATAATCGCTGTTCGACGTGTTTTCGGAAAAGACGTATTCGATCTCGCCGCGCTCGGCGGCGGCGTTGGCCGCGATATGGATCCGGCTTACCCACTGCTGTTCGACCGGCACGGTGTAGATCGCCGCGACCTTGAGCTTTTCCTGGGCGCTTGCCCGACCGACCAGGGCCGGCATGGCGAGAACGGATGCACCCGCGGCGCCGGCCTGAAGCAGCCTGCGGCGGGTTGTGGTGAAGGACTTGTTGGACATTGCGCGCACTCCTGTCTGTATGGAAATCCGGTAACCCGCCAATTTTTTGATCAGATGGTAAAACGAGTTCAAAAAAACGGCAAGAGGGGTGGCGGAATTGCTCACAGCCTCGACATGACGAGTCCCGCACCCACCAGAAGGATCGCGAACATGCGTTGCCAGCTGATCTCGTTGACCGGCACGCCGAAGGCGCCGGTGCTGTCGATCACCATGGCGACAAGCAATTGCCCGAGGATCAGTCCGGCGGTCATCGTCACCACGCCGAGGCGGGACACGCTCCATAGGGCCGACCAGACATAGAATGCGCCGAGCAGCCCGCCGGCAAACATCCATGGCTGGGCAGCCTTGAAATCGGAAGCCCCGGGAATGCCGCCCCTTATCAGAGCGACGAGAGACAGCGCGATGAAACCGACGCCGAACGAAGCGGCAGTCGCGAGGATGCTGTTACCGGCCGCGCGCGACAGCGCCGAATTGATCGGCGCCTGCGCGCCCAGCGCTATCCCCCCGGCGAAGACGACCGCCAGCGCGATCCAGAAAACGTGCATCGGCCTCTCCGGAGTTCGGACGGCGCGCCAACCGGTTGCGCGCCGACTATCTTGTAAAAACGGCGAGCCCGCTCAGCTCTCGTCTTCGGTCTCGGCGGCGGGGCTGTTCTTGGAGACGCTCTCGGCGCAGCTAATGGCGTTGCGCTTGTCGGTATAGGTTTCGGAGCGCACCATGGTTTCGCCATTCGAGGCGACAAACCGGTTGAAGAACTGGCCGTCCTTCGAACCGACGATTTCCCATCTATAGCCGGATCCGTCCTGGTCCTTGGTCAGGTCGACGATCGCGGCGCCAGGCGTGTTCTTCTTCATCGAATCGATGCAGTTCTGCGCGCTCGATTTGGACTTGTAGCTTTCCGACCAGACCATGATCTCGGAATTGTACAGAAACTGGACGCCGAACTGGCCGTCCTTGCGCGAAACGATCTTGAATTTGTGGGGCATACACTTCTCCTCGCGTTTATCAGGAGAGCGATTATGTCCGGTATGAAAGCAATCACAAGCCTTCGGGCAGGTCTTCCTGTGACAAGCACATGATTTTTTAGGGCAAAACGCGAACCTTCAGGCACCGAAACAGCATTATCCGTTTCCGATCCCCTCATTCGTGCTCATCCACCGGCCGACAAAAGCCAGCTTTTCGCGGATCGGCGGGGTCAGCACAAAGGGATAGATGTCCTGCAGGCCCATCGATCGGTTGACGTGGTTGAGCGCGATGCCGAGGCCCGCGCCAATCGTGATCAGCCGCTCGGTATCGGTTTCGCGATAGGCGTCATAGTCCGGCCCCGGCAGATCGGGTGCCTGAAGACCCGCCGCAACGAAACTGTCGGTGATATCCGTCAGATGTAAGAGGTGAGCGAAGGTCTCCGCCCAATCCTCATGCGGATGGCTCGACGCATAGGGCGTGACATGTCGCGCGTTCCAGTCCGCCGGCGCCCCGTCGCGATAGTGCTTTTCGAGCGCTGCTCCGTAATCGGCCGTCTCGTCCCCGAACAGCATCCGGAACCGTTCGGTAAATCCATATTGCGGCGCAAGCCGTTCGAAGAAGAAGAAATGTCCGAGCTCGTGGCGAAAATGGCCGATCATCGTGCGCAGCCTCTCGCCGAGTTCGGCGCGCCGCTGCGTTCGCTCGGCCTCGTCCGCCTCAGCGACATTGATCGTCACCACGCCGTCGGCATGGCCCATGGTGACCGGCACCGACCCGCCGCCTGTCTCTTCAGCCAGCAGGTGGAACACCGGCCGCGGCCCGGTATCGCCTGAAACGAACCAGCCCCACCGCGCCAGATTGGAGAGGACCCAACGTTTCGCCTGTTCCGTCTCCGCCCAAGGGCCCCGGTTCTCGTCATGAAACCTGTCCGGAATGACCTCGGTCGTCGCACAGGAACGGCACAGGGCGCCTGACGCGTCTGCGGCCCAGTTGCACCCGATCGTCTGGCGATTGGCGCAACCGATGCCCAAGGGCGTGAAGCGGTCGCTGTCGACGTCATAGGCGACTTCTATACCGCAAGCGCAAGCGAGGCTTTCGAATGAGAGCGCGGCTCCGCAGTTCGGACATGTATGAAGTCTCACTTTTACCTCGCCTCGGTCGCTCGCCAGCCGGCGAAAGTGCCGGACAGCGCGATTGTTATCCTCTCACAAGCTTCTCGCCGAATAGAGGTTCCCTGCCCTGCAGGATTTTCGCGATATGACGGACAAAAGCACGCCATCTGGACACGATTACACGCACGCAGCCCTATCCGAAGCGCTTTCCGGCGACGGTTGTCAAATCCGCTGCCGCATTCCGGCTTCCAAGTCGGGCATCGGCAGGTTAACAAGAACCATGACCGGTTCCCGGCCCATGCCCTCCAAGCCAGACGCCCGCGCGACGAAGAAAGCGATTCCGGCTTTCATCGTCTTCTCCGATCTCGACGGCACGCTGCTCGACCATTCCACCTATTCCTGGAAGGCCGCCGTGCCGGCGCTCGCGTCCTTGAAAGCGCGCGGCATTCCGCTGATCCTCGCAAGCTCCAAGACTTCGGCCGAAATCGCCGGGTTGCGCGCCGCGGCTGGCTTTGCCGACTGCCCCGCCATTGTCGAGAACGGCGCCGGACTGCTCGAACCGGCCGGCGCGGAGCATGCCCCTGACGATGACCGCGTTCACCGCGACCTGATAGCCGCTCTCGATGCGCTGCCACCGGAATTGCGTGGCAAGTTCACCGGGTTTTCGGACTGGACGGTCGACGAAGTTGCCAACCGCACCGGCCTGCCGCCGCAAGACGCCGCTCGGGCCGCCATGCGACGCTTTTCCGAACCCGGTCTCTGGTCGGGAAATCCGGAAGAACGCAGCCGGTTCGAAACCCTGCTCGCGCGCCATGGCATCACCGCGCGTCAGGGCGGGCGCTATCTCACCCTGTCCTTCGGCGCCACCAAGGCCGACCGCATGCGCGAGATCGCGGCACGCTACGCCTCCGGCGACCAATCGCCGCGCATGATCGCGCTCGGCGATGCGCCCAATGACATTGAAATGCTGGAAACGGCCGATATCGGTGTGATTGTCGCCAATCCGCACGCCAATCCCCTGCCCGAACTGGACGGCGAAAAGGCCGGAAGGATCGCGAGGACGCAAAAACCGGGGCCTGAGGGTTGGAACGAATCCGTGCTGCGGATTATTGAAGATAGACAGGACAGCTAGGAGCGGGCGGCGCATGGCGGATTTTCACCAGAACGGTCACGTGGCGACGCTGCACAATTTGCGGTCCACCAAACCCGGCACGCTGGAACGCGAACTGGAAGTTCTCTCCGCGCACCGCAAGATCACGCTGATCTTGCCCTCGCTTTATTCCGAACTTGAAGGTCCGGCGCTCGCCAACATCGTTGAGGAACTCGCGGGCGCCCGTTTCATCGACCACATCGTCATCGGCCTCGACCGAGCCAGTGAGGAAGAGTATCGCAAGGCCCGCAAGTTCTTCTCGGTCCTGCCGCAGCCGCATTCGATCCTCTGGAACGACGGACCGCGCTTGCGGGCAATCGATGACCGCCTCAAGGCGGCTGGCCTTTCGCCGGAGGAGCCGGGCAAGGGCCGCAATGTGTGGTTCTGCATCGGCTACACGCTGGCGCGCCGCGACTCCGACGTCGTCGCCCTGCATGATTGCGACATCGTCACCTATTCGCGCGAAATGCTGGCCCGGCTGGTTTATCCGGTCGCAAACCCGTCTTTTTCCCATCTTTTCTGCAAGGGCTTTTACGCCCGCCACGCCGACGGCAAGATGAACGGCCGCGTCAGCCGCCTGCTTGTCAGCCCGCTGCTGCTGGCCCTGCAGAAGACCATCGGCCACCGTGACTACCTGACCTACCTCGCCGCTTTTCGTTATCCGCTGGCCGGTGAATTCGCCATGCGCACCGCGATCCTGCCGGACATCCGCATCCCGTCGGACTGGGGGCTGGAAATCGGCGTGCTGTCGGAGGTCTGGCGCAACCTATCGACCCGGCTTGTCTGCCAGGTCGAGCTCTCCGACGCCTATGACCACAAGCACCAGCCTTTGTCCGAGGAGAATCCCCAGGACGGCCTGTCGCGCATGTCGATCGACATCTGCAAGGCGCTGTATCGCAAGCTCGCCACCGACGGCACGATATTCAGCCAGGAGACCTTCCGGACCATCAAGGCGACCTATTATCGCGAGGCGCTCGACATGATCGAGGCCTATCACAACGATGCGCGCATGAACGGCCTGCATCTCGACCGTCATTCCGAGGAACGCGCCGTCGAACTCTTCGCCTCCAACATCGTCGAGGCCGGCCAGACCTTCCTCGACAATCCCATGGAAACGCCCTTTATCCCGAACTGGAGTCGCGTCCAGGCCGCCGACCAGGACCTGATGCGCGATCTCCACGACGCAGTGAAGGCCGACGAGGCGGAATTTGGCTGATAACGTCCCGGCCACAAAGCCCTATCGCGATGATGCCGACTGGTGGAAATCGACCACGGTCTACCAGATCTATCCGCGCAGTTTCTGCGATTCGAATGGCGACGGCATCGGCGACATTCCGGGCATCGTCTCGAAGCTCGATTATCTCGCCGACCTCGGCATCGGCGTGATCTGGCTATCGCCGGTCTACGCCTCGCCGATGGAAGACAACGGCTATGACATTTCGGACTATCGCGACATCGCGCCGGAATTCGGCACGCTCGCCGATATGGACAGGCTGATCGCCGAGGCCGGAAAACGCGGCATCGGCATCGTTATGGATCTCGTCGTCAACCACACCTCGGACCGGCATGAATGGTTCGAGGCCTCACGCGCGTCGCGCGACAATCCGAAACGCGATTTCTACGTCTGGCGCGATCCGGCGCCGGATGGCGGGCCGCCCAACGACCTGCCGTCCTATTTCGCCGGCTCCGCCTGGGCTTTCGACGAGGCGACCGGCCAGTACTATATGCATCTCTTCGCGCCCGGCCAGCCGGACCTGAATTGGGACAATCCGCAGCTACGCGCCGAGATCTACGACATGATGAACTGGTGGCTGGATCGCGGCGTCGCCGGCTTCCGCATGGACGTGATCGACCTGATCGGCAAGCAGCCCGATCGCCTCATCCGCAACAACGGTCCGAAGCTGCATGATTACCTGCAGGAGATGCACCGGGAAGCGCTGGCCGGACGCAATGTCCTGACCGTCGGAGAATCCTGGGAGGCCACTCCGGAGACCGGGTTGCTCTTTTCCGGCCGCGACCGCGACGAACTCTCCATGGTGTTCCAGTTCCAGCACGTCACCAGCCTCTGGGGCGAGGATGGCAACAAATGGCGCCCGCGTCCCTTCGATCTCGTAACCTTCAAGCGAGCCCTGAACGAATGGCAGCGGGCGCTCGCCGAAGACGGCTGGAACTCGCTTTTCGTCAGCAATCACGACCTGCCGCGCGCCGTTTCGCGCTATGGCGACGACCGGCGTCACTGGCGCGAATCCGCGACAGCGATCGCTACGGTGAACCACCTCATGCGCGGCACGCCCTATGTCTTTCAGGGTGAGGAAATCGGCATGACCAATGCCGGGTTCACCCAAATCGACCAGTATCGGGATGTCGAGACCCTGAATTTCCATGCCGAGCATGAAGCGGCCGGATACGATCTCGCCGCATTCCTCGACGGCGCGGCTGCCAACGGCCGGGACAATGCCCGCACGCCGGTGCAATGGACCGCCGCGAAGAATTCCGGCTTCACCGACGGCATCCCGTGGATCGGCGTCAACCCGAACCACGACAGGATCAATGTCGACAACCAGATCGGCGACGAACACTCCGTGCTGGCGCATTACCGCAGGCTGATAGGCCTGCGCAAAACACACCCGGTGGTCGTCCACGGCGATTACGTCCCCTGCCTTGAAGACAACCCGCAAATCTTCGCTTTCACGCGCAATCTCGGAAACCGGCGCCTCGCAGTCGTCGTCAACTTTTCGAGCGAACCGGCGAGATGCGATATACCGGCCGGTCTGGAAACCTCCGGCGTTTGCGCAATTTCAAACTACGCGCCGCGCGACACGATCGCCGGAACGCTCGGCCTCGCCCCGTGGGAGGCCTTTGCCGTCCTGTCGGAAACTCGGGGTCAGGACCCTAGCTCCGGTTCGAAATCCACCGGCACTGATACGGCGCAAAGGTGATTTCGCCGCGTGACGGATCGACCGCCTCGTCGGACAGCAAATCGACCCATTTCATGCCCGTGATCAGATTGATCGACATCACCGGGATGGTCACTTCCTCCTTCGTCACATTGTGAATGGCGAAGATGGACTGATCCCGGTCGAGGCTCTGACGCCAGAAGCCGAAAAGCTTCTCCCCCATATGCAGCGTGAACTGGGTGGCGTTGGGATGGAAGGCCGGCTGCCGGGCGCGAATGCGGATGCGCTCCTTCATCGCACCGAGAATGCGTGCATGGATCGAGGACGGATCCTCCAGTTCGGTTCGCAGTTCCGGATAGTCCCAGCGCTTGCGGTTGATCGTCCGGTTCTGCCCGGTCCGCTCGACGCCCGCATAGTCATTGCCGGTGCCGAGCAGCGAATGGATATAAAACGCCGGGATGCCTTCCAGCGCCATCTGGATGGTCTGGCTGGCGAGGAATCGCTCGAACTGCCACTCGTCCTGCCCGTCGACCGTCCCCTTCATCGCCTCGAAATAGGTGATGTTGAGCTCATAGGGCTTCTGTGAGCCATCCGGCATGGCGCGCATATTGACCAGTCCGCCGAAGGAACCGACGGTCTTGATGACCTTCTCGATTTCCGCATCGTCCAGCAGCCCTTCCGCCGGCCGCATGCCGATGCCGTCATGCGAGGCGGTGAAATTGAGATAGGCGCAACCGAGCTGTGCTGGCGGCATCGCCATCTGCCAGGCGTTGAGATAGCGCGATGTCCCCGTCAGCAGCGCATGCAACATGAGTGGCGGCAGCGAGAAATTGTAGATCGCATGCGCCTCGTTGCGATTGCCGAAATAGGAGAGGTTCTCGGCATTGGGCACATTGGTCTCGGTCAGCAGCACGACGCGTTCGTCGCAATAATCGGCCAGCAGCCGCATCAGCCTGACGATCGCATGGGTTTTCGGCAGATGAATGCATGTCGTGCCGATCTCCTTCCAGATGAAGGCGACAGCATCGAGCCGGATGATGCGCACCCCGTTTGCGATATGAAGCCGCATGATGCGGATCATGTCGACCAGCACATCGGGATTGGCATAGTTCAGGTCAACCTGGTCGAAAGAGAATGTGCACCAGACATGGCGCGTGCCGTTGGACGTCTCCACCTCGCGCAGCAGCGGATGCGCTCGCGGCCTGACCACGGATGTCAGATCGTCGGCCGGCGAGGCTTCGAAGAAGTATTTGTCATAGGGCTCGTGCCCCTGCAGATATTCGTGAAACCATTTCGACTGGCTCGACATGTGGTTCAGCACGAGATCCGACATCAGCCGGAACTCCTCGCCGATGCGGTTGATGTCCGCCCAGTCCCCCAGCTTGGAATTGACGGATTCGTAGTCCGTTACCGCAAAGCCGTCATCCGAGGTAAAGGGGAAGAACGGCAGAATATGCACGCCGGTGATCGCATCGGACAGATAGCGCCTGAGAAAGTCGTAGAGCAGGTCGAGCGGCTTGTGCTGACCATCCATGACCGCATTGCCATAGGCGATGACGACCGAATCCTTCTGTGACCAGAGCGTATTGCCCGGCGGTCGAACCCGCTGACGCGGTTCCAGCCCGTCGGGCCAAAAGCTCTCGATGATCCGCCGCGACAGATGCGCGGCATCAACATCGGGATAGATTTCCTTGACCAGGCTCAAAAGCTTGGAGCGAAGCTGGGAATTGACCGCGATCATGCGTCCCGTGAAATCCTGCCCTTGCACTGCACAAAAAAATATCGTGCCTCGAATTCGGGCATAATGGCAAGGGCAATTGCCAAATCCCCTTTACGGCACGCATCCTACGGCGAGAAATGATCGTAGTGCACCGAAATTGGCCTGACAAATCGATTTAAACCGGCCTCGTCTTGCTCTAATGTCAGGAAAACAAGCGGTGCTTAGACGCCAACAAAACGAGGAGGATGATATGCATCTGGGCATTCTGACCGGCGGCGGCGACGTTCCGGGCCTCAACTCCGCCATCAAGGCCGTGGTCAATGAAGCCTATGCGCGCGGCTGGACCGTAACCGGCTTCAGGTGCGGTTGGGCCGGCCCTGTCGAAACCGATCCGCTCGATCTCGAGGGTACGGCGTCCCATCGCCGGGAACTGACGCCGGAATCCGTTCGTTCGATCAACCGGTCGGGCGGCACGATCCTGCATTCCTCGCGGACCCGCCCGTCGCGCATCAAGGCATCGCAGCTTCCGGATTTCGTCAAGAAGACAACGCCGCACAAGGACGACGGCTATGTCGACGCGACGGACCATGTCCTCGCCGTCATCGAGGCGCTGAAGATCGACGTGCTGGTGGCTATCGGCGGCGACGATACGCTTTCCTACGCCGCCGAACTGCATGAGCGCGGTGCGCCGACCATGTGTATCCCGAAGACGATGGACAACGACGTATTCGGCACGGATTACTGCATCGGCTTTTCCACCTGCGTCACCCGTTCTGTCGAGATGATCGCCAATCTGCGCACCACGGCGGGAAGCCATGAGCGTTTCCTGATCGTCGAGATGTTCGGTCGCAATTGCGGCATGTCGGCGCTCGGCGCCGGTTACCTCTCCGACGCGGACCGCACGCTGATTGCCGAGGTTCCCTTCGAGATGGAACGGCTTGCCGAACTGCTGAGCCGCGACCGCGCCGCCAACCCCTCCAACTACACGGTCTGCATCGTCTCCGAAGGCGCGATGGAGAGCGGCGGCCGTATCATCGAGAAGGGCGAGGCCGACGCCTATGGCCACAAGAAGCTTGGCGGCATCGGCGAACATATCGGCGTCAGCCTCAAGGATCTGACCGGCACCGACATGATGATCCAGAATCTCGGCTATCTGCTGCGCTCCGGCCCGCCGGACGCGGTCGACCTGACTGTGGCAAAGAATTTCGGCACGATGGCCGTTCACCTGATCGACGAAGGCCGCACCGGCCTTATGATGTCCATCCGCGACGGCCACTACACCACCCAGCCCGCCAACATCTCCACGCAAGGCGAACATCGGGTCAATGTCGCGGCGATGTATGATCCGGAGAACTACCGGCCGAAGATTTCGAAGGTCGAGGGCACGACGCTCTATCTGCGCTGAGCCCGGCACAAAAAGAAAAGGCGCTCGCCCGGTCCGGAAGAGCGCCTTTCTGTCGGGCTGTGGATTGCCTCATCCTGCCTGCCCCGTGAGCATCGCCCCAACGAGAAAGCAGATGGCGGAACCGGCGGAGGCGACCGTTCGGACATGGTTCAGCCGCGTCCAGTTGCGTTCGTACATCGCCCAGTAACCAAGAGCCGCGCTTCCGGTCAGGTCGAGCACATCGAGCTTCTTGTTCATCGGCACGTTACCCGCCGCTGTCACGCCGAAGACGCCGAGGAGATAAAGCGCCGAGCCTGCGACAAGCCACGCAGCCGGCGGGCCATCGACGACGACCGTTGCATAGAAAGCAGTCGCAAACGCAACCGGCACCATGCCCATCAGCAGCACCATGAAGACCGAGCGATAGACCTTCCGGTTGATCTGCTGCATCGCCTCCATGCCGGCGGCCGGGGCGGCCGCGCCAAGCGAGCGCATCACGAAGTCGGAGAACGTCAGGAAGACGCCGGCAACGAGGCTCGCCGCAAGCGACGCCAAGGCGAGCACCCAGGGAATGAATTGGTCGAGCATGTTCTGATCCTCCTGTCGTTCAGTTGGAAATGGCGACGGCGCGGCGCAGATAAGTCAGGTCGCCCACCTGCCGGGTCAGGAACGCGGCGATGTCCTCGCGGGAAATTGTCAGCTTCAGCCCGTGTTCCTCCGGCCCGAACCCCTCCTTGAAGGACCCCGTCGCCGGACCGTCCGCGAAGGCGCTCGGACGCACGATCGTCCAGTCGAGGCCGCTCGCCCGAACCAGCTTTTCCTGCAATTCATGGTCGCGGAAGACCGGCTTCAAAAGCGCGCCGAACATGATCCGTTTCCAGAAGAAATTAAGGTTCGACCAGCTTTCATGCGCGCCCAGCGTGGACTGGCAGATCAGCCGGCGCACACCATGCGTCTGCATCGCCTGAATGACATTCATGGTTCCCTGCGAACGGATCAGGCTCTTGCGCGACATGCCCGCGCCGATCGTGATCACCACGGCCTCGTGACCGCGAACAGCATTCTCGACATCGGCGGCATCGAAGGCGTCGCCAGCCTGAAGCCTCAATTTCGGATCGTCGATACCGATCTTTCCCGGCCGGCGTGCGAAAGCGGTGACCTCGTGCCCGTTCTTCAACAAGCGCTCGACGGCCAGACGACCGACATTCCCGGTAGCTCCAAAAACAGTGACTTTCATGACAGTTTCCCTTTCTGTTTTCTCAACTTGACACCGTGTAAAGTTGACACCGTGTCAATTGCAGGTAACTTGACGCCATGTCAAGCGATACGCGATCACGAATTCTTGAAGCCGCATGGAAACTGCTGGAGGACGGCGCCGGCGGCGAAGTCCGCATGTCGGACATCGCCAAAAAAACCGGTATCAGCCGGCAGGCGGTCTATCTGCACTTCCCCAGCCGCGCCGACCTGCTGATTGCGGTGACGCGCTACATCGACGAGGCGAATGAAATCGCCGCCCGGCTGGCGGCGAGCCGCAGCGCTGCGACGGGTGTCGAAAGGCTCGACGCCTATATCGAGGCGTGGGGCAACTACATCCCGGAAATCTACGGCGTCGGAAAAGCGTTGATGGCCATGCAGGAAACCGACAGCGAAGCCCGCATGGCATGGGAAGGCCGAATGCTCGCTGTTCGCGAGGGATGCGAGGCTGCGGTCGCGGCGCTCGCCCGCGACGGCGCACTATCGCCTGACATCGAGGAGGAGAAAGCAACGGACCTGCTCTGGACCCTCCTGTCCGTGCGCAATTGGGAGCAACTCACCCTGGAATGCGGCTGGTCGCAGGAGGACTATGTCGAGGAGATGAAACGCGCGGCGCGGAAAACGCTTCTGGCAAGCGCGAAAAGCTAGCTTACCGCCAGCGCGCTGGGCACGAAGACCTCTATCGGTTCGGCCACGCCACGCAGCTCCACCTCGCCAAGCGCGGTCAGCGGATGTTTCGTCAGCGATGCAGCGGTCGGCCCGATCAGCATCTTCTGGCCCATCTTCTTTGTCTCGCCCTCGAGCCGGGCGGTCATGTTGATGGTCGGCCCGATCGCCGTGTAATCGACGCGTTGCTCGGTTCCCATATTGCCCACTGAACAGACCCCCGCCTCGATCGCCGCCACGCAGGCTATCTCCGGCAGGCCCTGCGCCGTCAGCTTCGGGTTTTCCGCAGCGACGCCCGCAATGATCGCCTGGGCGCATTCGATCGCCCGGTCGGCATGGTCCGGCACCTCCAGCGGTGCGTTCCAGAAAGCCAGAACGGCGTCGCCCATGAACTTGTCGATCGTGCCGTCGCGCGCGAAAATCTCGCGGCTGGCGATGCCGAGGAAATGGTTGACCACGGTGACGGCCTTCTCGGCCCCCAACTGGCCGGACATCGAGGTAAAGCCGCGCATGTCGACCAGCATCGCCGTGATCTGCCGGTCTTCCACTTTCAGCGCCGCCGCGGCATCGGTTTCGGCGAGATGCTTCACGACCTCCGGCGACAGGAACTGCGAGAACTGCTTCTGCAGAACGCCGCGCCGCCGCTCCGCCTCGCGGTAGAGCATATAGCCGCCCGCCGCGCCCATGATCATCAGTCCCGCCGCCGGCTGCACACCGTCCATCAGCAGATGCCGCATCGAATAGGCCGCCGCGCCGATGACCAACGGGGCGACGATCACCGGTGCCGACAGCAACACCGCCAGCAGCGGCCGGCGTGAAAAGACGGTCAGGATTACCAAGAGCAGGATCCCGCCGCCGACGAATCCCCCGCGCTCCAGCCAGCGCGCGTGCGGAGCCTCGAACAGATATTCCCCGTTCAGCATCTGCGAGATCAGGATAGCGTGTATGTCGGCGCCGAGCCGGTGTCCGCCCCGCGCGGTCAGGTGATATTGGTCCACCCCAGCCACGTCGACCGCGAGCAAAACGACGCGCCCCGTCAGCGCATCCGAGGGGCCGTTCTCCAGCAGATCCTTCGCCGAGACATGCGGCACCGGCACCGTCGTGTCGATAATGCGGATACGCCCGTCCGCGCCGAGCGGCACGGTCGCACCGCCGGCCCGCACGGCATCCGTCGGCAGCCCCTCGAGCCGCAGCGCGAAACTGGGCTCCCCCTGCGCCACCCGCAGCAACTCCAGCGCCAGCGTCGGCCACAGACGGACGTCGGTGCCATCGGTCGTCTCGGCCCAGATCAGCGGCACATGCCGGATCACCCCGTCGCGGCCCGGCAGCGTACGCACGATGCCAAGGCCGGCGGCCGCGTTCGCCAGTTGCGGCAGAGGCGCGATACCGCCCTGCACCGCCGCTGCCGCGTTCGGATCGAGCCCGATCACCGTCCAGCCGGCCTTGCTTTCGATATCGAGCGGTCCGGCATTCGGATCGAGCGACATGGCGAGCACGCTCGGCGAATTGAAGAGCGATTCCGCCAGCGCCGCGTCGCTCGCGGTCCCGTCCGTACCGCCTTGCGGCTCGGCGAAGAACAGGTCGAGACCGACCGCCGCCACGCCGCTCTCGGCAATCGCGTCGACTACCTTGCCCACCTCGCTGCGCGGCCATGGCCAGCGCCCGAAGGTGCGCAGGCTCGCTTCGTCGATCGTGACGACCGCGACCTGGCTGAAATCGAGGGGGATCGGCGCCGAGGCCTGATAGAGGTCGTAGGTCTTTTCGCGCAGCGCCGAGAACTGCGTGTCGAGGAAGATATGGAGACCGACGAGGACGACAGCGAGGCCGGCAAAGACAGCGGCGAGCAATCGGCCTCGAATGGATTTGCGGGCAGGCTTGTCCTTGCCGGTCATCGGGTGCCCGGCAAAGTTTGTTGATCAGCCAGATGTCGCCTTCTGCATTCTCTTGTTCCCGGTTCGGAGAACCGTGCTTTACCAACGCTATTCCCGAATCCGCTGCCCCAGCTATCCGTCAGTGAGGTAATAATCGTCATATGGATAAGGCCCCCGGCAGATAATGTCCGGCCCCTCGCCTTGGAAGCACTCCAGTCCGCCACCGCCGGGTCCGCCTCCGATGGGGTCGTTGCCCTGGGTATTCGTTCCTGGCCGCGGAAGGCCGCCATTATCCGACCTGCAGGCCGAAGAAGCATTGGCGCTCGCACAATGTGCCTGATCGTAATTGCCGCTGCCTGGTGTGCCGCCACCCTCCCCGGCCGGCGGTACCATGTCCCCGCCCGCCTGGGTGTTCTTGGTGATTGTCAGGTTATTGCCGTCGCTGACGCACGACATGCCTGGATTGGTAACGGTGCGCGTTTTGTCGCCGACCTGGCATTTCATGATCCCGCCGCGCAGCGTGGTGATGGTGCCGTCCTCATCCACGCTTACATCGACAATCCCGCCGCGCACCACAAGGACAATATGCGGCGTGCGCACCTCGGACCGCCCCCGCTTGGAGATCTGCCCGCCATAAATACGGGAAAGCCCGTTTGTCTGCCGCAGCCGCACGGTCCCGCTGCGCCGCGAGGGGTCGTAGACGAATTCGTCGATGGTCAACGCAGCGTTCGGCCCCATTCGGGCCGTCGACTCATCTTCGAACACGATAACGCCCGAGCCAGTCGCATTGGCGACCAGTTGATCGCCCAGCGCTATTCCGGCGCCTTCGGTGACACGCACGCCGCCGCGCGTGACCATGGTCTCTTCCATGGTCATCTTGCCCACATCCTGGGCCGCAGCCCCGTCGAGCGCGGCAGCAAGGACAACACTGGCAAGAAAAAGTCGTTTGATTGTTCCGCGCATCGGTTTGCCCTCAGTGAAGTTGGAACGTCAGGCCGCCCTTGACGCCCCAATAGTCGCTGTTTCGGTCGAAGGACGCCGTGGAGTTCCTGAATTTGGCCTCGCCGTAGTAGACACCGAAATCGAACATGGTGTCTGAGCGAATCTGCACATTATGGTTCCAGAAAACTTCCCAGGCGGATCGATCGACCAAACTGGCGTTTAGCCAGACGACATCATTGAGAGCTCCATAGTCCAGGATGGAGCCTTCCGTGTAGCGCACGCCGCCCTCGTGGACCCAGCTGCGACCGTCTTCAAACACCCACAACAGATGTGAGACCGATGTACCGATCTCGTAGCCGTCGGTTTCGAATTTGTCGTCACCTGACGGGAACGCATACGGGGCGGGCGTCTCGCCCCACTCATGGTAACCGCTGGCATAGGCGCCGAGCGCCACACCGGGCGCAATGCGATACTCGCCTTGCACGCCGTAGGTCAGGCGGTGATCGGTGTAGAAGTCCTGCGAACTGCCTTGCCAACCGTAATCGACAAAGGCCCACAACTGGCTCTCCACGGTCGGCCGTATCGAGGCCTGCGCCTTCACGCCATATGTATTGACCTGCCGAACGCTGTCCTGCCTGTCGAAATCAGCATAGCCGGTCAGGTCGACACGAAGAGTGTCGATCAGGTCCGGCAGGCCCTTCGAATAGGTAATGTAGGCTCGACCTTTGTACTGATCGTAGGTGTCATAGATACTGTCGAAGTCCAGATCTCCGATATTGCGGATATACCGAAAAACGCCACCCACGCGGATTTCGTCGCTCGAAGCCGTCTCGAGGTCCCGAATTACGACGCCGTTGATCATCCCGAACGGCGCAGTGATCGAGCCATCGGACTCGGTCGGGAACCCATCGGGAATAGTCTGCGACACCTTCTTGTAATCGATGCCGCCACTGACCGTCAGGATATAGTCCCATCCCGACTGAGCCCTTTCGATCTTCGCCTTCAACTCCTCGATTTCCTTCTGGAAGGCTTCCCAGCCCGCCGTCAGCAACGCCTGCTCTATATGGGCGGCGGCGAGATCGTAGGAGGAGATCTGGTAGTAGACGCGCGCCAGCGCAATGCGCGCCCCGATATCCGCGGGATTGCGCAGGATGATTTCTTCCAGCGTCGAAAGCGCCTGGTCGTACTGGCCCTGACGGACTGCCTCTACGACAAAACTGTCCAGCGCGGTGCGGCTGCCGATATCGGTCACGCGCAGGTCGAAAGCGTTATTGTAGGAAAATTCGTCGGCGCTTGCCGGTACCGCGCAGAGAGAAGTCGCCAAAAAGGCCAACACGGGCCAGTTTCCAAGCGTTTTATCGCTACCGTTTGCCATTTCGCGACGAGACCCCTCATCTGTCACCGAATCCGGCTTTTAATAAACGGTTAAATTACCAAAACTCCAGTGCAAATCGGCAACAATCGCTGGCTAACCCTCGAAAAATGACTGGTAATTGTTCCCGGTGCCGTAAAGGCACCGGGAAACTGCTCAAATTAGCGGCAGTTTGCACAGAAACGCTGGATGCGATTGCAGGCGTCTTCGAGAAGTTCTTCCGACGTCGCGTAGGAAATCCGGAAATTCGGCCCCAGACCGAAGGGTTCGCCATGCACTGCGGCGACGCCTTCTTCCTCAAGCAATTCCGTCACGAAATCCTGGTCGTTTTCGATTGCCTTGCCCGATGGCGCTTTCTTGCCGATCATGCCGGCGACGGACGGATAGACGTAGAACGCGCCTTCCGGCGTCGGGCATTCGATGCCCTGCGCCTGGTTCAGCATCGACACGACGAGATCGCGGCGGCCCTGGAAGATCGCCTTGTTCTTCTGAATGAAGTCCTGCGGCCCGTTCAGCGCCTCGACGGAAGCCCACTGCGCGATCGAGCAGGCGCCCGATGTCTGCTGGCTCTGGATCATGTCCATCGCCTTGATGATTTCCATCGGTCCGGCCGCGTAACCGATACGCCAGCCGGTCATCGCATAGGCTTTCGAGACGCCGTTCATCGTCAGCGTCCGGTCCTTCAGACCGGGCTCGACCTGCACCGGCGTGACAAACTGGAAATCGTCATAGACGAGGTGCTCATACATGTCGTCGGTCAGAAGCCAGACATGCTGATGGCGCATCAGCACGTCGGTGATCGCCTTCATCTCGTCTCGATTATAGGCCGCGCCCGACGGGTTGGAGGGCGAGTTGAAGATCAGCCATTTGGTCTTCGGCGTGATCGCGGCTTCGAGCGCTTCCGGCTTCAGCTTGAACGAATCCTCGAGCGTCGTCTGCGCCGGCACCGGCGTTCCGCCGCACAACAGCACCATTTCCGGATAGGACACCCAGTATGGCGCCGGGATCACGACCTCATCGCCCGGGTTCAGTGTCGCCATCAGCGCGTTGAACAGGATCTGCTTGCCGCCTGTCGCGACGATCGTCTGCGTCCAGTCGTAATCCAGCTCGTTTTCGCGCTTGAACTTCTCGGCGATCGCCTTGCGCAGTTCGGGGATGCCCGAGACCGGCGTGTATTTCGTTTCGCCGCGATTGATCGCGTCGATCGCCGCCTTCTTGACGTTGTCCGGCGTGTCGAAATCCGGCTCGCCCGCGCCGAGGCTGATGACATCCCGGCCTTTCGCTTTCAGTTCCCGGGCCTTCTGGGCCACGGCAATGGTGGCGGAGGGTTTCACGCGGGAAAGAGTGTCGGCGAAGAAGGCCATTTCAATGTCTCCTGAAGTTGAGCCCTGTCCGGGTCCCGGACAGCGCGTGCTATCTGCGCCAAACCGATCGAATTCGCAAGCGTTGCGGCGCCCTGGCAAACGCGCTAACGCTTCATTAACCATAAATTTATCGGTTCCGGGGCATTCTCGGTTTCCTTTGAGGGAGAATTGGCCCGTGTCGAAATCGCTGCCGGAAATGCGGATGCAAAAGGACGCCCAGGGCGTCTGGACCGCGGCCTATGGCGAATTCGTTCTCGGCACCGCCTTCCAGCCGATCTTCCGTTTCGAGAATGGCCGCCTCACGCCCGTCGCCTGCGAAGCGCTGCTGCGCGTTTCGCGCAACGGCAATCCGGTGCTGACCGACGCCTTCTTCTCCGTGCTCGACAAGCAGGCCTTCACCGCGCTTGAGCCGGAACTGCGACGCCTGCATATCCGCAACGCTGCCCACGTCCCCTCTCCTGAACGCCGCCTGTTCCTCAATTTCGATCCCCGTGTACCCGAGCATCCCGTGCGGTTCGAGCGCGCCCTGCGCGATCTCGGCGACGAATTGCGCTCCGCCGGCATTTCGCCAGCGGACATTGTCTGCGAGATCACCGAGGCTGAAACGCAAAACAAGGCAGCGCTGACCCATTTCGCCTACGAGCTGCGCGCCCGTGGCTACATGATCGCGATCGACGATTTCGGAGCCCACGCCTCGCGGCCCGACCGCGTGGCGGCCATCGCGCCCGATATCGTCAAGTTCGACGGCAAGCTCGTCAAGAGAATGCTGCAAACGCCGTCCGGCATCGCCACCCTGCGTCTGATGGTCCAGCAATTCGACCGCGAAGGCATCAATTCTGTTCTCGAAGGGCTGGAAGCCCTCTGGGAACTAAGCCCGGCGGAAAGCACCGGCGCCGCGCTGGTACAGGGCTATATGCTTGCGGCCCCGCGTCTCGCCGGCCCGCAATTCGGCGCCTGGCTCGCCCAATACAGGCCCCAGCCCCAAACGCCAGCCACCACGCTCGTCAAAACGTTCCGCTAGCAAGCGTTTCCAGGCGAAATGGAAGCCGTTTCGCTGTCCGGCAACGCGTCAAACGACAAGGCAGATCCATGCTGACCCTCTATTCGATGCCAAGTTCCGGCAATTCCTACAAAGTGCGCCTGTTGCTGGCTTTTCTGGGTCTGCCCTACGCCCATATCGGTGGAGAGTATGGAAGCGGCCTCACCGACAGCGCCGAGTTCCGGGCCTTGAACCCGGCCGGCAAACTGCCGCTTCTCAAGCTGGAAGACGGCCGCCTGATCGCGGAATCCAACGCCATCCTGCTCTACCTGGCGCGCGGCACACGCTTCCTTCCCGACGACGCCTTTGAACAGGCGCTGTGCCACCAGTGGATGTTTTTCGAGCAGAACAGCCACGAGACCACCATCGCCGTGCGCGCCGCGATCCTTTCCTACCCTCAGCGCGCCCATTTGCGCACGCCGGACAAGCTCGACCCGCTGCTCGAAGGCGGTCATCGGGCGCTCTCCATCATGGAGGCGCAGTTGCAGAAAACCCCTTGGCTGACCGGCGACAAACCGACCGTCGCCGACATATCGCTCTACGGCTACACGCATAGCGCCCACACGGGCGGCTTCGACATGCCGCGCTTTCCCGCCATCAACGCCTGGCTGGACCGCGTCGCCACCGAACCGGGCTACGTGCCACTTTCCTTCCTTCCGGATGAAGCATCGTAAACACTTTCTTAATTAAGTTCTTCAAATCGCCACATTATTTCCTGCTAACCGCCGTTTTGTCTCCCCGAACCGGCCTGAATTGCACGTGACTGTGTGACCAGTCACAGCAACCGGCCGTCGGACCGGATTGATGCGACACAGACGCAGCGGAGACGAATCGTCATGTTCACGGCCATAGGAAGAACCCGGCGCACCGCCGGCAGCGCCAAATCCACCACCCTGCTTATTGCGGTGCTGGTGCTGGCCAATCTCGCCGCCATCATGGGACTTGGGACCACGGCCCGCGCCGGCGGGTTTCCCGATGCGCTGCATTACGCGCCGATGACCTGGGAGAAGATGACCTGGGAAAAGGAAGCGCCTTTGCGCTCGGTGGATACGCAGGCCGATGAAAACAGCGCGGCGTCGGTCGTGGTCGATCCGGTCGCCCGGGCCGATATCGGCCCGATCGCACCGAAGATCAATCGCAACTTCGTCGAGGTCTCCAGCGAGGAAACCGCCCCCACGGCGAAGGCGATCGGTCGGGCCGGCGACCAGCACCGCGCCTTGCTTATCGCCTTGATGACGGCAGCGCTCGCCACCATGGCCGGCGTCAGCGTGCTGATGTTCCGGACCCTTGCCCGGGAAATCGCCGAGACCGAGCGCAAACGCCTGCGCTTCTGAACGGGCCGGCCTTGGCAGGCTTCAAAATCACCATAGATAGGCAGGGATGATGATAAAACCTGCCTTTCTCTCTGCTCTCGCCTTGGCCATTGCGCTCCCCGCTGCGGCCGACACCGTCACCGAAACGACCGAACACGCCGACATCGCGGCGAATGTCGTTGCAGACGGCCTCTCGCATCCCTGGGGCATGGATATCCTGCCCGACGGCGCGCTGATTGTGACCGAACGCGAAGGCGCCCTGCGCATCGTTCGCGACGGCGCGGTGTCCGATCCTGTAGCCGGCCTTCCCGATATCGCCGTGGTCGGTCAGGGCGGCCTGCTCGATGTCGCTCTCGCGCCAGATTTCGCCGACACAGGTGAAATATACCTGACCTTCTCCGATCCCGGCGAAGGCGGTCAGGGCACGGCGCTCGCGCGCGCCGTCCTCGAAGGCTGGCAGGACGGGGTCGCGGAACTCGCTGATCTGGAGCCTTTGTTTTCGATGGAGAAGAAAACCGGCGCCGGCCACCATTTCGGCTCCCGGATCGTGTTCGCTGGTGACGGCACCGTCTTCGTGACCACCGGCGACCGCGGCGATTCCGATCGCGCCCAGGATTTTTCCGATACGGCCGGCGCGGTGTTGCGCCTCAATCGCGACGGCTCGATTCCGGCCGACAACCCTTTCGTGCAAGACGAGGACGCCGCTCCTGAATTATGGTCCAAGGGACACAGAAACCTGCAGGGCGCGGCGCTCGATCCGCAAACCGGCGCGCTGTGGACAGTCGAGCATGGCGCGCGCGGCGGCGACGAGATCAACCGTCCCGAAGCCGGCAACAACTATGGCTGGCCCGTCATCTCCTATGGCCGCCATTATTCCGGCATGAAGATCGGCGTGGGCGCAGAAGCCCCCGGCTACGAGCAACCGAAATTCTACTGGGATCCGTCCATCGCACCGTCCGGTCTCGCCGTCTACTCGGGCGCGATGTTCCCCGAATGGCAAGGCGACCTGCTGGTCGGCGCGCTGAAATTCCAGCTGCTGGTCCGGCTGGACCGCAACGATGAAGGCGAAATCGTCGGCGAGGAACGCATGCTGGAACGAGAATTTGGCCGCATCCGTGACGTCACCGTCGCGCCGGACGGTTCGATCTTTCTCCTGACGGACGAGGACTCGGGCGCGATCGTCCACATCACCCGCGGCTGAGATGGGAAAATTCGTGCTGTCCTTCGCAGTCGTCGTCGCGGCGATCGTCGCTGCCGCCGGCCTCTTCCTCGTGATCGCGGGGCCGGCCCGAACCTGGCAGATGATTGCGGGGAATCCCGACCTTGGCTGGTTCGACCGCTCCGCCCCCGCCCGCAGCGAACGGCCCAATGACGCCCTCATGTGCACGCCGGGCCTTTGCGACGGCGTAAAGGTCGATCGCGAGCTGCCGGACTATTCGGATACGCCGGAGAACCTGATCGGCAGGATCGACGAAGCTATGCGCGCCGTCGCTCCATATATCCGTCGGGTTGACGACGGCGGCGATCCGGCTCGGGCGCGATACATCACCCGCACGCCCTTGATGCGGTTTCCGGACACCAATTCCTTCGAGGCCGTGGCGCTGGAAAACGGCCAAACCGGCCTCGTCGCCTATGCCCGGGCCCAACTCGGCTATTCCGACGGCGGCAACAATCGCAAGCGGCTCGACGCCGTGATCGACCGCCTCGACCGGTGACGCGAAAAGCCTGTCAGCCCGCAGGAGGCCAGATCGACGGCCA
Source organism: Ahrensia sp. (assembly GCA_002706335.1). Taxonomy (GTDB): domain Bacteria; phylum Pseudomonadota; class Alphaproteobacteria; order Rhizobiales; family Rhizobiaceae; genus Oricola. The sequence continues at coordinate 118,856 of PAKZ01000035.1, forward strand.
GGTCTCCGGACCGCCGTCGGGTTCGCCGTCGCAAGTGGTCTTGGCGCGCGCCTCGGTCAGAACGAAGACATGGCCCGTCTCCGTTTCCTTCCAGGCCCAGCGGTTGAATTCGCCGCAATCGCCAAGTCCCCGCCCCTTGAAGAATCCGGTCAGTTGCTGGCGTTCCTGATCCCAGGAAATATTCCAGGCGAGATCCTCCGTCGAAGGCCCTTCCTCGGTCATCACCGGAAGTGATACGCGCCGGAAATTCGAGCCGGCTCGCTCCCAGAAGGCATAGGGTTGATTATAGGCGCCACCCTCGCCGCAGGGCAGGCCGATCAGCGAAAAACGGTCATTCGAACTGGCCTCGAAGCCGCCGATCGTCGCGAACCGGTCCTGCGAAAGGCCGCGGCAAGCCGCGCCGTCGCGGTCGGCGAACTCGGCCCGTATCTGGAACGGAATATCGGCAAATCCCGCAATATCGCGCAATGCCGCCTGTTCGGGCGCGCCCGTCGCCCCTTCGGCCTGCAGCGCATCGTCGCGTCCGACGCGTCCCTGCACCTCGTCCAGGAAGATCAGCCCGGCGACGAATCCGCTGAGCGAAAAAGTGGAAACCGTGTCGATCCCGCGCGACCGGAAGGTGGCCCGCAATTCGCTCCCCTCTTTCGCAGCCGCCATCAGAGCCGCGATCTCTGCCTCTCCGTCATAGATATATTCATAGACGGCTGCCCGGTAGGACAGTTCGGAAACCGGGATCGTGAGGACCGGGCGCCCGTCGATCGAAATACCGACAACCGACCCGGCGGCCAGGGTTTCCCGCACGCCGAGCACGAGACGCACCGGCGCTTCCGGCCGCGCCGTGCGCCGGAAAATCACGGTGTAGAGTTCCGATTGCGCATTGTAGGCCGAGACATCGCATGTCAGCCCGTCGGTGCAGCTTACCGAAATATCCCGAATTCTCTTGAACTGGCTGGCGGACGCCCCGCCCGCCAGCGGGGCCAACCCCGCCGTGACGCCCGCGACCATCAACCACCATGCGAAACGGGGCATTGCTCCTCCCCGGCGAAACCGTTGCATCCGCGCCCTTTTTTCTCTCGTGCCTTTTGCAGGGAACCTATAGCAGGGACCGGCGCTGACAAAGGTCAAACTGCCGCAGCCGTCCCGATGGCCTATGCCGAACCCGCCAGCGGGACGGGTTCGCCTTCCGCCTCGTCTGTTTTCTCGACTGTAGCGACATGATCGCGCAGCAAGACCGCCAGATGGCGCGCATATTCCTGTTTCGCCCCTGTCGCATCGAGCGGTCGGCACAGGAAAAAGCCTTGCACGGAATCGACGCCGAGTTCGGTCAGCGCACCAAGCTGGTCATTATGCTCGACGCCTTCCGCCACAACCCTCATGCCGTATTCATGGGCCACATTGACCAGCATGCGGATCAGCGTCGCCGTGCGCGGATCGCGTTCGATCCCGTCGACGAAAAACTTGTCGATCTTCAGAATAGCCGCTCCCAGCGTCCGGATGGTCGCCAGCCCGTTGTGACCCGTTCCGGCATCGTCGATCGCGATCGCGACCCCTGCCGCCCTGAGTTTGTCGATACAGCGGCGCGCCGTCTCCGGATCGGAGATTTCCTCGCGTTCGGTGATTTCCAGAATGACCCTGTGCGGGTCCAACCCGACTTTTTGCAGGGTCCGCAGGAAGCGGCGGCAAAATTCCGCATTGGTGAATTGCGCCGGAGAGGCGTTGAAGGCGAATCTCAGCTTCGGCGCCACTTCGAGGATATCCTGCATTTCCTGCGCCGTCTTCTGAACCATCGTGTCCAGCAGATCTTCCGCCCACCCGTTGGCCTCGATCAGCGGCACGAAGGCGGTCGGCGAGACCCAGCTACCGTCCGGTCTCGGCCACCGCGCCAGCACTTCGAACCCATTCATCTCCCCTGACCGGAGATCGTAGACCGGCTGGAAATGCGGAACGATCTCGCCATGCGTCAGCGCATTGCGAAGGCGTCTCGAGGCGTTATCGGGCGGCACCAACCCGCGCGCGACGAAGAAGGCGAGCAGCAGCGACGCCGTGACGGTCACGAGTTTCGTGGCCCCGCTGGTATCCATGTTCAGCTTGTTCAGCAACACGTTGGGAATATGGACCCGCACCACCAGCGGGTAACGCTCCGAGCGGAACTGGAACTTCTCCGTATCGCCGCCGATCTGCCATTGCGGCCCTTCGAACGCCCCGACGGTGCGGCCATTGGTCAGCGAAAGCCGGACGGCTCCGGTTTCGCGCAGAGCCTGGGGCAACGCGTCGAAAACCATCGCATCGGTGTTCACCAGCGCCATCGCCAGCGTCCCGTCGTCGAAGGTCCAGGTCACCGCCATGGCCGCCTTGTCGCCCATGTGAAGCGGATTGAGCACGATCCCGGAATTTCGCGCCGCCACACCGTCTACCGGATCGCGGTAGTTTTGCGCCAGCGTGTCGCGGTCCTGGGCGGCGGAACAAATCCGACCATCCTTCGCGATCAGGATGTCCTTGATCGGGCCGGAGCTGTAAACCGCGTGATTGAGCATTTCGATGCTCTCGCGGCTGCAGTCGGTGAAGCCTTCCTCATAAATCTCGCCCAGGCGTTTTGCTGCATATTCCGTGGCGATTTCAGCGCGCGAGAGTGATGCGCGCCAGATCCGTCGCGCTCTCCCGGTTGAAGGCGAGCGCGATCTCGCGATGCGCATAATTTGCGGCAAGTAGAAGAAGCACGGCCGAAATCACGGTCAAAAGACCGATCCGCATGCGTCGCGAAATCCGCATAGCCAGTTGCATCGCCATTTGCGAGAAGCTAGCAGGACGAGGTTTATTGTTCCTTGCTTCCGACCCGCCCCTTTTGAGGGGAGGCCACCGCCAACGAGCTCCTCTCCGCCCCGCCATGAACCGTGCCTCCGCAAATCTGCTGCTGCTGATCACCGGAGCCATCTGGGGAGGCGGTTTCATCGCCCAGGCGACGGCGATGGACAGTATCGGCCCCGTGCTTTTTACCGGCATCCGGTTCCTCGCCGCCGCCCTTGCCGTCCTGCCCTTTGCCATTATCGAGGCGCGCCGCGCCGGTGCGCCACTCCTGCCCGATGGGGGCCAATGGGCGCGTTTCGCGCTGCTCGGATCGCTGCTGTTTTCGTCGCTCGCCGCCCAGCAGATCGGCCTTTTGACGACCAGCGTGACCAACTCCGGCTTCCTGACCGGCCTCTATGTCGTTCTGACGCCGGTAATCGGCGTCGCCCTGTGGCGCTTCTGGCCGCATCCGGTCGTCTGGCCTGCCGCGTTGATGGCGCTCGCCGGCATCGCGCTTCTGTCCGACGGCGCGTTCACCGGCCTGTCGCGGGGCGACTGGTGGACGATCCTTTGCGCCGCACTATGGGCCTGCCACGTCCAGTTCCTCGGTCGCTTCGTCGGAAACGCTCGCCCGCTGCAACTCGCCTGTTCGCAATTCTTCATCTGCGGAATTCTCGGCATCGCCATCGCGTCCGCAGTCGAAACCGTCGCCTGGAGCATGATCACCGCATCCGCCACCGAAATCCTCTTTGCCGGCGTCATCTCCGGCGGGCTCGCCTTCACCATCCAGGCGATCGCCCAGCGCCACACCACCGCGCCGCAGGCGGCGATCTTCATGTCGTCGGAAGCCCTTTTTGCCGCGTTGTTCGGCGCGCTCTTTCTCGGCGAACGCATGGGCGCGACCGGACTGGCCGGCTGCGCCCTGATCTTCGTCGCAATGCTGTCGGTCGAGCTCATACCGATGATGCGCCGGCAAAGACCGGCGGCATAGTCCGTCGCCGCCCGTGAGCGCGATCAAATCGCAAGCCTGTTTTCCCGGCCCCGTGATCGCTCGCAAGCTTCCCTTGCACCCTTCCATCTCTGCGCCGCCACAATTGCCCGCCCGCAACTGCCTGATCTGGCTGAAAAGTCCGCGGCCGCGTTAGGAACTGTGGCCGAATTTCGGCATTATCTCTTTGTTTTTCTTTTCATTTCCGACACGCATCGTGATTTGAACTGCCGCGCGCGAAAGGCCTAGTTCGCCCCGTCGTCGTCGGCACGTTCCGAAAGCCCCTCTCCCAACCAGCCCGGACGAACCGGCGGCGGCGACCCCTTGCGAAACGGAGGTATCCGACCATGCAAAATCTCTTCTCCGCAGTGCTCGCCGGCGCCATGCTGTTCGCGTCGGTCAATCTGTCGGCGGCGCGCGAAAACGGAGGCGTCATCGCCCATGTCGACATGGAATCCCGCATCCTCGTCATGCGCGACGGCACACGCTGGCTCACCGCCGACGATGTCGATCTGAGCGGACTGGCCGCGGGCGACATGGTGCAGTTGACCGTTTGGGAAGACACGGAAGTAATCACATCGATCGAGAAGATCAGGATGTAGCGACGTTTCGGGCCAGGCGCACCGGGTTCCCGTAACCTCGCGCCGGCCTGACCACAGGCGCCCGGCAGGTCGGACGCTGACTTCAGCACCGGCCGCCAGCGGGATGGCGGCGCATGTCGCCGTCATCCCTTCTCTGACAGGGAATCATGCCGGATCGTGGCGGAATCGCGGCTTATCGATGTCTTTTTCAAGTCATTGTAATAAAACGCAAAATCCGATTGCGGCGCACCGAGCTCCGCGCTAGGAATCCGCTGCCCGGCAGCGCCCCCCGGAAACGGCGAGCCTCCTGAGCCCGGGTTTTTGCTCATGGAACAACAAGATGAGAAAAGCTCTCATTGCCCTGGCCGCGACACTGGTCGCGACCGCATCCCTGCAGGCCGCTGAAATGAAGATGGTCGTCGAATCCGTCGATTATGAAGGCAACACCATCGTATTCACCAACGGCGAGACGATGACGATTGCCGAAGGAGTCGATTTCACCTCGATCGATACCGGTGACAACGTCACCATCATCACCGACGACCGCACGGGCGAGATCACCCAGATCGAGATTCCCGAATAAGAGGCCGGCACGACCGCGATGTTACCGGCCGGGCATCTGTCCGGCCTTTTTGTCAGATTCGCTCCTTGACCACAGCGGTTTCCGGATCGCCCGTGTTCGGCGTCCCTTCCGGCTCTATCAGCAGCGCCTCGACCTCCTCCTCGGCGACCGGCCTGTGCTCGACGCCTTTCGGCACGACATAGATCTCGCCCGGTCCGAGCTCGACATCGCCATCGCGCATCTCGATCCTGAGCCGGCCTTTCAGCACCTGGAAGAAATCGTCGGTATCCGGATGCGAATGCCAGACGAACTCGCCCTTCAGCTTTACCACCAACAGATCGTGCCCGTTGAACGAGCCGACGATCTTCGGCGACCAGTGCTCCGAGAACGCGCCGAGCTTATCGGCGAGATTGATCGGCTGTTTCATGCCCGCCTCCCTATGGCTGCACCGGCGTCGCCGCCATGCCCAGATGCAGCTTGTCGCCGTCATAGGGGTGCGCCCTGAGCACCGCCTCGTCCGGCTCCACGCCGAGGCCGGGCTCATCCGGAATGATCGTGTAACCGTCCTCCAGCTTCAGCGGCTTCTTGAGCAGCTCCGCGTGGAACCCGCCCCAGTCCTTGATCGCTTCGAGGATGAGGAAATTCGGCGTCGAGGCGGCGACCTGGATGTTCGCGGCCGCGACCACCGGTCCGCAATAGCAATGCGGCGCGACCAGCGCGTGGTGCACCTCCGCCAGCGCCGCGATCTTCTTCGTCTCCCAGATACCGCCTGACCGGCCGCAATTGGGCTGGACGATCTGCGCCGCGTCGAGCGCCAGCAACCGTGCGAATTCGTACTTCGTCGTCAGCCGCTCGCCGGTCGCAACCGGGATCGAGGTCTTCGCCGCGAATTCCGCCATCGCCTCCGGCATGTCCGGCGGCACCGGCTCCTCGAACCAAAGCGGATCGTAAGGTTCGATCGCCCTCGCCATCCGCGCCGCACCGGACGGCGTGAACTGGCCATGTGTGCCGAACAATATGTCCGCCCGCGTTCCAACCGCCGCGCGCACGGCCTTCACCATCGCAGCCGACAGCTCGATGTCGGTCAGAAGCGGCTGGTGCGGGTCGTATTGCGTATAGGGCCCGGCCGGATCGAACTTCACCGCCGTGAATCCCTGCTCCACCCAGCGCACCGCGTTTTCGGCGGCGAGATCGGGATCGTTGTAAACTGTCTTCCCGCTGGTCTCATCCGGATAGATCGGCCCGTCGGCCGGATAGAGATAGGTGTAGGAGCGCAGCGCCTCGTGCACCCGCCCGCCGATCAGCGCGTGCACAGGCTTGCCGGCCTCCTTGCCGACAATGTCCCAGCAGGCCATCTCCAGCGCGGAGTAGCAGCCCATCATCGAGAGGTCCGGCCGCTGCGTGAAGCCCGACGAATAGCAGCGTCGAAAGAACGCCTCGACATTGTGCGGGTTGTGGCCGGCGAGATGCCGCGACGCGACATCTTCGATCATCGCCGCCATCGCCTTCGGCCCGAACGACGCCCCATAGGCCTCGCCCCAACCGGTCACCCCGCCATCCGTCGTCAGCTTGACGAAGATGAAATACCGCCCGCCGGGCGCGTTGTCCGGCACGCCCACGACGAAGGTTTCGATGTCTGTGATATGCATGGGGTCCTCCGGGGCAGCGACTCGCGAGTATGAAACGTTTTCCGCCTGGCGAAGCAACCCGACAATTTGCCGGTGCCTTCCCTACCCGCTACACAGCATTCGCTATTCGCTTCAAAAAACCACCACATTGCGCAGCGCCTCGCCGCGCTTCGTGCTCGCGATGGCCTCGTTGATCCGGTCCAGCGGGAACCGCCCCGTCACCAGCTCGTCCAGCTTCAGCCGGCCCTCCTGATAGAGCGTTACCAGATAGGGGATGTCGCGCGACACCTGCGCCGAGCCCATTTTTGAGCCGTAGATACGCTGGCTCCAGCCGGCAAGCAGGCCCGGATCGTATTCGCCCATGACGCCCGACGGCGGCATTCCGACGATGACGATCGCGCCGTTCTTGGTGATATATTGCGAAGCGCCGTCGATGGCCGGCTTCGCCCCCACCGTGACGAAAACGAAGTCGACGCCGCGCCCGCCGGTCAGCGCCATCACCCGGTCGCGGTGGTCCGGGTCTGTCGGATTGATCCCGTGCGTCGCACCGAAGCGCTTCGCGGCCTCCAGCTTGTCAGCGGAAAGATCGATGGCGATGATCGTCTGCGCTCCCGACGCCAGCGCCCCCTGCACGGCGTTCAGCCCGACACCGCCGCAGCCGATCACGGCGACATGGCTGCCCACGGGAATTTGAGCGGTATTGGTGACCGCGCCGAAGCCGGTAATCACACCGCACGCCAGGAGCGACGCTGCGTCGAAGGCGATGTCCTTCGGGATCACCGCGATCTGACTTTTCTCCACCACGACCTTCTCCGCGAAGGCCCCGGTCCGCAGGCCATGCACCAGCCTCTCCCCGCCGGAATTGGAGATCGGAGACGTCTTGTCGAGCGGGAATACCTCCTCACACAACACCTGGTGCCCGCCGGAGCAGTAGTGGCATGTGCCGCAGGAGCGGATCAGCGTGACGACGACATGGTCGCCCGGCGCGATGCCGTCCACATCCGCCCCGACGGCCTCCACGACACCCGCAGCCTCGTGACCGAGCACCATCGGCAGGTCCCCGCCCCAACCGCCCTCGGCATAGATGATGTCCGAATGGCAGATCGCGCAGGCCTTCACGGCGACCTTAACCTCCCCCGATCCCGGGTCGGCGAGCGTCACGTCCTCGATCGACAAAGGCGCATTGAAATCACGGCAGACCGCCGCCCGGATCGTCTCGTTCATCTCGCCCTCGTTCGTTTCAGGCCGGAGCCTATCCGGCGCCTGTTTTCGCGGTTCGCTCTGCAGCGACACAGCCATTCGCATTCCGACAGAAACAGCAATATGACAAGCGCGAAATCGCACTTGACCTCAACCTGGCTTGAGGTCTTATGGTCCGTGTCACCGAAAACGAGGTGACCCATGTCCGATATCCCCGAGAGCCTTTACCGCATTGACCGTTTCACGGTTCCCGAACGCGCCCGCGACGCGTTCCTGGAGCGACTCGTTTTCATCCGTGATTTTCTGCAGGGTCAGCCCGGATGTCTCTACAACCGCATTGGAGAAGCCCGGCAGGAAGACGGTTCTCTCGCCATGGTCACCATCGTTGAATGGAGCACCCGCGAAGAGATGAACGCGGCCCGCGGAGAGGCCAGGGCCTTCTACGAGAAGACGGGTTTCGACCCCGGCAGCTTCATGACCGCGCTCGGCATCGAACCGGATTTCGGCCTCTTCGCTGACATCCGGGCCGGGGATCACGTCACGGCTTGAAGATTAGCGCCGCACCGGCTGCGATCAGCGCGAAGCCGGCGAGGTGGTTCCAGCCGAGCGGCTCCTTCAGCACCCAGACGGAAAAGCCGGAAAAGACGATCAGCGTGATCACCTCCTGCATGGTTTTCAGCTGCGCCGCCGAATAGACTGTATGGCCGATCCGGTTTGCCGGCACGGCGAGGCAATATTCGAAGAAGGCTATCCCCCAGGAGACCAGGATCACGGCAAAAAGCGCCGTCGTCTTGAACCGCAGATGACCGTACCAGGCGACGGTCATGAACATGTTGGAGACGACCAGCAGGAGGGGTGTTGCGTAGACAGCGGGAATGGACATGGAAAATGTTCCGCGAAAGACGGCAGGGAGGACCGCCTTACCGCAATGCCACTCCACCCGGAAGCGGATTTCCCGTGCTCGCCTCACGCGATGCTGCGCGTCTTCTCCACGGCTGCGTCCAGCCCTTTTGCGATCAGGTCCGAAATACCGAGTTCCTGCATCGCGACAAGCCCCGCCGCGGTCGTCCCCGCATAGTCGATCATCTCCTGCACATGATCTCCGGGCGTCATGTCGCCCTCGGCCAGCATCGTGCCGCCGGCGCGGAACAATTGCCGGATCGCCCGCGTCGCGGTTCGCTCGTCGATCCCTGCCTCGACCGCGTAGCGCACCATGGCGTCGGCAAAGAAGGCAACGAAGCCCGGCACCGGACCGGTCAGCGCGGTGAAGCACTCGATCTGGCTTTCGTCACTCACTTCATCCGTCGTTCCGCAGGCTGAAAACAGCCGTGAAACGATCGCCCGGTCGTCCGCGTTCACAGCTTCGGCGGCGGTCCAGGGCGAATAGGCGAGCCCGATCTCTGCCGCCGGGCTGGACATAGCCCGCACCACATGCGGAGATCCGGTCATGGCCGACAATTGCGCCAGCGAGACGCCCGCCATCACGGATACGACGAGGCGATCGCCCGCCTCGATCCTTAAGCCGTCGGCCGCTGCCGGCGGCGCCGCGAGCAGAATCGTATCGCAGCCATCCGCAAGCGCCTGCATGTCGGTGACGATCCGAACCCCTGGCCAGTCCTCGAAGCCTTTCGCCGACCCGGAGCGGTTGGCGAGAGCCAGTACGTCGGGCGTCACATATCCCGCAGTCAATAGCCGCCGCGCAATCGCACCGCCCAGCATCCCCGTTCCGATCAGCCCCAGTTGAGCCTGCATGATGATCCGGTCTCCGGTTAATTTCCCTGACGTCAACAAAGCATTTCCGCTTCGCAGGGCCAACCCTTTGCGGCTTTTCTCCGTCATTCCAAAGACCGGTTGCGCTTGCGCCCCGTTTGGCATTGAAAGGACGGAGAGCCGAGGAGGAGGCAGATGACCGACCAGACGAACGACCGCCCGAAGGGCGAACTGACCCTGCGCACGCTCGCCATGCCGGGCGACACCAACGCCGCCGGCGATATTTTCGGCGGCTGGGTGATGTCGCAGATGGACCTTGCCTCCGGCATACGTGGCGCCGAGGTGGCCGGCGGCCGCATCGTCACCGTAGCGGTCAACGAGATGGATTTCCGCATGCCGGTCAAGGTCGGCGATACGTTGTGCGTCTATACCGAGGTTGAGCGGGTCGGAAAAACCTCCATGGTGCTGCGCATCGAAGCCTGGGCACAGCGCTATCTTTCCCACGTCATGGAAAAGGTGACCGACGCCCGCTTCACCATGGTCAAGCTCGACAGCGAGGGCCGCCCCTCCCCGATCAGCCGTTGACCGGCGCCGCCATGCAACTGCCTGTCATCCTGCTGCCCGGCATCATCACGCCGGCCGACATCACCTATCGCTATCTGCTGCCGCAGTTCGAGGGCCCGGCAACAGTCATCGCGCGCGATCTCGCCATTTACGCGAACGGCGCGCCGCCGTCGGACTACAGCCTCGACACGGAGGTCGACGCGATCCTGAACGCCGTCGACGAGGCCGGGTTCGAGCGTTTTCATATCGGCGGCTTTTCGGGTGGAGGTGCGATATCCGCTGCCTTCGCCGCCCGTCACCCACACCGCCTCGCAAGCCTCGCCTTGATGGAGCCGGCGTGGTTCGGCAATGAGGATCAAAGCGAAGACGAGATCGCCGTGCGCGAGGCTGTCGAGGCGACGGAAAGCCTGCCCTATGCGGGGATGCTCGCCGCCTTCGCGCAGCTCAATGTCGCCGACGATGTGGAAATTCCGGCCCCGCCGGCGGGCGATCCGCCGGACTGGATGGAGCACCGTCCTGCCGGCATCTTTGCCCTCGGCCCCGCCTGCCGCGACCATACGCTCGATCTCGGCGCGCTGAGGTCACTGAACGCTCCCGCCCTCTATATCCGCGGCGGCCGCAGCAATCCGGCGATGTATCTGCGCATGCAGGAACGCGCCGCCCGCCTGTTTTCGGATTTCACCGTCGAGATCTTCGAGGACCGCCACCATTTCGACCCGCCTCACCGCTCGGAACCGGAGCGCACGGCGGAATTGCTGCTAAGTTTCTGGGAGCGCGCGGAGGCCCGGCTTCCCGCCTGAGCCGCGTCAGATGTCGCCGAGCGCGCGATGCGCCAGGACCATGACATAGCCGGCAAGGACAGCGTCCAGGATTTCAATGAGCCCGAGCAGCAGCGGTATCGGATCGGGCGAAACCGGAAACACATGCCCGAGATCGAGCAGCACCACGAAAATGTAGCCCCAGGATACGGCGATCGCGATCCGCGCCGCCAGCCGGGAACCCCGGCGCAGCGCAATTCCCGCCCCGATCGCGGCAAGGCCGAGCGCGATCAGGAAAACATTGAAGCCCCAGAATACGGCGCCGCCCAGATGGGAGAAGTCGCGTGTTTCGACCGGTCCGCCCGGCACCAGCGTTATGAAGGTTGCGACAAGGATGAGAAGAAGCGTCGAGGCCCGTCTGCCCGCCGCTTCGTCAATCGCATTTCCCGTCATCTCATGAGCTTGCGACATCGTCCGCCTCCTTTATTATGACTGGTTGGTCAGTCATAAAACACACTCTTGCATGACCCGCAAGTCAGAATTAAGCCTTTAACGGAAGGCTTTCTCACACATCCGAGGAAAAAGGTAAGCCCAGATGCCCAAGATCGTCGACCGCCGGCTTATGCAGGACACGATCCTCGATGCCGCGATGCGCACCTTCGCGCGCAAGGGATACCACGCCGCCACGATTGGTGATGTCGCGCTTGAGGCCGGGCTCGGCAAGGGCACGATCTACCTCTACTTCAAAAGCAAGGAGGCAATGACCGAGGCGATGGCGGATCGCCACTTCACCGCCTTGTCGGAGCGGTGGATGGATGATGGCGAATGCGCCACGCTGGATGACTTCCTGGGATCGCTGAAAAGCCTCGCCGACATCCCCGCCGAACATGCGCGGTTCATTCCGGTCTTCTTCGAGATTTTCGGCCCGAGCTTCGCGTCGCAGGCCTTCGCCGCCAGGGTCGAGAGCTTCTTCGACCGGCTGGGCAGGCATTTTGCGGCCCGGATCGCGGGACTGCAGGACAAGGGTGAGATCGCTCCCCATCATGATTCCGCCAGCCTCGGACGCGCGCTCGCCGCCATGCTCGACGGATTGATCCTTCATCGCGGCCTGTTCGCGATCTCGGCGAAGCGGCAAAAAGCGATGATCGTGGAGGTCATGCGCCTCTTCGAAAACGGCCTCCGGCCGAAGCAGGCGAGTCCGTCCTGACCGAAACGCTCTAGCCGAAACGTCGCCTGGCTTCCAAGGCCAGCCCGATACCCACGCTGCCGAACCGGTCTCCCTCGACCACGGCTGCATCCGGCACCGCCTCCAGCAACGCGCGTCGCACCACCGGGATCGCAGTCGTGCCGCCGGTCAGAAACAGCGCGGAAATCCGCTCCGATCCGATCCCCGCATCGCCAAGCGTAACGTCCAGTGCTTTGCGGATCGCCCCGGTTTCGCGAGCGATGATCGCCTCGAACTCCGCCCGCGCGATATCCACTTTCAGACCCTTTTCGATGGCCGCGAGGCTGATCCATGCATCGTCCGCATCGGTCAACGCGATCTTCGACCGCTCGACCTCCAGCGCGATCCGGTGGCCCAGTCTCTCCTCCAGCACATGCGCCAGCCGCTCGATCCGCTCAGGGCTAGTCGACAGCCGCAGATAATCCTTCACCTCGCGCAGGATCGCCGGGTCGTAGAGAAGATGGATCTTCTGCCATGTGCTCAGCGACACGAAGACATGCCGCGGAATGGTGATCGTCCCGTCGCCGAAATCGCGGCGCAGCCGGCTGTCCATGCCGAATTCGGGCATGACCTTCCTGAGATTGACCAGCCGGTCCAGATCGGTACCGCCGACATGCACGCCGCCGGTCGCGAGAATGTCACCGCTCCTGTCCGCCCGGGTCCTGCCGGCGGGCGAAATTCGCACCACCGAGAAATCCGAGGGGCCGCCGCCGAGATCGGCGATCAGCGCGATTTCTTCTTTGTCGACGCTCCGCTCGTAATCCAGAGCCGCGGCGATCGGTTCGAACTGGAAGCTGACCTCCTCGAACCCGGCAGTCCTGAAGATCCGCTCCAGCGTCTCCTGCGCGCGCCTGTCTGCATCATCGTCCTCGTCGACGAACCGCACCGGACGGCCCGCGACCACCTTGTCTAACGGTGCGCCCCGAAATTCCTCCGCCGTCTCCCGGATCGAGCGGACGAAGCCGGCGATGATGTCGACGAAGGCCACGCGCTTTCCGGAGACATAGGTAAAGTCGTCCTCGAGGCTCGTCCCGAGAATGCTCTTCAGCGCCCGCATGAAGCGCCCCTCGCCGTCGCCGACATAGGCGTCGATGGCGCTGCGCCCGTATTTGCGCTGCCCGGTCTCGAAATCGAAGAACACCGTGCTGGGCAGGTCGAATTTCCCGTCCTCCAGAGGCGCCAGAACCGGTTCCTTGCCGTCGAAAAACGCCGCGGTGCTGTTGGACGTGCCGAAATCCACGCCGATCGCGTTGCTGGTCATGTCGGGTAACTCTGGGCTGGAGCTGGGGGAGAGGTCGTAAAGACCCGTTTTGTGACAGGGTCAAGACAAACCACGCGAATTTCGAAGAATCCGGGGGGCGGAGGGCGTCAAACCTCACCCCGTCGCCGCAACCATGCGATAGTCTGACATGCGATTCGCGCAACGCTCAACGAGGGGTAATCGACATGGCCTATCCACCGCGCCGAATGTCCAGCGCAAGAGACAAGGCGGAAGCCCTGTTCAAATCCGCGACCACGAAGCCGGCCGAAAAGACCGAAACGCCGCGCAAGACCGTGGTCCCGCCCGGCAAGGAAAGTGTGACGCTGCGCATCGACAATGATGTGCTGGCCCATTTCCAGAACGACGGCCCCGGCTGGCAGGACAAAATCAACAAGGCACTGCGCAAGGCCGCCGGTCTCGATTGATCTGCGCGCGTCGGCCGCCCCCTGTCTTCGGATCGGCAATGCCGGCCCGCGCGAATTGACAGGAATCAATGCGGCTCTGGCCGCAACGATGTCTGATGAACATCTCATCCTGGTCCGGTGGGCAATTACCCTTTCAGCTTTGGGAGAGGGAGAAGGCCGCGCGATACTCCCGCACGGCCTGACCGCGCCGCCCGCAAGTCCGGGCGGCGCCTCTTTTCAGCCCGAACCCGACATAACCGTCAGTGCGGCCCCGTGCCGGAATAGTTCTCGGCCAGCACCAGCCGGTAGGTGTGGACCGGTATGCCGAAGCGTTCCACGGTGAATTCGCGGATCGGCGTCACCCGCTCGAAGACTCGTGTCACCAGTTCCTGCTCGGGCAGGAAATCGTCGACCAGCACCAGCGCGTCCTCGCCCTTGTGCGCAGCCGGGTCGAACCAGATATCGAACTGGTCGTCGCGCAGCCCGATCTTCACAACGTCCAGCCGCTTGCCGGCAAACGAGAGCAGCGACGCTGTGCGATAATCGGTGGTCATCACCATGTCGACGCCGATGAACTCTTCCTCCTCGGCAACGATGGCTGCAATCTCGTCCAGCCCGAACGAGATATCGACATCGCGCAACTCGCTGCCGAACAGCCGGTACGACGGATACATCACCTGCGCCAGCACCAGCCAGACGCCCATTGCGACGCCGAACAGCGCGTGAAAGGTGAATTCGGCGCGCCCGCGCATGTAGAACACCAGCACCGGCAGCGCGAACAGATAGGCCGCAAGGTTCCAGTAGTGGAGGATCGTGTTGGAGGCACAGAGCGCGACGAAGACCGCGGTCGAGCCGATCAGAACCCAGCGGCCCACAGGCTCGAACGGCGTCCTCATCGTCCCCGCCCCGGCGGCGAAACGATAGAGCGCCAGCCCCGCGATCGGCGACAGCATCAGCACAGACGACAGCAGGAAATCCTTCAGGTTGCCGGCAAAGCCGCCATGCACCGACTGGCCGATCCGGCCCTGCAGATTGTAGCTGAAGCTCGGCCAGTCATGCGCGATATTCCAGCCGATCACCGGCGTCTGCATGACGACAGCAACCGCCGCGCCCAGCCACAGATGCCGGCTTGCAAGCAAAGGCCGCCCCTTCGGCGAGATCACTACCCAGGCGGCGAAGCCGAGCCCGAGAAAAACGGCGTTGTACTTCGAAAGCCCCGCCAGCCCGAGCGCGACGCAGCCGGCATAAAAGTAGCGCCAGACCCGCCTTCCATCCTCCAGCCCCTGATGGAACAACGCCCAGAAATGCGCGGTCGCAAGACCAAAGAAGATCAGCAGATGATCTTGATGCGCCAGCGACTGGAAGCGCATCAGCATCGGCATCGCGAGCCAGACGACCGCACCGCCGAGAAATGCGCGCAACGCCAGCTCCCGCCCGGCCAGCCGCCGCGCCCAGAACCACAGGATCCACAGGCTGCCCGCGAAAGTCAGGACGACCGGCGCGCGCAGCGCGATGAGGTTCCACCCGAAGATCTCTGCCGAAAGCCGCTCCAGCCATGCGGCCAGCGGCGGATGGTCGTAATAGGACCAGTCGAGATGCTGGCCCCAAAGCCAGTAATAGGCCTCGTCCGCGGTCGGCGGGGCGGCGAAAAGCTGCACCGCCTTGATCGCTGCGAGCGGCAGCAACAGCGCGACCAGCCAGCGCAGCTGCGGCAATGTATCCGCAAGCGTCGCCGAGGCCCGTTGCCGCGCCTTCGAACCTAAATCCGCCTGCGTCGCCAGTGACATGCCCCGCCCCTATTGCGGCCCTTCGCCGCGATAGCCCTCGGCGTGGATCAGCCGGTAATGCTTGACCGGCACACCGAAGCGTTCCGCGGTGAAGTCGCCGATCGTCTCGGTCTTTTCGAAGGCCTTTTCGATCAGAACCGTCTCCGGGAACTCGTCATAGGCGAGCACAATGGCGTCCTCGCCCTTGTGCAGCGTCGGATCGAACCAGAAATCCCACATGTCGCGGCGCGGGCCGAGATGCACGATGTCGGTGCGCCCGGAATAAAGCGACAGGAGCGACGCAGACAGATAGTCGGTCGTGACGATCATAGCCGGATCGTATTCGGCTTCCGCCTTCTCCACCTCGGCCAGCATCGACGGGGCAGCGAACATCAGGTTCTCGTCGTGACGGCCCGGCGGCTGCGTCAGCGTCAGCAGCGGCACCACGGTCGAGGTGAACAACAGCGAGCCGCCATAGAGCACACCCCACAGCACATGCAGCCGGAACTCCATCGCGCTGCGGATCAGAAACGGCGCGACCGCGAGCGGCAGCAGATAGGACGTGACGTTCCAGTAATGCGCCGCCGGCGTCACAAGACACATCGCGTACCATGTCGCCGTGCCGATCAGGAACACCGATGCCGCCGGCCCCCGCAACAGGGCCGGCACTGCCGGCGCGCCGCGGATCAGGAAGCGCAGGAAGGCAACCATCAGCACCGGCGAAACAAGCACGAAGCTCTGCACCGTGAAATTGTAGATGTGGTCGAAGGGCGATGTCGCCAGATGGCCGATGCGGTCATGCGTGTAGAACTGGAAGGACGGCCATCCATGCGACCAGTTCCAGTAAAGGACGGGCGACAGCATTGCCGCCGTCACCAGCGCCGCCAGCCACAGATGCACGTCGCCGAGCCACGCCAGCCTGTCCCTCTGCAAGAGGATCCAGACGCCGATACCGGCCGCGACGAAAACGGCGTTGTATTTCGACAGCGCCGCCAGCCCGAGCATGACCGCGAAGAGATAGAGAAGCCGGTAGCGCGGCGCGCCAGCCTCCCGGCTTTCCGCGAACAGGACGAAGAAATGAAGCGCCGCCAGCGACAGGACGATCAGCAGGTGATCGTGGATCGCAAGGCTCTGATAGACCAGCATCAACGGCGAGGCGAGCCACATGGCCGTCCCGGTCAGGAAGGCACGCAGCCTGAGGTCCGGCGGCGCCAGCCGTCCGCACCAGTACCAGAGGATGAGAAGCGTGCCCGCGAATGTCGGCAACGTCGCCAGCCGCGCGGCGACCGTTCCATTGCCGAAGACAGTGCCGGTAAGCCAGTGCACCCAGCCGCCAAGCGGCGGATGGTCGTAATAGGACCAGTCGGGATGCTGCCCCCAGAGCCAGTAATAGCCTTCGTCCGGCAACGCAGCGGCCAGAAAGACCGCGGTGAATTTCAGCACGCCGAGAACGACCAGCGCGGCGACGAGCACTTTCGTGCCGGGCAGGACTGCATCGAGCCCGGCGCCCGCCGCGCCGTCCCTGGCTGAAACCCGCCCCTCCGCTGCAAAGCCGATATCGGTCACCGGCCCACCTATTGCGGCCCTTCGCCGCTATAATTCTGCGCGTAGACCAGCCAGTAATGCTGGATGGCGAAACCGTGCCGCTCCACGGTGAATTCGCGGATCACCTCGGTCTTCTCGAAGACGGTGTCGATCAGCTCCGTTTCCGGGAACCGGTCATAGGCCAGCACCACCGCGTTCTGGCCCTTGTGCATGGTAGGGTCGAACCAGAAATACCACATGTCCTCGCGCAGGCCCAGATGCACGATGTCGGTGCGCTTCGTCGTCAGCGCCAGCAGCGAGGCGGTGCGGTAATCCGTCGTCACCACCATGTCCGCGCCGAGCCGCTTTTCCTCTTCCTCGACAATCGCCGCGATCTCCGGCAGCCCGTGCGAAATGTTGAAGTCGCTGATCGACTTGCCGGTCAGCAACGTCAGCGGGAAGAAGGTCGAGTTGAACAGCGCCATCGCCGCAAACGCGATGCCCCAGAGCATGTGCAGACGCACTTCCATGGCGCTGCGCATGAACAGCAGCGCCACCGGCAGGAAGAACAGCACCGCGACGATGTTCCAGTAATAAAGCACCGAGGTCGAGAAGCTGAGCGCAAGGAAGACCGCGCTCGGGATCAGGAAGGCAAAACGCCCGATCCCCTGCAGCGCCGCGGCAGGCCCCTTGGCCGTGCGCCCGAAGACGAAACGCATCAGCGCGACGAACAGCAACGGCGACAAAAGCAGCACGAAGTTCTTGCAGAAATCGTAATAGCGCTCGACCACGGAATCGTGGTGCGTGTAGCCGATCCGGTCATGCAGATTGTATTGGAATGAGGGCCAATCATGCACCTCGTTCCAGTAGATCACCGGCGACTGCATCGCGACCGCGATGCTGGCCCCGATCCACAGATGCGGGCTTTTCAGCAGCACCCTTCCCTTCGGCGTAGCGATCACCCAGGCGGCGAAGGCGAGGCCGAGAAAGACACCGCTGTATTTCGACAGTCCCGCCATGCCGACCGAGACGCAGCCGGCATAGAGCCAGTGCCAGCCCGGGCCTTGCGCTTCGTCCATCGTCAGCACCAGCCGGCCGAAACAATGGGCGGCCAGGATGCCAAAGAAGATCAGCAGATGGTCATGGAAGGCGATCGACTGGAAATTCATCAGCCAGGGCGAGGCAAGCCACACGCCCGCCGCGACGAGATAGGCATCCGGACCGCGCAGGCCGGGGGTCAGTCGCTTCGTCCACCAGCCGAGCACGGCCAGCGACCCTGCGAATGTCGCCAGCGTCCCCAGCCGGATCGCCAGCAACCCGTCGCCAAACACGAAACTCGCAGCCGCGTTCATCCAGGCGCCGAGCGGCGGATGGTCGTAATAGGACCAGTCGGGAAACTTGCCCCACAGCCAGTAGTAGCCCTCGTCGGCCAGCGGCACGGCGAAGAACACATTGACGATTTTCAGGAAGACGAGCGCCGCCAGCGCCGGGATCAGGAAACGCCTGGAGGGAATGGCGTCCGCCGGGATCCACTGCGGCGCATCTTTTGCCCGCTTGTCCGCGGTCTTATCCGCATCCGGATATGGCTGCGCGAAATCGGTCATGTCGTTTGTCCCGGTTTCGCAACCATTAGACGGAACCCCTTGCGAAATCGTGTAGGCGTCGCATGCCTCAATGGCAGGCGACGTTGCGGCGCTCTTTCAGGTCAAGATGGAAATGGTCGGCGTGGTCGCGGTTGTAGCCGGGACCAAGCACCGTGCCGAACCGGCCGCAGGCCTCGCCGCGCACCCGGTGCAGGAAGGAGCGTTCGCGGAACGCGAACAGGCCCGGCTTGTGCACGTCGATAACCCGCCCGTTCCGAAGCTTGATCGCGCCGATATCGAGCGCATTGCCCTTGGAATGTTCCGACATCGAGCGCGAGCCGGCGATCTTGCGGCAGGAATAGGACGACATCTGCCGGATCTCGGCGACGCCGGAGAGGTAACGTGTCCGCGCCGCCGGGGCGAGATCCTTCTGCGCCCAGCGCGCCGCTTCCTCGGCCATGGCGCAATTCAGCTTCGCCGCCGGCGCCATTTTGATGCCGTGGCCGAGCGACGTCACCTCGACCGGCCAGTCGATGCCGCAGGAGGCGGAATCGCGGATGCGCGGGATGTCGCGATACTTGACGCCGAGGCGCTGCAGCCGCTTGCGGCACTGCACCTCTTCAGCCGGCATCGCATTGCCCGCATCGCGCTCCCCCTTGCCGAAGACGGATCTCGGCACGCTCGGAAACGCCCAGGCGGTCTGAACCGGCTGGGCGACCTGCGGGGCCGGTTGCGACGCCTGCGCGGATTGTGCGGGCGGCATCGCCGGCGCCATGCTTGCCTGCGCCGTCATCGCGGGCTGCCCCATTTGCAGAGGCGTGGCCGGAATCGGTTCGGAAACGGGGATCGCCGCCGTCGGCGTCGGATCGGCGTATGGAATGAGGACGTCGGTGGCCACGCAGCCTGCCAAAAGGCTGCCGCCAACCGTCAATGCGGCCAGCGCCGCGAGAGGTGTTTTTCGCATCGCGTCCATTCCATCCGCTCTTTGTCCCGGATCGGATGGTAAGCGTTTGCGGTAAACAAGACTTTGGAAAACGCCGTTAACGCGCGGTTAACGGCGTCGGGGACGCTGGTCGGAGGCTTATTCGCCGATCCGGCCGAGATCGGTCGCGGGAACCAGCGTGGCGACGGCGCGGGTCGAACCGAGCGACAGGGTCACCTGGCCGGCGTCGAGCGAGGCGTAGCGCAGTGGCAGATAGACCGGCGCGAAAAGCGGGCTGGCGTCGCCGGAAGGCTCGATCACCAGTTCGTCGATCGAACCGTCCTCGTTGACGAAAGCGTCGGTGACATAGCCGAGGATGACGCCATCGGCGCTGACCACGTTCATGCCCATCCAGGCGTCGTTCATCTCATGCTCGACTTCCGGGTACACATCGTCGAACACGCCGCCGAAACGGTCCGCATCCAGATTGGCGTAGGCCACCTCGTAGGCGCCTTCGATCGGACCGGCCGAGGGCTGGCTCGCCGAGATCAGCGCGGTGCCAGCGAACACGATCGCCGAGACGATCGCCAGCGCCAGGGCGCGGCGCATCCCGCGGGCCTCGGCGGCGTTGCGCCGTGTTGCGGTTTCAAAGGTGAAGCTTCCGAAAGTGTGATCTGTGTTCGTCATGGTCTCGCCGGTGATCCCTGTCACCGCCTCCTTGACCACCATCTCTACAGTGTGCCCCCGGGCGACGGTGTGCACTCCGTCACACGGCGAAAAACTGCACAGCTTGTCCGGGTCAGGCGGCGTTTGCTCTTTCGGCGAGCGCCTTCTCGACGCGATTGCGCCCGGCATTCTTTGCCCTGTACAGCGCGCTGTCAGCCTGTTCGAAGGCGGACCAGAAGCCCATGCCCGGCTTGTCGACCACGACATAGCCGATCGATACCGTGACCTTCAGATTGATGCCGCTGACCTCGACGGTCGAATTCTCGATGCCTTCGCGGATCCGGTCGGCGATCATCGCGGTCCGCGTCTCGTCGCAACCCGGCAGCACCAGCGCGATCTCCTCGCCGCCATAGCGCACGACGAGATCGTCGTCGCGGGCGTGCGATGCGATCGCGTCCGCCACCTGCTTGAGAACCTTGTCGCCGCTGGCATGGCCGAACGTGTCGTTGATCGACTTGAACCGGTCGATATCGATGATCATCAGCGCATAGCGGCCCTTCTTCTGGATCCCGTTCAGCGCCAGTTCCGGCCCCTGCACATCGAATGCGCGCCGGTTCGACAAGCCTGTCAGCGGGTCGGTCGAACTGTCTCGGGCAAGGGACTCCTCCCGGTGCATCTGCACCCGGAACCGGTTCAGCGATTCCGCCGCGATCAGAACGCCGACAAAATTGACGATTATGATGGGGATGGAGATCCGTCCCAGAAGCTCCATCGCGATCGGCAGCGGCAACACAAACAGGCTGGTAATCGAAACCGAGGACAAAAGACCGAGCAGGGAGACCTTCGCCAGCGTGTAGTCCCGATTCCCGTTCAGCCACGCGAAACCGAGACCGATCGTCGTCGAAATCGCGATTCCCGCCAGCCCGGGATAGAGCCCGACTCCGCCTTCAAGAAAACGCAATCCGCCCGTCGCCGCCGCCGTCAGCAGTGCGGCGGGCAAGCCGCCAAAGGGGCCGGCCAGAATGAGAAAGACGTGTCGCAGATCGAATATGATGCCGGGAGCGAAACGCAACGGAAATGTCATTGACACCGCCGCGGCGACCGCGAAGGTCAAGGCCGTGGCGGCGGTCTCCCACCGCGGCGACGTGCAGCGCGTGATGGCCAGCTCATGCAGGCGTCCCGCGAAAGCGACAATGCCGAGGCCCTGGAGGAAAGCTGAAAAGATAGCGATCCCGTCCATGTAAATCCCCGTTACTCTGTCGCGCAGACTTGCCCGGCGACGCTTGCAAACCCGTTAAAATTCGCGGGTAACAATCGGCAGGATGCTCATATCGTTAAGGAATTCATAAAACGGCTCGCGGCCGGCGCCGGTCAGACCGGCACCCGGATCCGGCGCCAGCGCGCCTCGATCGCCGAATAGGCGGCGAAGGCGATAAGCCCGATGCCGGTGGCGGCGAGCAGAAAAGCTCCCGCCGGAAGCGACTGGACATAATTGAGCGCCTCCTCGAGACCGGGCCTGTCCTCTGCGCCTTCGGCATTGAGAAACCGCAGCAGGAACAGGAAGGCGATCACGGCCAGCACGAAGCCGCGCGCCAGAAGCCCCGTGATCGACACCGGATCGATGATCGCCATCGCGTCCGGTCCGGCATCGAAATGGTCCGCATATTTTCGGCGCACCGCTTTCCACGCATGGGCGCATGCGACGCCGAAAACGGCAATGGCGAGCCCCAGAGACACATAATGCTGCCCGACGACCGTCGCGACCGCGTTGGCGAGAGACCCGCCGCTTCCGCCGCCGCCGTCTCCGCCCGCAAGGACGCCGAGCAGCGAAAGGGCAAACAACGCGATCGTCGAATAGGTGAAAGCGCTGACCAGCAGCCCCGCCCGTATCGCCAGACCTTTCGGGTCCGTGCCGTGCCCGTCGGGATCGAGAAAGGCCTGCACCAGCCGCCAGATCACGTAGCCCGCCAGCCCTGCCACCATCAGCCAGACGATTGCCTCACCAAAAGGTTGCCCGAGCAGCGTGCGCAACGCGTCCTTCGATCCCTTCTCCTCGCCCGAGCCGATAGCCGCCAGCAAGGCGAAAATGCCGATGATCAGATAAACCAGCCCGCGCGCGCCATAGCCCATGCGGGCCAGCGGCTTGATCCATGTCCTTGCTGCGCTCATCTGCCTCGCCTCATGTTTTCGAGTGGCCGAGATCGCCGGAGCCCGCGCTGCCGCGCGAAAGATAATGCGCCGCCAGCCAGCACAGGCTCGCCCAACCGATGCCCAGCGACCACCCGGCCAGCACGTCGCTCGGCCAGTGTACGCCGAGATAGACGCGGCTCGCGCCGATGACGATCGCGAGCACAATGGCGGCGCTGACGATGAAGACCCGCACCGAATG
Source organism: Ahrensia sp. (assembly GCA_002706335.1). Lineage (GTDB taxonomy): Bacteria > Pseudomonadota > Alphaproteobacteria > Rhizobiales > Rhizobiaceae > Oricola. The sequence continues at coordinate 141,371 of PAKZ01000035.1, forward strand.
GCGCGGCACGAAGCGGATCGCGACGGCGGCAAGCGTCAGCCACGCAAGTGTGCCCACAGTGGCGTGGCCGCTCGGAAAACTCGACGTGAACGTCTTGTCCAGATGATCGACCAGTTCCGGGCGCGGCCGCTCGAAGACGAGCTTCAGACCCGAGGACAAGGCGGTGCCGCCGGCGAGCGCCACGGCAAGAAAAATCGTCGCCGCCCGCTCGCGCAACAGGCCCAGCACACCGAGTGCCGCGATGGCGACCGTGACGAGGATCGGATAGCCGCCCAGCGCCGTCAGCTCCGCCGCCGTCTCCTCGAACCAGGGCGGCCCCCAGGCGTCCGACAGGTTGGCCGGATTGCGCAACGACAACAGCACCGACCGGTCGATCGCATCCGTCCAGCCATTCTGGATTGCAACCGCCAGCAAGGCGAACAGCGCGAATCCGCCAATCGACAGGGCCCACAACACCGCGATCGGCGGGTGATTGTGGTTGGGATCGAGGCGAGAAATGGCCGAAGCGGGACGGGTCTGTCGGTCGGTTGAGGAAAAATCGGTGCGGGTCATCAGGAACCGGAACGCAGCTGCAGGCGTTCCGGTTCCGTCGCGTGATGAAGCAGGAGACGACGATGCCTCCCGTTCGGTCGGAAAACGAAACCCTCTATCTGCTCTGGTACGACGAGCCGCGCAAAGAAACGGCCGTTGCCAACGGGCCGCAAACCCGCAAACTGGCCGACGGTCTCTATCTGGTTTTTTCCGCACGCAGCCGCTCGGAACTCTATCACGATGTCAAGCGCCGCCTCGATCCGCAAAGCCTGCTCGTCGCGCCACTTGCCGGCGATCCCAAATTCAAGGGAATGGCCGGTGGCGCGCTGAATTGGCTGCGCGCGAACTAGCTTCCCGCCGCTTCGGGCTCAGATCGCCTCGACGCCGATGGAATAACTGGTCGACCAGACCTCTCCGGCCCGGAACGCCCGCCCCCCGGCAATCGCGCCCGCGCCGTCCCGCGCCTCGAACCGCGCATTCAGCGGCTCGACGCCGAAGCCCCGAAACCGCCCGTTCCACGGCTTTGACGTCCGCCCGCCCGTCGAGATCCAGAACAGGCAGGTCGGATAATCCTCCGCCCGCCATTTCAGCCGCACCGCATGTCCCGACTGCGGATAGACGATGCGCAGGGCGCCATCGACGCCGAACAGCTGGAACGCCTCCTCCGTCGTCTCGCTCAGCAAAGAGCCGAACGAAACCGTCCCGCCATCGACGAGCGGCAGCGCCCCGGCATCGTCGAACCGCGCGCCCGGGGCGAGCCGCGACACGCCCCTCTCGAAAGTGACCGGAAACGTCTCGCCATACGCCCAGACGCCCTCGATCAGCAACTGCTCGCCCGCCAGTCCCGGCGCGAGGATCGGATGCAGCCCGATCGGCAAGACGCAGTCGCGCCGCGCCGTCACCTCCAGCGTGAATTCCACCCGAGCCGCCCCCGGCACGCCCCGCACCGTCCGCCGCAGCCGCTCCACGGGCCTGTCCTCCGGATAGTCGATGACAAGCGCCACCGCATCGCCATCCTCCTCGCCGCGCGCCTCGAAGGTCCAGCAATTGTCCGTGCCGAACCCGTGCACGACCGGATCTGCCCCCGACTTGCCGAACGGCACGCAAGCCCACTCCCCGCCAAGAAACCGCAGATGCGCGGGTATCGTGTCGTCCCCCGCGATCGCCCCATCCCCCTGCCACGCCGCCTCCGCCAGCGGCCGCACGACCCGCCCGTCGGGAAGCGTCAGATCCAGACGATGAACGGCCCCCGACAGCGCCCACACCTCGGCGGTGCCGTGGGACCATGAGAGGGAGTGTTTCGTACCGGGAAGGGCAATAGACATGGGTCTGAACTCCAAAGCAGCCGCATGCTCGACTGATACTCAGGCCGAGCCCCTGATCAAGCCAACTTGTCTCCCTCTCAATCCCCCAATTGACGCTCCCCCTCCCCGCCTGCCAAGAGAGCGCGCTCCACCTGCCGGTCTGCCCGGCCTCATCCGTCCGGGATCGTGCCCATGCTCATGCGCCTCGCGCCCGTCATTTTCGTCCTGCTCTGGTCGACCGGTTTCATCGGGTCCAAGCTCGGCGCGTCGGATGCCGAGCCCTTCACATTCCTGTCGCTGCGCTTCCTGATCGTGCTGGCGATCCTGTTCCCCGTGTTGCTCGTCACTGGTCGCCGGGCGCGGGGCTGGCGGGAACGGGGCCATTCCATGGTCGTCGGCATGCTGATCCACGGCGGTTATCTCGGCGGCGTCTTCTGGTCGATCCGCCACGGCATGCCGGCCGGCGTCTCGGCGCTGATCGTCTCGCTGCAGCCTATCCTGACCTCGCTGCTCTCGGCCCCGTTGCTCGGCGAACGGCTCGCTCCGCGTCACTGGATCGGGCTCGCGCTCGGTCTCGCCGGCGCATTGCTGATCTTGGAACCGGGCCTTGCAGGCGCCTTCGATGCCGACAGCGGCATCACCGCGGCGAATGTCGCCGCCAATCTGGTGGCCCTGATCGCCATCACCGCCTCGACCATCTATCAGAAGCGTTTCGCCACCGGCACGGACATGCTCGCCGGCGCGGTCTGGCAATATGTCGGCGCGGTGCTGCTCGTCGGCGCCGCCTCCTTCGCCTTCGAGACGCAGACGGTCCACTGGACGCCAAACTTCATCTTCGCGCTTGGCTGGCTGGTGCTGGTCCTGTCGATCGGCGCCATCTCGCTGCTGATGCTGCTGATCCGCCAAAACGCGGTCGCCAGCGTCTCGGGCCTGTTCTATCTCGTCCCCGCCTGCACCTCCGTCGTCGCCTTCTTCATGTTCGACGAAACGCTCTCGCCGCTCCAGCTCGCTGGCTTGGCTCTGGCGACGGTCGCCGTGCTGATGATCTCCCGCGTCTCGCTGAGGCGAACACCGGCCTGAACCGCCATTCGAAAAAATTTCGGCGACATGTCGATTGGCCGTCGGCTTCTCCGTCATGGCGGTGAAAGCAATCCCGCTTTCGCGTTCCATTTCGGAGTAAGAGACCATGACCACAATGATCGCCATGGGCGCGGTTGCCGTCGCAGCCATCGTCGCAATCCCGCTTTTCCTGCCGAACCACGCCACGGCCGAACGCAGCGCGGTCATCGCCGCCGAACCCGGCGAGCTGTTTCCGCTGATCGCCTCGAACAGCGGCTATCAGCGCTTCAATCCCTACAAGGCGAAGGATCCCGACCTGAAGATCGAGATGTTCGGACCGGCATCCGGCATCGGCTCGGGCTTCGCCTTTGACGGCAGGGACGGCAAGGGCACGCAGACCGTCGTCGCGCTCGAGGAGAACCGTTCGGTCACGATGCAGATCGATCTCGGCGCACGGGGCAAGCCTGTCACCGTCTTCACGCTGGAGCCGGTCGGCGCGGGCGCCCGCGTCACCTGGTCCACGCGGTCCGACTTCGGGTTGAACCCGGTCGGTCGTGTCATCGGACTTTTTCTTGATGGCATGCTCGGACCCGATTACGAAAAGGGTCTGAAATTGCTCGGAAATGCCGCCCAGGCCGCCTGATCGACAACCGCTTTTCACACAGGAAATTCCCATGCGTTACACCTTCTTTCTGTATCACGATGAATCCGGAGCAACCGAGGTCAGCGAAGCCGACATGGAGCGCGGCCTTCGGATGTTCGGCGAATATATCGGCGCGCTGAAGAAAGCCGGCGTCTTTGTCGACACGGACCGCCTCGCCCCCTCGCCGACCGCGACCACCCTGTCCATTCGCAATGGCGAGCGGCTCATTCAGGACGGCCCCTATGCCGAAACGAAGGAACAGCTCGGCGGCACCTTCGTCATCGACGTGCCCGACCTCGACGCCGCCATCGCCTGGGCGGAGAAATGTCCCGCCGCGCATTTCGGAAAAATCGAGATCCGCGCGTCGATCATGCCGCAGGGCGGCAATCCCTATGCCGGCTGACGCGGCTTGAATGGCCGCTCGGAAATCGATGGCTCGCGCGCGGCAGCCGAAAGGGTCGCGCGCGAATCCTATGGCAAGCTGGTCGCCGTCATCGCCGCGCGCACCGGCGACATAGCGGCGGCCGAGGATGCGTTGTCGGACGCCTTTTCCAGGGCGATCCAGACCTGGCAGCGCGATGGCGTGCCGGACAATCCGGAAGGCTGGCTCGTCACCGTTGCCCGCAATCGTCTCGCCGATATCGCGCGCAGCGCCGCGATGCGCCGTTCGGCCGGGCCGGTTACCGATGCGATGGCTGATCCGAACGTCGAACTCGGCGATCCATTCGGTCTCGAAACCGACGCCGTACCGGATCGCAGACTGCTTCTCCTTTTCGCCTGCGCTCACCCGGCGATCGACGAGACAATACACACGCCGCTCATGCTGCAGACCGTGCTTGGCTTCGAGGCATCCGACATCGCCGCCGGTTATGCCGTTCCCGCCGCCACCATGGCGCAGCGTCTGGTCCGTGCGAAACGCAAGATCAGGGATGCGCGCATTCCCTTCGCCGTTCCGTCGCAGGAAGAATATCCGGCCCGCGTCGGCGCCGTGCTCGAGGCAGTCTACGGTGCCTATTCGCTCGCGTGGAGCGACGACGCCCACGGCGACGTGACAAGCGATGTCGGCGCGGAGGCTCTGTGGCTTGCATCCGTCATGGCCGATCAATTGCCCGACGAACCCGAAGCGCTTGGGCTGCTGGCGCTGATCGCCTATTCGCTGGCGCGGCGTCTCGCCCGCTCCGACAAGGCCGGACGCTTCGTCCCGCTGGACAATCAGGACACGTCCCTTTGGGACGCAAAGCTGATCCGGAAGGCAGGCGTCGTGCTGGAACGGGCGGCGCTCAAGGGCCGGCCGGGCCGCTTCCAGCTGGAAGCCGCCATACAGGCCCTGCATTGCGACAGGGTGAATACCGGGACCACCGACTGGGCAGCCATTGCCCAGCTTCACGACGGTTTGCTCGCGATCGCTCCGACGCTTGGCGGCGCCGTCGCTCGTGCCGCTGCCATCGGCAATGTGGCGGGACCTTCGGCCGGACTCGCCGCGCTCGAGGTCTGCGAGAACCTGGCGCGCGGCGAAACGCTTTCGCGGTTCCAGCCCTACTGGGCGGCTCGCGCCAGACTGCACCGGGAAGCCGGCGACACCGCATCCGCCCGCAAGGCCTATGAGAAGGCCGTGGAACTGACGTCCGACGCAGGCCTCAAACTCTGGCTGCAGAAAGAACGCGACGGATTATGAAAATCCGGTTTTCCTAAGCCGCGAGAGCTCCGATCGTTGCGGTCCAGGCTCCCCTGCTAAATCGTCCTGACCAGCCGCAGCGCATCATAGATCGCCGCATGGATGTTCCGCGCCGACACCGCGTCACCGATGCGGTAGAGCTCGTAGGCCCCGTCCGGATTTCCTTTCATCGCCTGCGGCCGGCCCGCGATCAGCGCCTCGTAATCCACCGCGCCGAGATTGGACGAGCCGGGCTTCAGCGCGAAATAGAGATCGTCCAGCGGCCGCGTCGCGGCATTCACCACCCCCTGGTCGACCCGTCTTTCGCGCGTAAAACCGCCATAGTCGCTGCCGAGCCGCGCCATGAGCCCGTTGCCGTCCCGCGTCACCGCGTCCAGCTTCCAGGTCACGGTGAAGGTGACGTCGTGTTTCTGCAATTCGCGCATGGCAGGCGTCAGCGACATGCCCATCACCTCCGACGCGAAGATCCGGTCGCGCGTCACGATCTCCACCTTCGCGCCCGTTGCGGCGATGGTCTCCGCCGCCTGCAAAGCGGCATAGTCGCCCGCATCGTCATGGATCAGCACATTGTCGCCCGGCCGCGCATCGCCCGACAGGATGTCCCAGGCGGAAACGACCAGTTCATTGCCCGCCTCCAGCACCTCGGTATGCGGAAGACCGCCCGTGGCGACGATCACCGTGTCGGGCGCATCGGCCAGAACGGTCTCAGGCTCGGCGAAACTGTTGAACCGGAAGGCGACGCCCAGCCGCTCGCATTCCGCCATGCGCCAGTCGATCACCTGCATCATCTCCGCGCGCCGCTTCGTCTGCGCCGTCAGCCGGATCTGCCCACCGGCATCGCTCGCCGCCTCGTGGACGGTGACACTGTGGCCGCGCTCCGCCGCCACCCGCGCCGCCTCCATGCCCGCCGGACCTGCCCCGATCACGACGACACGCTTGCGCGTCTCTGCCGGCGCTATGCTGTGCGGCATGGCCAGTTCGCGGCCCGTCGACGGGTTGTGCACACACCGCGCGCCGCCGCCCTGATAGATGCGGTCGAGGCAGTAATTCGCGCCGACGCAGGGCCGGATCCGCTCTTCACGCCCCGCGATAATCTTCGCGACGATATGCGGGTCGGCGATATGCGCCCGCGTCATCCCCACCATGTCGAGCTTGCCCTCGGCCACCGCATGCCGCGCCGTCGCCACGTCCTGTATCTTCGCCGCGTGGAAGGTCGGCATCGCCGTCGCTGCCCGGATCTCCCCGGCAAAATCCAGATGCGGCGCGCTGCGCATGCCCTGCACGGGAATGACGTCGGTCAGCGGCGCGTCGGTCTCGATATGACCGCGGATCACGTTCAGGAAGTCGACCAGGCCGCTCTCTTTCAGCCTGCGCGAGATCTCCAGCCCGTCTTCCCGGCTCAGCCCGCCCGTCATCATCTCGTCGCCGACATAGCGCACGCCGACGATGAACTCCGGCCCCACCCGCTCGCGGATCGCCTTCAGAACGTCGAAGGAAAGCCGCAGCCGGTTTTCCAGGCTGCCGCCATAGGGGCCGTCCAGCATGTTGGTCGCGGGAGACCAGAACTGGTCGAGCAGGTGACCGTAGGCTTCCAGCTCGATCCCGTCGAGCCCGGCCGCCTGCATCCGCTCCGCCGCGTCGGCATAGTTTTCGATGATCCGCGCGATGTCCCAATCCTCGGCGAGTTTCGGGAAAGCCCGGTGCGCCGGCTCGCGGTCATGCGTCGACGAGACGGTCGGCAGCCAGTCGCCCTGGTCCCAGCGTGTTCGCCGGCCGAGATGGGTCAGCTGGATCATCACCGCCGTGCCGTGCTCGTGGCACTCGTCCGCAAGCTTTCGCATCCAGCCGACCACCTCATCCTTCCAGGCGAGGATATTGTTGAAGGCTGGCGAGGAGTCGCGCGCCACCGAGGCCGAGCCCGCCGTCATGGTCAGCGCCACCCCGCCCTTCGCCCGCTCCACGTGATAGGCGCGATAGGCGTCCTTCGGCATGCCGTCCTCGGCATAGGCCGGCTCATGCGCCGTGATCATCAGGCGGTTCTTCAGCGTCAGATGCTTCAGCCTGTAGGGCTGCAGCAATGGATCGTTCGGAGAGGAAGACATGGCAGGGCTCGCACGATTCTTGCCCTGCGAGACTTCCAAAAACCGCGCGCCGCGTCCATCGCGAAGGCGACGGTTTCATGCGGCTGACCGCCAGCCACCCATTCTCCCCTCGGGTAAATGATCGCAGAAGGACGCAGCACAACCTATGCGCGATTCATGCCATCATGCGGACTTGCCGGCACGGCCCGCCGTGCACATCTTTGTACCATCCGTTTCCGCCGCGAGGTAACGCATGCACATTCTTGGCCTTGTCCTCATCCTGCTGCTGGGGGCCGCCATTTTCGGCCCGCAGCTCTGGGTGCGGCATGTCCTGCAGCGCCATGGCGCGGACCGGCCGGATTTTCCCGGCACGGGCAGCGAATTGGCCGAACATCTGATCGCCGAACACGGCCTCGACGGCGTGAAGGTCCAGACGACCGAGAAAGGCGACCATTATGATCCGCAGACGCGCACGGTCTGCCTGTCGCGGGAAACCCATGCCGGGAAAAGCCTGACCGCGGTCGCCGTCGCCGCGCATGAGGTCGGCCACGCCCTGCAGCATGCCCGCAACGAGAAGGGCCTGAAACTGCGCCAGTCGCTGGTCGGCGTCGCGGCGGCCATCGACACCGTTGCCTCGGCCTTCTTCATTGCCGCGCCCGTTCTGACCGTCATCGTCCGCTCACCGCTGGCGCTTCTCGCCATGGCCGGCATCGGCATTGCGCTGCTCGCCGTCCGCGTCCTCGTTCACCTCGTTCCCCTGCCGGTGGAATTCGACGCCAGTTTCGGCAAGGCGCTGCCGATCCTGCGCGCCGGGAATTATCTGCAGGAGAGCGATCTGTCGGACGCACGAGGCGTCCTCCGCGCCGCCGCCCTCACCTATGTCGCCGCCGCGCTCACCAGCCTGCTCGACCTCGCCCGCTGGATCCGGCTGCTGCGCTGGTAGCCGCTTCCTTTCCCTTGGAGCCGCGACCATAGTGCGAAGATGAAAACCCTCTATCTCCTCCGCCACGCCAAATCCTCCTGGGACGACCCCGCCCTCGACGATTTCGACCGCCCGCTCTCGAAACGCGGCCGCACGGCCGCCCCACTTGTCGGGAGATACATGGCCGAGCATGGCTGGCAACCGGACCGCGCTATGGTCTCCCCGGCCGTCCGCGCCCGCGACACCTGGCGGCTCGTCTCCGCCGAACTCCCCGCCCCCGTCAAAACCCGCTTCGAACCGGCGATCTACATGGCCGAGCCGGAAGCCCTGCTATCGCTGCTGCGCGAAACCGAAGCCCTCGGCTCTGTCATCCTCGTCGGCCACAATCCCGGCCTCGAAACCCTCGCCGCCCGCCTCGCCGGCCCCGGCTCCGACCCGCAGGCCCGCGCCCGAATGACGGAAAAATTCCCCACCGCCGCGCTGGCCCGCTTAGATGTCGCCGAATTGAAGCCCGGCGGCGCGGCTTTGACGGATTTCATCCGCCCAAGAGACCTTCCCTCCTGACACCATCCTGTCAGCAGCAGGTTTCCGTTCCCCTTTTCCCCTTTCCATCGCGCCCGCCATTTCCCATATTGGCCGCATGGCCAAATCCCCACCGAAAAAGACCGGCAAGCCCTCCGGGTTTGAGGAAGCTCCGCAGGCGGAATTCGAAGGCGCCCCGCTCAGCGGCAGCGTCGAGGATTGGGTCAAGCAGCTCGAAGCGGAAGCCGAACGCGACGCGCGCGACACCGAGATGCGCGAGATACGTTCGAAAGCGGGGAAGCACAGACGTAAGGCCTCCGGCGACAGTTCTCCAGCCTCCAGCGAGCCTTCAGGGAAGAGCAAGCGCGGCCCCGCCGGCGAGGGCGACAGCCCGAAGCTTAAGGGCGGGGCCCCCAAGAAGACCAAAACCGACCGCATCTACACGGTCGGCGACAAGCGCACCGGCGGCGGCGTCTCCATTGGCGGCACCAACGATCCGCGCGAGCGCGCCGCGGCGGGCCTCAACCCGGTCGCCGGCCTCGACGTATCGCTGGAGGAAGCCACCCAGCTCGCCTCCACCACCGGCGTCACCGCCACGGTGGAATCCCTCAAGGCGCTGATCGACTCGGGCAACCCGCTGTTCAAGGACGGCAAGCTGTGGGTGCCGCACCGCCCCGAGCGGCCGGAAAAATCCGAGGGCGGCATCCCGATCACGATGAAATCGGCCTACGAGCCGGCGGGCGACCAGCCGACCGCGATCCGCGATCTGGTGTCAGGCCTCAAGGACGACGACCGGATGCAGACCCTGCTGGGCGTCACCGGCTCGGGCAAGACCTTCACCATGGCGAAGGTGATCGAGGAGACGCAGCGCCCCGCGCTCATCCTCGCTCCCAACAAGACGCTGGCCGCGCAGCTCTATGGCGAGTTCAAGTCCTTCTTCCCGGACAACGCGGTCGAGTATTTCGTCTCCTATTACGACTACTACCAGCCCGAGGCCTACGTCCCGCGCACGGACACCTATATCGAGAAGGAATCCTCCATCAACGAGCAGATCGACCGCATGCGCCACTCGGCGACGCGCGCGCTGCTCGAACGCGACGACGTCATCATCGTCGCCTCGGTTTCCTGCATCTACGGTATCGGCTCGGTCGAGACCTACACGGCGATGACCTTCAAGATGGAGATCGGCGACCGCATCGACCAACGCCAGCTTCTGGCCGACCTCGTCGCCCAGCAATACAAGCGCGCCGACATCAATTTCGTGCGCGGCTCCTTCCGCGTGAAGGGCGACACGATCGACATCTTCCCCGCCCACCTGGAGGACCGCGCCTGGCGCATCTCGCTGTTCGGCGACGAGATCGAGGCGATCGACGAGTTCGACCCGCTGACCGGCAAGAAGACCGACGCGCTGAAGACGGTCAAGATCTACGCCAACTCGCACTACGTGACCCCGCGCCCGACGCTCAACCAGGCGATCAAGTCGATCAAGGAGGAGCTCAAGCAGCGCCTTGAGGAGCTCAACAAGGCCGGCCGCCTGCTGGAGGCGCAGCGCCTCGAACAGCGCACGCAATACGACCTCGAAATGCTGGAAGCCACCGGCTCCTGCGCCGGCATCGAGAACTATTCGCGCTATTTGACCGGCCGCAACCCCGGCGAGCCGCCGCCCACTTTGTTCGAATATGTCCCCGACGACGCCATCGTCTTCATCGACGAGAGCCACGTCACCATCCCGCAGATCGGCGGCATGTATCGCGGCGACTTCCGCCGCAAGGCGACGCTCGCCGAATACGGCTTCCGCCTGCCGTCGTGCATGGACAACCGCCCGCTGCGCTTCGAGGAATGGGACGCCATGCGCCCGCAGACGGTCGCCGTCTCCGCGACGCCCGGCGAATGGGAACTGGAACAGTCCGGCGGCGTCTTCGCCGAACAGGTCATTCGCCCCACCGGCCTGATCGACCCGCCGGTCGAGATCCGCGGCGCCAAAACCCAGGTCGACGACGTCCTCGACGAGATCCGCATCACCGCGAAGGCCGGCTACCGCACGCTGGTCACCGTGCTCACCAAGCGCATGGCCGAGGACCTGACGGAATATCTGCACGAGCAGGGCGTGCGCGTGCGCTACATGCATTCCGACATCGACACGCTGGAGCGCATCGAGATCATCCGCGATCTTCGTCTCGGGGCCTTCGACGTGCTGGTCGGCATCAACCTGCTGCGCGAGGGCCTCGACATTCCCGAATGCGGCTTCGTCGCCATTCTCGACGCCGACAAGGAGGGCTTCCTGCGCTCCGAGACCTCGCTGATCCAGACCATCGGCCGCGCCGCGCGCAATGTCGACGGCAAGGTCATCCTCTATGCCGACAAGATCACCGGCTCGATGCAGCGCGCCATGGAGGAAACCAGCCGCCGCCGCGAGAAGCAGCTCGCCTTCAACGAGGAACACGGCATCACGCCGCAATCGGTCAAGGCCAACATCGCCGACATTCTCGACTCGGTCTACGAGCGCGACCATGTCCGCGCCGACATCACCGGCGCAAAATACGGCGCGAAGGACGAGGGCGCTCTGATCGGCAACAATCTGGAGGCGCATATCAAGGCGCTGGAAGGCCAGATGCGCGACGCCGCCGCCGACCTCGACTTCGAAACCGCCGCCCGCCTCCGCGACGAGATCAAGCGCCTGCGCGAAACCGAACTCGCCGTCATGGACGACGCCCTGGCGCGCGACACCGGCATCGAGAACACGAAGGCGTCCCGCAAGGCCAAGGCCACGGGTCACCCTCGCCCTTCGAGGCCCGCTTCGCGGGCACCTCAGGATGAGGGTGACAACGCCGCCGCCAGCAGCCCTCATGGTGAGGCGCGAGCGCAGCGACATCATCCTGAGCCTGCCGAAGGATCGAACCACGAGGGCTCAGGCTCCTATTTCCGCAAAAACACCCTCGACGAAATGACCGTCGGCCGCACCGAGAAGCCCGTCGGTAAAGAGCCGCCGCCGAAACCACTCTCCCCCCCTCGCGGGGGAGATGTCGGCGCAGCCGACAGAGGGGGGCCCGGGGCCCCCGCCAGCAACGAGCGAAGCGAGGCGCTTAAGGGCGGGGCAAACGACTCCAACTCCCCCAAACCCATCAAGCGCCACAAGATCGGCGTCGGCAGCTACGAAGACCCGGCCGACGAACGCGCCCGCAAGCGCAAGCCGGGCAAGACCGGACGGCCGGGGCGGTGACCATGGACAGCCTGCCGCCGCAATTCATCGAGATCGTGGAAACCGTTCGGGACGTCTATGTCCGCCAGTTCAGCGAGTTTGTCGGCGGTTTGTCCGAGGATACGCATATCGTCGAACCGGTGCTGCTCGATGCCGAGGGCGCCTTTGCAGTTGAAGGGCCCTTGAACCTGCCCTACCGCGCAGACTTCGCGATTCTGGAAACCGGCGAACTCGCCATGTTCACGGCGGAAAAGTCCGTCGGCTTCGAAGCGTTTTCCTTTCCGGTCGGCGCTACGCAGATCGTCATCTCCCCCTTTCATTGGGACAGCGCCCTGGTCCGGGTGACCGGCAAATGGGACGAACACTCATCCCGTCTTTTCGAGGAATGGTACCGCAGCGCATTCGGTGACGATGATGCGACGGATAATCTGGCAATCCGAAACGTCGTCCATTTCGTCTCCGACCCGGAGATTTCCCAGTCCGGCTACACGTTCCCCGCCGATCTCGGCACGTCTCCCGCCTCGACGCTCGGCGAGCTGCTGCTGGCACTGCTCGGCAACACGCCGGAACGCATCGAGATCGGCACATGACGAGGCCGGAACTGCACGTCAACGGCGATACCGGCAAGACCCGCAGGCCGGGGCGGTAAGGAACACGCATATGGGCAAGGTCAACGCCGAATGGCACGACGCAAATCCGATGCCGAAGAACCCGACGCTGGCGCAACGCGTCGCCTGGCACCGCGCCCACGCCGCCCACTGCGCCTGTCGCGAGATGCCCGAAAACATCCGCAAGCTGATCGAGGCGGAGGACGTCCGCGAAGACAAGCCGGGCGACTAGCTCCCCATCTCCCCCCTGTGGCGGGGTCCGAAGGACGGGTCGAGACCCGTGGCTCGACCCAACAGTCGGCAAAGCCGACAGAAGGGGGGGCGCGGGGCCCCCGCCAGCAACGAGCGCAGCGAGGCGCTTAAGGGCGGGGCAAACAACTCCGCCAAACCCTTCAAGCGGCACAAGCTTGGCGTCGGCACCTACGAGGGTGAGAACCGGCTTGCGAAGCAAGGCAATCGATCCAGTGAATCGATTGCAGGTCCGAACGCGGACGAACGCGCCCGCAAGCGCAAGCCGGGGAAGACGGGACGGCCAGGGCGGTAGCTTTTACATTTCTCCCTCTCCCAAAAGGTTAGGTTATCTCGGGCACTTGATTATACCCTATCGTGTGTAATGATAGTGCGCGCAGCTTGATTCATCCAAATAGTAGAAGACACGTCTTTAATGATTGATCCCTCATTCGAAGAATCGAATTTATTAGACAAGGCAATTAGTGCGGCAATCGATGGAGACGCTGTTCTTTTTCTTGGTGCTGGAGTTGGCCAGTACTCAAAAGACGTAAACGGCGACACCCTACCGACGGGAAGTCAATTGTGCTCAGAAATGTCTGATAAGATGGGTCTAGATAATGTTGAGCAGGATTTGCCGAGAATAGCACAATATTTTAGGCGCAAGGAAGGCGCGTTTGGGCTACTAAATCTACTGAAATCGAGACTGGATGTACAATCCGTAGAATCAGAATTTGCGGATTTCTTAGAATTGAGATGGAAACGAGTTTATACAACAAACTATGATAATTCAATTGAATGGGTACGCAAAAATTCAAAATCTTTTACAATTGGAGAAGAGCCCCGTGGAATAAATAAGGGGGATTGCGTACATTTCAACGGATTCGTCGATCAACTTACCTTAGAAAATTTGGATGACTCAGTAATACTAACTGATTGGAACTACGCCAAATCTTCCCTGTACGACAGCACTTGGGCACACTTTTTTAGAAACGACATACTATCCAGTTCTTATACCATCTTTTTAGGTTACAGTATGAGAGATTTGGACATAGCTCGCATCATATCCTTATCGAACAGCAAGCTAAAAGATCGAATTATAATTATAGTCTCCCCAAAAACTAGCGAAATAGATATCGAGGTTCTTTCTGAGTATGGGGTTGTGTTTAACACGGGAGCTGAACATGCTCTAAAGCGCGTTAGATATGCAAAAAAGAAACATTCAAAGATTGAAAAGCCGTACATATATTCTTCGTTAACAAAATCGGAAATTCCGGATTCGCTACAGAATGGCTTAGACGCGTCAAGGATTATCTATGATCAATTGGTATATGGCATAATCCCGCACAATCAAATACTGTCTGGCGATGGATCAGTTGGGGCTGTAAACGTATTTTTTAGAAGAAAGATAATAGACGGAGCCGCTGAACAGGCGATAAAGGGTGAGATAGATAGTATACTTTTAATCGGGAATGTTGCTACAGGAAAAACCTATGGAACCATCCAATTAGAAAAAGATTTTCTAGAGCGGAATTATAAAGTATATAGGGCAATAAATTCGAGAAATTTGAAGCAAGATATTACAGTTGCGAACAGCAATGAGTCTAGAAGTGTTTTTATATTTGAAAACTACCAAGATTTTATTGATGAAATAGAGTATTTAGTAAAACAGAACAGCAGTAATCATATTATCATACTTACTGCTCGTACGGCGGTCCATGAGCTATACGAACAAAAGATCGAGGGAATACTGGGCACTCGCCATACGGTGTGCGACCTAGAGCGATTATCCATAAACGAAATCGCAGACCTTGATCCGATGCTGAACCACGCTGGATTGTGGTCTGAACTAGCGGGCTGGAGATCGGATCGGCGAATTGGCTATGTTCAGAACTCGCTTGGGGCAAGTCTTCCTCGGCTTCTTTTGAAGATTGTTAGATCGAAAGAGGTGAAGGAAAGAGTCCTGTCGGAAATTGAACCTTTGTTGAATGACCAAGAAGTATCTAGATTTTTTGCCTGCTCGCTAATCATTAATGTTTTGCAATTTGATTTCTGGATTAATGATTGGTTAGTTTTCTTCAATGCCTCGGAGATTAAGAAGGCCCTCAAACAGTACGAGTCAGTAGTTTCTCATTTTGTTAATTTATCAACATCCAGCGTTACTTTGCGATCTAGTCTACTTGCAAATGAATTAATTGAATCTATAATAGATGATCGCCTGACCGTTGAAGCACTTAGAATTGTATTTGAGGGGGCGTCTAAAAATTCTTCGCATGATGAAGAAATGGGTCGGTTGCGCGTAAAGTTGATGATGTACAGTCAAGTAACACGCTTTTTCGACGACGATCCGAAATACAATACAAGAAAACGAGAGGCGCTAAAATCTTATTATATATCAATTAGAGATACAAAGGATACAGTGAACAGATCTGACTATTGGCTTCAATACGGAATAATGCTGAGTATCCACGGCGACATATATAACGCAGACGACGTCGAGCAGGCCGTAATTGCTTTCCAAAATGCGTTCCAGCGCGAGAAAGCGCGATCAAGACCGAATCTGGTTCGGGTCGATAATTACTACGCACGATTTCAGTTGAAAAAGGCGATCGCCAGTAGCGGACGAGATGAATCTTTTGAGTTATTTATGCAGGGTTCCCAAAAGCTGATGTCTCAGGTGTTCGACGAAGAAACGCGTCATTACCCCTTTAAAGTCGGGCGTTTGTATTCAGAAATAGCAAGCATGCATTATAATGGGTGGAACGAAGAGCAAAAGAAACGTTTTCTCGGACGCTGCAAGGATTTGCTCAAGCTTGGAGAAAAGCGCCTTGCGGAACGAGCACAGAAGGACGTAGAGTTTCTTGTAATGGATTTGACTAAATTGATAGGAAACTTAGAATTAGGCGAGCCTGTCATGCCGGAATCACATTGATGTTGACGTCTGACTATCGCACTGGTCGCGAACACATACACTTAGCAGAGAACAATTATCGCGTTATTTAAACTCGCGGGTTAGATTTAGAAATTAGACCCCAGCGCGTTTTCGCTTTGAGGTCAAATGCAATCGACACAACGTGACTCGCCAGTTTAGCCTGCTAGAATGCACGTTTGCACTCCGTTCCGCCTTACATGCTCCTTGTGTCTACCCTCGCTTGGGAAGTCGCGGATATCCATCGAGCCCATCCGCGATCCCTCCCTTACCCAATCTGCCCACTTCGCCAAGTAGACGCACAGGACCGAGCCCCATCCACCCCCTGTTGGATAACCTCCCCCCAAACTCCCCGCATTCCCGGCATCCCCGCCAAAATCCATCCACCGCGTCCCCGTCTCCGCTAACATCGCAACCGCCCTTTCATTGGAAGCCTGGGTGCACACCGGCAAACAGGGGAAGGGTCGGTGCCTGCCGTGCGGGAAGAGGTTCCCGCATGGGGTATGCCCTTAAGGCAGGCCGGAGACGGTACGCGACGTAAGAGAGCTCGGACAGCGGCTTGCCGCTTACGAACAGGAAACTCTCTTGGAAACCGCCCCGCCAAGCGGCCCCTCCGCAAGGGGGAGACAAAGGCCATGAGGCGGCCAGTCGGGATCTTGCGGGTCCCGGGCGTAGAGCGGCCGGAGCCGGAAGCAGCCGAGGGGCGGTCGAAGGACCGCATATACATATTAGACAGAGCGATCCTTCGACCGCCCGTCTTCCATCCAACCAACAGGCCGGAGCGGGACGCCCCTTGCGGCGGCGCCCGCATGGCCGAAAGGAGCCGTCATGCCGAAATCGCCGAAGACGAAGGACGCCGACAATGAGAAGCCGATCTCGCTCGACCTGCTGCGCAAGATTCTCGCCGAACACGCGGGTTGCGCGGAAAGCTGCAAGCAGCCGAAATGCCGCGCGCGCCGCGCCTGCCATGCCATCGCACTCGGCGACGGCCGCCCCTGCGAAAGCCCGGCCTGGCAAGCCGATTACGACAGGCTCGCCGAAAGGCTGCTCAATCTCTACGAGTTTGCCTTCCTCAAGGAACCGCCGGATTGGGGCCTGGAGCTCCAGATGGCCAGGGTGAAGTACGACAACCTGATCGCAAGGATGATGGAAGAAGAAGATGAACGGCAGGCCGGCAGACGTCGCCGCCGCAACGGCCGCCCGCCCCACCACAAGCCGAACGATCAGTGGCCCGCCAGCGAGCGGAGCGAAGTTTAAGGGCGGGACAAATGACCCACGCGGCCGATGACACGCGCGCCTCCCTTCTCCCTTGATGGGACAAGGGAGGGCGCAGCATTTACTCCGAAAGCCGCTTCTTCAGGAGGTCCAGATATTCCTCGTTGCCGCCCGTTTCCGCCGGTTCCGGTTTCGCCGTGCAGCGCGGCGTGTAGTCCAGCGCCAGCCCGGCCTTCACGCAAGCGCCGATCTGCCAGCCGGGCGGGATCGCGGTCAGGTCCACCGTCTTCCATTTCGGGTGGCCGGTCTCCTTCAGCTTGTCGAGCCCGGTCACGATCAGGTTGGAGAAATCCGAGACGCTCGCGCAGCTCTCGCGGTGATAGGCGTTGCGCGCCGGGTCGTAATCATAGGTCATCAGCACGGCCTTGACCGCGATCAGGTCGACCGCGTCGGTCTGGAAACCGTAGGTTCCGGCGGGGATCGTCGCCTTGGTATAAGTCGCCAGCAGCGGCGCTTCGGTGATCGGCAGCAGATGAAACTGCGCCGGGTCGATCTCGGCGTCCTTGAACAGCGAGGCCGGCGCGCCGGCGACATAGAAGAAGGCGTCGATCTCACCCGACAAGAGCTTTGGCAGCGCCTGGTCGGGGTTGAGCGGCAGCCGTTCCGCCGCCTTCACCTGCAAGATGTCGAGCACCAGCGAGGCGGTCAGGAACGTGCCGGAATCCTGCACCCCGACGGCGACCTTTTTGCCCGCCAGATCGCGCACGCCGGCAATGTCAGCGCGGGCCAGAACATGCACTTCCTCGTCATAGAGCGGGAACATGATCTTCACGCCGCGCACCGCGTCCTGCACCTCCGCATCGCCCTTTTCGAAGGTCTTCAGATATTCCAGCACGTCGCTCTGCACGATGCCGAACTGCGTGTTGCGCCGCTTGCGCACGCCGATGAAGTTTTCCAGCGACCCGGCGCTTTCCACCACGTTCAGCGTCAGCCCGCATTGCGCGCCAAGCCCCGCGATATCGCGGCCGATCTGGATATAGGTGCCGGTCGGCCCGCCCGTCATGATGTTGCGCTCGAACTCCTGCGCGCCTGCCAAATTCGCGGTGAAGACCGCCAGCAGGACGGCTGCGATGCGGAAAATGAAAGCTTTCATCGGTCGGTCTCCTTGTCTCAGCAGCCGCTGTTCAGGTCGCGGATCAGATTGCGCAGCGCCAGGATCGGCACGTCGTCGAATACGTCTTCCAGCGCCGTGGTCACGCAGGCACCTGAAATCAGCGCATCCTTGAGCGCCTGCCGGTCGGCCGGAGCGAGCGCATCCAGCCCCGGTGCGTCGCGCAAAGCCGCTTCGACAGCCTGCGCATCGCGCGGCGTCGACGAAGCGTCACCGCCTTCCGCCGAGGCCTCGCCCGGCGCCGCGCCAGTCTCGCCCGGCTTTTTCGCACCCGTCCCGGTCGTCTCGGCCTCAAGCACCGCGATCTCGTGCCGCGCCGCATCCAGCGCGCCTTCAAGTTCCGCGATCCGCGCTGCGCCCGCCGCCTTGTCGTCGGTCAGCGCCGCAATTTCACGGGTCAGATCCTCGATCCGCACCTTCGCCGCCTCGGCTTCTCCGGCAAGCCGGTCCCGTTCGGCGGTCAGGCCAGGCAACACCTCGTCGCGCAACCGCGCCAGTTCGGCGGCGATCTCGTTCTCCGCACTGGCCGCGCTGTCGGTCAGCGCCGCGATCCGGGCGTTCAGTGCGCGAATCTCTCCGGACTGCTCCTCGGTCTTGGCCAACGCCTGGTCTTTCTCGGCGGTCACGGCGGCAAGCTCCTGCGTCAGCGCGTCGATCCGCTCGGCCTGCCCACCGTCGCCTGCGGCTTCCCTTTCGGCAAGCGCGCGCTGGCTTGTCTCCAGCTCGCTTTTCAGCCGGTCGTTTTCGCGTTCTAGCGCGTCAGCCGCACGTTGCGCATCCACGATGGCGGTCCCCTCGCCTTGCCCGAGAAAGCGCAGCACGCCGTATCCGCCCGCGAGCCCGAGCGCGAAGGCGATCAGCACTGCGAAAAGGGAAAGCCCGCGTCCGCCCGATTTCCCGGACTGCACCTCGCTGTCCCGACCCCACTGGCTCGCCACCTTCGTCTGGTCCCCGTATCGCGTTTGGTTTCGTTCGGCCGAACATGTCCGGCCGGCGCTCGGTTTCGGGGTAGCCCGAATTGCCGGACCGGGCAAGCGAACGGCTTGGATGCCGGGCTTCCCTTACAGATTTGTAATTAGGCCTGCCGCGCTTTGGCCCCTATCCTGCCCAAATCGGAAAGGGAGACGAACCATGCGCTTCTACCTGCTCGTCCTCGCCGTCATGGCCGCCGGAATCGGCGTAAACACGGCCATGGCCCAGCAGCCGTCCGCCAATATCCAGCTGAGCCCCGTCGCCACCGACCTAGCTCCGCACCCGGCCTCAGCCGGATGACCGCCTATTCCGCAGGCGTATGGGTCCTGAAGGCGCGGATGCGCGCCAGCGAAACGATCGCGGCCAGCGCAGCGAAACAGGCGCCCAGCGCCAGCGCCCATCCTCCTCCGGTCACGCCGAGCCGCGCCATGACCAGCGCCGCCAGCGCCGCCCCCACCGTCTGGCCGGTCAATCGCGCGGTGCCGAGCATGCCCCCGGCAGCACCACTGCGCACCTTCGGCGCGGAGGTGATTAGGGTCGTGTTGTTGGGCGACTGGAAAAACCCGAATCCCGCCCCGCAAAGCGCCATCCTCCATCCGATGTCGGCCAGCGAAGCGCCCTCGGGCAAGAGCGCCAGCGCCGCCAGCCCGGCGGCAAGCCCGGCGAGGCCGATGCCACCGAGAATGGCCGGCGAATACCGGTCCGACAGCCGACCGGCGATCGTCGCCGAAACCGCATTGGCGAGCGGCCAGGGCATCATAAGGAGGCCAACAGTGCCGGGCGCGAAGCCCATCACCGTCTGGAAGGTGAAAGGCAGCGACACAAAGGCCAGCATCTGCGCCGAAAACGAGGCGATCGACGTACCGATGGACATGGCGAAGACCGGCCGTTTTAGGAGATCGAGCGGCAGCATAGGCTCTGCCATGGTCAGTTCGCGGCGCACCAGCAGAGTCCCGCAGATCGCAAGGGCCGCGAATTCGCCGGCAATCAGCGCGACGGGAAGACCGTGAGAAAACGAGTCGAGCAACACGACCAGAAGGCCGATCGTCACCGCGCACAGGATCGCGCTCTTCCAGTCGAAGCGGCGGTCGGCGAGATCGCTCGCCGGCAGGAACCGCGCGGCCATTGCAAAGGCGGCCAGACCAAGCGGCAGGTTGATCGCAAAAAGCCACGGCCATTTCGCGTAGCTCAGTATGACGCCGGCAAGCGTCGGACCGACTGTCGCCGCCGTTCCGACGCAAAAGGCATTGATGCCGATGGCGGTGCCCAGCATCGCCTTTGGCACGATATATCGCAGCATCGCGGCATTGCAGCTCATCACGCCGGCCGCGCCGATTCCCTGGAAGACCCGCGCGGCAATCAGCATCGTCAATGACCCGGACAGGGCACAGGCAAGCGAGGCGGCTGTGAAAAGCGCGATGCCTGACAGATAGACCCGGCGGTAGCCATGGATCTCGCCGAGAGAAGCGAACGGCAGCAGTCCCATTGCCACGACGAGCTGGAATCCATTGACGATCCACACCGAGGCCGAGGGCTCGGCGCCAAATTCGGCGGCGATTGTCGGCAGCGCCACGATAGCGATAGAGCCGTCCAGCACGGCAAGCGAGACCGTCATCAGAACCGCTGCCCAGGCCCAATAACGCTCAGGCGCATCGAGCCCGTCCTGGGCTGGAACTGCGGACGGTCGTTGAAGCAAGACTTGCCACTCCGTTTTGTCTGCGGCGGGGGGGAAGGCCGTACCGGCCCGCACCGGACAGTGCGGATACGATCATTCACATGTAAAGCAACTAGGCCCTTCCGGCACGCCCCGCAAGTACTGCTTGCTTCCGGTTTGGCGCGATCGTTCAATACTTCTTCCGGCGCATCGCGAAGACTGGCGGCACTGCAATCGAGTGGACACACCCATGAAAGATCTGTCCGCAAAGACCGTTCTGATCACCGGCGCCAATCGCGGCATAGGCCGCGCGCTTGCCCGCGAATATGCCGCCGCCGGCGCCCATGTCCTGGGCGTCGCGCGTTGTCCCGCCGAGGATCCTTCGGGCGGCGCCGTCGAGTGGATCGCGGCCGACTTGTCCCGCCCCGATGGTTGGACCCGCATCATCGAGGCGGTTGCCGGTTCGGGCCGCACGCTCGACATCCTTGTCAACAATGCGGGCATTCAGCAGGCGATCGACCTCGATGCGACGACGGCGGAGGCTTTCCGCGAAAAGGCGCAGGCCGAGATCGCCGTCAATCTCGTCGCACCGCTTTGCCTCGCCCAGGGCCTCATTCCTCACATGCGCCGGCCCGGCGCCACGATCGTCAACATCACCTCGATCCTGTCGCGCCATCCCAAGGCCTCCGCCCCGGTTTATTGCGCCACCAAGGCCGGCCTCGCCTCCTTCACCGACGCCCTGCGCCTGCAACTCGCGCCGCTCGGCATCCATGTCGCGGAAGCGATCCCGCCCCTGGTGGCGACAGACATGACCGCCGGTCGCGGCGGCGGGTCGAAACTGTCGCCGGAAGCCATGGCGAGAGCCATCGTCGAAGGCGTCGCGCGCGGCAGCAAGCGCATCGCGCCGGGTCTTTCCCGCGCTTTCCTGATGATCGACCGCATCGCCCCGGAAATCGCCGCAGCCATGATGGCAAAGAGCTGACCCGTGGCGATGCGGCGCGAAGAAAATTTCGCCAGCGCCAGCCTCGTGGCGCTGGTGATCGGATCAGCAATCGAGGCCGACCCGGACCTCTTGCCGCCCGGCACGAAGGCGCCGGACCCGATGCGGGATGCGAGAGTGTCCGCATCCGGCAAACGCGAACTCCTGCGGCATATCCATGAAAGACGCGGCGCCGGGCCGCTGCTCTGCATCGGCCGCCATCTCGGCAACGCCGCCGCCTCGCCCGTCCTCGCGGTGCTCGCCAATGCCGGGCGGCCGGACATCCTTGTCGACAAATGGCTTCGGCTCGAACGCTATGGTCACGCCACCAACCGCACGAAGATCGTCCTGGAAAACAATTGCGCGCTCGACTGCCGTCGCTATGCGCGGGGCTTTCCTCCGACACCGGCCGAAAACGCGCTTATCGCCGGATTTCTCTTCGGCCTGTGCGGCCTCGCCGGCGCACGAGGCCGTATGCTCGACATCGACGGCCAGCGTTTCGACGCACGGACCGCCGCGACGGCCGGTCCGCTTGCCGGCGACGGTGCCCGTTTCCGCATCACCTGGAACGAATGGATCCTCCAGCCAGCCGCCTCCCCGGACGCGCCCGGCTCCGAACCGCTGGCCGAGCGGTTGGACACGCTCCTCTCAACCGATGTGGCGCGCAATTGGAGCCTTGGCGAAGCAGCCGGGCGTTTGGCGATTTCAACCCGCAGCCTGCAGCGCGAACTCGGCGCGCAGGGCCTTACCTTCTCGACCGTCCTGCGCCGCGTCCGCGTCGACGAGGCAGCGCGTCTTCTGCGCGCCGATACGGCCTCGCTCGCGGAGATCGGTTATTGCTGCGGCTATGCCGACCAGCCCCATTTCCAGCGCGATTTCCGCCGTGCGCTCAATATGAGCCCCGGCGAATACCGCCGGGTGGCGATCGGCTGATCCTCGGCGCCCAGCGAGCGAAGCAAAGCTTGATGGGTGTGACAAACAGGGGCCCGCCAGCGAGCGAAGCTTGAGGGCGGGACAGAAAGCACCCCGCCCTTACAGCAACCACTCGATCGGCAACCTCCCGAGGAGGCCGATGAACCAGCGGTCGACAATCGTCATGCCCGGTTCGGTCTCATGCACCGCCTCGCCGTCCGGTCCGGTCTCGATCCATCTCAACGACCCGCCGTCGAGCCGGACCGAGTATGTGGCCGCCGCGAAATCGTCGAACCGGCCGACCATGCGTTCCGCCAAGACAGGACTTTCGATCATGAAGCCCATCTCGCAATTAAGGAGCGCAGAACGCGGATCGAAATTGAAGGAGCCGACAAAGATCAGCTTGCCATCGATGGCGAGCGTCTTCGCATGCAGGCTCGCCGCAGAAGATCCAGACTTCGAAATCAGCGCGCGGTCGCTGATCGCGCCCGCTTCGGGTTTGAGCTCGGAAAGCGCGATCCCGGCCTTGAGCAGGGCGCGGCGGTATTTCGCATATCCCGCATGTACCAGCTTCACATCGGTGGTGACGAAGGCATTTGTGAGAACCCGCAGTTTCACGCCCTTTCGCGCAATACCGGCAAAATGGGAAAGCCCCTTGCGGCCGGGAATGAAATAGGCCGAAACAAGATCGAGACTGGAGGTCACCGCATCCGTCACCGCGCGCAGCCGGTCGATCATGAGGTGCCCGTCCGGGGCCTTGCCGAGGCCCTTGGCAGGATCGTCGGCGATCACCTCGGCTTCGACCCATTCGAGCTGCACGTCCCGGCTCACGAAACGATCGGCCGCGCTTCCCTGCATCTGCGACATCGGCTCCACAGCTGAATGAGGCCCGATGGCCTCATTGCCGGTGAACCAGCCCGGCAGAACTGCATCCGCGGTTTCCACGATCGATTCGACCGGATAGGCCGAGCCGCTGTTCCAATAGGCGTCGAACACCGCCGCGGTGTCGGGCACTACGGCACCAGCGGCCAGCACGTCGAGGTCGACGAAGAAACCCTCGTCGGTGAGCTCGAAATACTCGTCGGCCATATTGCGTCCGCCGACGATCGCGACGGCCCCGTCGACGATGAAGGCCTTGTTGTGCATACGCCGGTTCATGCGGAAGAAATCGAAGAAATAGCTGGCAAATTTCGGATTGCGCACCGGCGACGGATTGAACAGCCGGACTTCGAAATTGTCGCGCGCGGAAAGCACCGCCAGCGTCTCGTCGAGCCCTTCAGTGCCATTGTCGTCGAGCAGCAGGCGCACCCGCACCCCGCGCTCCGCCGCCTCGAAGAGAGCCTTCAGCAACAGGCGTCCCGACGTGTCGCCATTAAGGATGTAATAGAGCGCGTCGATCGAGGCTTCGGCACGCCGCGCCAGCAACAACCGGCTGGCGACGGCGCCGCGACCATCCGGTATTCCGAGAACGCCGGTCTTGCCGGGATGCCCGGACTGCCCCTCCGCCACCAGCGAGCCAAGCGTCGTCTCCTCGCTCGCGGCGATCGCGCGGCTTTCCCCGCGCGCATTGAGCGGCGGCAGCGGAAAGGCAAGCCGCGCGACGATCACGCAGGCGCCATAGAGAAGGGCCGCGACAACGAGGACTTCAAGAAACAACATCATGACACGTTCCATAACGCCGAATCCGCGTCAAGAACACTCGCCCGGTAAGGCGATCGACAGCCCTCAGCCGTATCGATCGATGAAATTGCGCAGGATACTCGCCCCAGCTTCCGGATTGCCGCGCCGCGCGCCGGCGGTTAGCCGATCGGCGTCCTCGGGAGCGAAATAGCCCTTGTCGCGGTAGATGCGAATCCGCAGCGCGAAAACGTCGCCATCAGCCTCGGGATGAAACTGGGTCGCATAGACGTTTTGGCCGTAACGGATCATCTGGAACGGACAATCTTCGCCCACAACGATGTGAACGCACCCCTCCGGCAGAGCCTGCACTGCTTCCTTGTGTCCCACGAAGGCATCGAACGGGCCGTCGATGCCGGCAAGCAGCGGGTCGGCGCGGCCCTCCTCGGTCGCCGTCGCCCGCACCACTGAGACAGGTTCTCCGTAGCGCTCCTTCGAAACAGTCCCGCCTAGATGATGAGCCAGGATACCGATGCCGTAGCAGCAGCCGAGAAACGGCACGTCGCCTCCGGTGATCGCCGGCATCAGCCCCATCACCGCATCTTCGATGCGCTTTTCCAGCGGCGACTTGTCCTCCGGTGCGTCCGAGACGCATCCCGGCCCGCCCCCGACGATCACCCCTGCATAGTCGGCAAGATCGATTTGCGGCAGTTCTTCATGTTCCAGCCGCACGCGGTGGACGCGTTCTTCCGAAAGGCCGCCCTTGTCGAGGATCGCGCGGAACTCGTCGTCGGAGGCTTCCGCCTCGGGGCGCAACTGCAGGATCAGGAATGGTTTCATGTCGGACGGCCGGCGCTCCGGGGTTCGGTCGCCGCGCTTATTGAGCCAATCGCCAGCAGCCGTCAAACACCTGACCGGAAATTCCCTTTCCGCGATGAGACGCGCCCATGCAGAGGTTTCTATTCCGCGGTCCGAAATGACGGTCGCCGCCGCCTCCCAGCCAATCGAGAACAACTTCGCGTAGATCGCCGCGTTGCGCCATGGCTTCGTCGATCACCATCCGCCCACCACCAGCTATCACATCACAGAAAACAGCTTCCATTTGGCCGCCAATATCAGCTCAATGTTTGTAAATTTTTTACAATTTTACTGCGTGGAAGTTCGCACCGCAACATTTCAACACGAATTCCAGATCGAAAATTCCGGATTTCCGTGACTTTCACCTCCTTTCGCCGCAAGGGATCATGACAGAATTTTACAAATCGACGAGAGGAAAACGAAATGTCATACACGCAGGATATCCAGGAAGCCCGCAATCTGATCGAAGGCCATGGCGCCACCTGGAACGCCATCGACGCCGTGGCTGTTGCTCGCATGAAGGCGATGAATCGCTTCAAGACCGGCCTGGACATCGCCCGCTACACGGCGAACGTCATGCGCCGCGACATGGCCGCCTATGACAAGGATCCGACCAACTACACGCAGTCGCTCGGCTGCTGGCACGGCTTCATCGGCCAGCAGAAAATGATCTCCATCAAGAAGCATTTCGGCACGACAAAAGGCCGCTATCTCTACCTCTCGGGCTGGATGGTCGCCGCGCTCCGCTCCGAATTCGGTCCGCTGCCCGACCAGTCCATGCATGAGAAGATCTCGGTCCCGGCACTGATCGAGGAGCTTTACACCTTCCTGCGCCAGGCCGATGCGCGCGAGTTGAACCTGCTGTTCCGCGACCTCGACGCCGCCCGCGACGCCGGAGACGCGAACAAGGCCGCCGAAATCCAGTACAAGATCGACAACCACGAGACCCATATCGTGCCGATCATTGCCGACATCGACGCCGGCTTCGGCAACGCGGAAGCCACCTATCTGCTAGCGAAGAAGATGATCGAAGCCGGCGCCTGCGCGCTGCAGATCGAAAACCAGGTTTCCGACGAGAAACAGTGCGGCCACCAGGATGGCAAGGTCACGGTCCCGCATGAGGACTTCCTTGCCAAGGTTCGCGCCTGCCGCTACGCCTTCCTTGAACTGGGCGTCGATGACGGCGTCGTCGTTACCCGCACAGATTCGCTCGGCGCTGGCCTGACGAAGCAGATCGCCTTCTCCAAGGAACCCGGCGATCTCGGCGACCAGTACAACGCTTTCCTCGATTGCGAAGAAGTCACCGCCGACGATCTCGGCTCCAACGACGTGGTCATCAAGCGCGACGGCAAGCTGATGCGGCCAAAGCGGTTGCCCTCCAACCTGTTCCAGTTCCGCAAGGGCACTGGCGAGGACCGCTGCGTGCTCGACTCGATCACCTCGCTGCAGAACGGCGCGGACCTGATCTGGATCGAGACCGAGAAGCCGCATATCGGCCAGATCGGCGGCATGATGAACCGCATCCGCGAGGTCGTGCCGAACGCCAAGCTCGTCTACAACAACTCGCCGTCCTTCAACTGGACGCTGAACTTCCGCCAGCAGGTCTTCGACGCTTGGGAAGAAGAGGGCAAGGACGTCTCGGCCTATGACCGTGCAACCCTGATGAGCGCCGCCTATGACGGGTCCGAATTGGCGGCGGAAGCCGACGAGCGCATCCGCACCTTCCAGTCCGACGCGGCCCGCGAGGCCGGTATCTTCCACCACCTCATCACGCTGCCGACCTACCACACGGCCGCTTTGTCGACGGACAACCTGGCAAAGGAGTATTTCGGCGAACAGGGCATGCTCGGCTACGTCAAGAATGTCCAGCGCGCTGAAATCCGTCAGGGCATCGCCTGCGTCAAGCACCAGAACATGGCCGGCTCCGACATCGGCGACGACCACAAAGAGTACTTCGCCGGCGAGGCCGCGCTGAAGGCGTCCGGCAAGGATAACACCATGAACCAGTTCGCCGCCTGACGGCGAAACGGCAACCAGTTCGCCGCCTCGTGCCGGCGATCCTTGGAGGAGGCGAAAAGGCGGGCTTTGGCCCGCTTTTTTGTATCAGGACCGGAGACGCCCCCCTGACCGCAAAAGACTGCCACCGCAAATATCCACCGGACGATGGGTTCGCGAAAGGTGGGTGTGTCACAAAAGCTTCAAGCAGCGCGGCCAAGAAATGACGGCACGTCCTTTGCCTGGACGGATTGGAAAGACGAGGTTGAAATGACAATGGATACGGGTCCGCACGACGACGTCCAGGATTGGCTCGAGGCCGAATTGGCCGACACGCTCGACGAGGATTTCGAGCTGGAAATTTCTGAACCCGCTTTGTCGATGGAACTGCGCAAAATCTACAACAAGGCGCATCCGGCGCAGATTGACCGCAGGGTCTACTTCCAGGAATTGATCCGACTGCAGTCCGAACTGATAAAGCTGCAGGACTGGGTGTCCCACACTGGCGAGCGTATTGTCGTCCTGTTCGAGGGCCGCGACTCCGCCGGCAAGGGTGGCGTCATCAAGCGGATCACTCAGCGCCTCAATCCCCGGATCTGCCGCGTCGTCGCCCTGCCTGCGCCGACCGACCGGGAAAAGACCCAGTGGTATTTCCAACGCTATGTCCCTCATTTGCCGGCGGCAGGCGAGATCGTGCTGTTCGCCCGGTCTTGGTACAATCGCGCTGGGGTCGAGCGCGTCATGGGCTTCGCGAGCCCCGACCAGGTCGAACAGTTTTTCGACGATGTCCCCGAATTCGAACGCATGCTGGTGCGAAACGGCACGCGCCTCGTAAAATACTGGTTCTCCATTACCGATGAGGAACAGCAGATGCGCTTCCTGATGCGCACCCACGATCCGATGAAACAGTGGAAACTATCACCGATGGACCTGCAGTCGCGGGTACGCTGGGAACAATACACCAAGGCCAAGGAGGAGATGTTCGCCCGCACCAACATCCCGGAAGCGCCCTGGTACATCGTCGAGGGCAACGACAAGAAACGCGCCCGGCTCAATTGCGTCGACCACCTGTTGAGCCTGATCCCCTATGAGCCGGTACCGCATGAGGACATCGCCCTGCCGGAACGCGTTTTCAATCCGGAATATGAGCGCGCAGTACTTCCCCCGGAACTCTATGTGCCGAGCAAATACTAAGCCTACTGACCGCGCACGGCATGATCTTCGTCCGGGACGATCACGGTAAGCACGCCGGGCGCAATCCGCACTTCGACAGGACTGTCCATCCGGACCATCTCGCCATCGATCGCCGCCTTCAGGCGGCCGCGGCGCGCCAGCTTAAGCTGTGTCGCCGTGAAGACTTCCATCTGCGGCAGACTGGACCAGGAACCAGCCGGAATACGCGCCGCGATTGCCGCCAATTCGGCCGACGTGCTTGTATGCGCGATATAGACGCCAAGTTCACCGCCATCGACACGGTCGGCATAGGGTAGATGGCCGTCGCCGAAGAGATTGTTCGAGACCGCAAGCGCCGAGGTCACCAGAGGCCGGCGCTCGCCGTCGGCATCCTCCAGCCAGACGCGAACGCGCGGCGGCCGCAGGATAGCGCGCGACAACGACCGGATTCCGCCGACGATCTTGCCCAGGCGCGAGCCAAATTTCTGCTGGTCGCGCATCTCGATCATCTCGGGATGCAAACCCAGCGAGAATTCGTGAATGAAGGGCCGCTTATTGGCGAATGCGATGTCGACCTTGTGCGGATGGCCGGATGCCAGCGCTTCGATTGCAGCATCGAGATCGAGTGGAATGCCTAGCGAACGCGCAAACAGGTTCATATTTCCGCCAGGCAGGATGGCGAGCGCCTTGCTCGTACCCTGTACGATCCCCGCAGCCATCGAAATAGTTCCATCGCCGCCACCGGCGAGAACAGCGTCGGCTTCACCGAACTCGACCGCATCCCTGATGGACTTGTCCATTCCATCGCCTTCGGTGAACGCGATGTCGATTGCATGTCCCGCTGCGGAAAACCGTTCCACAAGCCGGTTGGCCAGGCGATCCAGATCCGCGGTTTTGAGCGTGGACGCCTGGCTGTTGATGACTGCGGCAAATCGCATTGGGGCCCTGCTGTTTTCAGTGCTGACGTTCTAGATATAAGGCGCCGATGGACGAATTGGTTGCGGTTGCGGGCGAAAAACACAAGTGCCATGTGTCGTGGTTGTGCGGATTGGTGGCAATGCACTACAACTAGTTGCACAACGATGAGCTGCGGGGGGTACATGATTCAGGTGAAGATTGATCCCGGCTTCCGAATTCCGGGGGCCTGAGGGGAATGTATCGGGTCCTTGTAGCGCCGGATTTCGTGATCGCGCCGTCCAATCCGGATTTCCCGCCAGCGATCCTCGAGGCGATGAAGACGGCGCGCGACGAAACAGGGAGTAATTTCATTAGCTTCTGGGCTCGCGTTGCCGCCGGTGGGCTCGCTTCCAACATCATCGTCACGACCTATCCGGCCAAATGGCTCGAACGTTACACCGAGCGCAACTATGCCCATGTCGATCCGGTCATCATCAGGGGCTTGGAATCGGTCGGCGCGGTGATCTTCGACCACCGCCATCCGGCAAATGCCGAGGAAGCCGAATTGGCCGACGGCGCGATCGAGCATGATATCGGCTTCTACACGATCGGCATGCCCGTCCATATCGGCCCCAATATCCGCTCTGTCACCACCTTCTCGACCGATATCGACGTAACCGGCTCGCAAGATGAGGCCGCGGGCATTCTCGCCAGATGCCGCGAGCACGCCAACATCATCGCTCTCACGGTAACGGAACGGTTCCTCAGGAACGATCCGCCGAAAGTGAACTTGACCGACCGCGAGATCGAGGTCCTCTACTGGGGCGCGCAGGGCAAAACCGACAAGGAAATTGGCGAACTGATGAAACTGTCGCGCTGGACGATCGTCGCCCACATGCAAAGCGCCAAGTCCAAGCTCCACGCCGCCAACAAGGCGGCGGCAATCGCCCGCGCGCTGGAGTTGAATTTATTCGAAAGATACGATCATAAGTTGTAATTTCTAATATCATGACGTAGGACGGCTCCGGTACCGGCCGGAGACGTCGATGATCATTCATGTCGAAATGCACGACCGCGAGCGATATGCGCGCGAAATTTCCAACTACTTCAGGTTGCGAAAAGCTGTGTTTCACGACCGGCTCGGCTGGAATGTCGTCGTCCAGGGAGATGAGGAGCGCGACGTCCTCGACGACCTGCCGTGCACATATGCGCTGTCGCTGGACGGGACCGGAGCAGTCAATGCGGGCGCGCGGCTGATCCCGACCACCCAGACGACGCTTCTCGACCTCGCATTCGACGGCCTCGTTCCGGAAGGCATCAGCTTTCGCGCGCCGACGATCTGGGAGGTGTCGAGGCTTTGCGTCGATGAGGCGAATGCCGGCGAGCGCCTCTCCGCCGGGCTCGCCATGGCCAATCTTGAACTTGCATTGGCCAATTTCGACTATGCCCGCCGAAACGGCATCACCCACTATCTCACTGTGACCGAACGGCGGGGCTATGAGCTCACCCGGCTTTTCGACATGGGCGTTGAACTGCTCGGCCACCAGACGATTGAAGGATGTCCTGTCGTCTGCGGACTGATCGCCATCGACGACCGCACGCTGGCCGCCGCCGAGCGCATGCGGCCACTTACGCTGGGGCGACCGCCTTCCGGTAGAGGTGCCACGTCGCGTGGCCCAGCACGGGCAACGCCACGATCAGACCGAGGAACATCGGAACCGACGATACGATCACCGCAAGAGTGACGAAGATTCCCCATCCGATCATCGGCACCGGGCTTGCCGCCACCGTCTTCACGCTGGTGATCATCGCCGTAACGAAATCGGATTCGCGGTCGAGCAGCAGCGGGATCGACACAACGGTGATGGAGAACAGCACCAGCGCCAGCACCGCGCCGACGACATGCCCCACCGCAAGGAACGTCCAGCCCTGCGAGGTGGTAAGCACGACATCGAGGAAGCGGTCGAGAGTGGAAAAGGACGCGCGTGACAGGATGACTGCCACCAGGAGCCGGACCTGATACATCCACACCCAGAAAACGAACAGCATGACGAAGGCCATCCAGGCGAGTTCGCGCTGCCTTTGCAGCCAGACCACGCCCAGGACCTCGCGCCATGTGAGGGTTTTGCCGGTTTCAAGCCTGCGGCTGACTTCATAAAGACCGACAGCGACGAAAGGCCCGACCAACGGAAACCCGATCGCTACCGGGTAGATCATCCAGGGTATGTCCCAGATCGTAAGCGACAGTGCGATGATGATGCCGCCGAGCGTATAGACGCCGCCGAAGAAAAGGCCGTACAGCGGGGCCCTGGCGAAATCGGATAACCCTTTGCGAAGAACGTCGAAGAGATCGCCGATGCTGATCGTATTTACCGTCGGCATCGCCGGCGGCCGCCGGGTCGGGGCCGTCGTATTGTTGTTGTCAGCCATGATGTCTCCTCCCGTGACCAGCCTGCGACACAGTGTAACGTGCGGCAACAGCGCTCATTGACGCAGGTCAACAGTCGTATCGACCCGATATGCCACCGGATTGGAACGTTGCCGCCAATCGGCTAGACTACGAGCATGAGCGACAAGCCATTCACGCCTGAAAATGCCTCCCCCGCCGCAAGCGCGCCCGAGACGCGTGTCGCCATGATCGCGACCCTTATCGTCATCCTGATCGGCATGGCCGGTTTTGTCGGCTGGCTCGTGCATGGCGACAAGCTGTTCTGGTCGATGTTGCAGGCCGGGCTTGCCTGGTGCCTCTGAACCCGGCAAACGCGCCGTGGCGAAATGACCGGATGAATTTGCCCGTTATCGACGCTAGATAGGCACCGAACCCTTGAAAGGATTGACATGCGTGCGCTCATTGCTGCCCTTGTTGTCGTTCTCGGCGTCGTTGGCGCTTGGCTCGGCTACGAGATCTACCGGGAAACCGCATCGCCATCGGGCGAGCCCTATGGCGTCCCCTTCAATCTGGTCGACCAGAACGGCGACCCGATCACCGAGCAGGCTTTTCGCGGCCATCCCACCGCGCTGTTCTTCGGCTTCACGCATTGCCCCGAAGTCTGCCCGACCACGCTCTACGAGCTGGGCTCCTGGTTCAACGAACTCGGCGACGAGGGCTCCAATATCATGGCCTACTTCGTTTCCATCGATCCCGAACGCGACACGCCGGAACTGCTCGGCGGCTATCTTTCCAACGTGACAGACCGGGTGATCGGCATCACCGGAGACCCGGAAAAAGTTCGCGAGATGGCGCGCGGGTTCAACATCTATTTCAAGCGCATCGATACGGATGACGGCGACTACACGATGGACCACACCGCCTCCATTATCCTGCTCGACAGCCAAGGGAACTTCCGCAAGACGATCGCATGGGGCGAGAATAGCGAGACCGCCATGCAGAAACTGCGCGACCTCGCCAAGACCTGATTGTCTTTGCCGCCCTTGCCGGACATGCCGCTAAGCCAATAGAAGCGGATGTCCGGCAACCAAGAAGGACGGCGATGGAATCGATAGCAGTCAAACTGGCATTTATCGGAGCGGCCGGCATCGCCGCGCAGTGGGTTGCCTGGCGTCTGCGCCTTCCGGCGATCGCCCTTTTGCTCGCCGCCGGCTTCATCGCGGGACCGGTCACAGGCTTCATCGAACCGGCGCGCGACTTCGGCTCGGTCTATAAGCCGGCGATCGGTCTGGCGGTCGCCATCATCCTCTTCGAGGGCGGACTGACCCTCAATTTCCATGAAATCCGCGAAACCTCGAAAGCGGTTCGCCGCATAGTCATTTTCGGCGGGCCTCTTACATGGGTGGGCGCGGCGCTGGCCGCCCATTTCATCGGTGGCTTGACGTGGACCGTCTCCATTATCCTCGGCGCGATCCTTGTCGTGACCGGTCCGACGGTGATCATGCCCCTGCTGCGCTCGGCACAGCTGAAATCGCGCCCCGCCTCGCTGCTGCGCTGGGAGGCGATCGTCAACGATCCGATTGGCGCGCTTTTTGCCGTGATTGCATTCGAGGCCTATCTGGTAATCGGCGGCGGCCATCATGCCGAAAGCCTGTTGATGAACATAGCCATCGCCGCTGGCTTTGCGCTTGTGGCGGGTTTCGGTATTGCACAGCTGCTGATCTGGGCCTTCATTCGCGGCCACGTGCCGGAATATCTCAAGGCCCCGGTGCTTTTCGCCGCTGTCCTGGCGGTCTTCGCGATCGCCAATGTCTTTCTTGAGGAATCCGGCCTTCTCGCGGTGACGATCATGGGCATCCGCATGGGCAATTCACGCATCGCCTCGCTCGCCGAGCTGCGCCGCTTCAAGGAAACGGTCACCATCCTCCTGGTTTCCGGCCTTTTCGTCCTGCTGACGGCTGCGCTCGAATGGCCGGTCATCCGCAGTCTCGATTGGCGCGCCACAGGCTTTGTCATCGCCCTTCTTTTCGTGATCCGGCCGGCTGCGATATTCATCGCGACCATCGCCACCGGCCTGAGCTGGCAGGAGAGGCTGCTCACTGCCTGGATCGCGCCGCGCGGCATCGTCGCCGTCGCCGTCGCCAGCCTGTTCGGTACGCTTTTGGCCGGTTTCGGGGTCGAAGACGGGCAAAGCATGGTGGCTTTCACCTTCGCGGTCGTGACCGCGACGATTTTCCTGCACGGCTTCACGCTTTCGCCCCTCGCCCGCATCCTCGGCCTGCGCATGACCGACAAGCCCGGCATCCTTATCGTCGGCGGATCGCGCTGGGCCACGGCTCTCGCCTCGAAACTCACGGACATGAAGGTCCCGGTGACCATTGCTGACGCCAACTGGAACCACATCGCCGAAGCGCGCCAGGCCGGCCTCGACACCCATTACGGCGATCCGCTCTCCGAGCACGCCCATCACAATTTGAACATCGGCCGCTTCAACGCGTTGATCGCCGCGACCGACAACGACGCCTACAACTCGCTCGTCTGCACCGATTTCGGCCCGGAGATTGGCCGCAACAATGTCTATGAGATCGGCGGCGCTCGCGATCAGCCCGGCCGTCGCGCGCTGCGCGTGACCATCGGAGGCCGCCAACTCTTCCGTCCAGGTCTCGATTATCGCGAACTGCGCGAGCGCCACGCCGCCGGCTGGACCTTCCAGACGACGCGTTTGACCGAGGAATTCACCGCCGAGGCTTATTTCGAAAGCCGACCGGAGGATGCTCGCATCCTTCTTTGGCGCAAACCCGACGGCACGCTGGTCTTCGACTACGGACGGGAAAAAAACGGCACCGGCCCTCAGGAAGGTGACGTGATATTGAGCTTCGCGCCGCAGCGTTCTTCCGATAAGTCCGAAACCCGCAAGAACAAGAAGCCCTCGGATGAGGAGAAACCCGTCGCCGCGCCGGAAGGGAAACTACCGTAAATGTCGCAGATCCGACTTCATCTGTCCGCCGGCAAGCTGGAAGCCGAACGCATTTTCGAATTGCTTGAACGCGAGTTCGAGGATGACGGCTTCGCGCTGGCCAATCTCGAAATCGACGAAGCCGAGGCGATCTACGAGGTATCGGTCTATGTCGACGACGAAACGGACGATCCCGCAGCGGCGGAGGCGCGCATGGCCAACTGCCTGGGCTCCGATTCCTTCGGCCTTAGAATCGACCGCGAAGTGTTGCCGGACATCGACTGGGTCGCCAAGTCGCTGGAGGGGCTGAAACCGGTTCGCGCTGGACGGTTCCTCATTCATGGCCGCCATGACCGCGAGGCCGTGCGTGCCAACGACGTCGCCATCGAAATCGAGGCCGGCCAGGCCTTCGGCACCGGCCATCACGGTACGACTGCAGGCTGTCTGATCGTGCTCGATCACCTGATAAGCAAGCGCCGCCCCGCCAATGCGCTCGATCTCGGCACCGGCAGCGGCGTGCTTGCGATCGCGCTGGCAAAAATAGCCAAATGTCCGGTACTCGCGACCGATATCGACCCGGTCGCGACGCATGTCGCCACATCGAATGCGAAACTCAACGGCACTGCAGGCAATATTCGTTTCGAAACCGCGACGGGCCTGACTCACCGCGCCTTTATCGAGGAAGGTCCGTTCGACCTCATCGTCGCCAACATCCTGGCGAGACCGTTGATGCGCCTCGCACCCGAAATCGCCATCGCATTGGCGCCCGGTGGGCAACTCGTGCTCTCGGGAATATTGGCGACGCAGCGCCGCATGGTCCTCGCCGCCTTCAGGCAGGCCGGCCTATTCCACCGTCAAACGCTGTGGCGCGACGAATGGGTGACACTGCATCTGGAGCGCTGAGCGCGCAAAGAAAAAAGGCGGCCAAAAGACCGCCCGTTTTTCGGAGCCAACGTCTGATCGATCAGAACGGATAAAACGCAGTCGGACGGCGGCGGAGTTCCGCGCGATCGTAACCATGCGACTTGAGCGTGTCATCGTCGAGCATCAGAAGTGCGCCGTTGACATAAGACGAAGCCTGGCGAGCACGTGCGTTGACCATGGCGTCGAAGGCGTTGTGGAACATACCTTTTTTCGATTTGACGGTCATTTTCGATCTCCTGAAATAATTCCGGTTTGATCCGGTGCTTCCAATATGTGGGCATGCAGCCCATATGACCACGCCCAATACGGCAGGGCAGCCATGCGTATTTCGCATATGCGAAATAAAATAGTGCAACGCAGCATTAATAGATTCGCATGGCGGACGATTGATCCGCTTCCAGCGTCATCATAGGTTCCGCCCGACGGTTCCAGTCGAAAGCGTGAAGATGTTCCAGAAATTTTCGGAAAAGAGCGACCCCTCTGCGGGTGAGGCGCGGGTCACCGCATTGCGCGCCCGCATGCATGAAGAGGGTGTCGATGTTTACCTCGTGCCGCATGCCGATGAGCACCAGAATGAATATCTGCCCGAACGCGCGGAACGGCTCGCCTGGCTGACCGGATTCACCGGCTCCGCCGGAACGGCGCTCATTCTCGCCGACGCGGCACATGTCTTCACCGACGGACGCTATACGTTGCAGGTCCGCTCCCAGACGGACCCGGCGGTCTTCACGCCGCAGGATCTGGTTGCCA
The DNA here is from genome assembly GCA_002706335.1 of Ahrensia sp. Lineage (GTDB taxonomy): Bacteria > Pseudomonadota > Alphaproteobacteria > Rhizobiales > Rhizobiaceae > Oricola. The sequence continues at coordinate 177,534 of PAKZ01000035.1, forward strand.
ATCCGCCGTCCGGATGGCTGGCCGACAATCTGAAGCCCGGCATGCGCGTCGGCTTCGATCCCTGGCTGCACACGGTCGCGGAAGCCAGGCGGCTGGCCGAGGTCTGCGGCGACAGACAGGCCGAATTGATTGCGATCGATCGCAACCTCGTCGACGCCATCCGCAACGATGTCCCTCCCCTGCCGCTCGAGCCGGTCGCCATCCACCCGCTCGAATTTGCCGGCGAAACCCCGCGCGACAAGATCGGGCGCATCGCCGATACGGTGAAGGAGAAAGGCGCCGAGGCCGTCGTGCTAACCGATCCGGCTTCGATTTGCTGGCTGCTGAATGTCCGCGGCCAGGACGTCGCCCACACGCCGCTGACGCTCGCTTTCGCTATTGTGCCAACCAAGGGAGAGCCGACGCTATTCATCGACAAGCGCAAGCTCCCGGTCCGCACGGAAGCCTATCTGACCCAGCTCGCGACCCTTCGCCCGCCTTCCGAATTCGACGACGGCCTTCGTGAGCTTGGCGCGACCCGGGCACTGATCATGATCGACCCGGCCCTGACGGCCCACAAGATAACCGAGGAACTGCGCCATGCGGGCGCGACGCTCGTCGAGGCCGGCGATCCCGTACGCCTTCCGCGCGCGCGGAAAAATGCCGCCGAACAAACGGGTGCGCGCAACGCGCAGCGCCGCGATGGCGCCGCGATGGCCGCCTTCCTCTGTTGGCTGGATGAGCAGGAACCGGGAAGCCTTGACGAAATCGCTGTCGTCACCGCGCTCGAGGAATGCCGCCGCGCTACAGGGAAGCGGCTCGGATTCGATCTCGCAGAGATTTCCTTCGATACGATCTGCGGCGCCGGCCCGAATGGCGCGATCGTCCATTACCGTGTCACCGAGAAGACCAACCGCAAGGTCGATGCGGGCGAATTGCTGCTCGTCGATTCAGGCGCGCAGTATCATGACGGCACCACCGACATTACACGCGTCATCCCGATCGCCGAGCCAACCGCCGAATATCGCAGCCATTTCACGTTGGTTCTGAAGGGCATGATCGCCATATCCCTGGCGCGCTTCCCGGCTGGCACGCGCGGCGTCGACATCGATATTCTCGCCCGCAAGGCGCTCTGGCAGGCGGGGCTCGACTACGCTCACGGCACCGGGCACGGCGTCGGTTCCTTCCTCGGCGTGCATGAGGGCCCGCAATCGATCTCCAAGCGCGGCATGCAGGAACTGCTGCCGGGTATGATCGTCTCCAACGAACCCGGTTACTACAAGGCCGGCTCGCACGGCATCCGCATCGAAAACCTCGTTCTCGTCCGTCCGGCCGAGATACCTGAGGGCGGCGAGATCGCCATGCATGGCTTCGAAACGCTGACCCTGTGCCCGATCGACCGGCGGCTTATCGATGTCGCGCTGCTCGACGAGACGGAGCTCGATTGGCTGAACGCCTATCATACGCGGGTCCGCGAGGAAGTCTCGCCGCTGATCGAAGACGAAGGCGTGACGGGCTGGCTGGAGAAAATGACCGAGCCGCTCAGCCGATGAGCGCGCGGAAGGCGAGGATCGCCGCCCAGCCGATGGCGAAAACCGCCATTCCCGGCAGGTAGAGCGCCGCCAGCGCCGCAACGATGACCGTCGCCGCCTCCGCCGGCCCGGAAAAGACCGCGGCAGGCGCGACGAGCGTGGTCAGCACGGCCGCGGGAACCGCGTTCAGCGCCGCTTCGACGCGCGGATGGATCGACGAAAAGCGCGACAGGACCAAATGCCCGCCGATGCGCGTCAAATAGGTCGCCAGTCCGCCGGCGAGGATGATCCACGTATTGATCGAGATCTCCATTGCCTATTCCACCATGATCTTCGGCCTGCCGCCGATGGCCGCAGCGACCGCCACGCCGGCGATGGCTCCTATCGAGACATGCCAGGGCGAGCCGACCAGCATATAGGCGCCAACCGAGACCACCGCGCTGACGATGACGACCGGCAGCCAGTTTGAGCGCTTGCGGAAGCCCATGACGAGAACGAGGAAATAGACCGTCAGCAGGAAATCGATGCCGTAGTCGGCCGGGTTCTTCACGAGGCTGCCGAACACCGCGCCGAGCCAGCCTTCGAACAGCCAAGTAACGTAGAAGGTCAGCCCGCCGCTGACGAACCAGATAAAACTCAACGGCTTCCCGGACTCGGCCCGCTTTTCCGCTTCCGCGAATTGCGGATCGATCAGAAAGAAAAAACCGACAAAACGCTGCCACGCGGCCCAGGATCGCGTATGCCGCCCGATCACCGCGGAATAGAGCACGTGCCGGAAGTTAACGGCGAAGATCGACAGCACGATCAACCAGGGCGCAATCCTGTCGCCAAACAGGTCGATACCGACCATCTGGCTCGCGCCGGCGAAGATCGTCGCGCTCATCAGCGCCACCTCAAAAACGGACATACCGTTATCGATGGCGAGCGCGCCGAACAGCAGGCCGAATGGTGCGGCGGCGATCATGGCTGGCGTGGCGGACAACACGCCGTCGATCATCTCTCGCCTGGGATTCATTGAATATACGCCTCCGTGTGGGCGGTATAGGTCAACACTACTGACCGGTCATCGAAAAAATTGTCAGGGAGACAAGCAAGATCGTTTGCCGGTACGTCGCGTAAAGCCTTTCGGCCGATCGCAGGACACACGATCGCAGTGAGCGATCCGGCAGGCCGCCAAAACCGCAGAAGATGACGTTTTTGGGTCTTCCAAAATGCCTTTCCCGGCATATTGGTTGGAAGTGCTCCTCGGCCAGAGCAAGCCGAACGGCCGCGTGAACAATCTTTCTGACACGGAGAACCCGGGTGACGGCCGACTTGCAGATTCCCGCCTCTCCGCTTCTCTCGGACGATACCGACCTCTTCTATCTGCTGCGAGAATTCGAGACCGCCTACCGCTATGCGCCGACGGGCGGCAGTTCGCCGATCCGCGCGCATATGCGCATCGTCCGCGAGAGGATCGCCAGGATTATGAAAGCCAATCCGGCGATGCGTTCGCCCGAACCGTCGGCCTTGCCAGTGGCAACCCATCTCGGCCGGGCGTTCGACAACGGCGAGCGCGAGCCGACGGAGGTATTCGTCCGCACCGCCGCCAAGCTCGCTCCGCGCCTACGCTGGGAATATGGCTATGAGAATGTCCGGCCGACGCTCGCACGAAAATACGGCTACACAGATGTTATGGGTCCCGCGGGCTTCATTGGCTGCGAGGATCTCGTTCTGGGCTTCGTCCTGTTCGCACCGGGTTGCGTCTATCCTTCGCATCGTCATGACGGGATCACGGAAAGCTACATCGTGCTATCCGGCGCGGTGTCTGAAAACGCCCTCGGCGTCTTCCGCCCGCCATCAATGATCTTTAACGCGGCCGGAACCACGCACACGATCCGAACGTCCTCGCACGAACCGGCGCTGCTTGCCTATGCCTGGACGGGTACCCCGGAAGCGATCGCCGGACACACGATGAAGTTCACGCGCACGCGCAGGAAGTAACGGCGCTCACATATTCTCGACGCGACGGAACCACTCGTCCTCGTCGATCACCTCGACGCCGAATTCCTGCGCCTTGACGAGCTTCGATCCCGCCCCCGGCCCGGCAACCACGAGATCGGTCTTCTTCGACACCGAGCCCGCTGCCTTGGCGCCGAAGCGCTCCGCCATCGCCTTCGCCTCGTCGCGCGACATTCGCTCCAGCGATCCGGTGAACACGATCGTCTTGCCCGCGAGCGCTGTGTCGGTCTGCGGCTTCTCCGCCTCCTCGATAGTCAGCTCGGCGACCAGCGCTTCGACCATGTCGCGATTGTGCGGTTCGTTGAAATAGCGTGCGAGCGAATCGATCACGGCATCGCCGATATCCTCCAGCGCGTCCATTTCCTCGCGCGCCGCCTCGTCGCCGCCGGCGATCCTGAGGGCCGCCTCCTCGAAGGAAGTCCAGTTCCCATAGGCGCGGGCCAAGGTCCGTGCCGTGGACTCGCCAACATGACGAATGCCAAGTGCATAGATCAGGCGTTCCAGCGGAATGGTACGCCGCTCCTCGATTGCGTCGAACAGGTTTCGAGCCGAAGTCTCGCCATAACCGTCACGGTTCTTCAATTTGGTCAGCGCGGTCTCGTCGCGCGTCTTCAATGTGAAGATCTGGGCCGGCGTCTTGATTTCGAGCCCGCCCTCATCGTCGAAGAAGTATTCGATCTGCTTGTCGCCGAGCCCTTCGATGTCAAAGGCCCTGCGCGAGACGAAATGCTTCAAATGCTCCTTGCGCTGGAACGGACAGGCGAACTCGCCCGAACAGCGCCGTACCACGCTTTCCTCGCCGATTGCATTGGTCTCACGCAGGATCGGCGTTTCCAGCGAGCAGGGACACACCGTCGGAAATTCGAACGCCTTTGCGTCCTGCGGCCGTTTCTCCTCCACGAAACCAAGGATCTGCGGAATGACGTCGCCGGCGCGTTGCACGATCACCGTGTCGCCGATCATCACGCCGAGCCGATCGATCTCCTCGGCATTGTGCAGCGTCGCGTTCTCGACCACCACGCCGCCGACCGTGACCGGCTCGAGCCGGGCGACCGGTGTGATCGCCCCCGTCCGGCCAACCTGGATGTCGATGGCGTTCAGCGTCGTCATCGCCTTTTCGGCCGGGAACTTGTGGGCGATCGCCCAACGCGGACTGCGGGAGACGAAACCGAGCCGCTCCTGCAGCTTCAGATCATCGACCTTGTAGACGACGCCGTCGATGTCATAGGCGAGCTCGCCGCGTTCCATCTCGATGGCATGATAGTGTTCGAGCAGTTTCTCAACACTGTCAAAGACAGCCATTAACGGATTGGTAACAAAGCCGAAATCCTTCAACACCCCGACCATGCCCATCTGTGTGTCGGAAGGCATCTCCGAAACTTCGCCCCACGCATAGGCGAAGAATTTCAGAGCCCGCCCCGCGGTGACCGAAGCGTCGAGCTGACGCAGAGAGCCCGCCGCCGTGTTGCGCGGATTGACATAGGTCTGCTTGCCGGCCGCCGCCTGCCTATCGTTCAGTTCGGCGAAATCCTCTTTGGTCATATAGACCTCGCCGCGCACTTCCATCACAGCGGGCGGATTGCCTTTCAGGTTATTTGGAATGTCGTCAATTGTCCGCGCATTCGCGGTCACATTCTCGCCGGTCGTGCCGTCGCCCCGCGTTGCCGCATATACCAGATCTCCATCCTCGTAACGCAACGACAGAGACAGCCCGTCGATCTTCGGCTCCGCCGTTATTCGCAGCGGCGCATCCTCCGCCAATTTCAGGAAGCGGCGCACCCGGGCCACGAAATCGCGAACGTCCTCGTCATTGAATGCATTGTCGAGCGACAGCATCGGAATGCGATGGCGGATCTTTTCGAACTTTTCGGAGACAGCGGCGCCGACCTTTTCGCTTGGCGAATCTGCGCGCTTAAGGTCCGGAAAGCGTTCCTCGATGGCGAAGTTTCGCCGCTTGAGCGCATCGTACTCCGCATCCGAAATCGTCGGTGCATCCTCGCGGTGATAGCGCGCATCGTGCTCCGCGATCTCGGCGGCCAACCGCGCCAATTCGGCGGCGGCTTCCTCCTGATTCAATTTCTCAACAGGTGTAAGCTTTGTATCCGCCATGCCGCCTATCCGACTCTCATTGCTGCGGAATTTAGCGGCGAACATCCGGCGGGCAAAGCCGATTTCAACTTGCTCCGAAGCGAAATCACTCAGCCTTCAACAATTGCGCCGCGGCCGCACGCGCCTCGTTGGTGATCGTCGCACCGGCAAGCATGCGCGCGATTTCCTCTTGTCGTTCGTCCTCGCCCATCGAGGAGACCGAGGTCACCACCTGCTCGCCATGCGAGGCCGCCTTGGCGATCAGATAGTGGGTCGACGCCCGCGCCGCGACCTGCGGCGCATGCGTGACGGATAGCACTTGCACCGTGCCGGCAAGACGCCTCAACCGTGATCCGATGGCATCGGCCACCGCGCCGCCTACGCCGGTGTCGATCTCGTCGAATACCAGCGTGGGAGCGGACCCGCGGTCGGCGAGCGCCACCTTCAAGGCCAGCAGGAAGCGGGACAGTTCGCCGCCGGACGCGACCTTCATCATCGGACCCGCACGCGTGCCCGGATTGGTGCGCACCCAGAACTCGACCCGATCTATACCGTCCTCGGAACGCTGCGCCGGATCGCTCTCCATCTCGACGATGAATTCGGCCCGTTCCAGCTTCAGGTCGGGAAGCTCCGCCGTGACTGCCTCGACAAGATCGGCACGAGTCTTCCGTCGCGCCTCCGACAATCCCGCAGCCGCCCGGTCATAGACCTCGCCAGACTCGGCCGCCGCCTTCTCCAGTTCCTTCAGCCGGTTCTCCCCGGCATCGAGATCGGCAAGCTGATCGGCGAACTGCACGGCCAGCGCCGGCAGATCGTCGACCGCGACATTGAACTTGCGCGAGGCGGCGCGCAACGCGAACAGCCGCTCCTCGATCGCTTCCAACTGGCGCGGATCGTATTCCGACGTGTTCACGGCCGCCTCGATCCGCTCCTGCGCATCGGCCAGGTGGTCGAGAGCCAATCCGAGCGCCGCATTGACCTCCTCCAGAAGCCCGGGAGCCTCGGCGGCCTTGCGCTCCAGCCGCCGCAACAGGCTCGCGATATGCGGCACCGGCGAAGCCTGCCCGGACAGCACGTCATTCGCCTCGTTCAGGTCCCCGGCGATCTTCTCGGCGCGCATCATCTGAGCGCGCTTTTCGGCCAAGTCCTCCTCCTCGCCCGGCTCCGGCGCCAGCGATGAGAGCTCTTCATGCGACGCGCGAAGATAATCGGCTTCCCGCGCGGTCTCTTCGACACGGGCACGATGGTCGGCTAAAGCCTTCTCGGCCGATTTCCAGGAGCGATAAAGCGACGCCACATGCGCAGACTCGGTCTTCAAACCGCCAAAGGCGTCGAGCAGATCGCGGTGGGTGGCGGCGTCGACCAGGGCCCGGTCGTCGTGCTGGCCATGGATCTCGACAAGGGCGCGGCCGATGGTTTTCAAGAGCCCGGCGCTGGCCGGCTGATCGTTGACGAAGCCGCGTGTTCGGCCATCGTCGGACTGCATGCGCCGGAGTATGACCGGCTCACCGGGCTCGGTATCGATGCCGCTTTCCTCAAGGAGGCCACGAACCGGATGGGTCGGAGCAAGATCGAATAAGGCCGCCACCTGCCCGTGTTTGGCGCCGTGTCGGACCAGAGAGGCGTCGCCGCGGGCACCGAGCGCCAGCGACAAGGCGTCGAGAAGGATAGACTTGCCGGCGCCCGTCTCGCCGGTCAGCACCGAAAGCCCCTTTGAGAAATCTATGTCGAGGGCCTCGATCAGGACGATATCGCGGATCGAGAGCTGCGAGAGCATGATAGGTCAGGTTCCCACGGAAGCGCGCATCAGGCTCCGATGATACCCTTCGTGGCGCGCGATATCCACGAACCCTGGTTCTCGCGCGGCTGCAGTCCGCCGGATTGCAGCAAGGCGTAGGAATCCGCATACCACTGGCTGTCCGGGAAGTTGTGCCCAAGAACCGCGGCGGCTGTCTGCGCCTCGGAAACGAGACCCATCGCGAGATAGGTTTCGACCAGTCGCGCCAATGCCTCTTCGACATGACGTGTATTGGCGTAGTCCTCGACCACCGTGCGGAAGCGATTGATCGCGGCCGGATATTCACGCCGTTCCAGATAATAGCGGCCGACCTGCATTTCCTTGCCGGCAAGCTGGTCGCGGGCGGCGCGCAGCTTGGTCTTGGCGTCTTCGATATAGACCGAATCAGGGTAGCGCTCGATCAGCTCATTGAAATTCTGCATCGCCAGAACGGCATTGCGCTGGTCGCGCGTGACTTCCGGGATCTGCGCGTAATAGGAGAGGCCGATAATATATTGCGCGTAGGCTGCATCCTCGTCCGTGGGATAGAGATTGACGAAGCGGCGCGCCGCATTGATCGCGTCGCTGTACTTGCCCATCTTGTAGGACGTGAACGCCGCCATGACATTCGCCTTGCGGGCGTATTCCGAATAGGGATGCTGACGGTCGACGGCCTCGAACTTTCGCGACGCCTCGTTGAGCTTGCCGCTGTTCATGTTGGCGAGCGCCTGGTTATAGAGAACATCCGCCGGCTCGATCGTGTCGACATAGCTCTGCAGGTCGACACCCTTGTCCTTGCTGGCGCAAGCTCCAAGCAGGCCGGCAAGCGCAGCCACCACCACGGCTCTCGCCGCAACCTTGCCGCCACGTATCGCTTTTCCCGCAGTCACCATCGCCATGTTCCGTATCCTGTTTCCGCGGTAGGTGTCGCTACCGCTTGCGCGATGCCGTCACATACCGCGTCACGCCCCGACCGGCAACGCCGTGCGACGGGAATGTCGCGATTTTGTGGCACGGAGGCTCTCGCCACTCAATGAGCGGCGGATCCACCAAACAATACTGAGCTGTTGCGCCAGGAACTCAGAGCATCCAGGGCGCATGCGCCTGGGCCTGTGCGGCCGCGACCGTGACGAAATCACCGGAAAAGACGCGCTGACGCTCTTCCGGGGTCTCGACGATCTCGTAGGCTGTGCGATCGGTCAGAAGCGCTTTCAGCGCTGCCGCGTTGAGGCGGTGACCGCCGCGATAGGACGCGTAGCAGCCGATGAACTGCGCGCCTGCCAGCGCAAGGTCGCCAATCGCATCCAGCGTCTTGTGACGAACGAACTCGTCACTATAACGCAGGCCTTCCGGATTGATGACCGTGTGCTCGTCGCTGATGACTACGGAGTTTTCCAGCGAAGACCCGAGCGCATGACCCGAAGCCCAAAGCCGCCCGACATCCTTCATGAAACCGAAAGTGCGTGCATCGGCCAGTTCCTCACGGAACACGTCGCCATTCACGTCGGCCTTGAATTCCTGACGGCCGATCAGCGGGCTGTCGAAGTCGATCACGACCTCAAAGCGGGTTCCCTGATGCGGACGGAACTCGGCCCAGCTGCCGCCGATTTCCACGCGCACGGTTTTTTTCACCCGCACGTAACGGCGCTTAACGGCATGGTGTACGATGCCGGCCTCGTCGATAGCTTCGATGAAAACCTGGCTGGATCCGTCCATCACCGGCACTTCGCCGCCGTCGATCTCGACGATGACATTGTCGAGGCCCGTCGCCCAGAAAGCCGCCATAAGATGTTCTACGGTCGCAACATGCACGCCCGACGGGTCGCCAAGCATGGTGCATAGATCCGTCGCGCCGACATGCCCGGCCACCGCCGAGATACTCGCGACTGTACCGTCTTCATAAATTCGCCTGAATTGCACTCCAGTGTTAGGAGAAGCTGGAAGCAATCTTATCGAAACCTGTTCACCACTGTGAACGGCAATGCCGGAGAGTTCTGCCCTGTCGCAGAGCGTGGCTTGGTATCCTAACAATTCGGTCCCCATCGGCCTTTCCGCTGACGCATCGCTTGGCAGCGAGGCTCATTGGCTCTTGTCCGCGAACCATGCCGCCAGCTTAAGCAGGCCGGTTCTCCCCTCTTCACGGCGACATTATCCGCGAGTCGCCTTTCGGACCAAATCACGCTTTTTTACCAAATGTTACCAGATGGTCAATCCGGCGCAGTTTCGGAAAAACTTTTGCATTCATACACTTAACGTGAAGAGGCAGGCTGCGCGAAACAGCCTGCCTCTCACGCTTGTTACAGTCCTGCAAGGTCAGTTCGCCTGGCGGCGCAGAAACGCCGGTATCTCCAGCTGATCCTCTTCGGAAGAGGACTGCCCCTGGGGGGCAGAACGGCCGTGATCGTCCAGTTGTCCCTTGCGCGGCGCATAGAGCTGCGCGTCCTGCGAAAGCTGCCGGCGCGGTTCCGGCTGCCCTTGGGCAAGACCGTGATCGGCCGGCCGCAATTTCGGTGAAACCGCGGCCTTTTCCTCACGCGAAAGCCC
>PAKZ01000036.1 GCA_002706335.1 Ahrensia sp.
GAACGGATCGAACAGCGCGAAGGCGGGGATGGTGTCGCTCGATGCGGCGTCGACGGCTCTTCGCGGCGACTTGGCAAGGACGCCATCCGTGGTGCTCGGGTTTAGCCCGAGGATGACCCGAGGCCCCACCCCGTAAGGCTGGAGGCTGCCACTGATGTCCGAAGGTGTTGCTTCGTTCTCGATCTTCGAAGATGTCTCGGGCTCTCCGGAATGGGGCCTCGGGTCAGGCCCGAGGATGACGGAGTTTGGTGGCTGGCTTCCGCGCTCTTTGGTTGGACGCATGGTGATCGTCACCAGCTTGCAGGCGGCCATGGCGATGAGGCGGCGGGCGGCGAATTCGGCGGGGCGCAGGATTGAGAGGATGCGCAGATAGAGATGGCGCGGGAGGGTCGGATTGGACCGCCCCGCCTGGATCCCGGCCATGACCAGCAGCCGGAATGCGATGTCACACAATATCTCGCAATTGCGATCGATCGCCCCGCGCCAGTTGAACTCCATGCTCCGCCTCCGGTTGGTGCCGGGATTGTGAGGGGCTTTTTGGGGGCGGTGGATAGAAAGCGAGGCTTAAGTGGCGAATAGTGAGGTGGGCTAAGGGGTTGGGTGGATAGCAATATCACGGTTATCCAACGCAGGTGAGAATTTCCTGCGTGATGTGGACGTAATTTTCGCAAGCGTATCGAACGCTTCAGAATCCAACTAATTTCATTTTTGGAAGAGGTATTTTCTCAAATTCTTCGGACGCACTAAAATCCGCAGGAAAGAAACAGTAATCAGGCTCTGTTCCTATCTTTTCGTACTCTTCGACCATACATTCGCCGCCGCGGGCAAGAATCTCCAGTGCGTATTCGCTGCAAATAACCTCTTCAGTCAATTTTTCTTTTCTATAATTTTTCGCAAATAGCTCATTCAAAACCCTAGTGGTTCCGTATTTTCTTTTCAAAATTGTTGCATCAGCTAAAGCGTATCGACCAATTTTATGACGTAAATCCCAAAATTTTGACTTCAGTTGCTTGGATCGACATATCAGAAGCTCGTGAGATTCTGTAAAGTCTACAAGATCTGATATTTTTGATCCATTTCGGAATTTAAGCCCATCAAAGAACCGCTTTTTTACGGATTCAACAACATGTAAATGGCCGACATAAACCATAGCGTGGCACCAATAGGCGTGCTCGCTAGCGAATTTTCGAATTTCCTTTTGGTAATCCTCAACAATGTTCGAGGCTGCAACCCCATTTTTCTTATTGCGAGTAAGGATTACGTCCCCAACAAACAGCTTCTCAACATTGGGTATGAAGTACTCGTGCTTCCCACTTAATCGCGCCTTGCGGACCACTTTGCTTGCAAAAGCATCGCCCATTTCAGAAGTGGGCGATGGCACGGTGATTTCGTTTTCAGAAGTATCTGATGAAGTTTGAGAATCAGAAGTCATTGCAAGCTAACCATAGGATCTATCGGTCCTATGGTTAGCAGCATAAAAAAAAAGTAGTCAACGCGTAGAGTTGGGCACTTTGCGAATTGATATCGCTCGCAGCGCATCGGGCCCAGCGAGGGCTGTGCCAATTACCTTAGTATTTTTTTTTAGGGCACCAACGCCGTTCATTAGTTTGATTCGGCCAGCAGTATCGGTAGAAATCACCGCTAGATCCTTGCCACTTACCTTCTCATCTAGGCGAACGACAGCTGCGCTTCCGTCAGGGCTGACTTTTGTGATAGTCCCTTGGAAATCTAGCTTGCTCATATCGTTTCCCTCGGTAAAGCTTTGGAAAAAGGCGGCGCCTCTATATTTTAAAGGCGCGCTTGTCAATCCCTCTCCCATGTCTAACTAAGTGTATTAATTAAGCTATGGACTTACAAGCGCGGTGGAAAACTTATTTATGTATAACATTCAATAGGTTAACAGAAAGTGTGTTTTTTCTTGGGCCTAAATATGGTGTCAATACCCAAATCAATCACTTTTTTGTGAATTCTCTCGCTTGCCTGCAGACCTGCACACGCATATCGATTGGTTTGTAGTAAAAGTTTTGTCTCTCCGATCGCCCCCGGAAAGCGCAGCAATTTACGATGCAATCTGACAGCTTCTCATAAGCCAAACAGCATTTCTCGGGACTTCAAAACCAGTCGAGACAGTTGATTGCTCCCAAATCCATTCTGCCGTTCAGCCGGAATGCGATGTCGCACAATAACTCGCAATTGCGATCGATCGCCCCGCGCCAGTTGAACTCCATGCCTTGCCTCCGGTTACGCCGGACAGTGTCGTGGAGGTTTGGAGGCGGTGGACAAGATTGGCGCAATTTGCCCGGGAATCAGCGCTTTGTCGCAAGGTTTAACCCCCGCGCCATCATCCACCTTTTCCCACGAGGGAGAAGAGAGGAGCGCGCCCGGAAGGCCGCCGTTTCGGGCGATTTGTCGTAAACGAACGCCGATGCGGCGCTGCAACGGGCGTTGCGGAGGGTGGTCTGCGCGAAGCTGACTGCAGAGGATGATCTCCGACTGCGCGAAGGGACGCTGCATGTTCAAGACATTGTCCGGGGTGTGGGCGCTTCTGCTCGGCATACTGCTGATCATGCTGGGCAACGGCATGCAGTTCACGCTGATCGGCCTGCGCGGCGGCATCGAGGGGTTTTCGGCGACCGCACTGGCCGTCGTCACCTCGGCCTATTTCGCCGGCTTTCTCTCGGGCGCGCGCTTTACGCCGGTGCTGATCCGGCGCGTCGGCCATGTCCGTGTCTTCGCGGCGCTGGGCAGCTTCATGTCGGCGGCGTTGATCAGTTTTCCGCTTGTGACCGAACCCTGGGCGTGGACGCTGCTGCGGCTGCTGGTGGGGTTCTGCATGTCCGGCATCTATGTCACCGCCGAAAGCTGGCTCAACGATGCGTCCACCAACGAGACGCGGGGCCAGGTGCTGGCGGCCTACATGATCTCGCAGACGCTGGGGATCATCGGCGCGCAATGGCTCCTCACGCTCGGCGATGCGGGCACCTCGGTGCTGTTCATCGGCGCGTCCATCCTGGTTTCGATCTCGTTTGCGCCGATCCTGCTGTCGGCCAGCCGGACGCCGACGACCGAGGTCGCCCGGCCGATGCCACTGCGCGAGCTTTTTTTCCAATCGCCGCTCGGCACCGTCGGGATCTTCCTGCTCGGCAGCGTCTACGCCACGCAGTCGGGCATGGGCGCCGTGTTCGGCTCGCAGATCGGCATGCCGGCGGACCAGATCGCGCTGTTCGTCGCGATGCTGTTTGCCGGCGCGCTGGTGCTGCAATATCCGATCGGCTGGCTGTCGGACCGGATGGACCGGCGCAGGCTGATCTTCGGGGCGTCGGCAGCCGGCGTCTTGTTCTGCGCGGTCGGGTTTATCTCCGGCGGACAGGTGTGGTTCCTGATGCTCTCCGCCTTCATCGCCGGCGGCGTGACTACGCCGCTTTACGCCCTGTTCCTGGCCTATACGAACGACTTCCTGACCACCGAGCAGATGCCGGCGGCATCCGGCGGTCTCGTCTTTACCTTCGGGCTGGGGGCCATTGCCGGCCCGCTGGCGACCGGCTTCGGCATGGAACGGTTCGGCCCCTTCACCTTCTGGCTGGTGCTGGGCGCGACATTCGCGGGGATCGCGCTCTACGCGCTCTATCGCATGACGAAGCGCGCGGCCGTGCCGGTTGCCGAGACCGAGAGCTATCTCGGCGTGCTGCCGACCGCGACGCCCGTGGCTGTGGAGGCGGCGGGAACCTGGGCGGCGGAGAATGCGGAGTCGGAAGCAGCGGAGGCGGAAGAGCAGGCGCGGTAGCGCACGGAGGGCATGCTGTCTTCAGCCGCCTCTCCGCACCTCGCCCAGCGCCTCGACCAGCAACCGGAAGCGCTCCTCACCGAGGCGGGCGCGGTAGCGGGTTTCGATCTCGGCCTTGATGCGGTCGGCATCGTCGAGGGCGGCGCGGCCTTTTTCGGTGTGCCGGAGGATGCGGCCGCGCTTGTCGTCGGGGTCGGCGATCCGTTCGAGTACGCCCTCCCCCTCCAGCCCGTCGACGAGTTGCTGCACGGCCTGTTTCGAAATGCCCATGCGGGCGATCAGATCCGATTGGCGCAGGCCCGTGCGCGGCACGAAACCGAGCAGGGTCGCGCGCGACGGGGTGAACCAGGCGTGGCCGGCCTCGACCATGGCGCTGACGAATTCCGCTTTCCAGGCCTCGTAAGCGCCCCAGAGCCGGATGCCGACATGATCCGGCCCCGCATTATTTTCGTCAAGTTGCTTGACCATTTTTCCCGACTGGCGTATTTCGCTCGATAGTCAATCTACTTGACTATCTTGCGCGATCAACCCCGAGAGGAAACCAAAATGAATTTGATCACAGGAGACATGCTGCGCCTTTTGACCGTCGGGCGCACCCACATGCTGGAGCGCAACGGCAAGCCGGCCTTCGTCTATCTCGGCGAGGACGGCACGGGCCAGATGCGGCTCGAGGACGGCACGGCCTTTTCCGGCCGCTGGCGGCTGAACGAAGACGGATACGCCACAGAGTGGAACGACGGCCGCAAGGGCGAATGGCAGCTGCACGAAAAGGATGGCGGCATCGAATATGCCTCGCGCGACGGCGCGCAGACGCTGAAAATGCTCGGCCTGTTCTTCGGCGACAGCGAGGGGCTGGCGGCGCGACCGTAAAAAACGGCCCTCGCCCGGCCCTTGCAAGGAACAGAGAGGCCGGCGCCGCGTTTTCAGGGGGCGGACAACGAGTCCGCACCCCTGACACGGAGCCCCCCAATGACCGTCAAGAACCTATCAGACCTGTTCCAGCATACGCTCAAGGACGTCTATTTCGCGGAGAACTTCATCCGCAAGAACCTGCCCAAGATGATCGAGAAGAGCACCAACCCGTCCCTGAAGAAGCTCTTCAAGGATCACCTCTCGGAAACCGAAGGCCAGATCGGCCGGCTGGAAACCGTCTTCGAGGTGCTGGGCCTGAAGCCCGAGGGCGAGGAATGCCCGGCCATCGAAGGCATCGTCAAGGAAGCCGAGGAGCTGATGGACGAGATCGAGGATACCGACACGCTGGACGCCGCGCTGATCGCCGCCGCCCAGGCTGTCGAGCATTACGAGATCACGCGCTACGGCACGCTGCTGACCTGGGCCAAGCTTCTCGGCCATGAACACGCCATCGCGCCGCTTCGCGACAATATCGAGGAAGAAAAGAGCGCCGATTCCAAGCTGACGCGGCTTGCCGAGGACAAGCTCAACAAGAAAGCGGCCTGAACGGCCTTCACCATTCCCATATCAATGCCCCGCTCGACGAGCGGGGCGTTTTCGTTCCGGTCCCAAGGCCCCGAAACGACCCTGCAGCTCCTCGCGTCGTAACAGGCTTGGCCGCGCTCGTTGTCGAAGCGGGTGGCGGCGTTGACGTTGACAGTGTTTGCGATGACGCCCGCGGACGGCGTGGCAGAATAGCCGGTAGCATCAAAAGCGAAGAAGGTTCGATGGGATGTCGTATACTCTCGCTATTTTAAACCCCCTTAATCATAATAAAAACCAGAAATTGCGTGAGAAGAAGCAATAATAAATGATGCGATAAGTAATTTATTTGCGAGATTTATTTTTGGAGATGCCGGCATCGCTTAATCGTCTCGCATCTGCAGCTTGCATGGCGCTGTGTGTAGCGCTTCTCGCAGGATGCAGTGACGGGCGTGACGGCGATGTTGTCGAACTGCGCATGAGGGCGCCGGCGTTTCAGGCTATCTACTCATCCATGTTCGGTGGCGACAGCGTCGATATCCGTCTCCATCTTTATGACCGGCTGCCGACCTCCGAAGGGCTGAGTTCGCGGGCTGTCTTCAGCAAGAAGAGCATCGACTTCGATATTCCGAAGCGCGTGTTAATGACAAACATCATCTCCGGTCCCGGGGACAAGGAGGAATTGGCCATCAATCTTTTCCTCTCGGACGGCAATATTCTTCTTGGCGGCGAAGCACCGCCAGGCGCTTCTCGTGAGTTACTGAGCATTTCCATCGACAGCGTATCGAGATCCGCCCTCAGCGCTTATCGAAACAACGTATTTCTCTTGCTCTCCGACCTCGCATCGATCGGGGTCCCGTCGGGGCCAGGATTGCGGTGCCGCCGAGGCGATGCGGCATGCGTTTCGCAGCTGATTTCGAGGCTGGGCGTAGCCGAGCGACATTGTGGCTTCTCGATCCTCGAATATGAAACGAGCTTCAGTCAGTCCCGCTCGAGAGCAGAAGCATCGTTTCCCTTTTCGGAAGGAAACGTATTCATAAAGTTGGATGAATGGCCACAAAAGCAGTTTTTCTACGCTTGTTACCGGTCACCGGCTTCAACGATATGTAGATGGCATGGCCTGTTTGAAGACACTTATCCGATTTCCATAAGCTCAAACAGTACGGATGTCTGCGGACAGACTGAAATCAGGGACAAGGTCATCGACTGGCTGAACGGCCATGTAGTGCATTAGTGCCGGTCGTGGAATGGCTTCGGCCTAATCCGAAATGACCCGGTAGCCCTTGGAGATGCGGTCGACTCGGTAGCCGGATTTCAGCGGCACCTTCTCGTCGACCTTGTAGGTGACGAAGCCCATCGCGTCGTAATAGGCTTGGCCGCCCTCATTGTCGGCGCGGATGGTGGCGTTGATCGCCAAAAGGCCGAAACGCCGGGCGATCATGACCGTCTCGGCGAACAGCGCCCGGCCGATTTCGAGCGCCTGCGAGCCGACGCGGGCGAAGGTGGCGATGTCGGCCCAATCGTCCGGCAGTTGCTCGTGGGTCAGCAGGACCTGGAAGCCGAGCAATTCGCCGGTATCGGCTGCGGCGACGAGGAAGGAAATCTGGATCTGCGACTTGAAGAAGTGATCGATGAAGGCCTCGACGGTGATCGGCCGCTCGAAGATCGTCGCGCCGCCGACGCGGATGACCTCGTTCAGAAGGTCGCACAACGCCGGCACGTCGCCCGGATCGACCGGGCGGATCGTGACGGCGATGCTGCCGCTCATCCCAGCAGGCCGCTTTCGAGCGCGGCTTCGACCCGGTCGACCGCATCGGCGAGCTTCTCGTCGATGACGTGGAGATATTGCGTCCAGTCGTCATAGTGATGCAGGTCCGCGGCGCCGTCGGAGACGCCGCGCAGGCCGATCAGGGGCACGTCATGGGCCATGCAGGCGCGCAGGATGGCGAAGGTCTCCATGTCGACCATGTCGGCGTCGATGCCGTCATAGGCGGCGCCAGAGACGATGTTGCCCCCGGTCGACAGGCGCACCGACGGCAGGCCCTCGATGCGATGCGGCAATTCCACGTCCGCCGGCAGGTCGAGAAAGGGCGTGCGGCCCTTTTCGAAGCCGAGCGGCGAGGCGTCCATATCGCGATAGGAAACCGAGGCGACCTGGAAGACCTCGGCCTGCTCCAGCGCGCGCGAGCCGGCGGAGCCGAGCGACACGACGACGTCCGGCCTGTCGGCGGCGAGCGCCCGGGTGACGTTGACCGCCGCCTCGACCGGGCCGACGCCGCAGATCAGCGGCGAAAAGCGCGCCCTGAGATGCGGGCCGTATTCGGGGTCGGCGGCCATCACATAGAGGACGCGGGCGTTTCCGACGGTTTTCATCAATCCATCCACGACAGGCTCAATCCTTCACGTCGTCGCGGCCGGTGACGGTCATCATGGTGGCGGTCATGGTCGCGATGCGTTTCGTCTCGCCCTCCCTGATAGCATGCGCGACGCCGTCGACGACAGATATCGTGCGGCCCGGCTTGACGACCTCGCCCTCGAAGCGGAAGCGTTCGCCCTTTGCCGGTGCGAGGAGATTGACCTTGAATTCGATGGTCAGGATGCCGGCATCGGCCGGCAGGAGGGTGAGCGCGGCATAGCCGCAGGCCGAATCCAGCACCGCCGCGACGACGCCGCCATGCAGGAAACCGTGCTGCTGGGTGAGTTTATCGTCATGGTCCATCTCGATGACGACATGGCCCCGGCGCACCTCAACCATCGCCGCGCCCATGGTGGCCATCGCCGGCTGGCGGGAAAAGGACTCGCGCACGCGCTTCTCGAACGCTTCCATCACGCGCCCGCCAGACGGTTTTGCCGCAGCACGGAATGGGCGTTCATGCGGTTCAGTTTCGTCAGCAGGTTGCGCGACACGCCGGCATGGAGCGCATGGCGAAGAGGCTCGCGGCGAGCGAGCAGTTCCGCCAGCCGCGAGCGCTCGAAGACGAGGACGCGGCAGGGCTCCTTGGCGAGCGCGGTCGCGTTGGCGACGGCGCCGGAGATGAAGCTCATCTCGCCGAGAAAGTCGCCGCGATGGCAGGCGCCGACCTGCTGTCCGTCCTGGACGATGCGAACCTCGCCCGAGAGCAGGTAATAAAGCCGCTCGGGGGTCTCGCCCTGCTCGAGGAGTTGCTGCCCCTCCCCGACCGTCTCGACCGCGCCGATCCGGAGCATCTTCGCCGCATGGACTGGCTTCAGGTCCATCAGCGCGTCATGGACGAATTGCCGTTCGTCCTCGTCGAACTGGCTCGCGCGGTTCTCGAACCAGAGGATGAAGAGCTGGATGATGTTGACCGAGATATAGCTGCATTCCCAGAAGGCGCTGACATAGTCGCCGCGGATGATGCCGAAATAGATGACTCCGGAAATGCCGGACAGAATCGCGATACTGCGCAGCCAGGTCATGCTGCGCATGATCATCGAGGCGATTGCAAGGATATAAACCAGATGGCCGAAGAGATTTTGCCAGGCGGTGAAATCGTGAACAACTTGCGACAACAGCATTAATACATTCCAAAAAACAGCATTGAACGGCCCGGCGAACGCCATGAATTTGCGCCTCACCGCCGCGACCATCGGCCGGGCGAGCCGGGAAGCCAACCTTAATGTGTGCGCATCGGCCGCGATAGTGCACAGCCGACTTCTCCGTCGCGGGCGGCGGAGGGTCGGGGAGCCGGCGGTTGCCGACGGCACCACGGTGTGCAGAAAGGTTTCGTCAGACGCCGACCATGGCCGTCTGCCTGAGCAGGGAACTCGCATTCATGCGGTTCAGCTTGGCAAGCAGGTTGCGGGACACGCCGGCATGGAGCGCATGGCGGATCTGCTCGCGGCGGCCGAGCAGTTTCGCCAGATCGGCGCGTTCGAAGACGAGGAAGCGGCATTCGCTCGCCGTCACGGCGGAAGCGTTGGCGGGCGAGCGGGAGAGGAAGCTCATCTCGCCGATGAAGTCGCCGCGATGGCAAGTACCGATCTGGATGCCGTCCTGGACGATGCGAATGTCGCCCGACAGGGCGTAGTAGAGCCGTTCGGGGCTTTCGCCCTCGGTCAGGAGGCGCTGGCCCTCGCCGATGGTCTCGACCTTGCCGATGCGCACCATGCGGACGGCATGGACGGGTTTGAGGTCCATCAGCGCGTCATGCACGAAAGCGCGCTCGTCCTCGTTGAACTGGCTCTCCCGGTTCTCGAACCAGAGGATGAAGAGCTGCACGACATTGACCGCGACATAGATGGATTCCCAGAAGGCGCTGACGAAATCGTCGCGGATAAAACCGTAATAGAAGAAGGCGGTGACGCCGGCGAGAATGGCGAAGAAGCGCAGCCATCGCATGGCGCGCATGATCATCGAGGTGATCGCCAGGATATAGCTGACATGGCCGAGGAGATTGTCCTGGGCGAGGAAATCGACGACAAACTGGGAAAAGTGCATTCAGAAAACCTGGGTTCGCAAAGGAAATCAGGCCGGCGTTCACCGGCCTGTTCCTCCCGGATCGGATATTCCGCGCTATCGCAAGGGAATCCAAGCCCAATCTGTCAGCGTTGCTGTCCCGGTCAGTTCAGCCACCAGATCGCGAGATTGAGCAGGCCAGCAAACGAGACCCAGGCCGCATAGGGCAGGAAGAGCAGCGCGCTGACGCGATCCGGGTTCCAGGTCAGGCGGATGAACAGGACGATCAGGGCCAGCATGACCGCCAGAAGCAGCAGCGCGAGGCCCGGCAGGTGCAGGCCGAAAAAGGCCGGGGTCCACATGAAGTTGAACGCCATCTGGCCGAACCAGAGCTGCATCGGCAGGCCCGCGGGACCGCGCCGCCATGTCCGCCAGCCGGCGACGGCGATCATGACATAAAGGATGGTCCAGACCGGACCGAACAGCCAGTTCGGCGGATTGAACCACGGCTTTTCCAAGCCGGCGTACCAGTCGCCCGGCATGAAGTTGACGCCGATCAGCGTGCCGCCGCCGAGTGCGAAGATGAGAAAGAGAACAAGCGTGCCCCATTTCCACGGGGTCGCGCGCGCGACAGTCGGTTGCATTATCGCCTCCGGATGCGATGTGTCTTTCCCATACTACGCGCGAGACCCGGTTCGGGTTCACCTCAGGCGTGTCGCTGCATCACCGCGAAGAAGAAGCCGTCGGTGCCGGTCGAGCGCGGGGTCAGCGTTATGCAGTTCATGTCGGCCGACCAGGGCTGCGCCTTGTCGAAGCCGAACAGATCCTGCCAGACCTCGCCGGCCGAGAGCAGGTCCCAGCCTTTCCGGCGTTCGCCGAACTCATAGACCTGGTATTCGTTTTCCTGCGGGAAGAGCGAACAGGTGACATAGACGAGGAAGCCGCCGGGCTTCACGAAAGCCGACGCCTTGTCGAGCACGTCGGCCTGTTCCTCCATGCGCTTTTCGAGTGCCGCCTGGGTAAGCCGCCACTTGGCGTCGGGATTGCGCCGCCATGTGCCGGAGCCCGTGCAGGGCGCGTCGACGAGGACGCGGTCCATCTTTCCCTTGAGCGGCGACAGATCGGCGTCGGCGGCATGGACCTGGACGTTGCGCGTGCCGGCGCGTTTCAGGCGGTCGAAGATCGGCGCGAGGCGGTTTCGGTCGGCGTCCCAAGCATGAACCTGGCCCTTGTTGTCCAGAGAAGCCGACAAGGCCAGCGTCTTGCCACCGCCGCCGGCGCAATAGTCGAAGACCTGCTCGCCGGGCTGCGCATAGACGAGGTCGGCAACGATTTGGCTGCCCTCGTCCTGGATCTCGAACCAGCCCTTCTGGAAGGCGGGTTCGGCCTGGACGTTCGGCAGGCGGTCCGGCCCCTTGCCCGGCGCGATGCGCAGGCCGTGGCGGGCGGTTTTCGTCGGTTTGACGCCGAACTTGGCGAGTTGCTTCTGGACCTTGTCGCGGTCGGATTTCAGCGTGTTGACGCGCATGTCGAGAGGCGCGCGCTCCGACAGCGCGGACGCCTCGGCGACCCACTCCTCGTCGAAATTCTCCTCGAAATAATCGGCGCACCAGTCGGGAATGTCGGCCTCGACATGCGGCTTGGCGAAGGCGAAGTCGCGGTTCGCGGCGGCATCCATTTGCGCCGTCGGAATCTCGGGGGCGAATTTGTCGTCGTCGAACTGCTCATGCAGCTTCTCGGCGGACAGGCCCCATTGCCGCCACAGCGTGCCAAAGACGAGCGCTTCGGCGCTTTCGTCGTCCATGAGATGGGCGGTCGAGAGCTTCTTGCGCAGCGCGTCATGGACGAGATTGCCGATCACCGCGCGGTCGCCGGAGCCGGCGAAGCGGTGCGACAGACCCCAATCCTTCAGCGCATCGGCCGCCGGACGGCGCCGTTCCCCGATATCGCGCAACACCTCGATGGCTGCGGCCGTTCTTCCGCCAAGGCGCATGATCTCGCTCCGTTGAAAACCGAAGGTTGGTACAGAGCGGGCGGAGGAATGGCAAGCGGGCGTACCCGCCTTTTCAGCCTGTTACCGCAGGAACCGCGACATGCGCGCCGAGATAATAGGGCCAGATCAGAAGTGCGAGCGCGCCCTTTCCCCAGCCGAGATGCAGATAGCCGAGCGTGAAGAGCCAGCCGCCGATCCAGACGAGGCCCGCCCCGCCATGCTGCTCGACCCTGATGCGTTGTTTTTCCATGGTGGATCTCCCTCAGATGAAGACCGGAACAGCATGTGCGGCCGTTGCCCGGCGCGCATTGTCGTCGGTCAACGGGGCCTCGATGGCAGCCGGTCAACTTCGCGCGATGACGGCAGCTCCGGTGGAAACAAATCGCCGGCCATGCGTTTGCCCACGACACCCCGAACGAAAAGGAGGCAGCCATGAGCGGCCCAATCACGACGATCAATCCGGCCACCGAGGAAAAAATCGCCACCTATACACGGATGAGCGACGAGGAGGTCGCCCAGGCAATCGAGGCCTGTCACGAAGCTTTCGAAAAATGGCGTTTCGTTTCGCCCGAAGAGCGCGCCGCCACAATCCGCGCCATCGGCCAGACACTGCGCGACAATCGCGAGGAACTGGCCGCGCTGATGACCGAGGAGGTCGGAAAGCTGATCGGCGACAGCCGCAGCGAGGTGGATCTGTGCGCGGCGATCTGCGACTTCACGGCAGAACAGGGTCCGGGCGAGCTTGCGGACGAGGAACGCGATATCCCCGGCGGAACGGGCGTCGTCGCGTATTCGCCCATCGGCGTAATCTACGGCATTCAGCCCTGGAACTTTCCGAGTTATCAGGTGGTGCGCTACGCGATCGCCAACCTCATGGCCGGCAACGGCATCCTGCTGAAGCACGCGTCGATCTGCACCGGCAGCGGGCTGCTCCTGCGCGACCTGTTCGAGAAGGCGGGGCTGCCGAAATCGCTCTTCACCGTGCTGATGATCGACCATGACCAGTCGAACGCCGTGATCGCCAACGATCTCGTGCGCGGCGTCACGCTGACCGGCAGCGATGTCGCCGGACGGACGGTGGCGCAAAAGGCGGCGGAGAACCTGAAGAAGACCGTCCTCGAGCTTGGGTCGAATGACGCCTACATCGTGCTCGACGATGCCGATCTCGACGTCGCCGTCGAGAGCTGCGCCCAGGGCCGGATCTACAATAACGGCCAGACCTGCGTGAACGCGAAGCGGTTCATCGTGACCGAGGCGAATTACGATCAGTTCGTCGAGCGTTTCACCGAGCGGATGAAGTCGTTCGAAATGGGCGATCCGACGGAGGAAGAGACTGGTCTCGGCCCGATGGCGAGCGAGGATCTGCGCGACAAACTCGCCAGGCAGGTGGACGAGAGCATCGAGAAAGGCGCTCGCGCGCTATGCGGCGGCGAGGTTCCGGACAGGAACGGCGCCTATTATCCGGCGACCGTGCTCGTCGACGTCAAGCCGGGCCAGCCGGCCTATGACGACGAATTGTTCGGCCCGGTTGCCTCGGTGATCAAGGCGAAGGACGACGAGGACGCGATGCGGATCGCCAATGACAGCCGTTACGGCCTAGGCGGCGGCATCTTCTCGAAGGACACGAAACGCGCCCGCAAGCTGGCTTCGCAGCATTTCGACACCGGCATGGTGTGCATCAACACCTACAATCTCGCGATTCCGAACATGCCCTTCGGCGGCGTGAAGGACTCCGGTTACGGCCGCGAACATGGCGGCTTCGGCATGAAGGAGTTCGTCAACGCCAAGTCGCTCTACATGGGGTAAGGCGGACCGACGTTCGCTAACAAAAAGCCGGGGCGCGATGCGCCCCGGCTTTTCTTGTTGAATGGCTTCGGCGCAGCCGATCAGACGTCGAAGCGGTCGGCGTTCATGACCTTCACCCAGGCGGCGACAAAGTCGTTGACGAACTTCTGGTGCGCATCGTCCTGGGCATAGACCTCGGCATAGGCGCGCAGGATCGAGTTGGAGCCGAAGACGAGATCCACGCGGGTTGCCGTCCATTTGACGGCGTCGGTCTTGCGATCGCGGATCTCGTAGATGCCGCCATCGACCGGGACCCACTTGTTGCCCATGTCCGTCAGGTTGACGAAGAAGTCAGTCGTCAGCGCGCCTTCCTTGTCGGTGAAGACGCCATGCTTGGTGCCGGCATAGTTGGCGCCGATGGCGCGCATGCCGCCGAGCAGAACGGTCATCTCATGGGCGGTCAGGCCCATCAGCTGCGAACGGTCGAGCAGCAGCTCTTCCGGGCTGACGACATAGTTTTTCTTCAGCCAGTTGCGGAAGCCGTCGGCGAGCGGTTCCAGGACGTCGAAGGAGTCGGCGTCGGTCATCTCGTCGGTCGCGTCGCCGCGGCCCGGCTCGAAGGGAACGGTGACGTCGTAACCGGCCGCCCTGGCCGCCGTCTCGACGCCGACGCTGCCGGCGAGGACGATCACATCGGCGATGCTTGCGCCGTATTCCGCCGCGATCGGCTCGAGCACGCCGAGCACCCTGGCAAGGCGGGCCGGCTCATTGCCTTCCCAGTCCTTCTGCGGGGCGAGACGGATGCGCGCGCCATTGGCGCCGCCGCGCATATCCGAGCCGCGATAGGTGCGGGCGCTGTCCCAGGCGGTGGCGACCATTTCGGCCACCGAGAGGCCGGACGCCGCGATCTTGGACTTGATGGCGCCGATATCGTAGCTGGTCGGGCCGGCCGGGATCGGATCCATCCAGATCAGGTCTTCGGCCGGGACGTCCGGACCGAAATAGCGAACCTTCGGGCCCATGTCGCGGTGGGTCAGCTTGAACCATGCGCGGGCGAAGGTGTCCTTGAAGTAGGCCGGGTCGGCCATGAACTTCTCGCAGATGGCGCGATAGGTCGGGTCCATTTTCATGGCCATGTCGGCATCGGTCATCAGCGGCATGCGGCGGACCGACGGATCCGACGCGTCAACCGGCTTGTGCTCTTCCCTGATGTCGACGGGCTGCCACTGGTTGGCGCCGGCCGGGCTCTTGGTGAGTTCCCATTCGTAGCCGAACAGCAGCTCGAAATAGCCCATGTCGAAGACGGTCGGGTTCGTGGTCCATGCGCCTTCGATGCCCGAGGTGACGGCATTGGCGGCCTTGCCGCCCTGGTTCGGGTTCAACCAGCCGAAGCCCTGGCTCTCGATCTCGCCGGCTTCCGGCTCGGCACTGAGCGCGCCGGCGTCGCCATTGCCGTGGGCCTTGCCGACCGTGTGGCCGCCGGCGGTGAGCGCCGCGGTTTCCTCGTCATCCATCGCCATGCGGGCGAAGGTCTCGCGGATCTGGGCAGCGGTCTTCACCGGATCGGGCTGACCGTTGACGCCTTCGGGGTTGACGTAGATGAGGCCCATCTGGACGGCGGCCAGCGGGTTTTCCATCGTGTCCGGTTTGCCGACATCCTCGTAGCGATTGTCGGAGGGTGCCAGCCATTCCTTCTCGGCGCCCCAATAGGTGTCGATTTCCGGATGCCAGATATCGTTGCGGCCGAAACCGAAACCGAAGGTCTTCAGGCCCATGTTCTCGTAGGCGATGGTGCCGGCCAGGATGATCAGGTCGGCCCAGGAGACGGCGTTGCCGTATTTCTTCTTCAGCGGCCACAGCAGGCGGCGCGCCTTGTCGAGGTTGCCGTTGTCCGGCCAGGAGTTAAGCGGGGCGAAACGGATGTTGCCGGCGCCGCCGCCGCCACGGCCGTCAGCCAGACGGTAGGAGCCGGCGGAGTGCCATGCCAGGCGGATCATCAGGCCGCCATAGTGACCCCAGTCGGCCGGCCACCAATCCTGGCTTTCGGTCAGGAGGGCGTGCATGTCCTTCTTCAGGGCTTCGATGTCGAGCTTCTTGAGCTCTTCGCGATAGTCGAAGTCCTTGCCGAGCGGGTTGGTCTTGGTGTCGTGCTGATGGAGAATGTCCAGGTTCAGCGATTTCGGCCACCAGTCCATCACCGTCGTACCGGTTTCGGTGATGGCGCCGTGCATGACGGGGCATTTCCCCGAGTCGACTTTCTTGTCCATGATTTTCCTCCTGTCGCGGTCTGAAATTCGTCGGAACGATATTCCTTCCTCAAAGGGAATGCGCCAGACCACCGATAATTTCAAATTGTAATTTCCGATTTGATTGATAAGAAAAAACTATGAAGCTGACACTCAAGCAGATGCATTATTTCGACGCGCTGGCGCGCGCCCTGCATTTCGGCAAGGCGGCCGCCGCCGTGAACATCACGCAGCCGGCCATGTCGGCCCAGATCATGGACATGGAGGCGCGGCTGGGGCGCAAGCTGGTGGAGCGCCGGCACGGACGGGTGGTGCTGACGGAGGCCGGTCAGCGCATCCTGCCGCATATCCGCCGCATCCTGCGCGACGTGCAGTCGCTGGAGGAAATGCTGGCGCAGGATCGCGGCCTGCTGGTCGGCAGCTTGCGGATCGGCATGATACCGACCATCGCGCCCTATCTGCTGCCGCATCTGATCCCGCATCTGCAGGCGCATTATCCCATGCTGGAACTGAAGGTGCGCGAGACGATCACCGACACGCTTGTGGGCGAGTTGCTGGATGGCGGCCTGGATGCGATCGTCGCGGCGGAACCGATCAGCGAGCCGGACCTGCATGCCGAGCATATTTTCCGCGACCGGTTCTATATCGCCAGCGCGACCAGCGGATCGGACATCCTGCATTCGCCGCTAACCGAGGACCAGGTGGCGCTGGACCGGCTGATGCTGCTCGACGAGGGCCACTGCCTGCGCGATCAGGCGCTGGCGGTCTGCGCGAAGGGCACCGAGCGGCGGCTGGTCAATTTCGGCGCGACCTCGATGACGACGCTTTTGCAGATGGTGTCCAACGGGATGGGGTTGACGCTGCTGCCGGAAATCGCGATCCCGAGCGAGACGGCGAGCCTGCGCGGGCTGACAATCACGCCTTTCGCCGCGCCCGCCCCGCATCGCGACATCGCGCTGTTCTGGCGCAAGTCATCGAAGCGGCTGCCGGATTTCGGGGCGCTGGCGCAATCGATCAAAGCGGTGTCGGACAGGATCCTGGCGCAGGCGGAGGCGGCCTAGCCAGCCATCGTCAAAAGCGCGACGGCCAGCCACGCCCACATCAGGCCGACAATGGCGAAGCCGACGATGAAGAGGCGGCGGCGGAGCATGACGATGTTGGATGTCATGTGCAGCCAGGCATGGGCTACCCGCGCAGCGACGAAGGCCCAGGCGAGAAGCAGCGCGATCCAGCCGACCGCGCCGACCTGATGGAAGGCGAGGCAGACGACGTAGAACAGCACCGGCAATTCGAACTGGTTGGCGACGTTGCGGGCGGCGGTCGCGCTCCTTTCCGGATCCCTGGGAACCTCGAAATCGCGCGCCCTCGCCTCGCCGGCCTTCACGGCGGCGATGCGGCGCTTGCTCATGACGAGATAGGCGACGAAGGTCAGCAGGACCTGCGCGAAGATTGGCCAGAAGATCAGGGTCTGGTTCATCAAGATTATTTTCCGGCCTGCCGGCGCGCGCGCAGCGCGACCTGGAACCAGATCGCGATGACGACCAGCAGAGCCGCGCCGAGCGTGGCGAATTTCCAGGCGGTGAACGCGGGCAGCATGCGGGCGATGCCGACGGGCACGTCGCCGGCGAGCGACTGGGCGGAAAACAGCGCCTGGGCCAGCCCGTTCTCGCGCAGGTCGATGACCAGATAGGGCACGGATATCGCGCCGGAGATGATGCGCGTCAGCGGGACGGACATTGTCGAGCCCAGCCTGATCAGCGCGGCGAAACCCGAAGCGGCGAGCAGGGAGACCGACAGGGCCACCAGCGCCGGAAGGATGAATTCGAGCGTCCGGTAGAGGCGATTGGCAATCACCGCCGCTTCCGGATTGGCCTTGACGGCGGCATGCATCGCAGCGACGTCGGACGGCAGATAGCCGAAGATGCGGCCATCGGGCAGCGCCACGCCGGCGGCCTGTTCGAAGGCCGGCGCAGTGACCAGAACGATCCAGAGAAACACCCCCGCCGTGATCGCGAACAGGGCGATAATGGCGGGGCTGCGGAGCGGATTGGCGGCGCCGGGCGTCTGGTCTGTCATTCGTCTGCTCGGTTACATATTGCCCGGATAGTTGGGGCTTTCGCGCGTGATCGACACGTCATGGGTGTGGCTCTCGCGCTGGCCGGCGCCGGTGATGCGCACGAAGGTCGCCTTCTCGGCGAAGTCGGACAGCGTCTTCGCGCCGGTATAGCCCATGGCGGCGCGCAGGCCGCCCGCGAGCTGGTGCAGGACGCCGGAGACCGGCCCCTTGTACGGCACCTGCCCCTCGATGCCTTCGGGCACCAGTTTCAGCTCGTCGCGCACCTCGGCCTGGAAGTAGCGATCTGCGGAACCGCGCGCCATGGCGCCGACGGAGCCCATGCCGCGATAGGCTTTGTAGGACCGGCCCTGGTGCAGATAGACCTCGCCCGGGCTCTCTTCCGTGCCGGCGAGCAGCGAGCCGACCATGGCAGCCTTGGCACCGGCAGCAAGCGCCTTGGCGAGATCGCCGGAAAACTTGATGCCGCCATCGGCGATGACCGGGATGCCCTGCTTGTCGGCCTCCTCGGCCGAGGCCATGACGGCGGCCAACTGCGGTACGCCGACACCGGCGACGATGCGGGTGGTGCAGATGGAGCCGGGGCCGATGCCGACCTTGACCGCGTCCGCGCCGGCGTCAATCAGCGCCTTGGTGCCGTGTACGGTGGCGACATTGCCGGCGATGATGCGCACCGAGTTGGACATCTTCTTCACGACGGCGACCGAATCGAGCACGCGCTGCGAATGGCCGTGGGCGGTGTCGATGACGATGACGTCGACGCCGGCATCGAGCAGCCTTTCGGCGCGCTCCTGCGCATCCGCGCCGACCGAAACGGCGGCACCGGCGCGCAGGCGCCCCTGCACATCCTTGGCGGCGTCGGGATTGAGCTGCGATTTCTCCATGTCCTTGACGGTGATCAGGCCGACGCAATAGCCGCGCTCGTCAATGACGAGCAGCTTTTCGATGCGGTGCTGGTGGAGCAACCGCTTGGCCTCGTCCTGCTCGACATTCTCGCGCACCGTGACCAGCCCCTCGCGGGTCATCAGTTCGTAGACCTTCTGGGCCGGATCGGAGGCGAAGCGCACGTCGCGGTTGGTGAGAATGCCTACGAGACGGCCAGGAGTCTGGCTTCCGAGCCCGGCGTTCTCGACCACGGGAATGCCCGAAATGCGGTGCGCCTTCATCAGTTCGAGCGCATCGGCAAGGGTCGCGTCGGGGCCGATGGTGACCGGATTGACCACCATGCCGCTCTCGAACTTCTTGACCTGGCGGACTTCCTCGGCCTGCGCGGCCGGGTTGAGATTGCGGTGGATGATGCCCATGCCGCCGGCCTGCGCCATGGCGATCGCGAGACGCGATTCGGTTACCGTGTCCATCGCCGAGGAGAGAATCGGCAGCGACAGGTGAATGTCGCGCGCGATGGTCGTGCCGATATTGGTCTCGCCCGGCATGACTTCCGAGTGGCCGGGCTGCAGGAGCACGTCGTCAAAGGTAAGCGCCTCGGCGCCGGTGATCGTTTGAAGGATGGTCGCCATCGCTGTTCGTTCCATTATCCGGATATGCCGAGCGGGAGGACTCGGCGCTGCGTTGGCAGTGGCTGGTACCACGCTTGTTTGCGTTGCGAAAGCCTTCCGTGGCCGATTGACACGGCAATAAACAACCATATAACTAGAAATATGGTTATATCAGACAACATCCAGATCGAGGAAGCGGCCCAGGCCTTCGCGGCGATGGGCTCGGAAGCGCGGCTGCAGGTGCTGCAGACGCTGGTGAAGGCCGGTCCGAAGGGGCTTGCCGTGGGCGACATCCAGGCGCGTTCCGGCATGCCGGCCTCGACGCTGGCGCATCATCTGCGGTTTCTCGCCTCCGCCGGGCTGATCGATCAGCAAAAGGACGGGCGTTCGGTGATCTCGCGCGCCGCGTACGGCCGGCTGGAGGCGCTGGCCGGCTTCATTCTGAAGGAATGCTGCAGCGAGCAGAACGAGGGAGACTGCGCATGAGCGACGCCTTGCAGACGGCGGCCGGAAGCCGGTTCGCGTGGAAAGACCGGCTGCTGACGCCGTGGACGATCACCATCGCCGCGCCGTTATCGGTGGCCGCGCTCGATCCCGGGCGGGTCGGCGAGGTCCTGTCCATCGCGACCGGGGCCTTCGCGGGCACCCTGCCCTATATCGCCGTCGCCGTGCTGCTGATCGCCGGGTTGAAAGCTTCCGGCGCGGAAAGCCTGATCGCAAAAGCGTTTCAGGGGCGCGAGAACCGGATGATCGTGCTGGCCGCCCTGTTCGGCGGGCTGGCGCCATTCTGTTCCTGCGAGGTCATTCCTTTTGTCGCCGGACTGCTGGCGGTCGGCGCGCCACTGCCGGCGGTGATGGCTTTCTGGCTGTCGTCGCCGCTTATCGACCCGCCGACGCTGTTCATCACCGCAGGCGCGCTCGGCTGGGATTTCGCCATCGGCAAGGCGATCGCGGCAATCGGGCTCGGCCTGTTCGGCGGCTTCGCCATGCGGGCGGCGCTCGCCGGCGGATGGTTCGCCGATCCGCTCAAACCCCGTTCGGGGGGCGGCTGCGGCTGCCGCAAATCGCCCTTCTCCGGGACACCGGTCTGGCGCTTCTGGCGCGAGGACGCGCGGATGGACCTGTTCCGCAGCGAACTGGCGGCCAACGCGCTGTTCCTCGTGAAATGGCTGGCGCTTGCTTATGTGCTGGAGGCGCTGCTGATCCTTTATGTCCCGGCATCGGCCATCGCGGGTCTCGTCGGCGGCGAAGGTATTCTCCCGATCGGGATCGCCGCGCTGGTCGGCATGCCGGCCTATCTCAATTCCTATGTCGCGCCGCCGCTTCTTGCCGGGCTTACCGAACAGGGGATGAGCGCGGGCGCGGCGATGGCCTTTATGGTGGCCGGCGCGGTCAGTTCCGTTCCCGCCATGGCCGCGGTCTGGTCGCTGGTCAAACGCGAGGTGTTCGCCGCCTATCTCGGCCTCGGCATTGCCGGCGCGATCCTCGCCGGCGTGGCGTTCCAGTTCATCGCGAGAGGATGAGATGGCTATCGAGGACATCACGACCGTCACCGTCACGGTTCATCCCGAGGCATCGGAGCACGGCAGACTGCTGGCGCCCGTCGGTATTCCGACGCCCTACCAGACGCCGCTTTCCTTTTCGGTCTCCGGCGGCTCGTGGTCGCTGACCGGGGAAACGACGACCGGCCAGATGGCGGCGCTGATCGAAACGGAGGACCACGGGCCGGTGATGCTGACCTATCGCTTCTCGGAAATCGCCGGGCATTATCCGGACGCGCTTTTCCGCCCGCGCGAAACGCGCTTTACCCGTGCCGCCGCCGATCTCGTTCGCGACGCACGCCGGATCGCCGAGGACGCGCGAGACGGACATTCGGCCATCGCGGCGATCGTCAACGACACGGCGGAGAAATTCACCTACGGCCATCCGGCGACGAAATATTACGACGGGCTGGACGCGATCCCGCATCTCGGCTGCGGACTGACGGAAGGCTCCTGCGTCGACATCAACACATATCTGATCGCCGCGCTGCGTTCGGCCGGGTTCGAGGCAGGCTATGTGACCGGCTATTTCTTTCCGGCCGAGAAGAACGGCTGCTGCGACGACATGCATTGCTGGGTCGTCACCCGCCACGAGGGCGCGGTGCTGGAGTGGGACATCGCCCACCACCTCAAGATGGGGACGCGCCGCATCTGCTGCGGCCTCAATCCGAAGCCCGGCAGCCGCGTCGCCGTGGCGCATTCGATGGGCCTCGACATCCCGGAGGCAGACCTTCGGGCCATCAAGCTGATCGGCGAGCCGATGTGGCTGGACGCGAATGGCGGCTTGAGGGCGGCGCGGCTCGATATTCGGATGGATAAGACGACGCACGCGGACGCCCTAACAGAAGAGCCTCAAGCGAAGCCGTCCAGTTGGGCAACGCCCGTTCTCACATAATTTTGCCAGGACCGGTCGGAGGACGACCACGAGCACCGGAAGTCCCCCTGCGCTTGCTCCATCGCAATCAGCAAACGCTCCATATCCTTATACTCGATGGAGTCCTCATAGTATTGCTTCATTCGCAAGGCCGCTGCCACTCGGTCATAGATTTGAGGCGTGAACTTGAAGTGTTCCAGCGGAAGCACGATACCCGGCGCACCGGGAAATGTCGGGCGATGCTGGTTCCGCATGGCTCCATTGTCCGGCATCTTCAAAAGCGGGGCCTTGAAGATGCAGTTGTAAGGCCGGGATTTTCCTCGCAGCCTGTGCGTCAACGGCTTCAGCAAGAGGCGATCCAGCAGCGTGTAATCGGGTTTACGGATGCCGAAGCTATCCATGAGCCGGGCACGGCTGCCACTGTAGGCGCCCTTGACCTCTCCGGCCGCCGATACTTGAAGATGCCGTCGCGCGTCGAAGTACCACTCAGTATCAGGGTCCAATACCTCGTTCGTACGAGCGCCCCTTAACGCCGAGATGTCAGCGGGATAAAGATCGAGCAGGACGCTCCATACCGCATTCGCGCCAGAGGCCTCTGCAATCGGCAGAAAATCGCCAATGCGCATTCCCTCGGGAAGTTGCAGAAACTCGTCCGCATCGACGTGCAAGGACCATCGCCCCAGCGAAAATTTGCGCACAAGCAGGTTGGTCCAGATTATGCAGACCCAAACGGCCCCGCCGTTCGGCGATAGCCGCGGGCCGTCCGGAACGATGTCGCCGAAATTGTGATTGCTGGCCAGAACCATGCAATCAGGTTGACTGAAAAGGTATTCGCGCGTTCCGTCGCGCGAATTATCGTCCAGGAAAATGAAGCGTTTCACGCCAAGCCCACGATAGTGATCGAGGAACGGTGGCAGGAAATACATTTCGTCGCGGACGATGCAGGTCAGAGTGAAGCCCGAAGCACCGGTCAGGTCATGCGAGACTACCCGCAGATCATCAAACCTCGAGAAATCCAAAGCAAGGGCCCCACGTAAACTCACTTGACAGAGTGGATACCCCCGCTCGCGAATATTGCGAGCCTTCGGATGAGTCCAAACCGCGACAGCATTCAAAAAGAATGCCTGGTTAACACGATACAACCTAACCTTGTATTGCGCCAACGATCGGCATGCAAACGGCAGCGCGATCCGGTGTTGCTGATTTGAAGTTTGAAAGGCGAACCATTATCGCTTTCCCTGGCGATTTCAGTCGCCTAGATATAATCCCGTCCAAAGATCCGATCTTCCCGCACCTTGAACCGCACCGTCCCCCTCATCCTCGCCATCGCGCTCTTCATGGAGCACATGGATTCCACCGTGATCTCGACCGCGCTGCCGGCGATCGCGGAGGATATCGGCACGACGCCGATCGCGCTGAAACTGGCGCTGACGGCCTATCTGGTGTCGCTGGCGATCTTCATTCCCGTCTCCGGCTGGGTCGCCGACCGGTTCGGCGCGCGGCGCGTCTTCGCGGCGGCCATCGGGGTGTTCATGGTCGGCTCCATCGCCTGCGCGGTGTCGGGCTCGCTGGCCGAATTCGTGGGGTCGCGTTTCCTGCAGGGCATGGGCGGGGCGATGATGACGCCGGTCGGGCGGCTCGTGCTGGTGCGGGCGACGAAGAAATCCGATCTCGTCAACGCCATGGCGTGGCTGACGATACCGGCCCTGATCGGCCCGATGGCGGGGCCGCCGGTCGGCGGGTTCCTGACCACCTATCTGTCCTGGCACTGGATCTTCCTGGTCAATATCCCTATCGGGTTCGCCGGCATCCTCTTCGCGCTGACGCTGCTGCCGGAAGGCGAGGCGCCACCCGTGCGGCGCGTCGACTGGCGAGGGTTCATCCTGGCCGGCACGGCGGCATCCGGCATCGTCTTCGGCCTGTCGGTGATCAGCCTGCCGGCGCTGCCGCCGATCTGGGGCATTCTCGCGACGCTGGCCGGCGCGCTATCCTTCGCGGCCTATGTCTACCATGCGCGGCGCGCGGAAGACCCTCTGCTCAATCCGAAACTCTTCGCCAACCGGACGTTCCGCACCGCGATCATCGGCGCGACGCTGTTCAGGATCGGCGCCGGCGCGGTGCCTTTCCTGCTGCCGCTGATGCTGCAGCTCGGCTTCGGAATGACGCCGTTCCAGTCCGGCATGGTGACCTTCGTGTCGGCGGGCGGCGCGATCGTGATGAAATTCACGGTCAAACGCATATTGCACGGCGGCGGCTTTCGCACGGTGCTGATCGGCGCGGCGGCGGGCGCGGCAATCTCCATCGCGGTCAACGGCTTTTTCACGGCGGCGACGCCGCTGGCACTGATCATGGTGGTGCTGTTCGTCTCGGGGCTGGTGCGGTCGCTGTTCTTCACCTCGACCAATGCGCTGACCTACGCCGACGTGTCGGAGGCCGAGGCGGCGCAGGCGACCGCCGTGACCTCGGCGATGCAACAGGTTTCGATCGCGGTGGGCGTGGCGCTGGCCGGCGGCGTGCTGGACCTCGTCACGACGCTGAGCGGCGGCGCGCTGGATCTGACGGCCTTCCACATCGCCTTCTTCACCGTCGCCGCCATCTCGGCGCTGGCGATCATTCCGTTC
This sequence comes from Ahrensia sp., assembly GCA_002706335.1. Classification (GTDB taxonomy): domain Bacteria; phylum Pseudomonadota; class Alphaproteobacteria; order Rhizobiales; family Rhizobiaceae; genus Oricola. The sequence goes on from PAKZ01000036.1 coordinate 24,266, forward strand.
CTGTCGCTGCCGCCCGACGCCGGCCAGACGGTTTCCGGCCACGCACTGCGGCGAGCCGGAGGGCGCGCCGCCTCGCCCGTCAGGCAGTAAACCTCAGGCTTCGTCTTCAGCCCTGCCCTTGAAATCCTTGGCGAGGATGTAAAGCTCGACCGACTCGGCGCGCGACGACGGCGGCTTGACGTGGATGACGGATTTGAAATTCCGTTTCAGCAGATCGAGCAGGTCCTTCTCGGTGCCGCCCTGGAAGGTCTTGGCGAGGAAATGGCCGCCCGGCTTCAGAACGCGGACCGCGAAATCGGCGGCGACCTCGATCAGATGCATGGTACGCAGATGGTCGGTCTGGCGGTGGCCGATGGTCGGCGCGGCCATGTCGGAGACGACCACGTCGGGCTCGCCGCCGAGCGCCTCCATCAGCTTTTGCGGCGCGTCGTCGTCGAGGAAATCCATCTGCAGGATCTCGACGCCCGGCATCTGGTCCATCTCCAGATAGTCGATGGCGGCGATGCGCTTGTCCTCGTCATTCGAGCCGATGCGCTCGACCGCGACCTGGCACCAGCCGCCGGGCGCGGCGCCGAGGTCGATCACGCGATCGCCCTTCTTGAGAATGCGGTGCTTGTCGTCGATCTCGATCAGCTTGTAGGCGGCGCGCGAGCGCATGCCCTCGGCCTTGGCCCGCTGGACGTAGGGGTCGTTCAGCTGCCGCTCGATCCAGCGGCGCGAGGAGTTCTTCAGCCCCCTGCCCTTCTTGACCCGCTGGTTGATCGACCGGCCGCCCCGGCCTGACGACGATCCGCCGCGCGGCGGTTTTTTCTCGCTCATTGTCCGTTCCACTTCGGCCGGTTGCGCCACGGATTGGCGCCGCGCCGCCAGACGCCGTCGGCGGCCATCATCTCGGTGAGGATGCCCTCGCGCAGGCCGCGGTCGGCGACGCGCAGCCGGTTCGACGGCCAGACGCGGCGGATCGCCTCGAGGATGGCGCAGCCGGCCAGAACGAGGTCCGCCCGGTCGGCGCCGATGCAGGGATTGGCGACGCGCTCGTCGAAGCTCCACGAGAGAAGCCGCGCATTCATCGCATCGACTTCATCCGAGCTCATCCACAGCCCGTCGACGCGGCGGCGGTCGTAGCGCGGCAGATCCAGATGGATGCCGGCCAGCGTCGTCACCGTGCCGGAGGTGCCGAGCAGGTGGAAGCCCTCATTGCCGACGCGGTCGGCGAGGCGGTTGCGCCCCTCGAAGCTGTCCAGCAATCCGGCGGCATGGTCGATCATGTCGGCAAAGGTCTGGCCGGTGACATCGCGGCCGCCGAATTTTTCCGACAGGGTCACGACGCCGACCTGCAGGGAGGTCCAGGCGACGATATGGTCGGCCAGCCGGCGGGAGCGGCGGTCCTTGACGTCGACCAGCGCGATCTCCGAGGAACCGCCGCCGATATCGAACAGGACGACGGAATCCGTATCGCGGCCGACCAGCGAGGAACAGCCCGAAACAGCCAGCCGCGCTTCCGTCTCGCGGTCGACGATCTCCAGCGTCATGCCGGTCTCCTCGCGCACGCGGGCGAGAAACTCTTCGCCGTTTTCCGCCGCGCGGCAGGCCTCGGTGGCGATCAGCCGCATGCGCCGGATGGGTCGTGTTTCGAGCTTGTCGCGGCAGACCTTCAAGGCCTCGACGGCGCGGTCCATCGCCGCGTCCGACAGCCGGCCGGTGCGCGACAGGCCCTCGCCGAGACGCACGATGCGCGAAAAGGCGTCGACGACGCGGAACTGGCCCGGGCGGGTGGGCGTGGCGACGAGGAGGCGGCAATTGTTGGTGCCGAGATCCAGCGCGGCGTAATAGCCGGACGAATTGGGCGACGCGCTCCGGCGGGCTCCACTGTCGAGCGGGGGGCGAGCCGGGGCCGGCCTGGCGGGCGGCGCGATCTCCGGCCGGGCGACCGGAGCGGCCGCGCCATTGGGTGCGCCGCCCGGCACGGCGCCCTGCACATGCGGCTTGCGGCGGCGCCGACGGCGCTTTCCGCGCGGCGGAGCGGGCGGCGGCGTTGCCGGATCGGGCGCGGCGTGCAGCTTTGCCTCGGCCGCACGCGCGGGCTCAGCCGTCGCCGCATCGGCAACAGGCTTTTGCCCGCCACGACGCCTCCGGCGGCGCTTGCGGCCCTTCTTGTCCTTGTGGTGATCAAGCCTTCCGTCCGGCGCGGTCGGGTCGTCGAGGCCGGAATCCCGACCGTCTTCGTCATCCCGCGCAGCCTTTACCGGCGCTCCCGGCGCGGTCTCCCGCGCCCGGTTTTCCATGCCGGCCAGCTCCGATCCGCGCGGATCAGAACCGGTTTCGGAAGGTCCCGATCCGGATGCATTCGCATCCGCTTCGGCGTCCTTCACGGCTTTTCCCTTCTTGCGCCGCGCTGCCCGAAAGGCGCTGCAGGCGCAATCCTTTTGCTGTTGGGGAAATGGTATCAGCAGATGCCGATTTCACCAAGCATCTTTGTCGAAGATCGGGGTTTGCATTTTTTCCAATGACGCTCTATATGCGCCACTCATACCGGCGATGGGGAATAGGTTAACGGTAGACCCACGGACTCTGACTCCGTTAGTCCTGGTTCGAATCCAGGTTCCCCAGCCAACCACCCTTCCCAAAATACCGTTTCCAGTTTCACCGCCGGATAGCTGCGCGGGTTCAGCGGGTTAGCGTTTGCACCCACAAACAGAGATTGATTGCTACCGACAAGACAGACAACCAGGCAGCGACGGCCTCGCGGTCAAGAGCGATCTCGATCTTTCCCGAAGTAATCGTTGCTTGCTGGACGCAAGTCAGAACAGCATCCTGGCTCAGCATCGCATTGCGTGCTGCGGCGGCGTCAAACAGATCGCGGAAGATCGCCAGCGGGGTTGCGGGTCCCTTTTGCTGATTGATTGGCAAGCTGTTCCTCGCTGCCATCGGCAATCGCAATCTCATCACTGGCCGAAGCCCGGAACGCCATCGCCAACTGGAAGGAGGATTACAACAACCACAGACCACACTCAGCCCTCGGAAATATCCCGCCGGCCGAGTTCGCCACAAAAATCAGGCTGGAAATGCAGGCCGCATAAGGCCGGAAATGAAACCCGGGAGTCTCCAAACAACTGGAGGGAAGCAGGGGCTCAGGTCACGTACGCAAACAGATGTTCGAAGCGGCTCTCGGACAGACATGCGATGGGCAATCGCTGAAAAATGCCGGAGTTGCCGCAAGGCGCTCAGGACCGGCAGTGGAAATCCTGCATGGCTACCGTCGTCATGAAGAGCGGCGACTTAGGCAGCGCCAACGTTACGAAGACCCGGATCCATCAGGGAACGGGTATCCGGATTATCGTACGCGGTGGCATGTCAAGAGCTACGCTGAGATAACGAACGGTGAGTGTCTGCTCATCGCGCCGTGCGAAGGCTCCGTTTTTCTCCATGAGATATCTGCATTCGACCCCAATGAGACTTCCTGGCCACGCCAATTGAGCCAAAATTCTCTAAATCGCTATGTTATACTATATATTGAGGGCATATCTCACTTCACAAGCAACATACTCAGGCGTTTACAGCCTCAAATATTCGAGCAGCCACGCTATTCAGTCCAGAAAGTTCTTTTTCAGGATCGCCTGATGCTAAAGATTCATCTAGCGTTCCAAGCATAGAACTAAAGCGGGTAAGTTCGTCATTAGCCTCATCAACGGGCAGAGGCTGGTCGTCATAAGCGTCTACAAAGCGCTGGGCCGCATACGAAATCAGCAGGAGTGCCGCCGCATTCTGCGGTTCCGACGGGATACGCGACCGGGCCCGACGGGCGCAGTCTTCGTAAGCGCGAACAGCATAGCCCCCGTCCACGACGATTTTAAGCAGGTCTGAAAACATTACGGAACCTCATTTCCTCATTTTGGCAGTTCGGCGATTCCGCCGTGCTCGGCGGACCACTTCAGCGGCGCGTTCAGGAATTTCTCGACCTCTTCGAGCACATCCTCCGAAAACAGTTTCTCGGATTTGCACACCTTCAGAATGTCCCACCAGGTGGCGAGGTAATGCAGGCGCATGCCGGCAGCCTCCAGCCGCTTGGGCGTGTCCGGGAAGATGTCGTAGTAGAACACCGCAAAGGTGTCGGTGACGGTCGCGCCGGTGCGCGACACGGCTTCGGCGAATTTCAACTTGCTGCCGCCGTCGGTCGTCAGGTCCTCGACAAGGAGAACACGCGCGCCCTCAGCCAGCGCCCCCTCGATCTGCGCGTCGCGGCCGAACCCTTTCGGCTTCTTGCGCACATACTGCATCGGTAGGCCCATGCGGTCAGACAGCCACGCCGCGAACGGGATACCGGCAGTCTCACCGCCCGCGACCGCGTCGAACTGCTCGAAACCAACATCGCGGAAGATGATCGACGCCGCGAAGTCCATCAGCGCGGAGCGGATGCGCGGATAGGAGATCAGCTTCCGGCAGTCGATATAGACCGGACTCGCGAGGCCGGAGGTGAATGTGTAGGGCTGATCCGCGCGAAAATGCACCGCGCTGATCTCCAACAGCATCTTCGCTGCTGTCTCGGAAATTACGTCGCGCGAAGGAAATGTATTCGAGAACATGGCGGCACCTCTGTCAGATTATTCGCCGTTCTGGTACCAGCGTCGCGTCGAAGAAACCAGACCCATCCAAAACCCTCCAGTGTATTTGCTCCGGCGGGTCGAAAAGCCGGATAGCTTGCGTGCCCGCCACCACCAATTCCGCGAAGTCGCACTGCTCGTCACCCCTCTCGAGAACGATCGTCTCGTCGGCTGGCTGCTCGCCGTAGAAAGACGCGCCAAAGACAGATACGAAGCCTTCGAGACGCTCCAACCGGCCTTCCTGCTCGAATACATGGGCGCAGCAGGCGATGGCGTTCGGGGCGCAGAAAATCCCGGCGCAGCCGCAGGCGCATTCCTTCGCTTCGACCGCATGCGGGGCCGAATCCGTTCCGAGGAAAAAGCGGCTGTCCCCCGAGGTCGCGGCTTTCCTCAGTGCCTGACGATGGACTTCGCGTTTGACGACCGGAAGGCAGAAGAAATGAGGCCGGATCCCGCCGACGAGTAGTGCGTTCCGGTTCAGCATCAGATGGTGAGGCGTGATCGACGCCGCGACATTGCGGTCCTGCGACGAGACGAAATCCACGCCGTCGCTCGTCGTCACGTGTTCCATCACCACGCGCAACTCAGGCAAACGCGAACGCAATGGCGCGAGCACTCGCTCGATAAAGACGGCTTCGCGATCGAAAATATCGACCGCGGGATCCGTCACCTCGCCATGGACGCAAAGCGGCATGCCGATTTCGGCCATGCGTTCGAGAACGGTCTCGACCCTGGAAATGTCCGTGACACCGCTGTGCGAATTGGTGGTCGCGCCGGCGGGATAGAGCTTGACGGCGGTGATCAGGCCATCCGTGAAGCCGGCCGCGATATCGTCGGCGGACGAGGTATCGGTGAGATAGAGCGTCATGCGCGGAGAAAAGGCGCTTTCCGGCGGCAGCGCGTCCTTGATCCGGCGCTTGTAGGCGACCGCCTCTTTGACCGTGACGACCGGCGGCACCAGATTGGGCATGATCAGCGCCCGTCCGAAATCCCGCGCGGAATGCGGAGCAACGGCGGCAAGAACGTCGCCGTCGCGCAGATGAAGATGCCAGTCGTCCGGACGTTTGATTTCGAGCCGTTTCGTCACTTTGCCACCAGGAATTGGTACAACACTTCGACGCCGGCCATGAAGTCGCCGACATCCATGTCTTCGGCCGGATTGTGCGAGCCGTTGCGGTTGCGCACGAAAACCATTGCGGACGGAATACCGGCCTCCGAGAAGACCGCCGCATCGTGTCCGCCGCCACTGGCCATCACGAACGGATCCTGCCCTGCGGCCTTCATAGCGGCCTGCAATCGCTCGACGGTCTCCGGATCGCACACAGCTGGCTTGACCTTCGCCTCGTGGCCGAGCTCGAAACTCACCTTGCGGTCGCGGGAGACCTCGCGGATTTCGCCGACCAGCAATTGCCGCATCTCCGCAAGCGTGGCCGGGCTCTGGCTGCGGATGTCGAGGCTGAAGCGGACTTCGTCGGGAATGCGCGTGACCGCGTGATGCGCGGGATCCGTCGATATGACGCCGCAGGTGAGCACCAGATCGTCACCCTTGTTGAGGATGGTCACCCAGCTCTCGTCCAGACGAGTGAGCAGATCGGCGACCGCAAGGACGGCGTCGCGGCGATAGGCTTTCGGCACGGCGCCGGAGTGACCGGGCTCGCCGCGGCAGACGATATCGGGAAACCGGATATTGCCCCGGATGCCGGACACGGCGGCGGCCGGGATATTCTTGCCGATCAGAAGCGGTCCCTGCTCGATATGCAGTTCAAGATAGACGGCGACGCGTCCGAGATCGAAGAGCGGCTGGCGCTCGCGGATGCGGTCCACCGGAAGCCCGCATGCCGCCATGTGGTCGGCCAGCGTCTTCCTGTCGCCCCGGTGCACGGCGGCAAGTTCGTCCGCCTCCAACTGGCCGGTCAGAACCTTGGAGCCGATGTAGCAGGGACCGAACCATGCGCCCTCCTCCGCGCGCATGGCGATGACATGCAGCGGCAGCTTAGGCTTCTTCTGCGTGTCGGCGAGGCGCAGCAGGCACATCACGCCGGCGACGACGCCGGCGAGCCCGTCATAATTGCCGCCGCTCGGAACGCTGTCGACATGCGAGCCGATCAGAATGTAGCGAGGCGCGTCGCGATCGCCCGAAAGGCAGAAATGCGCGTTGAGGCCGTCGTCGAACCAGACGTCGAGGCCACGGCTGCGCGCGAACTCCGCAAGATAGTCCAGCACCTGAGTCTCGATGTGTGAGAAGGCGGGGCGGCTGACCCCTTCCTTGTCGCGGCTCATCTCCGCGATCTCCCGGAAGAGGTCGGACGCCAGGTCCTCGCTTTCCGGAGGCCGGGTTGCGGGTTGTTTTGCGTGCAACATCACGGCGCGGCCTCCATGAAGACCACCGCTTCCGCTTGCTCGTCATCGATCACCGAGCCGATCAGATCGCGGACCGATCGAAGACCCTCGTTTTCGACCCATAGTTCCAGCTCGCTGATCAGCCGGGGCATGATGGTCGGATGGATGAAGGTCGCGGTGCCGACCTGGACCGCCGTTGCGCCCGCGATCAGGTATTCGACCACATCCTCGACCGTCGAAACGCCGCCGCATCCGATGACGGGAATCCTGGTGGCACGCGCGCACTGGTAGGCCATGCGCAGGGCGACCGGTTTCAGACCGGGGCCGGACAGTCCGCCCATCAGATTGCCGAGCATCGGACGGCGAGTGCGCACGTCGATCGACATCGAAAGCAGCGTGTTGGAGACGACCAGCGCATTGGCGCCCTCGTCCTCGGCGGCGCGGGCCACTTCCGAGGTCTCGCCGGTATTGGGCGTCAGCTTGGCCCAGAGCGGCAGCGACGTAGCCGCGCGCAGTTGCCGCATGACACTGGCCGTGGACGAGGGGCGGATTGCGAACGCCTTGCCGTCCTCCTCGATATTCGGACAGGAGATGTTGACTTCGACCGCGTCGACGCCATCGACGCTCACTTCCGCGCACAGCGTGGCGAATTCCTCTTCCGTGTTGCCGGAGATGCTGACGACGAGCGGGGTCTCGTATTGCCGGTAGAACGGCACGACCTTTTCGAGAAACGCGCCGACGCCCTTACTCGGGATACCGATCGAGTTGAGCATCGAGCCGTTGACTTCGCAGACCCGCGGCGTCGGATTACCGTCCCGGAGACCGCGCGTGATCGTCTTGGTCACATGCGCGCCCAGGAGCTCCAGATCGAAGACTTCCGACAGTTCCTCGGAAAAGGTGCCGGAGGCCGGCATGATCGGATTCTTCAGCGTCAGGCCGCCGATATCGACAGAGAGATCTACCATGCGATCGCCTCCTCGATGGCGAAGACCGGCCCTTCCCTGCACACCCTGAGATTAGCGATCACGCCGTCGCGGCGGAACGGACGCACGCAGCAGTGGCACATGCCGATCCCGCAGGCCATCTGCTGCTCGAGCGCGATCTGCCCTGCGATGTCGTGGTCGCGCGCGACCTGCTGGACGACCTTGAGCATGCGGTTTGAGCCGCAGGTGTAGAGCGCATCCGCCGCGCCGCCAGCCACGAGATCTTCGAGAATGGCGCGGAGGTTCTGCGTAGAGGACGTACCCTCCGCGTCGGTGATCGTCACGACATCTGCGCCCATCGCCCGAAAATTGTCGATCGACATCAGGTAATCGGGATGCCGCGCGCTGCAGATTGCGGTCACGCGTATGCCGCGCCGCTGCGCCTCCAGCGCAAGCGGCGCCAGTGTGGCGAGCCCGACGCCGCGCGCAACCAGGACAAGATTGCGCCAATCGCTCTCGATCCGGAACGGCACGCCGAGCGGGCCGACGACGCCGAGCGCGTCGCCGGGAACGAGTTCCCCCAACGCGCGCGTGCCGCGACCGGTCACCTTGTAAAGGAAATGCAGTTCCCCACGATCGGGATAATAGCCATAGATGCTCATCGGCCGGCGCAGATAGGGATGCTCGCCGCCGGCATCCGGGCACAGAAGGTGGAAGAACTGACCGGCGCGGCAGGATTCGAGCAGATCCTTCGGAGCGCGCAGGATCAGCTGCCGGTATTCGCTGTTCACAGGAGTGTTGGCCAGCACCTGGAGATCGAGTTCGGCGATCTTGGCCGCAGGCATCTCGGCACGCGGATCGATTTTATCGAGAGCAACCATCAACCGACCACCAAATTGGGAAGAAATGTTGAAATACCCGGGATGTAGGTGATGATTCCGAGCACCACGATGTTGGCCAGAATGAAGGGCGTCAGGCCCGCCACGATTGCCGTCACCGGTTTGGACAGGGTCGAGGATGCGACGAAAATGTCGAGCCCGAACGGCGGCGTGATCATTCCGATCGAGATGTTAAGCGTGACGATCATGCCGAAATGGACGGGATCGATGCCGAAGGCCATCGCAACCGGGTAAAGCGGCGGAACGAGGATCAGCAGGGCCGAATTCGGGTCGATGAACATGCCGGCCACCAGAAAGGTCACATTGACCACCAACAGGAACACGATCGGCCCCGCATGCGCCGCCTCGAGAAACATGATAATGGAATCCGGCACTCGCGCCAGGGTGATGAAGTAGGAGAGCAGCCCGCCCATCGCGAGAAGCACGAAGATGATCGCGGTGGAGATCGCCGCGCGTTCGGTGACCGCGAAGAGCTTCTTCCAGTCCAGCTCGCGATAGACGACCATCTCGACGAAGATCGCGTAGACGACGCTTACCGCAGCGGCCTCGGTCGGCGTGAACACGCCGGTGTAGATGCCGCCGAGGATAATCATGGGCATTCCCAGCGCCCAGCCAGCCGCTCGAAAAGCAAGCAGACGCTGCGGCCATGTCGATCGCTCGCCGCCCTTGACGCCGGAACGCCGCGCCTCGACGGCAACAAGAACCGCGAAGGCAAGGCCCAGAACGACGCCGACCGCGAGGCCGCCGACGAACAGGCGCGTGACGGAGGTGCCGGTCATCCAGGCGTAAATGATGAAGGTGATCGAAGGCGGGATCAGCAGCGCGGTTTCGGCGCTCGCGACGATCAATCCGAGGCTGAATTTTTGGTTGAAACCGACGCGCCGCATCTCGGGATAGACCATCCGCGCCATAGCGGCCACGGTTGCCGGCGCGGATCCGGAAACGGAGCCGAAAGCCATCGAACCGCCAATGGTGGTGTAGCCCATGCCGCCGCGTGTGTGGCCGAGCATGGCCTTCACGAAGCCGATCAGGCGACCGGCAATCTGCCCCGCCCCCATGAGTTCCGCCGCCAGGATGAAAAACGGAATGGCAAGAAGGGTCGTATGATTGATGCCGCCGAGGATCTTCTGGGCGACCACCGGGTCCGGCATGGTCCCGTAGAAGAATTCCTTGATCATCAGCGTCGGGACGCCGAGAACGAGGAACATCTCGAAACCCAGGACGAGCATCAGGACGGCGACGAAAGCGACAACAGCGAGAAGGATCATTCGACCGACTCCTGCTGTTCGGCAAAGCGGTCGATTAGACCGAAGAAGCTCAGCGCGTAGCGAAGCGCCACGAGCGCGAAGCCGATGGTGGGCGCCAGATAGATCCAGAAGATCGGCACGTTGAGGGTCGGGCTCGACTGGCCGGTGGACATGACAAACATGGTCATGCGCCAGGAGAGCCAGACGACATAAATCGAGAAACAGAAACCGACGACGTCGATAATGCGCCGAAGGGGCAGTCTTGTCGCCGCGGCGATCCGGTCCCGCCAGGTATCGACGCCGACATGCCGGCCGCGTTCGAGGGCCAATCCGAGCGTGAGAAACACCAGAAACAGGCCCATCAGCCGAACCGCTTCCTCCACCCAGGCGAAGTCCGACGCGATGCTTCCGAACTGACGCGACAAAACGTTGACGAAGAACAGCGCGACCATGGCGAGAAAGATGCCCACAGCCAGTGTCCGTTCCGCCAATCGTAACAGGCCAAGTAACTTCAAGGCTTCTCTCCGTGCCCGATCAGGCAAGGTGCAGAGGGCCAGGAGGCCCTGCTGCCGGTTGATTGAGAGGATTGCCGCAGGCTCCGGCGGCAACGGTTTCCTACTGCTTCTCGTAGGTCTTCATCAGCGCCGCGCCTTCGTCGCCGGCGCGATCAAGATAGGCCTTCCGGGCTGCCGGATACATCGCCTCACGCAGCGCGGCCTTCTCTTCCTCGCCGAGTTCGCGGACGTTGGTGCCGGAAGCCTTGATCTCCTCCAGCGCGGAGGCGACACCAGCGGCCTTGTGGGCGATCAGTTCCGGAATAACCTCTTCGAAGGTATCGGTGATCACCGTCTGATATTCGGCCGGTAGATTGTTCCACCACATCGGGCTGAACAGGATGACGTCCTCCATCGCGCCATGATTGGAGAGCAAGACGTTCTTCTGCACTTCGTAGAACTTCATGGCGCGGATCGTGTCGAGCGGGTTTTCCTCACCATCGACGACGCCGGTCTGCAGCGCGGTGTAGAGTTCACCGAAGGGTAGCGCGATCGCGGATGCGCCGAGCGCGTTGAACTGCTCGATCAGGATGTTGGAGTCCATCACGCGGAATTTCTGGCCGGAAAAATCGGCGATGTCGTCGAGCGACTTGTTGGAAGTGAAGTTCTTGCGCCCGTTAGGCCAAAGACCGACGCAATGGACGCCTCGGGAATTGAAGGTCTCGCAAAGCTGCTTTCCAAATTCCCCACCACGGATCTTCTGTGCGGCGGCGTCGTCCTCGGGCAGCAGGTAGGGGATGTCGAGAATTGAGACCGCCGGGTTGAAGCCGCCGAGAAACGCCGCCGGGGCGACGGTGGCCTCCAGGCTACCGAGCTGCACGCCTTCGGTCATTTCGCGCTGCTGGCCGAGCTGGCCCTGCGGGAAAATCTGGAACTCAACGGCACCGTCTGTGCGTTCAGAAACCAGCTTGGCAACCTTTTCGAGCATGACATGCCGGGACTGCTGGGCCGATTCCAGGTGACCGATCTTGGCGACATAGTCGGCGGCAAGGGCGCTGCCCGTTCCGATTAGGCTGACGGTAGCTAGGGCGGCGAAACCAGCGGCCAGACCGCGTCTTTTCATCTGATACATTCTCGGAGTACTCCAGGGTTTGAGACGGCGAAGGGGAAATCCTAGGTCGAGATCGGCGACGTCGTCAACCAAAATCTAATTTTTGATACTTCACGCACTATTTGGGATTTTGGCTTAATCCGATTGCTCAGTCGAAAATTTGACAAGCGATTGGCGAAACCCGATATTCGCGATAGACCTGCACCACGGATTCTCTTTATCATGGCCAGCGCCAAACAGTTCCAGTTCGCTGAAATTGGGGCGCGCCTTCGGGCGTACCGACTCGGAAAAGGCATTTCACCCGAGGATCTTGCCGACCGGATCGGTATCTCGCGCGCGGCGCTCTACCGCGCGGAAAAGGGCGAAATACGCAAGATCGACACGCTGACCAGCATCGCCGATGTCCTCAAGGTGTCGCTCCCGAGTCTGATGGGCGTTGGCGTCGAGTACGTCAGCACCGCCGTGGCCTTCTTCGAGCGCATGCGGCAGCTCGAGGAGGAATGCCAGCAGATCATCGGGCTGTTCAGCCCGATCTCCTACCTGCTGACCTCCGACGACTACGATAGGGTGCTGCGCGAGGTCCTGATGGAGGCGAACCAACCCCTCGATCTCGGCGAACGCTCCAAGGAGGAGGCGATCAACGAACTTCTCGCGGTTCTGCAGGCGCGCAAGAGGACGTTCCGCGAAAAGGCCCCTCTAATCGTCAGCCTCATCTCGACCGGAGACCTGGAGCGGTTCCTCGTTCACGGACTGGTGGGTCGCTACGACCTGCCCCCGGCCGTCGTCCGCGAGCGCCGGCGCATGGCATGCAAGGAAGCGCGTCACATCGTCGACATCATCCAGAGTCAGCCGATGGGCATTCAGGTGGGACTCGTTCAGGAACCCGTTCCCGCGACGAGCTTCCAGATATTCAGGCAGGCGGACCGTTCCGTCCTGGCTATCAGCCCCTACCGGCTGGGCGAGCAGCCGAACATCCGCCTCGGCGTCGCCCTTATCACCTCCGCGCCGGAAGCCATGACACTGCACGAAAGCATCGCTAACCGGCTCTGGGGAAACTCGCTCAAGGGCGAAGCGGCGGTTCGCCATATTAACGGGATGATCGAAAAATTCGGTCAGACCGCCTGACCGCGCCGGCAACGGGATAGCAAGCTGTCAGACAGAGAGTTCCGATTGGGCGGTCTTCAGGATCGATCGGACGCGGGCGGCCGCCTCCTCGCCCTTAAGGCTGTTGCGCCAGAGCTGGGCAGTCACTTCCTGGTGCAGGCTCACGGAATCCTGCGCGGCGGTGATGGTGGCGACGCCGACGCGGATATTCGCGTAGAGACCGAGCCGGAACGGACTCACGGCCACCTGCGCCACCGCGCCGGAGCGAAGGATCTGGAAGCTCGCGCCAGGCAGCGAGTCCTCGACGAGACCGATCTGGACGCCCATCGGCTGATCGGTCAGCATCCGGAGAATGTTCTCCACCTCGACGAGCGCAGCCGACTGGCGCTTCTTCAACTCGGCGCCGATAATGCCGTGCCTCCCGACGAACCCAAGCCGCAGCACCTGCTCGAGTTCGGCGGCCGATACCAGGCTGACGATGTTCGGCCGACGGCCCAGATATCCGGCCTTGCGTTCCAGAAGAAGCGTGATGATCTCATCGATCTGGCTGTCAAGATTTTGCCGGTTCGCCGCGATCTCCGGGACGCTTTCCATCAGGATCGTCTTCAAAAGGGCGTCGAAATGTTCCGTTGTCAGCAGATAGGATATCGGCCCGAACAGGACGCTGATCTGGTCCGCCATCGCTTCGAGTTGGCGCATGCGCTCGTAGAAGCCCGCCGCCGTCGCAATGAACTCCGAGCCGACGCCGAAGAGCGAGGCGACGGAAATGTCCAGGAAATCGGCGATCTTGCCCAGAGCGTCCACGCGAATGGGCTGGCCGGCCTCGTACCGGTAGATGGCGGCGCGCGACAGACCCGTTCCCGCCGCGACTTCCTCCGGCGAGAGCCCCTTGCCCACCCGGAAGGCGCGTAGCCGTTCGCCGACGTGCAAGGCGGTTTCGTACTGCGATGTCATGTGACGAGTGCCCAGTGGATGATCGAAAATTATGTGCGCTGGCACGATTCGGCAAGTGCGAGATAGAAAGCGGATATAATCAAAAAAATGCAAAGAGTCTCAAACGATAGACAACGCGTCGAGCTATCCCCGGGGTCAACACCCCGTGTCGCAAAATTGCGTATTTGATTTGCTGTATCTCAGTTTTGAGAAATATCTTGACATTGATAACGGCCCGGCAATAGCCTTCCGTGAAGAACAGGACGCTGGAGAAGCAACCGGATGCGCAGGACCGAGACGGGGCAAAGACCGACAGGTTTTCTGCGGCCGAAAGCGGCTTTGCATTGGGCCTGCAGCGCGAACCCGCGGCATGGCGGCGGAGAAGGAAGCGACGGTCAGGGCGGCCGCAAGTTTGGATAACCTCAATTGATCACGATCGAGCAAATCGCGAAAAAATTCAGCGGCAAATCGGGCGAAGTCATCGCGTTGGAACCGTTCAGCCAAGAGATTGCCGAAGGCGAACTCGTCTCGATCATCGGCCCCTCCGGCTGCGGCAAATCCACCCTGCTGCGCATCATTGCCGGGCTCGAGACACCCACATCAGGCAAGATCGTGCTCGGTACGTCCGGCCTCAAGCGGCCGGTCGGCTTCGTTTTCCAGGATGCCGTCCTGCTGCCCTGGAAAACCGTCGCCGAGAACATCCGCTTTCCTCTCGACACCTCCGGGGTTCCGCGCAGCCAAGGCGACCAGAAGGTCAAGGAACTGATCCAGTTGGTCGGGCTTGCCGGTTTCGAGAACTCGCTGCCGAAACAGCTTTCCGGAGGCATGAAGCAAAGAGCGGCCATCGCCCGTGCACTGGCCGACGATCCGCCCATCCTGCTGATGGACGAGCCCTTTTCCGCGGTCGACCTGCTGACGCGCGAGACGCTCAACGACGAACTGAGCAGGATCTGGCGGAAGACCGGGAAGACAATCCTGCTTGTCACCCACTCGGTGGAGGAAGCGGCCTATCTGGGCACACGGGTAATGGTCATGAGCCCCCGACCCGGTCGCCTCAGGAAGACCTTCGATGTCGATCTGCCCTCACCGCGCGGCGAAGAGACCAAAAGGTCGCCGGAGTTTCTCGACCTCGTGGCCGAACTACGGACGATGATGCGGGAGATGACCCAGTGAGCGGACGGCTTCGCGCGACTGCGGAATATGGCGCGGCGCTGGCCCTCCTGGGCCTAGCGTGGTGGTACGCCAGCGGGCCCTACGGGATGCCGCCCTACCTTCTGCCGTCTCCTGCCTCGGTGCTTACGACACTCTGGAACATGCTCGCTGCCGGCCAGTTGCTGCCGCATATCGCCTTCACCATTCAGAACATTGTCCTCGGGCTGCTCATCGGAACCGTATTCGGTGTCCTGCTCGCCTATCTGCTGTTCAAGACGCCCTTTCTCAACGATGTGCTGGAAGGCCCGCTGGTGGTGCTGCAGACAGCGCCCAAGATCGCGCTCGCGCCGCTGATCATCATCTGGTTCGGACTGGGCCTCACCGCGAAGATCGTGCTGATCTTCAGCCTCGTGTTCTTCCCCGTCTTTGCGGGCGCGCTGGCTGGCTTTCGCGCCATCGACAGCAGGCTGCACGACCTCGCCCAACTGCTTCGCCTGACGCCCGCGCAGCGCTTCTTCCGTGTCGACCTACTGGCGTCCCTGCCCAGCATCTTCGTCGGCGTGAAGATCGGCGCGATCCAGGCACTTGTCGGAGCAATCCTTGCCGAATGGATGTCGGGCGCCCAGGGGCTCGGATACCTGATGACCTATGCCACGGCCACCTACAAGACACCGATCCTGTTTGGAGCCGTTCTGCTGACCGCCCTCTTCGGCATGGTGATGCACGCCCTGCTGAACGAGATCGAAGCCAGATTTCTATCGTGGAATGTTCCGGATGAACGCTGAGTCCCAACCGACGGCCCTGCGCCCTTTCGTCGGCGGACGCCCGCCGCACTTGCCCTGCGGTCCGGGCGACATCCAGGCGGACGTGCTCCTGCCGGGCGATCCGGACCGCGTGCGGCTGCTCGCCGGCATGCTGGACGATGTCACCGACTTCGGCCGCCGGCGCGAATTCGCCATCGTTTCCGGCCGCTACAAGGGACACCCGCTAACCATCTGCTCGAGCGGCATCGGCGGCCCCTCCACGGAAATCGCCCTGGTGGAACTGGCGATGCTCGGTGCGAAACGCGTCATCCGGATCGGAGGCATGTCGTCCCTCGTCGACGACATTCCCACCGGCAGCTTCGTTAGCGCTGCGGATGCGATCGGAGCCACCGGGGTGACGCAGCTTTATTCCGCGACCCCCTCGGAGGCGCAGCCTGCCGATCTGGAGCTGTGCGAAAGCCTGTGCGCCGCGGCGCGCTCTCGCGGGCTCGCCATTCGCAAGGGCACGGTGGCGACGACCGACAGCTACTATCTCGGCCAGGACCGCCCTTTCCGGGACGATATCGACGCGGCGGCAACGCACCCCGGCCAACTGGAGATATTCCGCAAGCGGGGCGCAGTGGGCGTCGACATGGAATGCCAGGTGGTTCTTTCGGTGAGCCGTCGCATCGGGCTGAAGGCGGCATGCCTTTTAGGCGTTCACGGCAACCGGGCCACCAACGACTGGCTCGTCGACTACGAATCCACGCAGCGCAACCTCCTGCACATCGCGGGAGCCGCCCTTTCCCAATCCTGCACCACCCCTAATGAAACAAAGGAGTAGAACTATGCATGAGAAGCTGAAAAGAATCGTCTCCGCATTGGCTCTGGCCATTCCCATGATGGGAACGACCGCCGCCCTCGCGCAGGACAAGGTGGTTTTCCAGATCGACGGCAACGTCGTTCCGTTCTACGCGCCGCTTTATGCCGGCGTCGAAAACGGGTTCTTCGCCGACCAGAACATCGAGGTGGAGTTCCTTTATGCGGGCGCATCCGACATCCTGACGAATATCGCCGCCGGCAACGTCGACTTCGGCTTTCCGAACGGCGATGCCGTCGTCGCGGCGGCCGCCAACGGTCTGCCGGTCAAGGTTGTCCACACGACCTATCAACGCGGTATCGGCGCCCTGCTCGCCAAGAAGGCGACCGGCATCGAGACCTATGCGGACCTGAAGGGCAAGACCGTCGCGGTCACGTCGCTCGGCAGCCCGAACTACCTGCAACTGCAGGTCGGACTGGCGAAAGCAGGCCTGACCGTCGATGACGTCAAGGTGGAAGTCGTTTCCTCCGGCGCCATCGTGCAGACCCTGCAGAGCGACGACGTCGACGCCATCGTGTTCTCCGAACTGCGCAAATACGCTCTCGAAGCCGCGGGCGAAGATGTCACGATGATCCTCTCCAACGACTTCCTGCCGTCCTTCGGCAACGTGGTCGTGACGAGCGCAGACACGCTGGCCAACAACCCCGACCTTGTGAAGCGTTTCACGACGGCTGTGACCACCTCCTACGAGTGGGTCATCGACGGTCACGTCAAGGACGCCCTGCAGATCTCGATGGACAAGTATACCCCGACCTGGGCCGACCAGATGGACACGCTGACGACGGCGTTCGAAAAGACCTTCGTCGCCTCGGTCTGGCAGAGCCCGCTGACCAAGGAAAAGGGCCTTGGCGCGGCTGACTTCGACGCCTGGCAGCAGAACGCCGACATCCTCGCGGAATACGGCGTGATCGAAAAGGCGCCGAAGGCCACCGACTTCGTCGTCGACCCCTCCTCGATCCAGTAAGCTGCCGTGCTGAAACGTAGCCTCATAGGCCTGATCGGAATCGTCGCGCTCTGGAGCGCGGCGGTTCATCTGTTCAACGTGCCTGCCTACCTGCTGCCCGGTCCGCTGGATGTGGCCGAACGCATCGTCTTCCTGTTCCAGCGCGCGAACCTGCTCTGGCACATCTACGTCACACTGACGGAGATCCTTGGCGGCTTTCTGCTCGGCGGGCTCGTCGGCGTCGCCTCGGCCATCGCCTTCTCCCGGTCGCCACTGCTGCTGCGGCTGACGACACCATTGATCCTGCTGCTGCAGACTACGCCCAAGATCGCGATCGCGCCGCTGCTCTTGCTGTGGCTCGGACTGGGCGCCGCGCCCAAGATCGTCCTCGTCGCCATCGTCACCTTCTTCCCGGTGATGACCGCGATGCTGTCCGGCATCACCTACATGAACAAGTCCTACGCCGATCTCGCCGGCGTCCTGCGGCTTTCGGCCTGGCAGCGGTTCCGGCACATCGAATTGCCGGCGTCGCTGCCGACCCTATTCGCCGGCGCGACAGTGGCGACGACGCTGGCAATGACGGCAGCCGTCATCGGAGAACTGATGGGCGCCAACAAGGGCGTCGGCTTCCTTCTTGCGAACGGTCAGGAGAATGCCGACACCGCGACCGTCATCGGCATGGTCATCCTGCTGTCTTTCCTCGGCTGGGCGTTCTTCGCGCTGCTGGACTATGGAAGGCGGCGCATGGAAGACCGCTTCCGGTAGACGAGACGGTCAGTGTTGAACTCCGCGTTCAATACTTGGTAAATACATAGCATCCCGCTGGCATCCCGCAATCAACCAACGAATTACGTTACAGAGCAAATTCTCGAAATAAATGAGCTGGTTGTGGTTTCAGATCCGTTGATGAGTTATACAAGTAGCTCGATGCTATTCTACTGCAGAATTATTTCTCTTCTACAAATCCGACATTGAATGAAGGTCAGCTTCGTCCGGGGGTCAGCCCTTGAGACTGCAACGGGTTACCGTTTGCGCCCACAAACGGAGACTGCGTTTCCAGCCACAAATCGCCGCTGAATCGCCGACAGTCTCAGTCGGCCATTTCGAGGCTGACAGTTTGCGGAAAGTGCATCGGCGGACCATCGGCAGCCGATGCACTGCTTCGATTAATCTGTTCGATGCTTCAGAGTGCGGCGCGCGATTTGCATTTCCAGCTGCCTTATCGGCCACAGGGGCAGCGACCTCGGAAAGTTGCTCCGCCGTTGGCATCATTTTCGGAGAACTGGGTGTTCATTCTGCTCTCCACTCAGTTTTCGAGGTCGAATTATCCGGCCTTGCACTGAGTGAAGCCCGCGATGCGGGCATTGTCGGTCGGCAACGCAGCTCGACCTGCCAACATTACCGCTTCCTTTGCCGAGGAGATCGAGCGGGAAAATGCTTTAGATAGGGCTCTACAAGGAGCGATATATGCAGGCGGATTGTAGCGCAGGTCGTGGCGATCAACGACAGCTTTGCGCCCCAACATGGACATTCAATCCTTCATCCGCGATGTGTCAAAGCCGCCGCTCAAGCATTCGTTGCAACTTATGTTCGCACAGCGATTGCGTGACCCTGGGATGTCTTCAACTTTGGGGGAACGCGAACTCGATGTTCCACGGGCAATTTGCGTAAACATCAGGCCCGCGGCACACCCGTATTCCTGTTCCTGCAATCTATTCGGGAATCGAAAACCAGATGCGGCCTTTGTTGATACCGAGACCCCGATGAATTCAATGCCTTCCCCGCATCCCTTTTCAAACTGAAAAATCGGTATCGAGCGATCATAATCCTTAAGATCCTAACGTGTTGTAATCTCTATTTTTATTTAGAACCCGCGTTATGGTTCATTCACAGATTTTTCGCTTTGAAAATCTATTGGCCTGTTGACCAAATTCCATCTGTTCCGATACGATTCCCCGGGAATGGCGGACTTATTGATGACTGATATAAGGCCGGCCGGTTCGGGTTAGTCCGGAGTTGCCGCCAGAGGTTGCGGCGCGACTCCGTACGATGGCTGTTCGAACCTCGGCTCCGCGTTCAGCCTGAAGAAGGCAACCAGGGGGTTGGGGATGATCAAAAGCAAATGCGTTGAATGTCAACGCGGGCGGGCGGACAGAAACATTCGCTCGATTGCATCCCACAGTGTTTCGGCGATTGCACTTACGAGTGCACTGGGCTTCATTCCTTCTCCGGCACTTGCCGCATGTACCGCGGCCGCTACGACCATCACATGTACGGGCGATATCTCCGGCGGGTTTTCCACCCAAGGCGATTTCGACATTCTCAATATGGCAACGCTGACCGATGATATCGGCGGCAACGGCATCCGCATTGTAGCTACCAGCACTGGAAATTTCGCCTTCAATGCAGTGATCGATCCCTTTGACATCATACTGACGGGCGGTTCACTGGCCACACGAAACGGATTCAACATCGTCAGCGAGAGCGGATCCATATCGGGAACGATCAACGGCGACATCCTTGGCCAGGTCGGAAGCGACGCGACCAACTCCGCAACGTTTCCGCCGCGCAACTTCTCCGCATTGGGCTTTGAGGCCGGAACCGGTATTTCGGTCACGCACACGGGAACCGTCGATGTCACGATGCCAATCGTGACGCGAACCACCAATGGCACACGCGCCGATATCGCAACCGGACGTTTCGCAGCGATCCGCGCCGAATCCGAGACGGGTGACGTCACCGTCATCAACACCGGCGACGTCATTCTCGACGGCGGCGAACGAAACGCCAGCAACACGCGTACCAGCGGCACCGCAGGCACTCTGGCCATCGACTTTTCGAACGCCGTGTCCGACATCTCCGGCATCATGGCGCAGGGGCGAGGCGATCTTTCGCTCCAGCAGACTGGCAATGTGAACGTTTCGGGAGCCGAAGCGACGATTTCTGCTGAGACGGTCGACGGGCGCGCCGACGTACAGGGCGAATACGCCACGACGTCCGGCATCTATGTACCAGCCTTCTCGACGACGGGCGGCGTAAACGACCCGAACCTGCCGCGCTTCGAGACCATCGATATGGACGTGATGGGCGACATCACGGTGGTTGGCGGCGATATTGTTGCCACGGCCACCGTGAACAGCAATGGCGGCACTGCCGGAGAGGCTCTCCTGACAACCGATAACGCGTTCAGGAACCAGGAAGCCATCGGCATTCAGATCGGCTCGGGCAATGTCTATGGCAACGGACAGACCGTCGACCTGACGCTTGTCGGCAATGTCAGTGTCACCGGCGGCAGCACGACGGCGATGGCGCTGGCCTCCAATGGCGGCGCGGGGGAAACGGCGGGCCGGATCCGGATGCTGGTCAACGGTCAGGATGCGATCGGCATCGCCATCACGCCCGATCGGGGCCCAAACCTCGACTTGCCGACAGAAGTCGATGTCTCGGTGGAAGGCGACATAAGCGTTTTCGGCGGAGATGTCGTCTCGACTTCAACAGGCAGTGGATCGGGCGAGGTCACAATCAATACGACCACGCCCAGCACCGACTTTGAAGCATCACAGTATCACTCGGCGCGAGGCGGTGATGCGCTCGGTCTGCGATTCATGCGCATTTCGGACATCGACAGCTTCACTATGGACGGCTCCATCACCGTCGGCGGCGGATCAGCATCAGCTCAGCATACCGGCGACAACGAAAGCCTCTCTGTCCAGGCCACAGGTGGCGGCGCGAACGGCTTCTACACAACCGTCGGTGCTGTTGGCGCATCGACGACGGCGGCCCTGGATATCGACGTGCATCTCGTCGGACCGGACGTCAGCACCGTCGTGTCCGGCGCCGGCGTTCTGGGGAATATCTCGTCGGGAAGGCAAGCCGGACCCTACTTCAGTTTCGTGGGTGCAGATTCGCAACTGACCTATTCCGGCGACATAACCAATACACCCGGTTCGGGCACCGTTACCGCGACAGACGGCGCCTTCGTCAACCGCGCGTTTCTGGGCTTCGTCGTCGGCGCGAACCCGACGGTGTTTGACAGCAACATCAACGGCACGCTGATCTATGACGGCACGATCGATTTGACCGGCGGCGACATTACCGTCTCGGGCCCGCTGTCTCCGTCGCCAAACGTCCTGGCCAACGCCAATAACTGGGCCGCCAACTCATACCTTCTCGTCGGCCAGGGCGTCGCCGGTATCTTCGGAGAGGTCTATGATTTCGAGGACGATTCCACGTCCCTCCTTACCATCGATCATCGCGGCGTTATCGACATCACGGCCGGGTCCGGGCAGGCAGGACTTGGGGTCGCCGAAGGCATCGGCATTTCCGGGGATTACTATCCCGAGCTCGACGGCCACGTCATCGTCAGTGGAACCGTCAACATTACGGGCGCCGATTTCGGCTCCACGCGGGGCGGAACTGCCTCCGCCGGCGTTCTACTCGAGCTTTCGGGTGACGGGTCGCTCGACGTCGACGGCGGCACAATCACCGCATCCGGCTCGGGGGCTGCCGGAGTACAGGCGAATTCCTACCGGTCAAATGTGGTTGTGCGTAACGGCGGCACTGTCACGGCCAACGGGACCGAAGCCGCCGGAATCGCGATCGGCAGTTTCGAGGATTTCAGCTTCGTCACCAGTTCCGAACCCGAAGGGTATTTTGCGTCGTCCACGAACATGGTGACGATCGGCGCCGGCTCGAGCGTCACCAGCGCCCAGTTCATTGGCATCCATGACGAAAGCCAAAGCTTATATACCTTCGGCGACGAGGATTACGCACCGGATCTGTACAACCAGCCCACCTACAATGCGACGACGGTCGACGTCGCGGGCACGGTGACGGGCGGCAACGGCACGGCGATCGATCTCGGATCGGGAATGGACCGGTTGATCCTGCGGCAATCAGCCGTCGTCAACGGATCGATGCTCCTCGGTTCCGGCGACGACGTTTTCGTGTTCCAGGATTTCACCGAGACCAAGGCAGTGGATGGCGGCGACGATCGCGACGCTATCGAGGTGACCGTGGCGGCGGGGAATTCGAGCGTCTTCGACCCGTCGGTGGAAACGCCAAACCTGATCAATTTCGAAACCATAGCCAAGGAAGGCGACGGTACGTTGACCGTTCCGGGCGGAACCTTCGCCAACGGACCGCTTGATTTCAACGTCAACGACGGCACCGGGATCGTTGACGGCGACCGGCCGCAAATGAACATATTCGTTGCCGACGGCGCGACGTTCCGGACCGACAGCCAAGTGGGCAACGCTGTCATCGACACAGGCGGTCGGATCAGCGGAAACGGCTCCTACGACAACTTCACCATCAACGGCATCGTCGCCCCCGGCAATTCCATCGGCACGATCACGGTGACGGGCGATGCCGCGTTCAATGCGGGTTCCGTCTACGAGGTCGAGATCGAAGCGCCCGACCAGTCCGACCTGATCGATGTCGCGGGGACTGCTACCATCGATGGCGGAACGCTGGAGATCGTCAGGCTGAGCCCGGATCAGAGCTATGCCGACGGCCAGACCTACCGGATCATCGAAGCCGGGGACGTGGTGGTCAATTCCGGGTTTGTTTTCGACGAACCGTTCTCGCTGTTGGCAACCGAACTGGTCTATGGCGCCGACTATGTAGACCTTATCCTGTCGACCAACATTCCGTTGCAGGACTTTGCCGAGACGAGAAACCAGCGCGCAGCGGCAAGCGGCCTCAACGATCTGGAGCAGACCGGTGATGCGCTGGCGGTCTTCAACGAGCTCTACATGCTCGACCCGGACAGCGCCCGCGAGGCGTTTGATCTGGCGTCCGGCGAAGTTCACGCATCAGTAAATCACCTGGTTCGTCTGGGCACCGACCTGTTCACTGCAACGTTGCGCAATCAGGGCATTGCCGGGCTCGCCACCGGCTCCTCTGACAAGATGGCCGCTTCTCCGGCCCTGGGATATTTCGACGATGGACAATACGGCGGGTCCTTCGACACCGTCGCAAACCGAAGGGTGCAAGCCGCATGGGGCGGACTTGTCGGCAGTGTTAGCGACATCGGAGGCGACGGCAATGCCGCAGAATACGATATGGCAGTCGGCGGCGTGGTCGGAGGCTATCAAGGTCAGGGAACGCTCGGCGAGGGTACCTTCGTCGCCGGTTTTGGAGCGGGATACCTCGCGGGAGATTCCAGGATCGAAGCGCGTCTTTCGGATGCGGATACGGCCAGCGCAAACTTCGGCGCATATGGCGCATGGACCGATGGCGTCTGGACGCTATCGGGTGTGGCCGCTTACGCGGCGACCCATGTTTCGACGGAACGCCGCATCCTGTTT
This sequence comes from Ahrensia sp., assembly GCA_002706335.1. GTDB lineage: Bacteria > Pseudomonadota > Alphaproteobacteria > Rhizobiales > Rhizobiaceae > Oricola. The sequence continues at coordinate 47,947 of PAKZ01000036.1, forward strand.
GGGGACATCGATCGGACTGCCGATGCCGGTTATTGGACGCACACATTCGCGATCGACGCCGAAGCGGCGCGCGCTTTCGACATGGGTGGCTTCACGCTTTCTCCTCTTGTCAGCCTGAATGCCGGACACACCGGTCACGGCTTGGCACAGGAGAGCGGGGCCGGCGCACTCGACCTCGCGATAGCGTCTGACGGCAGCGGCTGGTTCGACACCGGATTGGGGCTGGAACTCGCGCGCACAATCATCACGCCCGAAGGCACGCGGTTCTCGGCGAGGGCGAAGGCCGTGTGGGAGCACGCGTTCGCGGGCGTCACGCCAACGCAAGACATCTCTCTTGCCGGAAGCCCTACAGGCTTTACTGTCGCAGGTCCGGATGCAGGGTCCGACCGATTGAAGCTCGAATTCAACCTCGATATTGCCATGGGTGAAAACGTCGATATCTTCGCGGGCTACGGTGCACGCATCTCGACGAGTGGACATGCTCACTCCGCAAACATTGGGATAAAGGCCAGTTTTTGATTGACCCCCGTATCCTCGCCGCCGCGGTCCCACTGCTGATGGCGGCGCTGCCATCAGTCGGTCTGGCAGCAGGCAGCCTGCCAGGCGGAGCTTCGTCATTGACGGAGCGACATGGAGACTGGGTTGTCAATTGCGCTTCGACCGAAGGAACGGTGACCTGCTCGGCATCGCAGGTACAGGTCGACAAGAACACCAAACAACGCTTGCTCGCATTCCAGTTCCAGATTTCTGCGGATACCGACAGGCTGGTTGGAACACTGATCATGCCTTTCGGCCTTCGATTGACGGACGGTGTGACGCCTTCGATAGATGACAAAGAGCCCATCAAACCCTTGCCGTTTTCGACTTGCCTGCCGGCGGGATGCATAGTTCGCATTGCTGAAAATTCGCCCGCTTTCGACCTTCTGGCCGAGGGGAACACACTCAACCTAGCAGTCACTGCGGACGATACCGGCCAGAAAATCACATTCCCGGTCTCGCTCGAGGGACTGTCCGCCGCAGTGGCTCGTGTCGACGAACTGTCGGAATGAGCAAACCCGGCGACTGTTTCGCCTCAGAGCTCAACATCCGGTAATTTCCGAACGCCCACAAGAACCAAGGTAGCAGCGTGGACTGCCGAAAATGACCGCCAGGCGTCTCAATGCAGTCGTAGCGGCAAATCCGTTGAACGCGCGGAAGCGGATATCGATCGTCTGAGGCGGCATGATCAGAACCGCACATCCAGGTTGAGACTGGCCGAATGATCCTGAACCCCCATGCCAAACAGACCCATATAGGTAAAACCAAGCGTCGCTTTCCCGATGAAGGTCGCATCGAACCCGGCGTCGAGCACCAGCGTGTCCTGCGCCAGCGGTACGCCCTCGACGGCGAAGGCATCTTCGCCTGAAGCGAAGGTTATCTGCTTCGCTGGTTCGCCGCCGAACGCGCGCCGCCAACCGGCCATGCCGTACAGCCTTGCATCCAGGTCGCCCAACGCCACGGCCGTCTCGGCGCGCAGGCCAAGCGTCGTGAACGTCGCATCCGAGACATCGGAAGCGGCGGTCAGTGCCGCCGCACCGCCGCCTTCAGTGAAGCTGTCAGTCGACAAGTTTACATAGGCGAGATTGGCGAAAGGTTCGAACCGCGCGGCGCCCGCCTCGAAGCCGTAAGCTGCTTCGCCCCAGCTTTGCAGGGTGCGGGCGTTGTATGAGGCCGAAAGGCCGTCCGAATAGCCGGTGAAGGTGGCCGATCGCGACGTATCGAGAGTATTCCAGCTGTAGGCCGCACCGCCCTTCAACGAGAAGGCATCCCAGTTGCCGCCGGAATAGGCACCAAGCGTGAAACTGTCCACTGTGCCCGACGACATACGATCGGAAATGCTGATGCCGGAGCGGGAATAGCCGCCAATCAAACCGGCATAGATATCGTTTGCAATTTCTGCGTCTGCCCCCATTAACAGACCGCCGATATTGCGGCTCATCTCGGCGGCGTTCCCGTCGCTGTCCCACTGGCTCCAGGAGCCGAAAGCCTGGCCCCACATCCCCAAATTTTCGGAAATCCGATCCTCGATCCGGGCGCTGTTGTCAGCCCCGATACTGCCCAGCGCCACACGCAACCGGTCCATCGCCGCCTCGCGCGGGAACCGGCTGTCTTCCAGAAGTGCCGTTTTGGCCGAAGCATGGATCTCGCCCGAGAGCAAATCGAGCGCGACAGGCGCGGTGGCGTTGGAGAGGCCGAGCACAGCGTCGAACACGCTATTGCCGCCGCCGAGCGAAAAGGCGCCTCCGCCGGCTGCGCATTGATTGGTGCTCATACCACTGATGCAAAAGCTCGTCGCAGCAAGGGAGGAAGTGAGCAGCACGTTGTTTACGTCATAACCGAGCGCAAAGTTGAGGAAGGCGTAGTCGTCCCTAAGCGTATCGAACGTTCCCGTAACCCCGCCCGCCGCCGTCAAGATGGTGTAGGTGCCCGGTGCATAGGTCGTGCCATCGTCCGTGCCGTTGACGGGCGTCACATGCACCGCGCCTCCGTTGATGATTGCGGTGCCGGTTGCGTTGATAAGATCATTGTTGGTGCCCGCGACAAAGCCGCCATCGTTGAGTTCGACCGTGTAGGTCGAGCCGGGCGCGATTGTGAGGTTCCCCACGTTCAAAGTGCCGATGGAATTCCCCGGCGCGATGGCGCCGCCGGACGCGATCGCCACCGTTCCGAGCGTGCCGGAACCGCCGAGCGTACCGCCTGTGACATTCAGCGTGCCGCCAAGCGCGGTGTTCACATAAAGCGTGCCGCCGGTGACGGTGGTGGAGCCCCGAAAGCTGTTGGACGCGCCGGTGAGGCTGGTGACGCCAGCCAGATGGTTGATCTTGTCGTCGTTGCCGCCGGAAATTGCCGTCGCGAAGACATAGGCAGTGTCCGTGTGATTGAAGACAAGCGTGCCGACGCCGTCAGCAAAGTTGATGCCTACCGCAGTGATCGTTCCAGCGCCCGCCGCCGCGTCGCCCGCTGCCGCGCCGATGTTGACGGTGCCCGTGGAAGGGTCGCGAGACGCGACGTTCAAAATGCCGCTCGTGTTCAGTGCGCCGCCATTGGAGAGGGTGAGCGTCGCATCACCCCTGCGGCCGAGGGTGACGCCTACGGTGTCCATCCATAGGGATCCGGCGCCATCCACCAACACCGTGCCGATCGTGTCATCGTTTCTTGCAATAACACTGCCGTGGCTGTTCACGGCACCGCCATTCAGAATGCTCAGGGTGCCGGTGGCTCCTGGGCTCGAGGCGCCAGCGGACGGTCCGGTGTCACCGACAGTCAGGGTGTTCGACGTCGTCCAGCTGGAATTGGCGCCGGTTATGGTTGCATAGCCCGTGGAGGTGGAACCGGCACCGACGAGACCGGCTCTGCTGGTGACCTTGCCGCCATTCGAGACGGTCAGGGTACCGGTTCCGTTTGCACCGACGGCCAAGTTTAGCGTACTGGCCAGGATGGCGCCCGCCCCATCGACCGATGCCTTGCTATTTGAACCATTGTTGTTGCCGATGAAGACATACCGGTTTCTGGTGGTGCCGCTGACGTTGAGGGTAGCTGTGTTCACCAACAGATCCCCCGAACTGTCGATCGAGCCGCTTGCGCTCAGCGTGCCGCCATTGACTGTGGTGTCACCGGAATAGGTATTGGCGCCGGAAAGAACGAGTTCACCCGCTCCGGTCTTGGTCAACTGACCAGTGCCCGAAATGGCGCCGGCGAATGTCAGGGCGTCGGAGCGGTTGAAGGTCAGTGTCCCGTTGTCGGTGACATCGCCCAGGATCGAACCTGAGGTGCCGCCCGAGCCGATCGCCAAAGTGCCACCGCTGATGGTGGTGCCGCCCGTATAGGTGTTCTCGCCTGTAAGCGTAACGGTGCCGGAAGCGATCTCGATAGCTGCGCCCGCGCCCGAACCGGCAGTGTAGCTGCCGCCCGAGGGCAGGCTCGCCGCGCTGTCGTCGGCGATGCTGCTGGCTATTGTGAACGTGCCAGTGGGGTTGAAAACGGTGGTTGAGCCGCTTTGCAGGAAGAGGTCGGTGCCCGCCGCCGCGCCATTATTGACGCCGGTGCCGGCCGTGACACCACTGCCGGAAAAACTGCCATCTGCGATGTTCAGCGTAGCGCCGTCGCGCACGAAGATCGCGCCGCCGAAGGCGCCGCCGCCGCCGCCCCGCCCGGTTTGGCTGCCTTGGCCATCACCGCCCGTTCCGCCGCCGGTGCCGCCTGCGCCGCCCGCACCGCCCGTAGCACCGAAGCCGCCGTCAGATGGGCTGCCCCCGCCGCCGCCGCCGCCGAAGCCACCGGCCCCGCCTTGCGGGTGGGTGCCATAACCCTGCGTCCCCGATCCGCCGCCGCCGCCGCCGAAGCCGCCGGCCCCGCCCGGGCCATCACCAGATCGAGAGCCGCCGCCGCCGCCGCCGAAGTCAGCGCCGTCGCCACCACCACCAGGGTCTATGTAGTTCGCGGCGCCGCCACCGCCACCGCCGGCGGCTGTCGCGTCGCCGCCGCCAGAGCCGTTGCTGCCACCATTGCCGCCGGACGCGGCCGTCAGACCGCCGCCGCCGCCGCCGCCACCGCCCGAGCCGTTGCCGCCGCCGCCCGTGCCGCCGCCCGTGCCGCCGCCACCACCGCCGCCGCCAGCGCCATTGCCGCCTCCGCCGCCAGTCCCGCCGCTGCCGCCTCCTGGGTTGCCGTTTACGGGATGAAGGCCACCTGTGCCACCGTCTCCTCCCGATCCGCCTGGCCCACTCCCTCCCGCGCCGCTAGTAAGAGGGGAACTGGAGCCGCTGCCGCCGCCACCACCGCTATAGCCGCCACCGCCACCGCCACCACCATTAGAAACGCTGCCGTCACCGCCGCTGCCGCCAAGGCCACCTCCACCGCCGCCACCCAGGTCGGCGGGGTTGCCTCCACTGCCGCCGGTGGCGTTGTTGCCGGAAAAGCTGACATTGCTGATGGTGGCTGTGCCGGTGTTGACGAAGATCGCGCCGCCCGCCCCCATGCCGCCGCCGCCGCCCCCATTTCCGCCATCGCCGCCCGTCGCCGCGCCGTTCGCCAGCGTCACGTTCTGGATCGTGGCCGAGCTGTTGAGGAAGAAGATGCGGTTGTTGCTCTCAGCATCTATGGTGTGGTTTTGCCCGTCGATGGTGATATCGGCCGAAACCGGCGGTAAAAGCGTTGTGCCGAGCGCGATGTCGTTATCGATGAGGATGCGGTCGCCGGCGACCGCGTTGGTCATCGCCGTGGATAGCGACGCCGCATCGGTGACATTGTAATCCGCTGCCTGCCCGCGAACGCTGAACGCCAGCAGTGCCGCCGTGCAGAGCGCGCTGGTGGTGAGAAATTTTCGCAAGAGTTGCGAATGCGCAAGGCCTGAAAGGCGTGCCACTCCAGTCGGTTCTGATCTCGTCATAGCGTCCCCTCCGGCCCGGCAGTGGTGACCGCGCGCGCAAAAAATCAGCGAACGGTCGGACGGTTTGCGCCTGTCCGGAATCCTTATGCGGCAGCGTTCAGTGATGAATTTCAGGGCAAATGAGAGTTGCCGTCATCAACACCGCATGTCATCCGAATCCCGGTCAAACGTCACCGGAGACGAATAGCGGCGCGCAATGCAGGGGAAAATACCATGAATATAGTATGTGCTTGATATAGAAGCGATTCTATATTCGGAAACTTACAGTTTTCGGCATGTTGGTCCGGTGTGTGATAGAATAGACCGTTGCCGATTTTTTCAATGAAACCAGGTGCGGCCATGTCCGGCGAGACGGAGGAGAGAACGGAAAACAAGACCCGCTGGCGCGTCCTCCTCATTGAGGATGACGAACCGGTATGCCAGCGGCTTGCCCGCATTCTGGAAGGCTGGGAACAGGGACGCCTCATCGCCGCATGCGGCATGCTTTCCGAGGCCAAGAGGGTGATCGACCGGGAACCCATCGACCTGCTGATTACTGATCTGCGCCTGCCGGACGGCAACGGCATCGAGGCCATCCAGCGGCTGAAAGCCATTTCTCCCGATGCGGAGGCCATGGTCATTTCGGTGCTTGCAGACGAACGCACTGTGCTCGACGCCATCGAAGCAGGTGCCGCCGGCTATCTGCACAAGGACGCATACGCGATCGATCTTCTGAAGGCCGTCAAGGATCTCCTCGCGGGACACTCCCCGATTTCATCGCGCATCGCCCGCCTGCTCGTGCGCCGCCTCGCGGGGCAGGAAACAACCGACCGGCCGCCCGACGCGCCGTCCGATCTCACTGCCCGCGAAATGGACATCCTGAACCATATCGCCAGGGGCCTGACCTACGAGGAAATAGCCAACCTCCTGGAGATCTCGCGCCACACAGTTCCGGTGCACATTCGCAACATCTACAGGAAGCTCAGCGTGAACAACCGCTCGCAGGCCGTCTACGAGGCGCGAGAACGCGGAATCCTGCCGAGATAGGCATGGCGACCGGGGCGCAAATCATCGGCAGAAGAGCAGGTCTTGTCGGCCTTTTCCTGCTGGCCATCCTCCCTCTTATCGTGCATCTGCCGAAGCCGGACGCACTCGCCATCGATCAGGCTTCCTTCGCCCTCGATGACTCGAGGCCGGAACGGGTGAGCCTTCCGCATTCATGGCCGCGCGACATATCGGCGGGACGCCATGAGGGCGAATACCGTCTGACGTTCACGCTCCGCGACGAAGAGGAACGCGACCGGACACAATTCCTCCTGATCCCCATGACCCGCCTCAGCCCAAGGCTCCGGCTCAACGGTCAGGACCTCTTCGTGATGCGCACGCATTTCTGGGCCGCCCCTCTCGTCGAGATGCCGCTGCTTGCGCGCCTGCCCATCAACGACCTCAAGCTGGGAACGAACATCCTGACCCTGCGCATGGCGCGCGCGGGGGGATTCAGAATCGGGTATCTCGCGCCTGCCTATCTGGGGACCGCCGCGCAGATATTGCCCGACTATCGGCTTCGCAGTTTCCTCGTGGATCTTCAGCGGGTGGGCGTTCTGGCCGTATATGGTCTGTTGACCATCGCATTCGGCGGCATCTGGCTCGCACGGCGTCGCGACACTGTTTATGGCTGGTATTGCCTCATGGGCACCAGCCTCGTGCTGACGAATCTCTCGAGCATCAATCCATTCAATCTGCTGCGCGAGGGAATCTCTTCCATTGTCGTGATCGGTGTCGGAAGTTTCTCCAGCATGATCATTTTCGGCCTCGCTTGCGCCATGGTCGGACGACGCGGGCCGCGCCGGCTGATTGCTTTCGCGTTCCTGTGGTCGGCCGTGATCGTTGCGGCTTTGATGGCCTACCCGCATTTTCGGCCTCTGGGCGTGGCTTTTGTCCTCGTCTCGGTCTGTTGGCTGGCAGCGGCTGCAATCACGCTCGGACGGGCATTCCGCGCAACCGGAAACATGGAGCATGCACTGGTCATGATGGCGATCATGTCCATGATCGGCTATGTCTTCATCGATGCCGCGAGCATCTCCGGCGTTTATGACCGCGGCGTCATCCTGCTTCTCTACCCGCAGATTTTTCTGGTCGCGGCGCTGGCGGTCATTCTGTTTCGCCGACTGACGCAATCCCTCGACACGCTCGACACGGCCAACGAAACCTTGCGCTTTCGGCTGGACGAACAGCAGGACGAGCTTGCCCGGGCGCATGCGCATGAAACCGTTCTTTCCGCCAACATCGCCCGCGAACAGGAACGTCAGCGTCTGACGCGGGATCTGCACGACGGCCTCTCCGGCCATATCGTTTCCATCATAGCGTTGGCGGAAAGCGCCGATGAACCGGATATCGAGAAGACGGCGCGCGAGGCGCTGGATGACCTGCGTCTCGTGATCCAGTCACTCGATATCGGCAACGAGGACATTCCCGTGCTGCTCGCCTATTTCCGCGAGCGCGTCACAGTGCAATTGCGCCGCCTCGATATCGGTCTGGACTGGAAGATGGACCGCCTTCCCGCCATTACCGGGGTAACGCCGGGCCACGCGCTCGCACTCTTGCGGATTCTGCAGGAGGCGGTGACCAACGCCGTCAAGCATGGCCCCGCGCGACGCATCGTCTTCAGAGGAGAGAAGGCGCAGGACGGCTCCGCCCGCATCACCATCGAGAACGACGGCCGCAATGTCATTCCAAAGGCTAACGGCCAGGGGCTTAGCAACATGCGCCAACGCGCCGCGTCGATGGGCGGGGAGGTAATGCTCGAACCGCTTCCGACCGGCATGCGCCTCACCCTCGATCTTCCCGTCAGCCTCCCTGCATCGGGAACTTGAGACAAGAACCATGCCAAGTCCTGGATGGCAAGGAACCCCTGCCTGAGGCACGCGGGACGTATTGAGCAATATTATCGAGAATTCCAGACCTCAATCAGCGCAATATGAAAGGATACTGATTGCGGAATCCAGATAATCAGGATGCGAATAATAATATTTTATTTGAATTCTTGGAACTCATATCAGATTAGCCGAATGTCAACTTTGCCTAAATCGACGCCCGAAAGCTGACGGTCCGCTTGCGGCCCCAGAATGGGCATTCAACCTGTGCTCGATGCAATGTCGCATGACGCGCATCCGACACCATTGTCATTCCCACTCAATCTCGAAATGGCGCCTGAGATCAATCACCGCGTCTTTCGATAGCGGGAGCGCATGGAGATTGCGGGTCAGAAGCGTGAGACGGGCGACTTCCTCGAGTTCTTCGGCTGCGTAGACCGCCGCCTGCAGGTCTTTGGCCGCCACGACGGGACCGTGGTTCGCAAGCAGCACTGCGGAACGTTTTCCTGCGAGCCCCCGAACCGCCCCTCCCATGGCCGGGTCACCCGGCCGGAAATACGGCAAAAGCTTCACTTTGCCGAGACGCATGACCGAATAGGCCGTCAGCGGCTCGAAAACACAGTCCGTATCGATCTCGGGGAGCATGGAGACTGCGACGGAATGGGTGGAGTGAAGATGCACGACGGCACCGGTATTAGCCCCGCGCGTGTCGTAGAAGGCTGTGTGCAAAGGCAGTTCCTTTGTCGGTTTGTCTCCGTCCATATAGGCAAAGTCGCTCCCGAGCCTGGTAAGCTGCGCGGGATCCAGAGATCCGAAACTTGCCCCGGTCGGCGTAACGAGAAAACCGCCCTCGATTCGAACCGAAATATTACCGGAACTGCCGTTGGTGAGGCCTCGGTCGAACAACGAGCGCGCCAACCGGCAGATTTCTTCCCTCGCCTTGTTTTCGTCGCTCATACGCCAGTTCCTTCCAGCATGTGCGCCGCCCGCGAAAAGAAATCGCGTGATCCGAAATTCCCGGATTTCAATGCCAGCGCGAGATCTTTATTCGCGACGCGCAGCGCGGGAACGCCCGGCGATATCTCAGGCCCGATTTCCAGCGCCGACATGCCGAGCGCCTTTACGACCGCACCAGACGTCTCGCCACCCGCCGAGACGAGCCGTCGATATCCGAGTTCCACCGCCGCGGCTGCCAACTCACCAAAAAACGCTTCGAGCACATCGGCGCTTCGTTCCCGACCGTATCGCTTCTGCGCGTCCGCGACCTCCCCGGGCGTGGCGGAGCTGTAAACCAGCGGAAGCCCCGACTGACGTTCAACCCAGTCGAGAACCGACGCGACGGTTTGGGCTCCTGCCAGCAGCTTGCCGACTTCGGTTTTCAATGCCGGTTCGCCGGCGTCGATGTGCGTATCGATTTGCTCACGGGTCGCCCGCGAGCACGAGCCGGAAAGAACGATCGCCCGCCCCCGAACACCCTTCCAGTTATCCGCATCGCCCGTGTGCCCCAGCACCGCCGGTAAGCCGAGCGCAAGTCCGGAGCCGCCGGTCAGCAGATCGAACCGGCCTCCCGCTTCCGCCAGCGTCACGAGATCGCGATCCTCTATCGCGTCGGCGACAACGAGTTGCAAACCGCCGGCAGCCAGACGCAGCATCTCCGCCCGCGCCTTATCGGGATCGTCTTGCCGCGGCAGGTGGCCAATTCCAAGAGTTGTCTGCCTGGCCAGCCAACGCCTGAGATCCGGATCCGTCATCGGCGTGAGCGGATGGTCCTCCATACCGCTTTCGTTCAGCAATCTGTCCCCGACAAACAGATGCCCCTGATAAACGGTTCGCCCCGTTGCGGGAAACGCGGGACAAACAAGCACCGGATTGCGTGTGCCGATGGCGTCGACCAGGGCTTCGATGACTGGGCCGATATTGCCTTGCGGTGTTGAATCGAATGTCGAGCAATACTTGAAATAAAACAGTCGGCATCCTTGTTCCCTTAGCCATGCGTAGGCCGCCAGGGACTGCTCGACCGCTTCCGCCGGTGGCACGGAGCGCGTCTTGAGCGCCACGATTCCCGCCTCAACTGTTGGAGCCGCCTTTTGATCTGGAACACCGACATACTGGACCGTGCGCATCCCGCCACGCGCGAGCGTTAGTCCGAGATCGGATGAGCCGGTAAAATCATCGCCAATCGCCCCGAGGATCACCTCGGCTCTCCTGCCCCGGTTCGACCGGCGTCCGGGGCTCGCGGCGAGCCGGAAAGATGCGAAAGCTGCAGATCGTGACGCTCGCGCCATTCCGCCGGCATCTTACCACCCGCAGATGCGACCCAATCGACGAAGGGAATGCCGGCGATCAGCCCGACATTTCCGAACGGCGTCCAGCCGCCTGTACGAACGACATATTTGGCGCTTTGCCCGCCTTCGTCGTGAAACCAGTCATTCGACTTCGTTTCGATCAGAGCGTCGGGAAAGATGCGATGAACGCCATTCACATAGGGCTGGTTGTATTGCCGGGCGTCTTCGATCAGCACGAGCTTCTCGACCCACATTTCCGTCCTGATCGCCGTGAGCACCTGTTCGGGCGACGGGCACCCCGGAGAAACCGCCACGTCGATGACCCGCCCCTGCTCCCGCAATTCGGCGGCTATCGGATACGCTGCGCCGACAACGAGCATGAGATCGTAATGTCCCATCTCCGCGACGGCACGCGCAAGCTGCGGGTGCAGGATCCCACCCTTCTTCATACGGCGCCTCCAAGTTCATAGATTTGCGCGATCTGCAGGAGTATCCGCAGATGATCGGTTGGCGAGGTCGCAAACGGCGTCCCCTTTGCAAGCGCATCCACGAAGTGCCGGATCGCAGCATCATAGGACGCCTGGTAGTCCTGATCATGATCGAAGCCGAGTGCGACCGGTGCCTTGCTGAACAGTTCGAGGCGTGGCCCATCGAGGACGATACGGCCTTCGCTCCCGATGATCTGCAGATAGTCCTGCGGCCTTGCCGTATACCCCTTGGCGCTGAGCGAGGCATTGATGGTGCCGAATACGCCGTCACCCGCCATGACGATCGTCGCAGTATCTTCGCCCATCACCGCGTCACTCAGCCGTGCGAGATCGGCAGACCGCACGCTCATGGGGCCCATAAGCGCCTGCAGCATATCGAGGTGGTGGATCAGGAGTTCCAGCACGATCAGGCGCGGCATCTTTGCCATGAATGGCTGACGCACCAGCGCAGGCGGAGCCTCGTTGCCGCGAGGCAGCAGGCCGGAACTGAACACGTTCAGCACGAACTGGCCTGGTTTCCCGATTGCTTCGGATTCAAGCCACTCACTAACCTGCTGGAAATGCGGGCGGAATCGCCAGTTCTCATGGATCATCACGCGTGTCGGTTGCCCCTCCAGTCGCCGAACGATTTCGCGCGCGGCATCAAGCGAAGAGGCCAACGGTTTTTGACAGAGAATGCCGGCGAGATGATGCGAGCATCCGAGCTCGATCAGCGCGCCGTGCGTGTCGACAGGCGTCGCTATGTCCAGCGCATCCGGTGCGGCACTGGCCAACATCTCTGCAGGGTCGGCGAAAACCGCCGGGATCGCGAATTGGCTGGCACGCTGCTCCGCCGCCCGGGTGTCCGGATCGGCGATCGCCACGATTTCGACATCAGGCACGCGCGACCACGCGAGGAGGTGATGCCTGCTGACCATCCCTGCCCCGGCCAGAGCGACGCGAAGTGTCATGCTCCGCTCCCCAGTCCAAAAAGCCGCGCCGGCGTGTCACTCAGGATTATCCGTCTGGCGGCAGCGTCACTCACCCAATGCGACAAGATCGCGCGGGTCTCGGCATAGGCAGGCCGGTAGCGTGCCCCGACAAAAGGCCAGTCCGAGCCCCATACGCAGGCGTCCGGCCCGAATGCTGACAGCAACTCTTCCGCGAAGGGCGAAATGTCGTCGTGGGGATATGGCATTCGCGAGAGACGAAATGCGCCGGACAGCTTGACCGCATGCCGCTTTTCGCCTGCCAGCGACAACAAAGCCTCAAAGCCCGGCTGTGTCGGACCAAGTGCCGGATCGGGATATCCCAGATGGTCAAAGATCAGCCGTGCCCCCGAAGCGCGCAACACTGGCAGATAGTCCAGCAGCCGCGCGGTCGGGCACTGGACCTCCACCCACAAACCGGTATCGGCCGCGTCCTTCAACGCGGCCGCGAGAGCCGGATCGTCCGGAGCCATGGCGCCGTTGACGATATTCAGCCGGACCCCGGCGAAACGCGGGCCATCCCGGGGCGTCGTCATTGCCGCAATCATGGCAAACCGTTCCGGATGGCGTCGCGCAGCATCAGCCATCGCCGCGGCATCCGCACCGTAGCAACTGGGCTGCACCAGAAGCGCGGCGTCGACATTATGCTGCGTCATGATCTCGGAAAATTGCTCCACCGTCCCTTGCTCGGCCTCGGTCGGGAAATATCCGCCCGAGTTCATGCAATAGGGAAATCGCGCCCGATCCACGATATGGATATGGCAGTCGATCCCCGGCTCGACCGGCGCATTCAGCATGTCGACTGCCTGTCCATGCAGCGCGGAAAGTCGACAAGATTCGCGACTGGCTGGTCATTGAAGTAACGCCGGAGATTGTCGAACAGCGCCCCCATTTTTGCCTCCAGCGCATCGCGGGTGCCGGCGCTGATATGCGGGGTGAGAACGACATTGCGAAACGCCGCGAGCGGCGTGTCGATTGGCGGTTCTTCTTCGAAAACATCCAGCCCGGCGCCGCCGATCGTGCCGTTTCTCAACGCTTCGATGAGGGCGACCTCATCGACGATCGGGCCGCGTGCGGTGTTGATGAGGATCGCCGAACGCTTCATGGCGGCAAATTCGCGCGGGCCGATCATGTGTCTGGTTTCACTTGTGAGCGGAATATGCAACGTGATGACGTCTGCTTCGGCAAGCAGGGTCTCCAAAGCAACCTGGCGAAGGCCGAGGCGGGACGCGGTCGCGTCGTCCAATGTGGCGTGCGGATCGGAATAGATGCCCTCGGTGTCAAATGCCGCGAACCGCGCCGCCGCCGCCTGCGCGATCCGACCCATGCCGATATATCCGATGGTACGCCCCTGCAGCTCGCCGGACTCCAGCCTGAGACTGTTGATGTGCCACCGGCCCTGCCGCAATTCGCTGTCGGCAAAGGCAAGACGCCGCAATGTAGCGAGTGTCAGCAGCACGGTATGCTCCGCCACGCCCACGGTGGTTCCGACCGGGTTTATCGCCAATGTCGCGTCCGTTTGCGCCAGCGCCTCCATATCGATCGTGTCCTGGTAGCCCACGCCCTGGTGGTGGATCACACGCAGACATTTCGCCGCCTTGATGACCGGAGCAGTCAGGCGCGACGCGGCGACGATGATGCCGTCAGCGTCCGAGGCCTTTCTGATGCGCTCCTCCTCGCTGTCGGTCTCGAGCGTGACCAGTTCGAAACCCGGCCCGGCCACCTCACGGATCAGATCGTAGAAATCGTCGGGCGCATGGCTGAGATAGAGAATTTTCGGCCGCTCGGTTCGATCAATCGACATAGATCACGTCGCCTCCGTCCAGCCGCGAAGCGAGCCATTCCGGGGCGGTGTCGCCACCCTCGACTGCTGATTCCATTTTCCGTTCCTTGGCCTTGATCGCATCGAGCTTGCCGACCACCTCGCCTATCCGGCTGGCGGGAACGACAACGGCGCCGTCACGATCACCGAGGACCACATCGCCAGGAGAGACGACGACGCCCCCGATGGAAACAGAACCTCCGACTTCGCCGGGGCCGTTCTTGAACGGCGAGTTTGGCGACAGACCGCGCGCAAGCACGGGAATGCCGACCGCTTCCAGCCCGGCAATGTCCCGGACAAGGCCGTCCGTAACCACGGCGACGATTCCCGCGTTTCGCGCCATGCCGATCAGGACATCGCCCATCACGGAGACATCGTCCGAGCCGGCCGCGACCACCAGCACATCGCCTGGTTTTGCCACGGACAGCGCGGCCCACGGCGCCAGATTGTCACGCGGAACGGTTCGCACTGTCAGTGCCGTGCCGCAAAAGCTGCCGGGTACGATCGGCGCGATATGCCGATGCATCGCGCCGGCCCGCCCCATGGCGTCGCAGACAAACCCCGTCGGCGTACCCTTGAGGCTTTCGATGTCAGCATCGGACGCGCGCTGTATTCCACGATGAATTTTGAGTGCAGGATCTGAAGTCACGTTAGGCGTCCTCTGGTTCGGTTCGCGAAAGGGCAGCCTTTGTCCGAGAGTCGAAAAGCCGGATGCCGGGCGTATTGATATGGAGCGTCACGGATTGGCCGGGGTCAGCCTGAAAGCTTCTGTCGACCCGCGCGGTGAGCACAGCGTCATGCTCCGCCACGCGGAACAGCAGCAGCGTATCGGCACCGAGCGGCTCGACCGTGTCGACGATACCCTGGAACGAAATCGTCCCTGGCGAACCGTCTTCGGAGATATCCTCGGGCCGTATGCCAAGAATGACTTCCTGGGCCGCGATGTCCGGCATCGGGATCGCCAGGTCCGTGCCGCCGAATTTGACCGCATGCCCACCGGCAGCTCTCCTGACCGTCAACGGGACGAGATTCATTCCGGGACTGCCAAGAAATCGGGCGACGAATGTGTCCGCCGGGTTTTCATAAACTTCCAGCGGCTTGCCCACCTGCACGATGCGCCCGCCATTCATGATGCAGATCCGCGTGCCCATCGTCATCGCCTCGATCTGGTCATGCGTGACGTAGATCATGGTCGTGCGGAGCTGTCGGTGTTGTCGAATGAGCTCTGCTCGCGTCGAAACACGCAGCGCCGCGTCGAGGTTGGAAAGCGGTTCGTCCAGCAAGAAGACCTTGGGATGGCGGACAATCGCCCGGCCGAGCGCCACGCGCTGCCGCTGCCCCCCTGAGAGGGCATGCGGCTTGCGGTCCAGATATTCGCTCAGCCCGAGTGTCGCAGCCGCCTTGGCGACGCGTTCTCCAATTTCGGTCTTGTCGAAGCCGCGGCGCCGCAGGCCGAATGCGAGGTTCTCGAAGACCGTCATGTGCGGATAGAGCGCGTAGGACTGAAACACCATGGCGATGTCCCTGTCCTTCGCAGGCACCTCGTTCATCCGCGCGCCGTCGATGGTCAGTTCGCCGCCGGTGATGGATTCCAGCCCGGCAATCATGCGCAAAGTGGTCGATTTTCCGCAGCCTGACGGGCCGAGAAAAACCATGAACTCGCCGTCCTCGATCGTCAGGTCGGCATTATCGACGGCCGGGGCTGCCGTCGCCGTATACCGCTTGCTCAACTCGTTCAGTTTCACGACTGCCATATCGGTGTTCCTTTACTTCACGGCGCCGGCCGTCATGCCTTGAATGAGTTTTTCGGAAAAAATCGCGTAGACGATCACGATCGGAATGACCGCGATCATCATTCCGGTTGCGATCATCCCGATATCCTCGAGCTGATCGCCCATGAACTTCTGAATCCCGAGAGGCAGGGTGCGCTTGGATTCATCGGAAATGAGCACGACCGCGTAGAGGAACTCGTTCCAGATATGGACGGTGTTCAAAATGACGGTGGTGACGATGGCCGGCATGCCGATCGGGACGGTGATCTTCCAGAAGATCTCGGCGTCGGAATATCCGTCCATCCGCGCCGCATCGAACAGATCCTGCGGCAACCGTGCGAAAAAGCCTTCGAGCAAGAACACGGTGAGCGGGAGCTGTACCGAGACATAGACGAGGATCAGCCCGACCCGGGAATTGTAGAGACCGTAATCGACGAGGGTCTGGAACAGCGCGATGATGGTGATCTGCGGCGGGAAAATAATCGTCGAGAAGATGATGAAATAGATGAGCCGATTGCCCCGAAACCGATATCGCGCCAGGCAATGCGCGGCCATCGCGCCAACGATTGTGGTCACCAGAACGGCCAGAACCGTAATCACCATCGAATTGAGGAAGTACGTATCGTAGTTGGACCCGGTCCAGGCCTCGACATACTTCTGCCAGCGGAACGACTCAGGCCAGGCGTAGGGCGCCTTGCTGATTTCCGATGTCGTGCGCAACGACAGCATCGCGGTCCAGGCGAAAGGCCCCGCAGAAAAAGCCGTGTAGAGCGAAATGGCGATGAGCAGCAGCGCCCGGGTTATTACCTTGCTGTGTGGCACCGCTCAGTACTCCAGCTTGTCGCGTTGACGGAACGCGTATTTGAGCGCCATCACGGCGATGAGCACCACGAAGAACCAGAAAACAGCGATCGCGGAGGGATAGCCGAGATCGAAGGTCTGCCACTGGAACGCCCGCTTGTAGACGTAGGTCGAAACCGTTTCGGTGGCCCAAAGGGGCCCGCCCTGGGTCATGATCCAGACCAGATCGAAGATCTTCATCTTGCCGATCAGCGACAGGATAAGCAGGTTCACCAGCGTCGGCCGGATCATCGGAATCATGATGAACCAGGCTTTCCCGAACCAGTTGCAGTTATCCAGCTCCGCGGCTTCCAGCACTTCCTTGGGCAGCGCGGAGAGAGCGGCCAGGCACACAACCATGTTGAAGCCCGCCCATTTCCAGGTGTGCGTTATCATGACCGCGACGAGCGCCGTATCCGGCTCGCCCAGCCACGCGCGGGTCCAGTTTTCAAGGCCGACCGCTCTCAAGGCGCCGTTCAGGATTCCCCAGTCGAAATTGTAGATCCACATCCACAAGATGCCGACGACAACGTAGGAGATGAGAACCGGCGTGAACCAGGCGATCCGGAAGAAGCGTGCAAAAGGCGCCTTGGCGTAGAGGCAGATTGCCAGGATCAAGCCAATTCCCACGTCGAGCAACGGCGCGAAACCGGCCCAAATCATCGTGTTCTTGACCGCCACCCAGAAGGTGGGATCCGCTGTCGTCATCTGCACATAGTGCTGCATTCCGACATACTCATCAGCGGCTCGCGGATGGAGAATGTGTACGGAATTGTAAAAAGTACGCAGCACCGGATACGCGGTAAAAACCAGATAGACGAGCAATGCCGGGGTGAGGAACATCGTCACCGTGCTCAGCGGCGGCCCATCGGGCGAGATCTTTAAAACACGGCCAACAGGGCGGATCCCCCATCTGCCGACACTCGCATCCGTCATGATTTGCTCCCCAATTCGCCGGCCCAATGTCCACGCCCCGGGAAAATCCCCCGAGGCGGGATAAGTGCGTTGCTGTTGAAATCAGCCCGCCGAGCAGGCCTGATCCATCATCTGAGCCGCTTGGCCGGCGCCCACCTGGCCGGCGGGGAACGCGACATTGATGACCTGCTTGAAGGTCTCGAGGCATTGACCCTTCAGGATCGCGTGAGGCGTGCCCTGAAAGAACTTGTTGTTCTTGTCGGCAGCTTCCAGCATCTTGAAATAGTCGGCGTGAGGCCCGGAGACCGTGCTGGCGTCGCTTTTGATGCCGGTCTGAACCAGGACCTTCTTCAGCCAGAGATTGCCCATTTCGGGATCGGCGAATGCGTCGAGGAATTCGGCCGCCAGCTCGGCATTCGGGCTCTCGGCATTGACACAGAAGCTGCCCCCGATGTTGGCGGTCTTGCATTCCGGACAGGCGCTGCCATCAAGCGCGGGTGCCTGCATTATACCAAGGGGAAAGTCCTCGGGCTGACCGCCCTGATCCGGCGAATTGAAAGCGCGGCTTGTGTACCAGCTGCCCATTGGCAGCATCAGCCCGCCCGGATTTGAGTAGAAGTAATAGTGACTTTCGCCGAGCTTCATTGTCGCGAAGCTGCGCGGATAGGCCCCGGCCTTGATCAAGCTCTCCATGTAGTCGAGAGCTTCCATGACATCCGGATCGCTCCACTTCTTTCTGCCCGCCAGCAGTTCGCCGTAGGCGTCGATCCCGATTTTCTTGAGCAACACCTCATGGGTCAGATAGGCACCCGGAAAAGGCCGGTCCCCCGCGCCTTGCACGATCGGCGTGATACCTTCCCCCGCCGCTGCCTCGACGAGCTTTTTGAAATCGGCAGCGCTGAGCTGGCCATCATCCGGCAGAGCGAAGCCCAGCTTCTCGAGCATCTCGGTATTGAAATAGATCTCGACCGTATACGCCTCCAACGGCAGCGCATACACCTTCCCGTCATGCCGCCAGGAATTGGCCGCCCACTCTTCGATATTGCTCATGTCCAGATGGTCATCGAGCGGCAGCAGGAAGCCATTGTCTATGTATTCGGTCTGCGCGGGCTCGCAGTAAAAGACATCAGGGCCCTGGCCTGCCTGCAATGCGCCCTTGAGCGCGGCGAATAGCGGATTCTTCTGATACCACGTCGGCTTGACGGTGACCCCGGGGTGAGCGGCCTGGAACTTCTCGATTCCCGCCTGAATGAACTCGATCTTCGAGTCCTGATCCGCCCAATGGCTCCAGAGCGATAGCTCGGTGTCGGCCTTGGCGGCCGATACTGCCGTGAGCGCGGTTACTGCGGCCAGCGCCGCCGCGCGAATTGCTGAATTCATAATGTCTTCCTCCCAATGCGGCAACGCAGCTGAAAGATGCGGCGCGCAAATCAAATCTACCGAGCGATCACAGATTGTCAATAATCTTATTTACATTTTGTCGGACGGGTTTTCCGAGACCCATCTCAAAACCTGCTCCGCAACGAAATCGGGCGCTTCGACCGGCATCATCGATCCGCAATCAGCGCTCAGGTGCAGTTCAGCGACCGGAAGCAGGTCGGCTATCCGCTCCGCCATCTCCGGCGTCGGCCCCGCGTGCCAGCGGTTCAGGCATCCCGTCATAACCAGCGCCGGAATCGCTACGCGCCTTAACGCCTCGTCGCTCACATGGTCCCTGCGGAGCTCGCGCATCCATGCCATCGCTTCGTCGACATCGAGCGCAACGAATGGATCGTTTTCCAGTCGCATCGATACGAGGCGCTCCACCTCCTCGAAGTTCTCCGCGACATAGCTGTCGCTGAGCCCCGCCATGAACCAGTACCAGACATAGAGATCCCGACGACCTGATCGAAGAAATAATTCAATAAATTCAATTCCCTTCTCGACCTGCCTGCACTCACCCCAAGCACGAAAGGGACTGAGCAATGTCAGCGAAGCCAGACGCTGCGGGTGCTCCTGCGTCGCCTGGAGCGCGATCTGCGCGCCTCCATTCCAGCCAACAAGATGATAGCGCTCGGCGCCCATCTCGTTCACCAGCCGCTCGATATCGCGCGCGAAGCCGCCGAGCACGCGCGCGCCCTCCCCGCCGCCAGGTCGTCCGTGCCGAGGCAGAATGACGTTGTGCGTTTCCGCAAGAATTTCGGGCAGCCTGCCCCAGGCCCCGGACCCCGACGACGCGAGCCGCGTGAGAACCAGCCACTCGGCGCCTTCACGCTCCGAAAGCAGTACCCTCGAACCTCCCATGTCTTCCTCGCGCATGTCGCCCTCCCTTTTCCAGTTGCAATTTTTCGTCGACCTTATTATTGATAAGATCAGCGTCAAAGACATTTTTAAAGAAAAGGCACGCCATGGCGAGTTCTGCCTCAACCAGCCGCGGGGAAGATGCCCTCGTCGAGACGGTCCGGGAAATCGAAGAGGAAATTATCTTCGGCCGGCTCAGGCCGCGCGAAAGACTGATTGAAGACGACCTCATCGCTCGTCTTGGCCGCTCCAGGCATGTCATTCGAGCTGCACTCGAACGCCTTGATACGATGGGCATCGTACGCCGCGAAAGAAACCGGGGTGCCGTGGTTCGCGATTTCTCGGCCCGCGAAGTCGAGGAGATCTACGACATGCGTGCGCTGCTGCACCGCCGCGCTTGCGAGCTTATCCCCCTGCCCGCCACGCGCGATCTCGTCGACTGTCTGCGCGATCTGCAAATCCGGCACGCGCGGGCGGTCGACCGCGGCGATCTGAGAGAGGTGTACTACCTGAACAATGAGTTCCACGACGTCTTTTTCGACTCGTGTGGCAACAAGCTGCTAGCTGACGCGATCCGGCAATACGCCTGGCTGGCTCATGCCATCCGCTCCTACCGCATGGCAGATCCGGTGATGCTTCAGCAGGCAGCTCGCGAGCACGCCGAGATCGTCGACGCTTTGGCAGCAGGTGAGCGTGAGGAGCTGATACGCCTCGCCGACCGGCACATCGAGCCTTCAAAGAAAGCGTATCTCCAGCAGGAGAACCAGGTCAGTTCCATTAGTGGATTGCATCGGGCATGAGGCCTTTTGCTGTCGCTGTTCGCTTCGTCCTTCACGCGGGGCAGTCGGCGGAGTTCGAGCCGCTGATCCGTCAACAGGCCGCGCAGTCACTCGCCGAGCCCGGCTGCCTGGTCTTCGAGATCTGGCAAGACCCGACTCGCGCCGACGAGATTTTTCTCTGGGAGGTTTATGAATCGCCGGAGGCGTTCGAAACCCACCTGAAATCCGACCACTTCCAACGATTCGATGCTTCGGTCGGGGGACTTGTCCGTACGAAATCCGTTGAAACCTGGAATACCGCGCTTTCATTCGATCGCCCCGAAAGCAGCGAAACTCCGGATTCGGACCGATCGTTGTCGTGACCCGGCATACGACTCATGTGGAAGAAAAAGCGCGACGGCTGCCAGTCATCGATTCGGCCGACATTGTCGTTCTTGGAGGGGGTTCGGCAGGCCTTTCGGCCGCGGTGAGCGCGGCACGGCTTGGCGCGGATGTACTTCTCATAGAGCGATATGGATTTCTTGGCGGCGTGGCGACTGCCGCGATGGTGACGAGTTTCTGCGGGCTGTATCTCGACCGGAATTATGACGCCTGCAGGATTGTGCGCGGCTTCGCCGATGACCTCCTTTCACTGATCGACGCTCAGGGTGGGCTTGCCCCTCCTCGCCGTGTGAAGCCGGGCGCGGTCTCGCAAGCGTTTGATGCCACTGCGTACAAGTTTGCAGCAGACGACCTTGTCGATGATGCCGGTGTACGGCTGCGGCTGCACAGCTTCGGCGTAGCCGCCCTGCCCGATCCGGATGAAGGCTCGCGTATCGGCCACATTGTCGTGGAATCCAAATCCGGACGAGGCGCGATAGCCGGAAAGGTGTTCATCGATGCCTCGGGAGACGGGGATCTTGCATCTGTTTCCGGATGCGCATTCGAGATCGGTGACGAACATGGTTTTATGCAGTATCCGACCACAATGTTTCGGATGCGCAATGTCGAAGACGCGCTGACCGCCGGCATACGGAAAACCATCGGCAGCAAGGTAGCCGACGCCATAGACTCAGGCGAATATGACCTGCCCAGAAAATACGTCTCCGTATCTCCGCAGCCTTTCAGCACGGAATGGCGTGCGAACGCGACGCAAGTCCGCGGCGAAAGCGACGAGGCAATCGACGGCACGGATGTGCTTCAACTATCGCGCGCCGAGACGGAAGGCCGACGTCAAGTTCGTGAGTTCCATCGGTTCCTTAAGGACCGCATGGATGGTTTCGCCAATAGCTCCATTCTCGATACCGCGCCGCAAATAGGCATCCGTGAGACACGCCGCATTCTCGGCCAGAGAGAACTGGACGCGGAACATGTCGCGGAAGGTAAAACATCTCACGACGCCATAGGCTTGGGATGCTGGCCATTCGAAACGCACAGAAACGGCACCGTGGATTGGCGCGCAGTTGGCGGTCGCGGCTACTATGACATCCCGCTTGGCATGATGGTTCCGGCAAAAGGCCCAAGGAATCTGCTGGTGGCCGGGCGCTGCGCCTCGGCCTCACCGGAAGCATTGGCCTCGGTCCGCGTGATGGGCAGTTGCATGGTCATGGGCCAGGCCGCGGGCACCCTGGCCGCTCTGGCCGTTGAGGAGTCGTCGACGTTCATTGAGGTCGAATTGTCAAAATTGCGAAAGGCATTGGAGAGTAACGGCGTTTGCTTTTCACCCGACGATTTGTCTGTTGCGCCCACACAGAACTGAATGCCTAGCGATGCTGCCGGTCGATGCCCGAGTGAGCCGCCATTATTACAAGATCCGGCCAACAGATAAGAAATGGATCTCGGGCTCATCGCGATCCCGTTGGTAAATGGATCCGGTCAGAGAGCCGTGAGCGCTCAGCAGAGCCGGCGTCCTAAGGACACGCATTTGCTAGCGCTCACTCGGCGGCCTGCACGAATACCCTGCTCTCAAAGCTTCCCAAATCTACCCGCGATGCAAGGAAAGCGGCGAGAGCGATACCCCATCCGATCGCCAGTGCGGTGAACCAGATGGCGCCTCCCATCGGCTCGATGACTGCGGCGAGCCCGGCGAGGCCGATCACAACCCGCAGCGGCATGGCCAGGGGTTTTCCGCACCATCCGCCGAAGGCAATCGCCCAAAGCGCGGTTGCCACCATCAGCCCGAGCGCGCTCGATGCTATCTGTGCCACGGTTCCCTGCCAGAGAATGCCAGGATCGAATACGAAGCCGAAAGGTATGAAGAACGCCACGAGGCTCATGCCGAAGGCGGACATGCTAGTTTTCATGGCCGAGGAGTTGCCGACACCGGCTGCGGCAAAGGATGCCAGCGCGACCGGCGGAGTCACCATAGATAGAACGCAGTAGTAGAAGATGAAGAAATGCGCGGCCAACGGCTCAAGACCAAGCTTTTGCATGGCGGGAACATAGAGAACCGCGCCTATTATATAGGCCGCGACCGTGGGCAAGCCCATGCCCATGATGATGCAGCCAAGCATGGCGAGCGCGAGAGAAGCGTAGATCGAGCCCTCGGACAGGGTCAGCAGCGAGCTTGCGAATTTCAGGGCGAGGTTGGACTGCACAGCGACCGCGATGACCAGGCCAATGGATGCGATCGGTATCGCGACTTCCGCCGCCTGCTTCGGTGCTTCTCGCAATCCTCCGATAAAGCTATCGAGACCGATCCATGTCGAACGGCGCAAGAAAGGCGTGATAATGGTTGCAATCGTGGCGATCACAGCCGAGTAGGCCGCCGAATAGCCGCTGACGAGCGCGAAGACGAGAACGATCGGCGGGAGCAGGAGATGAATGCGCGGGAGAAGCGCTGCGGTGTTGGCGACCTCTTCCGCGGTCATCGCTCTCTGGCCGCCCCGGCGGGCCGAAAGGTCGACCACCAGGAGAAGCGCCAGATAGAAGGCGACTGCAGGGATAAGCCCGGCCAGCGCGATCTGGCCGTAGGGCATGTTGAGCATCTCGGCCATGATGAATGCGGCGACGCCCATCACCGGCGGCATGAGCTGGCCTCCCGTCGAGGCAATGGCCTCGACGCCGGCCGCGCGATGATCCTTCATCCCGCAACGCTTCATCAGCGGTATTGTGAACACGCCGGTCGAAACCACGTTGGCCACCGCACTGCCCGAGATTGACCCCATCAGGGACGAGGAAATGATCGCGGTTTTCGCAGGCCCACCGACGGCGCGGCCTGCGAGGCGGATTGCGAGGTCGATGAAAAGCTGACCACCGCCGATTGCGCCGTAGAACGCACCGAACATGATGAAATAGAAAATGAAGTCGGCGGATGTCGAGGTGGTTATGCCGAGCACGCCCGCGGTCGTCATGGTCGAGATTTCGATGGCGGGCTCAAGACCGAAGCCCCGGAACGACAGCCAGCCCGGCAGAACATTGCCGAAAAACGCGTAGGCGATGAAGACAAGCAGGACGCTGACAAGGATCCAGCCGACGGCGCGGCGAGCGCCTTCCAGGAGCAGTACCACAAGCGCGGTGCCCGCCCAGATGTCGATGGTCAGGATCGGCGAGACGTTTTCCATTCGCGTCGTCAGCCGGTCGAATTCGCCGAGATAGTAGGCCCCGACGGCAAGCGAAGCGGCGATCAGCAGCGCGTCGATGGCGATGCGGACCGAACGAGGCATCCAGTCGGCGGAAAGGGGCCTGTAGAGGAACAGTAAGACGAGCGCAAAGACGACGTGGGCAGGACGCTGGAGCATCGGCTGTTGGGCGTCGAACAATATCCACACCTGAAACGCCATGAATGCGCACCCGATGAAGAAAGCGGGCGAACGCAGAGCCGATTTGAGATTTTCCGCAGACATGGTTGTTCCTCCCGAACCCAGTAGACATACGGGAGGCGCACTTCGATGCGCCTCCCGAAGCGATCACATCCAGCCGCGTTCCTTGTAGTAGCGGACTGCGCCGGGATGCAGTTCGATCCCGGTGTTTTCCGGCTTGAACGCGTTCTCCGGCTTGAAGAACTTCCACGCGGCGTGGGCGGCGCCCAGGACTTCGGCGTTCTCGCACAGCACCTTGGTGATCTGATAGGCTTTCTCTTCGTCAAGGGAGGCGTTCGCGATCAGGACCGTGCCGAGATTGGCGCCGGTGTTCTCGCCCGTCTGGTCTTCGAACCAGGGGCCATATTTACCGGGTGTCATTCCGTTCTTGGCGAGAAGGTCGATAGCGTCCTGCGGAATGTCGAGGAAGACCGTATCGGCGGTCAGATTGACCTCGGTGATCGTCGGATGGCCCTTGATCATCGTGTCGATGTAGATATCGGCGTTGCCGTTGCGGACCGTGTCGGCGATCTGCGCTTCGGCGACCTGAATGACATCGCCGCCGTCGGCTTTCAGCTTGTCGAAGCTAGAGCCGTAGGCTTCCAGGATCATCTCCGCGGCAGGAACGGCGCTGGAACCCGTCGGCTTCAACAAAAGGCGGATCGGCTTGCCGGACTTGATGATCTCGGCAAGATCCGTCGTGCCCATCTCGTCGGTGAAGGCCTTGCGGGCCATCACGCCGATATAGACGTTGTTGAGGCCGCCAACCAGGGCGCGGATATCCGGCGCTGAAGCGCCTTGATAGACCGGCGCGCCTTCTGCGGCCCATTTGGCGGTCGCCACATTCGACAGCGCGATCTCGGCCTTGCCGGACTGGACAACCATCGGATTGGCGACACCGCCACCGCGCGCGATCACTTCGACGGTATTCGGTCCGAAGATCGGCTCGATCATCTGTTCCAGCGTTGCCGCAAAGACGTACCACGAAGAGCCTTCGCGCATCGCGCCGATGCGGACTTCCTGGGCGAACGCGGCCGTGGCTGTTGAGGCTATGACGAGCGTGAGCGCCGCTGCCTTAAGGTGGTTCCCGAGAATGGAAAACATTTCTAACTCCTCCAGTTAAAATTGGGCCCCTGCCGCGAGGCAGGGGCGGAAATTGACGGTCAGGCGGCCATCATGTTTTCGACAGGGCCGATGCCGGCGGCCTTGAACGCGTCCTCGATTTCGCGCTCGGCTGCCGCGCCAAGGTCCTTCAGCGGCTCGCGGATCGTCGCATGATCGAGCAGGCCGCGATAGCGCAGGCCGATCTTGAGAGCGACGGTGCCTTCCATGTGCGATCCACGGTGATAGACGGTGCGAGTGACCGGAAGGAGCTGTTCGAAGACCTTGCGGGCAGCGGTGTAATCCTGCGCCTTGCCGGCCTTGATCAGATCTATCAGCAGTTCCGGCGCGATGTTGCCGTAGCCAACAAGCAGACCGTCGACATCGAACATGGTGGGCAGAAGCCACTCGTCATGGCAGGAGAGGATCTGCAGGTCGGGCTGAGCCCTCTTGAGTTCCGGGATCTCGACATACCAGCGCTTCATGTTGCGAACGCCGTTCTTTGTCGCCACCACGCCCTCCTGGGCGGCAATCTCGATCTGCGTCTCGAGATCGTAGCTTGCCTTGGTCGCATCGGGATACTGGAACAGAATGCACTGAAGCCCCGAATTTTCCCAGATCGCCTTGTAGCGGTCCTGGGGGGCTCCCTTCTGGAAACCGAAACGCAGCCAGCCGTGGTTCGGATATACGAGCGCACCGGTCGCGCCGGCTTCGCGGCACTTTTTCGCCTCTTCGGCGGCAACCTTGGTGCCCTCGCCCGTGATGCCGGCGATGATCGGCACGTCGACGGCGTCCGCATAGGCGCGGATGAGTTCGAGGCGCTCTTCCATGGTCAGGAATGTCCCCTCACCCGCATGGCCGAGAATGACGAGGGATTTGACGTCGTCGAATGAGGCAAGCCATTTGGCGATGCGGACGTTGGCTTCGATGTCGAGATCGCCATTACGCTTGAATGCGGTGACAGGTGCGGGGCTGAGACCGCGAAGATCCATGGTGGACATGTGCTTCTCCTCACTTTAGGATCGATAACGGGAACGTTCCCAATTCTGTTCCACCGAATTCCACTTGCGGAAAGGGATCGTTTGTGGGAACGTTCCCATCTAGAGCGTGACAGAACCGCGAGTCAAGAGAAAATGTTGACCCATCGTAAATCCGATACTGTCCGAGGAGGCGATCTTGGATCAGAAACCGGAAGCCAATGACCGCAAAGGCCGTGTGACAATCCTTGATGTCGCGGCGGCGGCCGGCGTTTCCAAATCCACAGTCTCGCGCATCCTTGACGAAAGGTTGCCGCGCTCGGACAGCGAGACGGCACGCAGGGTTCGCAAGGTTGCGGAGGAACTTGGCTACATCCGCGACGTCTCCGCTGCCAGCCTGCGCCGCGGACGGACGCTGACCGTGGGCGTGATCGTGCCGCGGCTGACCGACACAGTCATGGCGATGCTCTACGAAGCCATCGCGTATGCATGCAAGCAGACAGGCCAGTTCGCTGTTGTCGCCACTACCGAAGACAAGCCGGATGCCGGGCGCGAGGCCGCGGAGACGCTGCTCAATCGGGGCGTTGACGGCCTTATCCTCGCGACGTCTCGTCTTGATGACGACTTCCCGTCCGAGCTGCAGACGCGCGGCGTGAATTTCGTTCTGGCCCTTCGCACCGACGGAAAAAGCGCATCCGCGATCGGCGACGATCGCCTGGGCGGCTATTTTGCCACGCGCCACCTTATTGACCTTGGGCATCGACGCATCGGACTGATCAGCGGCCCGTCCTATGCCTCGAGCGCGCGCGGACGCCTTTCCGGATACAAGGATGCATTGTCAGAGGCAGGGATCGATTTCGACGAACGTCTGGTCGCCGAGTCGACATTCGGCATCGATTCCGGGGCGGAGGCGGCCGAACGACTCATGTGCCTGGAAGAGAGGACGACCGCTATTTTCGCAGTTAACGACAATACCGCTATCGGCGCATTGTCGACACTGACCCGACGAGGTCTTTCCGTGCCGAACGACATCTCACTCGTCGGATATAATGATGTACCGATTGTCAAAAGCCTGCCGGTACCGCTCACTTCCGTGCGCGTGCCATTCGACCAGATCGCCAGGGCGGCGCTTGATCTGCTGGGCAGGGAAGCGGGAGGCAGGGCCGAGACAATAGTCGCCACGCCGACGCTAATTCCGCGGAGATCAACCGCCGCTCCGAGAAGTTTCGAGATTCGTTAGAGCCACTCGTTGGACGGCCTCCCCGAAGTCCGACTTGAAAAGACTCTTCCGAATGTCTGTTTTCGCCGCCCTGTACCCGCACGCTGCCTGTCCGCTTCCGGCCCCAAATTGGACATTCAGCCATCGCCGGTTCTGATGTCGCGTAACGAGCGCTTCGATGAGTAAGACCATATCCGGATGCCCCTCTGGAACACACATCCGTGACGCCCTTCAGAAGAACGCCTGCAGGCCGGTCTGGGCGCGGCCGAGGATCAGGGCGTGCACGTCATGCGTGCCTTCATAGGTGTTGACCGTCTCGAGATTGGCCATATGGCGGAACACCTGGAACTCCTCGGAAATGCCGTTGCCGCCATGCATGTCTCGGGCGGCGCGCGCGATATCGAGCGCCTTGCCGCAATTGTTGCGCTTGATCAGCGAGATCATCTCGGGCGCGGCATTGCCCTCGTCCATCAACCGTCCGACGCGCAACGCCGCCTGAAGGCCGAGCGCGATCTCCGTTTGCATGTCGGCGAGCTTCTTCTGGAAGAGCTGCGTCTGCGCCAGCGGCTTGCCGAACTGCTTGCGGTCGAGCCCGTATTGGCGCGCCGCCTGCCAGCAGAACTCGGCGGCGCCCATCGCGCCCCATGAA
>PAKZ01000037.1 GCA_002706335.1 Ahrensia sp.
GAGACAAAGGCCATGAGGCGGCCAGTCGGGACCTTGCGGGTCCCGGGCGTAGAGCGGCCGGAGCCGGAAGCAGCCGAGGGGCGGTCGAAGGACCGCATATACACAATAGACAGAGCGATCCCTCGACCGCCCGTCTTCCAGTTTGTTTGAGCTCACGGCAGTTCCCGCTGCGCGGGAACGCCTCCGCATGGGCGGCCAAAAGTGGCCGACGCGCGGTCGCGCTTGCGGGCTTCGCCCGGGTTCTTTGAAGCCGCATAGATCGAGGAAAAGAACGGGGAGGCGATGACGCGCGCCCACTCTCCACCCCTGCGGGGGAGAAAGCAAAAGCTTGGGTTTAGCGAAGCTAAGCCCTTAGCTTTTGCAAGAGGGGGGTGTTGAATGCTCACGACCGAACGCGATGCCTAAACCGCCGGCCTCCGCGCAAACGCCAGCAGCAGCCCGAACCCGATCATCATCGACCCGCTGGTCCGGTTCAGCCATTGAGCCGCCTTTGGATGGTTGGCGAGACGCCCCAGATGCCGGCCGGCAAGCGCGTAGAGCGCCACCGCGCACATCTCGAAGACGAGAAACAGCGCGCCGAGCACCGCGAAGCTCGCGAGATAGCGGTCCGGATCGACGAATTGCGGGAAGAAGGCGGTGAAGATGACGATCGCCTTCGGATTGCCGATGCCGACCAGGAATTCCTGTCGCGTCAGGCTCGAAAGCGGCCGGTGCGCAATCGTCGCCGCGCCGTCCTCGGAAACCGCCGTGTGCGACCGCAGCAGCCGGATTCCGAGATAGACCAGATAGGCCGCGCCGGCCCATTTGACGATCGCGAACGCCAGCGCCGACGCCGCCAGCAGCGCGCCGAGCCCGATGCCGGTGATCGCGATCAGACTCGCATAGGCGACCATGCGCCCGAGCGCCGCCGTCGCCGCCTTGCCGACGCCCTCGCGCGCGCCATTGGTCAGCGCCAGCAGGTTCGACGGCCCGAACGTCATGTTGAGCGCGAAGCAGGCGGGTATGAAGACGATGAGCGTGTCGAAATCCATGGGTGTCGTCAGATGTCCTTGAGCAGCAGCAAGACCCGACCGTCATAATAGGGCTGGCAGGGATGCGACAAGACCGGCCGGGTCTCCGCGTGGCTGTAGCCGAGCCGCTCATAGAGCCGGACCGCCCCGGTATTCTGTTCATAAACCTGGATACTCATCCGCGAAATCCCCTGCGCCTTCGCCTTGGCCTCGGCGGCCTGCATCAGCGCCGCGCCGAGACCAAACCCGCGCCGGCCGGGCAGGGTGGCGAGTGCATTGACGTAGAAACTGTCGGCAGCCCGATGTTCCAGCTCGACAAACGGCCGTACCGGTGCCGGCAGGTCCGACACCTGCGCGCGCTCCGCCTCGCTCGGTTCGCCGATCGGATAGCCGAGCATCATCGCGGCGACCTTGCCGTCGCGCTCGGCCACCAGCGCGTTGCGCCAGGAAAAGCCTCCGGTCTCTCGTCGGGCGCGTTCCTCGCCAACCTCGATGGGGCTCCGGCCTTCGGTCGCCATTTGCGACCAGAGCCAGGCGGGAATGCCTTCTCCGGCGATGTCGATCAGTCTGGCGAGCGCGGGGGCGTCCGCCGGCGTGGCTTCGCGCAGGGCGATGGGGCTGTGCAGTGTCATCATGGTCTCCATGTCGTCTTTCGGCCCGGAGCCGGACCGGTGGTCCGCGCCGAGCCTGGTATTGAAGGGCATGGCTTCCGGCCTTTCCGGGTGTATGGTTGCTGTTGCGATGGCGCACTTATGGACTTTTTGCTTCCCCCGGCGCTAGAAAGAGCACGGTCAAGTTGCGCCGATGCGCGATATGGCGGGAAATCAGGCTTTTATACTTGAATTGGCCGGGCGGGGCGCATCGAAGCCTCGCTCAACTGTCCCTGCGGTACACCAGCAGCGGAGCGAGCCGATGGTGGCGACCCGATCGAAGCGCGAGCAGATACTCGACATCGCCGAGGCAGGTGTCCTCACGAAGGGGTTCGGCGCGACGTCCATCGACGAGATCATCGCCGAGGCGGAGATCACCAAGTCCGGCTTCTTCTACCATTTCAGGGACAAGAACGAACTCGCCCGGGCCTTGCTGCAGCGCTATCTCGACTCGGAAGAGATGATCCTCAACCAGGTCTTCGACCGTTCGCGGGAATTGCACGACGATCCGCTTCACGGCTTCCTGATCGGCCTGAAGCTGCTCTCGGAAATGATGGCCGACCTGCCGAACGGCCACCCCGGCTGCCTCGTCGCCACATACACCTATTCCGAGCGCATGTTCGACCGCGAGGTCCGCGACCTCAACCGCCAGGCGGTGCAGGCATGGCGGGCGCGGTTCCAGGCGGCGCTCGAGGAGATCGCCGCGCGATATCCGCCGCGCGACGCAATCGACCTGAAGGTGGTCGCCGACATGGTCACCACCTCGATCGAGGGCGGCATCGTGGTCTCCAAGGCGCTTGGCGAACCCCAGGTGCTGGCCGAGCAGATCATGGCCTTGCGGTCCTATATCCGCCTCCTCTTCGATCCCGCCGCCTGACCGTCTGTTGCACTGGACTGCAGGTACAGACTGCCGGATATGACGGCGGCTGCCGGATGAATCTCTTTCGTCGGCGCCTTGCATAACCCTCTGAACTGCAAGCCATAATCAATTTCTCCCACCCGGCGGACCATGGGTTTACTAGGCCCGGCGAGCGGTTTTTGGGACAAACCGGCCAAGCGTTGCGGGGCTCATCCCGGGCGCTTCGAATCGGTTTCCGGATGCTCCGGAGCCACGTTTCAGACACCCCATGGAGAATGACATGACCATCAAGTCGCTCATCGCGGCTGCCGCAACGGCTGTCGCAATTTTCACTGCCGCTCCCGCCTTCGCCGGCGACGCGGCGCAGCAGACCTACAACGAGATCGAACAGGCCTTCGGCTTCGTTCCGGGCTTCATGAAGGCCTATCCCGAGCACGGCATCGCCGCCGCCTGGGCGCTGACCCGCGATCTCGAATTATCGGAGAACACCGCGCTTTCGCCGAAGGTGAAGTCGCTGATCAACATCGCCGTCGGCGCGCAGATCCCCTGCCGCTACTGCGTCTTCGCCGACACCGAGGCCGCCAGGGCCGCGGGTGCGACTGAGGAGGAGATCAAGGAGGCCGTGGCCCAGGCGGGGCTCACCCGCCACTGGAGCACGATCCTGAACGGACTTCAGATCGATTTCAACGAGTTCAAGAGCGAATTCGGCGGCGAGCCCGCGGAACCGAAAGCTGAACCGACCTCCTTCGAAGCGCCTTCCACGACGCTGCCCATCAGCCACATCCGCGCCCAGTCACGCCACTGACGGTAACGCGGAGCATCCCGGGCAACCCCGTCCGGGATGCATGGATCCAGCAAAGGAATGGAAAATGACATTTCACAGTGAAACGCTTGGCCCTGTCGCTGCCGAGGTCGGTCACACCATCGTCTCCCGCGTGATTGCCGCTTTTGGGCGGGCGATCGCGGAAGGCGACCGCAAACGCCGGAATCGCAGGGAGTACCTTGCGCTGATGGAGCTTCCCGATGCGCATCTGCGTGACATCGGCCTGACCCGCGCCGACGTCCATGCATTGTTGCTCGGCCGCGGCACGGAACGCCTTGGACACCGATGAGACGCAATCCCGCATCGAAAAGCACACGCGGTCCGCGAAGGCCCGCGTGTCTTCGCGTCGAAAGCACCCCTTGGGCACCTGGGAGAAGACGGCTTTGTCCAACCGGGATAGACAGGGGGTATACTCCGGCAAGCAATTGGTTCGCCTTCGCTTGACAGCATGGCGTCGCTGGCTACCGTCGCCGCCGATAATCGGGAGTTTGACATGTCACCGGAATTTCTTGTCACCGCACTCATCGTCGTCCTCGCGCCCGGCACCGGCGTCATTTACACGCTGGCTGTCGCGCTGGCGCGGGGCCGGCTCGCCAGCGTCGCGGCGGCCTTCGGCTGCACGCTTGGCATCGTCCCGCACATGCTGGCCGCGATCCTCGGCGTCGCCGCGATCCTTCATGCCAGTGCGCTGGCCTTCCAGACGGTGAAATTCGCCGGCGTAGCCTATTTGCTCTGGCTCGCCTGGCAGACCATTCGCGACCGCGGTGCGCTGAAGGTCGAACCCGGAAACGAGGCGGGCAGCCTGCCGCGCATCGCCATGACCGGGACCCTGCTCAACATCCTCAATCCGAAACTGTCGATCTTCTTCCTCGCTTTCCTGCCGCAATTCGTCGATCCCGGCTCAGCCGCGCCGCTCGGCCAGATGATCGAACTGTCGGCCGTCTTCATGCTGATGACCTTCGTCGTCTTCGTCGGCTACGGCCTTGCTGCCGCGGCTGTCCGCGCCAAAGTGCTGGCGAGCGCCCGCATCATGGCCTGGATGCGACGCTCCTTTGCCGCCGCCTTCGTCGCGCTCGGCGCGAAGCTGGCGCTGACGGCGCGATGACTCAGGCGGTCCTGTCGATATCGACCTCCGGTCCCGGCCTCTACGAATTCACCGACCGGGCGCAGGCCTTCCTGCGCGAGGCCGGCGCAGGCGAGGGTCTCCTGACCGTCTTCGTGCGGCACACTTCCTGCTCGCTTCTGATCCAGGAAAACGCCGATCCGGACGTGCAGCGCGATCTGAATGCCTTCTTTCGACGGCTCGTTCCGCCATCGAACGATCCTTCCATGGGCTGGATAGTCCACACCACGGAGGGACCGGACGACATGCCCGCCCATATCAAGGCCGCGCTGACCCAGGTTTCTATCGGTATTCCGGTCGCAAATGGCCGCGCGCTGCTCGGCACCTGGCAGGGCATTTATATCTTCGAACATCGCGACCGCCCGCATCGCCGCGAGGTGGTTCTGCACCTCTCATCGTAAACGGGATCATGACGGTAAGTTTACCGGATCGCGCCATTCAGCCCTTGTTCAGGCGAAAAAGGTCATGGTCCTGACAAGTTCGATGCCATATATCCACGCGAAATCAATCGAATCCGGAGTTTTATCTCGATGGCTGACATGTTCCTGACCCGCCGAACCGCCCTCATGGCCACGGCGGCCGCAACCGCTGCATTCGCCGCTGCGCCGAGTTTTGTCCTGGCGCAGGAAGTTCCCAAGCCGAGCGGCACGGTGGATATGGACAAGCTGCTTGAGCCCGGCGCGCTTTCGGAAGAAGTGCTTGGCCCGGAGGATGCCAAGGTTACCATCGTCGAATACGCCTCGATGACTTGCAGCCACTGCGCCCATTTCCACGAGACGACCTGGCCGACGCTCAAGAAGGATTACATCGACACCGGCAAGGTGCGGTTCATCCTGCGCGAGTTCCCCTTCGATCCGCGCGCCGCGGCTGCATTCATGCTGGCCCGTTGCGCCCCTGAAGGAAAATACTATCCGATGGTCGATGTGCTGTTCGACAAGCAGAAGGACTGGGCTTTCGTCAAGAATGCCCGCGCGCCGATGGAAAACATCGCCAAGCTGGCCGGTTTTACACAGGAGAGCTTCGAGGCCTGCTTGACCAATCAGAAGCTTCTGGATGACATCAATGCGGTGCGTGAGCGCGGTGCATCGGAGTTCGGTGTGGATGCCACCCCGACCTTTTTCATCAACGGAAAGAAATATTCCGGAGCCATGAGTGTTGAACAGATGTCGGCCATTATCGACCCGCTGCTCTGAGCGCTCTTTTGCGCGCGGTGAAACGCGCGCCGGCATGACGGGCGGAGCCGCTTCTTATGCGCTTTGAGAAGCTCCGCCTGCTTGGCTTCAAGTCCTTCGTCGAACCGACGGAATTCATCATCGAGCGCGGCCTGACCGGTGTGGTCGGGCCGAATGGCTGCGGCAAGTCGAACCTTGTCGAGGCGCTGCGCTGGGTGATGGGCGAAAGTTCCTACAAGAACATGCGCGCATCCGGGATGGATGACGTCATCTTCTCGGGCTCCGGAACGCGCCCCTCGCGCAACACTGCGGAAGTTTCGCTCTTCCTCGAAAATAACGACCGCACCGCCCCCGCCGCCTTCAACAATGACGACCTGTTGCAGGTCACGCGCCGCATCGAGCGCGAGGCCGGGTCGGCCTACAAGATCAATGGCAAGGACGCCCGCGCCAAGGACGTGCAACTCCTGTTCGCCGACCAGTCGACGGGTGCGCGTTCACCTTCCATGGTCGGGCAGGGTCGTATCGGCGAGCTGATCCAGGCCAAGCCCCAGGCGCGCCGCGCTTTGCTCGAGGAGGCAGCGGGTATTTCGGGCCTGCACTCGCGCCGCCACGACGCCGAACTGCGCCTGCGTGGCGCCGAGACCAATCTGGAACGCCTCGAAGACGTCGTCGGCGAGCTCGAAAGCCAGATCGAGAGCCTCAAGCGTCAGGCGCGTCAGGCCAATCGCTTCAAGGCCTTGTCGCGCGATATTCGCGAGGCCGAGGCGACACTGCTGCATCTTCGCTGGACGCACGCCAAGCAACAGGAAGGCGAGGCGCAGTCGACCCTGGCCGCCGCTACCGCACTGGTTGGCGAACGCGCGCAGTTGCAGATGGAGGCTGCCAAGACGCAGGCCATCGCACAGAGACAATTGCCCGGCCTGCGCGAGGCGGAAGCCGCCGCGGCCGCGGCGTTGCAGCGCCTCAACATCGCGCTCAATCAGCTGGATGAGGATGTTCGCCGGCAGGAGGCCCGCCGCACCGAATTGCAAAACCGCCGTACGCAGCTTTCCGCCGATATCGCCCGCGAAG
This sequence comes from Ahrensia sp., assembly GCA_002706335.1. GTDB lineage: Bacteria > Pseudomonadota > Alphaproteobacteria > Rhizobiales > Rhizobiaceae > Oricola. The sequence goes on from PAKZ01000037.1 coordinate 6,709, forward strand.
AGGCGATGAAGGACGAAAACGGCGCGGCGATAGAACGCCTCGACGTCGAGGAAGCCGAACTGACCGAGGCCGAAGCCTCGACCGGAACGCGTGAGGCGGAACTCAAGCAATTGTTCGAAAAGGCCGAGGAAGCTCTCGCCCGTTCGGAAACGGAACTGGCGCGGCTCACCGGAGAACGCGCCGAGGCGGGGGCGCTGCGAACCCAGCTCGAGCGCCGGATCCGTGAAACGCGAGAACGCTTTGACCGTCTGGCCAGCCAGCGGACCCGGCTGGGCGAGGAACTCGCCGGCATCGAAAACCGCATCAAGTCGCTCGCCGACCCGGCGGAAAAGCGGGTGTTGCTCGAAGCCGCCGAGGAGGCGGCCTTCGAGGCCGAACGCGCCGCTGCCGAAGCCGAGCAGAATGTCGCCGCGGCCCGCGAAGGCGAGAATGCGCGCCAGCCGGCCCTTCAGGAAGCCAAGGCGGCGTTGAACCGGCTCGAGGCCGAGGCGCAAACGCTTGCCAAGGTCCTGAATGCCGGAGGCGGCGATCTCTTCCCCGCCGTGGTTGAGCAGATGAAGGTCCAGAAAGGCTATGAGGCGGCGCTTGGCGCGGCGCTTGGAGACGATCTCGACCTGCCGCTCGACACCAACGCACCGGCCTTTTGGGCCGCTGTCGCGCCGCTTGCCGACGATCCGGCCTTGCCGCAAGGCGCCGTGGCGCTCGCCGATTTCGTCAAGGCGCCGGACGCGCTGAAGCGCGCCTTGAACCAGATCGGCGTCGTGGGCTCCGAGGAAGAAGGCGAGGCGCTGCAGGCGTCGCTGAAGACCGGGCAGCGTCTTGTCACGAGGGATGGCGCGCTATGGCGCTGGGACGGCTATACGGCCCGCGCCGATGCGCCGACCCCTGCCGCGCAGCGCCTTGCCCAGAAGAACCGCCTTGCCGAACTCGATGCCGAGATCGTCGAGGCGACGAAGGCATTGCGCGCCTGCGAGGCCGATGTCGCAGAGCGCAAGGAAGCAGCCCGCACGGCAATCGAGGCGGAACGCCAGGCGCGTGAGGCCCTCCGCGCCGCCCAGACCGGCGCGCGCGAGGCCCGCGAGGCGCTTGCCGCGGCCGAACGCGCCACCGGCGAACTGTCGAAGCGCAAGGCGGTGCTGGAGGAGAGCATCGCTCGCGCGGCTGCCGATATCGAGGAGACATCCGGCGTTCTGGCCGAGGCTGAAACTGCTTTGGCCGGCGAGCCGGACCTCTCGGCTCTTGATGCGGCGGTCGAAAAGCAGTCCACGGTCGTCACCACTGAACGCGCCGCCCTGACGGAGGCCCGGGCCAATCACCAGTCGCTCGCCCGCGAGCGTGAGGCTCGTCAGCGCCGCCTCGTCGCCTTGCGCGCCGAACGCGAAAGCTGGAAATCCCGGGGCGCCAATGCCGACCAGCAGATCGGTGTTCTGACCGCCCGCCGCGACGAGACGGCGAAGGAACTCGCCGCTCTCGAGGACGCGCCCGACGAGATGCCGTTGCGCCGCCGCCAACTGGTGCGTGAGATCGAGAGCGCCGAACAGGCACGCAAGGAAGCCGGCGACAAGCTGGCGCTCGCCGAGAACGCATCGCGGGAAGCCGACAAGGCTGCGACGGATTCCATAACCGCGCTCTCCGGCGCTCGTGAGGAACGCGCCCGCGCCGAGGAACGCCTGACCGCCTGTATCGAGCGCCGCAAGGAGGTCGAGGCGCGCATCCATGAGGCGCTGAACTGTGCGCCCCATGAAGCACTGAAGCTCTCCGGTCTCGAAGCCGATGCACCCATGCCGGATGTCGGCTCCATCGAACGCCGCCTCGAACGCCTCAAGATCGAGCGTGAACGTCTTGGCGCCGTAAACCTGCGCGCCGAGGAAGAGCAGACCGAACTGGTCGAGCGGCTGGAAACGCTCGTGCATGAGCGCGACGACGTCATCGACGCGATCCGTGAATTGCGCTCCGCCATATCCAACCTGAATCGCGAAGGCCGCGAGCGCCTGCTCGAGGCCTTCGATGTCGTCCACGGCCATTTCCAGCGCCTCTTCACGCATCTTTTCGGCGGCGGCACCGCAGAATTGCAGCTGGTAGAGAGTGACGATCCCCTCGAAGCAGGCCTTGAGATCGTCGCCCGCCCGCCCGGCAAGAAGCCGCAGACCATGACGCTTCTTTCAGGCGGTGAACAGGCGCTCACCGCCATGGCGCTGATCTTCGCGGTCTTCCTGACCAACCCGGCGCCGATCTGCGTGCTCGACGAGGTCGATGCGCCGCTCGACGACCACAATGTCGAGCGTTTCTGCAACCTGATGGATCAGATGGTGAAGGATACGGAGACCCGCTTCGTCATCATCACCCATAATCCCATCACCATGGCCCGCATGGACCGGCTCTTCGGCGTCACCATGGCCGAGCAGGGCGTTTCGCAGCTCGTCTCCGTCGATCTGCAGCAGGCCGAGGAACTGCGCGAAGCGAGCTGAACGTCGCATCTGCAGGGATTATGCTGCACTGCAAAAAAGTACTCGCACCACGCCGCGCGAACGGTTATGCATTGGGTCCGGTTGACGCGGCATGGAGGATGCCGCCTTTGTCGTACTGGAGGAGAGCACTGGCTGAAGCCGCATGAAGAACTGGGTTTTTACATTCGGAGGAGGAAAGGCCGAGGGCACCGCCCGCGACCGCGACAGGCTTGGCGGCAAAGGCGCGAGCCTTGCCGAAATGGCCAGATTGGGTTTGCCCGTTCCGCCCGGTTTCACAATCTCGACCGAGGCCTGCCGGCATTACTACTCCAATGACCGGCAATTGCCCGACGGTTTGAAGCGCGAAGTCGAAGCCAGCCTCGAAACGCTTGAAAGACTGACCGGCAAGTCCTTTGGCGGCAAGGCAAAACCGCTTCTCGTCTCGGTGCGGTCCGGTTCGCGCGAATCCATGCCGGGCATGCTCGACACGGTCCTCAATCTCGGCCTCAACGATGAAAGTGCGAAGGCTCTGGCTGAGGCGACAGGAAGTCTCGTTTTCGCCTACGGCACCTACAAGCGCTTTATTCAGAACTATGCCGGCCTCGTCATGGATGCCGATCCCTCGATCTTCGAGGACATCGCCGACGAAATGGCGAAGAAGCCCGTCGACGAGCTGACGGCGTCCGACTGGCGCGACCTGATCGACGCCTTCAAGCAGGCGGTCCTCGACGAGATGGAAGAGGAATTCCCGCAGGATCCGTTCGACCAGCTTTGGGGCGCCGTGCGCGCCGTCATGAAGAGCTGGATGAATCCCCGAGCGGTCACATTCCGCAGCCTCCACAACATCCCGGCCCAATGGGGCACGGCGGTCACCATTCAGGCGATGGTCTTCGGCAATATGGGCGAGGGGTCGGCGACCGGAGTCGCCTTCACCCGCAATCCCGCGACAGGCGAAGACACGCTCTATGGAGAATATCTGCCCAACGCCCAGGGCGAGGATGTGGTCGCAGGTCTGCGCACGCCGCACCCGCTGACCAAGGCGCAGAACGGCAATGGCGAACTCACGCCGATGGAGGACGCCATGCCGGTGACCTTCCAGGAGCTGAAGGAGATCGCCAAGCGGCTCGAAAACCACTTCCGCGAGATGCAGGACATCGAGTTCACGGTGGAAACGGGCAGGCTGTGGCTGTTGCAGACCCGTGATGGCAAGCGCACGGCGCGCGCCGCGATCGGGATTGCGGTCGCCATGGCCGAAAAGGGGCTGATCTCCAAGACGGAGGCGCTCCGGCGCATAGACCCGTCCTCGCTCGAGCAATTGCTGCACCCAGCCATCAGCCCGGACGTCGAGCGCACCGTGATCGGGCGCGGGCTGCCGGCATCGCCCGGTGCGGCAACTGGCGAGATCGTCTTTACCTCGGAAGAAGCTGTCGAAGCCCACTCCAAGGGCCGCAAGACGATACTCGTGCGTCCGGAAACCAGCCCGGAAGACATTCACGGCATGCATGCCTCAGAAGGCATTCTGACCATCCATGGCGGTACGACCAGCCACGCCGCCGTCGTCGCGCGCGGCATGGGCAAGCCCTGCATTTCAGGCGCGGGATCGATCCGGATCAGCACCGTGAAAGGGACGATGTTGACCGGCGGGCGCACGCTGGAGGCGGGCGATGTCATCACCATCGACGGCACCAGGGGCGAGGTTCTGTTGGGCGCATTGCCGATGGTGCAGCCGGAACTCTCGGGCGATTTCGCCACGCTGATCGGCTGGGCCGACGACATTCGCCGCATGAAAGTGCGCGCCAATGCGGAACCCCCGGAGGAGGCGCGCACTGCCCGCGACTTCGGCGCCGAGGGCATCGGGCTTTGCCGTACGGAACGCATGTTCAACGACGAGGAACGCATTCGCGCTGTCCGCCGCTTCATCCTTGCCAATGATATCGCCGAAAGGGAGGAAGCGCTGAACGCCATGCAGGCGATGCAGAAAGCCGACTTCCTGCACTTGTTCGAGATCATGGGCGGCCTGCCGGTCACGATCCGCCTGTTCGACCCGCCGCTGCATGAATTCCTGCCGCGCCTCGGTCCTGAACTGGAGCACACCGCGCAATCCATGGGCATCGATGCCGAGCGCATTCGCCAAAGGATCGAGGATCTGCACGAGATCAACCCGATGCTGGGCAATCGCGGCGTGCGGCTGGCGATCTGTTATCCGGAAATGATCGATATGCAGGCCCGCGCCATCTTCCAGGCGGTTATGGAGGCCGGCGAGAAGACCGGCGAGAAGGTCGTGCCGGAAATCATGGTGCCGTTGGTCGCCTATGAGCGCGAACTGAAATTCACCAAGGATCGCATCGATGTTGTCGCCGAAGCGGTGATGGCCGAATGGGGCACCGGGATCGAATATCTCGTCGGCACGATGATCGAATTGCCGCGCGCCGCGATCCGCGCCGACAAGATCGCCGAGAGTTCCGAGTTCTTTTCCTTCGGTACCAACGACTTGACGCAGTCGACCTTCGGCATCTCGCGCGATGATGCGGGGCTCTATCTCAACGAATATCTTCGCAAGGGTGTGATCGACCGCGACCCCTTCATCACCATAGATGTCGACGGTGTCGGCGAATTCATGCAGATGGCCGCGGAGCGCGGTCAGAAGACCCGGCCGGACATTACGCTCGGCATATGCGGCGAGCACGGCGGTGAACCGGCCTCGATCCATTTTTGCGAGACGGTCGGCCTGCATTACGTCTCGTGCTCGCCATACCGCGTACCGGTGGCGCGGCTGGCGGCCGCCCAGGCGACGCTCGCCAATGGTGCTGACGAGCGCGCCTGAGGGGATCAGGCCGCCTGGCTCAGTGCCGCTCCGAGCTTGGAGAACACATCCATGAATGCGCCGGCGAAATCGCGGATTTCCTCTCGCATCGCGTCTTCCGCGACGATCTCTATCTCGGTCCCGCTATCGTCCAGAACGGCATAGAGCAGCTTGTCGCCGTCGCCGGTGGACATGACCGCAATGCGCTGACCGGGGTTCTTATCGAAGACGGGAAGCTGGAAGAGGAATTCGAAACCGCTCGCCGCTGCGGCTTGTTTAAGGCACTCCTCGAACCCGTATTCCTTCAGCCTCTGCAGGTCGAGCGCGAGTTCCAGTTCCACCGATTCAAGATCGACGAAATCCTTCTCGCCTTGCGCGATCTGCGCTCCGGCCGTTTCGATGAGCGTGGTTTCGATCATGTTTTCAGACGGCATGTGCGCGTCTCCCTTGCGTGGTTTTTTGCCTCCCACCAGCAAGGGTGAGCGTCCGGTGCCAGTTTGGCCGCAATTGGGCGCGCCGGGGCGGCGTCCGGGCACTTTTCTAATCCGCTTTACACATTGCGTGTTTTCGCGCTAACGCCGCGACATGGCGATGCTGAGAGTTGGACGAAGACGCGAACCCTTGATCCTCCGGCCTCTTCCGGTTCGGAAGCGTTCGCTCGCAGCCGGCTGGGCGCTGCGCTTCTCCATCTTCGCCCCGGTACTCGCACTAGTCTCGGTCATCGCCCATTTGGCTGGTGTAGTCGACACCCCGACCTTCTTCGTTCTGGTCAACTGCGTCTTGGCGCTGGCGCTCGTCGGGCTCGTCCTGATCGTCGTCGCGTTCCGCAGCCTTTGGATGAATGGAACACGCGGCGGACGCAGGGCGAGCTGGGCGCTTTTCCTGACACTTCTGACGCTTTTGCCTTTCTGCCTCTACGTATTTGCCTGGATTGTCGCGCCCCATCAAAGTGATGTCTCGACGGACGTCGTCGATCCTCCGCTGCTGGTCGAGGAAAAGGCCTCGCCTGGCGGCAACCCGGCCGCGCTGGTGGCGTCGCGTCTCAAGGACGGCTATCCGCATCTGAGCGGAAGGCGTTTCAAGGCGCCGCCCGACGCGATCGAGGAAACGATCCTCAGACCCGCCGAGAAACAGGGCTGGACGCTGGTTTCGAGGCGAGGGCGTATTGGCGCCGACGATGAGCTCTATTTCGAGTTTTCTTATATAATTCCGGTGTTGGCGATACCGGGAGCGGTCGTTCTGCGCCTTTCCGACGAGGGTGACACGAGCTTCGTCGACATGCGCGCGCGTACCGAATACGTCACCCACGACCTCGGCTGGAACGCCCGTCTGATCGACCGCTATCTCAAGGCGCTGGACTTCGACCTGATCGGCATCGTTGCCGCCTAACTCGGCGAAAAGACTCCGTTTATCGCCGGTGGACCCTCTGTGACGACCACGCCGCGGGCCACCAGGTCCTCCAGATGCGCGAGGACGGACAGCCCTGCCGCTCCGTGCAAACGGGGGTCGGTGTCGCGATAGATTTCGCGGACCATCTCGGCGATCGTCCTGTCGCCCTTGCGGATCCGGTCAAGGATCGCCGCCGCGCGCAGCTTGCGGTGCGTCTTCAAGGCCCGCACGAATTTTGCCGGCTTCGTCACCGGGCCGCCATGGCCGGGCAGATAGAGCGTTTCATCGCGCGCGATCAGCTTCTCCAGCGAGGCCATATAGTCGGCCATTGCGCCGTCTGGTGGTGCAACGATCGATGTGGCCCAGGCCATCACGTGGTCTGCGGAAAACAGAATGCCGGTGCCTTTAAGGGAAAACGCCATGTGATTGGCCGCATGGCCGGGCGTTGCCACGGCCTCGATCGCCCACTCGCCGGCATCCACAACTTCGCCATCGGAAAGCGTCCGGTCCGGTGAGAAAACCGTGTCGGATGACGCATCGAGCGGGTTGATTTCGCCGATATGCAGCGGCCGTGCCGCCCGGTGCGGGCCTTCGGCCACGACCGTGGCGCCGGTTTCCTGCTTAAGCTTCGCCGCGAGCGGCGAGTGATCGGCGTGTGTGTGGCTGACGAAGATGTGCGAAACCGGCCGACCGCCAATCGCCGTCAGCAGCGCCTGAAGATGCGCCTCGTCCTCGGGGCCGGGATCGATGACGGCCAGTGTGTCGCGACCGACGATGTAGCTGTTCGTGCCATGGAAGGTGAAGGGCCCGGGATTGTTGACGGTCAGGCGCAGAACCATGTCGGAGACCGGAACGGCTTCGCCATGGGCAGGCTCGAAGCGGCGGTCGAATTCGATGTCGGGCATCTGGGGTTCGCGGTCCTATTCACAGTCTCACCACAAGGTCGGCTTGCTGATTACCAGCTTCGCCGATATAGGCAAGGAAGGGCCCGCATTACCGTCCGGGGCCGCAAGACAGGATTATGGACATGGCATCTCCCACCGCTTCCCAATCGCTCATCTCCCGCGCCTTGCCGACGGAAACCGCGACGCGTTACGCGCTGTATGCGTTTCTGGTTGTTGCCGGCTCGATGCTGATCGCCATTGCCGGCCAGATTAAGGTGCCGCTGTGGCCGAACCCGACTCCGGTCACACTGCAGACCCTCGCAATCTTCACGATCGCCGCCGCCTATGGCCGCAACCTCGCGGTTGCGACGCTGCTTGCCTATCTGGCTGAAGGCGCCGCCGGCCTTCCGGTCTTCACCAACGGCGGCGGCGTCGCCAACCTGTTCGGGCCGACCTTCGGCTACCTTGCCGGCTTTGTCGTTGCGGCCGGAATCACCGGCTGGGCCGCAGATCAGGGCTGGTCGAAGAGCCCGGTCAAGCTGTGGACCGCCAACATGGCCGGCACGCTCGTGGTTCTCGTACTCGGCGCGCTCTGGATGGGCCTTCTCTTCGGTTCGGACAAGATTGTCGCCTGGGGCGTTGGTCCGTTCATCTTCACCGACATCATCAAGGCGACGCTGGCTGCCGCACTCGTTCCGGCGCTCTGGAGCCTTCTCCGCCGCAAATAAGCGGGCCGTCATATGCGCTTATAAAAGCCGCGGCATCGTCCGCGGCTTTTTTGCGCTTGCGAACAGAACGAATCCGGGGTCAAAATTGGACCATGTATTCAAAAAACGATTATCCGAGAGACTTGATCGGGTACGGCCGCACGCCGCCCGATCCCGAATGGCCGAACGCCGCGAAGCTCGCGGTGCAGTTTGTCGTCAACTATGAGGAGGGCGGAGAGAGCTCGATCCTCGACAACGATCCTGCTTCCGAGAAGCTCCTTTCCGAGATCGTTGGCGCGGAGGCCTGGCCCGGCCAGCGCAACCTCAACATGGAATCGCTCTATGAATATGGCTCCCGCGCCGGCTTCTGGCGGCTTTGGCGGCTGTTCACCGAGCGGGACATGCCGGTCACAGTCTATGGCGTAACCGTCGCCATGATGCGCAATCCGGAAGCCGTAGCGGCGATGAAGGAAGCCGGCTGGGAGATCGCCAGCCACGGGCTGCGCTGGCTGGAATACAAGGATTTCGACGAGGCCACGGAACGCGCCCACATCCATGCTGCGGTCCGCTTGCATACCGAGATCACCGGCGAGCGGCCGCTCGGCATCTACCAGGGCAAACCCTCCGACAACACGCTGAGAATCATCCAGGAGGAGGGCGGCTTCGTCTATTCGGCGGACTCTTACGCGGATGAACTGCCCTATTATGTCGACGGGGTGAACGGCCCGCATCTGATCGTGCCTTATACGCTCGACGTCAACGACATGCGCTTCGCGACGCCTCAGGGCTTCAATTCCGGCGATCAGTTCTTCGCCTATCTGAAGGACAGTTTCGACATGCTGCTGGCCGAGGGCCGCGCCGGCGCGCCGAAAATGCTGTCGGTCGGCCTGCATTGCCGGGTTGTCGGCCGTCCCGGCCGCGCTGCAGCCCTGGCCCGGTTTCTCGATTACGTGAATGGCCACGAGGATGTCTGGGTGGCGAAACGCATCGAGATCGCACGCCATTGGTGGGAGGTCCACCCGCCGAAGACAGAGGGCGCATGAAGACCGTACCGCTTACCGTTCGTCCCGTCTCGAAAAGCGGTTTTGCCGCTTTCGGCGATGTCGTCGAGACGCAAGGAGCGGAATTACGGTTGATCAATCAGGGTTCCACCGAACGGTTTCACGATCTGGCGTCGATCGACGTGCTCGATGAGGGCGGGAAGGCGATCGTCAGCCTGTTTCGCGGACAGCCCTTCGCGCCGCCGATCGAGATTACGATGATGGAGCGTCATCCGCTTGGCAGCCAGCTCTTCTATCCTGTCTCCGACCGCCCGTTTCTGACCGTCGTCGCGTCGGACGAGGGCGGCCGCCCTGGCGCGCCGGTCGCGTTTTTGTGCCCTGCCGGTGTCGGCGTCAACTACGCCAAAAACACCTGGCATCATCCTCTTCTGTCGCTCGAGGAGGTCTGCGATTTCATCGTCGTCGATAGGGACGGACCGGGCAGCAATCTGGAGGAATATGACTATCCCGATACACGCTATCGGATTGACGCCGTTTCCGGCTGAAAGGCAAGATCGAAAGCCATGAACCCGCAAGCAATAACCGCCGATACCATCCGCTTTATCCTGAACGGCAAGGAAGTCAGCTTCGCTGTCCGCCCGGACACGACGGCGCTCGATCTCATCCGCAACCACGCCCATCTGGTTGGCACAAAGGAAGGCTGCGCCGAGGGAGACTGCGGCGCCTGCACCGTGCTGGTGCGTCGTGGTGACGGGCCGCGCCAGGCCGCGAATGCCTGTATAATGACGGCGGCGCAGCTTGACGGCGTTGAACTGACCACGGTCGAAGGGCTGAAACACAACGGCGTCATGACGCCGCTCCAGGACGCCATGGCGTCCAACGGATCCTCGCAATGCGGCTTCTGCACGCCGGGCATCGTGATGTCGCTGACCGGCCTGCTGGAAGCGTCCGCTGAGCCGGAAGAGGAGGCGATCCACGACGCGCTGGCCGGCAACCTTTGCCGCTGCACCGGATATCGACCGATCGTGGAAGCCGCGAAGGCCGCTGCGAAAACAGGGGTGCGGTCGCCCGAGCCTGCCGATCTGCCGCAATGGCATTCGGAAATTTCGTTTGACGGATCGGTGCTGCATCAACCAGCGGCACTGGACGATCTGACGGCGCTGCGCGCGCAATATCCCGATGCGACGATCCTCGCGGGCGGAACCGATCTCGGCGTGGCTCGCGCCGACTATCACTCGGACTGGGACCGCATCATCTCGACGCGGCGCGTAAAGGAACTGCGCGCCATGGAGGAAACGGCGGAGGCATGGACATTCGGCGCGGCGGTCACCTGGGAAGAAATCCTTCAGACTGTTCGCTCCGAATATCCGAGTCTGGCAACCCTGATCCGCCGTTTCGGCTCAACCCAGATCCGAGCCATGGGCACCGTCGGCGGCAATATCGGCACCGCAAGCCCAATCGGCGACGGCCCTCCGGCGCTGATCGCACTCGGTGCGTCGATCACGCTTGCCTCGCAGGCGAATGGCGCGCGGACGCTGCCGCTTGAGGATTTCTTCCTCGATTACCGCAAGACGGAACTGCGCCCCGACGAGGTGATCGTCTCCGTCACCGTGCCGCGTCCGAAGGGAGGCGAGGAATTCCGCGTCTACAAGCTGTCGAAGCGCTACGACCAGGACATCTCGACCGTCTGCGCAGCCTTCTGGATCGCGATGGAAGGCAGTCATGTCAGCGCGTGCCGTATCGCCTATGGCGGCATGGCTGCGATCCCGAAGCGGGCGAAAACGATGGAAAACAAGCTCTTGGGCCGCGAGCTTGATTCCGATTCAGTCGCGGATGCAGTTCATTCTCTGCACGACGATTTCTCGCCGCTGAGCGATTGGCGCGGCAGCGCGGCCTATCGGATGCAGACGGCCAAGGCGCTGCTGGAACGCTTCGCTCGTGACCTGAAAGGCGAGGCCGTGGAGGTAATGGCGCTATGAATATCGACGTCAAAACCGTGCAGCGCGCCGTCGTCGGCCATGGCATCGCTCATGACAGCGCCGCCAAGCAGATCGCCGGCGAGGCATCCTATATCGATGACATGGCCGAACTGCCCGGCACGCTGCATGCGGCGCTTGTCATCTCGCCCGTGGCGCATGGCAAGCTGAAGGGTATCGATCCTGTAAAAGCGCTCGCTATGCCGGGCGTTGTCGCCTTCGTGGCGGCGGCCGATATCCCCGGCCATAATGAGGTCGGCCCGATCCTGCCGAACGAGCCGCTCTTTGCCGAGGACATCGTCGAATATGTCGGCCAGCCGGTCGGCGCCATCGCTGCGGAGACATACGAGCAGGCCGTCAAGGCGGCTCGTGCGGTAGCACTTGATATCGAGGAACTCGAGCCGGTGCTCGATGTCGAGACCGCGCATGCCAGGGGCTCCTACGTGATGCCGCCGCAAATCCTCATCGAAGGTGACGTCGATGCGGCTCTGGCCGCCTCCGAACACGTCATCGAGGGTCGGCTTGAGATTGGCGGCCAGGACCATTTCTACCTCGAAACGCATATCGGTTACGCCGTCCCCGGCGAGGATGGCGACATGGTCATCCACTCCTCGACGCAGCACCCGACCGAAGTCCAGCATCATGTCGCCCATATCCTCGGCGGGCTGGCGAACTCCGTCGACGTGTTCACGCGGCGGATGGGCGGCGGTTTCGGCGGCAAGGAAAGCCAGCCGACGATCATCGCCGGCGCGGCGGCTCTGTTGGCCCGCGCGACACGGCGGCCGGTCAAGATGCGGCTGAAGCGTTCGGTCGACATGAGCGCGACCGGCAAGCGCCACGATATGGTGGCGACCTGGAAGGCAGGCGTCGACAAGGACGGGCGCCTTTGCGGCCTCGACATCGAATATCTGGCCCGCGCCGGCAACACGCCGGACCTGACCGGTCCGGTCATCACCCGCACGCTGACCCATTCCGACAATTCCTACTTCGTGCCGGCGGCCCGGTTCGCGGGCCATGCGTGCAAGACAAATACCGTTTCCAACACCGCCTTTCGCGGCTTCGGCGGCCCTCAGGGCATCATTGCCATCGAGGCGATCATGGACCAGATCGCACGCGAATTGCGCATGGATCCCAACCACCTCCGTGCGATCAATTACTACTCGCCGGAAACGGGAGAGGTTACCCCGTACGGCCAGGCTGTCGAAAGCCATCAGAACCGTCTCGTCGAGGTAACGGAAGCGATCATGGCGTCCTCTGAATGGGAGCGCCGCCGCGCGGAGATCGACGCCCATAACGCCACGCACCCGATCCTCCGGCGCGGGTTGGCGATGATGCCGGTCAAGTTCGGCATCTCCTTCAACCTGACATCGCTCAACCAGGCCGGCGCGCTGGTGCATGTTTATCAGGACGGTTCGGTTCACCTGAACCATGGCGGCACCGAGATGGGGCAGGGCCTGTTCATGAAGGTCGCCCAGGTCGTCGCCGAAGTCTTCCAGATCGGCATCGACCAGGTGAAGATCACCGCGACCAACACCGGCAAGGTGCCAAACACCTCCGCTACCGCCGCCTCCACCGGGTCCGATCTGAACGGCATGGCCGCCTACAACGCCGCCACTGCCATTCGCGGCCGCATGGCCAATATCGCCGCGGAACATTTCGACGTGCCTGTCGAGGAGATCATATTCCGCGAGGGACGCGTTCACGCCGGCAATCGGTCCGTCTCATTCGGCGAACTGGCGAAAATGACGTGGGCGGCGCGCGTACAACTCTCCGAGGCCGGCTATTACGCAACGCCAAAAATCCACTGGGATCCGGCGACGCTGAAGGGTCGTCCGTTCTTCTACTTCACCTATGGCGCCGCGGTCGCCGAGGTCGCCATCGACACACTGACAGGCGAAAGCCGGTGCCTCCGCGCCGATCTGCTGCAGGATTGCGGAGCGTCGCTCAATCCGGCGATCGATCTCGGCCAGATCGAGGGGGCCTTCGTGCAGGGTATGGGCTGGCTCACCTGCGAGGAATTGTGGTGGGACGACAAGGGTCGGCTGCGCACCATCGGTCCCTCCACCTACAAGATCCCGGGTTCGCGCGATGTGCCGCGCGAGTTCAACGTGGCGCTGGTCGGAAACGCGCCGAACGCCGAAGAGACCGTCTACCGGTCCAAGGCCGTTGGCGAGCCGCCGCTCATGCTCGGCGTCTCCGTCTGGCTCGCCATCCGCGACGCGATCGCGTCCTGCGGTCGGGAAGGCCTGTCGCCGCACTTGAAGGCGCCGGCGACGCCGGAGAACATACTTCACGCGATCGATGACATCCGAGTGCGCAGCGGAGCGATGGAGTGACGGTTACGCTTGCTGAACTAAACGCCTGTTCCGACTCGCAATTTGTCGAAACGCTGGGCGCGATCTTCGAACATTCGCCCTGGGTCGCCGACGCCGTAACGGACCAGCGTCCTTTTACGTCGATCAGCGCCCTGCATGGCGCAATGGTCACCGCGATCGATGAGGCCGGACGGGACGCGCAACTGACGCTGATCCGCGCTCATCCCGACCTCGCCGGCAAAGCGGCGCTGGCAGGCGAGTTGACGGCGGAATCCACATCGGAACAGAAGGGCGCCGGCCTCGACAGGTTGACCGCAGACGAGTTTCAGCGCTTTCACGCCTTGAACGATGCCTACAAGGCCCGCTTTGGATTTCCCTTCATTCTGGCCGTTCGCGGCCATGACAAACATTCGATCCTCGCCGCATTCGAGCGGCGGCTGGATCACGACCTTGACGGCGAAATTGCCGAAGCCTTGGCGCAGATCGCCCGCATCGGCGAATTCCGCCTGAACGACCTGATTAAGGAATGACAATGGCCGGAAAGCTCTCCACCCATGTGCTCGATACCGCCAGCGGCAAGCCCGCAAACGGTATGAGTCTGGCGCTTTACAAGGCACCGCCCGGCAGCGGCCAGCTGGAGCTGGTCAAGCAGGCCGTCACCAATGCCGACGGGCGCACCGACGAATTGCTGCTCGATGCGGACGCGATGGAAAAGGGCGTCTACGAACTGCATTTCGAGGTCGCGGCCTATTTCACGGAGAAGGGCGTCGAACAGTCGGAACCGCCGTTTCTGGACACGGTGCCGATTCGCTTCGCGATTTCCGATGTCGATGCCGGCTATCACGTGCCCCTGCTCGTGACGCCTTGGAGCTATTCCACCTACAGAGGCAGCTAATTCCGGCTCGGTGCGGGTTCCTTGAGATAGGCAAGCCGCTTGGCCTCGCGTCGCCCATGCGTGACCGTGTCGAGGATGAAGCCTGTGAACAGGCTGAGCGCCGACAGGAGCATGATCGACGCAGCAAGGATCGCGGTGGGAAAACGCGGCACCAGCCCTGTCTCGAAATATTCCGCGATCACCGGAATTCCGATGCCGACCGATAAGAGGAAGAAGATCGTCGCCAGCGCGGAAAAAAAGGTCAGCGGCTTTTCATTGCGCAGGAACCACCCGATCAGCCGCAATATCCGGAAACCGTCGCGGAACGTGCTGAGCTTGCTCTCCGACCCCTCCGTCCGCACCCCGTAAGGCGCTTCGATTTCCGCGATCGGCAGCCTGAGGTCCAGCGCGTGGATCATCAGTTCGGTCTCGATCTCGAAGTTTCGGCTGAGCGCCGGGAATGTCTTCACGAAACGCCGGCTGAAAGCCTTGTAGCCGGACAGCATGTCCGTTGTCTTGCGGCCGAACAACATGCCGACCGTGCCTGTCAGCATGCGGTTTCCGAAGACGTGCGCGGGCCGGTAGGCTTCGGTTTCGGTGTGCCGCCGCGCCGCATTGACCATGTCGTAGGGGCCCGTACGCAACGTCTCGATCAACCTGCCGGCGCTGGCGGCATCATAGGTGCCGTCGCCGTCCACGAGGAGGTAGATATCGGCGTCTATATCCGCGAACATGCGCCGTACGACGTTGCCCTTGCCCTGGTTCGGTTCATGCGTGACGATTGCCCCGGCGTCGCAGGCGATATCGGCAGTGCCGTCCGACGAATTGTTGTCGTGGACATAGATCCGTGCCTCGGGCAAAGCCTTGCGGAAGTCGGCTACGACCGATGCGATCGCCGCCGCCTCGTTGAAGCACGGAATCAGAACGGCGATAGAGGGCGAAACTGCCCGGTCGATGGCGATCGGAGAAACTATCCGCATTTCCATTGGCTGCGTGGTCCACTTGGTATTCGTAGGTGACGCCATTATGCCGATAACCGACGTTGAAACCGTTAATGGCCAACCTGTCGATAACAACCGGGGCAATCCAGCTTGCCGCCTGACTAGCGCTCGGCTTTCGTGGCCATTATGGTCGCCACGGTCGCGCCAGCGGAGCTGTTTCAAGGCTTGCCACACGCGGGACGAATAGATGGATCGATTTGAGAGGGCGGCGCTTGTTATCGTCGGTAAAGCCGATTTCAGTGCTGCGTTTGCCAACTTCGCGCGGCTGCCGGATTGGTGACGCGATGATGCCGCGACGTTTGAAAGTAGCAGATGGAGTGGAGATGCGCGGTTCAGGCCTGCGAACTGAAAAACACCTGATCGAGCCGGCGGCCGAAACAGCCAAAATCACAAAATGACACGCAAGTTGGCCATCACCGGTGCGTCGGGCCAGGTCGGGCGTCTGGTGGTGCCGCGCCTTTCCGGCAGTGGGATCGAGCTTGTTCTTCTAGGCCGCGATCCGTCCCGTATCAGGACGATTTTTCCCGAACACGCCGCCTTCGGGTACGACGATATGAGCGCTGCATTCACGGGTTGCGACGCAATTCTGCATCTCGCCGTGACGAACAACGACAGTTCCGCGTCTTTGGAGAAGATGCGTATCGTCAATGTGGATTTCCTTTTGAAAGTCGCGACGGCGGCACGCGACGGCGGGATACGTAAATTCATCAACGCAACGACACTCCATGCGCTCGATGCACGCCGCACCGACCTCTATTCGCAAACCAAGCGGGAAGGCGAATCCGCCCTTGCTGCGATGTCGGAGATGGACGTCGTGCAGTTGCGGCTTCCGTCCGTTTATGGCGATCGCTTCGGCGGTCGGCTTGGCGCGCTTAACCGGCTTCCGTTGTTCGCGCGAAGGCCGGCGGCGCGGATCGTTGGCGCATTCTTTCCGGTCGTCTATGCGGATCGGGTCGCGGCTGCTGTCTCCGGGATACTGAATGGGGATCTTGCGGGCGATGTCATTTGCACCGATCCGCCGGAGGAAAACGCCATCTATCGCTGCGCGCGCCGCGGTCTCGATCTGGCTTTCGCTTTTGCTGTGATCTTTTTCCTGGGGTGGCTGATGGTCATCGTCTGGATTGCGGTCCGCCTGACGTCGCCGGGGCCGGGATTGTTTGCTCAATCGCGTGTTGGCCGGGGTGAGACCGTATTCACATGCTACAAGTTCCGCACCATGGCCGAGGATGCTCCGCAAGCCGGCACGCATGAAGTCGCGCCGGGCCACATCACGCCGCTCGGCCGTTTTCTCCGCAAGACGAAGATCGATGAGCTTCCGCAAGTATGGAATGTCGCGCGAGGCGAAATGAACCTTGTCGGGCCGCGTCCCTGCCTGCCCAGTCAGACGGAACTGATTGATAGGCGCCGCAAACTCGGCGTGTTTGAATGCACTCCCGGCGTCACCGGACTGGCGCAGGTTGGTGGAATCGACATGAGCGAGCCAGAGAAACTCGCGCGGGTCGACGCCGAATACTGTCGCCTTCGCACGATTGTTCTCGATATCAAACTCCTGTTCGCAACGATTTTTCATTGAAGATTGGAGGTAGGATAAGCGGGATAGGGGCGATCTCGCGAGTTGGAATTCGCGGTTGTTTTTGACCATGCTTGGCGATATCCCGCTCACGACTGGCCAGTAATGACGCTTGAACTCATCGGCACCGAAAGCCACCGGCTCCGGGAAACCTTAGGTTGCAAAGATGTACTTTGCTGATGTCAAACCGAAACGCATGCACAGGAAGCCATTGGATGAGCAATTCGAGTGATTTCACGCCCGTTATTCTGGCGGGCGGTAAAGGCACCAGACTTTGGCCCATGTCGCGTTCGGCTCGTCCCAAGCAGTTTTTGGCGCTCACGGGGGAATGGAGCCTGTTTCAGGCGACGCTGTTGCGCCTGCGCGAAACAGGGGACTATGCGGATCCGCTTGTCGTAACAAATGAGGAATACCGTTTTCTCGTGGCCGAGCAGGCGGCCGAATGCGGCGTTGCGCTGGGTGCGATCCTTCTCGAGCCGGTCGCTCGCAACACGGCGCCCGCAGTCGCGGCCGCGAGCGCTTTCGCGGAAAACCGGAATCCCGGAACATTGGTCCACATCCTGCCGTCCGACCACGAGGTAGGGGTCGACGATGCCTATCGGCAGGCGGTGGCGACTGCCGTCACCGCGGCGGAAGCCGGCCAGCTC
This sequence comes from Ahrensia sp., assembly GCA_002706335.1. Taxonomy (GTDB): domain Bacteria; phylum Pseudomonadota; class Alphaproteobacteria; order Rhizobiales; family Rhizobiaceae; genus Oricola. Next base: position 24,323 of record PAKZ01000037.1, read on the forward strand.
GTTACATTCGGCATCACACCTACCGAACCGGCGACCGGCTACGGCTATATCGAGGCCGGGCAGGAGCAGGAAAGCGGCGCGTTGACCGTATCGCGTTTCGTCGAAAAGCCGGATGCCGGGACTGCGCAGAAGATGATCGCGGCAGGCAACTACTACTGGAACTCCGGCATGTTCCTGTTCAAGGCTGAAACCTTCCTGGCCGAATGCGAGCGTCTCGCGCAAGAAGTTCATGAGGCGGCGATTTCTTCCGTGAACAATGCCGCTGCTGATCTGGATTTCATCCGGCTCGATATGGAGGCTTTCTCGCAGGCGCCCAATATTTCGATCGACTACGCCATTTTCGAGAAGACCGACAAGGCTGCTGTCGTCCGCAGCCCGATAGTCTGGTCGGACCTCGGCGCATGGGACGCCGTACACAAGGCCGGAGGCCCGGACGATCAGGGCAATGTCGCGCGGGGACCCGTGAGCCTCATCGGAACCAGCGGGTCGCTGGTGATCTCGGAAAAACTGCATATCGCGGTCAATGGCCTCGAAGATGTGGCTGTGATCGCCACCGAGGATGCCGTGCTTGTCGGCAAGCTTTCGAAGGCGCAGGGGGTTGGCGATATCGTCAAGGCCCTCAAATCCGATCCTGAAACGCTGGCGCTGACCGAAATCCATCGGACCAGCTATCGACCATGGGGCGGCTACACCTCGCTGATCACGGGCGAGCGGTTCCAGGTCAAGCGGCTGTTTGTCAAACCGGGCAAGGAGCTCTCCTTGCAAAAACACCATCATCGCTCCGAGCATTGGGTTGTGGTGCGCGGCACCGCGGAAGTGACTATCGGCGACACGATCAAGACCATTGGCGAGAATGAAAGCGTCTACATACCCAGGGGCGAAGTCCATCGATTGGCCAATCCGGGCAAGATCGAACTCGAACTGATCGAGGTCCAGACCGGCGCGTATCTCGGCGAGGACGACATTATTCGGCTGGAGGACAAGTTCGGGCGGGTTTGAGACGGCGTTGGGCAAATGGCCTATATGTTCATGAAGGCCCTGAAACCGCGCGGTTCTGATGTGAAGAAAACACGCTCATGAGGGTGCTGCACGTATTCAAGACCTACATGCCCGAGACATATGGCGGTATCGAGCGCGTCATAAACTCGATCGCCGGAAGCACCGCCGCGTTAGGAGTTGAATCGACCGTTCTGTCGCTGGGCCGGCAAACCGATACCGCCGGAAATGTCGACGGACATCGCGTCTTGACCGGCAAACGCGACATAGAATTTGCATCGACAGGGTTCTCGCGCGATTTCATCCGTCTCCTCCGGCGAGAAGCGGCGGAGCATGATCTGATCAACTATCATTTCCCGTGGCCTTTTATGGATTTCAGCCACTTCGCCGCCCGGATTAACACCAAATACGTCGTCACCTATCACTCGGATATCATCAGGCAGCGTAACCTGCTGAAGCTTTATCGCCCCTTGATGAGGCGCTTTCTGAGAGAAGCCGATCGGCTCATCGCGACATCTGAGAACTACGTCTCAACCAGTCCGACCCTGAAGGAATATGCTGACAAAGTGGAGATCATACCGCCAGGTATCGAAGACGTCGCAAATGGTGATCCAGACAGCGACTTGATCGAAACATGGCGTGGACGCTTTCCTCGCAGCTTCTTTTTGTACACTGGAGTGCTGAGATACTACAAAGGCCTGTCATTCCTGGTGGACGCTGCGCTGGCCGTCGATGTTGATATCCTGATTGTCGGCGCTGGGCCTGAAGAGGCCCGACTCCGGGCACTTGCCAGTGCGAAAGGGGCAGACAATGTCCATTTTCTGGGTCGTCTTGACGAGGCCGACAAGTATGCGCTCCTGTCCCTGTGCGATGGTTTTGTGTTTCCGTCGCATCTGCGCTCCGAAGCCTACGGCATGTCGCTGGTCGAGGCCGCGATGATGAGCAAACCCATGATTTGTTGTGAGATCGGAACAGGAACGAGCTTCATTAATGTCAATGAAGAGACCGGTCTGGTGGTGCCTCCGGAAAGCTCAGCAGATATCGCGAATGCCATCAACAGGCTCTCTCGGTCTCCGGAAGAGGCTTCGCGCTTTGGCCGGATGGCAAGGCGAAGATATGAGGAGCTTCTGACGGCGGATCGCATGGGTAGAGTTTACAAGGCGCTCTATCAGAATGTTCTGAATTCAGAAGATCGAAGGCAGATTATAAGTCAGTGATAACGGTATTTATATTAAAGGATGTCTTTTTGAACTGTGATTTGAAAATATGAGTGCCATTTTCCACAATGTATCGTTGGCATGGTACTTCGCGTGGAGCGATATGCGCGCGCGCTACAAACGAAGCGTCCTCGGACCGTTTTGGCTCGTTCTGGGCACGGGGATCGGCGTTGTGGGGCTGGGGCTGGTTTGGAGTGTGCTTCTGAACACCGAACGCTCGGAATTCATTCCCGCGCTCACGGTCGGGCTTGTCCTCTGGCAGGCGATTTCGGGTGCGATTACCGGATCGACGACCGTGTTTGCCCGAAGCGCCTCGGTGATCAAGAACATCAAGACGCCGTCCTGGCGGATTTCGCTTGAGTTGGTATTCCAGCAGACTGTCAACCTGATCCACAATTTTGTGGTGATTGTCTTCGTGCTGCTGGTCTACCCCCAAGACATCGGGTTTGCCGCCTTGCTGGTCATTCCCGGATTGGTTCTCGTTTTCATGAACATTTTCTGGATCGCTCAGGTGCTCGGTTTCGTCGGCGCGCGGTATCGGGATTTCGATCCGCTCGTATCGGCTTTGATGCCAATCCTCTTCTTCCTAAGCCCCGTCCTCTATCAATCGCGCCAACTCGGCTCGTTGGACGTGATTTCGAAACTCAACCCTATCGCCTACTGGATCGAGATTGTGCGCAATCCGCTCCTCGGGTCCGTTCCGGCATTGAGCGACTATCTGGTGGTTGTCGCGATGACGATCGCAGGCTTTCTGCTTGCGACATGGATGACGCGGGCGAGGGGCCATCGTCTCCCTTACTGGATCTGATTGCCATGTCGCGTATATCGCTCCGAAATGTCACGGTCGACTATCCGATCTACAATTCGCGCTCGATGTCCCTGCGCAACAACCTGATTGCCATCGGGACCGGCGGCCGGATATCGAAGGAAACGCGAGGCATAGTCAGCGTGACCGCGCTGGATGACATCACGCTCGAACTTGAACACGGTGACAGGGTCGGGCTTGCGGGTCACAACGGATCGGGAAAATCCACGCTGCTGCGCACGATGGCCGGTGTCTTTCGTCCCGTTAAGGGGCAAATCCATGTTGAGGGCAGGGTATCGACGGTGTTCGGGCTCGGAGCTGGCCTTGTTCCGGAACTTTCGGGTTATGAGAATATCGTGAGAATGGCCATGATGCTGGGCTCGACGCGCAGCGAGGCGGAAGCCATAATCGAGGATGTCGAACGGTTCAGTGAACTCGGCAATTTCTTGTCCGTGCCGGTCAGTACCTATTCCGACGGCATGCGTACCCGCCTCTCCTTCGGCGTGGCGACAGCCGCGCACCCGGACATCCTTCTTGTGGATGAAGTCTTTGGCGCCGGGGACGCGGAGTTTCAGAAACGCGCGGAAAGGCGCATGGAGGAATTCATAGAGAAGTCGAGCATTTTTGTTCTGGCCAGCCACAATTCTCAATTGTTGGAACGCTTCTGCAATCGCAGCATTCGGCTTGAGCACGGCAAAATTATAGAAAGCGAGGAGACGGCGTGATGCGCCTCTTTGATCTCACATCGCCCGCAAGAGGCAAGACATGAAAAGCCAATCTCGTCCTCGGATATTGCAGGAATTGCGACCGGCTGCGGAGGGCTTTGCGGGCATACCGCAGGAAACCCGTTTGCTTTTTGCGATGTTGAATTCCAATTCCGGCTTGGATCTGACAGGCCTGCTCAACAGCCATAATCGTCTGTTGCCATATCCGAAATCCCTCCGCGGGGCAGGTTGGCATCGTCGCGGCGATGAACTCTACGATATGTCGAGCCGCATGCTGAGCCTGCAGGACGCGGATCGGTGGAGAGACCGGCACCGGGTGTTTCGCGCCTCTGAGCGGGTCTATCAGCTAGTCGACAGGATGCGACAGGCAGCGGCGATGCGAACAATGATCGCGCTACGGCGCGAGATCGAGATCCATGATCTCGAAACCGAGCCATTTTTCGACTTGATCTGGGGGCATTACCTCTCCAAATCGCTTGGCGCTTCCCAGATGCAGGTTCTCAGGGATGCGCGCTTCGCCACGATCCGGTATGGATGGCGTGCCATGCATCGCTCAGGATGGAAAGGCGCCGATGCGGTCACTTATCCGAAGATGGATACGAGCGACTATGACATCTATATCGCCCAGACACCGTGGCCCTCGCGGGTAAGCCCGGGTACGCAACTCGTCGTCCGTTACCATGACGCGATCCCGATTTTCTATCCGCATACGATCCACAATGCGCACTGGCACCAATACACCCATTACCAGCCGCTGAAGGCCAATCTGAAGGCGGGAGCGATAATGGTGTGCAACTCTGAGAACAGCCGGAACGAGGTCTTGGCAATGTTCCCGGAAAGAGCCGGGCAAACGCATGTCATCCCTTGCGTCGTGTCGGACGCTTACGCCGCCCGCCCCGCCAAGGAGCCCGCGGTTAACGAGATTATCCGCGGCAGTATCGAACCGACGACGGAGCCGAGTTTCGTGTCTTCCAGCGAAGCCGAGGAATTTTATGTCCGCCATCTCGGCGAGAAGCCGATCCGCTACCTATTGGTTGTCTCGACAATCGAGCCGCGGAAAAATCACAAGAGACTGATTTCGGCTTGGCGGTCTGTAGCGAACGAACTGGCGCCCGAACTGAAGCTGGTCATTGTCGGCCGGCCCGGCTGGCATTCCGAAGATACACTGAAGACAATGGGACGTTTTCAGCGGCGCGGCCGGATTTTCAACGTATCCGGACTGTCGCCCATGGATCTGAGAGTGCTGTACGCAAACGCGGATGCGGTGGTTTGCCCTTCGATCGCGGAGGGCTTCGATTTGACCGGCATCGAGGCTATGTTGTCAGACGGTGTTGTCGTGGCATCGGACATCCCGGTGCATCGGGAAATCTATTCGGACGCTTGCGTCTATTTCGATCCTTATTCGACGCAATCGATGGCCGGCGCGATCGCGAAATTTGTCAAACCGCAGGATCCGGAATTGCACGCGTCTCTCATGCAAAAAGGGAAGGCGCTTTCGAGAAATTTCCTCGCGGACAAGATCGGCCCGCAATGGACGAAATTTCTTGAGGAGACCGTTGATCAGAAACGAAAAAATGGCGGAAAGCTGATTAGTTAGCGTTCTGCCTATGACGCGCATTTCGATGTTGCGATGCTCTCCTCGTCAGCGATGAACGGCAGGAGTATGTCGAGCGCCGCCACCTCGTGGACGGGCGAAGCCCTGGCCAGCGCTCGGGAATAAGCGCGTGTGCGAACACGGCCACTCCGATTTGGCGTAGCCATTCACGCGAAGGCGAATCGCTCTGACGGAAAGTGCGGCCGAGAAGCCAGGAAATCCGGAAGCCGAGGCGTGCCTACGAGGGCAGACAGAGGTTGATATCCTGCCCACCAGCTCAAATTTATAGCTCCAGCGCAATAGAATCGGCAGGGCGACGGCTTACACTCAATGGTTGAGCGAAACGCAGAAGTGCGCCGCCGTTCGTCAATGGATTTTATACAGACCTTTCTCTGCGGAAGGTTCGGTTTTTTTAGAAATTTTTTGTATTTTTATATTGTCCGTTGTCTGATAGAAGGCCTGGATGTTGATGAGTATGACATACAGGTTCATTTTCATCGCGAACCTGAAAACTGGATCGACCGCGATTGAAGAAGCTATTGCACATCATGCGGACATTCGGCTGCTTCGCACCGAATGGGGAAAGCACATGGGTATTGGTGAGATTGAATCTCGCTTCTCATGGCTGTTCAGTGAAATCCCGTTCGATGAATATACAGTCATCGGTGTAACGCGAGATCCCATTGAATGGCTTGTCTCGATTTACCGCAGCCACTTGGATCCGAAATTTGACGGAGTACCCGTTTCAACCGCCGGCATGTCTTTCGACGAGTTTCTCGATACTTGGTGCGAAGCGAACTCCGTCCAGATCTTGCCCCAGACCTCACGCTTTATCAGGTCCACAGGCGTAAACGCCGTCACCCGTCATTTGCGTTACGAGACGCTGGCTGGCGATCTCAACAAGGTGCTTCAGGAACTTAAACTGCCACCGGTTACGCTAACGCGGGCGAATGCGAGCCCTTCCGACGCGCCCTTTCCGGTTATTGGGCAGGAGGCGGAACGTTTTATCAGGCATACATACGACGCTGACTACCGGTTTCGAGAAAGTCCATAATCCTTCTTGAGGCGAAACGTGATTGAGCCACTCCAACCGCGTAATCGGTATGAGCCGCTCCAACCGCGTAATCGGTAGTTGACGGTTACGCTAGGCTCCGCGATGAAAGCTAGCGTTTCGGCATGAAACTATCCTTTCCGGCCGAGCGCACCGTCGCTCAGCCGCCGCCCGCGTTGGACCGCGCGTCGGTGTTCGTGATGTTGATAAGCTAATAGGCATCGTCGCCTTATGAAGTCTGTTTGAGGAGTTAAATGACGATTTCCCGAGAAACCGTAGTCGGGGCCTACCGCCTGATCCTCGGGCGGGAGCCGGAATCGGAAGATGTTATCCTGCAATATATGAAACTGGGCTCAGTTGAACAGCTTAGGGAGGAATTCCTGCAGTCCGAGGAGTTTCTGGCGAAGGCAGCTGGCCGGCTATTCGACGCTCCACAGTTCAAATCTCGTTACAAGCAGGCACTCACCGGAACGCTTCAAGGTTCAGCTTTGAATGACCCGGACTATCCATATGTCGGCATTGAAGAGGTTCCCGGGACAGACGATTTTTTCGAGTTGTTCAACACGGTGTTTGCACCGCGACTGATGGGCACCAAAAACCGTGAACCCGGATTTCGACGGATGTTCGAGGCGTTGCGTGATCTCGGTTTGCAACGCCCTCTGATTCTGGAATCTGGATGTTTACGTGTTCCCGGAAACTGGGCAGGCGATGGACAGAGTACGTTTCTTCTCGATGCATATGCCCGTCTAGAAGGCGCGGATTTCTTCTCGGTCGATAACAACCCCGAGAGCGTGGATTCGGCGAGACGCGCGTGCAGTGATCGGACCCAACTGATTTTGAACGACTCCGTCGCGGCATTCATAACCATCGCATCGATCTGCCAAGGACGCCGCGTTGATCTTCTTTATCTCGACTCCTTTGACCTTGATCCGGATGATCCCGCTCCCAGCGCAGCTCATCACGCTAGGGAATTCGAGGCGATACGCTCATTGGTGAAGAGTGGTACAATCATCTGCGTCGACGATTTCCGGGTGGGAGACATGGTCGGCGGAAAAGGCGCGCTGATCGAGGCTAGAATGCGGGAAATGAATGCCCGCGTCCTGCATGACGGCTACCAAAAGGTTTGGCAGGTTCGATAGAACCTGAGGCTCATCACTGAGAGCCTCGGTTTGGTCCCATTTCCAGTTCCTCGATCCGTTCCCGGCAGTCCTTCACCAGGCACAGCAGGTGAACCACAAAGCGATCGTATGCGACGCCTTGCGGCGACTTTTCCGCACCGTCGCGCAGCCTCCGCTCCCTGTGCACCGCGCCGTCGGCGTCCGTAATCTCGATCGTTTCATAGGCGTCATCGCCATAGCCCCAATGCACCATGCGCGGATCTATGGCCGCGACCTGCTCGGCGGAAAAGCCATACCAGCTCCAATCGGGATCATCGGCCGGCGCTTTCGAGCGATACCAGATCGGCGTTGTCTCGAGCAGCGCGCGGGCGCGCGCCGTGTCGAGCGGCTCGATGTCGCGCTTGTAGGATTCGCTGGAGGTGGACCGTAAGAGCCCGTTCGACGCACCGGAATCGAGAACCGCGTTTGGCGAGGCGGCCGTGGTCGCCACACTCGGAAATTCGACAGCGCCCGTCCCCCTGACGCGAATGATCTGGGGCAGGCCGTAAAGTCCGATCGAGAAGGAGTTCGCGACGTCCCCGGCGCCCTGATACTTGAAGTTGAACTCGGCCTGGTTGTAATTCGTTTCCGACACGCCGACACCGAACTGTACCGTATCGTTGGCCGCCGCGCCGGTCGCGTGAACCTTGAAAGGCTTGCCGTAGCCCCCACTCACCGCACGTCCGTCCTTCACGTGCAACGGCGCATTCGCGGAGCCCGTTCCGTCACCCAGCAGCACGAAACCGCTGCCTGTATCCACCTTCAGCGCTTGCTTCCAGACAATGCCGTCCGCGCTGACCTTGAGACGCCAGTCGTCGTCTCCCGCCAGTCCGAACTCGGCCCGCCCGGACCATCCGGTCTGGAACATCAGGCTGGCCGTATCGGCTTCGGCGGCCTTGTTGATTTTCACCCGGTGGTCGGTCCCGTCATGGCTCAGCAATGTCGCGTCCGCCGCCACCGCCAGCCGGTTGGTGGCGTCCGCCTCGGTGTTGATCCCGAACCATGCAAGCCCGCTTCCACCAGTTGAACGGTCTGCCGCCCAATCGCTTCCGTCGAAGACGAGTCGGTTTTCGCCGTCGAGATTGGAGACGGCCCATCCTGCCCGCGGCGCGATGAACACCCATGCGCCATCCTGAAAGACCGCGATTTCCCTCTCGTGCCCGTTCCAGTCGCCCGAAGCGGCATCGCCGACGACATAGGCGTCTCCTTCCACGGGGGCGGCAGGGGGAGAGCCGAGCGCGTTGCTCTGCACGACGGGCTGCACCAGGCAATCGAGCAGGCGGAGCGCTTCATTGTGCGTAACGTGCTTTTGCGCCTGCGAAGGCATGATGTATGGAAGCTGCAGCCGGGGCGAGGTCTCCATTGCGCTTTCTCCTTCGAAATGGTCTGCCGGCCATGCTACGGCGGCGCGGAGGCCGGTGGATAAATCCGGCGGCAATCGGACAGGGGAGCGCCCTTCGTTGATCGGTAGAGCGGGTGTGTGATGAGCGAAGACTGGCAGGCAACTGTGTTCCACGACTACTTCGCGATTCGTGGCGGCGGAGAGCGTCTCGTCCTCACGCTTGCCGAGGCGCTGGATGCAGAAATCGTCTGCGGTTACAGGACGGCGGATACATTCGATGCGGCGATGTTTCCGGCCTCCCTTCGCGATCTTAACCTGCCGCAGAGCCTGCGCCGGCCGGGCCTGCGGCCGCTGGCCCTGTCGGCCCGCTTCGCGCGTGAGCGCTCCCGTGCAGCGCAAGGAAAACTGCGCATTTTCAGTGGGGTAGCCGCGCCGCTGGCGGCTCCGAAGCGAGCGCATGGCGCCTGCAATATTTTCTATTGCCACACCCCGCCGCGTTTCCTGTTCGATCAGCGTGCGCATTTCGTCGATGCGCTGCCGGCGGCGCAGCGACTGGCCGCAATACCTCTTCTTGCTGCATACGAACGCGCCTATCGCCACGCGATCGCCCGTATGGATGTGATCGTGGCGAATTCGGAGAACACGCGCGCGCGCATCCGGCAGTATCTCGATCGCGACAGCATCGTCGTGCATCCGCCATGCGACACGGAACGCTTCATTTGGCGCGGACAGAAGGACTATTTTCTATCCACCGCACGGCTCGCGCCGCTAAAGCGCGTCGACCGTATCGTGACCGCTTTTCGCGACATGCCGGACAAGAACCTCGTCGTGGTCTCCGGCGGAAGCGAATTGCCTGCCCTGCGCCGCCTGGCTGCCGGAGCGCGGAACATAGATATCCGGGGCTGGGTCGCCGAAGACGAACTGCATGCGCTCATCGGCAACGCCATCGCGACGATCTATCTGGCGGAAGACGAGGACTTCGGCATGTCGCCGGTGGAATCGATGGCGGCGGGCAAACCGGTCATCGGCGTGTCGGAGGGCGGATTGCTTGAAACCGTGATCCCTGAAGAAACGGGTATCCTGGTGCCTGCCGGCGCCGCGGTGGCGGACCTTGCCGATGCGGTTGGTCGCTTGACACCGGCCCGCGCATTGGCGATGCGCTCGGCGTGCGAGGCGCGCGCTGCGCATTTCTCACGCGAGAAATTCATTGATGCCATGAAGGCAGTCATACGCAACTGTGCTGATGGCCTGCATGCGGCGAACGGACGGCAGTGAAGGGGGCAAGCGTGAAGCACGCGATCTTTATACAGTTCACGTCACGCGATCTCGGCAACCGGGTTCCGGTGTTTGCCCGATGAAATATCTTCAGGCCCTTGTTGCAACCTTCGTTTTTATCGTTCTGCTGCTGTCCATCTACACGGCCCATGCACTTTTTTTCCCTGTTCAGGTTGTTCTCTACAGCGCGGTGTTGGACGGCGTTATGGCCGCGATCGTCACTGGCCTCCTGTTGCTTCTGGCGAAGCGCCGTCTGGCCTTCAACGGGTTCGAGCGTGTTCTGTTGACCGCCTTCTGGCTCCTCGGCGGCTTTTCCTTCGCGATCACCGTGCCGACCGTGCTCGACCGTTCCCTGTCGTTCTATATCCTCGAAAAGCTGCAGCAGCGCGGCGGCGGCATCCGGGCCGACGCCATTGGCGAGGTTTTCGTGAACGAGTACATGCCCGAGTTCCGCCTGGTCGATGTACGGCTGACCGAGCAGCAGCAATCCGGCACGATCACCGTCGAAGACGGCTGCGTGAAGCTCACCCCGCGCGGCGACGCACTCGCAAGCTTCAGCCGGTTCGTCCGAACTCACTTCCTGCCGAAGCACCGTTTGCTGGCGGGCGAATACACGGACGCTCTCGTGGACCCGTTCAAGGACAGCCCGTCGGGCGAAATGGGCTATGAGTGTGAGTGAGTTCAAGGCAGCGGAGTGGCCGATCTTGTGTGCTGCCGCAAATATCAGCAGATAAATGAACTCGCATCCGTCAGTCGATAGCGATTAAACACCGCTCCCCAGATTACAGACCAAGCGAGTGTATTGCCCGGGGGAGGTTATTCATAGATTGCGGACGTTTATCCCAACTGCTTTCTGAAGCGCCAAAAGGGCGATAGTCTCCATTGAAATGTCAAGGGAACAACATTTTCGGGATCGGTCGGTAGTGAGGCAATTTTGTCACCGAGCGTAAAACTGATGCTTTCTGTGAATACTGGACGATTAAATATAACGCGGACGCCTGATTGAGTCGAAATAATGCGGTAATCTTGGAATGGATATCCAGGGAATCCACTCAAATATAGAGATATATTACTATTGGGAAGGCTGTTTTTATCAAGTGCACTGGCTTCGAAAATGTCAATTAGGTTTACATGTTTTTTAGAATTGGAGTTTAATTTATAGGAATAGGAACCGTCAGAGTATTCATTTATCGAGACGGAAAAATTATTTAATTCTAGTGTTTCAATTCTTACCGAGGCGAGAAAAACTGAACCTGCAGCCGCAACAAGGATAGGAGCGAGCTTCCCCAGCAGTGATTGGCTTTGTTCGGCGGCGCGGATGGCGGAAGCTGCTCCCGCTACAGCTCCGGCAGTCCAGATAGGCAGCATCCACACCCAATAGTGATAGAGTTGGAACCGAACAGCATTTTGTGGCGTGAAGTCGTTGTAGGCTAGGTATTCCACAATAGATATTATGCAGGTGGCCGCTATAAGTAGCGACTTCGAAGGATACCTAAAGGTCCATAGCAAAAATAACGGTATCGTTACCACAAGAAATGGTTGCAAAATAAGAAGGGAGGATTCCTCTCGCCAAACAGTACGGCTATCCAGGAACATCGAATAGGCGCGAAGAGGCAACTGAGAAAAGGACAGCCCGATCTGTCCACTTGATACCACATAGGGAGAATTCAATCCTCCGTGGATAGCCACGGTCAGCCCCAGCGCAGGCCCGAGAACGGCTATTGCGCCAGCTGTAGCGAAGCCGATACGCCATTTGTTTTTGCTTCTTATTCTCCGGAAGAAGTAGGCGATACCTGCCGGGACGAGCGGCAAGACATCACTCGGCTTCGTCACGACAACCAAAGCTGCTGCTGAGCCAATGAACAGGTCTGTGAATTTGCCGGTATCACTGACATCTTTTGAAACTGCGTACAGAATGAACAGATAGGACGCGGCGACCGGAACCGTTGTCCAAGGGACTGCAAACTGTCTCCAGAAAAAGAGCGTCTGAGGAAATGGCTGCTCTAGTAGAACTGGTACAGACAGCCCGATAAGAAATGCGAGAATGACGTATTGTGTGCTGATTATGGGCTGGAATAGCCGAAAAAATGCCCAGCCATATATCGCAAATGCAATCACATTCACGAAAACAAATGGGTCGTCGGGCAGGAGCAGCACGAACGGTGCCGCCAGCAACGAATACCCAATCGGATACCAATGAGCGTCGGGCGAAAGATCTCCATTGGCTAGCGCGGCCGCGCTTTCGAGATATTTTCGCTGATCCCACCATCCGTTCCAACCGATACCTTCATTTACGGTCAGGGGATTTGACGGGTGTAGAAAGTGTACCGCTATCAGAATCGAGCAGATGAGCAACAAAAACAGCGGCAGTCCGGCTCGGAACTCAGTGTACGCGAAATGCCCGCTGCGTTGATTGGCTATCAATGTTCTTTCCTGCAGGCGAAGCTGTCTCCGATTGAGGGCAGCGCATTACAGGACCATCCTTGCGCGAAGACCTCGGGAAATCTGTCCCGAATATAAGTTGCGACTACGAACAACTCATCCTTCTTGGCGTTTTTTAGCGCTTGTTCGGGATTGCAGTGATAGGCCCTTTGCTCGTCAAGTGTGCGTCCCGCATAGAAGTTGTTTGTCTTGATTCCAACTGACCGGGCAAAGTAGCCAAACAATTCATAGTTGCGTTTGCCGCCAGGGCTTGCGTTCGGGCCACATTGCCAAGGAGGCAGAACAATGAGTTTAGTGAATGGCGCGCTCCCAAGCTCCGACCGATCAGGTGTCCAGGTGAGGTGCTGAAAGCCCGAGATATTGTCTCTGATTTTCGCCGCCACTCCGGCGACATCGACAATTTGGACTGCAAGCAGGACGGCGAGTATAGCGATAGTGTACCGCGCACGCAGCCGCGCATACAGGAGATAGACCGAGAGCGTGATCAACCAGAAGCCGCCGATCCAGAACAAGCGTCCTGAACTGCGAAATTTTGCAAGAATATCCTCGATTGCTTCGGGTGCAGGCAAGAACCAGCTGTAGGAGAGAAAGCTCGGAGTCGTGGAGAGAGCCAGCAGATAAGAAACAATGACTATTGCCAGCGCGCCAAACGCCAACCGCCGGTCTGGTTTCTCCGGCTTTCGAACTAAAGCGAGGATGGCGGAGCAGGCTACAAGACCGAGCACGCCGAGGCCGAGATAAGTAAAGCCTTCGAAGCTCTGGCCGCCAGTAGCATCTGGAACGTTGAAACGTAGTATGGAACCTAAGCCGTTGGAATCAAATGGCCCTAAAGCATTCATCGAATAGTGGCCATATCCACCATGCTTCTCGCCCGCCGCATCCAGAAATCCAAACAAGTAAAAGCCCGTTATCGCTGTGATCCCTAAAGTTGAGATCTTTATCAATGTCCGAAGAAGGTTTTGCCTTCCGATTTGAAAACAAAGAAAAATAACAACGCTGAGACATACCATAAAGGTAAGATAGGGGTTGATGCCTGTGGCTAGAAAAACAACGGCATTATTGCTGGCAATCCAATATCCCAGAGGGAAGCTGCGTGAGCGCAGCAGAATGAAAATGCTTAAAGCCAGAAGCCACTGAGAGCTGAGTGCCGTATGTCCCTGAAAGCGATAGAATGTGAATGGGAGGGTTGCGGTAAGAAGCCCCCCGAACGCCGCTGCGACTTCTGACGCTGATGAGCGATTGCCAGGGGTGCTGATTGCCTCTCTGGTTGCGAGATAACCAAGCGAAGCTTGGAGGGCGATGCAAATGACAAAATATAGCCCGAAAAACTGCCCGCCATGAGCAAAAAAAATATGAAACGGCGACAAAAACAAGTAGAGTAGTGGCATCGCGTCGAACATCGCAATGCTCATCGGTATCGGGAAGCTAAGACTGTCCGAAACGGTTAAGAAAGACTGCGGGTCGGAGTTGAATCCTGACCAGGCTAAATAAACTTGGGCTAAATCGCCCCAAAGCCAGCCTGTGTCAAAATAGTCGAGGGGTCTCGCTCCAAGGTAAGAGACTCCCAAGATGCCTCCTGTTAAGAAGAGCAACGGCAGGACTAAAAGCGGTGTGAAGGTCTTTGATCTGAACGACGATCTGGCTTTTGTCATTGGTCACGTCGTTGGCGAGATCCAATCAACAATGGACTCTCTGTTTCTTTAAATGTTTCGCGCACTCGAAGCTTCGCTGAGTCGAGGTCTCATTATCATGAGGGGATTGGGTCGGGAAGTACCCAAGCATGAGCTTGGTTTTTAACGTAATCAATTCATGCTAGATTTTGCATGTGTTGGCGTTAGATCCAATGCCGCGCTCTATCTTCCTGATTTGGCAGTTTAGCTTCATTAGCACATTCATTTTCAAATCGTGTCGTGTTTCGATGTTCCATCCCGATAAATACCGTCGTGACATTCTGCCGGTGCTTGGCGGCTCAATCGCCATTTGTTTCGTGCTTTTTGCGATGATTCAAGGCGGGCGCAATGTCGCCGGGGAACTTGGTGACGGCCGCTTCAACATGTTCGTCTTGGAGCATGTTTATCGCTGGTTGATCGGTCAGGAAGAATCGCTGCTGTCGCCGCCTATCTTCTTTCCCTATCCCTATACGTTGGGCTTCTCCGACACGCATGCAGGCAGCGCGCTCGTTTACGCCGTGTTCCGCTCGGCGGGTTTGGATCAATATCATGCCCTGAACGCCTGGATCGCCGCAGGCTATTTAACGACGTTTCTGTCCGCTTATTATGCGCTTCGACGTCTGTCGCTCATGCCGGTCATAGCTTCCATAGGCGCGTTCGCGTTTGCATGTAGCCTGCCCTCCATCGTTCATATCGGACACTCGCAACTCATATACCGGGTCGGCACGCCCTTGGCGTTTCTTTTTGCCTGGGAGTTCGCCAGGTCGAAATCTCCGAACGACTTGTTAAAATTCGTTGCTGCGTGTTCGGTGCAGCTTTTGATGAATGTCTATACGGGCATGTATACGGTCCTGCTTTGCGGTCTGTTTATGCTCGTTAGCGGCGTGTATTTCGGTTTCACGGGCGAGGGCGGTTTTGGGCGGTTGTGGCGGGACGCGCGTTTCGCCTGGACGCGTTCCGCCAATTACCGTTTTACGACGTTCACGGCGACCGCGCTCCTTGTCGCCTTCGCTCTCGCCGTCCTTCTCTTCCATGCGTACGTCGCGCATCTCTACGGATTCGGGCGAAATTGGGCAAATATCGCATATCAGGTGGCGCGGCCCCGGTCCTATTTCGTCATGGACGATCTCCCCTATTGGGCGCCGGTATCAGAGGCTTTGCAGGGATTGCGACAGCGCAACGAGCATCAGCTTTTTCTGGGGATTCCGCTGGTGGTTTTGTTCATTGCGATGTTGGGCCATCTTCTCTGGCGTCGCCGTGAAGCGTCTCCCCAGCTCAAGATTTTCGCCCTGTCGATCCTGGCGACAGGTCTGCTGATGACGTCGTTCCTCGGACACACGCTATATTGGTTCATCGGGCAGCTTCCCGGGTTTGACGCCCTGCGCGCCGCCGCACGATATGAAATAATTCTCGTGTTTCCCCTGGTGGTCGCCGTCGGTCTATATCTCCAGCAACTCCTGCGTACGCCGTCTTTGAGAGTCGTCGGCACGGGCGCCATCGCAGTCTGGGCTGCGTGGTCGTTGGCGGATGTGGTGCTCTTGAAGAAAACCACTGTCCCGATTTCGGATGCGAAGGGACGCATTGAAGCCGCGGCAGCTGCGGTGCCCGCGGGAGAACTTGAGCCGAATACTGTGATCGCCTATGGCGCGGACTTCGGGGATCATCCGGCACTGGTGCAGATCAACGCGATGTTGCTCGCCCAAAGCCTAGGGGTATCGACACTCAACGGCTATTCCGGCAATTCGCCACTTGGTTACTCCTACAATCCCTCCTGTATCGGCTTCATGCGACAACTGGCGGCTTATGACGAATGGGCCTCGAGGCATGATCTGCCGCGCTTGTCGGAGATCGACTACCACCCGTTTTTTGTTCAAACCAACGGGTGTAATCTGGATCGAGAGACCATACTGCAACTACCCATTACGGCAGGTGATCCGCTGACAAAGCAGCAGGGTGACGCGGTTGGCCTGCGCCTGCGCTCGGTGACTGCCGAACCTGACAGCTACAAAATCGCCTTGCAGATCGTCAATGAGTCTGAGCACACCATACATGCGCTTTCCTCCTCACCATTTCGCCTATCGTGGCGCGTCACCAAGCCCGGTGAGACCTCGCGGGAGGGCTGGGACACACGGCACGAGATAGAAGGCGATATCCGGTCGGGAGAATCGCTAAGTCAAACGCTTGTCGTTCCCCGATCCGCAGTCGATCCCGGCAAGGCTATTCAGGTGACTTTCGTCGTTGAAGGCAAGTTTTGGGCGCACGATATCGGCATTCCTCCGTTAGAGGTTGAGGTGCCGGAATGATGATGATCCCGGGACTGTACGTTGCCGGATGCCCCTCTTTCAGGACTTCGCGTATTGTGGAGGCCAAGACCCCGCGTTAAGGGGGTGGCCAGTGCAGGCTCAAGGCGCGGGGAACATTGAACGACATGGCATATCGATGGGTCATCGTTACCCCCGTATTCGAGGATGTCGAGGCCGCCTCGCGCCTGTTCGTCGAATTGCGCGAGACCTTGGGCAACGAAGTAGTCGTGGTCGCGGTGGACGACGGATCCACGCACGAGCCGCTGGGCACCGAACCGATCCGGGATGCCGGATTGGACGGCGTCGTCGTTCGCTTGATACGCAATATTGGCCACCAGCGCGCGATCGCGGTCGGGCTCGGCTATGCCAGCGAGCACTATCCGGATCTCCCTTGCGTGGTCATGGACTCCGACGGCGAGGATGTCCCGGCCTCGGTCCCCCTGCTGATCGACGAGCTCGAGAGGTCCGGTGTCGATGCGGTCGTGGCCCAGCGGCGCAACCGCTCGGAATCCTGGAAGTTTCAGCTTTTCTACGCTGTCTACAAGCGCATCTTCGGAGCGTTAACCGGGCGCAACATCAGTTTTGGCAATTTCATGATTCTCAAGCCGGCAGCCGTGCGGCGTATCTGCGCCATGCCTGAGACCTGGATCCATCTTGCCGCCTCGGTGCTCGTGTCGCGATTGCGGGTGTTACGGCTTCCGATAGACAGGGGCTCCCGCTACGTCGGGAGTTCGAAAATGAACTTCACTGGACTGGCATTGCACGGATTTCGCGCCATAACGGTATTTGCTGAGGATGTTATGGTGCGCCTGGGCGCATTCTGCGCGTTCGTTGGGGCAATGTCGATCGTTGGCATTATTGCCTCAATCGCGCTCAAGGTCGCGGGTATGACGTCGCCGGGATGGTTCTCGGTCGCGCTGGCCTTGTTGACGATTATGCTGATACAGACCGGAGCCTTGGCTTTGATAAGCCTTTTCGTGACTGGCAGAAGCAATAACCTTCTTGCTGTCCAATATAGTAGAATGATCGATGTCGTAATGCCGGTTGATCGAGAATGAACCTGGCATTGCAGGTGCCAGTATTGCAACGAAGTTGCATCTTGGGATGGACTAGCGCTTAACGTGTCGCGTCATAAGATTCGAGGGAAATTTCATGCGTCTGTACGACAGCCGAAAGCGCATACTTGTAACCGGGGGTGCCGGTTTTATCGGGTCTCACTTGATCGAGCGTCTTCTCGATATGGGACACGATGTGCTTTGTGCCGATAACCTCTTTACGGGAACCAAGAGGAATATCGATGCATTCCACAACAACCCTCATTTCGAGTTCCTTCGCCATGACGTGACGTTTCCGCTCTATGTGGAAGTTGACGAGATCTACAATCTCGCATGCCCGGCGTCTCCCGTGCACTATCAGCACGATCCGGTTCAGACGACGAAGACATCGGTACACGGCGCGATCAATGTCCTCGGTCTCGCCAAACGACTGAAATGCAAGGTCTTCCAGGCATCTACAAGCGAGGTCTATGGGGACCCGGTGGTTCACCCGCAGCCGGAGACTTACTGGGGGCATGTCAATCCGATCGGTCCGCGGTCCTGTTATGATGAGGGCAAACGCTGTGCGGAGACCCTCTTTTTCGACTATCACCAACAGCATGGCGTCGCGATCAAGGTAGCGAGGATATTCAATACCTATGGCCCTCGCATGCACCCTGCCGACGGACGTGTCGTGTCGAATTTCATTCTTCAGGCGCTTAACGGCGCCCCGATCACGGTGTTCGGTGACGGCTCGCAAACACGGTCTTTCTGTTATGTGGACGACCTGGTCGAGGGCTTCATACGTCTCATGGATACGGGGCCGGAGATCACGGGACCCATCAATCTCGGGAACCCGAATGAGTTCACCATCAGGCAACTCGCTGAAAAGGTGGTCGAAATGACCGGGTCGAAATCGGAGATCGTTTATCGTGATCTGCCGCAGGACGATCCGAAGCAGAGACAACCCGATATCACTCTTGCCAGGAAGCATCTGGATTGGGCGCCGACCATCGAACTCGACCATGGTCTTCGCCAGACGATCTCGTATTTCGAGAGCCTGATGCCGGAATTGGTCAGCGAGACTGCGTGATCACCGGCGGTGAATTGGCAAATTGCGGGCTTGAACAAAGTGCGCTGTTTGGGATAGCACGTCACGACGTCTTTGGGGCGTAGCCAAGCGGTAAGGCAGCGGTTTTTGGTACCGCCATGCGCTGGTTCGAATCCAGCCGCCCCAGCCAGACGTTTGATACAACGGACCGATTGCCGTTGTGTTTTTGTTGCGGATTGATCTTTCGATGTTCGATCGCGACCGGCGTATTCCCGTCACCTGGCTTTAGTCGACCTGTCCGCCTTCCAGTGACTCCACGGCTTTCGTGAAGCCGACAAGGCTAAAGCCGATTGAGATCGGCTTTTGATCGGCGCCGCGAACGATGGCGCTCGCCTTTGCTCCATCCCGCATGGCTTGGAGCATGGGCTCGGCAGCCTGACCTTCGCCGATGCAACCCTGTGGCGTGCAGCGCGCTACATTGATCGTTGTTGAGTAACCGGTATCGACTCGCAACTCGATGCCTTGGGAAACTGAAATCCCGAGGGGAACCGCCATCTGGAATTGATACGACTCGTTTTCCGGCATTTTCGCCAGGCTGAAAACGAGAACGATCTGCTTGCCGTCTGCGGAAGCCACACGCAATACGATCTGGCACTGCGGGCCAGGCGCGGCCTGAGTAAGGCACTCTTGAGTCCATGAGCCGAATTTGCGCGTTTCAGGCGAAGCGGTTTTCTCCGCGCTCTCGACCTGCTCGCCTGTCGCGTCTTTCTGCGCTTCTGCCTTCTCGTTCTGCGGCTTAGTGTCGACGCGCCGGGTGCCGCCGCCAACGCTCTGGATGATCTCGGACCCGCCCCTGTTCGTCTTGTCTTCCAGAACCGGAACGGTCGATGGAGATCTCGTAGCCGGAGTGGAGAAAATGGGCGACGACGTGTCTTGGGCGTTCGCGCCACATGTCGGCAAAGAGGCCGCGCCGCATGCGAATGCCGCCACGAGCATTTTGGTTAACGTCCGCATTGAACACTCCCATTGCGTGTGGGTCCGAGGGCGCGTTTGTCATTTCACGGCCTGTTGGACCTGTCAATTAAACATGGCGTGCAAAAGAATAACATGGCCTTTTGAGCTTATGTAACGTCTGCTATGTTTTTCCCGTCAGTCTAGGTTGGGGGATCTGTCTTAATGTCCAGAACGTTGCTTTTTGTGTTGTCGTTAAGTGTGCTGTCCTTGGCAGCTCAGGGTGCGGCCGGGCAGCCATATATCGATCAGGTCAACAGGGCGATGCCGCAAGGAAGCGCCTATATACCGCAAGTCTCCGAAGGCGCGCGCATGAAGAAGCCAAGCCGTCGCGCAGTGAAGAGGAATTCCGGCAGCGGAGGCACCGGTTTGGCAAAGAATGGTGCGACGAGTAAATCAGTAAAAAAAGAATCAGCGTCAATAGAAGAGAAGAAGCCGAGTTCTCTGTATCCTTCCGTAGGGAGAGGTACGACTGTCGGATTGTCTTCCTCGGACACAGGCCGATTCCCCTCCGTGGGGCGAGGTGCGGTGTCGATATGATATTTCAGTCTCAGTATTAAGTGACGCAGCCTGAGTTTCCGTGAGAAAACAACTACTGTCGAATGCTGCTGTTGCGTAATTGCCACGCATGTTAACGTTTTCTAGTATTGCGCGAAAAAACGCTTTAGGCATATTTCGCAATCTTGGTGCTTCTTGTACGAAGTAAACCGCCGCACGAGGGTTTTGGGGGTGGGCAATATGAAATTCAAGTTGGCAGTCGTTCTGGTGGCGGCGGGGGTGATCTCCGGTTGTCAGACAGGCCAAAAGCTGAACACGCCTCCGGCCCAGTTGGCGCCGTCGACCAAAACCTCGTCGCGTTTGGAGACTATCCCGTCGCCGGCCCGTCCGGTGGATGTGGCCGTTTATGAATTTCCGGACCTGACCGGTCAGGCGAAGCCAAACGAATCTTTTGCGGAGTATAGCCGCGCCGTGACGCAAGGCGGCTCCGCCATCCTTGTCGATGTCTTGAAGAAGGCTGGCGACGGGCAATGGTTCCGCGTGGTTGAGAGGTCCGGGCTGAAAAACTTGGTCCAGGAGCGCACGCTTATAGAAAACACGCAGCGGGCATACGGCCAGAACGTAACGCTGCCTCCCGTGCGTTTCGCCGGCCTCCTGCTGGAGGGCGGCATTGTGGGCTACGACTCGAACGAGGTAACCGGCGGCGCCGGCGCGCGCTATCTCGGTATCGGCGGTGACGTCACCTATCGGTCGGATGTGGTGACGGTGAATCTTCGTGCTGTGAGTATCCAGACCGGTGAGGTGCTGCTTTCCACGACCACATCGAAACAGGTCTACTCGTTTCAGGTGCGCGGCGGCGCTTACAAGTTCGCCGTGCCGGAGCAGCTCCTCGAGGTGGAAATTGGCCAGTCGCGCAACGACCCCGGGTCGCTCGCTGTTCGAGAGGGCATAGAGCTCGCGGTCTATTCGCTCATTGTGGAAGGTGTGCGGAGCGGCCAGTGGCAGCTCATGGACCCGACCTTGGCGGGCAAGCTGCTCAAATCCTATGATGAACGGTACCGCGAAAATATGAGAGTTGCCGTCGCCGTCGATTGATCGCGTGACGGAATTCCCGCCGCCCGGCTGGAACGCCTGATTGCAGCGCCAGGCGCCGTCTCGCTTACGGAGACCTGCGATCGGTGCACTCCTGTTCGTCATCTTATGTATATGTGCATGAAATAATGCGTCTCATGTATTGGATACATTGAGATATTTTCCATATTTGAAAATCGAAATTCCGTTCTTATCCAAGGCGCTTGACGTCAGTCAATGAATTCTCCGTTTGTAGGTGCGATGATCAAACGGTTCCGCTTTCCTATTAAGAAATGCGAACGTTATTCCGAAAAAATCTCTCTATGTCAGACGATGATTTGGATATACGAATTAAATGTAACGTCTGTTAATCATAAATAAAAAAATACGAAAATAATATTTCAGTAAACAGACGGCCACCCTGTTTCAAATTCAATCGATGGTTGGGTTAAGGCGCGTCGGCGGTGTGCCAAAATGTAGCACAGATACTGAATATCGTCCAGTATCAACATGTCTAAACGGGATTTGTAGCAATTCGGCACAGTTAGAGACTCGCTTGAAGAGTCTTTAGCTTTGGATCGTCAAAGAATCCGGGTTGTCACGCTATTGCAATCAGTGGTAGTTAACTCTCCGTTAACCGTGAGGGCGAGGAGCAGTCTGCTTGAGTTCTCCCAGGGGTTTTTCAAACAGAGGGTAAGGGTATGTTGAAAAAAAACAGGCGGGCAGTATTGCTTGCAGGGGTGGCTGTTACAGCTCTCATGAGTGGTGCGGCAGTTGCGCAGGAAGCTGATGGCAACACGGGCTACATCGGGCAGTTCGATACCAGCAACTTCGCGGTTTTGTCGCAGGATGGCGCCAACCTTGGCTTTATCTACCAGTATGGTGGCTCAAACGACGCCGCCGCTTTCCAGACCGGCACGAACAGCTTCGGTTCCATGCAGGTCGGCGACGAGAATGCCGTGCTTGCAGCCCAGGAGGGCGACAATGTCGGTGGCATCGCGCAGTTCGGCGATGACAACGACGCGATCCTGAGCCAGCAGGGCGAAAACCGCGCCACGATCTTCCAGGGCATTGACGATAACTTCGCGCTGACGGTTCAGACCGGCACGGGCAACGACGCCGGCACGATCCAGGTCGGTGAAGACAACAACGCCATCAACATGCAGGTCGGCGGCACGAACGACTCGTTTGCCGGCATTCTGCAGGGCGGCGTGGATAACAACGCCGCGAATACGCAGGTCGGCACGGATGCGTCGCATGCCGACGTCCTCCAGGTCGGCGCGGGCAACGGCGCGGCCAACAGCCAGTTTGGCGGCACGACCAACGACGCTGACATCGCGCAGTTCGGCGCGGACAATATCGGCGGCAACTTGCAGACCGACGGTGTCGACAACACGGCATCGGCGCTCCAGGTCGGTAACGGCAACATTGGCGGCAACACGCAGACCGGTGGCGACACCAACGATGCGGACATCGCGCAGTTCGGCAACTCCAACCTGGCTGGCAACAACCAGTACAATGGCGAGAACAACAATGCCGATATCCTGCAGATCGGCGACGGTAACGCCGCCTTCAACACGCAGACCGAGGGCTTCCACAGCGGCTATTACAACGAGAATCAGGAGGCCTCGATCCTTCAGGTCGGTGAGGACAACGTCGCCGGCAACCTGATGGATGACGGCTCGAATTCGTCCTCCGCTATCGTGCAGGGCGGCGTCGGCAACGCTGCGGCGAACGTCGGCAAGGGCGGCAATGGCCACCTGAAGACCATCGGCCAGTTCGGTGAAGACAACATCGCCACCAACTATTCCGAGCGGGGCGGCGATGCGGATATTGCGCACGGCAACGAGGCGAACATCCTGCAGGTCGGTGGTGAAAACACCGCATTCAACTCGCAGGTGATCGATGGCGGCGGCTCGCCGACATTCTCGGAGAACGACGCCAATATCGCGCAGTTCGGTACGGGCAACTCGGCGGCCAATATCCAGCATACCGCCGATCACACGACACCGCAGAACCTGAATCAGGCGGGCATCCTGCAGATCGGTGCAGATAATACGGCCGGCAACGTGCAGGAAGCGACAGCCGAGAGCACGGCGGTGATCGTTCAGGGCGGCGTCGGCAACATTGCCGGAAACGCCCAGAACGGCGCGGACAGCAGCGAAGCCGGTATCCTGCAGCTCGGTGAATCCAATTTCGGCGCCAACACACAGGACGGCGGTTCGAACAACCAGGCTGGCATCATCCAGGGTGGCGTTGGGAACATCGCCGGAAACTACCAGAATGGCGGCTCTGAGAATCAGGCCGGCGTCCTACAGCTCGGCGAAGGCAACTTCGGCGGCAACACGCAACTGGCTGGCGGCAACAATGACGCCGGCATCATCCAGGGCGGTGACACGAACGTCGCGACGAACTGGCAGGGCAATGGCTCTGTCGACGCTTCGGCCGGCATTATTCAGATCGGTTCCGGCAATTTCGGATCGAACTACCAGAACAATGTCGATCCGACATCGGCGGCGGTCATCCAGGGCGGCTCCGGCAACATCGGCGCGAACGTTCAGGTCAGCGTCAATAACTCCGAGGCCGGTATCCTTCAGCTTGGCAATGACAACATTGGCGGCAACACCCAGCTGAACGGCGAAAATGCTTCCGCCGCTATCGTCCAGGGCGGTGTCGGAAACGTCGCGGCCAACTTCCAGGCCGACGGTACAGACGACGAGGCCGCCATCCTGCAGCTCGGCGAGGGCAACTTCGGCACCAACACGCAGTTGGCTGGTGAGGGCAATGCTGCCGGCATCATCCAGGGCGGCGTCGACAACGTAGCCACCAACCTGCAGAGCGGCGGCGAAGGCAACCAGGCTGGTGTGATCCAGGGCGGTGTCGAGAATATTGCCGCCAACTATCAGGACGGCGGCTCTGCGAATCAGGCAATTGCCCTGCAGCTTGGCGAGGGCAACTTCGGCGCCAACACCCAGCTGGCCGGCGACAACAATGACGCCGCCATCATCCAGGGTGGTGTCGACAACTTCGCCACCAACTGGCAGGGCAACGGCTCGGCCGGGGCGCAGGCCGGCACCATCCCGCTCGGTTCCGCCAACAGCGGCATCAACGTCCAGGACGGCGTCGACGCCGGCTCGGCCGCCGGTATCCTGCAGGTCGGCAACAACAATGCCGGCTTCAACTATCAGAACGACGTCAACCCGACGACGGCTCTGATCGTTCAGGGCGGTTCTGGCAATGTCGGCACCAACTGGCAGGTCGGCGTTCAGGACTCTGACGCCCTGATCCTGCAGCTCGGCGAGAACAACGCCGCGCTCAACACCCAGACGGCCAGCAGCAACGTGTCTGCCGGCATCATTCAGGGCGGCGGCTTCAACTGGGCCACCAACTACCAGAACGATGTCACCGACTCGACGGCGCTGATCGGCCAGTTCGGCTGGGGCAACATCGCCACCAACGTCCAGCAGAACGAGAGCTCCAACGTGCTCGCCGGCATCATCCAGGTCGGTAACGGCAACGCGGCGCTCAACGTTCAGGGCGAGGAGCAGTATGTTGAGTACACGGTAGCAAGTGGCGGTTCTGAAATCGTCGAACTCGATGGTCTCGGGGGGGCAATCCTGGACTTCCTGACACAGGGTACGACTCCGTTCCTCGAGTGGTCTGACATCACAGCTAGCGGAACCGACGACGCTCCGGCTCAGGCTTCTGCCGCAGTCATCGCGCAGATCGGCGATGGCAACTATGCCGTCAACAGCCAGGTCGGCAAAGTCATAGTTCCGGATCAAGTGAGCCTGGACGGGACGGTTGGAATTTATGTCCGCGAGAATTCCGATGTGGTTCGGCAGTGGGTTCCTCCAGTTAAAGTCTGGGGGGTTACCATCATCCCAGGCTATTGGCGTGTTGTTGATGAAGGCGACGCGGACGCTGGTGGCACTGTTGTAGCCGATTTTGAGGCGGACCTCGAAGATGTTCCGGCGCTGGATATTCCGGATGGCCTGACTGTCCCGACCGCCGCTTCGGCTGCCGGCATAGTCCAGGTTGGCGACGAGAACTTTGCGGCCAACAGCCAGGTTGGAGCTCTTGGCTCCATGGCGGCCTCGGTCCAGATCGGCGATAACAACTTCGCCGTGAACAGCCAGGAAATGACAGCTCTGACGCTGGCCGCGACGGTTCAGGACGGTACCTATAACGGTGCTGTGACCCGTCAGGACGCTGCGGTCGCATCGGCTGCCGGAACCATCCAGAGCGGTACCGGAAACTGGGCCTTCACGACCCAGGCCGGCAATCTCGACCTGGAAGGCGTGACTTCGCTGGAAGACCTCGAAGACCTCGAGGTGGTTGCAGCCGATCTCTCGCTGACCACACAGGTCGGTAGCTACAACCTTGCCATGACGACCCAGACCGGTTCCTCGAACCAGGCTCTGACCGTCCAGGCCGGCGACAACAACTTCGCGGCGACCGCACAGAGCGGCAACTCCAACACCGCGACAACCGTCCAGGTCGGCGACGACAACTGGTCGATCACCGGCCAGACCAGCAACGGAAACAGCTCGCTGGTCACCCAGTTCGCCTCCAACTCCGGCGCGCTGATCATGCAGGGCGGTGACGGTGGCCACACCTCGGCGGTCGCCCAGTTCGGCGACTACTCCAACGCCTGGATCTACCAGGGCGGCCAGGACAACAACTCGCTGGTCTTCCAGGTTGGCACCGGTGCGGGGACGTCGGCGAACAACGCCATCGTTGCCCAGAGCGGCTCCAACAACAATTCCTTCATCGCCCAGGTCGGGCGCGGGAACACGGCATTCGTCGCTCAGACCAACTCCAACTGAGCCGACTGACGCCAAGTACTACGGAGCGCCGGATTACCCGGCGCTCCGGTTCTTCCGAAAAAAACTGGGGGAGGCGGCCATGCACAGAACCATTGGTCCTCTTGCGCTTCTCTTCATCCTGGCGGGAACCGGAATTTCGATGAGCGGACAAGTGATACAAGGCAATGCCAGGGATCCCCGCGTCACCTCCTGTGGCGTGGAAATCAGCGGCGACCGCCTCACCACTGTCCGTCCGTTCATCCAAACGTCGGAACCGCTCACCGGAACGGTCGATCTGCGGATCGACTCGATCTCCGGCAGCAATCGGAACTCGACGGTTCAGAAGACATCTCTTTCGAGCATGCCAGTGGTTACCGTGAGCGCCGACCGGCTGAATATCCGCCTGACGATGCAGTCCGAAGGGCGAGTACTGTGTGAAATTGACGAGCAAGTGGACATGGGGTCGATCAGGATCTGATCGAACCGGCTGTTCTTTTGCCGATGTAGGAGTAAGACATGTTTGTATTCGGTAAGCCAATTCGGCGTGTCGTGGCCGCAGCCGCAATGATGGCGGGCTTCCTATCGGCACACTCTGCACGGGCCGAGGGTTTTTACATTCTCGAAAACTCCCCCAACGCGACGACCACGATCAATGCGCTTATGCAGCCGATCGCGCCGTTCACAGCGGGCGTGGCCGAGACCACATCCGCGATTACCCAGTTCGGTCAGGACAATTCAGCGATCTCGCAGGTCGAAGGAAACAGCAACCTGTCCCTGATCGCGCAGGACGGCAGTCGTAATCGTGCGGTTCAGGCGATCGTCGGCAACAATTCGGCTCTCATGCTGTTGCAGGGCGGGACGAACAACAACGTGTTGCAGGCCAGCGTCGGCGACCGGAACTTCCAGCTCGTCGGTGTGTCGGGTAACAACAATAGTGTGGCCTATGTGCAATACGGAAGCGATCTGGCCGGAGCGCTCGACGTGACCAATGCACAAAACGCGACAGTTCTGGCGCTGCAGACGCCGCAATCGGGGAATTACCTTATGCCTGTAGGCCTTCGTGGACTGCAGAATGCGGTCGTGGTAATTGGCCCGGGAAGAATGTATGTATTTCCCAAGCATTGAAGTAGGCTTTAAACGGGATCGATGCTGAAGTTTACAGGTTCAGATTGGAGAAAGACCATGACATTACGTCATCTGACTTATCCGCTTGCCATCGCGATCGCTGTGACGTCGATCGGCACCGCATACGCATCGGAGCTGGTGTACCGGCCGATCAATCCGACCTTCGGCGGTGATCCGCTGAACGGCAACTGGCTGCTTTCGCAAGGGACCTCGCAGACGGAAGGCGGCGGGTCTCCGGGTTTCTCGATCGATTTCCCCGATTTCGGAGGTATCGACCAGCCGGATCCGGATCCGGTTGATCTCCCGGATGTGCCGGGAGGCAACACCTGAAAGATAAGCCCGGCTCAGCCGGGCTTTTTCTTTTCGGCTGAGAGCCGTTTAGGCTTAACGCTGGGTCAGGATAGCGACGTTGTTGCTTCCCTGCTGCATGATCAGGCCCCGATGTCCATTACCGGTCTGGGTGATTGCCGCCGTGTTGCTATAGCCGATCTGGTAGATCAGACCGACATTGCGTTGGCCCGTTTGCGTGATCGAAGCCGTGTTGAAGTCGCCTTGCTGGAGAACAAAGGACAGGTTGCCCGTCGAGTTCGAAGGCAAGGTCGGAATGGAGTCGAGCACGCTCGTGTCCGGATAGACCATCGAATTGGCCGCCTGAATGAACGACGTCGAAACCTGGTTGATATAGACGGGCGACCACGGTTCTTGCGCCGCCGCCGGAGAAGTGAGTGCGGCGAACCCGACGCAAATGGCAGCCGAGATCGCGGAAAGATTCTTGTTGGCCTTGAGCATGGCAACCTCCTTGTTTCTGCAACTGAAGGTCGCACACGAAGAATAAAATTCGCGAAACGAGCGTGGTAAAGCAATTCTAATACTGTATCTAAAATTTAACCTAACAAGAGGTCGGTGTCATTTCACTTGGGATGGATGCGCCGGAGCTCAATAAAAGTGAAGTAATCCGGCATTCCTCTTGGGACGGCGAAAGCTGTTCGGTCGCACCTTTGAGGGCGGGCGAAGGGATAGCGTACAATGACGAAACACGTCGACCGTCTTTGCTGTTTCAGCCGCGTCACCCTGCATGGCTTTGCTCGCTGGGATGACCGTCCGGATCATGCGATCGAGACGGATTGCGCCGAAGTCGCTCAGTCAGATTTTGTGTGTCGACGGCGTTTGGGGCGTCTGTTAGAAGCGTGAATTGTTGGTGGGAAGACGGCCCTGATCGATGTATTTCAATTCTGTTTTTGCACGAAGTAAGTTTTTTATCGAAAGGCTTTCTCGCCGCAACAAACAAATATTGCTGATTTTTATCGATGTCGCCGTCTTGTGGATCGCGGCATATTCCGCGTTTTTCTTGCGCCTCGGATTTCAGAGCGGTTTGAATTCATCGCAGCTGGCGATGATAGTGTGCGCACCGATCGTAACTGTGCCGATATTCATCCAATCCGGACTGTATCGGATGGTTTTGAGGTATCTTCCCGAGCGCGCTTTTCTGACCATATTCAGGGCGGTCGCGATATCGGCGCTGATCTGGACCACGCTTGCATTCTTTTCCGGCAGCTATGGCGGATCGGGCGTCCCTCGCACGGTCCCTTTCATTTTCGGATTTCTGGCCTTGTTCGGAACTGGCCTGAGCCGGTTTGCGGTCAAATGGTTGCTATCGAAGCCCGAAGTCTCTTTAAAACGCCGCCGGACATTGATCTATGGCGCCGGCCGCAGCGGAAGTGCGCTGGCGAACGCGATGCGAGACGCGGGCATGGCCCATATTCTCGGATTCGTCGACGACGATCCCAAACTGCATTCAAGGGACGTGAACGGCATTCGCGTCCATGATCCGAAGAACCTGAGTTCGCTCATCGAGAATCTGGGCATCGAGGAAATCGTCCTGAGCGTTCCATCCGCGACCACGGATGAGAAACTCAGGATTGGGGCGTCCCTTGCGAAACTTCCTGTTTCGGTGCGCATTCTTCCCGCCGCTTCCGGGCTGTCGACCGGGCGGTTCGATGTCCAGATACTGGAAAAGCTCGATATCGCGCAGCTCATAGGCCGCTCCGCCGTACCGCCCGAAAGGGAATTGATCGAAAAAGTCGTCCGGGGTCGGAGAATCCTGATCACCGGCGCGGGAGGCTCAATCGGATCGCATCTTGCGGGGCTGGTCGATTCCTACGCTCCGGCGGAACTCTTCTTGCTGGATAACAGTGAATTCGCCCTCTATCGCGTGTGGCGTTCGCTTCACAACGCCCGTCAGTTCTATCCGGCTCATATCGTTCTCGGGTCCGTGGCCGAACCTGCTTTTCTGCGTCGGTTCTTTGCGAAGCATGAAATTGACGTCGTCTTTCATGCGGCTGCGTTCAAGCACGTTGATATCGTTGAGCAGAACATTGCTGAGGCCATACGCAACAATGCCCTGGGCACGCGCAATGCGATCGAGGCGGCCTACAACAGCGGCACGAAGACATTCGTCCTCATATCCACTGACAAGGCAGTCAATCCGTCCTCGGTGATGGGGGCGACGAAGCGGCTTTGCGAGCTGCTGTTGCGGTCATACGCCGGCTTGGCCGAAAGAAAACGCACGGGCCAGAAGTTTCTGGTGGTACGCTTTGGCAACGTGATCGGGTCGAGCGGATCCGTGATTCCGCTTTTCCGCGACCAGATCGCCCGCGGCGGACCGGTCACCGTGACACACAAGGATGTCACGCGCTATTTCATGGCCGCCTCTGAGGCCGTCGAGCTAATCGTTCAATCCGCCGCCTTGTCCGAAGGCGGTGAGACATTCGTATTGGACATGGGAGAGCCGGTTTCGATTTACCGGCTTGCCCGAGAAATGGTCAAGCTGGTGGGCCTCACGGTCAGGGACAACGACAATCCTGACGGTGACATAGCGATCGAGTTTTCCGGATTGCGACCGGGTGAAAAATTGCATGAGGACCTCTGGTACGACACAAACGCGACGCAGCGCAGCGCGCACTCCAAAATCCTGATGGTGCGCGGCCAGACGAATGCCCATCAAAGAGCCGAGGAGGCCTTGATCCAACTTGAAAAAGCGATCGGGGAACTGGACGAGGGCGCATTGCGGGATCTGCTGTTTGACCTTATCGCAGAGCTGAACGGACCACGCGTCGATGGCCAGGTCGTCTCCTTGCCGCTGGCCCGGGGGCAAGACGCCAACTGAGATTGCGTGCGCAGAACAGGACGCGGGCAAGCATCCGCAAAGACTGAAATAAAACTCTTTCTGTGACACCGGGCCGGGCAGAGCTTCACATCCCGGATCGACTCCAGCGGCGAACCCTTATGGTTTGCCCGTTTCACTCGTCTTGTTTGGCAACGGCAAATAGTAGGCGTTTGAACGGAATAATCTTACTCGCCGCGGCCTGTCAGCCCGGCGACCAGGCCGTCGTCGAAGACCTCCATAGTCTCGAACAGCCGTGAATACAGTTTGTCGTTGCCAACGAGCTGGTCGTGCGGCCCGGATTCAATGATGCGGCCTTTGTCGATAACAAAGATCCGATCGGCCGAGATAATCGTGGAAAGGCGATGCGCGATCACCAATGTCGTGCGCCCGCTCATCAATCTGGCAATCGCGTCGCGGATGATCGTTTCCGACTCGCTGTCCAGTGCGGAGGTGGCTTCGTCGAGCACGAGGATCGGTGCGGCTTTCAGGATGGCCCGGGCGATAGCGATGCGCTGCCGTTGCCCGCCGGACAACATCGCGCCGTTTTCTCCAACGACGGTCTGGATGCCGTCTGGCAGAGCTTCGATGAATTCGGTCGCGTTGGCCGCAGCCGCAGCCGCACTGATCTCTGCCTCGGTCGCATCCGGGCGTCCGCATGCAATGTTGTCGCGAATGCTCCCGGCAAACAGAAACGCGTCCTGGCTGACATAGGAGATGTTCTTCCGGATGCTTTCGACGGTCAGATCGCATATGTCGTTGCCATCGATGAAGATCGAGCCGGAACGCGGCGTATAGAACCGCTGGATAAGGTTGATGATCGTCGTCTTGCCCGCGCCCGAAGGCCCTACAAGGGCGATGACTTCACCAGGTTTGGCCCTCAGGGATACGCCACGCAGAACGTCCTGCCCTGACCTGTATCCGAAAGCGACATTGTTCACGGAAATATCGCCCTTCGCGTGCCAAAGCGTTTTCTTGCCTGATCCGGCATCTGCTTTCGGCCAGTCCAGAAGCTCATAGAGCGGACGAAGCCGATTCACGTTTCGTTGCAATTCCACGTTCAGCCGCGCCAGACGACGGGATGGTTCATAGGCCAGCAGGAATGCCGCCAGAAAAGCCATGAACTCACCGGCCGTTTTGCCAGCCGTCATGATCTGCCAGCCTGCATAGACGACCAGTACGCCAAGAACCAATCCGCCGAGCGTCTCCATCAACGGACCGGTGCTGGCCCTCGCCACGCTGATTGCGTTGGCGCGCTTTTCGGCTTCGCGGGCGGCTTCGGTGACCCGGTCGCGTGTCGCTGACTCAAGCGAATAGGCTTTGATAATGTGGATGCCCTGAACGGTTTCCTGCATGGCTGCGAGAACAGAGGCGAAATGCCCGAACTCTGCCGTGTCATGCGCCTTAACCTTTTGTACGATTCGGGCGACGAAAATCAGTGCGATTGGCGCGGTTGCCATCGCAATGAGGGTCAATAACGGGTCTTGTGAGACCATAACCACAAACAGCGCAATCAGGGTCAGAAGGTCGCGCCCGAGCCGTGTGCAGATGAGGTTGGTTGCTTCGCGCGCCGCCTCGGCTCCTCTGGAGATTCGCGCAATGAAGTTGCTCGAATGCTGGCCGGCGAAAGTGTCGATCGGCAGAGCCGAGAGCTGCTCGATCGACTTGATGTAGAAGTCGGCTTGCACGGCATTGCCAATGCGGTCGAGAACCGTATTCTGACCGAAGCCCGCGATCCCTTTTGCAATATAGATTGCGGCGATCGAGGCGCCGAGCATCCAGATCTTGCCAATTTCCTGCCCG
The DNA here is from genome assembly GCA_002706335.1 of Ahrensia sp. GTDB lineage: Bacteria > Pseudomonadota > Alphaproteobacteria > Rhizobiales > Rhizobiaceae > Oricola. Next base: position 56,464 of record PAKZ01000037.1, read on the forward strand.
GACAACACGTCGTTGACGACGTGGCGAAGTATCCATGCGCTCGCGGCAGTAGCCAGTGCGAGGATAAGCATGCAAAGGACAGCAAAAGCGAAGCTGCGCGAATGCGATCTGACAACTGATTCAGAAAAAAGCCGCCGTGCCAACGCAAAAGTGTTTGGTGACGAATTTTCTTCCATGCGAAAGTCTGGGTCCACGTTGCCGTCCTGTCAGTTTCGAAGATGGACGAACGGATACGGAAAATCTACCTGAAATAGGAAATTAAGAATGAATACGCTCTGAAACGGATCGGGACGGGACGTATCTGCGCTTGTATTCTTATGTCGGAATTTGATCATCTGTTATTTACATGCAGGCCATACACGGCCGTATTGTTGAAATCCGGCAATCGCTTCGGATCCAGTGCAAATGGCCATATGAGCAAATACCTTGAGTTGTAATGCCGCAAAGCCCCCAGCCAAATCCGCCACGTCGCCGGCCCGGTTGGATACGTTAACGGAGACCAAAGGGCTGAATCACGGTGATCGCAATACGCTAGTTTTCATATTTGCCGTCCTCGCTACCGCGCCGACATTCGGCAGTTGGACCCTCACCGCGGGACTTGCGGTCGCATTTGGATGCGCGTTGCTGGCTGTTGCCTTCGGGCGCTGTGCGCTGCAATTGGATCGTGTGAGCGTTCTGGCTGCATGTGCAGCCGGCTTATATGCTTTCGTCAAGGTCGCTTTTACCCTGGCCCATTCGGGTTGGGCCGGCGCCCATACTCTCTTCGGATTTCTTCTGTTCCTTGCGCCTGTTTTCCTGATTTCCGTTCTGCGCCGGATGGATCGGTCAGACATACTGAATGTCACAATTTTCGGGTGCGGCTTTTCGGCCTTGCTGGCGTTTCCGGTCGCTGCCTATCAGGTCTTCTGGATGGGCGTGCGCGCCGAAGGGGGGAGTGGAAATCCCGGCGTATTCGCGGTGCTGGTGCTGGTCATGGGTTCTATCGGAGCGCTCAACATAACCGCATCGGGCGGCCGCCGGTTCTGGCTCGGTTATCTTTCCTGGCTGGCGATGGTTTTCTGCGTCACGCTGTCGGGCATGAGGGGAATATGGATCGCGATACCTGTCGTCACCGCGATCGTCCTCTGGGCGAGCGTCCGATGTCTTTCCGGAGCGACCATCCGACGGGTTGTGCTGGCCGCGGCAGCATCCGTGGCGATCGGGGTAGGATTGACCGGCGGCATGATTTGGGACCGTGTGGCGGAGCTTTCCGCGGATATCGCTCATATTACGGAGGAAGGTAACTTTGACTCTTCCACGGGCCGAAGACTGCTGATGTATGATGCGGCCTGGAGCGCGATCATGGAGGCTCCCTGGTCCGGATATGGTATCTATGAACGCATGGATGCCGTCCAAGCCCAGGTTCCGGCGGAACGGCTACATCTCGTCATGTACAGTCATCCCCATAACGGATTTCTCGCGGCGCTGCTGGATGCCGGCGTGTCGGGACTTGTCGCCTTGCTTCTTCTCCTGGCGGCGCCGGTCGTCATCGCGGCAATGGCGGACCGCGATGAGGCGTGGGGAACGAGAATGGCTGCGGCGCTTATCTTGACGGTGGGCTATGTCGCCAGTGGCATGACGAACATTCTCTTCGAACACGACCTCATGGATAGTGCTTTCATTACTATTCTTTCGCTAATCGCGGCGAGTTCCTCTTTGCGAAATTCGAAAGTCGGTTCGCAATCTGCGATACAAGATTATCGGTAGTCTTGCATTGGCGCTTTGACGATCGCCGATTGTCCCCGGAAAACGGACCAGGAGGCCGAAGGTTGTCCATGCGATCGCGGCCGGACGGAACCAGCGCAGTCTCTGTCGCGCCGGCTTGGTTTTCGGTGACGGCTCCCAGACGCGCTGTTCTGCTATGTTGACGATATGGTGGAGGGCTTCCTGCGGCTCATGGAGAACGGGCCTGAATTGATCGGTTCCGTAAATATCGGCGATCCGGGCGAATTCACAATCCGGCAGCTCGCGGAGATAATTATCGAGATGGCCGGGTCGCAATCGCGGTTCGCCCGTTTCGACCTTTCCCGGGATGATCCGACGCAACGCCAGCGAGACATCACGCTTGCAGGCGAAGGGCTGGACTGGGCGCCGAAGGTGGAACGTGCTGAAGGGCTCGGGAAAACCATTGCGTACTTCTGCGCCCTGTTGCCGGAATTGCAGACGGCAGGTTGACCGCGTTCGCGATCCGCAAGCCGGTTGGCTGTCTGGTGGTCAACGCGGTGCCGGGCGAGGCGTCAGCTCCCGGCTAAGGTCGGCGATAGCGATGCCTAGCCTCTCGTGAAACGCCTTCTGACTTTCCAGGAAGGAGCGTCGTGCCTGACGCCCCATTTCCTCGAGCCTGCACTTGTCGATCGTGAGCAATGACTCGATTGCCGCCTCCAGGGCAGGCACATTAACGTAATAATTCCTCCCCAAATGCCGTATTTCGGATCTGTCGGTTTCCACGACAACGCCATATTGCCGATTGACGAATTCGTTCATTGGGGGCGCATCGGTCGTGATCACGACGGCCCCGCAGCCGAGCGCTTCGTGAATGTAATGTCCCCAACCCTCCGATCTCGAAGGGCATAGATGAACGCCGCAATCGTTCATCAGGAGGGCGAGCTGATCTTCTGACAGGAAACCCGGCGCGACTTTGACATTCGGCGGCAACGGGCGCGCGATATTGGCTTCCTTCTGGACAAGGGTGAGGTCCGGCCATTCGGGATGCCGGTTCCACAGCGAGATGACATCTGCAGTCCCTTTCAGGGTGCTGCCACCCGCGACATGAAGGAACCGCCGCCAGTCTTTGCCTATCGAGGGGTCGTGCCGGTCCTGTGACATGAAGCCGACATGGGTGGTCTTGCTTCCCATGCTGGAAAATATCTCGCATGCATGCGCCGTCTTTGTCAGCACAAGGTCGATGCCCTTGAGACGCCCCGTATGGCGCCTTGGAAACCTTTCCTGATTGGGAATGAGGACATTCGCCGCGCCGGCATGGATCCAGGAGGGGTAGACCCTCTCGAGATGGAATATGAAATCATGCGTGCGCCTTCGCATCAGCCGGTTGAGCCATCGCCTGTCCCCCGGCCGCGCGATGTCGGCGCGGATTTCGAGCTCCGCCAGTACATGCGCCAGAAGCTTCGCGTCTACCGTAAGCCTATATCCGTTGTCCTTGGATATGATGACGGCAGAGGGAAAATTGCGTGACGAATCCATATCGACCTTTAAGAGCGGAGGTGATCCGCAATGCTGTTGGCGGGTCAGTCTAGGCAAGGGTATAAGGTGCCACAATACGATGATATCGTGGGGAGAATGAGCCGTATTCGGCCGGAAATCGCATAAAATGGTCGGCGGGAGAGCCCGGGCGGCTCTCTATGAGGCGACGATTCCCCGCAGCGTAAGTTGCCGGATGATCTCATCGGCCGCCGCTTCCGCGCTGATCTCGGTGGTCTCGATGCGGATTTCGGCGTTTTCGGGTGCTTCGTAAGGGGAATCGATGCCGGTGAAGTTCTTGATCTGGCCGGCCCGCGCCTTCTTGTAGAGGCCCTTGCGGTCTCTCGCTTCGGCAACCTCCAGCGGCGTATCGACGAACACCTCTATGAACTCGCCGTCCCCGACGAGATCGCGCGCGAGCCGACGTTCGGCGCGGAACGGCGAGATGAACGAGACCAGCGTAATCAGCCCCGCATCGGTCATCAGCTTGGCGACTTCGGCAACGCGGCGGATATTCTCGACGCGGTCGGCATCGGTGAAGCCGAGATCCTTGTTCAGCCCGTGGCGCACATTGTCGCCATCCAGCAACATCGTATGCGCGTTCAGGGCTATCAGTTTCCTGTCGACGATGTTCGCGATTGTCGACTTGCCGGAGCCCGACAGTCCGGTGAACCAAAGCACGACCGGTTTCTGGCCCTTGATCGATGCGCGCGTGGAACGCTCCACGTCGAGCGCCTGCCAGTGCACGTTGGATGAGCGGCGCAGCGCGAAGTGGATCATTCCCATTCCGACGGTGCTGTTGGTCATCTTGTCGATCAGGATGAAGCCGCCGGTCTCGCGATTGTCCTGATAGGGATCGAATGGAATCGCCCGATCGAGCGAGATATTGCAGACGCCAACCTCGTTGAGTGCCAGTTCGTGCGCGGCATCGTGTGACAGGGTGTTGACGTCGATGCGGTATTTCGGACGCGTGATCGTCGCGTTCACCGTCGACGTGCCGGTCTTCAACAGATAGGGCCGGCCCGGATACATCGGCTCGTCCGCCATCCAGAGGATCGTCGTCTCGAACTGGTTGGCGACTTCGGCGGGGGCGCCGGCGGCGCAGATCATGTCCCCGCGCGAGATGTCGATCTCGTCTTCCAGCGTCAGCGTCACCGACTGGCCGGCTACGGCCTCGTCTAGATCGCCATCCATGGTGACGATGCGCGCGACCGTGCTTTCCTTCGCGGAGGGAAGCACCTTGATCGCGTCGCCCGGCTTCACCGTGCCCGACGATATGAAACCGGAAAAGCCGCGGAAGTCGAGATTGGGCCGGTTCACCCATTGCACGGGCATCCGGAAGGCCTTGGCCTGCGCGGCGTCGCGCACGGCAACCGTTTCGAGATGCTCGAGCAGAACGGGTCCGTTGTACCAGCCCATCGCTTTGGAGCGCTCGATGATGTTGTCGCCTTCCAGTGCCGACATCGGAATCGCGGTGATGTGCTCGATGCCCCCGAGTTCCTTCGCAAAGGCGCGATAGGCGATCTCGATATCCGAGAAGACCTGCTGCGAATACTCGACCAGGTCCATCTTGTTGACGGCCAGGACGACGTTTTCGATTCCGAGACGGGAGACGATGAAGGAGTGACGCCGGGTCTGTGTCAGGATGCCCTTGCGGGCGTCGATCAGGATGATCGCGAGATCCGCCGTCGAGGCGCCGGTCGCCATGTTCCGCGTATATTGCTCGTGGCCCGGCGTATCAGCGACGATGAACTTGCGCTTTTCGGTCGAGAAGAAGCGATAGGCGACATCGATTGTGATGCCCTGTTCGCGTTCGGAAGCCAGCCCGTCGACCAGAAGGGCGAAGTCCAGCTTGTCGCCCTGCGTTCCCATCTTTTTCGAGTCGGCTTCGAGCGCCGACAACTGGTCTTCGAAAATCAGCTTGGATTCATAGAGAAGCCGCCCGATCAGCGTCGACTTGCCGTCATCCACGCTGCCGCAGGTAATGAAACGCAGCAGGGATTTCTCTTCCTGGGCCTTGAGATAGCCGTCGATATCGGAAGCGATGAGCTCGGATTTATGTGCCATCAGAAATAGCCCTCCTGCTTCTTCTTCTCCATCGAGGCGGACTGGTCGTGGTCGATCATGCGGCCCTGGCGTTCGGAGGTGGTGGTCAGGAGCATTTCCTGGATGATGTCGGTCAGCGTCGCCGCGTCGCTCTCTATGCCGCCGGTCAGCGGATAGCAGCCCAGCGTGCGGAAGCGCACCATCCGTTCTTGCGGCACTTCGCCGGGTTTGAGCGGCATGCGCTCGTCATCGACCATGATCAGCGTGCCGTCGCGCTCGACCACCGGGCGCTTCGCCGCGAAATAGAGTGGCACGATGTCGATCTTCTCGAGGTGGATGTACTGCCAGATATCGAGCTCGGTCCAGTTGGAGAGCGGAAAGACCCGGATCGATTCACCCTTCGCCTTGCGCGTGTTGAAGATGCGCCAGAGTTCCGGCCGCTGGTTTTTCGGATCCCAGCGATGATCGGCGGTTCGGAACGAGAAAACGCGCTCCTTGGCGCGCGATTTCTCCTCGTCGCGGCGCGCCCCGCCGAAGGCGACATCGAACTTGTACTTGTCGAGCGCCTGTTTGAGCGACTGGGTCTTCATGATGTCGGTATGAAGCGCCGATCCGTGGCTGAACGGGCCGACACCCTGTCGCACGCCGTCCTCGTTGATATGCACGATCAGATCGAGGCCGTATTTCTCCGCGATCTTGTCGCGAAAGGCGATCATCTCCCGGAACTTCCATGTCGTATCGACATGCATGAGCGGGAAGGGCGGTTTTGACGGGTAGAAGGCCTTCAGCGCCAGATGCAGCATGACAGCCGAGTCCTTGCCGATCGAATACAGCATGACAGGATTGTCCGCCTCGGCCGCCACTTCACGCATGATGTGGATGCTCTCGGCTTCTAGGCGCTGGAGATGGGTGAGCGTTTGCATGCGGTGGATGGCTCCGAAGATCGCCTGTCGAATAAACGTCCGCGCGAAGCGGGCTTATGTGGCTTGGACCGTCGTCGGTATCGAGTAGTGAGCGGTCGGCGATGCGGCGATGAAATAGGGGTTCCTGAACTGGGTTTTGCCGTAGCTAAGCGGCGAACCGTCGCATGTCAAAACCTGTCCTCCGGCAGCCAGGAGAACCGCGTGTCCCGCCGCGGTATCCCATTCCATCGTCGGTCCGAAACGCGGATAAATGTCCGCTTCCCCCGCCGCGACAAGGCAAAATTTCAGTGAGGAACCGGCGTTCACGCAATCCGAAATTTTATTTTGAGAAATGAAGTCTTCGGTTTCCTTCGTGAGGTGCGAGCGGCTGGCGATGGCTGTCATGTCGTCGCCGCAGGTGCGGACCTCGATTTTCCGCGAATTCCCGGCGGAATCGATCTCGTAGGCGCCTGACGACAGGTCCCCGACGAACATGCGTCCGATCGCCGGGGCGTAGACGATGCCGGCAGTCGGTATGCCGTTCTCGACCAGGGCGATATTGATCGTGAACTCTCCGGTCTTCTTTATGAATTCCTTGGTCCCGTCGATCGGGTCGACAAGAAAGAACGTCCCGTCCGGCGGTATCGCGCCATGTGTGGCGGCGCGTTCCTCGGTGACGATCGCAATGTCCGGGTAGAGTTCGCGAAGCACTGGAAACAGCAGATTGTCGACGGCGAGGTCGGCTTCCGTGACCGGGCTGTTGTCCTGCTTGATCGCAACGTCATGATCGCGCGCATATATAGCCATCGCGATCTCGCCGGCCTTCAGCGTGACCGCGGTCAGGTCGTCGATTTTCGTATGCCCCTCGGTCAATCCCAACCTCAATCGTTCTGCTCTGATATCTGCTGTTTCGAGAGCGAACTATATTTTCGGCCGTACGATGTCCATTTCTTGTTCGGATTTGCCTTGGAACTCCGAACGCGTTACCCCGTTTGATCTATGTGATGTTGCATCGCGAAATTATACAACCGAAGCGTTTAAGACCAAGGAGTGCGCACCCTGATGGTTAAACCCGTACGTAAAGCAGTTATCCCGGTAGCAGGTCTCGGAACACGATTTCTTCCCGCGACCAAGGCGACGCCGAAGGAAATGCTGACGGTCGTCGACCGTCCCGTCGTCCAGTATTGCGTCGACGAGGCTTTCGAGGCGGGAATTGAACATGTCATCTTCGTGACCGGCCGTGGCAAGGGCCTGATCGAGGATCACTTCGACTATCAGTATGAGCTTGACTCAACGCTGCGCAGCCGCGGCAAGGAAGCGGCCGCCGACAAGCTCGATGCCGAAACGCCGGGCGCCGGGCAGGTCAGTTTCACGCGCCAGCAGAAGCCGCTCGGCCTCGGTCACGCCGTTTGGTGCGCGCGTGACATTGTTGGCGACGAACCCTTCGCGGTCTTGCTTCCCGACATGGTCATGGACGGCGAGCCGGGATGTCTGAAGCAGATGATGGATGCTTATGAAGAAGTCGGCGGAAACATCATTTCCTTGCAGGAAACGTCGCCCGAGCTGACCCACAAATACGGCATCGTATCGACAGGCGAGGAAAAGGGAAAAGCGTTCGAGATCACCGGGATGGTGGAGAAGCCCGCTCCGGGGACCGCTCCGTCCAATCTCTATATCAATGGTCGCTACATTCTTCAGCCCGGGTTGATGGAGCTTCTGGCCAACCAGTCGACCGGCGCGGGCGGTGAGATACAGCTGACCGATGCCATGCTGACCATGATGGAAACAGAGCCCTTTTACGGCGTTTCCTTCAATGGGCGGACCTATGATTGCGGCTCGAAATTCGGCTTCCTCGAAGCCAACATCATGCTGGCGCTGAAGCACGATGATGTGCGTGACGAGGTCAGGGAATTGATCGCTTCGCTCGATCTGTGATCGCGGCGTGATGAAGCCTTGATGCACTGCTTCTCCGCTGCGCCTATGAGACTGATCCGACTCGCGATTTGTGATCGCGGGCGGGATTTGCCAGTGTGTCATAAACGCCTTCGCGGTTGCTTTCGCCTTTGCGATGGTGAAGAAGATTGCGGATGCTCGCCGCGGGTTCGGCGTGCTTTGCGCCAGAGAATTCATGCCGATACCGCCTCCCAATGTTGCACTGACAGGCCTCGCCGCTGAACTGCGCGAACGCGCATCTGCGGGCAAACCCATCCGCATCGGTCTCGTTGGGACCGGCGAGATGGGGACCGACATCTTCACCCAGGTTGCCCAGATGGAGGGCGTTCGTGTCGGCGCCGTTGTGGAGCGTACGCGAGGGCGCGCGGCGATCGGTGCAGAGCTGGCCTATGGCGAACCGGGTCATACGCAGGACGTTGCCACGCACGACCAGATGTCCACCGCGATGGAAGCGGGACGGATCGCCGTCACACAGGATCTGGACCTTGCCTTGTCGCATGGACTGATCGATGTCGTGATCGACGCAACCGGCGTGCCGGAGGCAGGCGCTGATATCGGCATGCGGGCCATAGGTCACGGCAAGCATCTCATCATGATGAATGTCGAGTGCGATGTCTGCATTGGCCCGTATCTCAAACACGAGGCCGAGAAGGCCGGGGTGATTTACACCCTCGGCGCCGGTGACGAACCGTCGTCCTGCATGGAGATCATCGAATTCGTTACGGCGATGGGCCATTCCGTTGTCTGTGCGGGGAAGGGCAAGAACAACCCTCTGCATTTCGACGCGGTGCCGGATGACTATCAGGAAGAAGCCGACCGGCGGAACATGAGCGTCCGGATGCTGGTTGAGTTCGTCGACGGATCCAAGACGATGGTGGAGATGGCCGCCATCGCGAATGCCACTGGCCTTGTGCCGGACATTCCGGGCATGCACGGCCCACGCGCCACGGTCGATCAGCTTTCTTCCGTCTTGATCCCGCAGGAGGATGGCGGCGTGCTGTCTAAGCCGGGTTGCGTCGATTATTCGATTGGCAAGGGCGTGTCGCCGGGCGTTTTCGTGATCGTCAAGGCGGAACATCCGCGTATCCATGAGCGCATGGCCGACCTGAAAATGGGCGAGGGACCTTATTTCACCTTCCATCGCCCCTATCATCTGACTTCGCTCGAAGTGCCGCTGACCGCGGCGCGTGTCGTCCTGCATGGCAAGCGCGACATGGTGCCGCTGTCGCGACGTGTCGCCGAGGTCTGTGCGGTGGCCAAGCGCGACATCGCCGCTGGCGAGAAACTCGATGCCGTTGGCCAGTATTGCTACCGATCATGGACGCTGACTGCGGAAGACGCAAAGCGCGCCAACGCCATTCCCTGCGGACTTCTGGAGAACGGACTGGCGCTGAAACCGATTGCCAAGGGCGACCTGCTAACCTGGGACAATGCCAGGCCAAGCGATAACTCGCTGATCGCCGAATTGCGCGCCCGCCAGGACAGGCTCCTCGCCTGAGACCACGGGGCTGGTTGAAAATCACCCTCCTGTCGCCATGTTTCGTTGCAAAAAGGCCGCGCTGCTTGTGACAGGACCGCTGTTTCGGCTATGCCTGTCTGAATGAACGGAACCGATAAGTGACCAATACCGCGCTCGAAACGCCCCTGCTGGACGGCATTACCGATATTTCGCGCCTTCGCGACCTGGACGACAAGCTGCTTCCGCAACTGGCCGAAGAACTGCGCATGGAGATGATCGACGCCGTGTCCAAAACCGGTGGACATCTCGGCGCTGGTCTTGGCGTGGTCGAATTGACGATCGCCATCCACAACGTATTCAATACCCCGCATGACCGGCTGATCTGGGATGTCGGGCACCAGTGCTATCCGCACAAGATCCTGACTGGACGCCGCGACAGAATACGCACGCTGCGTCAGGAAAGCGGGCTTTCCGGTTTCACCAAGCGCGACGAGAGCGAATTCGATCCCTTCGGCGCGGCGCATTCTTCGACGTCGATTTCATCGGGTCTCGGCATGGTCGAGGCCGCACGGCTGCAGAACATCGACCGCCACGTCATTTCCGTTATCGGCGACGGCGCCATGTCGGCGGGAATGGCCTATGAGGCATTGAACAATGCCGGCGCCCTCGATGCGCGCCAGATCGTCATTCTGAACGACAACGACATGTCGATCGCGCCGCCGACCGGCGCGATGAGTGCTTATTTGGCCCGGCTGGCATCCGGATCGACCTATATCGGATTCCGCGATTTCGGCAAAAAGCTGACCGCCTATCTGGGCCGTCGTGTGGACCGCGCGATCACGCGCGCTGTGGAACACGCACGAGGCTATGTCACTGGCGGAACGCTGTTTGAGGAACTCGGCTTCTACCATATCGGCCCGATCGACGGTCACGATCTGCCGACACTGCTCGCCGTGCTGCGCAATGTGCGCGACAACATGAACGGTCCGGTTCTGATCCATTGTGTAACCCAGAAGGGCAAGGGCTATGCCCCGGCCGAACAGGCAGCCGACAAGTATCACGGCGTCGCGAAGTTCGATGTCATTACCGGCGCGCAGGCAAAACCGAAGCCGAATGCACCGGCCTACACAAGGGTTTTCGGCGAGTCGCTGGTTCAGGAAGGCCGCGAGGATGATCGGATCGTTGCCGTCACCGCGGCAATGCCGTCGGGCACCGGCATCGATATTTTCGACAAGGAGTTTCCGGACCGCACATATGATGTCGGCATCGCCGAACAGCACGCCGTCACCTTCGCCGCCGGTATGGCCGCAGACGGTATGAAGCCGTTCGCCGCGATCTATTCCACTTTCCTGCAGCGCGCCTATGACCAGGTCGTCCACGATGTCGCCATTCAGCGATTGCCGGTTCGTTTCCCGATCGACAGGGCGGGCTTCGTCGGTGCGGACGGCGCCACCCATGCGGGCGCCTTCGATGTCGCCTACCTGTCCTGCCTCCCGGGCTTCGTCGTCATGGCGGCTGCGGACGAGGCGGAACTGAAACAAATGGTTCGCCCCGCCGCTGCTTATGATGACGGCCCGATCGCCTTCCGCTATCCGCGCGGCGAAGGCGTTGGCGTCGAGATGCCGGAACGCGGCCAGATCCTCGACATCGGCAAGGGCCGGATCGTGCGCGAGGGAAGCAAGATCGCGCTCCTGTCCCTCGGGACGAGGCTCGCGGATGCGATCACCGCCGCCGAGGAACTCGACAGCTACGGCCTGCCCACCACGGTGGCCGACGCCCGCTTCGCCAAGCCGCTCGACCGCGAACTCGTGAGACGGCTTGCCCGTGAGCACGAGATGCTGATCACCATCGAGGAAGGCTCGGTCGGCGGCTTCGGCAGCCACGTCCTGCAATTCCTCGCGGAGGAAGGGCTTCTGGATGGCGGCCTGAAGGTCCGCGCGCTCGTCATGCCGGATATCTTCATGGATCAGGCAAAGCCCGAGCGAATGTACGAACTCGCCGGCCTCGACAAGGCTGGCATCGTTCGCACAGCCTTGTCGGTATTTGGCATCGAAAAGGCCCGCACGGCTGATCTGCGCGCCTGAGCGCCGGCCCTAGTAGTCTTTCTCGTAGAAGATACCCAGCTTCGAATCGCCCTCGGTATCGACGGTGCCCTTCGCTGTCAGACTGTCGGTGATATCGAGATTGATCGACGCCTCGCCACCGCTCTGGCCGGCCTGGATGTCGAGATAGACATTGTCCTGGATGTATTTGCCGGCCCGCACGCCGACATTGCCTTCCTGGTCCTGGGTGATGTCGAGATCGTCCACGCCGATCCCCTGGCGGATCTGTTCCGACAGCCCGCCGCTCCCGCCGCCGCTGGCGAGAGACGCCGCCGCGGTCGCGAGATTGGCGATCTGCAGGGGAGAGAGGCTCGATATGCTCTTGCCGAACAGAACGCGGGCGAGGATCTGGTCCTGCGGCAGTTCCGGTGACGAGGAGAGCTTCAGCGAAAGATCGGATGCCCGGCCGTAAAGCCGCAGGGTCGCGACGACGTCCTCGCCGCTGACTTGCGCAGTCAGGTCGATCATGGGGTCGAGCGAACCTGTCATCGTGATCCGGCCTTCGGTCAGGTCGAGCCGCTTGTTGAGGATCGACAGGCGTCCGCGGATCAGCGTGAAACCGCCAATCGGCTGGAGATTGTCCAGCGAGCCGGTCACGCGCAACCGGCCGCCCATTTCGGCATCGATCCCGCGCCCGCGCACGAAGATGCGATTGGGCGAATTGAGCGTCACGTCGAGACGGACCGGCGCCTGCGGCCCGCTACCGCTGTCCTTCGGCAACACGGCCTGGATGCGCTGCAGGGTCTTCAGCGTGCCGCTGTCGGGATCGACATGGCGAACGTCGAGCAGATCCGCTTCCCCGGTCAGCGTTTCGGGCACCGTGATTTCGGTTCCAAGCAGGTCGATCCGGCCGGAAATCAGCGGGCCGGCGGTCAATCCGCCGGAAACGGCGAGATCGCCGGAAAGCGTTGTCCGGATCGTCTGCCGGTCGGAATAGGTGGCGTTGGAAAGCCTGATGGAGAGATTGGCCGGCAATTGTCCCGAAAGACCGATCGTGCCGGAAACGCTGACCGAGCCGCCACCGGCAAGCTGGCCTGTCATGCGGTTGATCGACAGCGTGTCGCCGCGCAGCCCGGCCACCACCCCGATCTGGTTCAGCCGCAGATTGGACAGCGGATCGTTGACCGAGGCGTTGGAGATCGAGAACAGCCCGTCGGCGCTCGGCGCGGACAAAGAGCCGCCGATCGTCGCGTCGATGCGCAACGTGCCGCTGAGCCGCGTGCCGCGCGCCGCGAGATACCGTTCGGCAAGCGCCAGCGGCGCGTTGCCATTGACCGACACCGACAGGCCGGAACCAGACAGCGGGATGGTGCCCGATCCCGAAAATTTCAGATCCTGCGCGTTTTCCGCATTGAACTGCGACAGGCGAACCGCACCGCCGCCATAGCTGCCCGACGCCGAGAGCGTGATCGGCGATACCGACGCGGCGCGAAGCTGTGGAGCGTCGATTCCCGTGCCGCGCACGGTAAAGGCGACCTGCGGATCGCTGGCAGTGCCTGAAATCTCGGCGGTTCCGTTCACCGCCCCGGAGGCATCCACCAAGGCAAGCGCCGCCAGCGGAGCGATATCGTTCGCCGCTATCTCGACCTGTCCGTCGACGCGACCGTTTTCGCTCGAAAGATCGCCGCTCAGACGTGCAGCGCCGACACGGAGCAGCAGATCGGAGAGCGACACCCGATCCTCGCTGCGCGCCAGCGAGGCTTTGACCGCGAGAGCCTCGCCGCCGATCGAACCGTCACCCGAGATCGTGCCGATGATGTCGGCGCCGGCAACCCGGCCGTCGAAGGTCAGATTGGCGGCCGGTACGGCCCGGTCGGCGAGCCGGGCATCGGCGAGGCCAAGCTGCGCCTTCACGTCGTAGGATGCCTCTCGCGAGGAGCCTTCCGGCTTGTTGACGGCAGCGTCCAGCGTCATGCGTCCGGACGCATTGTCGACGATCCGCGCCATTTCGGCGATCGTCGCCTTGATTTGCAAATCCGCGCTGCGGCTGGCGAAGCTGCCGTCGATGCGCGCCTCGGCCTGCGGATTGGAAAGCACAAGTTCGCGGAATCTCAGCCCGTCCTCTGTCCGCGCCGCGCCGCCTGTCAGCCGCGTTTCGCCGGCCAGCAGCCGGTCGACGGAGTCGGTGCCGATCCGCGCATCGGTCAGTGAACCGTCGAAGGTAAGATCGAAGCTTCCGCCGACGAGGCCGGCATCTCCGTTCACGCCAAGCGACGCCTTGCCGGCGAGGTCGCGGTCGGCCACGAGCGAGAAGGCCTGCAGGTCGGCGGCCTCCACCTTTGCGCTGCCTTTGAAGACCATGTCCTCGATAAGGCCCTGCGCATCGATATCCAGCGTGTTTCCGGCGATCCGGGCATTTTCGATGCGGATCGGTTCCGCCGTCTTCCAGTCGCCATCGGTTGAAAAGGTGATCGTGTCGCCGACCGCCTTCGCGACGCCCGGATCCTGGGGCCGTATCCCGGATGCCTCGCCTTGAACCGAAAATGTGACCGACCGATTGTCCGGGGTGTCCAGGCCGGCGATGGCGCCGCCGCCATCGATGCTCAGCTCGGCGATTTCTGCATTGGGCAGGGTGACGCCGTCGATCAATCCGGACAGCGTCCAGCTGTCGGCGTCATTGGTGCCGTAGCGAAGCGAGAGCTTTCCGTTGTCGACCGTTACCGGTTCGCCTCCGAGCGGCAGGCGCACGGGGCCAGCGTCGGCGGATCGCAGCGTCGCGTCCACAGTCAGGTCGCGCAGGAAGCCGTCGGCTAGCGTCGAGCCGGACGCGGAGATGTCGAGAGCGCCGCTGTCGAGCTGCAATTCCCGGATATCGATACCGCCATCCGCACGCAGCAGGGCTTGCGCCGTGAGCGCCGTATCGCTGCCGAAAAAGGCACGATGTTCCTCAGGCAGGATACGGGCGATTGGGCCGGAAAGGTCGAAGCCGAGAAGGCGAGCGCCGGATGCGTCTTCGGTGACGTTTACGGAGCCGTCCGCGACGCGTTCGCCATCCGCATCAAAGGCAATCTGTGCGGCAAACTCGGAAAGGGGCCCCGATCCGGCAATCGTCAACGCCACCGGCGGGCGTTCAGGAATGTTCAGCAGGTTCGCGACGACACCGTTTTTCGGCTCCTGCAGCGACAAATCGATGTCGAGCTGTCCGCTCTGGTCCGAATAGGAGGTTTGCAATGCCAGCTGTCCGCCCGGTCCGTCGAGGCGCTGGATGTCGAGATTGGCGGCAAGCGCGGCGTCGTTCAGCGACAACTGGCCGTTGAGGGACAGGGTGGATTCAAGCCCGAAGACCGGAGCACCGAAATGCGCTTCCTGGACGGCGAGTTCGCCGATATCGACCGAAACGGGCAGGTCGGGAAGCGAGAAGCCGCTCGCTTCCGGCGCTGGCATGCTCTGATCGGCAACGGGCATGCGCGGCCAGTCGATCCGTTCCGCGGTCAGGCTTTGGATGTCGAGCCTGCCGGCAAGAAGCGCGGTGCGTGTCCACTGCAGTCTCGGATTTTCGATTGTCAGCCAGACGCCGTTTTCATCGGCGATCGTGATGCTCGTGAAGCGGACATCCGATGAGAGGCTGCCCTGAATTCCGTTGAGGCTGATTTGCCGGTTCGGCGTGGACAGTCGTTCCTCGACGAAGCGGATGAAGCCGGATTTCTGTGCTTCTTCGGAATCCTGCGTCAATGCGGGCATGCTCCACCAGACGGCGAGCGCAGCGAGGATAAGCAGGCCGATAAGGTGTCGGATACGCGTCATCAGAATGCCTGCCCGATACCTGCATAGACCGCGAAATTCGGATCGCCGGCCTTGTGATTGAGCGGAATCGCCACGTCGAGGCGCAGCGGACCAAGGCCCGTGTCGTAACGCAGGCCCAGGCCCGCGCCGACGCGAACGTCGCCCGAGAAATCCGGGAACGCGCCGCTGTTGACGTGGCCGACATCGGCAAAGCCGACGATGCCGATCGTGTCGGTAACGTCCTGCCGGATTTCCGCTGAAGCCTCGAACAGGGCCCGTCCGCCGGATGTGCCGCCCTGCACGGGCACGCCGATACCGCGATAGGGATAGCCGCGCACGGAGGTGCCGCCGCCGGCCAGGAACAATTCGTCCTGTGGAATTTCGGAAATGGGCGCGCCGATAATCGTGCCGATTTTCAGCCGCCCCGCGAGGACAGTGCGTTCCTCCGGCCCGAGCGCGCGGTAGATACGGGCCTCCGCTTCGGCTTTGCCGACGGCGTTGCCGAACTCCCATTCGTAAAATGGTTTCGCCGCTGCGCGCAGATAAAGCCCGTCTTTCGTGTCGAGTTCGCTGTCGCGCGTGTCATATTCCACGCTCGCTTCCAGCCCGACAACGCCGAAATTGCGGCGGCCGAAGACGTCGTCATACTGGCCGTAACTGACATGACTTCCCAGTCCGAACGTGATTTCGTCGCTGTAGAAATGCGTGGCCGCAACGGAGACTGAGCCCCGGTTCGTCGAATAGAGATCGAGCACCTTGTGCTCGAAAAACCCGCCTATGGCGATGTCCGTATCCGGCGTGAAACGTCCAGGCAGTGTCAGTTCCGCACCGAGGAAATAGTCGAGATCCTGAAATTCGGTCGTTGTGCCGAGACCCGCGATCCGCCCGTCGAAGCGCAAACGCTCCGCCCGGCCCCAGAGGTTGCGGTGCAGCCAGTATCCCTCCACCCCGGCGCCGTCGGCGGTTGAAACGGTTGCACCCAGCCCGATGCGCCGCAACTTCCTCTCCTGGACCGTGAGCATGAAAGGCAGCGTGCCGTCGCTATTGATCCGCTCGGCCTGTTTCAGCGAAACCGAGCTGAACACGCCGAGGCGCTGCAATCGTTTTTCCGCGCGTTTCAGATCGTCCGGATCGTATTCGCGTCCTGGGATCAGCCCTGTCTGACGCTGCACGAATTGTGCGCGCATGCGATCCGTGCCTTCGACCTCCACCGGTCCGTAAACGGCGCGTTGGCCCGGCTCTACCGTGAGGCGCACATTCAGTTCGCGGGTGTCGTGATTGGCTGTGACCTGCTGTTCGGCGATCTTGGCTTTCGCGTAGCCCTGCTGTTTCCAGGCTTCGACAACCAGCCGTCCGGCCTTCTTGACCGAGGTGGCATAGGCGGGGGCGCCGGTCATGAAGCCTTCGGCTTCCGGCTGGTCGACCCGGTCGTCGCGCGTTCTGGCAGGCGGGGCCTGGTTGACGATCTCCGTCCTGCCGAACTGGAATGGCGCCTCGGCATTCACCGTGATCGTCAGGTCGATATTGTCGGGCAACTCCGTGCCGGGGGGGATCGCCGAGATTTCACGACCGTTCCAGGCGATCGAGATCTCGGCGGCGTACCGTGCTTCATTGTAAAGAGCGGCAAGAATGCGCTTGTAGTCGCCTTTCGCGCGCGTCAGCAGTCCGGCGGAGCCGGCCGTTGCTTCGCGCCGCTCGCGCCACAGAAGCGATGCATTCGCTACCGCCTTTTCGAGATCACGATCCGGCGCGCCCTCCGACAGGACGGTAAGCGTCGCCTCGTAGTGTTTAGGATCGATCGGGCCGTCCTCATCGCCGTTCTTGCAGGATCCGAATATGCATCGGCCGAACAGTTCGAAGGCGTGGGCATGGGACGGTACGAACGGGACGGAGCCGGCAGCCAGCAAGGCACACAAGCTTGCCGCGCGGCCAAGCCGCGCGCCTAATGCCCATTTCGGGGAAACCTTCCTGGCAATGACCTTCACAATGCCGCCTTAACGCCTTCTACGCTCACATGACACCAACTTAGTGTCGAAAATCAGCAATCCGAGACCTTTCTTGGCCACCGCCGTCGCTTATGCGTTTCTTCCGGTTCGGATCGGACTTTGAACGTGAAGTATAATAGTTAAAGCATGATTCAAATATTCGGGATTGTTGAGGTTTTTGCCTCGTGACGAGAAACGTCACGAACTGACGGCGACAGTCCGGATGCGCTCCTGGAACTGCGAAAACGTGCCGTAGATCTCTTCGCGTCCCTCGCGATTGATTCGAAAACAGCCATTGCATTTGACCAGTTTGCCATGACCGTCGGGCGTCGTCAGCCGCAAAACGTAGCGGAAACCTGTCTTGCGGGTGGCGGCCTCCTCGATGCAGTTCATGACGAGTTCGCGGTCATCCGGGTGATAGAGGGATATCATCCTGTTCAGATCCACGGCGCCTTCCCGGAAATTCATCCCGTGGATTTCGAACACGTCGCGGGTCCAGTAAACCATCCCCGTTTCGAGATCGATGCGCCAGGCGCCGTACAGGTCGAACTGGGACAGCGCATCGAGCAGGGACGCGTCTTCGAGGCCGATCTCGGCAAGGGATTGCTGCGCGCGCAGCGATTCCCTGACCTCGAGGTGCAGTTGCGGATGAGCCGCTTTGATCATGGTTCAGTCCACCAGTCCGGCGCGAATTGCGCGCGCGACCGCATGCGCCCGGTTGGTTGCGCCGAGCTTCTGGCATGCTGCGCTCAGATAGTGATTCACGGTGTGCTCGGACAGTTCGAGGATCGTGGCGATCTCGGAGCTCGTCTTCCCGCTGGCAGTCCAGTGCAGACATTCGCGCTCGCGCGCGCTCAGAGTCTGATCGGGGGTCGGCGCCGGTTTTTTGATTTCCGCGACCTTCTCGTAGATCAGGTTCGAGAGAAAGCTCAGTTCCATCAACTCCGTATTCGACGGTGTATCGCGCGAGCCGCTGAAGGACACCGCGCCTCGTTCTCCGGATGGTTCCTGGGCCGGGAAATAGACACCGCGATGAAAACCATAGGCTGCGAAAAGCGTCTCGATTTCGTCTTCCCGTCCGTCCGCCCGGTTCCGGTTCACATCTTCCAGTCGCCAGACGAAGGGTTTCGTGCTCCGACGCAATGCGCTGATCACCGGGCTGTGCTCCAGCAGGCCAAGCTGATCGTAGCTGTTGATCAGATCCGGCGGCCAGTTGCTGATGATGTAAAGAGACGCCAGGGCCCGTTCGTCCGCGCTCGGCAGGCGCATGATAGAGAAGTACTGGAAATCGTAGGATTTCGCGATTTCACGTGTCAGGCGGAGGATGTCATAGCTCGTCTTGCAATCTGCAATTCGGTCGACGAACCCTGTACCGGCTTCATCGTTAAGCGGAGCGGCGGTCTGCGCCATTTTCTCGATTGTCCGTTGTTAATCAATCGTGCCGAAAACCGGAACGGATTGACTGGTCTTAATAGGGGGTTGTCGTTTTCAGTTCGAGAGAGGTTACGATTGGCCCACGCTCACAAAGGGCAGGGCGTCCGAAACGCTGGCGGCTTTCGCAAAAATCGCCAAATACAACCGGTATCGCGGCGGCGTTAGTTACAAATTATGTCAAAATCATGGCTGATCTGCGACAAATTCCAGGCCTGCGAAGTCTCCGCGACGCCAGCGGCAGATTGCCTGTTGATAAAGCAACTTGTCCGGTATGGAAAGCACGAATGATCTTGGCATCCATGCATCGCGGGGGAGCTGAATCTTGGCGCCGCCGCCGGAGAGATCCTTGACGATTGCGTGGATCGTTACATTCGCCCCGATCTTTATCTCGGCCAAGTGCGAACATCGAGTTCGATTGGAAAGGCGCCTTTCGACTGGCGTTCTGGCGGGTTCCATCGACTTCCCCTCTGTCAATTCCCTGATGCAAGGAAAGCAAAACCGCGGTGCTGTGGATATCCCGCAATTTGCGCCTGCTTTTTCTGGGGAATGCGGGAGAGAGGATTTTTAACGTTTACACAGTTCGCGTTCGCGACAGCGATGCTCCGCGAGTTTGATGAATGCCGGAAAAGGGGGGCTGCGCCGGCCTCCCGTTTCGATCGTCCGCGTTCCTGCGACAGGGCGCAGACCTCTCCACGCGTGGAGGCGGGCAAATATCTCTGGAGTTTTTGAGGAAGTGGTCGGAGTGGCAGGATTTGAACCTGCGACCCCCTCGTCCCGAACGAGGTGCGCTACCAGGCTGCGCTACACTCCGCGACCAACGGAGGCGGTCTATAGCGCCCGACACTTGTTCCCGCAAGTGCGCGATATCGATTCTTTGAGAGAAATGCGGGAGGCCTCGCATCGCCTGTACATGGCGGCCCCCTCGGCTTAGAGGTTTGCGGGACCGTCAGGCGATTCATCCTCAAACGGACAGGGGGCAACCTTTCGATGAAACCGCGCGCAGATCTCAAGCCGAACACCTTTGCGTTCGAAACGGAGCCCCTGGTGAAACCGACCGGTTTCCGGGAGTATGACGCGCGCTGGTGGTTCGGCCACCCGGCGTCCGACAAGGCTCCGGAACTGAACCTGCTCGGCGTCCAGGCGCTCGGCATGGGGCTCGGCACGCTGATCCGGCGGCTTGGCGCGGGCCCGAAGATCGTGGTGGGCCACGATTTCCGCTTCTATTCCCTGTCGATCAAGCTGGCGCTGACGCAAGGCCTCATGGCCGCGGGCGCCGACGTGAAGGATATCGGCCTGGCTCTGTCGCCGATGGCCTATTTCGCGCAATTCGCGCTCGACGCCCCGTCCGTGGCGATGGTGACCGCGTCCCATAACGAAAACGGCTGGACCGGCGTCAAGATGGGATGCGAGCGCCCGCTGACCTTCGGTCCGGACGAAATGGCGCAGCTGCGCGACATCGTGCTCGGCGGCGATTTCGACCTGAGGGGCGGCGGCTCCTACGAGGCCGTGGCGGATTTCCGCGCCCGCTACATTGATGATCTGACGCAGGGCGTTTCGCTGTCCCGCAAACTGAAGGTCGTCGCGGCCTGCGGAAACGGCACGGCCGGGGCTTTCGCGCCCGAAGTGCTGGAAAGGATCGGCTGCGAGGTCATCCCGCTGGATGTCGATCTCGACTACACCTTCCCGCGCTACAACCCGAACCCGGAAGACATGGAAATGCTCCACGCCATCCGCGACAAGGTGCTCGAGACCGGGGCGGATGTCGGCCTCGGTCTCGACGGCGACGGCGATCGCTGCGGCGTTGTCGACAACGAGGGCAGCGAGATCTTCGCCGACAAGGTCGGCGTCATGCTGGCGCGCGACATCTCCTCGCTGCATGAGAACGCGAAATTCGTCGTCGACGTGAAATCGACCGGCCTGTTCATGACCGATCCGGTGTTGCAGGCCAACGGCGCCGAAACCGACTACTGGAAGACCGGCCATTCCTACATCAAGCGCCGCGTCGCCGAACTCGGCGCGATCGCGGGTTTCGAGAAATCCGGCCATTTCTTCTTCAATCCGCCGATCGGCCGCGGCTACGATGACGGCCTGGTCACGGCGATCGCGGTCTGCCGGATGCTCGACCGCAATCCGGACAGGTCGATGGCCGACGTCTACCGCGCGCTGCCGCTGACCCACGGATCGCCGACCATGTCGCCGCATTGTCCCGACGAGGTGAAATACGATGTCATCGCGCGCGTGGTCGAGCGCTTCACCGCGATGCGCGACGCCGGCGAGACGGTGGCCGGCCATCCGATCGCCGATCTCGTCACGGTCAACGGCGTGCGCGTGGTCGCCGACGACGGCACCTGGGGGCTGGTCCGGGCATCGTCCAACAAGCCGGAACTCGTCGTCGTGGTCGAAAGTCCGGTGTCGGAGGAGCGCAAGCTCGACATGTTCCGCGCCGTCGACGCCATCCTGCGCGAAAACGGCGAGGTCGGCGACTACAACCAGTCGATCTGAACCTGAAATGCGCTAGATCCCGACGCGCCCGATCGCCGGGATTTTCAGCGCCGGATGCAGGAAGTCGACCCCCGCGGTCTGGCCGAGCAGATGGATTTCGAACCCGCTGCGCAGGCCCGCCGACAGGCCGACAAGCCCGAACAGCGAAAAATGCACGTCGCGGCCGTCCGGATCGACCGCGAACCACGTGCCGCCGGCAAGATAGTCGCGTCCGACGGCGTTGGGCGGCAGCACGGCGTCGATATCCGGCACTTCCCGCATCACATGGGCGACGAAGCTGTTCGAGTTCGGGCCCGGCCAGATCCGGTAGTCGCCGCGATGGCTGAACGGATAGCTGGCGATCGCCGCGCGGATTTTCGGCATCGCCGCCTCGGCGTTCTGACCGGTCAGTTTCGCAACGACCCAGGGCCGGTTCGAATACCAGGCCGCGTCGGCGTCATAGGCGTCCCGGCGGATCGGAGTGCCCCAACCGACTTTTTCATAGCGCTCGTAACGGTTTGCGCCAGGTTCTTTCAGAACGATCCAGCTGTGAACCGCGAACGCGCCCTTGAAGCCGCCCGTCCGCGCCGCCAGCACATAGATCGCCGCATCCGGCTCCTGTTCGGGAGAGGGGAGGAGGCCGGACGAGGACCAGTTGGCGCTGCGCCACGAGGTCGGCCGGTCGACTGTCGCCCACCAGCCGGCCGCCGCCGCCATCGGCACGAGGAAAACCAGCGTGATGAAAATCGTTGCGATCCGCAGGTAGCGCATCCGGTCGTGCCCGTTTGTTTTGCTTCTCCGCCGCAGCCGGTCCGGCTGGCGGTCGTCTCAATCCTCATTTGCGAATACGGCGAAGAGACGGCCTTGGATCGCCGCTGTCGCGCTTATCCGCCGCTCGAAAGATTGTCCGACAGCGTGATGTTGGCCGGCGCCGCCGCCGGATCGGCCAGCAGGTCCGGCGCGACGGCTTTCGCCCAGGCATGGGCCTGGATGCCGGTTTCGCGCGCCGCGATAAGATTGCCGCGGATCAGCGCCCGCCCGGCGCCGTCGGCCGCCGATACGCCGATCCCGATGCGGGCATCGCGGATCGTGTTCGATGCGACAACCACATCGCGCAGGAACGGGCCCCATCCGGCATTGATGCCGTAAAGCGGCGCACTTTCGACCAGATTGCCGGTGACGACAGCGTCCGCCTCGACGCCGATCCCGGTCCCGAACCCGGGAAAACCGGGGTCATACGGGCCATCCGCGTGCAGGTTTCGCACGATATTGCCGCTGATCGTCGCGCCGTGGCCTCCGTGATCGAGATTGGGTGCGGAAATACCGTTCGCCGCCCCTTCGACGATATTGTCGGAAATCAGCGCGTTCGCGAAAGCGAATTCCGCATAGATCGCGGTCTCGCCGCTGTCGCGACAGACATTGCCGGTCACCTGCATGTTGCGCACCGTGTTGCCGCGAATGGCGGAAAATGCGCTGCCGGAGATGACATTGTTGGCGACGATCGTATCGTCGGCGCGGAACAGGTTGATCCCGTTGCCCCACTGGCCGGTCCCGCCATTGGCCGCGCCGATCTCGGAAATGCTGTTCCCGGTGATCACGGCCCCGTCACGCCCCGGCTCGCTGCGATAAACGAGAATGCCGCCATTTGCGCAACGCCGAACCGTGTTGCCGTCGATCCGCAGCCCTTCGGAATCGCGGCCGAAAATGGCGACACCGGAGGCGTCGGTAACGCTGTTGCGCATCAGCGCTGCGGAACTGCGCTCCAGATGAATGGCGGCCACGCCGGCATTCTCGAAACTGCATTCTTCCGCAGTGAAGCCGGTCGTATCGCGGAGCTCCAGAAGCCCCTGATCTCCGTCCGCCGGACGCCCCGCTGCATCGACCGAAAGGCCGCGCAGCGTGATCGCCGTTGCTTGCGACGCGGAAAGGAGAGGGCCCGTTCCGGCATGCACAAGCCGCGTGCGGCCGGGAATTCCCTCGATCAGCAGGCCGTCAGGCAATTCGATGCCGGCGAGAACATAAATCCCGCCAGGCAGGAAGAGAGCGTTGCCTTCGGCGGCGACCGTTTCCAGCATGGCCTGGAAGGCCGCGGTCTGGTCGATATCGGTATCCGGCGCCACGCCGAATTCCAGGGCGTTTCGCGTGCCGCGCAGTCCGGAGCCGAGGAGAGGGCGCGTCTGTGCCCGCACAGAAAAGGGTGTCGCCGCGCCAAGGGCGGCTGTGCCGGCATGGGTAAGAAAAAGGCGTCGCTTCATCGATTCGCTCCCGAGCGAAGGATGAGAGCATTGGTTGCGCGGCGCAAAACAAAAAGCCCGGCCGTTGGGCCGGGCATAGTCAGGCAATCGCGAATTCAATCAGACGAACTGGCTCAGGCCGGGAATGGCGGCGATCACGTTGTCGACAGGGCCGTCGCCGGCCTTTTCCTTGGCGAAGTCGACGGTCTGCTTGGAAACGCCGCTGATCTCGCCCATGCCGAGCCCGAGGCCCATCAGGGCGGAGCCAAGCCCCATCACGCCACCGCCGAACATACCGCCGCCGACTTCCGGGGCATTGTCGATAAGATCCTGCGCGCCCGGCATCGCCGCAAGCATTTCACTGATCTTGTCGTTGGGCCCTTCCTTCTGGAGGAAGCCAAGGATCATGCCGACGGCCTTCCTGGCGACGTCGGCGTCAATTCCGACAGAATCTGTAATGCGGGAGATGAGTTCGTCCATGTCTTGCTCCAAATTTTGACGTTTACGTAATATGAATAACTGTCGAGGCCGTAAAGACTATTGTTCCGCGCTGGCCCTCTTTTTTCCCGCCCGAACCGCTTTTCCCCGCCATTGCCGATTTTTGCCTCGCCGACTATACGCGGATATCACCGATGAAACGGAACGAGGCCGTCAATGTGGGACGTAGTGGATCGTATCTTTCTTGGCGCCAGCCGCAATCCGGATGACAGCTTCCTCAAGCAGGAATTCATGTCACTGCGTTATGCTAACCGCCATGGCCTGATCACCGGCGCCACCGGCACGGGCAAGACGGTGTCCCTGCAGATCCTTGCGGAGTCGTTTTCGAATGCTGGCGTCCCGGTCTTCTGTGCCGATGTCAAAGGCGATCTGTCCGGTATTGCGGCCAAGGGTGAGGCGAAGGACTTCCTGCTCAAGCGGGCGGAGACGATCAAGCTCGATCCCTACGAGTTCCAGGAATTTCCTGTCATCTTCTGGGATCTGTTCGGCGAAAAGGGGCATCCCATTCGAGCGACGATTTCCGAGATGGGACCGTTGCTTCTTTCGCGGCTGATGAACCTGTCCGACGCACAGGAAGGCGTTCTCAACATCGCCTTTGAAATCGCCGACGACGAAGGATTGTTGCTGCTCGATCTGAAGGACCTGCGGTCCATGCTCGTCCACCTCGGCGAAAACGCCAAGGAGATCTCGAGCCGTTACGGCAATGTCCATTCCGCGTCGCTAGGTGCGATACAGCGCTCGCTCCTCGTGCTCGAAAGGGAAGGGGCCGAGCACTTCTTCGGCGAGCCCGCCCTCGACATCAAGGATCTGATGCGCACGACGCGCGACGGCCTCGGTGCGATCAACGTGCTTGCCGCCGACAAGCTGATGATGAATCCGCGGCTCTACGCCACCTTCCTGCTCTGGCTGCTTTCGGAACTTTTCGAGGAATTGCCGGAAGTCGGCGACCCGGAAAAGCCGAAGCTGGTCTTCTTTTTCGATGAAGCGCACCTGCTCTTTGACGAAGCGCCCAAGATTCTCATCGAACGTGTCGAACAGGTCGTCCGGCTGATCCGCTCCAAGGGCGTCGGCGTGTTCTTCGTCACGCAGAACCCGCTCGATGTGCCGGATACGGTCCTTTCGCAGCTCGGCAACCGGGTGCAGCATGCCTTGCGCGCCTATACGCCGCGCGAACAGAAAGCGGTGAAGGTCGCCGCCGATACATTCCGGCCCAATCCCGATTTCGATTGCTACGAAGCGATCACCCAACTGGGCGTCGGGGAGGCGCTGGTTTCCACGCTTGAAGCCAAGGGTGTTCCGGGCATCGTTCAGCGCACCTTGATCCGCCCGCCATCCTCGCGTCTCGGCCCGCTTGAGGATGACGAGCGAAAGGAACTGATAAAGCTCAGCCCCGTCGCAGGACTTTACGATGAGACGGTCGACAGGGAATCGGCTGCCGAAATGCTCAAGGCCCGCGCCGAGAAAGCCGCCGATGCGGCGGAGCGCGAGAAACTGCAGGAAGAAAAAGAAGACCGTGCGGAAAGCGGTTCGCGCTGGACGCTGCCGGATTTCGACGGGGAGGATCGTCCGACCAAGTCGTCCCGCAGCCGGTCTGGCTCTACGCCGAAACGACGGTCGTCGAACCGGCAATCTGTCGGCGAGGCCGCGATGAAGTCGCTGGCGCGCTCGGTGTCCACGCAACTCGGCCGCGCACTCGTGCGGGGTATACTGGGTAGTCTGAAAAAGAGCCTGAGATAAAAAAACGCCGGCGCGAGGCCGGCGTTTGTTGGGTCAGCGCACCAGTACGGGCGTGCCTTCCGGCACGCGTGCGTAGAGGTCGATGATATCCTGGTTCATCAGCCGCACGCAGCCCGACGAAACCGACTTGCCGATCGAGTTCCACTCCGGCGAACCGTGCAGGCGATAAAGCGTGTCCTTTCCGCCTTCATAGAGATAGAGCGCGCGTGCGCCGAGCGGATTTCTGACGCCGGGCTCCATACCGCCATTATAGACGTCGTTCTTCTTGTCGTAGCTCATCCGGTATTTTTCGAGTTTCGGATCGCGATCGATCATCTCGTCCGGCGGGAACCATTTCGGCCAGACCCGACGCGCGCCGACTTCGGCGCGTCCCGACCATTCGAAGCCGGCGCGTCCAAGCCCGACGCCGTAGCGGATCGCTCGTCCGCCGCCGATCACCAGGAAGAGATGATGGGATCGCGTATCGACGACGATGGTGCCGCGGGATTCTCCGGTCGGATCTTTTACGACCTGGCGCAGAAAGCGTTCCGGGATCTTGGTGTAAGGCACTGCCGGAATGGTGAAGCCGCCATCCTGAACGGACGCATACATGCTTGCGTAGTCGGGGAAGTCCGGCACCCGGCTCGAGACGGTGACCGGCTCGCCGTCCTCATCGACGGTCGTGCAGGCGGAAAGGGCCAGTCCAGCCGAGAGCGTGGCGGTGACGGTAAGGAAACTGCGGCGCGAAATATCTTTCATCATGGTCCCGTAAGAGAATCGCTGCGCGAGGCGCATGGCGCAGCCGGAGTAGGGCGATAGATTGCCCTTACCCGTGTTCGCCGAAACTTTTGAGCGGAAAATGTTGGCATCGGCTCCGAAGGACGTGACCGGGTCTCAAATCTCCGCGCATCGTTGCAGCGCCGCAACACTTTGCGATTGCTACAAGTTCGTCAGATCGCGGATTTCACGGGACGGGCCGTAATTTTGATATTCGTTCGGCAGTCCGGCACGGTTGATCCAAACCGTGTGAAAACCGAATTTGTGAGCGCCGGCAATATCCCACCGGTTGGACGACTGGAACGAGACTTCGGCGGGCGCCACGTCGAATGTGTCGGTGACCATGCGATAGACCTGCGGCACGGTCTTGAACGTCTTCACGGCTTCCACCGAGAGAACGGCGTCGAAAAAACCGCCGAGCCCGGCCGAATCGACCGCGGCGGACAGCATGTCGGGGGAACCGTTCGACAGGATCGCGATCCGGGCGTCCTTCTCGCGAAGCCGGGCCAGAGCCTCCGGAACCTCCGGATAGCAGTCGAGCGTCCAATAGGCTTCGAGTAGCTTGTCCCGGCACGACGGGTCGACGCCGGGTGTGGCGCTAAGCGCGTAATCGAGCGCTTCCTCGGTCAGCCGCCAGAAATCCGCGTATGAACCCATCAGGGTTCGGATCCAGGAGTATTCGAGCTGTTTCGTGCGCCAGATTTCCGAAAGCCGCGGTCCGTCGGGACCAAGCGAATCGGAGTGTTTGCGGACGGCCGAGTGAACGTCGAACAACGTACCGTAGGCGTCGAAAACGTAAGTCCTGACCTGCATCGTCCCTTTCCGGTTGCCGAGACTTTGGTCAAATAGGATTGGCGGGTCAATAGCGTCATATGGTCCGCGCATTGCGGAGGGACATTGACGGCTTCGCTCAAATCCGGTTTCCGTGATCCCAATAATATATGCGGAGGAAACTATGGCGGTCGATACGACAGCGCAGAGCCTGACCTGGACCTATGTCGATGGCGACTGGCACGAAGGCAATGTGCCGATCGTCGGTCCGCGCACCCATGCGATGTGGCTGGGCTCCTCGGTCTTCGACGGCGCGCGCTGGTTCGAGGGGGTCACCCCGGATCTCGACCGGCATGCAGCCCGCGTCAACGCTTCAGCGGAGGCGCTCGGCCTGAAGCCGACCATGAGCGCCGACGAGATCGTCGGCCTGACCCGGGACGGTCTGAAGAAATTCGACGGCAACACGGCCGTCTATATCCGGCCGATGTATTGGGCCGAGCATGGCGGCTACATGTCCGTTCCCGCCGATCCGGAATCGACGCGCTTCTGCCTGTGCCTGCACGAGGCGCCGATGCTGCCGGCAAAGGGCTTTTCGGTGACCGTCTCGCCGTTTCGCCGACCGACCATCGAAACCATGCCGACGAATGCCAAGGCGGGATGCCTCTATCCCAACAATGGACGCGCGATCTTGGAAGCAAAGAGCCGCGGCTTCGACAATTGCCTGGTGCGCGACATGCTCGGCAACGTCGCCGAGACCGGTGCCTCGAATGTCTTCATGGTGAAAGACTCCCAGGTCTTCACGCCTGCACCGAACCGGACGTTTCTCAGCGGTATCACCAGGGCGCGTACGATCGATCTCCTGGCGCAATACGGCTTCTCGACCGTCGAGACGACCTTGACCGTCGAGGACTTCATGGACGCCGATGAGATTTTCACGACGGGGAATCATTCCAAGGTCGTCCCGATCATACGCATAGAGGACCGCGAATTGCAGCCGGGCCCCGTCGCCGCCAAGGCGCGCGAGCTCTATTGGGAATGGGCACACGCCTGATTGCCACGGAACCAAATCCCGCCGCGTTTGTTTAGCAATTAGATCCGCGCACGGCGGGCAAGTCTGCTTTGGTGGGCGAATCTGTGTTTGAGGGTCGAAACGCGGCCTGACGAGCGAGTATCGCACCGCGCCGGTGACTTGGTGCGGTGCACGGTTTAAGCCTCGGCATCCGCGTCTCGCCTTTGGCGCGTATGCCATTGTTTGGCGAACGTGCCGGACTTGGTACGCGTCTTTGTTCGCAGGACCGGGAACGCGTCTTTGTTTGCAGAACTTGGCGCGAGTCTTTGTTTGTGAGACGTGGCGCGCGCGTTTGTTATAGGACATGGCGCACGCGTTTGCTTGTAGGACATGGCGTACGCGTTTGCTTGTAGGATTTGGTGCACGCGTTTGTTTGTATGTTGTGGTTGTTGTTGTGCTGCACCTCTTTCCCCACCACCCGCCAAGGCTGCCCGCCGTGCGGGAACCGAATTTTAGCTGTGATAATAGGAGTCCCAAATGGCTTTTACGCTTCCTGACCTCCCCTATGAATACGAGGCGCTTGCGCCGGTTATGTCTCGGGAGACTTTGGAGTATCACCACGACAAGCACCACAAGGCTTATGTCGACAAGGGCAACGAGCTGGCGGCGGAAGCCGGGATGGACGGGCTCTCGCTCGAGGAGATCGTCAAGCAGTCCCACGGCAAGAACCCGGCCCTCTTCAACAACGCCGCCCAGCACTACAACCACGTCCATTTCTGGAAATGGATGAAGAAGGACGGCGGCGGCACGTCGCTGCCGGGCAAGCTCGCGTCGGCGATCGACAGCGATCTCGGCGGCTACGACAAGTTCAAGGCCGACTTCATCGCCGCCGGCGTCGGCCAGTTCGGCTCCGGCTGGGCCTGGATCGCCGTCAAGGACGGCAAGCTGGACATCATGAAGACGCCGAACGGCGTGAACCCGCTCGTCCACGGCGCGACCCCGATCCTCGGCGTCGATGTGTGGGAACACTCCTACTACATCGACTACCGCAACGCCCGCCCCAAATATCTCGAGGCCTTCGTCGACAGCCTGATCAACTGGGACTACGTGCTGGAACTCTACGAGACCGCAACCGCCTGATTTCGCTGGCGATATGCACAACAATACGGCACGGCCCCGCCGCGGGGCCGTGTTCATTGTGCGTTGACACTGTGTCGCACCCAAAATCCTGCAATTTCACGCAAGCGTGATCACGACGCGGGAATAAATATCGCAGTCTCGGTGTCTAACCTGCGCGAAACCAGCACCAGGAGGATCTTGTGCAAAAAACCCTGATAGCCCTTTCCCTCATCGCGGCCACCGCCACGGCGGCCTTCGCCGCCGACGACCCGATCGCCGTGCGCAAGGCGCTCATGCAATCGAACGGCGCGGCCGCAGGCCTCGCCGCCGGCATGATGAAGAAGGAAATCGACTATAGCCCGGCCGCCGGCAAGGCCGCGATCGCCGCGCTCCACGCGACGGCCGAGTCGTTTGGCGAGTTCTTCCCGGAAGGCAGTGACATGGGCGCCGACACCAAGGCGTCGGCAGCAATCTGGGAGAACCCCGAAGGCTGGCAGGCCGAACTCGACCAGTTCAAGGCCGCCGCCGCAGCCGCGACGGAAGCCTCCGGCCGCGCCGGCCCCGCTGATCTCGCCGCGTTCCAGGGCGCTGTCGGTCCGATCCTCGGCACCTGCAAGAGCTGCCACGAGAAGTTCCAGACCCGCTAATCCCGCATGATACGCAAGCTCGCCTATCTCGTTGTGCTCGCCGCAATCGTCGGCGGGCTTGCATTCTGGTTCCTGAGTGCGCCGAAACCGCTCGGCGCGACGGCGCTCGCCGCCTTGCCTGAGGGCGATGCGGCGCGCGGCGAACTGGTGTTCTGGGCCGGCGGCTGCGCCTCGTGCCACGCCGCCGACAACGCCGAAGGCGACGACAAGCTGAAGCTCGGCGGCGGCCATGTGCTCGCCAGCGATTTCGGCGATTTCGTCGTTCCCAACATTTCGCCGGACCCGCAACACGGGATCGGCCAGTGGTCGAAGGACGATTTCGCCAACGCCATGATGCGCGGCGTGTCGCCGGACGGCGAAAACCTTTACCCGTCCTTCCCCTATACGTCCTATGCGCGCATGAGCGACGGCGATCTTTCCGATCTCTGGGCCTTCATGCAGACCCTGCCGGCCGTCGACAACGATCCCGGCCCGCACAAGCTCGGCTTCCCCTTCAATATCCGCCGCGGCGTCGGCCTGTGGAAGCTGCTCTACGCCGATGAGACATGGGTCGTGAAGGTGGACGAGACGGACGAAAAGCTTGTGCGCGGCCGCTATCTCGTCGAAGCGCTCGGCCATTGCGGCGAATGCCACACCCCGCGCGATTTCGCCGGGGGCGTGAAGCGCGACATGTGGCTGGCCGGCGCGCCGAACCCGGACGGGCAGGGGCGCATTCCCAACATCACGCCCGGCGGCGCCATCGCCGACTGGTCGGAAGCCGACATCGCCTATTATCTGGAAAGCGGTTTCACCCCGGATTTCGATTCCGTCGGCGGCTCGATGGTCGACGTCCAGGAAAACATGGCCAAACTCCCCGCCTCAGACCGCGAAGCCATCGCCGCCTACCTCAAGGCCATCCCCTCCCATCAGGGCAAGTAGGCGGGATATTCGACTTGGATTTGCGGAGCGGGCGGATCGGTGGCGATCCGCCGAGGCAGTTTGCTTTTCTGGGATTTAGGCCTCTGGTTTCGGGCCTTGGCTTTCACTTGTGGATTGAAGGCTGATGTCCACTTTGCTCCGCGTATTTGGTCGTTGAGATGATTATCTGCTCCACCTGAAAGCGGACACTTCTTTGCGGCGTCTTGTGGCTATCGCGTCAAGCACGGTCCTTATGAGTTAAATATACTTGCGCTCGAATTTTCTGGCTTGCGCGATATTGGTGGGTGGACAGCAGATAAAGTCATCACAATATTAGATCTGTTGCTTGAATGCGCTGCTTTGAACCGGTATAAAACTTTCCCCGAATATTATTTCTCATGTATTTTTCAATTTAATTTAATTTTGAAATCTGCGTGTTGAATTTATAATGCGTTACCGAGTTGCTGCACGACGTTGTTTGAGCACTGATAATGTGCAAGTAAACTCCGGCTTTCGAAGGCTTAGCCGTTCAAACGCAAAGTGTGGGAGGTCGTGGTGCTCAAACTCGCGGTGATTGGCAGTTTCCGTCGTCCGAACTATCCTAAAGTCAGGTCAATAATTGAGGCATTTCGGCTTGCGGGCCTTCATGTTACCTCGCCGGCCGGAACCGAAATTATCAGTGGCGAAGAATTCGTCCGGTTCGAGAGCGACCCGCCGAACCAATCTGATGCTCAGATACAGACGGAAACTCTCGAACGTATATTCTCGGCAGATGCGGTGTACGTGATTACCGGCCCGAACGGATATGTCGGCAAAACGACATGCTACGAAATCGGTCGCGTGATCCAGCGACGGCAGCCAGTGTTTTTCGATGATTTCCCCGACGATCTTCCTGTACACATCCCGCCCACGTATGTGGTGTCGCCGGCAGAATTCGTGCTACGCTACCTGGAAATGAACGAGCGCCCAACTTGGCTATTTGAGTCAGGTCAAGGAGATGTTTTCGATGGCGAACGCCGCCTCATTGGTTACGCCGTGGACCGGAAAGAATGATATTTCTTTCAAGCAGCGCTTCGTCGTTTGCGGGAGTATGGCATTTGCCCGCAGGATGGATGAGATTTGTTCCAGACTCGCCGAGCAGGATGTCCTCGCCATCGCACCGGACGACGTCGACACAGGAGCAGAATTTAGCGACCAGAAATACTATCAGCGGTTCAAGAAAGAGGTCTCTAGGAGACACATCAAGAAGGTGCGCGATCCCAGAACAATCGGTATCGTCGTCGCAAACTACGAAAAGTATGGCACGCCTAGCTATATCGGCGCAAATACGTTTGCCGAGATCGCGATCGCGTTTGCCGATAACAAGGCTATTTTTCTGCTTGATGGCATTCCCGCAAATTACTCCGACGAGCTGTCAGCATGGGGCGTACACGATCTTAGGGGCAGTCTTGATCCGCTGGTTTTCAGGTATCGCGATCGATGTCGAAAAGACCTAAGCCAGCTCAGGCTTCCCTGTTTCTGAAGCCGGGATCAATCCATCCTCGCGTATTCTTTCTCCACTTTTTCGATATTCACTTTTTAGAAGAACGGGGCGAATATGCGCGGAGTCGTAGCGCGCTGCAGGAAATGGAATTGGCGGTCAGGTTTGCCGTCATTCTCGGATTGCGCATACTTGTTCCAGCGGCATCCTATCAGGAGTCGGACGTCGCGGGACAATTGCTAGGGCCGTTCCTGCGCAGCGACACTGCTTCACTTTTCAAGCTACTTGGAGGCGGAAGCTCGCTAGAGGAGTTTCGCCGGGATAAGCTGGAGCAGTACCGCCGCGGCTCGGCTCAGTATGAAGTGTACTCAAAACCTTTGAGACAGAATGTGGGTTGGGAGCGACGTAAGCGCAGCGCCACTCATGACATCACGAACGACTGGCTGTTGGAGGCAGATAACGAAAAGCTGTACGCTCGCTTCCACGCCCTGAAAGCAGATGGAACCTCCGACCTGGATTTCGAGCGCGCATGGCGCGATGTTCCCGGGCGTCTTGGAAAGGATGCCTTCATCGTGCCTCACGTGACGGATCTTCTGCCTATCAAAGCTGGCAACATGGCTGCCGAGAACGCGCTTCACAACCTCGTAAACCGCTACTATTTCGGCAGCTATGCCAAGGATTATCAAGATTCTGCCGTCTTCCAGAACATGGCAATATCAACGGGGGACGTCATTCCGTCTGCCAATCCCAAAGACGACATTGATTTTGCGGCGTTGTTGAAACAATGCCGATCACGTGGCCTTCTCGCGGAGATAAAAGATTGCCCCATCGACAAACTGGAAACGATGGCTTTTCAATCATCATTCGAGGAAGCATTCCGTTTTTCACAGACAGACGGATATGCGTCTATGAATGAAGTTCAAAAGCCCCAACGATACAAGGTCGACCTAGCTATCTTGACCGCGCTTCCGAAGGAGCGCGAGGCCGTAGAAATGGTCTTCGGTGAGGGCCGCGACAAACAGTTTGAAAATGACCCCCATGTTTACAAGCTAATAGACTACGAGATCGACGGAATGGTCAAACAAATAGCCGTGGCCGTTCTATCCGAAATGGGAAACACGCTGTCGGGGGTGACATCTACCGATTTTATGCGGTCGATCGACGCAGCCCATACTGTCATGGTTGGAATCGCAGGCGGTTGCCCGCTTCCGAACAATGCCCAAGAAGACGTCAGGCTAGGCGACGTCGTCATAGGGCAGAGCATTATGGAAATCGACTTTTTGAAGCGGAAGCCAGACGGTAGCATCGAATATAGAGACTCGCCACAGAAGGTTTCGTACTCGCTGACACAAATGGTCCGTAATTTGCAGTCCCACTTGAAAGGGTTCGACACCGGATGGGTGCCTTACCGAGATCAGGCCTTCGAAGCTTACGGCCTCTCGGTCGATACGTTGCCCCCTGACGAACTCAAAGGAGCGGACGGAGAACCAGTCGTACGCAAATCTGACCCGCGTCGATTGCTGTCGCCTGCGATAGTCCACTTTGGACGAATCGGGGCCGGTGATACTCTCCTAAAAGACCCTACGGTCAGGGACGAACTGCGTGCCAAGTACAGCATTCTAGCAGTCGAAATGGAAAGTGCAGGCTTACGCGATGCGGGCTGGTCGCGATCTCAAGAGATCGGCGTTGTGCGCGCGATCGTCGATTATTGTGATGGCAATAAAGACGACCGCTGGCATATCATAGGGGCTCTGAACGCCGCTGCAGTGACAAGGCTGCTATTCGAAAAGATTATTGCGGCTGGGAAATAGATAACTCAGGTCAGCCATAAGTTTCAAATGGGACTAGCTGACGCTCGATCTCGATGCGGCGCGGTCCCAATGGCGGCGGCTGCTCCCGCAGGATTGGCTCTTCACCAGCTTATCAGGACAGGCCGTTCAACATCGGGTCACGCGCAGATTGCCGTCATCCGGAGTTTCGGCCAGACTGAAAAGCTCGTAAACCGGATTTGCACCAACCGGCCAAAAGACGAGAGCAGGGCGTTATTTCATGAAGCTGACTGCATATGTGGAAGATGGATACGAACTGGATATCCGTCCGGCCAGGCCGAACCGCGACTGGCTGGACGCCTATGCCGACGGACACGCCTATGGCTGCCTGCCCATGCTCATTGCCAACCAGATGGGTTGGGAAATACGCACGCCGACGGGTTTCACCGTGGTCTGGAATGGCGGCGGCAACCGCAGAAGTCTCGCCGTGATCGCGGACGATCCGGAAAGCGCGTACATTGTGAGCCACTTCGGCGCCGGCATTTTCACTTTCTCGTTTCCGGCCATATTTCGCACCGAACCCGGCTACGATCTGATGATCCAGGGCCCTCCCAATAGCCCGGTTCGCGGCGCGACACCGTTCAGCGGCCTGGTGGAGACGGATTGGGTGCTGACCTCGGCTGCCATCCACTGGCAGGTCACCGAACCCAACAGGGCGGTGCGGTTTCGCAAGGGCGACGCGGTGGCCCAGATTTTTCCTGTGCGACGCGGGGATGCGGAAAGTTTTGAACCGGAGATGCGCCGCATCTCCGACGCGCCGGAGATCGCGGAGTATATGGAGGAGTGGTACACGCGCCGGAGGGCCTTCAACGACGCTCTTAAAGACCCGGAGTCAGCCGAAAGGCGGAAGAGATGGCCCGGGCACTATCGGCGCGGAACCGACATTTTCGATAACAAAGCCTCACCGGAGACGCACCGGACGCGTCTTCGAATGCGGGACTTCGAAGACCGGCGCGATCCAAAACCGGAAAAATGACCTAACGTCAGGAAATCTCCGGCGACAAGATTGACGAACCATGGCTGGTCAACCTATCAATTGTTGAGCGGTGAGTGGCCGCCATTGAAGAATTTCGACGGCGTTGAGGAGCGGCTTATGAAGAAATACATCAAACCTGCGGTGAGCAAGAGAGCCACACTTGCGCGCGTTACCAGCGCGACGTCTGTGACCAGCTATACCCCCTGATTGATAGTATTGAGCGCCTGCTGACAGCTGGCTGCAAAACCAATACCCGACCCAAGGCCAGGAGGCTTTGGGGCAAGTTCGGTTCGGAACCGACAGTTTCGAAATTGGAAAGCTGACTTCCAGTTGGAAATACTCCATCAGTGCCGTTGACGGCCCATGAATAGCCAACTATTCAAGTGACAGGCGGTGGTTGACCGTCCATGCATTTTTTCGACGGTGCCAGGGAGTGAAAATGAAGAAGTACATCAAGCCTGTGCTGATCAAGAGAGCGACACTTGCGCGAGTAACCAGCGCGAGTTCCGGCGCCCCCGCTTGGGTAAAGGATCCGCCATAAATTACCCTTTAGGCTGACATTCGGCGCCCGCGCCAAATTTTCTGCGAAACGATCGGCCACCCCTGAGGCGAGAACGCCTCGGGTTGGCTTTTTTTGGGGTTGCGCGAGAGATCGGCCGATGCCTGCTGCGTGATCGGCATGGAACCGGACGCGCATGGCGGCTCAGGCAGTCGAATTCAGTTCGCCACCGAGCGAGGCTCTTCACTTCGAACCAGATCCGGCTGGCGTGTCAGCATCCAGCGGTAGACCTGTCGGCGCCAGGAATGACGCCAGCGCGATCGCGATTGTGCGTTCGTAACGGACGCCGGCCCGATAAGGCGTCGGGTTAGCATGGTGCCGCGCCGTGGCGCGCATTGCCTTGCAAGGGCCGCGCTCGCCTCGCATCCGAACAGGGCGGCGGCGAGATCGAGCCCCGTGAGAAGAGCTGTCTCGGCGCCGGCCCGCGCGGCGCGGTCTTTCAGTTCCTGCACGTCGACGCCGGCGCGTGCAATCATCAGCATGTCGACGACATATTGCAGCCGGTCGAACTGGTGCGACGTGGCGCCGTGCAGGGCGGCCAGGACGAGGCGTCCCGCCATCGTGACGCCTCCGGAACCAGGCCCCGCGTAATCCTCATGGGTCAGGGACATCGACCGGCGCAACTTCGGCGCATGAACGATGTCCGTGTGCAGTTCGACAAGGGAAAGCCCGCCATCCCGGTCTTTCCTGAGGAACTGACGCTCGGTGTATGCCTCGTGCTTCTGGTCGGGAGCGACAGGGGCAAACCCCAGATCGGCGACGATGGCCCCGACGGCTTCTGTCGCTGCCGGATCCACGAGGATATCGATATCCGAGAAGGCCCGCATATGCAGGCCGCCATAGACGGTCTCGGCGAAATCGGGGCCCTTGACGACAATAGCGGGCAGGCTCTCCCCCAGGAGGCGGGTGTTGATACGACGTGCGACATCGTTCAGAATCATGTTGCGCCTCAGATGCGCCAGAGAGGACGACTCCAGCGCGTCGGCGAGCGATTTCCCGGCGGCAGACCTCGCGGTCTCATCGCTGCCGGTCACCAGGGGGGACTTCGCCTTCACCGCCGCGGCTACGTTTCGGCCGAGCGCCATGATGACGCCGTGTTGGCCGGCCTGCGCCGCGATGTCTGCAATGTGACTTTCGGCAAGCGGCAAAGGCAGCTTCGGTGCGCCGGCCTTCGCGGCATCGACCAGAGGATCGCTGTAATGCACAAGCCATCTGGATTGCTGCGAGGTCATTGGCCTTCATCCGTTCCCGAAAGCCGGGCAAGCGCCTGCTCCAGCATCGGCGCCAATGTCGTCAGATCCGATCCCACCCTTAACTGAAGGACGGGATTGCTGCGCACCAGGTCGGCATAAACGGAAAATTGCGACTGGCTCCACGGCTTGACCCCGGTCGGGCTGTTGGAAACGTTGTCCTGAGCAATCTGCAGGAGCGCCTCTGCCCGTGAAACCGGATTGATCTGGTGAGAATCGTCCGTGCGCTCGCCTAGCATTACGACGGCGTGGACGGGCCTGGGCGGGTGCTTCCTGACCTGAAATGCATGCCGCAGATCATCGATATGGACGCCCTGTTCGTCTTCGGCGTTCCAATTGTCAGGCAGATCCCCAATCCACGGCAGCAATTCGGCCGTGCGGCGATGAACCTTGATCCGGTTCGGAATGCCCCAAACCTTCCAGTGTCCATCGTCCTTCAAGACCGCGCTGGTGTCGTCCGCCATGAAAATGAAGCCGCCATGGGCGAGCGCCAGCGACGTCGTAGTCTTGCCGAAGCCCGACGGGGCGCACAGAAGGATCGAACCCGGTGTATTCGGGACGCCGAGGCAGGCTGCATGAAGGACGCGCTGCCCCTGGGTGCTCAGAGTTGCTTCAACGATAGCCGAGAGCGGTGTGTACATGAACGCATCGAAGCCGCCCGGCCTGGCAATGATAGACGCCTGCTTTTCCGCATAGTTTATCGTCGCATGGCCATAGCCGGGCAATTCCACGGTCCATGTGTCTTCGGTTTCGTAGAGATTGGCCGCGGTTCCCTCGATAAGTCGGCCCGACCAGGTATGCGGAAAGGCTTCGGGAACGCGGGGGCGCTCATCTTCTTCGATGCTGAGAGAAAACCCGCGTGCGTCGGACGCGCCGGACAGGAACCAATGGCATCCGTCCGCAAGCATCTGCGTCCATCGCGCGTTGCTGGCGGAAACCCGCAGCACCGCCCCTTCGAAGTCGAGCACCAGAGCGTT
This sequence comes from Ahrensia sp., assembly GCA_002706335.1. GTDB lineage: Bacteria > Pseudomonadota > Alphaproteobacteria > Rhizobiales > Rhizobiaceae > Oricola. Next base: position 94,525 of record PAKZ01000037.1, read on the forward strand.
TGATTCAGCCAAACCGGGTGGCCCCCGATGAACCGAGGACGGTTGCCGGAATGCTCTGGCTGCCGTCATAGGCGAACAGTTCCAGCATCGTCGGCGATGGTGGATTCATCGCCACTTCGTCGTTCACCGAAATCCAGCAATGCGCTTTGGGTCTGTCGGTCCGCAGCGTTTCCTTTTCAACGGCGAAGTGAAGCAGAGGCCGATGGCCCGCCAAGGACAGGTACCGGAACGCGAGCAGGCCTTCGCGCAGGCAGCGTCGACCGCGCATCCGCCATGGGCGGCGCGTGACACGTTTGACCGAAGCCACGATCTCGTCACTGCTTAACGCGGTATAGGCGGCTGTTTGGCCTGCCGGCGTCGCCATCCGCAGCAACGCCCCGATTGGGGCGCTCTTGGCAAACACCGGCATCAATCGCGCCGATATCCAAAGGCTTGCTGCAAACGGGACATAGGACGGAGGGAAGGGGCTCATCAGGATTTCGTTACAAGCGATTCCGCTTCGAGCTCTACGACCAGCTCCTCGAGATCAGACAGAAGCGTCGCCTCATCGACATCGAAATCCGCGAGGATCGGTCCGATACAATCTCGAACATTCCTGTGCCCGTCGAGATTCGCCAGGAACGCGCATGCCGTATCGTTGATGGTATAGATTTCACCGCTTTCAAGCTTCAGCAGAACGCCTCCCTCATCCTCTCCAAGTGCCTGGAGCGAGGTTTGTTCGCTCAGGCTGTATACCGAATTCGCAAAATCTTCGCCCACGCTCATGCTGCTCCGCACTTCAATCACCGCCCAAAATTATCCAAGTCAACTCTTGCCGTGCTTGACCCGGAAGAGTCTCTTCTTGCCATAACACGGCAATTTAGCCGAGCGCCACTCGATCGCGTTCGGGTTCGATCCTTCAAATCGGGCTGCCTCGCCCGATTGTTGAAACGCTGCGCCTTTGAAACCGATATCGCTGCTTGGCATGGCTGGATAGGCCGGGCAAGCGTGGCCCGTCCAAACCGCTTTCGACGCTGTTTGCCCGCTGCCGCTCCGCCACGGCCCTTGTCCGCCGGGGAAAACCAGCTTTCATGTATACACGCCTTCAATCCCGCCGCGAAAGCGGCTAAGCAGGATCGACCAGCGGGGGAGGGCTATCATGGAGTATGTGCGGTTCGGATCGACGGGGCTTCAGGTCAGCCGCCTGTGCTTCGGCTCGATGTCTTTCGGAAAGCCGACCGACATACGGCCCTGGACGCTCGATCTCGACGCGGCGCGGCGGATGTATCGGGCCGCGTGGGAGGGCGGCATCAATTTCTTCGATACCGCCAATGTATACTCCGAGGGTACGTCGGAAGAGATCACCGGCAAGGCGCTCTGGGAAATCGCGCCGCGCGACCAGATCGTGCTCGCGACCAAGGTCTGCCTGCCGATGCGGCGCGGACCGAATGGGGCCGGGCTGTCGCGCAAGGTGATCATGCATGAGATCGACGCCAGCCTGAAACGGCTCGGCACCGATTATGTGGACATCTACCAGATACACCGGGCCGACCCGGCAACGCCCTTCGAGGAGACGATGGAGGCGCTGAACGATGTCGTGAAGGCCGGCAAGGCGCGCTATATCGGCGCGTCGTCGATGCATGTCTGGCAGTTCCTGAAATATCAGCGCGCCGCCGAGAGGGCGGGGGGCGCGAAGTTCATTTCCATGCAGAACCAGGTCAACGCGCTCTACCGCGAGGAGGAGCGCGAAATGCTGCCGCTTTGCCGCCATGACGGCATAGCGGTCATGCCGTGGTCGCCGATGGCCTCCGGCCGCCTGACTCGCCCCTGGGGAGAGCAGACCGAACGCTCGCAGACCGACAAGCGGTTGTCGCGTCTCGGCGACGACGATCGCGCCGTGGTCGAGGCGGTCGAGCGGGTCGCCAGACGCCGCGGCGTGCCGATGGCGCGCGTCGCCATGGCCTGGGTGCTGCAGGTTCCGGGCGTGACCTCGCCGATCCTCGGCGTCTCGAAGGACAGCCACGTGACCGACGCCCTGGCGGCGCTCGATCTCGAACTCGCCGACGAGGACATCGCCGAGATCGAGGCGCCGTACCGGCCGCACCCGGTCAGCGGCTTCGTCTGATTATCCAGACCGGTCCCCGATCATGATGCATCATATGCGGAAAGGTTACCGGTCGACCAAACAAGCTGGCGCGGCAAGTTTGCCGATCTGATTGTTTCAATCAGATCGGACGCCGCGCTAGGCCTTGCCGACCACCTTCAGCGCGAAGGCGTAGGAGAAGGCGATCTCCTCCAGCCGCGAAAAGCGCCCCGACGCGCCGCCATGGCCGGAATCCATGTTGGTCTTCAACAGGAACGGCCCGGCGTCCGGATTGAGGGCGCGCAGCCTGGCGATCCATTTCGCCGGTTCCCAGTAGGTAACGCGCGGATCCGTCAGGCCGGCGACGGCGAGGATCGGCGGGTAGGGGGCGTGTCCCGTCCGGTCATAGGGCGAATAGGCGGCGATCGTCTCGTAGTCCGTCTTCGACGCGATCGGATTGCCCCATTCCGGCCATTCGGGCGGGGTCAGCGGCAGCGTGTCGTCGAGCATCGTGTTGAGCACGTCGACAAAGGCCACCTCGGCGATGATGCCGCCGAACGCTTCCGGCGCCATGTTGGCGACCGCGCCCATCAGCATGCCGCCGGCCGATCCGCCCTGCGCGACGATGCGGTCGGCGGAGGTGAAGCCCTCCCTCGCCAGATAGTGAGCGGCGGCCACGAAGTCCTTGAAGGTGTTTTGCTTTTTGGCCCGCTTGCCGTCCTCGTACCAGGCAACCCCCTTGTCCTTGCCGCCGCGGATATGGGCGATGGCGTAGACGAAGCCGCGATCGGCAAGCGACAGGCAGTTCGTGTTGAAGGAGGCGGGGATGGCGATGCCGTAGGAGCCGTAGCCGTAGAGCAGGCAGGGGGCCGTGCCGTCGAGCATCGTGTCGCGGTGATAGAGCAGCGAGACCGGCACTTCCTCGCCGTCATATGACGGCACGAGGATGCGCCGCGTGATGTAATCCGCCGGGTCGTGGCCGGAGGGCACTTCCTGCGTTTTCAGGAGCGTGCGGTCGTGACTGCGCATGTTGTAGTCGAAAACCTGGGCGGGCGTCGTCATCGAGGAATAGGAGAAGCGGATGACGTCCGTGTCGTATTCCATCGACCCGACGAGCCCCAGCGAATAGGCCTCCTCGGCGAAGGCGATGGCGTGTTCCTCGCCGCTTTTTCGGTCGCGCACGATGATGCGCGGCAGCCCGTCCTCGCGTTCCAGCCAGACGAGGAAATCCTTGTAGGCCTGGATGGCGAGGATCAGCCGGCCGGGCTTGTGGGCGACCAGTTCGGACCAGTTCGCCTTGCCCGGCGCATCGGCCGGCGCGGTCATGATCTTGAAGTCCTTGGCGCCGTCGGCATTCGTCAGGATGAAGAACACGTCGCCGCCCGAATCCAGCTCGTATTCGACGCCTTCCTGGCGCGGCGCGACGAGGACCGGCTCCGACAGCGGATCGTCGGCGCGGATCAGCCGTATCTCGCTTGTCTCGTGATCGTGCGAACTGACATGGATGACGTCGTTCCGGCGGCTGCCGCCGGCACCCATGAAGAAGCCCGCATCGGTTTCCTCATAGACCAGAATGTCGTCCGCCTGCGCCGAGCCGACGCGATGGTAGTAGAGTTTCGACGGCCGGTGATTGGCGTCGAGCTTCGAGTAGAAGAAGCCCTCGCTTTTCGCGTCCCACACGCCGCCGCCGCTGGAATCGGCGACATCGTCGGCGAGGTCCTCGCGGCTTTCCATGTCGCGCACCCGCAGGCGGAAGAACTCGGACCCCTTGTCGTCATAGCCCCAGAGCAGCTTGCCGTGGTCGGGCGAATGATCGGCGGACGCAATGCGGAAATAGGCCTTGCCGTCCGCTTCGGCATCGCCGTCGAGGATGATGGTCCTGTCGGCCTCGGCGGTCTTGTCGCGCGGCATGCGCTGGAACAGCGGCTGCTGTCCGCCCTTGCGATAGGAGGAGCCGTAGGCATAGGGCCCGTCCGGCATGGGAACGGTGGAGTCGTCCTCCTTGATGCGCCCCTTCATTTCTTCGAACAGAACCTTTTGCAGTTCCTTGGTATCGGCCATCGCCGCGTCCTGATAGGCGTTTTCGGCCTCCAGATGCGCGCGGATCGCCGGGTCGAGAACGGAGGTGTCCTTGAACACCTCCTGCCAGTTGTCGGCGCGCAGCCAGGCGTAATCGTCGCTGCGCTCGATGCCGTGTCTCGTGTCGGTGAACGGACGCTTTTCGGCGACGGGTGCGGCGGGCAGGGGGCCAAAGGGGCGGGGCATGGAACCTCCGGATGTGCGCGAATGCACGGAATGAATGGGGGCTGAATGGCAGGATAAGCGCCAATTCAGCAACGGGTCGGTAGGTCAGATGTATCGATCACTGGCCCTTGTTCAAGCCCGGAGAAAACCATGACCCTGAAATCCATCCTGTTTGCCGCCGTCGCGGCCGCTTCCATGCTGACCGCGGGCGCTCCCGCCGGCGCTTCCGTCTTCCACGCCTGGGAAGTCACCGACGTATCCTGGGGCGACGTTTTGAACGTTCGCCGCTGGCCGTCCTCCCAGTCCTGGATCGAAAGCGCCTATCCGAACGGCACCGTTCTGTCGCTGACCGGCCGCTGCAAGGGCGCGCCGACGCTGCTCGACACTATCTCCCACTTGCCGGACTGGCAGCAGCGCCAGGCCGTCCGCTACAAATGGTGCGAGGTCTGGCACGACCCGGCCAATAACGGCCAGTGGCAGACCGGCTGGGTCTACATGAAATATATGCGGCCGAACTGAGCCGGCACGTTGCCGGCGACGATCGGCGAACGTCGCATAGACCCTGATCGCTCGTCCGTTTCCTGATCCGCTGGCGGATCAGTCTGAAATTTGAACGTTCGCGTCAGAACTATTGACGATCAAACAGGGTGCACGACTGCCGCCCGACATTTCCACCCCCGAACAGCGCCCTGCCCCCTCCTGGCGGGGCGCTCGATTGAGGGCAGGGGCGCTGCCGGAGTGAAGGGTGGCGGCTTCGCGCCCCCATCCCGGACATTTGCGTTTAATCCCCTTTGTACCAAACGCGGACGTTCCCCGCGGCCGGATCAGAATTTTGAGACGGGCGGAAAGCGGGCCGTCGCCCTGGAAGGCACAGAGGTCGGCTGAGGGGACAAAGCGACAGTTTCGAGCATTAGGGACTGTCGATTTTGCGACACACAATGAACGGTCGAAAGGCGCCAGAAGCGGCCATCGCCGGCGCAGGCTGATGCTATGCCTTTCACCTTGGTGCCGGCATCCGCGCCAGGTAATCATTAGCCCGTCGTATCAGCGACCTTTACACGCACAATTACGTTTTGCGGGTCCCGCAACGCCAAGAACCAAGGGTCCATCACGAGGGCGCGGTCCACGATCTCATTGATGAGTGCCTCATCCTCGTCGCTGTCGATCGCAATGCCGATCCGGGTCTTGAGCGGCGCTGCCGTGGCCGTTCCAAGGCCGAACAGAGCGCTATCGTCGAAATCGGTTTCCACGGTGACCTCTATGGAGCGGAAGACCGCGCCCTCGCGCGCCGCGAGCATCTTCACACCCATGCCGACGCAGCCGGCGATGGCGGCACGGGCGTGAAATCCCGGCGACGGTCCGGTGGCGTCGCCGCCCATGCCGCGGCCGAGATCCGTGACGGTGGAGAATTTGCCCTGCCGGACGGTACAGGAAAGGCCTTCGTCGATTCGACCGGTGGTCACGATGGTGCTGCGAGCCGCATCCAGATCGGCCGCCATGCGTGCGATGACGGCATTCTGGTTGTCGCGGATGATGGCATCGCGACCCCGGTTGGCGGTGGTGGATAGGTTGTGAACTGACATGTTCGTCTCCTTGTCATGCGGCTCTGCGGCCACGGGTTCGGTCGATGTGATCGGCAAGGGCCTGGGCGTCCGATCCGACGCCGTCGATGAGAGCGGAATTGCGTCGGCGCATGAAGGGCAGGCCGAGCACGTACAGGCCCGGTGCGACATGGCCGCCACGATGGTTAAGGCGTCCCTTTGCGTCGAATACCGGCAGGTGAAGCCAGCTGTAGTCGGGGCGAAACCCTGTTGCCCAGATCACTGTCCGGATCTCGCCGCGCGACAGGTCGCAGGACAGCCGCGGGGCTGGCGAGATGCCGGTCGGGTCGAACCGCTCGGCAGGCAGGAGATCCGGCTGGCCGGATCGTTCGGCCCAGTCGTCCAGGGCCGCCAGCAGGCGGTTCATCTTCAGGTCCGACAGGGTGCTGTGATTGGCGAGCGCGCCGGAAAACAGTGCGCGTCCGTCGCGGATGCCGGCGAGGCGGCCCACGACCTCGACGCCGCGCTCGCGCAAGGCGTTCAGATCGAGGAAGCGTCGTTCCGACGAGCCGACGAGCTGCAGCGAGGGAACCCGGCGGGCACGCTCGACATCGTCGACGTCCTCGACGGCTGCGGCGTGGATGCCGGCCATTTCCATCCACCACTGAATGTCGCGGCCGCGATAGTGGCGTGGCATCCGGATATGCTCGCCGGCAGCTAGCGTGACGTCGTGGCCGGCCGCCCGGATCTCGTCCGCGAGCTGGACGCCGGTCGCCGAGGCGCCGACGATCAGTACGCCGCCTTCATGCAACTGGCCCGGTCCGCGATACCGGAAAGGCGTCAGTTGCCGGATATCGGCAGGCAGGGCGGACGCTTGCGCGGGAACATTGGCGATATTGCAGGCGCCGGTCGCAATGACGAGGTTGTCGCACAACCAGTCACCGCGATCCGTCGAGAGACGGTAGCCGCCGCCCTCCGCGGAGACCGAAAGCACGTTTGTCGATGCCTCGACGGGGGCCTTGCTGGCCGCCGCATAGTCGCCGAAATAGCGGATGACCTCCGGCATGCTCATGAAGCCGTTGGGGTCCGGCCCCGACCAGGAAAAGCCGGGGAGCCGGCTTTGCCAGTTGGGCGTGAGCAGCCTGAGACTGTCCCAACGCTCCTTGCGCCAGGAATTGGCGACCTCGCCGCGCTCGATCACCACATGGGTGATGCCGCGCGCCGAAAGGCAATGGCTCATTGCGAGACCCGCCTGGCCAGCGCCGATCACGATGGTGGAGATGCGTTTCATGAGGTTACTTCCTGATACGGGTGGCCGGAGGCTGTCACGCAGGCGGCGATCAGCGCGGCTTGCGGGCGTTGTAGACCGGGCTTTTCGGCGGCAAATGGGGATACGGCTTGAAGGTGCGGAGATCGAAGCGGGCGGCGCCGCGCAGGTGCTTGGGGTCGATGTACATGGGTATGTTCCTTTGTCTTGAAGCGGGTTGCGGACTGTCGGCCGGGCTGCGGCCCGGCCGAGAGGCGCGGCAGGGTCAGGCGACCGCGACCGCGACGCTGGTGGGGTTGGTCAGGATGTCGAAGACGGCGGAGCGCTTTTGCGACTGGGCGACCAGGGCCTCGATGTCCTCGCGGCTGGCGTCTGCATCGATCTCGAAGGTGACGCGGATCGCCGAGAAGCCATTGCGGATGTCCGGGTCCATGCCGAGGATGCCGCGGACATCGATATCGCCCTCCACGATAGCGCGGGCCGAATGCAGCTGGATGCCGCGATGCTGGGCGACGGAGGCGAGACCGCCGGTCAGGCAGCTGGCCAGTGCGGCGAGCACGATTTCCGGCGGGGTCGGAGCCTTGTCCGCGGCAGCGAACACCTCGGGGTGATCGGAGTCGATCGTGAAGGTCTGCTTGCGGGCGTGCTCCTGTCCGAGGCCGAAATAGCCGTTGATCGCATTGCGGTTCTGCGTGCCCTGGATCCAGTCGCAGGCGCTGCGGAAGGTGAAGGCCGCTGCCTGAGGCATCTGTTCGAAAGCGCCACGGGCGCCCATCAGGGCTTCGGTGTTCACGCCATTGTCGGTTTTGACTGCGATATTCATGATGATTTCCTTTTTGGTTTCAGTTTGGGTTTCAGGTTTGATGGAGGCGCGGCCTGACTTCCGGCATCCGCGCCGGTCCGGTCCTAGCGAAGGACCAGCAGGTGGGCGGCAAGCAGCCTCCGCGTTTGGCCGTGGTGTGGCCTTTCGGGAGAGATCGTCTGCTTGCCGTTGCCGGAATCTGCTCTTCCGTTGGTGGCGGAAAGGAGCGCGCGGAGCGCGTCACGGTATCTCATGGTCACTCTCCTCGATCAGCCCGTCAGGCGTCCGGACCGCGGGCGGTGACCAGCCATGAGGACGAGTCCATCCACAGACCTTCGGGCGTTGTTTCGGCGGCCGAGAAGAGCTCATCCAGTGCGAGCACGATCTCGGCGCGCCGGGCCTGTCCAAGCTCGCCCGCCTCACGGAAAGTCTCGCCGGCCGGTCCGATCGCCAGCTGGAAGGCGATCGCGTCCTCGATATTGCGGCCCACCATGACCTTGGCATCGATGCGCTCGAAATCGATGTCGACAAAGCCGGCGGCCTCCATTTGGGCGCGCGTGACGTCTTCGCTGGCCATCGAGAAGGGACCGGGACCGCAGGTCAAAGCCTCTTCGCCCGGGGCCGGCAGGAAACGCCGAACCGTCTGATGAGGCAGATTGAGCCAGGGATTGTCTTCGCGGCGGCGCCAGACGATATGGGCCACGCGCCCGCCCGGCTTCAGTGCCCGACGCATCGATCGCAACCCTGCGACCGGGTTCATGAAGAACATCGTTCCGAAGCGGGAAAAGACGAAGTCATATTCGTGCTCTCCAAGATCGCGCTCGGCGTCCCGGACGGCAAAGCTGATATTCGGCGCGAGTTCGAACTCGGCATGCCGCCAGGCGAAATCGAGGAATGCCTGACAGCAATCGACCCCGACGACTTCTCCGTTCGGCGCGACCCGGTGGGCGATTTCAATGGCGGTGTCGCCAAAGCCGCAACCAACATCGAGGACGCGGCTGCCGGGGACAATGCCGAGTGCGGGCATGACGGCCGCGCTATGGCGCGACAGGCCTCCGACGAGGACATGGCGGAAGCGGATGAACTTTTCCGCCAGGATATTGTTCCAGAAGTCGACGAGCGGGTTCGCCGGTTCGGACATGACGGGATTTGCGTTGTATGCGTTCATTTTTCTCTCCATTCGGACCGTTTTTGCGGCAGTGGGAGAGGAATACGTCAGGCGGAGGTTGCAGACTTGAGCGCTGTCTGAGTATTTCTTGACGAAAGCGTGAGTTTTGCGAGGGCCCTGCGCTGCGATATGTTTTTGACGGTTTTACGCTGGATCTGGATCGCGGCGAGCTTGAGAACGCGGGGGAAACCGTGCCTCTTGAGCGACGCGCCTTTGCAGCGCTCAGCTATCTGGTCGAAAATTCCGACCGGCTGATCAGCAAGGATGAACTGGTAGAGAAGATCTGGGACGGCAGGATCGTCACCGACGCGGCTATTTCGACCGTCATCAAGACCGTGCGCAAGGCGCTGGGCGACGACGGCTCCAACCAGAAATACATCCGCACGGTGCACGGTCGCGGCTTCCGCTTCGTCGGAAAGGTGGAGTACCGGACGCTGAAGGCCGCGACGGTGGAAGCGGTATCATCGCCAGTGGAGAACGTGGCGGATGAAACCGGCCAAAACCATGCCGCGGAACGACCGTCGATCGCCGTGCTGCCGTTCAAGCTGATCGGTTCGTCGGATGGTTATGGCGCCATTGCCGATGCCGTTCCAAGCGAACTGATATCGACGCTGTCGAGGCTCCGCTGGCTGAAGGTGATTGCGCGCGGCACGACATTCCGTTTCCGTGAAATCGAACTGGATCTCGAAACCATTCGCAACAGTATCGGCGCCGCGTACCTGCTGAGCGGCGATGTCGAATTGTTCGGTTCATCGCTGGCGATCACGGTGGAGCTTTCCGACACACGCACCGAACATGTTGTCTTGAGCGAAAGGCTGTCGGGAAAGATCGACGACGTCCACCAGATACGCGATGACGTCGTGCGGCTGGTAACATCGGCGCTGGAGTTGCACATCCCGCAGAACGAAGCAGCGCTCGCACGGCTGCGGACACCGGAAAGCCTCGATGCCTGGAGCTGCTTCCATCTAGGCCTGCAACACATGTACCGTTTCAACAGTGCGGACAACGTCGCAGCGGGAACCTATTTCCGCCGTGCGGTGGAACTCGATCCGCATTTCGCGCGGGCATATGCGGCACGCTCATTCACCAGCTTCCAGGCAGCCTTCCTGCGCTATGGATCAGACCGGACGGCCAATATCGAGGACGCCAGGCGGTTTGCCGAAAAGAGCGTGGAACTGGACCCGATGGATCCGTTCGGCAATTTCAATTACGGCCGCGCCCATTGGCTGCGCGGCGACCCGGCGGCTGGACAAGCGTGGCTTGAGCGCTCGATGAGCCTGAGCCCGAGTTTCGCCCAAGGCTTCTATGCGCATGGATGGGCCGACGTGATGGGCGGACAGGGCGCTCCGGCCCTGGCAAACCTGAACACCGCGGTTTCGCTGAGCCCTCTCGATCCGTTTCTTTATGCCATGCAGTCGGCTACCGGGCTGGCCTATCTGCATATCGAGGATCTCGAAAAAGCCGCTTACTGGGCCGATCAGGGCGCTCGCAAGCCGGGCGCACACTACCTGATCGCCGCGATCGCTGCGTCGATCCATGACATGGCCGGCAACGACGACGCGGCAGCCTATTGGAGCAATCAGGCCTTCGCGCGTCGCCCGGATGCTTCCATAGACAAGTTCTTTGCCGCATTCCCTTTCGTCTCGGAGCCTGTCAGGACAAGTTTTCGGAAATCGCTTACCAAACTCGCGTTCCCGGAAAAGTAAGCGGGACGGGCTTATCTGTTGTGGCAGGCTCTCGCATTGTTTGATGCGCGCAGGAACTTTGAACTTTCGTTTCGGGTCTAAACCTGCCCATTCCCAATGGGATTATCGCCTCTGCCACATCACTCGAATGGCTCGATTGGGCTCGTTACTACCATTCGCTGTATCGACATAAAGCTCGGCTTTGGGCCCAGAAACGATCGTAGCGTGGTATTACTGGATGTCCGCTTCATGTACTCGCCACATGAAGGGGACTGTCTCCTAACGCCCCCATTCCCGCCAGTGGCGGATCGGCGGGGGCCATCAGAAATATATGCGACCGAACTGAGCTGGCGACGTGCCGTTTCCGTCTGGTGACCGGCGCGTCAATCCGAAAAAGGCCCTCCGTTTTCTTGATCGATATCAATTGCGGACGGGCGCTCTCCTCCTTAATATGACAAAAAAACTCATATAAGGAGAATTGATCGTGAAACGCTATGCGGGTGCGATCGGAACGGCCGTTGCCGGCGCATTTGGCCTTGCGCTTCTGGCCGCAAACAGCACAAGCGCCACAACCACGGTCTCCATGGAGGAACTGGGCAGGTCGCTGTTCTTCGATACCAACCTGTCGAAGAATCGCACGGAAGCCTGCGCCAGCTGTCACGATCCCGAATTCGCCTTCACCGATCCGCGCGGCATGGCGTCGCCCGGCGACGACGGCGTCTCGCTCGGCGACCGGAACGCGCCGACGGCCGCCTATGCGTCCTTCTCGCCCGCATTCCACCGCGACAAGGACGGCGAGTGGGTCGGCGGGCAGTTTCTCGACGGCCGCGCCGCCACGCTGGAGGAGCAGGCCGGGGGACCGCCCCTCAATCCGGCGGAAATGGGCATGCCCGACAAGGCCGCCGTGGTGGAGCGGCTGCGCGAGAACCCGGATTACCAGGCGAACTTCGCGGCGCTGTTCGGCGCGGACGTCATGGACGACCCGGACGCCGCCTATGACGCGATGACGAAGGCCATCGCCGCCTTCGAGAAGACGGACGAATTCGCGCCTTTCGATTCCAAATACGACCGGTTCCTGCGCGGCGAGGCGAAGCTGAGCGAACAGGAGGAACTCGGCCGGCTGCTGTTCTTCTCGCAGCAATTCACCAACTGCAATCAGTGCCACCAACTCGCCACGAGCGCGATCGATCCGCGCGAAACCTTCACCGATTATCGCTTCCACAATATCGGAACGCCGGAAAACCTGGCTCTGCGCGCGTTGAACGGCGTGAAGCCGGGGACGATCGACGGCGGGCTGTTGAACAACCCCGCGGTCGAGGACGCCGCCCAGCGCGGCAAGTTCAAGACCCCGACGCTGCGCAATGTCGCGGTGACCGGACCTTATATGCATAACGGCGTGTTCAAGGATCTGCGCACCGTCGTCCTGTTTTACAACCGGTACAACACGAAGAACCCGGAAAGGCTGATCAACCCGGAAACCGGCAAGCCATTCGCCGATCCTCAGGTGCCTGACACGCTGTCCGTGACCGAACTGACCCATGGCCCCGCCCTCGACGACGACCGCATAGATGCGCTGGTCGCGTTCCTGAAGACGCTGACGGACAGGCGCTACGAGGACATGATCGAGGATTGACGGCAGAACGCCATTGCGCGTTCTCCTCCGCTTCGCTTCTATGCGTTCAACACGAGAAGAGGGAGCGAGGCATGGCCGCGACAATCCGGTTCTACACAAATCCGATGAGCCGCGGGCAGATCGCCCGTTGGGCGCTGCACGAGGCCGGCGCGGAGTATGAGGAGCATATTGTCGGCTACGGAGCCGAGATGAAGGGCGACGACTACCGCCGCATCAACCCGATGGGAAAGGTGCCGGCCATCGAGCATGACGGCGTGATCGTGACCGAGGCGGCGGCGATATGCCTCTATCTCGCCGAGGCTTTTCCCGAGGCCGGTCTGCTGCCGCAAACCCTGCCGGAAAAGGCGGATTATCTTCGCTGGACCTTCTTCGCCGCCGGGCCGGTGGAGCAGGCGATTATCGCCCATTCCTTCAAGTGGGACGAGGCGCTTGACGAGAGGAGCCAGGCGCGGGTCGGCTTCGGCAGCTACGGCGCCGTCGTCGATGTGCTGTCGGGCATGCTGGGCGAACGCGCCTATGTGTGCGGGGACCGTTTCACGGCGGCGGATCTCTATGTCGGATCGCAGGTCGACTGGGGCCTCACCTTCGGGACGCTTCCCGACCGCGAGCAATTCCGCGCTTACGCCGAGCGGCTTCGCTCACGCGAGGCCTACAAGGCGGCAAAGGCGATCGACGGAGCCCATATCGCGAAAATGCAGAAAAGCTGACGGGCTGTTTTCGGGCCGGTCCGGTCGCCGAAGGCGGCGCGTATTTCGGGTCGGGAACAGGTTTCGGACCGATTAATCATTGAAAACCAGCGTGAAACGGACCGTGGTACTTGTGATTTGCCATCAACCGACCTAGGTCCGTTTTTCATGAAATCCGCATTTCCGCTGTCCTTGTCTGTCTGAATAGGGTGCGTCGCCTGACATGACGTTTTACGCGCTCTTCCTGCCTTTCGTCGTCGCGCTTTTTGCGCCGGCGCTCACCCGTATTCTCAAGCACAACGCCGCCTGGGTTCTGGCGCTGGCGCCGGCTGCCCTGTTCGTCCATTTCCTCGGTTTCCTGGGAGCGGTGGCGGACGGCGGGCGCGTGACCGGCGGCGTCCAGTGGATACCGTCGTTCAACGTCAATTTCTCCTGGATGATCGACGGGCTGTCGCTGACCTTCGCGCTGCTCATTTCCGGGATCGGCACGCTGATCGTGCTCTATTCCGGCGGTTACCTGAAGGGGCACAAGCATCAGGGGCGGTTTTTCTCGTTCATCCTGATGTTCATGGGCTCGATGCAGGGGCTGGTCCTTTCGGACTCGTTCCTGATGCTGTTCGTTTTCTGGGAACTGACCTCGATCACCTCCTTCCTGCTGATCGGCTTCAACCACGCCGAGGAGCGCTCGCGGCGTTCGGCGATCCAGGCGCTTGTGGTGACCGGGCTCGGCGGCCTGTCGCTGCTGGCGGGGCTGCTGGTTATCTGGAACATCACCGGCGTCAGCGAGATGTCGCTGCTGCTCTCGACCGGCAACCTGTTGCGTGACAGCCCGTTCTTCATCGCCGCTTTCGTGCTGGTTCTGGGCGGCGCCTTCACCAAGTCTGCGCAGTTCCCGTTCCATTTCTGGCTTCCCAACGCCATGGAAGCGCCGACGCCCGTCTCGGCCTATCTTCATTCCGCCACCATGGTGAAGGCCGGCGTCTATCTGCTGATGCGGCTCAACCCGGTGATGGGCGATACGGTGGCCTGGGAAACGGTGCTGCCGATCTTCGGCGGCGTGACGCTGATCGCCGGCACGCTGCTGGGCGCTCGCCAGACAGACCTGAAGCTGATGCTCGCCTATACCACCATGGCGTCGCTCGGCCTTCTGGTCATGCTGACCGGTTTCGGCACCGAGGGTGCGATCGCCGGGGCGGTGCTGTACCTGATCGCCCACTCCATGTTCAAGGGCGGCCTGTTCATGGTCGCCGGCAATGTCGACCACGAGGCCGGCACGCGCGACATCACAAGGCTCGGCGGGCTGGCGGGCGCGATGCCGGTGACGTTCGTCGCGGCCCTGTTCGCCGCCATCTCCATGGGCGGATTGCCGCCTTTCGTCGGCTTCCTCGCCAAGGAGGAGATCTATTACGGCCTTGCAAAGGGCGATACCTGGTCGGTCGTCTTCACCATCGTCGCGATCGTCGGCAACGCCCTGATGTTCGTGCTTGGCTTCGCGGTCGCGCTGAAGCCTTTCCTGGGGCCGAAGGTCGAGACGCCGAAACATGCGCATGAAGGACCGGTGCTGTTGCTCGCGGGACCCGTCGTCCTGGCGCTTGGAAGCCTGTTCTTCGCGCTGTTTTCCGGCTGGTCGCACGAGCATTTCTCGACGCCGATGGCCAGCGCCGTGATGGGCCATGCGGCGGAGATCACGATCTCCATCATTCCGCATCTCGGACTGGCGCTCTATCTTTCGCTCGGCACCATCGCGCTCGGCGTGCTGCTCTATCTGTCGCTGGCGAAGATCAGGTCCGGCATGGCCGCGCTGCTGGCGGGGATCGGCTGGGGTCCGGATCGCGGCTTCGACCAGGCCATAGTCGGCATCGTGAAGCTCTCCGTCGCCGTCACCCGGCTGGTCCAGAGGGGCCGCCTCGAATTCTACATTACGGCGACGCTCATCTTCCTCGCCCTGGCGATCCTGGTGCCGATGGGCATCGCGGGAGAATGGCCAGCGGTGCCCGCGTTCCCCGACCTCTATTTCTACGAGTGGCTTCTCGTCCTGATCGCCGTCCTCGGCCTCTTCGCGGTCATCTGGGCCCGCAACCGGCTGACGGCCATCGTTTCGCTGGGCATTCAGGGTTTCGCGGTCGCGGTCTACTTCATGCTGCTGGGCGCGCCCGATTTGTCGTTCACCCAGTTCATGGTCGAAACGCTCTCGGTCGTCATCCTCGCCCTCGCCATGACCCGGCTGCGCCTGTCGCCGCAGGACCATCGCTCGGCGGTGCAGACCGTGACGGACGGGATCATCGCGCTCGCCGCCGGTGGCGCGCTCACGCTGCTGCTGCTGCGCGTGCTCGAAACGGATTTCGACGCATCGCTGACCGAATTCTTCAACGAGTATTCGCTGCAGATCGCCCATGGCCGCAACATCGTCAACGTGATCCTGGTCGACTTCCGCGGCATTGATACATTCGGCGAGATCGCCGTCGTGATGACCTCGGGTCTCGCCATTCTCGCGCTGATCCGCGTGCTTCCGCGCCGCTCGCGTTCGGCCCTGAGCGAGCCGCCGAAGAATCCGCAGAACGCAGGGGAGGCCGTTTGACATGCGCACATTGATCTTCCGGACAGTCGCCCCGTTCCTGTCGAGCCTGATGATCCTGTTCTCGGTCTTCGTGCTGTTGCGCGGCCATAACGAGCCGGGCGGCGGCTTCATCGGCGGGCTCATCGCCGCGTCGGCGCTGGCGATCTACGGTATCGCCTTCGGCGTCTCGCCGGTGCGCCGCGCAATCCGGTTTCACCCGATGGCGCTCGCGGGCTTCGGCCTGCTTCTGGCCGCGATCGCCGGTATCCTGTCGATCTTCTCCCATGTGCCTTTCCTGACCGGGCTTTGGATCTATCCGAAGATCTTCGGCGTCGAGGTGGCGCTCTCCACGCCCATGATGTTCGATATCGGCGTCTATTTCGTCGTGTTCGGCTCGATCACCTCGACCGCGCTGGCGCTCGAGGAAAGGGAGCGCGACTGATGGAAACGGCAATGGCCTTCCTGACGGGCCTTTTCTTCGCGACGTCGCTCTATCTGATGCTGTCGAAGCACATCATTCGCGTGCTTCTCGGCGTCGCCGTGCTGGGCAATGCGGTCAACCTGACGATATTCACCACCGGCCGGCTGACCCGGGAAATCCCGCCGATCATTCCCGACGACGCCGTGGTGCCGATCGACGCGATCGCCAATCCGCTGCCGCAGGCGCTGGTGCTCACCGCGATCGTGATCTCCTTTTCTTTCTTCGCCTTCCTGCTGGTGCTGGTTTTCCGCAGCTACCAGGAGCTGGGCACCGACGACACCGACGAGATGCGCGAGGCCGAACCGGTCGACGAACCCGCGCCTCCGCTCGGATACTAGAGGCCCGGACGCAACGATCATGGCCACTTCCACTGCCCACAGTGTCAATCTTGCCGATGCGATGGTGATGACGCCGCCGCCGATGGTGGACTATCTGGTTGTCGCGCCGCTGGTAATCGGCTTCGTCTTTGGCGCGCTGTGCCTGATGACGCGCAAGAACACCGGGCGCCAGCCCTTCATCGCCATCACCGGTCTCGTCCTGATGCTGGCGGCCGATATCGGCCTGTTCTGGCATGTCCTCCAAAACGGCACCGTGGTCATGACCATGGGCCGGTGGCTGCCGCCTTTCGGCATCACCTTCGCGGCCGACATGCTTGGCGCGGTCTTCGCGCTGATCGGCGGGATCGTCGGCCTCGCCGGCGGCATCTACGCGCTGGACGACGTGAACCAGACCGGCCGGCGCTACGGGTTCTATCCGTTCCTTCTCCTGATGATGTCGGGGATTACCGCGGCATTCCTGACCGGGGACATCTTCAACCTCTATGTCTGGTTCGAGGTGCTGCTGATCGGCTCCTTCGGTCTGCTCGTGCTTGGCTCGGAGCGCGAGCAGCTGGACGGTGCGACGAAATACGCCTTTCTGAACCTGCTCGCGACCACGCTGTTCCTGCTGGCGGTCGCCTATCTCTACGGCACGGTCGGCACGCTGAACATGGCCGACATCTCGCGCAAGGCCGCGTCCGTGCGCGACACCGGCCCGCTGTTCACCATCGCCGCGCTGTTCCTCTTCGCCTTCGCCATGAAGGCGGCCGCATTCCCGGTGAATTTCTGGCTGCCGGCCTCCTATCACACGCCGCGCATCGTCGTGTCCGGCCTGTTTGCCGGCCTGCTGACCAAGGTGGGCGTCTACGCGCTTTTGCGCATCTTCCTCACCCTGTTCCATGTCGAGCGCGACATGCTGGCCGGCACAATCGCCGTGATCGCCGCCGTGACGATGGTGACAGGCGCGATGGGCGCGCTTGCCCAGAACGACATCAGGCGCCAGCTCGGATATCTCGTCATTTCCGGCATCGGCATGATGCTGGCCGGACTGGCGCTCGGCAGCCGCACAGGCCTGTCCGGCGGGGTCTTCTATGCCGCGCATTCCATGGTCGTCATGACGGCGCTCTATTTCCTCGCCGGCATCATGGGCGAGCGGATGAACGGCTTCGCGCTGAACAAGGCCGGCGGCCTCTACAGCCGAATGCCATGGCTGGCGGCGATTGCCCTTGTCCTGCTCCTGTCCGTTTCCGGATTGCCGCCTTTCTCCGGCCTCTGGCCGAAGGCCTATCTGGTCAAGGCATCGCTGGATGTCGGCGCATGGTGGCTGGCCTTCGCCATTCTTCTGACGGGTCTCATGACGACGATCGCAGTTGGGCGGACCTTCGCCTTCTCCTTCTGGCGTGAACGGACCGGCGGCGAGGCCGAAACCGCTTCACCGCAGGGCGCGGTCAGCGGGGCGGTTGTCGGATCGCTGGTCGGCCTGACGCTGCTGACGGTCGCCGTCGGCATCTACCCGGAACCGGTGATCCGGGTGACCGACCGCATCGCCGGCGAATTGCTCGCGCCGGCCGGCTATGTGGACTCGGTCTTTCCGGCGGACATGACGCCGACGCAGGGCGAGGGCGGGCCGCAGGAGGGAGAGACGCAGCAATGAACCTCTATCTCGCCAATGTTCTCATGGCCCTGATCTGGGCCTCGGTGACGGGGTCCTTCAGCCCGATCAACCTCGTCTTCGGATTTGCGCTGGGCGCTGTCGCCCTGTCGCTGATCCGCGAACAGGTCGGCTCGATGGGGTATTTCTTCCGGGCGCGCCGCATCCTCTCGCTGGTGCTGCTGTTCATCTACGAACTGGTGCTGTCTTCCGTAAAGGTCGCGAAGCTGGTGCTGTCGCCTAAGATGGACCTGAAGCCCGGCATTTTCGCCTATCCGCTCAAGGTCGACCGCGACGCCGAAATCACGCTGCTCGCCAATTTGATCACGCTGACGCCGGGGACGCTGTCCGTGGACGTGTCCGAGGACCGCCGGATGCTCTATGTGCACGCGCTCGACTGTTCCGATCCGGATCAGGCGCGCGAGGACATCGCCGACGGTTTCGAGCGCAAGATCCTGGAGGCCTTCCGATGACGGAGTTATTCGGCGACTTCCTCTATATCGCTGTGCATATCGCGCTGGCGATTCTCTCGCTGACCTTCCTGATCACCGTGATCAAGGTGATCCACGGCCCGACATTGCCCGACCGCATTCTCGCGCTCGACATGCTGGTCGCCGTGGCGATCGGCTTCATCGCGGTTGTCGGCATCAAGACCGGCTATACGCTCTATCTCGATATCGCCATCGCGCTGGGCCTTGTCGGCTTCCTGGCGACCGTGGCCTTCGCCCGCTTCATCATGGCGCGCGGTCATATCGAAGAGGCCGAGGAGGGGCGGCCCCGTCTGGTTTCCAGCGAGAACTCGATGCTGGCCAAGTCGCCGAAAAAAGCCGCGATCAGGCCGCCGGAGGACCGCGGCCCGAATGGTGAAAAGCCGGCGGGCGTGGCTGTCGGCAACCGGGAGAGCGAGTGATATGGACGCAATCGTCAGCCTTGTCGCCGGACTGCTAATACTTGCGGGTACATTCTTTGCATTCGTCGCAGCGGTGGGATTGTGGCGTTTTCCGGATATTTATTCGCGAATGCACGCCGCTTCCAAGGCAGGAACACTTGGTTCGGGGCTGGTTTTGCTTGCCTTGGCCGTGCATTCGGGCGATACACCAACCGTCACGCGGGCACTGGCGGGCATCGCATTTTTTCTTCTGACAGCCCCGATTTCAGCACATTTGCTTGCCAAAGCCGCCTATGTGGTAGGTTATGGACTTGCAAAATCTTCGGTTCTCGACGAAATGGACGAATCGAAGAAGACTGACTAAGCTACTTGATTACAGCTTACGCGTTTGGTTTTCTTGTTGATTAGACCGTTTTACAACCGTCAGTTGTTAAAACCGTTACTTTTTATATTGGTCACATCCAACTTGTTGTGATAGGTGTCACAAACGGTTTGGGGTTGATAACCAAGCGGCGCACGTCTGAGAAGATGTAGTGCGCATCAAGAAAAAAGGAATATAATATTATGACTGAGAATTCGGGGCAAAATGATCTCTTGGCTGAGCTGACCGCCGATGTGGTTTCGGCTTATGTCAGCAACAATCCTGTACCGGCATCAGATTTGCCCGGACTTATTTCAGAGATTCACAACGCGCTTGGTAAAACCCTTAGCGGTGCTGTGGAGGAAGTTCAGGAAAAGCCGCGTCCGGCTGTGAACCCGAAACGTTCCGTCACCGACGATTATATCATTTGCCTGGAAGACGGGCAGAAGTTCAAATCGCTGAAACGGCACCTCATGAGCCATTACGGCATGACGCCGGAAGAATATCGCGAAAAGTGGGGTCTGGCCGCCGACTATCCGATGGTCGCTCCGGCTTACGCTGCCCAGCGTTCGAAACTGGCGCGTGAAATGGGACTTGGTCGCAAGCGCGGTAAGTAATCAACGGATTTTTCCGTTGCCTCTATTAAAGCCGCGGCTTGTCCGCGGCTTTACTGTTTCCGGCCCCGGATCGACGGCCCGCGCCGAAAGCTCCGCCTCGATGCGATCGCGCGCCAGCTTGAGCGCGATGTGACGGTTCAGGTCATAGGTCCAGTGGCGAGCCATGCTCTTGTTGCGTTCGCGGCGCAGCGCCATTGCCAGTCCGTCGTGCCACGCCAGAAGATCCGGCATAGGCAGGGCCGATATCCGATCTCGCGAGGCATGCGCGATCATCAGCAGATCGGCGGAGCGCCTCGATAGCCTGCATGCCTTGATCCTGCGGTCGTTGGCCGTCGCGTCGGGACTTGCCCTTTCCATTTCCGGTACTCCTGTCGGGTCTGTTTCCCGACGAGGGTAGGGGGAGCCGCCACTCGGTTGGATAAAACGGATCGGCTCAAGGCAGAGAATCCAGCCAAAGTCCCGGAATTCCGCAGGGTTCGGGATTCGCCGGCGAAAATCCTATCAACCCGCACGTCATCTGATGTAGGAATATATTCCTTATCAGGAGGCAACACGGATGCTCGGCATTTCTGCAGGCATATCAATCGAAGGCCAGAGTGACTCGGGGGACGGCGACCGGCCGAAAGCGGTCGATTGCTCAGGTGAGTTGTTCAGGGCGGCCCATTGCGCAGGAACCGAGGCGCGCTCAATCGCGCTGTGCGATGCGATCATCGACCTGACCGCCATATTCTTCAATGTCAGCAGCCGCGATCTGCGATCGTCCGGACGGACGCCGAACCCGGTTTCGAGGGTCCGCCAGATCGGCATGTATGTCGGACATGTGACGCTCGGGTTGAAGATGGCCGAGGTGGGCGCCGGCTTCGGCCGCGACAAGAGCACGGTCGTTCATGCCTGCCACACGATCGAGGACATGCGCGACGACGAAGATTTCGATCTCATCGTGGCAAGGGTCGAGCGTCTTGTCGGCGTGGCGTTTTCGCTCAACCGGGAGGAGGGCCAGCGCGATGACTGATCCGAAATCCGCTAAGCGCCGGTCGCGTTATCTGGCTCTCCTGAAGAACGGGCCGGCGCGGCTGCGCGAGACGGGTGCGGACGGCGTGATATTGCTGGAGTTTCCTGGCAGCCGGTCCGTACGTTGCGCAGCCACCGATATCGAAGCAATGCGCCGCGACGGGCATGTCGTCATGCGCAACAGCGGCGAAGGCGAGGAACTGGCCGTCACCGAGCAGGGGCAAGCCGCGCTGCGTCGGCACGAGACCGGCGAATTCGCAAACCAGCATCGAGACCTTCGCAGGATGCGGATGGGATCCGGTCACGTCGAGGCGGTCGTCACGGTCAATGACGCGGAATCGCCGCTGGCGGCCCTGGCGCGGCTTCGCAGAACAAACGGCGCCGCCTGGCTCGACCGGATCGAACTGGCCGCCGGCGAACGGTTGCGGGCCGACTTCGAAAAGGCGATGCTTCAGCCGCGCGTGACCGCGTCCTGGGATCTCTCGCTTGTCGCACGGTCCGGATCGCACGGCCGTAACCCTGGCGCCGATCTGGCCGACAGTGCGATGGCCGCCCGCGACCGGGTGAATGCCGCGGTGGAGGCGGTCGGGCCGGATCTCGGCGGCGCGCTGATCGATGTCTGCTGTTTTCTGAAAGGTCTGGAACAGGTGGAGCGCGAAAGGGCGTGGCCGCGCCGTTCCGCGAAACTGATGCTCAAAACGGCGCTCGGGCTGTTGGACAGGCATTATCATCCGCAGCCCGCCGCTTCGCGCCGCTCGAGACGGATCCTGCATTGGGGAAGTGGCGATTTTCGGCCGTCGCTGAAGGGATGAGCGCGATCAGGCGGCTTCGGCCGCCGCGCGCGCCTCGTCCTTCATCCGCGCCACCATGGCGCGCAGGCCGTTCGACCGCTGCGGCGTCAGATTGTCTTCGAGCCCCAGCGTCTTCAACAACTCGGCGGCGTCGAAGGCCGAAATTTCGGAGGCTTTGCGCCCCGACATGGCGGCGATCATGATGGCGACGAGACCGCGAACGATATGTGCGTCGGAATCGCCCTGAAAGCGGACGACGGGGTCGTCTCCGCTTTCGACGGACGACACCAGCCAGACCTGGCTGACGCAGCCATTCACCTTGTTTTCCGCGGTTTTATCGGAATCCGGCAGGTCCGGCAGGCTCCTGCCGATTTCGATCACGTAACGGTACTTGTCTTCCCAGTCGTCCAGGAATTCGAAATCGTCGATGATCGTGTCGAGCGCCGGAAGCATGGTCGGTAAGCCTGTGTAGCAGAATGTGCCGTGACACGGCCTGTCATCGGCTTTCTGCGTACTTAAGGAGAACGGCGACGGGCGGCAAGGGCGCTGGTCGAGGAACCTATTCCGCAGGCGTTTCGGCGCTATCTTCTTCCTGCTGCATCGAAGGATGCCCGTGGCGGAACATCGCATAGGCGACGACAAGGCCTTCCCGCGCCCTCGATCCCGCGTAGGAAATGATTTCGCCGCCTGTCTCGCAGACGCCAGGCTGGCGCACACAAATATTCCTCACATCCGCCGCCGCTTCGCCAACCATGGCCGCCAGTTCGAAAGCGGAAGGCGTCGGTCCGGCTTCGTTGTCGTCGGCAGCGCTGCGATATTCCTGCGGCGCGAAATAGGGCAGCGCCATCAGGGCAAGAAAGCCGAGAACCACCATTTTCACCAGAAACCGCATGTCTTTCCACCAAAGCAAGACCCAGTCAGGGCCAGTCCCGATCGCTTGAGTAACGCGGCAAACGTTGGCGGAGTTCATGGGAACGAGGTGCGATTTTAGGATGATTCTGCGAAAACTTTAGCGATCTTGAAAAAATCGCGCCATATCAGGCGGTTGAGGAAGATACCGATGGTTAACCATAAGCGTAAATCTTCGGGATTGGGGCCCGGAGATCGCCTGTATCGGGGCCGCGGGGCGCGCCGCTTATCCATTCATTAAACGCTAGCTGCGATTTTGGCGGAGAGGCCGATTTGGCCCTTCGACCGCGTAATGAGTTTTTCTGTTGGCGTTGCTGCGAACCATTCAAGACCTATCTGACAAGGCGCTGGCCGACATGGCGCGGCGGATGGTTCCTGCCGTGCGCAATGAAACGGAAACCGGCGATCCCGCCGTCACGTTCCTGGCCGAAAAACTCATCGCACTCGCCGCCGGCGCGACCTTCATTGTCGGTCCGATGTGCCTGGTGCTCAGCGGGTTCGGCCTTCCGGGAACTTATGGAGCCGCAACAGCGATCGCGCTCGCGCATCTGGCAATCCCGTTTCTGGCGCTCGGCTGGTTGAGCATTCATCGCAAGCCCTGGTCGACCGGGATTTTCACGCTGGCAAGCTGGAGCGCCCTGGCGGGTACTCTCATCGCGGTTTCGCCGTTGCTCGCACTGACCAGCGGCGCCGTTCTCTTCGCCGTTGCCGGCAGCCACGGAACGGCGCGGCGTGTGGAAAGCCTGATGGCGCGGAAGGAAACAGCGCCCGCGATCGAACCCGCTCCCGCTCCCGCAGCGAAAAGCGAGGGAACCCGCGCGGAACTCACGCATGAGGGGATCGTCAAGCGGGTGAGGGGAACCTTCGCCACGCAGATCCGCCGTGACCGGCCCTTTGTCGAGCATGTGCATCTTGCCGACCGCATCGCATTTCTCGCGGCCCTGGCCGACGTGACGGGCAAGCGCGAGGCGCACTCCGAAATCACCGCGCGGATCAATGTGGCGCGGGCCGGCGATCCGCAATCCTTCGAGGCGGTGCGTCTGGAGCTGAGCGCCGACGAGGACGCGATCGCTCTGTGGCTGCGCAAGCCGGAAGACGCCCCGGCGGACGCCTCAGCCGAGCCGGGCATCGAAAGACAGTTCCTGGCGACCGTCAGTCACGAATTGCGCACGCCGCTCAATTCGATCATCGGTTTCTCCGACATCCTGCGCCGCGACATTTTCGGGCCGCTCGCCAATGAAAGGCAGCGCGAATATGTCAATCTGATCCACAGTTCCGGCGCGCATCTGCTGGCCGTGGTCAATACGATCCTCGACGTTTCCAAGCTGAATGCCGGCACATACGCCATTCATCGCGATCCCTTTGACCTGAACGCGGTCGTCCGCGAATGCGCCTCCATGCTGCGGCCGCAGGCCGACGCCAAGGAAGTCTCCGTGGAGCTCGATCTCGACGCGGCAGCCGACGAGGCCGACGCGGACCGCCGGGCGATCAAGCAGATCGCCATCAATCTTCTGTCCAACGCGATCAAGTTCACCGAGACCGGCGGCACGATCCATATCGGCACGGAAACGAAGAGCGACGGCTTCCTGCTGAAGGTCCGCGATACCGGGATCGGCATGTCCGACGACGATCTGCGGCTGATCGGCACGCCCTTCACCCAGGTCGACAACGCCTATACGCGCTCGTGCGAAGGCACCGGGCTCGGCCTCACGGTGGTCACCGGCCTCGTGCAATTGCATGGCGGATCGCTGGATGTGAATAGCGTGCCGGGCGAGGGCACGGAAATGACGATTTTCATTCCCGGCGCGATCGGGCATGAAAAGGGCGCCCAGGAGATCGGGAACAACAATGGCGGGCAGGCGGCGGGCGTCGGCCGGTCCGACGCGAATACAAACACGATACGACTCGCGGGATGAGAAAATGACTGTTCTTTCGGCACTTCGCGAAACGGCGGGATTTTTCGGCGAGAGGATCGCCGAGAAGCCCGGAACCGCGGGCGGCGCGACCGCGCTTTTCGTCGCCATGACGTTTTTCACCGCCAACGCGGTCTATTTCCAGGACCGGCAGCATCCGTCGGCGCTGTTCGCCACGCGCCCGGAACTTGCCGAAAACCTGCCTACGAAGGAACCGGCTCCCCGCAAGGTGGAGACGCAGCCGGCAGCCGCTGCCGAACCCAAGCCGACACGCTTCGCCGAGACGAAGGAAGACGCCGAACCTGCGCATCCGGTCATTCCGAAGATCGCGCCGGTTCCGGCCCCGCGTCCCGATATCCAGACGGCGCAGGTTCTCGATGAGAAATCGGATCAATCGGTCGCCGGCATCCAGGACATGCTGGCGAAACTCGGCTATTACGACGGCGCCGTCGACGGGCTGAGCGGTCCGATGACTGTTGCGGCGATCGAGGCCTACAAGCAGAGATCGGGACTGCGCGGCATCGAGCTGACGCAGGACGAATTGATGACTTCCCTGCGCAACAATCTCGGCGTTACCGCGGCCATTCCCGAGCCGAAGCCCGACGCGGTCAAATCGGAGGTGACGAAGATGGTCGAAGACCTGATCGCCAGCGCCGCCAACGGGTCCGCGCCGCTACCCGAGCACATTCCCTCCGCCGAGGTCGTCAAGGTGCAAGCGGCGCTGAGAGCATTTGGCAACACCGATATCGTCGTCGACGGCGTGCGCGGCGAGCAAACGACAGCCGCGATCCGCGAGTTTCAGGCGCTCTTCCATCTGCCGGTAAACGGCGAAATCGACGGCACCCTGCTCGACAAGATGCGGGCCGTCGGGCTCATCCAGTAATCGTTCGCGCAACAGACGGAATCGTCATGTCGAGCCGTCTGACATCGGCGATCTTCGTTTCGGCCCTGATCCGGCGCGTCAATGGCGAGGGCGGGTTCGCGGCAGTCGTGCGGCACGGTTCCGGCGAGGCCGGTGCGATCTTCATTTGCGTTCCGGGTGGGTTCGGCCAGGGCACGACGCTGTTTGCCCAGGCGCCGCAAAGCCTCTTTGCCGGTCGGGACACGCCGCCATCCGGTGGGCGATTGTTCGAGAAGGTCGCGGACGGGCTCTCGCCCGACGAACTCGACGCGAAGTTGCAGAGGGAAGCCCGTCTCGACCCGGATTTCTGGGTGGTCGAGCTGGAACTGTTCGGCCGCTCCGCCTCGGATTATTTCGATATCGCCTGAGCCTGGTCAGGCGACCTTCATGATGCTTTCGTGAACGATATTGGCTCGGCCCTCGTCCGGCAATCCGGGATCGTTGGCCGACAGCGCCTCGCGCGCCAGGGCAAGCAGGTCGTCGCTTCGCCATGACCAGACCTTGTGGACGGCCTGCTCGGTCGTGATTTCCGAATAGACCGCCGCGAACCGGGCGACGACATCGGGGTCTCCGGCCAGATCGGGGGCGAGCGCGGTGAAGATCTTCAACCCGTCCTCGACGGATGCGCCGACGAAACGCAGCATGTAGATCAGGTTGCGCGAGGTCGGGTTGCCGCAAAGGCCGGCCGCGCTGACCCGCGTGATGGCGAGCGCATCGGCAACGGTTGCGTGCAGGACGGCCGGATCCGGATCGCGCGCCGCCGACACGATCTCGTCGATCGACATGGCGATGGTGGGTTCCGCATGGGCGGTAATATCGCCGTGAAGCGAGTCACGGAACTGCTCGAACGATTCTTGCTGCTCGCGCGGCAGCGGGCTTTTCAGCCTCTGGCGCAGGTCGAGCGCGCGATCGACACCCTCGTTTTCCAGCATGCGCAGGGCATTGACGACCGGCCTTTCGAGATCGGTGCGCCGGGCGATCGCGCGGGCGTGATCGGGGCTGCGCTGCGACAGGATGGCCATCAATTCGGAGGCGGTCAGCAAGGAACAGCGCGTCAGGATCGGCGAAGAGATGCTAACCGGATAATCGCAGAGCGCCAGCAAGAGCGGCTTCGGCGCGGCATTGGAGGTCGCGAGCAGGGAGGCGATCTCCCGCCGGCTGTCATCGCCGATCGATTTCAGCAAGGGCATGACGAGATCCACCAGCCGCGTCGCATCCGCCTTGCCGGGTCTAGGCATCGCGCAGAAGTCGCGAACCGCCGTAACGGCGATCTCGTCATTGTCGAAGGCTTCGAATGTTTCAGTGATTTGGGTCATGGCCGGCGCCCACCTCATGATTGACATGACCGCGAGCCTAGACGCCAAAGCGTTAGCAAGTTGTTAACCATGAAATGTCAGGTCTAATCCGTCGCATTCAGCGAGCGAGGAAATGGACATGGCACAGGTTGTCGGGTTCGACGCATTCGCTCCGCGTATCGCCCGCCGTCAGAAAACGGCGAACCGGGCGAATGGAGACAGCGTTTTTGGAAAAGTAATCCTGTTCACGGGCGTCTGGCACGAACGTGTCGAACGGTCGGAGACCGTCAAGGACGTGAAAAGGGTTCGCAAACCAAAGAAATAGCCACCCGGTGTCAGAGCGGGGTGGACGCACACTCGACGCGATCGATGAAATCGCGGACGACAGGTTCGTAGGTTTCGTCGGGCCGGAAAACCCTCAGCACCGCGAAGCCGTCGCTTCGGTTTGCCTCGGTCAGCACCGCATTGGCGAATTCGGGGCGCGATGCCTGCTGCAGAAAGCGCATCTGCAGGGGCAGGGCGATCACGAGATCGAGGTTTTCCGAGGCGACGATACGGTCATTGGCCGAGAAGACGATGCGTCCGAGATCGTCGAACACCGCGACGGACCAGAAATCGCCGGTCGGCGGAGCGGTGATCGAGAAGACCCCATTCGTCAAATCGTAGCGGCAAGCCATGACCGCGAACATCGGATCCAGCGTCCTCGCCGCAGACAGTTCGACGCCGTTGCGGTCGAAACGGATCGGCTCGTTCTGGGCGGCTTTCGCCTCGATCTGCTGCCAGACGTCGTTTTCCGAGAGCTGCGGCAGCATCAAAACGATTGCCAGATGCACAATCGCTGCGCCGACGATCCCCACCAGTGTCGCGTAGATGAACCGGACCATCAGGAGCACCCGAGATTCTTGATCGACGGCATGCGAAGATCCGTCAGGCCGGTGTCGCTGCCGATCGACGTGTCGTAGAGCGACAGGCCAAGCGCAAAGGGGCCGCTCGATCCGGCATAGAGCCAGTTGCCGGGCTGCGGAAGCGGCGCGATCCTGATGTCGAAATCGCCGCTCCTGAAACGCAGGATCGAGCGCGAATGCAGCGCGACCGGTGTGCCCTCCGCGGGAGGCTGCAAGGGTTCGCCGCCGCTCAGGACAGTAAGCGTCCACAGCCGCGCGCCAGGCGTGTCGCCCTCGACGGCATAGATGCAGCGCGCATTCAGCGTGTCGCCGTCGTCATCGGCGTCTCGCACGAAGGCAACGCCCTCCGCCGCCGCAAGCGGCAGGCCGCCCGAGCGGGCGAAATAGGCCTGGGAGTAAGGGTCCGGGCTGTCGGCCCCGACGCCGGGATTGGCGTTCCACCCGTTGATCGCCAGCTCGCCGAACAGCGGATAATGCCCGGTCGCCCACACGGCGGAGCCGATGCCGAGAACCAGCGCGAGGGCGACGCCGTAGAGCAGGGTGGAAAGTTCACGGATCATGATCGTGTTGTGCCGGAACGGGACAGGAAATCAACTGGAAGCTGACGGGATCACCGGTTTCGCGTGCTCGCGACGGTGAGATTGTCCGTATTGAGCGGCTTGGCCCGTTCCAGCCGGTCGCCCAGCTGCTTCAGGAAGTCGGACATCGTGCCGGACAGGACGCGTGGCCGCTCCCCCTTTCCGGCCGCGTCCGCAACCGCATCGTCGGATTTCTTCGGTTCGGCGTTTTCCGGCTGCGGAATGCCCGGAATGGGCAGGAGGTCGATCCCGGTATGGGCGAATTCCATGATTCGCTGCCACGTCATGGCCGGGAGGCTGCCGCCGGTCAGCCGGTTGGTCGGCTGGTAGTTGTCGTTCCCGTACCAGACCGCGGCGGTGTAGTTGCCGGTATATCCGACAAACCAGGCGTCGCGGTAGGACTGGGTTGTGCCCGTCTTGCCGGCCGCCGTCGTCATTTTCAGGTCGGCACGCCGACCCGTTCCCCATTTCGGCACATTGGCGAGCATCTGGTTGATATAGAGCGCGGTCTGCTCGGAAATGACGCGATCGCCGACGAAATCCGTATCTTCGTGCTTGTAGAGCACATCGCCCGCCGTACTAAGGATCTGGGTGAAGGCGTGGCGGCGGTGCGCGTATCCGCCGGACGCGAAGGTGAGATAGCCGGTCGCCTGGTCGAGCACCGTGATGCCCGACGTGCCGAGCACCATCGTATGGTGTTTTATGATCGGCGACGTGATGCCCATGTCATGCGTCAGCTGGACGATCTTTTCAGTGCCCTTCAGATAGTCCCGCGCGAGCAGCACCGGCACGGTGTTGATCGATTTGGCGAGCGCCGTCGCCAGCGTCACGCGCCCGGCAAAGGAGCGGCCGTAGTTTTTCGGCGACCAACCGCGCCATGTGACAGGCCCGTCGCGGACGACGCTTTCCGGCGTCAGATCCGAGTTTTCGAGCGTAGCCGCATAGACATAGGGCTTGAAGGAGGAGCCGGCCTG
Source organism: Ahrensia sp. (assembly GCA_002706335.1). GTDB lineage: Bacteria > Pseudomonadota > Alphaproteobacteria > Rhizobiales > Rhizobiaceae > Oricola. The sequence continues at coordinate 123,763 of PAKZ01000037.1, forward strand.
GCGTTCGGCGGCGGTGGCGCGGTTGAACTGGCTTTCGCCATAGTCTCGCCCGCCGACCAGCGCGCGCACCGCGCCATTGTTCTCGATGAGCACGACGGCCGATTCCGACACGTTGTACTGCTTGCCGTTCTGGCGAAGGAAGAATTCGATCGATTCTTCGGACGCGCGCTGCAGGTCGCGGTCGAGCGTCGTGCGCACCGTGATCGAGCGGTTCGGCAGATGCTGGGCGATCATGAAGTTCTTCACTTCGTCGAAGGCCCAGTCGAGGAAATAGTCCGGGCTGTCGGACGGGTCGCGCAGCACGACATCGGCCGGATGGCGGCGCGCGCCTGTGACCTGGCCTTCCGTCATGAATTCGCCCTGCACCATGTTGGTCAGCACCTCATTGGCGCGTGCGCGGGCCGCCGGCAGGTTGATGTGCGGCGCATATTTGGCCGGCGCCTTGAACAGGCCCGCCAGCATGGCGCTTTCCGCCAGATTAACGTTGCGGACATCCTTGCCGAAATAGAACTCGGCCGCCGCCGCTACGCCGAACGTGCCGCCGCCCATATAGGCACGGTCGAGATAGAGCTTGAGGATTTCCTCCTTGGAGAGGTTCGCCTCCAGCCACAGCGACAGGAATGCCTCCTTGATCTTGCGCTCCAGCGATTGCTCGGGCGTCAGGAACAGGTTCTTGGCGAGCTGCTGCGTGATCGTGGACCCGCCCTGCACGACTGTCCCGGCGCGGGCGTTCTCGGTCATCGCGCGGACCAGTCCGAACACATCGATGCCGTAGTGAGCGAAAAAGCGCCGGTCTTCCGTCGCGAGCACGGCCTTGATCAGGTGGTCCGGCAGTTCGTCGATCGGCACGGCATCCGAGTGCAGGATGCCGCGCTTTCCGATCTCGTTGCCATACCGGTCGAGAAAGGTGACGGCGAATTCGTCCTGTTCGCGCCAGTTGGCGGAAATTTCCTCGGAGGCGGGCAGGGCCAGCATCAGCATGACGACGAGGCCGCCCGCGCCGAGCGTCGCGCTCTCACCGAGGATTTCGACGAAGAAACGCTTGATGCCGCGGGCGCGGAAGCGGCGCGAGAAGATGATGATCTCCTCCCAGATCTCGCCGGCCGCGAAGCGCGACTCATAGAGATTGGAGTCGATCCAGGCGTCGACCTCGAGCAAGAACGAGCGTTTCCTCAGCCGAGGCTTCGCCTTTTCATCGCTGCTTTTGTTTCGAAACGGATTTTTCATCTGGCCGCCGGCAACCCGCACTCATCGCAATGCGGGCCGGCTCGCCTGCGCGAATGCCGGACTCGCCCTGTGCTGCATGCCCCTGGCTACTCATGCCGCATTTAAGCGGCGACCTCAAGACAAGAAGTCAGTTCTGTTCGGTATCCAGTTTACCCTGTTCGGCCTTGTGGAAATACTGGCTCGATACCAGCCAGCCCTTGACCGGGCGGATCGGCAGGACAGCGAAGATGGCGATCAGCGGAATGGCGAGGATCGCCGTCAGCCAGTAGGACACGCCGACGCCAAGCCCCAGCCACAAGACGATGCCGAGGATCGGCACCGAGGCGACCAGCATGACGAAGAAGGCCGGGCCGTCGGCGGCGTCCGCGAAGGTCAGGTCGAGGCCGCAGACCTCGCAGCGTTCCTTCAGGCTGATGAACCCCTTGAAGATGGACCCCTGGCCGCAACGCGGGCACTTGCCGGCCGGACCGGTCGTCATCGGGGGAAGGGGCGGATAGTCGTCTCTGTCAGGCGCGCTCATCGGGGTCTCCATTCGCACCGTCACATAATCCATCCGGCCGGACAATGGGAGTGGCGGAAGGGAGTGGCGGAAGGTCGCGCAGGCGTGAGATCGCGGTCACTGCGCAATCGGGGCGTCTAGCGCGGCCTTCAACCTGGCGGCGTAAAACGCGCGCCATCCTTTCTGCGGTGTCGTCAGAAACCAGGAGCGCCGTATGTCCCAGGCGCGAACCAGTCTCTCGTTGACCTCCGGCCAGTCGACGAAGGTGTAACCGCTAAGCGAATAGAAGGTGTATTCGGAGAACCAGATCTCGCCGTCGATTTCGTACAGGTCGCAACGCACGAAATCGAACTCGCTCCCCATGGTTTTCGCCACCGATACGATCTTGTCCCAGTGCCCGGGTTTGGGAAACGGCACCGTTGTCCTCGCCCGGTCGATAATCGTTTCCTTGTAGTTCCCGTCGGGATCCAGAACGGCCTCTCTCGGCTCGGCGCCGAAACGGTCGACCTTCACATAGACATAGATGAGTTCCCCGCCGGCGATGTAGCATTTGTATTCGCAATCGACCGGCGCGCCTGCGGCCATCATCATCTCTTCGACAAACAAGCGCGGCGTGATGTTCTTATAGCCCCATTCGCCGCGTCCCCGGCCGTAGTAGCGTCTCCTCATCCACTTTCGCGCCTTCCGGTTCAGCTCGCCGCGGTCCACCTTTCCGTCGAGAACCAGCACATTCCAGCCACAGCCGTGATTGGCCTTCACGACGCAGTTGCCGGACAGCAAGGAGGCCGGGATCTCCTCCGGATCATCGCCCTCCCACAAGACTTCAGGCAGCCGAACGCCGGGATGCCGCTCCCGAACACGGGATTTGACGCGAAGTTTGTCGATGCATTCGGTGAAGCGGGGATCGTGATCGAACAGTTTGCGCCAGAGATATTTCTCGTTGTAGCGGCGCGGGAGGGCGGGACGAGGCCAGTAACCCATATGCCGGATAAAGCTGATCATAAGGCGCGGGTGTCGAATGTAGATCAACACGTCCAAAATCGCGAAAAACATCGTGTTCAGATTTCCAACTCAAACGGCGGCAGAGGGCCGCCGCCGCGCAGTCACCAGACAGAACTCGATTCCGACCGATGTTGCAATGCAATAAGGCTGTCGACGCCTTCGCTTTATCGGCCGTGTTCGATGCCCCATTCCGTCCAGCGCGTTTTCTGCGCTTTTACGTCGGCGCGTATCGCGGAATTGAGCCGCCAGCTCTCATCGGTGGCATAGGGGCGACCGTGCCACTGGTGTGCGAGAATGGCGTCGTACCGAACGCTCACGCCCTTGACGCCGTTATTTGTCATGCGTTCGCCCAATTCCCGATCGAGCCCGCCATAGGCCATGCGTTCGTCAAATCCGTTTACCGAACATATGTCCTGCTTCCAGGCCGACGTGTTGTGACCGTTGAATGTCGGTGCGGCCGGACCGAAGCGCCGGAGCAGACCCTGAAGAATGGGGCTGCGATTGACCTTGCCGAAAATGCGCCGCCGATCCCGGTTCTTTGACAGCCAGACAGGATCGAACAGGTCCTGCGCCTCGATCATGCGATCGCCGATCGCTTCGGTTGCCGCCTTCGAGAGGTACTCGACGCCGCCGGAAAGAAAACAGCCCGGGCGGGCTTTTGCGGCATGGATCTGCACGAAATCCTTTCGCGGAATACAGTCGCCGTCGCTGAATATCAGGTAGTCGCCACTCGCCATGCCTATCGCGCGATTGAGGATGATTGTTTTGCGGAAGCCTCGATCCTCGTGCCAGCAGTGAACCATGTTGAACGGGACATCCCGTGCAACGGACGCCAGCATCTCTTTTGTCTCGATGGTCGAACCGTCGTCAGCGATGACGATCTCGAAATCCCGATGAGTTTGCTGTGCGTAGCCGATCAGGGTGTTTCGGAGAAAACGGGGGGCGTTGTAGGTCGAAATCAAAACTGAAATTCGCATGACGCCATTTTCGCCCAAGACGTTTGAATAGGTCAGATCTTACAAAATTTAGTAGTGTACTTACTTTAGCCGAAGCAGTCCGCGCAACCCCTACTTGCGACCCGGAGCGGTTCGTTTCGCGCCGACGCGAAACCGCGATTGCGGCGGTTCGTTTTCTTCTATCCACCGTTTCGCGTGATAGCCGAGCAATTCCATGCAACGCGTTTGTACGAAGCCGCCCATCGACACCTGTTGGGTCGGTTGAAGCCCGGGCGGCACGTTCGCCTCGATCACGACCGGACCCTTGTCCGACAGGGCGATATCCCAACCGATGCACGGCAATTCGGGAAAGAGCCGGTGCGCCTCGATCGCAAGTGCGAGCACGTTATCCAACCCTGGGACCGTCTCGCCGGTGATGGGCGCTTTCGTCACGGGATGTTCAAGCATCAAGACAGGTTCCGACGAATACCTGCCGTGATGTCCCTCGGCAAAACACCCCCGCTCCGTATCCACCAAGAACATGTAGCCGCCGGCGTGGAAATTATCGACCACCGACGCCGGATCGACGGCGGTCCGGAACTGGCAGATCACGACGGTCGGATCGCCGGCCTCGTCGATCATCGTCTCGACTCGGAATGTCGACAACGCATAGGGCGCGAAGGGCAGGATATCCGAATGATTTCGAAGCACTTCCTGCACGATGGCGCCGCCGGCCATTTCCTCGGATCTGCGTCCGAGTTCGGCAAAAAATTCCTGCACGTCGAGGCTTTGCTGTCCGTTTGACCATCGTTTTGCCGCGTTGTCGAAACGCCAAACGCTTACGCCGTGACCTTGCAGTTCCGCCGCCGGTTTGACCAGCAGGTCGGTTTCGGGCAGCACCGGTTTGCTGCCGTCCGGTGCGACCGAACTCGTGCCATGGACAAGCGCGTAGGTTGCCGGGACCGGAATGCCACTTTCGGCAAGCTTTTTGCCCAGGGCCCACTTGTTGCCGATAGTCGCCAGGTTTCCGTCGCTGCTTGCCGCGGATATGACCGTTACGGGCGTGGCCGTGAGCCCGTAGGGCACGAAATGAAAAAAAGCATCGGTGTTGCGCTTGCGGGCAATATCGCACCGATAATAGTCACGCGGCATCAAAGCGTTGGTGAAGGCGATGACGCACATGTCGCCGGCCTGCTGAAGATAGGATCGCCCGAAGGTCTCTTTCCATGTTCGGCCATGCCGGTACAAGAAGCGGACCACATCTGGCGGGAAACGCACGATCCAGCCGACCAGGCGCAGGTAGATCGTGGCGGCGCGCCATCCGGGCCGGGCGCGCCACACCATCGCGGCGCGCGCCCCCCTCAGCCAGACAACGGGCGTCGGGTCCATGTTCCGATAATCCCGGAAGAGTTCGACCGGCGCCGGCGTCGTGATCCTCGCATGTTTCGGATCCACTGACGCGGGCTGTTCTGAATGAGGACTGTCTTCCCGGGTTGCCATGGCCGCGCTCATTTCCCCACTCCATTCCCGTTTCCAGGACAAATATCTTTCCGGCTTCCCAGGGCGCTCCGGACCGCCGATTTCGCACCGAGCTGTTTCGCGAGCTTCTTGTGCGCACGCTCGCCGTGCGGATGATCGTGAAAAGGCAACATGTAGAGGCCGCAGGAAAAGCAGTTGGAATCCCTCCCGCAAGTCTCCGCCCAACAATTGACGTCTGTCTGAAGCGCCAACACTGCGCGCTCGAGGTGCAGGTTCGAAGCGCTTTTCAACAGGATGGCTTCCCCTGCCAATGCGGTTTCCTTCAGATGCCCGGCAAGGTCGCGCAGGTCGCCGAACCGCGCGAATTCGCAGCTTGAGTTTGCTTCGTCGAACCTGGCTTTGCCGGCAGTCGGACCGACCATGAAGACCCGGTCTGCAACCGTGGCGGCATGCTTCGCGGCGACCGTATAGGGTTTCGCGGAAGTTCCGCCATAGTCGCCTATCTGACCGATCACGATCGTCTTGCGGGGGGCATCGATCTCGGCAAGCGCATCCATGGGCAGTTTTATCGAATGAAAAGGCGCCTTGCGGGTATCCATCACGAAGACCGGTCCGCTGGAAACGGGAAAGACGCCGCAGCGGTCGATGATGCCGGCATAGGAGGCGACAGCCCGCTGCACGATCTCCGGGGACACTCCCATCTCGAGCGCGCAGGCGACTGCCGCCAGGACTGGCAGATAGAAATGCCGGCCAAACAGGTTCGCGCCGATTGGCAGGTCATAGCCGTGACCGCTCACGCGCATGCGCAATCCGTTGCGGAGATCGAAGGGGATGTCCTGCGCGCGGTAATCGGCGTTGGCCTGCAGACCGAAAGTGACAATGCGGGCAGCGGTGCGCCCGGCCATGGCCATTGCGTGGTCGTCGTCCGCGTTGAGCAGGGCGATGCCCGAAGCCGGAAGCGCTTCGACCAGATGACCCTTCTCGTGCGCGACGGCCTCCTTGGTCCGGTACGCGGAATAGTGCTCCAGGTCGATCATGGTCACGATGGCGACATCGGGACGCATGATCCGCGCGCCACGCTCGATTTGCGGCGTCTTGCCGGCCGCGACTTCGAGCACCGCGAACTCGCTGTTCAGGGGGGCGTTTTTCAGTATGCGCACGATCGTGTTGAGACCGTTATCGAAGTCATTGCCGACGACACGGTGATTTTGCGAAAGAATGTGACGAAGAATTTCGGTGGTCGTGGACTTCGTGGAGCTGCCCGTTATCCCGATGACAGTCATGTTCTTCATGAAACGCCGCTTGCGCGCCGCAACAGCCACCTTTGCCTCGAAGAGATAGCTTTGCCGCCAACGCCGTACGACGCTTCTGAGCGAACTGTCCTTGTACCCAAAACGCATCGCTCAACGCTCCTTTCCCGCGCAAACGAGACTTACGACCAATCGAATGAAAGGAAGAATCGGATCCGGGTCAGGCGTCCGCGAGCTTGTCGAGGACCGTCTCCAGCCGCGCGACGGTGCCGTCGACATCCGCCAGCTTGTCCAGCCCGAACAGACCGATGCGGAAGGTGCGGAAATCGGCCGGTTCGTCGCACATCAACGGGACGCCGGCGGCGATCTGCATGCCTTGGGCCAGGAACTTCTTACCGTTCTGGAAATCGGGATCCTTCGTGTAGCTGACGACGACGCCCGGCGCCTCAAAGCCCGGCGCGGCGACGGACTGGAAGCCGTTACCGGAGAGCAGGGCGCGAACCTTGCGGCCAAGTTCCCATTGCTTTTCGCGGGCGGTTTCGAAGCCGAAATCGCGGGTCTCGACCATCCGGTCACGCAGCACGACAAGGGCGTCGGTCGGCATGGTCGAGTGGTAGGCGTGGCCGCCGCCGACATAGGCCTGCATGATGTCGCGCCATTTGCCCAGATCGAGCGTGAAGCTCGAACTCGTCGTCTCGCCGAGCCGTTCGATCGCACGCGCGCCGAGCATCACGAGCCCGGCCGCCGGCGAGGCGCTCCAGCCCTTTTGCGGCGCCGAGATCAGGACATCGACGCCGTTTGCCTGCATGTCGACCCAGATGGCGCCGGACGCGATGCAATCGAGCACGAACAGGGCGCCGACATCATGCGCCGCTTCGGCGACGGCCTTGAGATAATCGTCTGGAAGAATGATGCCCGACGAGGTTTCCACATGCGGCGCGAAGACGACGCCCGGACGCTCCTCGCGAATTTTGGCGGCGACCGTCTCGACGGAGAGCGGGGCGAAAGCCGAGGTGGTTTCATTGCCGACCTGCGAGGCCTTGAGCACAACCGTTTCGGAAGCGATGTCGCCCATTTCGAGGATCTGCGTCCAGCGATAGGAGAACCATCCGTTGCGGATGACGAGAACCTTCGCGTCCGCCGCGAACTGGCGGGCGACCGCCTCCATGCCGGCGGTGCCGCCGCCCGGCACGACGACGGCGGTTTCGGCCCTGTAGACCTCGCACAACATGGCGTGGAGGTCGTTCATGACGCCCTGGAACGCCTTCGACATGTGGTTGAGGGAACGGTCGGTGAAGACCACCGAAAACTCCATCAGACCATCGGGATCGACCGGTGACATCGCCATGTTCATAATTCTCATTCCTCGTGCCGGATGCTGCGCAATGCGCGGTTCGGGCCACGCTATAGACCCGTTTCCGGAAACATTGAAGGCTCGCATTCGCGGTTGTTGGACCGAATGCCCGGGGTCAGGCTTTTGACTTGCGCCGCCAGAATTTCGGGCGTGGCGACGGGCCGGCGTCGAAGCGCGGATTGGGGGTCTTGAGCACCGGGCTGCGCTCCGACACATTGGCGCGGCTTTCGCGCCAGACGATGAAGATGCCCGACGCGATGACGATGCTAGCGCCCAGCGCGACCATCGAGTCCGGCTGTTCGGCGAAGAAGACGATGCCGAAACCGGTGGCCCACAGGATCTGGCTGTATTGCATCGGCGCGATCACCGCAGCCGGTGCGAAGCGATAGGCGGTGATGGTGCCGAGTTGCGCCGTCACCGACAGGGCGCCGACCGCCGCCATCATGCCGAGCGCGGGCAGTTCCACCGGCGTATAGACCCAGGGCAGCAGCGCCCCCATGGCTATGATCGTGGCGAGCATCGGATAGAGGATCATCACGGCCGAGCGTTCCTCCGCGCCAATCTTGCGGATGATGATGGCGGCGAACGAACTGGACAGCGCCGAGCCGAGCGCAGCGAAATGGCCCCCGGTGAGCGCCGAGGCGCCGGGGCGCAGCACGATGATCACGCCGATCAGGCCGACGACAACCGCCGCCCATCGCTGCGCGCGCACCGTTTCGCCGAGCAGCGGCACGGAGAGCACGGTAATCAGCAGAGGTGTGGCGAACAGCAATGCGTAGACCTGGGCGAGCGGCAGCGTCGCGAAGGCGTAGAAGGCGCAGGACATCGAGACCAGCGTGGTCGCCGAGCGCGCCAGGATAAGCCAGGGATGGTGCGGCCGGAAATTGCCGGTCGACCGATCGGCGAGCACAAGCACGGTCATCGGGATAAAGGCGAACAGCATCGCGAAGAACAGAATCTGGAAAACCGAATAGCTCTGCCCGAGCGCTTTGATGATCGCGTCATGCGTCGCGAACAGCGCAAAGGCCAGGAACGCAAAGCCGAGGCCGCGAACGGGCGTGTTACTGCCGCCTTGCATGCCGAGATCCCTTGTCCAATGCGATTCTGGTTTCGCGTCCGCCTATAGGCGAAACGGCCGCTACGGTCATCCCGCAATCGCCGGACTTGTCCGCCTTATTTAGGCAGGCTAACTCCGCAGCGGTGAATCGCCGCCGTGGCAATCGAACGCAATAATCGCAAACGGAACAATCGAACAGGACTTCCGAACGACGTGACTAGATTAGCAGCTGCCGCTCTCACCCTGGCCGCACTCGGCCTGAGTGCAACACCGACATTGGCGATAACGCCGAAGATGATCTCATCGCTGAAGCAGATGGACCCGCAAACGCGGCTTGAGCAGCGTTGCGACATCGCCGCGCTGGAGACGATTGCGCGCGAGTCGAAGCGCTTCAAACCGGACAAGGTGATCGCCTATGCCTTCGGCGATCCGAAATTCGATACCAACACGGTAACCGCGAAGGGAGCGGCGTTTCGCAGCGGCGGCGAGTGGCGCAGGCTTTCCTATGTCTGCAAGACCGGGCCGGAGCGTATCGAGCTCAAATCCTTCGAATACAAGATCGGCGCTGTCGTGCCGCGCGAGAACTGGGACGCCCACTACCTGGTGCCTTGACGCCCCGTTCCCGCGGGACGCTCAGTTCAGATAGGGGTTCTGGCAGCCATAGCGGACCGAGCAGCCCTTGGAACGGGCGGCGGCAATGTCGTCGGCGATGCCGATCAGGTCCTGCCGGTCACCGGCGAGCGACTTGGCCTCGTCGATCAGGGCCGCTTGCGGTGTGCGCTCGCCCGGCAGGCCCACCGGTTCGTCGCTGACCGTATTGCGGATCTGCGCGGCAGCGATCAACAGAAGCGGATCGTTGTTTGTACGCCCGAGCGCGATCAGCTTTTCGGCAAGCGCGAGCTGCTCCATCGCCGCAGGCGAAAGAACGGCCTCGTCGGCCGCCTGGACCTGAACCGCCATTGCGGACAGAAACAGGGCGGTGGCAATTGCAATCGACTTCATGTCTGGCTCCTTTTGTTTGATCCTGATGGCAAGATCGCGGGGGCCAGAAGTTACTATACGGAAAGTCGCGCGTCCACAGAGGCATGACACCGGAGGTTGCTGCCTGAGGGATATGCCACGCCTGGTGCGGACGGTCCTTTTCAGCCGGCGTAGAAAATGTGGTTGCCGATCTTGGACAGGCGCCTCAGTCGGCTCGCCCAGCGCGGATGCACATAGTCGGCGTGGTAATGGGTGGCCGTGAAGATGGCGGCGGGCACGCCGCGCCCTTCGACGACATCCTTTGCAACGGACTTCGCGCGGCTCCAGGCCGACTTTTCGCGAACGACATCGGAATGGCCGTCGCAGGCAAAGGAGAACTGGCAGGCATTGCGGCGGGTGTGATTCTGGTAGACCACGCCACAGATCGTATTGGGATAGGCCTTGGAGGCGACGCGGTTCATGATCACGCGCGCGACGGCCTTCTGGCCCTTTTCAGGCTCCCCGCGCGCCTCGAAATAGATGGCCTTCGCGAGGCAGGCGACCTGATTTTCCGCAATCGGCGGCTCCGGGATCGCGGGCGGGTTGAGATAGGGCACCGACGGGACGACCGGCCGGGCGACCGGCACTGCTACATCGATGACGGGCGGCAGAAGATAGGCGGTCGGAGGCAGGACGAGATCGACCTGCAGGTCCGTGACCATTGGCCGGTTGAGCGGCATGGACGCAACGGATGTCGCCGCAACCAGCACGGCGACCGTGGAAATGCGGGCGGAGCGCATGAAATCGCGCCCGTCGAAAGGAAACCGGATCATGAAGCGTGTTGTTTTTCTTGTCGCTGACAGCCGCGTGTCTGGGCCGTGTTTTCGGGTAGGCGCTGAAAATCGGCGCAGCGTGGCCGAAAAAAGGCAATTTCCGGGCGGTTCCATGGAGATGATCCTGACCCGGTAACGTTTCGGAACGAAGAGTTACGGCACGTTATTGAAAAATGAGGGTCGGATTACTGTGGCGGAAGACTGCGCGGGGCCCGAAGAAGACATTGGCGATGCGCGAAAACGACGCGATGAGTTATGCCCGGTTTCGGGGTTTAGTCAAGACATGCCGGGAGCATGTTAACCCATGACTGTCTTGCGGTAGGCGGAAGGGGACACGCCTGTCTGGGTGCGAAAGGCCCGCGAGAAATTGGTGTCGGACCGAAAGCCTGATTTCAGCGCGATTTCGGCCATCGACAGTCCGGCGCGGTTCAGCATGTCGCGCGCAGCCTCGATCCGTTTGTCCATCAGATACTGGTGCGGCGTGGTGCCGAAGGTGGCCTTGAACTGACGTGCGAAGTGAAACCGGCTGAGCCCCGCGATTTCGGCCAGATCGGACAAGCCGATATCGTCCGCGTAACGCGCGTCGATGAAATCGCGGACGCGTCGCTCCTGCCGCGCCGAAAGCTTGCTCGTCCGATAATCGGGCGCTGCCGCGAACTCCGCTTGCAGGCGGGCGACTTCCAACGCGCCAAGCAGGCCGAGCGTCTCGACGAACACGTGATTGTCGTTGTCGGACCTCAACGCAATTTCGAGGCGTTCAAGCGTGTTGCGGATATTGTCGTCGCGGAAATAGACAGATGGCACGAAGTCGCCGGTGGAAAACATCCGCTCCGTTTCCTCCGACAGGATCGCCGGATCGAAATAGATCGCGGTGAAGGAGTTGTTCCTGTCCGCCGGTTGCGCCCAGCCTTCGATCTTGCGGCCGGACGGCACATAGGTCATTTTTCCGCGCAGGTCGCCGCCGGGCGCAGGGGAAAGGCCATCCACGGTCATGGAACCGTCGTCCAGAATCAGGTCGTGATTTGCCAGATAATGTTCGGTTCCGGTGAACTCGAAGGAATAAGGGTCCGTCTGGTCGATCGGCGTATACTGCGCCGAAAATCCTCGCCAGGATTTCGCCACTGCCTGCTTGGCAAGCTGAAGTCTGCGAAAGGCGAGCGAGGACCCCATGACGACCTTCGGGAAATGTGAATGTGACCGGGAATATCGGCTTTGAAGGGTTAACTCTTTCTTAACAGGCCACCCGCGGGTTTTCCCAATTGGCAAAGCAAGATTTGCAAAGAGCGGGCAAGTTTGGCGCCATACTGCTGAAAAACCGCGGAAACTTCGCTGCGTCGTGGGGCGGAGGGTGCCGGACGCCCCTCAAATCAACGGCCCTTTCGCACTGAGCGGCAGCAAGAATTGTACAAAGAAAGCAATTTTTAACTGACGCGGGGTTATTGCTCTTTTCCTGATCATTTGCCCGCGGAACTTCGCGGGACGTTGCCGAATATGCGTGAGACGGGGCCGTTCCAACCGGGGCGGGGAGGAAGAGAATTGAGCGAATCGCAGCTGAACACGAGCAATCGTACGGACAATGGCGTGAAACAACTCGATGCGTTCGCGCATCGGTATTCGGAAGCGGTCAGACATTTAAGGCGGAGAACGCATTCCAGCCTGTGGGACAACAGCAAGTCGACGCGGAACGCTGGCCAAAAGAAGAAGAAACTTGATGTGAATTCAGTCACTTGAGCGGCTGAACGATTGCCGCACGGTCGCGGAAACAATGTCGTTTCGCATGATGCGAAGCGTTTCTCCGGCATGACACCGGCTCCATCCAGCAGAAGTAACAAGCTCCGCTCGGCTTGGCCGAGACCTGTCAGGGGAAGACTATGCCTAGCCTAACGATCGCTCGATTGCTGACTGTTTTTGCCGTGGTTGTCGTAACCGGCCTTTTCGCCTCGATTGGAATTCAGACCTATACCCTGGAAAAGCTGAAGATCAGGGGGCCGATCTACAACGACATCGTCAACGAAAAGGACCTGATCGCCGATATCCTGCCGCCGCCCATGTTCGTGGTGGAAGCCTATATGCTGGCCTATGAGGGCGACATGCATGAGGAGCGTCGCGATATCAATCGGCAGACGATCCTCGACTTGCAGGCGCAATATGACGAGCGCAAGGCGTTCTGGAAGACGCAGCCCCTGCCTGAAAACGAAAGGGCTCTGCTCGAAAACGGCGTCTACAGCACTGCGGACGCCTTCTGGCAGGTGATGGGCGAACAGTATATTCCCCAGACCGACTTCTCGCCCGAAGGTTCGATGGCGGTGATGGATGCCCTGATGGAGCGCTTCTACGCGCATCGCACGGAAGTCACCAAGCTGGTCGATGCCGCCGGAGCCCATTTGACGAAATCCGAGGACGCCGCATTGGAGACCAGCGCCCGGCTGCAAACGTTTGCCCTTGCGGCAGCCGGTCTCGCCGTAATCCTGTTCATCGGCGGCATCGTCTTCCTGCGCGTGCGGGCGATACGGCCGCTCTCCGCAATGACGAACTATATGGGCCGCCTTGCCGACGGCGACTTCTCCGAGGAGGCGCCACATGCCGAACGCAGCGACGAAATCGGCCGCATGGCGTCTGCGCTCGCCGTCTTCCGCCAGGCGGGCCTGGAAAAGCTGAAGCTTCAGCAGGAGGCTGAGACGGCTGCGGCCCGCCGCGAGGCGGATCGCCGCACACGCGAAGCGCAGAAGGCGGAACAGGCCGCGCAGCTGACCGAGGTGATCGACAAGCTCGGCGCCGGCCTCAAACGGCTCGCGGATTGCAATATCCGCATGACGATCGACGAACCCTTTGCCGAGCAGTTCGAACTGATGCGTGCCGATTTCAACAACTCAATCGGAGCCTTTCAGGAGACGCTCGAAAAGGTTCTGGAGCGCACCAACCTGCTTAAGGATTCGAGCGGGGAAATGCGCAGCGCGGCCGACGACATGGCCCGGCGCACGGAGCAGCAGGCCGCCGCGCTTGAGGAGACCTCGGCCGCGCTGGAACAGATCACGGCGACCGTCAACAGTGCCTCCGAGCGCGCCATGGATACGCGTAACCTCGTCAAGGAAGCCCGGGCCTGCGCTCAGGACTCCACGGAAGTCGTCGAAAACGCGGTGTCCGCCATGCAGCGTATCGAACGCGCCTCGGGAGAGATCGGCCAGATCATATCGGTGATCGACGAGATTGCGTTCCAGACCAACCTGCTGGCGCTGAATGCCGGCGTCGAGGCGGCACGGGCAGGCGACGCCGGCAAGGGCTTCGCCGTTGTCGCCCAGGAAGTGCGCGAGCTGGCTCAGCGCTCCGCCCAGGCGGCCAAGGAAATCGCCGATCTCATCCGCAATTCCGCGGGCGAAGTCGAAGCCGGCGTCAAGCTCGTTGGAGACACCGGCGCCGCGATCAGCCGGATCGACGAATTCGTGACCTCGATCGACGCCAATGTCGATTCCATCGCCGGCGGCATGAAGGAGCAGTCGGTCGGTCTCAAGGAGATTTCGGTGGCTGTGACCGAAATCGATCGGATGACGCAGCAGAATGCGGCGATGGGCGAGCAGTCGACCGCGCTCGGCCACAAGCTGGCGGAGGCGGCCGAAGACCTGGCCATACTGGTCAGCCGTTTCCAGCTCAATCGCCGTCGCGGCATCCGCGAGACGGGCAAGGCAAACGACAAGCAAGCGTTGCAGACGCAGTCGCTTCCAAGCCACAGCCGGGCCGCCTGACAGGCCGAAAACCCGTAAACGCGAAACGCCCGCCCGATTTCAGGCGGGCGTTTTGCATTCTGGCGAAACGGGTTTCGGCAACCGAAGACGGTTGCCAGATCCGCAGTGGCATCCGGAACCCCCCGCCGACAGCCTGAAACCGATTACGTCCGCCACAGGCGTTCTCGCCGAACGCGGTCAGCGCGATCGGCCTTGGCGTCAGCGCGTCTTCGTCCATGATGGTTGGAAGCGTGGCCCCATACGCGGCCGGGCGGACGGTGTTTCGGATCGACAAACGACTGGAAGCTTACAGCCAGCGTCTACATACAGGAATAAATTCCTTGACGCCGTCGCGCCCTTTTGATACCCTCCGGGCATAATCGTAAAATTGGGCCCGGCGCCTTCGCGCCGCGGCCCTTTTTGTTGGCCGTAATCAGGCCGCGTTCTTGCGCGCAAGCACCCGGATGCGGCTGTCGAATTCGCCGCGGTCCAAATATGTGTCGGAAAACAAGCGGCGCGCCAGCTTTGTTGGCGGACAGATTGCCGGTCCAGCGAGGTGGCGGCCACCATTTGTAGGCCTTTGCGTGCGGGGCGTTCTGCTGACGCCCAAGGACAACGGGCATGTCGATATTCCGTTGAGACAGGTCGAGATTAGCGCCAATTCGAAAACCCGGCAATCGAAAGGAGAACGAGCGATGAGCGAGGATTCGGAACCGCGGCCCTCTGCCCGGGCCCTGCTTCATGACACGCCCGAAACCGCGGAGCGTTTCCATGGTTATGGCCTGAAGGACTATTCCTATCCGCGCATCGGTCTGGAGGAATCCGTGCACAGGAACACGGTCATGTATTTCCTGCAGGGCGCGCCGCAGAGCCGGCGACGTTACCAGGAAGGCAAGGCCGAGGCGCGCATGGAAAAACGCAACGCGCGGCTGGCCGGCATCGCGCCGGAAAGAGGCTCGGACTGCCCCGCGCCCGGCGAAATCTGCCCGACCTGCGGCGGCCTTGTCGGTTTCCAGGAAGAAACCGTAACCCTCACGACGGCCGAACTGGCGGAAGCGCGGAGGAAGTATGAAGACCTCATCGATCGACACCTGTCCGCCCAAACGGCTTCTTGCGATGAAGGAGGTGGCCAGTAGCCTCGACAGCCTGCAGCGTCTGCGTGACTGGGCATTCTGGGCGCGGCCCGGACAGACCGAGCCGCCCGGCGACTGGCGCACCTGGCTGATCCTGGCCGGGCGCGGCTTCGGCAAGACGCGGGCCGGCGCGGAATGGGTGCGCGAACAGGTGCGGCGCGGGCGAGGGCGCATCGCGCTTGTCGCGCCAACCATGGCCGATGCGCGCGACATCATGGTGCGCGGCGAGAGCGGGCTTCTGTCGGTGTGCTGGAAAGGCGACCACACCCCGGAGGGTCGGCTGACGGGGCGGCCGCATTACATGGCGAGCCGCCGCCGGCTGGTCTGGAAAAACGGGGCGCAGGCGATGCTGTTTTCGGCGGAGGAGCCGGAACGGCTGCGCGGGCCGCAGCACGATGCGCTGTGGGCCGACGAATTGTGCGCGTGGCGGTATGCGCGCGAAACATGGGACATGGCGATGTTCGGACTGCGCCTCGGCCGCGATCCGCGCGCCTGCGTGACGACCACGCCGAAGCCGCTGAAGCTTATCAAGGAGCTGGCGGACGATCCGGCGACGATGGTGACGCGGGGCACGACCTTCGACAATGCAAAGAATCTGGCGCCGGGCTTCATCGCCTCGGTCCGGGCGAAATATGCCGAAACGATGCTGGGAAAGCAGGAGCTTATGGGCGAATTGCTGACGGAACGCGAGGGCGCGCTGTGGTCGCGCGCGAGGCTCGACGCACAGCGGCGGCCGACGCCCGCCGATCTGCGCCGCATCGTGGTCGCCGTCGATCCGC
This sequence comes from Ahrensia sp., assembly GCA_002706335.1. Taxonomy (GTDB): domain Bacteria; phylum Pseudomonadota; class Alphaproteobacteria; order Rhizobiales; family Rhizobiaceae; genus Oricola. The sequence continues at coordinate 139,990 of PAKZ01000037.1, forward strand.
CGGCGGGCTCGAAGGCAAGCTCGGATGCCTGCGGCATCGTCGCGGCGGGTCTGTCAACTGACGGAAAGGCGCATGTTATCGCCGATGCGAGCATCCGCGCGGCCAGGCCGGACGTCTGGGCGGCGCGCGCGGTGGCGCTCTACGAGACGCTTCGCGCCGATCTGATGCTGGCCGAGGTCAACCAGGGCGGCGATATGGTGGAGGCCGTGATCCGGCAGGTCGAGCCGCGCGTGGCGCTGAAGAAGGTGCATGCCAATCGCGGCAAGCGGCTGCGCGCCGAACCGGTCTCCGCGCTCTACGAGCAAAAGCGCGTGACGCACGCGCCGGGGCTCGATGCGCTGGAAGACGAAATGTGCGCCTTCGGCACGGACGGGCTAGCATCTGGCCATTCCCCGGATCGGCTCGACGCGCTGGTCTGGGCGATCAGCGAACTGATGCTGACCCCTCGCGGCGAGCCCCGGGTGAGGGGGCTGTGAGGCCCCCTCGGGCTGCGGCTTAAGCCGCCTTCTGCTGTTTTACGGCTTCGGCGACCGTCTCGCTCCAGGGCGTGGTCGGGCGACCGATGAGGTCCGACAGCGTCTTCGAATTGTCTTCCAGCGCGCCTTTCGCCGTGCCGGCGTCGCTATCGGCGAGCATCGCCGCGATCGGGGCGGGCAGGCCCACGCCCTCGAGCATGGCGGCATAATCGGCCTCGCTCATATCGGCATAGGCGACCGGCTTTCCGGCGGCTTGCGCGATTGCGTCGGCGAAGTCCTGCATGGAGAAGCTCGTATCGCCCGCCAGTTCGTAGACGGCGCCGTTTTCAAGCGTGTCGGCGGTCAGCACCGCGACCGCAGCCTCGGCGTAATCGGCGCGCGGGGCGCTGGAAATGCGTCCGTCGCCGGCCGCGCCCGGATAGGCGCCATGCTCGACCGCCGGTGCGATGGATCCGGTCTTGTTCTCGGTGTACCAGCCATTGCGCAGGAGGGCATACGGGATGGCGGAGGCGGCGAGCTGGGCTTCCGTCTCGCGGTGCTCGACCGCGAGGCTGAGCGGCGAGGTATCGGCGTGCAGGATCGATGTGTAGGCGATGAAGCCGACGCCGGCCTTCTTCGCCGCGTCGACGGCGTTCTTGTGCTGGGCTGCTCGCTGGCCGACTTCCGACGACGAGATCAGCAGCAGCCGGTCGATGCCGGCGAAGGCCTTTTCGAGCGCGGCGACGTCGGTATAGTCGCCGATGCGCACCTCGACACCCTTCGCTTCCAGCGGCGCGGCGGCTTCGGCCCGGCGGACGAGCGCGACGACCTGGGAGGCGGGGACTTTCTTCAACAGGGCGTCGATGGCGAGCGCGCCAAGCTGGCCGGAGGCGCCGGTGACGAGATATTTCGCGGTTGTGGCAGTCATGGGAGGTATCCTTTCAAGCTTCCATATAGTCTCGGAATGAGGTATGGTCTCTTTCAGATACCTACTGATGGCTGGCTTTGGAAGGAGGCAGTTTTTCGTGACCAGGACACATGCGAGTAACCTCCCGGACCAAACGGAGGCCGTGCTGCGCGACTTCGCGGTGCAGTCGGAGGGAAAGACCGACTATGCGAACTGCCCGGTGCGCGACGTGCTCGACCGGGGGGGCGAGAAATGGACGCTTCTGATCCTCGTTGCGCTGGCAGAGGAGCCGAAGCGCTTCTCGGCGCTGCAACGCGATGTTGGAGATATCTCCAAGCGTATGCTGACGCAGACGCTTCGCACGCTGGAGCGCGACGGGCTTGTGGAACGCACGGTCTACCCGACCAAACCGCCCTCGGTGGACTACCGCCTGACCGCCCTGGGCCGCTCCGCGCTGAACCCGCTCGCCAGCCTGATCGGCTGGGCCGCCGAAAGCCACGACGAGATCCGCGCGGCGAGGGCGGAGTATGATGAGAGGGAAGTGGTGGGGGCTTGGTGAAATTAGAGGAATAAATTCCTTGACGCCGTCACGCTCCTCTGGTAGCCTGTTGGCATAATCGCAGAATTGGGTTTGAGGCCGGATGGTTCGCCATGCCGGCTTTTTGTTTGGGGCGTTGGCCGGACACATGGCCCTTCGCTTTCGCTTCGGGCGTTCGCGCCTTGAAAAGCCAAGTCGTTGGCTTTTCGCGAGACGGCGCTCACCCCCTCATCCGTCTGCGTCGGTTCACGGAACCGCCGCATCCACCTTCTCCCACGAGGGGAGAAGGAAGAACGCGTTTTCTTTCAACGATTTGGATCCAGTCCATGAATCAGACTTCCAAGTGGCTGGCCCGGGCTTTCGAGCGCGGCCGGACGTCTCGTGCCGTCAAGCCTTACGAGGCGAAGGCTTGGCCGACGGGTTTTATCGCCATGCATGGTGCGGCGGCCGCGTCCTGGACGCCGGCTTCCTATGGCGCGCTGTCGCGGGAAGGCTTCATGCGCAATCCGGTGGTGCATCGCTGCGTGCGGATGATCGCCGAAGCGGGCGCGGCGGTGCCGTGGCTGGCTTACGAGGGCGACCGGGAGGCGCCGGACAGTCCGGCGCTGGCGCTAGTCGCAAGGCCGAACATGCGCGACAGCCGGGCCGGTTTCCTCGAGACGCTTTACGGACATCTGCTGCTGTCCGGCGACGCTTTTGTCGAACGCGCGGGCGAGGGAGACGGCGAGGCGCTTTACCTGCTGCGGCCCGACCGGGTGTCGGTCGTCACCGGGCCGGACGGCTGGCCGGTCGCGGTCGACCATCAGGCCGGTGCGACGAAGCGTCGGATCCCCTTCGAAGGCGAAGACGGCGCGCAGCGGCTGTTGCATCTGTCGCTGTTCCATCCGCTCGACGATCTGCGTGGATTCGCGCCGCTGGAGGCGGCGCTGATGGCGCTCGACATTCACAATGCCGCAGGCGCCTGGAACAAGGCGTTGCTGGACAATGCCGCCCGGCCCTCCGGCGCGCTGGTTTATGCGCCGGCGGAAGGCGGCAGCCTCGCGCCGGAACAGTTCGAGAGGCTGAAGCAGGAACTGAACGAGGAATATGGCGGCGCGGCGAATGCCGGCCGGCCGATGCTGCTGGAAGGCGGTCTCGACTGGAAGGCGATGGGCCTGACGCCGAAGGATATGGATTTCGTCGAGGCGAAGCATGCGGCCAGCCGCGACATCGCGCTCGCCTTCGGCGTGCCGCCGATGCTGCTCGGCATTCCGGGCGACAACACCTATGCCAATTACCGCGAGGCGAACCGCGCCTTCTACCGGCTGACCGTGCTGCCCATGGTGGCGCGCACGGCGGATGCCTTTGCAAGATGGCTGGGCCAGGGGAGCTTGCGGCTTGCGCCGGATATCGACGCGATCGAGGCGCTGTCGTCGGAGCGCGATGCGCTGTGGGCGCGGCTGGAACGGGCGAGCTTTCTTAGCGACGACGAGAAGCGGGAAGCGGTGGGGTATGGGGGGAAGGGGTAGGCGCGTCCCTTCCTTCTCCCCTCGTGGGAGAAGGTGCCTGAGCAAAGCGAAGGCGGATGAGGGGGCGGTGGTTCCCCCTCACCCAGCTGCGGCTAGTTCGCTTCGCTCTCAAGCCTCGCATCCCTCTCCCACAAGGGGAGAGGAGGAACCAGGAGACATCAATGACCATGACAGACCTGTCGCCGGCCGCTTCGGAGTGGCTGGCGAAGACCGCCGGCGCGTTTGCCGGGGCGGCGATATCGCTGGCCTGGCTTCTGCCGAAGAGCCGCCGCGAGGCGGCTTTGCGCTTTCTGGGCTCGGTGACCGCCGGTCTGGTGTTTGGCGGGACGGCAGGGCTGGCGGCTGCGCAGCGGCTCGGCATCGCCGCCATGCTGTCGCCGCAGGAGATGCTGCTGGCCGGCTCCGCACTGGCGAGCCTGTCGATCTGGTGGGCGATAGGTCTGGCCGTGCGCTTTGGCGAGAAACTGACGGACCGACGGGAGGACCGCGATGCGCGCTGACGGCAAACGCCTCGAACACAAGTTCAACCGGGTGGAACTGGAGGGCGGGGACGGCACGATCGCCGGCTACGCCTCGGTCTTCGGCGCGGTCGATCTGGGCCGGGACGCGGTCGAGCGCGGGGCCTTCGAAAAGTCGCTGACGGCGCGCGGCGCGACCGGCATCCGCATGCTGTTCCAGCACGATCCGGCGCAAGTGATCGGCCGCTGGACGGCGATCCGCGAGGATGCTCACGGGCTCTATGTCGAGGGGAAGATCTCGACCGAAGTGGCGAAGGGCCGCGAGGTGCTGGCGCTTTTGCGCAATGGCGGGCTCGACGGGCTCTCCATCGGCTTCCGGACGGTGAAGGCGCGCAAGGAGGCGCGCTCCGGCGTGCGGCGCATTCTGGAGGCCGATCTCTGGGAGATCTCGGTCGTCACCTTTCCGATGCTGCCGCAGGCGCGCGTCACGGCCGTGAAGGCCGGACGGCTGCCGACTGCACGCGAATTCGAACGCTGGCTCGTGCGGGACGCCGGGCTAACGCGAAGCGAGGCCAAGGCGGTGATCGCCGGCGGCTTTGCGCAACTGAGACGCCGCCGGGACGGCGCGCCGGACGAACCGGGCCTTGCGGAGACGATCCGCGCCGCCGCCCGGCACCTTCAACCGACACGAGGACAATGATGAGACAGGACAATCTGGCAGCGCCCGAGGTGAAATCGGGCGGGAGCGGCGATGTCGCCGAGGCCTTCGACGACTTCATGCACGCTTTCGACGAGTTCAAGCAGGCCAATGACGAGCGGCTTGCGCAGATCGAGAGCCGCTTCGGCGTCGACGGCGTGACGAATGACAAGGTCGAGCGCATCAACCTGGCGCTGGACGAACAGAAGCGCGCGCTCGACGCGCTGCAGAGGAAGCAGGCCCGCCCGCCGCTCGGCGGCGGCAGTATCGAGCCGAGCGAGCACAAGGCCGCCTTCGAGAACTATGTGCGGCGCGGCGACGAGCGCCGGTTGCAGGCCCTCGACGCGAAGGCGATGAGTATCGGCTCCGGACCCGACGGCGGCTATCTCGTGCCGCCCGAAACGGAAGCGGCAATCGGCGCGCGCATGCGCGATATCTCGCCGATCCGCTCGATTGCGACCGTGCGGCAGGTCTCCGGCTCGGTGCTGAAGAAGCCCTTTGCCATCGGCGGCCCGGCGGTCGGCTGGGTCGGCGAGACCGCTGACAGGGAGCAGACGGCGAGCCCGACGCTGAAGGAACTGCAGTTCCCGACGATGGAGCTTTACGCGATGCCGGCGGCGACGGCGGCGCTGCTGGAGGATTCCGTGGTCGATATCGACCAGTGGATCGCCTCCGAAGTGGAGGCGGCGTTCGCCGAGCAGGAGGGCGCAGCCTTCGTCGCGGGCATCGGCGGCACCCAGCCGCAGGGATTCCTCGACTACGATCAGGTGGCCGAGTCGAGTTGGGCCTGGGAGAAGATCGGCTATATCGCGACCGGCGTAGACGGCGCATGGCCGGCCTCCGATCCGTCGGACAAGCTGATCGACCTCGTCTATGCGCTCAAGGCCGGTTACCGGCAGAACGCGTCCTGGGTGATGAACCGTAAATCGCAGGCCGCGATCCGCAAGTTCAAGGACGCCGACGGCAACTATATCTGGCAGCCGCCGGCCGGGGCGGGGCAGCGCGCCATGCTGATGGGCTTCCCGCTGGTCGAGGCCGAGGACATGCCGGATATCGGCTCGGACGAGACCTCGGTCGCCTTCGGCGATTTCCGCCGCGGCTATCTCGTCGTCGACCGAACCGGCGTCTCTGTGCTGCGCGACCCGTATTCCGCCAAGCCCTACGTGCTGTTCTACACGACCAAGCGCGTCGGCGGCGGGGTGCAGGATTTCGACGCGATCAAGCTGCTCAAATTCGGCGCCGCCTGATCCGGCCGAAAGTTCGCCTGAGCGGGCTGCAAACGGCGCCGCGCTGCGCTTCCGGTGCTCACGTACGACTGTACGCTACGCGCCGGTTCTCGCACAGCGCCGTTTTCGCCACCCCCAGACGACTTTCCATCCGGATCAGGGTCTAAGTGTGCCGACAAAGGGCGGCCCCGGTTTTCCTCCCGCCGGGGCCGCCGCAATCCGTTCTATTCGCCGGGATCAGGGACGCAGGAGGATCTTGCCGTTGCGACCCGGGGTCAGCGAAGCCTTCACGGCGTCCGTTATGTCGGCCAGGTCGAATACCCCGCCGGCCGGCAGAGCAAGCTTGCCCTGCATGGCGAGGCCGATCAGTTCGCCGATCAGCCGACCCTTGTCCGCCGCGGCCATCTCGCTGCTGACCTTCGATCCCCAGAAGCCCTTCACGGTAAGGTGCTTCATGATGAGGCCCCCCGAGCTTAGCTCGAGCGGTGCGCCGGTGGCTGTGCCAAAGACGACCAGCAGCCCCTCTGTCCCGAGCAGGTCGGCGAGGTCTGTCGCGATCTTGCCGCCGACGGAATCGATCGCCGCGCGGGCCCCGGCCTTGCCGAGAATGGCTCGTGCTTCTTTCTGCCAGCCCTCGTTGGCGGTGGAGATGATGTTTTCGATGCCCAGCGCCTCAAGTTCGGCGACCGCATCGTCGCGGCGGACGAGATTGAGCGTGTGGACGCCACGTGATTTCGCGATTGTCGCGAAGATCTTGCCGACGGCCCCGTTGGCGGCGGTCTGGATGACCCAGTCGCCTTCCTTGACATTCAGGAATTCCAGCAGAGAGATCGCGCTGAAGGGCATGGCGATCAGCTGCGCGCCGAGCTCGTCGGATATGGCATCGTCCAGCCGGACGACGCCGGCCGCCGGAGCGGTGAAGAATTCGGCCCAGGTTCCGTGCACACTGGCGACGGCGACGCGCTTGCCGATCAGCCCAGGCTCGACGCCTTCGCCGACCGCCTCGACCGTACCGACCGCTTCGGTGCCGCCGATGGCCGGCAGGGTCGGCTTGTAGCCGTAGTCGCCGCGAACGGTCCAAAGGTCGTGATTGTGGATGGGCGAGAGGCGCATCCGCACGAGAACCTCGCCGGAGGCGGGTTCGGGCCGGACGCTGTCGGCGGGATGCAGGACTTCTGCAGGATCGCCGAACGAGCCATGAATTACGCTACGCATGGTGTTTTCCTTTTCTGTGAACTTTGTGCCGGGTCCCGGTTGGAACCGGCGAGGGGTTGGTCAGGGCAAGAGCCGCTGACGCGTGTCGGCAAGCGCCGCGTGCAGCGGTGTCCGGTTTTTGGAGAGTTTCGCCAGGATCGCTGCGCCGAGCCACTGGCTGTAGAGGACGCCGGCGGCTGCATCGGGATCGGGTTGCAGGCGGACCGAACCATCGGCCACACCCTCGCGAAGCAGCTGCGACAGCCGCGCGACGAGTTGCGCGACGCCCGCGTCGAGAACCTGCCGCATGTCTTCCGACAGGTCGGAGATTTCGGCGGCGAGTTTCACCACGAGGCATCGATCCGCGATGCTGTCCGCGCAGTCGTCCGCGATCCAGGCGGAGAAGTATCGCATCAGCCTGTCGCCGCCGGAGCCGGGCTCGCCGACCAGCGCGTCGAAGCGTTGGAGGTAAGAGTCGATATAGTCTTCAAGGAGGGCGCAACCAAAGGCCTCCTTGGAGCTGAAGTAGTAGTAGAAGGAGCCTTTCGGAACGCCGCTGCGTTCCAGCAGTTCCTTCAATCCGACACCGCCAAAGCCATGCGCAAGGACGAGTTCGCGCCCTGTCGTCAGGATGCGTGCACGCGTAACGGCCGATTTCTTTTCCGTGCTCATGCGCGGCATATAGGAAATAATAGACCGGTCGTCTAGTAAATTTCCCTGTCCGGGGCTGTCGGCTCCGCGCGCCTTGCCAAATCGAGGAAACATCATGACCTATGCCCAGATCGCCGCGCCCGCGGCGATGCCGGTGACGCTTGCGCAAGCGAAGGCGCATCTGCGCGTCACCTCCGACACCGAGGACGACACGATCACGGCGCTGATCGCCGCGGCGACGCAATATCTCGAACGCGATACGGGTCAGGCGCTGATCGACCAGCAATGGCGGGCGTATTTCGATCGCATGCCTTGCGATGGCGTGCTGGAGCTGATGCGCTCTCCGGTGCGCGGCATCGTTGCGGTGACCGTCTATGACGCGAACGGCAATGGGACCGTGCTCGACGGCTCGGACTATTACGTCAACCTCGTCGCACGACCGGCGCGTGTCCGGCTTGCCGACAGCGTCCCGGCGGTGATGCGCGCGAACGGGATCGAGATCGACTTCAACGCGGGTTATGGCGAGGCGGGCACCGACGTGCCCGACATGCTGAAGCGTGCGATCCTGGTGCTGGTCGCGCATTGGTACGATTTCCGCGGGGTTTTCGACGCCGCCGACCAGCCGGTCTCCGTGCCGGCGCTCTATGCGCGGCTGACGCGGCATTTCCGGTTTCTCTCGGTATGACCATGCGTGGACCGTATTTCGACCCCGGCAGGCTGCGCCATGAGATGGTGCTGGAAGAACCGGTGCGCGTCGCCGATGCGCTGGGCGGCCAGACGGAAGACTGGCAGGCGGTGGCGGCGCTCTGGGGGCATCTGGAACCGGCGGCGAACGTTGTCAGCCGCGCCGACGCCGAGGAGGCGGAGATCAGCCACCGCGTGGTGCTGCGCTTCGATACGCGCGTCTGGCGGGGCCGCAGATTGCGGTCCGGCGGGCGGATCTTCGACATCAGGGCAGTGCGCGATCTCGACGAGACCGGCCGCTATTTGCTCTGCCTGACCCGTGAGGAAACTTCATGAAACTGACGATGCAGATGACCCTGGACGGGCTCGTCCGGGCGCTTCGCACGCGCGCCGAAATCGCCGCCGACGAGCGGATCGAGGAAGCGCGGCGCGAGCAGCAGAAACCGCAGACCGAGGACCGCGATGAGCGCCGCACATGATTTGCAGGCGGCGATTGTCGCCGCGCTGAAGGCCGATACGGAACTCGTCGCCTTGCTCGGCGATGCGGACCGGGTGCTCGACCGCGTACCGCCCGGGCGGGACTTTCCGTTTATCGCGATCGGCCGGACGAGCATTCGGGACTGGAGCACCGACGACCGGACGGGCGGCGAACATCTGGTGACGTTGCGCTGCTGGTCGCGCGCGACGAGCCGTGCGGAAGTGCTCGCCGTCGCCGAACGCATGACGGCGGCGTTGGAAGGCCTGACTGGCGTCCGAGGCGATACGCGGATCGTCTCTTTAGAGCCGGTCTCGTCCGATCACGGCTATGAGCCGGCGGACCGGGCATGGCGGGCAACCCTGAGGTTCCGGTCTTTGACAGAACCGGCCTGATTTCCATTCCAATCCAACAAAGGAGACTGCGGCGATGGCATCGCAACGCGGCAAGGATCTGCTTTTGAAATTTTGGGACGGCGCGGCTTTCGCGACCGTCGCGGGCCTGAGAACCAAGCGCATCCGATTCAATGCGCAGACGGTAGACATCACGGATTCGCAATCTGCCGGGCGCTGGCGCGAACTGCTCGACGGCGCGGGCATCCAGCGGGCGTCCGTCTCCGCCTCTGGCATCTTCAAGGACGCGGCTTCGGACGAGCTGGTGCGCGCCGCCTTCTTCGCCGGAGCCGTGACCGATTGCCAACTGGTCATCCCCGATTTCGGGACGATCGAGGGCGGCTTCCAGATCACCGCGCTCGACTATGCGGGGAACCATGACGGCGAGGTGACCTTCGATATAGCGCTGGAATCCGGCTCCGCGCTGACATTCGGAGCCGCCTGATGCTGGTCAACAGGAAACGCGGCGAGATCGCCGCGGACCTTGGCGGCAAGGAAAGGGCGCTCTGCCTGACGCTCGGCGCGCTGGCCGAACTGGAAGGGCATTTCGGCGCGGCGGACCTGACTGCGCTGACGCAGCGCTTCTCGACCGGGAAATTGTCCGCGGGCGACCTGCTGACGATCATCCATGCCGGGCTGAAGGGCGCCGGACACACCTTCACGCGCGAGGAGGTTGCGGAGATGCAGGCCGACGGCGGGGCGGCCGGCTATGCGCGGATCGTTTCGGAGCTTCTGCAGGCGACCTTCGGCGGCGATGGCTGAGAAGGTGTCACCCCATCGGTTCCCCTGGGAAACGGCGATAGCGTTCGGTTTCGCGGTGATGCGGCTGTCGCCGGCCGAGTTCTGGGCGATGACGCCAATGGAACTGGGGGCAGCGATGCGCGCCTTCGGCCATGGCGTTCATGCGCCGCCGGACCGAGGCGAACTTCAAAGCCTGATGCAGGCCTACCCGGATTGTTCGCCGGATCTGACCGGAATCGGAAAAATGCGGTCGTAAACGAGGTTGAAGACGAAGGTATAGACCAGGAAGAAGGCCGTCATCGCGAGGTCCATCACGAGCGCATCGATGAAGCTGATGCCGAGCATGATCGCGATGAGCGGCAGAAGCAGGAGCGACAGCGTGATCTCGAACAGGATTGTGTGGACCACGCGCATCGTCCAGCTTTTTTCCGGGCTACCGTTCAGGCGCAGCAGGGCGTGGTCGAAACCGAGATTATAGAGATAGGTCCAGATCGTCGCGACGAGGGAACTGGCGATGCCCACCGCGCCCATGCTGACCGGCGGCATGCCGAAGACGTGGCTGCCGAGAAACATGACCATTGCGATGGCGATGATCTCGAAACTGACGGCATGGCGAATTCGGTCGGGCGTCGAGCGCATGGGGTATCGGGCCGGATTGAGGGAAACGAACGGGACGTGCCGATCGATAGCCGCTTCGCCGACCCAATGAAAGGGCAAACCGCGGCGGTCAGGCCGCCATGGCGAGGAGCTTGATCAGGAAGTCGCGTGTCAGCGGCGCATAGTCCAGCCTCGCGGGTCTGACCGGATCGATCCAGACGGCCTCTTCGATTTCCGCGGCGGGCTCGACAGCCGCGTCAGTACGCAGGCGGAAGACTTCCGCGAAGACGAATAGACCCGATTCGTTGGCCGCCGGCGCGGTGAAGCGGGAAACGAAGGAGAGTTCGTCCGGCGTGACCGCGAGTCCGAGTTCCTCCGCGAGTTCCCGGCACAGGGCATCAGCCGGCTCTTCGCCCGGCTCGATCTTGCCGCCCGGCTGCATGAAGGCCTCGGTGCCGCGCTTGCGGACAACGAGCATTTTCTTGTCGGGCCGCGTCAGAATGGCTGCGGCGATGCGAATCGGTTGCGTGTGGTTCATGGGTATAAAAATAACATTCCGAAACTGGATTATAAGAGGCCCGCGAGAGGAAAATAAACCCCCAGATTATAGGGTTAATCGCTGATGATTCCGCTGGGTCACATTTCACGAGAGGAGCAGGTTCTTGGACCAAAACCTTACCATCGCCATTGAAGCCGACACGATCGGATTCGAGACGGCGCTGAAAGACCTCGAGCGGCAGGCATCGTCTTTCGGAGCCACCCTGACCGGCGCGCTTCGCGGCGCGGTTGTCTCGGGCAATTCGCTGGAGGACACGCTGCGATCGATCGGCCAGAGCCTGGCGACCAACGCACTGAATGCGGGGCTCAAACCGCTGCAAGGCTTGCTCAACGGCTTCGCGGCACAGGCCTTTTCCGGTTTCGCCGGCGTGCTGCCTTTCGCGAAAGGCGGCGTGGTCGGCGCGGACCGGATGTTTGCAGGCGGCGGCGTGTTGGCCTCGCCCGCCTATTTTCCGATGGCCGGCGGTCGCACCGGCCTTGCAGGCGAAGCGGGGCCGGAAGCGATCCTGCCGCTGAGGCGGGGCGCGGACGGACGCCTTGGCGTGGCGACCGATGGGGGTGGTGCGCCGACGACGGTCAATGTGACGATCCAGACGCAAGACGCCAATTCCTTCCGCAAGTCGGAAGCCCAGGTGACGGCGGCGCTGGCCCGCGCCGTGGCGCGCGGCCGGCGGGGAAACTGAGGTTCAGATGAGCTTTCACGACGTGATATTTCCGTCGCGCCTCGCCTTCGGCGCGAGCGGTGGTCCGGAGCGGCAGGGGGAGATCGTCAAGCTGGCCTCCGGGCTCGAACAGCGCAATGCGCGCTGGTCGCGCGCGAGGCGGACCTATGCAATCTCGACCGGAATCAAACCTTTCGCCGACCTGCACAAGCTGCTGGAATTCTTCGAGGATCGCGGCGGGCCGCTGCACAGCTTCCGGTTTCTCGATCCGGTCGATCATGCGTCTGTATCGCCGGGAGAGGCTGTGACGCCGACGGACCGGGAGATCGGCACCGGCGACGGGGCGGCGACCGAATTCCAGCTGAAGCTCGGCAATGACCGGCCCGTCACCAAACCGGCGGACGGCACGGTGCGGATCGCGGTCGACGGCGCGGAACTTTTCGAGCCGGCGTTTTCCGTCGATTTCCTGACCGGCATTGTCACGCTGGCCGAGGCTCCGGGCGAAAATGTCCCAGTGACCGCGGGCTTCGAGTTTCACGTGCCGGTGCGCTTCGACACGGCGCTGCTTTCAATGACGCAGACCGCGTTCGAAGCGGGCGAGATCCCTGACATAAGGCTGGTGGAGGTGTTCGAATGACGGCATTGCCGCAAAGTCTGCGCGACCACCTTGCACAGGATGTCACCAGCGTCTGCTTCTGCTGGATCGTCCGCCGCATGGACGGGACAGTGCAGGGATTCACCGATCACGACCGGGCGCTGACGGTGGACAGCGTCATCTGCGAGCCGGCGAGCGGCTTTGTGGCGGGTGCGATAGAGAGCGGTCTGGGCTTTGCCGGTGACACGGCCGAGGTCGCGGGTGCGCTGTCGTCGGATGCGATCTCGGATTCCGACATCGAGGCCGGGAAATATGACGGCGCGGCCGTGGAGCAATGGCTGGTGAACTGGGCTGAGCCGGACGAGGCGGGGCTGCTGAAGCGTCACGTCATCGGCGAAATCCGGCGTATCGACGGCGCTTTCCGGGTGGAGTTGAGAAGCCTGTCGGCAAAGCTCGACGAGCGGCGCGGGCGATCCTTCCTGCGCCGATGCGACGCCGATCTGGGCGATGCGCGCTGCGGCTTCGACACGAATGCGCCGGGTTTCTCGGCGACAGGCACGGTCGTCTCCGTCGGCGGCGGACAGATGGTGGCGACCGGGCTGGAAGGCTATGAGGATGGCTGGTTCGTCCTCGGGCGGCTGACGTGGACATCCGGCGCACGAGCCGGCACGGCGGCGACCGTCGCGGCGATGCGGCAGGGATCCGTGGCCGGGGAACATGTGCTCGGCCTGTTCGAGCCGGAACTGGCGGGAATTGCCGCCGGCGACATGTTCACGCTTGCGTCGGGATGCGACAAGCCGTTCGAAACCTGCCGGGCGAAGTTCGCGAACGGGCTGAATTTTCGCGGTTTTCCGCATATTCCCGGCAACGATCTCGCTCTGAACTATGCAGACGGGGAAGGCGATTTCGATGGTAGTCCGCTTGTCCCGTGACGAGGCGCGGGCGCGGGCGCTTGAAATCGCGGAGAGGTGGATCGGCACGCCCTACCGTCATCAGGCAAGCCGCAAAGGTGTCGGCTGCGACTGCCTCGGCCTGATGCTGGGCATCTGGCGCGAACTGTATGGTGAAACGGTCCCCGCGCGATTGACCTATTCGCCGGACTGGGCCGAGACGTCGCGGGGCGAGCCTCTGCTGGACGCGCTGCGGGCGCGCTGCGGCGAACTGGTCCTGTCGGAAATGCGACCCGGCGACATCATCGCTTTTCGCTGGCAACCCGGCGCGGCGGCGAAGCATCTGGCGTTGCTCGCGCCGGAAAATCGCATCATCCATGCCAATGAGGGCCATGCCGTGACCGCGTCGGCTTTCGTGCCCTCCTGGCGGCGGCGCGTGGCGGGCGTGTTCGCGTTTCCTGCAACTATTGTCCCCAGCCGGCAATGATGGCGTCGGCTTCGAATTCGACCAGCCATTCCGGGTTCACGAAGCGGTCGATGGCCATGATCGTGTCAACGGGACGGACATCCCTGAAATACTCCTTGCGGACGTCTATGGCTGCCTTCCAGTTATCGATATCCGTGAGGATGACCCGCGTCCGCACGACATCGTGGAGGCTGGAACCAGCCTGTTCGAGGGCCGCCTTGATGATCTCGATGCACTGACGCGATTGAGCGGCGACGTCGCCGATACCGACGGTCTTGCCATCCGCCCCGACGGGGGCAGTGCCGCCGATCGAAACAAAAGGGCCTACCCGGACCGCGCGGCTGAACCCGACGATCGCTTCCATGGGATTGCCGTTGGAAATCAGTTCCCTGTCATAGGTCATCGGTGAACTCCTTCATTATCTTACGTAACGTAATATGAGCGCATAGCGCGCAAAAAGCTTCCAATTTCGGAGAGACACTCATGGCGACCCTGCTGTTGCAGGCCGCGGGCGCTGCGCTCGGCGGCGTTTTCGGCGCGGCCGGTGCGGCGATCGGCACGGCGGCCGGCGCGCTTGGCGGCTATCTGATCGACACGGCGCTGATCAATTCGACGCGCCATATCGAGGGTGCGCGCCTGTCCGGGGCGCAGCCGCTGACAGCGGAGGAAGGTGCGCCGATGGCGCGCGTCTTCGGCCATGCGCGCATGGCCGGCACCGTGATCTGGGCAACCCGGTTCGAGGAGACCGCGCGCACCGAGAGGCAGGGCGGCAAGGGCGGGCCGAAGGTCACGACCTACTCCTATTGCGCCAATCTGGCGATTGGCCTGTGCGAGGGGCCGGTGGCGGCGATCCGGCGCGTCTGGGCCGACGGCAAGGAACTGGACCTGACCGGCATCGAGATGCGGGTCTATCCCGGTGGCGAGGACCAGATGCCCGATCCGCTGATCGAGGCGAAACAGGGCGAAGGGCTTGCGCCCGCCTTTCGCGGCACGGCCTATGTGGTCTTCGAACGCCTGCCGCTGGAACGCTTCGGCAATCGCGTGCCGCAATTCCAGGTCGAGGTGATCCGGCCGGTCGGCGAGCTGGAAAACCGGGTGCGTGCGGTATGCGTCATCCCCGGCTCGACCGAGCACGGCTATGCGCCCGGTCTGGTGACGGCGAAGCCGCGCAGGGGCGAGACGGCGGAGCTCAACAGGCACGTCCTGCATGCCGGCTCCGACTGGGAAGCCTCGATAGACGAATTGCAGGCGGTGTGTCCGAATCTCGGACATGTCTCGCTGATCGTCGCATGGTTTGGCGACGATCTGAGAGCAGGCGAATGCCGGATCCGGCCGGGCGTGGTTTCGAGATCGGGCGGCGGCGAGAGTGCGCCCTGGAGCGTTGCCGGCATGGGCCGGGGAGATGCCGGCGCGCATGTCGTCTCGCTGTCGGAAGGCAAGCCCGCCTTTGGCGGCACGCCGTCGGATGCGAGCGTGACCGTCGCGATATCCGACCTGAAGGCGCGCGGCCTGAAAGTGACCTTGTGCCCCTTCATCCTGATGGATGTGCCGTCGGATAACGTCTTGCCCGATCCCTGGTCGGACGGGACCCAGCCTGCCTATCCCTGGCGGGGACGAATTTCCTGCTATCCGGGGATCGGCCGGCCGGGCTCGGCGGACCGGACAGCCAACGCGGCGGCGCAGATCGCGGATTTCGCCGATAATTCAGAAGGCTATCGCCGCATGGTGAATCACTATGCGAGCCTAGCGATGACTGCAGGCGGCGTTGACGCTATCGTTCTGGGTACCGAAATGCGCGGGCTCACGCAGGTTCGGGACGATGCGGGCGGCTTCCCCTTCGTCGATGAATTGCGGGAGCTTGCTGCGGAGGTGCGGGCGATCGTGGGGAGCGGTTGCGCGATTACCTATGCGGCCGACTGGTCGGAATATTTCGGCTACCACCCGGATGACGGCAACGGCGACGTGTTTTTCCATCTCGATGCGCTCTGGGCGGACGCAAATATCGATGCCATCGGCATCGACAATTACATGCCGCTCTCGGACTGGCGCGACAGCGACGCCGCCGATCCGGGCGGCAATCCGGACGGGCAACTGAAAGCTTCGGACCGCGCTGCTTTCAGAAACGCGATTGCGAGCGGGGAAGGCTTCGACTGGTACTATGCGTCCGATGGCGATCGGCGCGACCGGGTTCGCGCGCCGATCACGGACGGACTAGCCGGTAAGCCCTGGGTGTTCCGCTTCAAGGATCTGGCCGGCTGGTGGTCGAATGCACATTACGATCGTATCGACGGGGCCGAAAGCGCGACGCCGACCGGCTGGGCGCCGGGGTCGAAGCCGGTCTGGTTCATGGAACTGGGCTGCCCGGCGATCGACAAGGGCGCGACGCAGCCCAACGTCTTCACCGACGCCAAATCGGCCGAAAGCGCTCTGCCATGGTTTTCCAATGGCGGGCGCGACGACGCCGAGCAAAGGACGTTCCTTGAGGCGCATCTGGAGCATTGGTCGAGCGGCGCGGAGGCCAATCCGCTGTCGCCGGTCACCGGCGAACCCATGGTCGATCCGGCTCGCATCTTCCTGTGGGCATGGGACGCGCGGCCTTTCCCCGCCTTTCCGATGGCGACCGATGTCTGGGGCGACGGCGAAAATTGGCTCCGCGGCCATTGGCTGAACGGACGTCTCGGCACTGCGCCGCTCGCCGAGACGGCAGGACTCTTGCTGGACGGCGCGGCGACATTGGACATCGCGGACACGGTTCAGGGCGTTATCGTCTCGCAGGCCGCATCGGCGCGTGATGTGCTGGAGCCGCTGGCGGCCTGTTTTGGCTGGTCGGCCTCCGACATGGCCGGCGACGGTGAATTCGTTCTTTCGCAGGAAGGGGCTTTATTGACCCGGATTATCGACGATGGCGAAATCGCCGATCTGGATGGCGAAGCGCTGCGCGATGTCACGGAGGCGCAGAAGAGCGAATTGCCGGCCGAAATCATCGTCGCCTATCGCGACGGGCTGCGCGACTACCAGTCCGCGACAAGTTCATCGCGGCGCTTGGAAACGGGCACGGCACGGCAGGAGACAGCGGATCTCCCGATTATCGGAGACGCGAGCCTTCTCGACGCCATTGCCGACCGGATGCTGGCGCGCGCCTGGGCGCATGGCCGCCTGCTCAAATTCGCGCTGCCCTGGCGCCATGCGGATCTGGCGCCGGGAGATGTCTTTGCCTTTTCATCGAAGCCGGCGGAACGCTGGCTGGTGACGCGCACGGACCTGTCCGAGGCGCTGCGGGTGGAGGCGACGCCGGTTCTCGTTCGCCCGGCCAATACCCGCCGTCCGCATCTGCCCGCGCAGGCCGCGCAGGCGCTTGGCGATACGGCGGGCGTGCCGGATATCGTGCTGCTCGACCTGCCATTGCGGTCCGGAAGCGCGGCGGAGGACCAGTTCATGCTGGCCGCATGGTCGTCACCGCCGCGCGTTCAGGCGGTCTACGTCTCGCCGGAAGCCTCCGGTTTCGACTATCGACGCCAAGCGCTGTCCAATGCGGCGATCGGCGAACTGACCGCGCCGCTGGCGGGCTCGTTTTCCGGCCGGTTCGACCGCGCCAACGCAATCGAACTCACTGCAGCCTCGGGCGAATTCGCGAGCGTGACGGAGGCGGCTCTGCTGTCCGGTCGCAACCTGCTGGCCGTAGAGGCGGCGAATGGCGGCTGGGAGGTAATCCAGTTCCTTTCGGCGGAAGAGACATCGGCGAACGCCTGGCGGCTGACCGGCCTGCTGCGCGGGCAGGGCGGTACGGAGGATGCGATGGAGGCCGGCGCCATGGTCGGCGCGCGGGCTGTGTTGCTCGACGAGGCGGTCGTGCCGGCGGGATTGAAAGCCGCCGAGATCGGTCTTGCGCTGCAATTGCGCATTGGCGTCGCCGGGCGGCCCTTCACCGACCGCTATTTCGAGACCGTCGAGGCCATCGGCGGGTTGCGCGCGCTGACGCCGCTCGCGCCGGTGCATCTGAAGGCCGCCGGTACCGGCGATGGCGGCATCGCGCTGTCGTGGATACGGCGCACCCGCGTCGACGGCGACAGCTGGCTCGGACCGGACGTGCCGCTTGGCGAAGAGGAAGAACGCTATGCGGTGCGCATCCGTGATGGCGGGAGCGTGATCCATTCCGCCGAGACGACAGAACAGGCGCTGATGCTCGACGCCGCGACCGTGGCGGCGCTCGGCCTCTCGGCAAGCGTCGATGTCGAGGTCGCGCAGATCAGTTTCGCGGTGGGCGAGGGGATCCCCGCCCGCCGCACGGTTTCACTTTCCTGACAGCAGAAGAAAGGACCTGCCATGAGTGATGAAAAACCCTGGTATCTGTCGAAAACCATCTGGGGGGCGCTGGTCAGCGTCGCCGCGACATTGGCCGCCATGTTGGGCCTGCCGGTCGACGCGGGCGGACAGGCTGCTTTGACCGAGGCGATCCTGCAGATGGTCTCCGCCGTCGCCGGCATTGTCGCCATTCTCGGGCGTGTGAGCGCCGATAGCCGGATCGGTTGAACTCGGCTGGCATTTCGGGGCATGAATGGTTCCGTCGATCCATTCATGTTCCGTTCAGGCAGGCGCGTGTAGGAATGCAGCCAAGTTGGAGAACAAGAACAATGTCTCGTTATATCATGGCTGCCTTGATCGCACTTTCCGTGCTGAGCATCGCGCCCGCCGAAGCCGCCGATAATTGCTACGCTGTTGGCCAGCAGGTCGCGGCCCAGCGCGGTGCGCAGCTGGCGAGCGCCGAAGCGGTCGGCGGCGGCAAGTGCAAGATCGTCCTCCTCGTGCCCGGCTCGGACGGGCAGCGTCCGAAACGCGAGGAAATTATCGTCAACGGTTGAAATCCTGCTGCCGCGTTGGCCGACAGGCCGATCTGCGGTAGTTTCCGGGGCGATTCCGCTGGAGGGACAGATCCATGCGCATTCTCGTCGTCGAAGATGATGCTTCGCTCAACGCGCAATTGAAATCGGCGCTCGAAGACGCCGGATATGTCGTCGACGCCGCGACCGACGGCGAGGACGGCCATTTTCTCGGCGATACCGAGCCCTACGACTGCGTCGTGCTCGATATCGGCCTGCCGGTTATGGACGGTATTTCCGTGCTGCAGCGCTGGCGCGACGACGGCCGCACCATGCCGGTGCTGATCCTGACGGCGCGCGATCGCTGGTCCGACAAGGTGTCGGGCATCGACGCGGGCGCGGACGACTATGTCACCAAGCCCTTCCATGTCGAGGAAGTGCTGGCGCGCGTGCGCGCGCTGATCCGCCGCGCCGCGGGCCATGCTTCCTCGGAAATCCGCTGTGGGCCGCTGACCATCGACACGAAATCGTCGAAGGCGATGGTCGACGGCATCACGCTGAAGTTGACTTCGCATGAATACCGGCTGCTTTCCTATCTCGGCCATCATGTCGGAGAGGGGGTGTCGCGCACCGAACTGATCGAGCATCTTTACGATCAGGATTTCGACCGCGATTCCAATACGATCGAGGTGTTCGTCGGACGGCTGCGCAAGAAGATCGGCCATGACATCATCGAGACCGTGCGCGGGCTCGGCTATCGCATGAGCGTCCCGGACGAACCGGGCGAGAAGGCAAGCTGACGCGGTGCGGATACGCTCCGACTCCCTCGCTTTTCGCGTCATCCTCTATTCCAGCCTCTGGGCGATCGTCGCGATCGTGCTGCTCGGCTGGCTGTTGATCGGGCTCTACCGCAACGATTCCGCGCGCGGCTTCGCAACACTCCAGGAAGCGCAACTCTTCAACCTTGTCGGCGCCGTCTCGGTGAACGATGCGGGCGAATTGCAGGGCACGCCCAATCTCGGCAACACGGCTTTCCTGCAGCCGCTGTCGGGATGGTACTGGCGGGGGGCACCTGTGGAGGGGATCAGCGGCGGCGCACTGGTTTCGCCCTCGCTCGGCTCGGAGGAGATCGACCGTCCGCCGCTCTCGGAACTTCCCTATGACCAGCAGTTCAGCCGACACTGGATCGGCCCCGGTCCCGGCGGCGGGCAGATCCGCGCGCTGGAAACCGAGATCGACCTCGGCGACGGCCGGATCGCCCGTTTCCAGGTGGTGGGCAACCAGACCGAGTTCGAGACGACCGTCCAGGACTTCGCGCGGCAGGTCGGGCTGATGCTGCTGGCGCTGGGCATAGGCATGGTGCTGATCAATGCGGGGATTCTTCTTGCCGGCCTGCGCCCGCTGGATCATGCACGCCAGGCACTTGCGGCGATTCGAAATGGCGATGCGGCGAGCCTCGAGGGTGACTTTCCCAGTGAAATCCAGCCGCTCGTCAACGAGATGAACGCGCTCATCGACAACAATCGCCGCATCGTCGAGCGCGCCCGCACCCAGGTCGGCAATCTCGCCCACTCGCTGAAGACGCCGCTTTCCGTTCTGGTCAATGAAGCGGGGTCGAAGTCGGGCCCGTCGGCGGCGATCGTCGAGGAACAGACGCGCGCCATGGATTACCAGATCCAGCATTATCTGAAGCGCGCCCGCATCGCCGCGCAGCGCGAGAGCATCATCTTCCGTACCGATGTGCGCCCGGTCGCCGAAAAGCTCGTCTCGGTGATGCGCAAGCTCAATCGCGACAAGGAACTCGATTTCAGCGTGTCGGCGCAGAAGCTTGTTTTTTCAGGTGAAAAGGAAGATCTGGAAGAAATCCTCGGCAATCTCCTCGAAAATGCCGGCAAGTGGGCCCGGCGCAGGATTTCGCTGGCGATAGAACCTTTCCCGGGCGAGAATGAACGCCGCTGGATTCGCCTGACGGTCGAAGATGACGGGCCGGGCATCGCGTCCGAAATGCGCGACGAGGCTCTCAAGCGCGGCAAGCGGCTCGACGAGACGGTGCCGGGCACGGGGCTCGGTCTCGCCATTGTCGCGGAGACGGCGTCGGCCTATGGAGGCGGGGTCGAACTCGGCGAAAGCGCGACCGGCGGATTGAAGGTGGAAATCACATTGCCGGCGGCCGGTCATTGACACGGGCGAAACGGCAAATATCTCCAATTGCAAACACACTGCCGACATAGTTTTGTTCATCTTTGGCCGGCAATCTCTGGGTGGAACGTGATTTGAACGCCAAGGCTATGCGCATCCTGTCCCTCACACTGGCGGTCGCCGTGACCGGCATCGTTTCCGGCTGTTCGACGACGGGCGGCGCGGTTCCGAGTCTTGCTTTCGGCGAAATCTCGGGCGGCGCCCAGAATGCGGATAACAGGCTTGCCGGAACGGCTTTGGTCAATGCGCTCCATGGCGGGATTTTGCCGGAAGAGATCAAGACCCAGATGAACGGCGCGACCCGGGATGCGGCTCTGCAGGCCGAGTATCAGGCGCTGGAATACACGCCGGCCGGTCAGAAGGTGACCTGGGGTGAAACCGGAGCTCCGCTGAAAGGCGAGGTCGTTCCCTCGCAGCCCTATCGTGTGGGTTCGCAGGATTGCCGCCAATACACGCACACCGTCTTTACCGGCGGCGCTCCTGTCGCAAGCCGCGGCACGGCCTGCCGCAATCCGGACGGAAGCTGGACGCCGTTGACCTGACGCAGGTCAATGCTTGGCCCCGGTGAGCGTGAAAATGTCGCGTAGGGGCAATTTCCATTGGCAAGTCTGACTTGCATCTTTATCTGACCGTCATGTTGTTCATCCTTGTCGCCGCATCGCTGACGATCCTTTTGCTTGGCATCGTGTTCTGGCCCGCCATTCGCCGGAAGACGGCGGACGTTGCGCCGGAAGAGCACGCGTTCGATCTCACCATCTACAAGGATCAGCTGCGCGAGCTCGACGCCGACCTCGAACGCGGCGCCATTGAACCCGCGGAAGCAGACTATGCGCGCGCTGAAATCGGCCGCCGGCTGCTCGCCGCCCAGGAGGCGGCCGACGCCGAGGCGGCCGAAAGCGGAAAGGACCGCATGACCGGAGGCCCGGTGCTGGCGGCTGCCGCCGTCTTCGCTCCGCTAGCCGCCGCGCTGATCTATTCGATGACCGGATCGCCTGGCATGGACGCGCAGCCCTTGGCGGCACGGGTCGACGAAATCCGCCAGCAGCAAGCCGCCCAGACATTGCAGGGCATGGATGTCGAAGAACTCGTATCCCGCGCCGAGGCCCATCTGGCCCAGAACCCGGATGACGGACGGGGCTGGGACGTGCTCGCACCGATGTATCTGCGACTGGGGCGTCCGCAGGAGGCTCGTCAGGCCTTCGAACGCGCCATCGCATTGCAGGGCGAGGACGCCAAGCGCCGCTCGGGCCTTGGGCAGGCCTACTACATGCTTGCGGGAACTGTGGACGTGAATGCGCGCGCCGAGTTCCAGCGGGCGCTGGAACTGGACGCTGGAGACAGTCGCTCACGCTTCTTCCTGGCGCTTGCCGCCGCCGAGGCCGGCAATGTCGACGGCGCCGTGCAGGGCTGGCGGGCGATGCTGGACCCGGGCGCCGCCGCGCCGGAATGGCAGGCCGCTGCCGCCGAGGGCGTGCGCCGCTACGGCGAGGCATCGATGGCGGCCGCCCCCGGCTCAGCCGCCCCGCAGCTCGACGAGGAGACCGTCCGCGACGTGCAGGGCATGAATGCAGAGGACCGTAACGCGATGATCCTGGACATGATCTCGCAGCTCGACGAGCGGCTGCGCGACAATCCCGACGATATCGCCGGTTGGCAGCGTCTGATCCGCTCCTATGTGGTTCTCGGTCGCAAGGCGGATGCCGAGGAGGCGCTGTCGCGCGCATCGGAAGCCTTTGCCTCCGACGCCGAGAAACGCGACACGATCGTCAACTTCGCGGCGGCGCTCGGCATATCTTCGGGAGGATCCGTGCAATGACCCGCAAACAGAAACGCTCCGTGGTGATATTCGGCGCGCTCGCCATGCTCGGCGTTGCCGTGGCGCTGGTGTTGACCGCGCTGTCGGATCAGGTGACCTTCTTCCGCACGCCGACGGAATTGCTGGCGGCGCCTGAGGAAAACAGCGGCCGTATTCGTCTCGGCGGCCTTGTCGAGAACGGGTCCGTGAAGAAGGACGACTCCACTGTCGAATTCGCCATCGAGGATGTGAACGATCGCGTTGTCGTGCGTTATGCGGGCATCCTGCCCGACCTGTTCCGCGAGGGGCAGGGGGTCATCGCCGAGGGCCAATTGCAATCCGACGGAACGTTCCTTGCGGATACCGTACTCGCCAAGCATGATGAGAACTACATGCCCAAGGAGGTTGCCGACCGGCTCAAGGAGCAGGGCTATTGGCAGGGCGACGAGGTGAGTGCAACGCAATGATCGTCGAAATCGGACATTACGCCCTTGTGCTGGCGCTCATGCTTGCGATCATCCAGACCGTGGTGCCATTCGTTGGCGTCAAGAGCGGCGATGCCCGCCAGATCGCCATGGCGCCGAACCTCGCTTTCGCGGTGTTTGCGGGCATCGCGCTGTCCTTCGCGGTGCTGACCTGGGGCTATGTGACCTCGGATTTCTCGATCCTGAATGTCTGGGAAAACTCCAATTCCCAGCAGCCCCTGCTTTTCAAGTTCACCGGCGTTTGGGGCAACCATGAAGGCTCGATGCTGCTGTGGGTGCTAATCCTTGCGCTATTCGGCGCGCTGGTGGGGCTGTTCGGTTCGAACCTGCCGCCGACATTGCGCGCCATGGCGATCTCCGTTCAGGGTCTGATAGCGGTCGCCTTTCTCGGCTTCATCCTGTTTACCTCCAATCCGTTCGAACGCCTTTCGCCTGCGCCGTTAGAGGGGCAGGATCTGAATCCGATCTTGCAGGATATCGGCCTCGCGATCCATCCGCCGCTTCTCTATCTCGGCTATGTCGGCTTCTCGATCTGTTTCTCCTTCGCCATCGCGGCGTTGATCGAGGGCCGCATCGACGCGGCATGGGCGCGCTGGGTGCGGCCATGGACGCTGACCGCCTGGGGGTTCCTGACCGCCGGCATCGCGATGGGGTCGTACTGGGCCTACTACGAGCTTGGCTGGGGCGGCTGGTGGTTCTGGGACCCGGTCGAAAACGCCTCCTTCATGCCCTGGCTTGCCGGCACCGCGCTGCTTCACTCGGCGCTGGTGATGGAAAAGCGCGAAGCGCTGAAGGTCTGGACCATCCTGCTGGCGATCCTGACATTCTCGCTGTCATTGCTCGGCACGTTCCTGGTGCGCTCCGGCGTGTTGACCTCGGTGCATGCCTTCGCCACCGACCCGACGCGCGGCGTGGTCATTCTGGGCATTCTGGTTTTCTTCATTGGCGGCGCGCTCTTCCTGTTCGCCCTGCGCTCTTCGTCACTGTCCAATGGCGGCATGTTCCACCCGATCTCGCGGGAAGGCGGGTTGGTGCTGAATAATCTCGTCCTGACGACGGCGACCGCGACGGTCTTCGTCGGCACGCTTTATCCGCTCCTGATCGAGGCGCTGACCGGGGAGAAGATTTCCGTCGGCGCGCCCTATTTCGACGCGACCTTCGTTCCCCTGATGGTGCCGTTACTGCTGGCCGTTCCCTTTGGGCCGCTGCTCGCCTGGAAGCGCGGCGACCTCTATGGCGCGGCGCAGCGGCTATACGTCTTCGCCGGGGTAGCCCTCCTCATCGGCCTGCTGACTCTCGTCTTCATCGAGGGGATGCATGTGCTCGCCGTTATCGGCATCGCCATCGGCGTGTGGCTGCTGCTTGGCGCGTTTGCCGAGATCATTCAGAAGTCCGGCTGGCCGAAAGCAGGGGCGTCCGTGGCCGCCGCTCGTCTGCGTGGCCTGCCGCGCTCCGTCTGGGGCACGGCGCTCGCACATGCCGGGCTTGGTGTCTGCGTCCTCGGCATCGTCTCCGTTTCCTCCTTCCAGCAGGAAGAGGTGCTGCGCATGAAGCCGGGGGCGATCACCGAACTTGCCGGCTACACGATCACGATGAAGGGTTTCGAGGAGCGGCAGGGGCCGAATTTCGTCGAGGACGTGGCCAGCTTCGAGGTTCATCGCGACAGCGATTATGTAGCCACGATCATGCCGTCGAAGCGCATCTACACCGCGCGGCGCATGCCGACGACCGAGTCCGGCATCTTTACGACCGGTTTCAGCCAGCTCTATCTCGCGCTCGGCGACCCTGTCGAAGGCACGGACGAGATCGTCGTGCGCCTGTGGTGGAAGCCGCAGGTGACGCTGATCTGGCTCGGTCCGGTGCTGATGGTGATCGGCGGACTGTTCTCGCTGTCCGACCGGCGGCTGCGCGTCGGCGCGCCGAAGCCTTCGGCAAAACGCCGACAGACCCTCGCCGCGGCTGAGTAGGGGACACGCGATGAAACGCATTTTCGCGGCGCTCGCCTTTCTCGTTCTTGCGATCTTCGCCGCTCATGCGGTGACGCCGGACGAGATGCTCGACGATCCGGTGCTCGAACAGCGCGCCCGCGAGATCTCCGCGAAACTGCGCTGCCTCGTTTGCCAGAACCAGTCGATCGACGATTCCGACGCCTCGCTGGCGCACGATCTGCGCGTCATCGTCCGCGAGCGCCTGGTCGATGGCGATACGAATGAAGAGGTAATGGACTACGTCGAATCGCGGTATGGCGAATTCGTCCTGCTGCAGCCGCGTTTCTCCGCCCGCAATCTGCTGCTCTGGGGTACGCCGGTGATCGGCCTTCTGCTCGGCCTTGGCGCGATTGCCTTCCTCTTCCGATCCCGCAGCGGCGCCGCGCCCGTCAACCGCCTGAGCGCTGAAGAACAGGACCGCCTCTCGAAAATTTTGGGTGAAGGTGAAGAGAGCGGCCGTTAAACCTGTAGCGCAACGCAACAGGAAGGCTGCCATGGCGACCGAGAAACGCGAATTCAAATCTGCGGACGGCCACATACTGGCTGCCCGGCTCGACCTGCCGGACGGCCCGTTGCGCGGTTGTGCGATTTTTGCCCACTGCTTCACCTGCACCAAGGATTTCATCGCCGCGCGCCGCATAGCGGCGAACCTGTCGAGGCTGGGCATTGCCGTTCTGCGGTTCGACTTCACCGGCCTCGGCGCATCCGAAGGCGAGTTCGCCAACACGTCCTTCCGCTCCAATGTCGACGATCTCGTCTCCGCCGCAGATCATCTGCGCGAAACCTTCGAAGCGCCGGTCCTGCTGATCGGCCATTCGCTCGGTGGAGCCGCCGTTCTGGCTGCCGCCCACGATATTCCGGAAGTCAGGGGCGTTGTCACCATCGGTGCGCCGGCGGACACGGAACATGTGCTGCGCATGTTCGGCGAGGATATTGCGGATATCGAGCGCAATGGCGAAGCCGAGGTGTCGCTTGGCGGGCGCAAGTTCCGCATCGGCAAGGATTTCCTCGACGTCGCGCGCAAGACCAACCTGCTCGACCGGTTGCCCAAGCTGAAGGCCTCGCTCCTGATCAT
This sequence comes from Ahrensia sp., assembly GCA_002706335.1. Classification (GTDB taxonomy): domain Bacteria; phylum Pseudomonadota; class Alphaproteobacteria; order Rhizobiales; family Rhizobiaceae; genus Oricola. The sequence goes on from PAKZ01000037.1 coordinate 166,043, forward strand.
GCACTCGCCGCTGGACGAGGTGGTGGGCATCGACAATGCCGAGCGCATCTTCCTGGCCGCGCGCCATCCGAAGAGCTACGTCTCATTGGATCACGCCGACCATTTGCTGACGAAAGTGGAGGACGCGGAATTCGCCGCGCAAGTGATTGCCGGCTGGGCGCCCCGCTTCCTTCCGGCCGACGAGCCGCAGGGCGAAAAGCCGATTGAAAACATCCGCGTATCGGAAACGCGTGAATCGAAGTTTCAGAACATCGTACAGGCCGGCGCGCATCGGTTTTTCGCCGACGAGCCTGTGTCGGTGGGCGGCGCCGACACCGGCCCGTCGCCCTACGATCTGCTGGGCGCGGCGCTTGGCGCCTGCACCGCGATGACGCTTCGCATTTATGCGGATTTCAAGAAGCTGCCGCTCGGCGCGGTGACCGTCGATGTCAGTCACGCCAAGGTGCATGCGAAGGACTGTATGGAATGCACCGACCAGGAACGGGCGCATGGCGGCAAGATAGATCGCTTCGAGCGTCACATCTCCGTCGACGGCGAGGTGGCGCCGGAGCTCGCCGACAAGCTTGAAGAGATCGCCGACAAATGCCCGGTTCACAAGACGCTGACGGGCGGGGCGAAGGTGGTGACCGTTGTCGAACGCAGCGGCGCACGCGCCTGAAGGAGCGGGCGTCTATTTCTGTTCGAAAACGATCCGGGAGCGCGGCGCTTGCAACACGTCGAAGCCGATGGCGACAAGATCGCCTTTCTCGCGCAGCAACGCGTCGAGTTGCGTCAGACGATCGGGTCCGATCACGGGAGCCGGATCGACGGTCGTACCCGAAAGCCTTTCCCCGATTTTCTCCTTCGAACCCCAATTGCCCATTGTCTGCGCGGTCGTGTCGAGCCAGCCTTTCATGCGGGGCATGAGGTCGACCATGTCGAGCACCGGGGTGGCGCGCGGATAGTAGACAGCCACGACGTCACGAAGGAATTGGCCGTCCGGATCGGCTTCGTAGAAGCGGATCGCGTTGACCTCCGGCCGCCGCGCGACAGGATCGAGTCCGCCCGTTGCGAGCGAAGCAATATCCGTCTGGCCAAGATCGGTCATCGTTGTATCGGGAGCGCCCCAAAGGCTTTGCTGTGTTTCGCCTGAAAGGGCTCCGATATAGTCAAGCATGCCCGCCGCCTCGCTGGTGCCGTCGAGATCGGCGGCGTCTGAGTCGGGATAGAGGCTGAACGCGCCGTCCGCCGGGACGTACAAGCGCTCGAAGCGCAGCGTCACGAAGTCCGACAGCATGTCGCGAACCCTCTCGCGATCCTCCTGTGATCCCTTCTCCCACACATATTTGGTCAGGAAGCGGAATCCCCTGTCCCGGTCGATGATCCAGCGATGCATCTGGTCGAGACGGGAGGGCAGGGGCGTCGACAGGCGCTCGATGGAGGAAGCGAAGATACGGTCGGCGTAGCGCAGCGGGAATTTCGGGTGGACATTGTTGCCGTCGCTGTCCACGAATATCTTGATGACCTTGCCGCTGTCGCCGATGTCGCCGCCGTCGATGATCTTTCCGCTCGCCCGGTCGCGCGGTCCCCAAAGGCCGGTTTCCGGGTCCTGGTTGTTGTAGAACCATTGCAGGAAGGCCATGCGCGCCTCCGCCGGAAACGGGTAGATCGCGAGGCGTTCGCATTGTTCGAGCAGGTCGTTGAGTTCGATGGAGCTGACGAAGAGCGGCTTCAGCTTCGTGCCGACAAAGCCGACGAGTCCTGCGTCGTCCAGTGTCGCTGTCATCTCCTCCGGTGTGTCGATCCGCTCAAGGAAACGTAGCGGATATTTCAACTGGAAGGGCTTTCCGGCCTGGCGCGACAGGGACTCGATGAGGTTGATCATGTTCGACGTCACGCCGACATAGGCGAGGACCGGGTCGGTGGCGTTCGGATAGAATGCGCCCGTCTCCGGGTTCTGGCGGTCGAGATAGAACGCCAGCCGCTCGTCTGCATCCGCGAAGTCCGGCACCTTGACCAGCCCGTCGCGAGTGGTGAGCTTGCGATGCATCTGGTCGAGACGCTTGAGCCCGTCCAGATACCGTCCCTTGTCGAGGTAGTAGGAGATGCTCAGCAGCTCGAATTCGAACTCGGACAGGTAATAGCCCTCGCTTTTCAGCGCCTCGTTCGCCTCGAAAACTTCCTCCACCTTCCAGACCTGGCGAGCGATCAGGGTCGCGACGACCACGACCGTCGCCAACGCTACGATCAGCGAGAGCGCGATCTTTCCTCTTGCGGTCATCCTGTTTCTCCGGCCGGCGCGGTTCCGCGCGTCTTCGGAGTTCCATTACTCCGCCCCGGCCGTGTGACGCTTTGTCCTTCGTCAATTTCGGGTCGATTTCTCGCCGTGGGTCGCGGGAGATATCGCCCGAACCTTACGAAAATTTCATGTTGCGGAAAGCGGCGTGTAATCTTCGTTTCCCTATATCCGTCCTCAAGGCCGGGGATGTCCCGACCGTGATATCAAGAGCTGAGGACAGAACTTATGACGACCCCCAATAATTCCCCTCGCAAATCCATCGGCAAGAAGCTCGCCGCCGTACTCGTCGCCTCGACGGTGCTCGGTGTCGGTATTGCCGGCTTCGAAGCGGCGACCGGCAGCGTTGCCCAGGCCGAAGCCGTCCGCGTTGAAACGCCGGCAGCCGCTCCTAGCTTTGCCGACATCATCGAGAAGGTCTCGCCCGCCGTCGTGTCGGTGCGCGTGAAGACCAATATCCAGCCGGCCTCGGACATGCAGTTCAACTTCAACGGCCAGGACCTGGACCAGCTTCCGCCTCCGCTGCAGAAATTCTTCCGCGACTTCGGACCGCGCTTCGGCAATCCCGACGGCTTCGACAATCGCCGTTCGCAGCGCCCGCAGCGCGCCCGCCCCGTGGCGCAGGGTTCCGGCTTCTTCATCTCCGAGGACGGCTACCTGGTAACCAACAATCACGTCGTCGACAACGGCACGGAATTCACCGTCGTCATGGATGACGGCACCGAACTCAATGCAAATCTCATCGGTACCGATCCGCGCACGGACCTGGCTCTCCTGAAAGTCGAGGAAGCGCGCAAGTTCACCTATGTCGCCTTCGCGGACGACCAGAAGGTGCGTGTCGGCGACTGGGTCGTTGCCGTCGGCAACCCGTTCGGACTGGGCGGCACCGTGACAGCCGGGATCGTTTCGGCGATGGGTCGCGACATCGGCGCCGGTCCCTATGACGACTTCATCCAGATCGACGCGGCCGTCAACCACGGCAATTCCGGCGGTCCGACCTTCAACCTCAATGGTGAAGTCGTCGGCATCAACACCGCGATCTTCTCGCCGTCGGGCGGCAATGTCGGCATTGCGTTCGCCGTTCCCGCCTCCGTCGCCAAGAACGTCATCGACGAACTGATGAATGACGGTTCGGTCGAGCGCGGCTGGCTCGGTGTCGCCATCCAGCCGGTGACCACAGACATCGCGGAATCGCTTGGTCTCGACAAGACCGACGGCGCGCTTGTCGCCGATCCGCAGAAGGACGCTCCGGCCGCCCAGGCGGGCATTCGCGCCGGCGACATCATCGTCGCGGTCAACGGCAAGGACATCAAGGGCCCGCGCGAACTGGCCCGCGAGATCGCCAATTTCGATCCGGGCACCAGCGTCGACGTGAAGATCCTTCGCCGCGGCAAGGAGCAGACCATCTCCGTGAAGCTCGGCGAGCTGCCGACCGACCAGACTGCGGAAGCGCCCCAGGTGACGCCTGACCAGCAGTCCGAGACGGCACTTGCCGATTACGGACTGACCGTGGCTCCCGCCGAAGACGGCGCAGGCGTTGTCGTAACCGATGTCAATCCTGACAGCCCGGCCGCCGATGCGGGCATTCGCGCCGGCGACAAGGTGGTCGAGGTCAACAACGAAGCCGTGGCGTCGGCGGGCGATGTCGAGAAGGAACTCAAGGCGGTGACCGACTCCGGTCGCAAGGCTGCCCTGATGCTGCTCGAACGCGACGACACCAGCCGTTTCGTCGCCATCCCGACCGAGCGCGGCTAAGCGCGACCCGTTTGCCTGTCCGGATTAAACCATGTCATCCCCCCGGACAGACAATGACGACGGCGGCAGGTCTTCCCCCTCAACCTGCCGTCGTCATACTCCTTCCGACACCGGCTTTTCTTTTGCCTTGAGCCGCGCAATAAGCGTGCCCATGAAAGTCCTGATCATCGAAGATGACGTCGAGGCTGCCGCCTATCTCAGGAAGGCGATGGACGAGGCGGGTCACACGGCGGATGTCGCGCATAATGGCGACCACGGCTACGCCATGGCCGATACCGGAACCTATGACGCCCTGGTCGTCGACCGGATGCTGCCCAAGCGCGACGGCTTGTCGGTAATCTCGGCATTGCGCGCCAAGGGCGATATGACACCCGCGCTGGTTCTTTCCGCATTGGGAGAGGTCGATGATCGCGTGACCGGCCTGCGCGCCGGCGGTGACGACTATCTGACCAAGCCCTACGCCTTTTCCGAATTGCTCGCCCGGCTTGAAGTGCTGCTCCGCCGTCAGAACGGCGTCGAGCAGGAGACCCGCTACCAGGTTGGCGATCTCGTGCTCAACCGGCTGTCGCACGAGGTGAAGCGCGCCGATCAGTCGATTGTCCTTCAGCCGCGCGAATACAGGCTGCTCGAATATCTGATGCGTCACTCCGGCCAGGTCGTGACACGCACCATGCTGCTGGAGAATGTCTGGGACTATCATTTCGATCCGCAGACCAACGTCATCGACGTTCACATCTCGCGCCTGCGGTCGAAGATCGAAAAGGGCTTCGACAAACCATTGCTGCACACGATCCGCGGCGCCGGCTACATGATGCGCGATTGATCTGCCATGAAACGATTCCTGGCAGCCTTCAACACGACGGCGGCGCGCCTATCGGCACTCTATCTCATCCTGTTTTCCGCCTGCGCGGTGATCCTGGTTTTCTACATGACGGGTTCCGCCGCGCGGTTCCTGGTCAATGAAACCCGGGAAGCTATCGCAGAAGAGGTTCAGGATCTCGGAGGTGTCTATCAGCGCAACGGCCTGCGCGTGCTGGTGCGCGATATCGACCGCCGCTCTCGCCGCCCCGGCGCCAACCTCTACATGATCGCCGACAATACGGGCCGCTATCTGGCCGGTAACGTGATCGCCCTCCAGCCGGGTGTTCTCGACACGCAGGGCTGGACCGAAAAACCGTTCGTCTATGCTCGCTTTGGCGACGATGTCGCAGTGATCAACGACCCGGAAAAAGCGCCGCGCGCGCTGGCGCAGGTCATTGTCGTCAATAATGGCATGCGCATTCTCGTCGGACGCGATCTTGGAGAACCGCAGCGCTTTCGCGAGATTGTCCGTCAGGCTCTGATTACCGCCCTTGGCATCATGGCAGCGGGCGGCTTTCTGATCTGGTTTTTTGTCGGACGGCGGGCCTTGCAGCGCATTGACCGCGTGTCGGAGGCGAGCGCCCGCATCGTTGCCGGGGACCTGTCCGGACGCTTGCCCGTTTCCTCCGCCAATGACGAGTTCGACAGGCTCTCCACCAGCCTGAACGGCATGATCGAGAAGATCTCCAAGCTCAATGACGGCCTGCGCGACGTATCAGATTCCATCGCCCATGATTTGAAGACGCCGTTGACACGGCTGCGCAATCGCGCCGAGGCGGCGCTGTCAGGCGATCCGCAGAGGGCGGACTACCGGACCGTGCTGGAGGATATGATTGGCGAGGCCGACCAGCTCATCAAAGTGTTCAATGCGCTGTTGCTGATCAGCCGAGTCGAGGCCGGCTTTTCCAAACAGAAGCTGGACGAGGTCGATCTATCGGCGATCGCGGCCGAACTCGCCGAACTCTACGAGCCGCTTGTCGAAGATGCCGGCATGACGCTGGTCAACGAGATCGATGCGCCGCTGCCGATCGCCGGCAACCGGGAGCTCATCGGCCAGGCGATCACCAACCTGATCGACAATGCGATCAAATATGGTTGCAAGCCGGACGGGAAAATCACGATCTCCGCCGAACGCGCCGGGGGAAAATGGTTGCGCCTCGCGGTCTCCGACCAGGGCTCCGGCGTACCCGACGAGGACAAGGAACGTGTAAAGGGCCGTTTCGTGCGCCTCGACGAAAGCCGCACCAAGCCGGGCTCCGGCCTTGGCCTGAGTCTCGTATCGGCAATCATGGGCCTGCATGGCGGCGATCTGACCCTGGAAGATGCCGCGCCGGGTCTGAGAGTTGTGTTGTCCTTTCCCGTCTCCAAGTCTTAGATCAGGATCTGGATGTTTGAATCACTTTCGCAACGGCGATAGCCAAGTTGGGGAAATGATTCACGGATCGCGGAGGGGATATTGGCAGAGGACGGAACGACGTGGTTCGAGGCGCCGGCGAACGCACTGGACGCCGGTGACGCGGACGCGTTGGTCAAAGCGCGTGAATCGCTTGCGGCCGCGGCCGAAAAGGCCGGCGCAAAGCGCCTGAAGGCGCTTGCGGAGGAGGGCGGCCCGCTTGCCGACTTCCTGCTTTCCGTCATGGTGCTCTCGCCCTTCCTCGGTCTCCAGATCGAGCGACAGGCCGCCATGCTCGAAAGCCTTTTCGATGCGCCGCTGGCGAAGCAGTTGCAGGCGATCATAGCGCGCACGGAAGCCAGACGGCATGGCGACGGGATCGCCGGGAGCGAAGCCGAGCTGATGACGGAATTGCGCCGCGAGAAGGCGGCGCTCCATCTGCTGATCGCGCTCGGCGACCTGTCGGGCACGCTGCCGGTCATGCATGCGACCGACAGGCTGTCGCATTTCGCCGAGGTCTCGTTGGGCGCGTCGCTCGCCTTCCTGCTGCGCGACGCCCACAACAGCGGCAAGCTTGCACTGTCCGATCCGAATGAACCCGAAAAGGGCTCGGGCTGGATCGTGCTTTCCATGGGAAAGCTCGGCGCGCACGAGCTGAATTACTCCTCCGACATCGATCTGATCGTGCTGTTCGATCCCGATCCGCCGGGCCTGACCTGGCCTGATCGCTACGTGATCGGGGAAACACTGAACCGGATGACCCGCCGTCTGATACGCATCATGCAGGAGCGGACAGGAGACGGCTATGTCTTCCGCAGCGACCTGCGGCTGCGCCCCGATCCCGGCGCGACGCCGCTGGCGATCGGCGTAGAGGCGGCGCTCGTCTATTACGAGGCGCGCGGGCAGAACTGGGAACGGGCCGCGATGATCAAGGCGAAGGCCTCAGCCGGCGACATCGCGGCGGGCGAACGGTTCCTCTATGAATTGCGCCCCTTCATCTGGCGCAAGCATCTCGACTACGCCTCCATCGCCGATGTGCATGCCATCAAGCGCCAGATTCATGCACACAAGGGCCATGGCGCCATCGCCATCGAGGGCCACAATGTGAAGCTCGGCCGGGGCGGTATTCGCGAGATCGAGTTCTTCGTCCAGACCCAGCAATTGATCTTCGGCGGCCGCGTGCCGGAACTGCGCGGGCGCGGCACGCTGGCCATGCTGCAGGCGCTGGCCGACCATGGCTCCATCGAGGACGACGCCGCGGAGGCGCTGACGCGCTGCTACTGCTTGCTGCGCCGTGTCGAGCACGCCATCCAGATGATTGGCGACGAGCAAACGCACAAATTGCCCGACGATGCCGTCGGCTTCGACCGTGTCGCCCGCATGCTGGGCTATGACGGCAGCGAGAGGTTCCGCACCGATCTCCTCGGCACATTGCGCGCCGTCGAGACGCATTACGCCGCCCTCTTCGAGAACGAGGCCGGACTTGGCGACGAGGGCAACCTCGTCTTCACCGGCGGCGAGCCGGACCCGGATACCGTCGAGACGCTGTCACGCATGGGCTATGCACGCCCGGCCGATATCTGGCGCGTCGTCAGCCAGTGGCATATGGGCCGATATCGCGCCGTCCAATCGGAACGCGCCCGCGAACGGCTGACCGAGATCACACCGTTCCTGCTCAGGACCTTCGGCGAAAGCGGCCATGCCGATGAAGGCGTGATCGGCTTCGACCGCTTCCTGTCCGGGCTGCCGGCCGGCATCCAGGTCTTCTCCATGCTGCAATCCAACCCGCGGCTGATCCAGCTTCTCGCCCTGATCCTGTCGGCTGCGCCGCGTCTCGGCTCGATCATTTCCGAGAAGCCTCTCGTCTTTGACGGTATGCTCGACCCGGCCTTCTTCTCGGGCGTGCCGACGAAAGAGGAACTGCGCGTCCGCCTCGACGCGTTTCTGGGCGAGGCGAGGGCGTATGAGGAGACGCTCGACCGTCTCCGCATCTTCGCGTCGGAACAGCGCTTCCTGATTGGCGTGCGGCTCCTGACCGGAAACCTCGAGCCGGTGCGCGCCGGGCACGCCTATTCCGATCTGGCCGAACTCATCCTCGAGAATGCTTTGATGGAAGCGCGCGTCGAGCTTGCGGACAAGCATGGCGTGATCGAGGGGGCGGAGATCTGCGTGATCGGGCTCGGGCGGCTCGGATCGCGCGAAATGACGGCGGGCAGCGATCTCGACCTGATCCTGCTCTACGACGCGCCGCCCGACGCCGAGAGCAATGGCGTGAAACCGCTCGCCGCGTCGATGTACTTCATGCGCCTCACCCAACGCCTGACCTCGGCCCTGTCCGCGCCGATGGCGGAGGGCATTCTCTACGAAGTTGATTTCCGTCTGCGGCCGTCCGGCAACAAGGGACCTCTCGCCACGTCCTTTTCCGGATTCTCGAAGTATCAGCGCAACGAGGCGTGGACCTGGGAACACCAGGCGCTGTGCCGCGCCCGCGCGGTCGCCGGCGATGTCGGGCTGCGCGAACGGACCGACCGGGAGCTGCAGGAAATCCTGCAATTGCCGCGCGATCCCCGGAAGCTCCGGGACGATATCGTTTCGATGCGGCGACGCCTTCTCAAGGAGAAATCGAGCGCCTCTGTCTGGGATTTGAAGCTCGCCGAAGGCGGACTTACAGACATTGATTTCATTGCGCAATTTCTGGTTCTGTCGGGATTACCGAATGGTAATTTGAACGGCCGTGATGCCGAATGTATCTTTCAGTCATCGGAAGGCTACGGACTTGACGAAAATGCGAAGGAAGTCCTGATCCGTGCTTTTTCCGAATATACGGCGATCATGCAGTTGGTCCGCCTGTGCTCGGAAAAAGGGTTCGATCCCGAAACCGCGCCAAAAGGACTGATTGATCGTCTCTGCGCGGCTGCCAATGTCCCCACTCTGGAGACCTTGCAGGCGCAACTGGTGGAGACTGAAAGGCAGGTGGCGGAAATTTTCCGGACTTTCCTTGGGGATCCGCATTCCGAACCGTGAAGGGAAGCGCGGCGGAGAGCTCTGAGCATCGGGGATGACAAACGATGCAAAGGATTATGTGATGAAAACCAAGTCGAAGATCGTCCTGCTTCTGGCGGGCGCCGCCATGTCCGCTTCCGCTTCTGTCGCCTATGCGCAGAACGGCGGCGGCAACCAGCAGCCCGCCCCCGGCATGCAGAACTGTGAGCAGGGTACGCCCGGCCAGGGGCCTTGCGGAGAAGGCATGGGCCAGCAGGGCATGGGCCAACAGGGCATGGGTCAGCCGGGAATGGGCCCCCAGGCGATGGGCGAGCGCGGAATGGGCCAGCGTGACGGCGATTTCCGTGGTGGACGCCACGGCAAATGGGGCGGCCAGATGGCATCCAATGAAGGTGGCCGTCACGGCCCCGGCATGATGGGACAGCGCGGCCACGGTTTCGGCGGCAAGCGCGGCCAGGGCCCGAATTTCGAATTGATGTTCCAGAAGGCGGACAAGGACAATTCCGGCACTGTGACGCCCGAGGAATTTACCGCCGCTATGCCGATGCAGTTCGCCGATGCGGACGCCGACGGCGACGGCAGCATCACGGCCCAGGAACTGGCCGACCAGATGCAGCGCCAGATGCTGCTGCGCCGCGCCGAGATGATGATCAAGCGCTTCGACACCGACAATGACGGCAAGGTCTCGACCGCCGAAATCGAGAAAGCCCGTCAGGATCGCTTCGCAAGACTGGACGTCGATGACTCCGGAGCGATCGAACAGGACGAAATGCAGCTGCGCCGAGGCGGCGACCGTGACGGTCGTGGCGGACACGGCCAGTTCCACCACAAAGGCGGTTACTACGGCCGCAACTGATACCTGACCGCGATCTCCTCTTGAAGTCAGGCCGCAGGGGCCGCCTTTGGCGGCTCCTGCATTTTTGTTTCTGCCGCGCCATCCGGTTCCGATGCCCGGCAGGGAATGCGCACAGCGACGATGGTGCCTTTGGAGGGCTTGGAACGGATCTTCAGCGAGCCGCCATGCAATTCGGTCAGTGAGCGGGCTATGGCGAGTCCAAGGCCCGAGCCGGAATGGTTCTTGGTCAACTGGTTCTGAACCTGCTCGAACGGCCGCCCGAGCCTTTTCAGGGCTGCCGCCGGAATGCCGCAGCCGGTATCCTCGATGGAAATCTGGATGGCTCCGCCCACCGACTTTGCGCGGATGCGGATCCGCCCGCCTTCGTCGGTGAATTTCACGGCGTTGGAAAGCAGGTTGATAACGATCTGCTTCATCGCGCGCTTGTCGGCGAAAACCCGCATGGTTTCGCCCACCGACTGCTCCACGGCGATGTTCTTCTCCTTGGCCTGTATGGCCACCATGTGCATCGTTTCCTCGATGAGCGGCGCGAGGTCCTGGTTTTCGCGATCCAGCTCGATCTTGCCGGCCTCGATCTTCGACATGTCGAGAATGTCGTCGATAACGCCGAGCAGGAACGTGCCCGAGGAGTGGATGTCACCGACATATTCGAGGTATCGGTCGGACCCGAGTGGGCCGAACATGCCCGACTGCAGGATTTCCGAGAAGCCGATGATGGCGTTCAGCGGCGTGCGCAATTCATGCGACATGTTGGCCAGGAAACCGGATTTTGCCTTGTTGGCGGCCTCGGCGCGGTCGCGTGCTTCCAGGAACTTCGCGTTCAGTTCTTCGAGTTCGCCGGCCTTCTGCTGCGACGCCTTTCGGGCAACCGACAGGTCGTCGATCGTCGCCATCAGCCGTCGCTCGCTTTCCATCAGTCTTTCCTGATGCAGCTTCAGCTGGGTGATGTCGGTGCCGACCGAAATGGTGCCGCCGCTGGACGTGCGCCGCTCATTGACCTGAAGCCAGCGTCCGTCGGCGATCTGGCGCTCGAATGTCTGGGCCTCGTGCTGCGTCTTCGGATTGGGGATGCGCTTCTCGCTGACCGGCTGGCGCATCATCGCGTTGATTGTCGCGCGCGGTGTGCCCGCAGCGATCGCGTCGGCGGGCAGGCCGTTATATTCCTGGAACTTGGTGTTGCACATGATGAGCCGCTGCCCCGCATCCCACAGGGCGAAGCTCTCCGACGTGCTCTCGATGGCCGCGCGCAGATTGTCGTTTGCGATAGCGTTCTCGTCGGCGAGGCGCTGTTGCTCGGTGACGTCGACGGCGATGCCGATCAGGTGGATGCCGCTGCCGCCCTTTTCGACCAGTTCGGTGCGGATGCGCATCCAGCGATACTGTCCGGCGGCGTGACGCATGCGGAAAAGTTGGTCGACGCGGCGGATCTCCTGAGCGGCGGCGCGTTCCGCGAGATCGAACAGGTCGATGTCTTCGGGATGGATCAGATCCTTCACCTCGCCGAAGGACAGGATGTCGTCGGTCGCCTCATAGCCGAGCATGTCGAACATGGAGCGCGACCAGTAGATGCGTCCGCGCGCCAGATCCCAGTCCCAGAGCCCGCAGTGGCCACGTGTCAGCGCGAGGTCGACGCGCTTCTGCGTCTCGCAATAGGTTTCGTCGGCTTCCTTGGCTCGCGCCGCCTGGCCGAAATAGGCGTAAAGCAGGATGATCAGGATTGAGGATGAGGCGACGAACAGGGTCACGTTGAGCGAGACGCGCTTGCGCCACTGTGCGAACAGGTCCGTCTCCGATTGCAGCACGGCGATGACGGCGTCTCCGTCGCCCAGTTTCGACAAGGCTGCGATATAGGCTTTCCCGTCGAGCGTGACGCTCTGCACGCCGGCATCTGCCCCGAACAGGAAAAGCGCCTGTTCGCCGTGGAGTATGTGCTGGAGGTTCGCGCCGACAAACTCGCGACGCTGCCCGCGCGCCCCGATGATCGTGCCCGTCTCGTCGGTGACGAGAACGAAGCGGCCGTCATAGGTTGCCTGGTCGGGCAGGGCCCGCGCCAGAACCTGTTCGAACTGAGAGCCGCTTTTTGGCGCGAAGCCGGCTTGCGAGGCGGTCTGCACCGCGGAATGCGCGCTTCCCGAGATCAGCGCGAGATAGAGCTGCGCATCCTGGATCGTCTCGGACCGGTCGGTCATCAATGACATCGCGCGCGCGGCGAAAACGACGGCGAGGAAGATCGTGATCAGGACGGGAATGGATTTCTTCAGGATGGGCTCGATTGCCTCGAGCCTCGTATAGGCGGGGCCGGCCAAGAAGCGGGCGTGGCCCGTCATGGCTGTAGATGTGGAATTGTCTATTCCCGCAACTGACAATATCCGTCCCCCCGGCGCCCGCAGGCAACCGTTCCGGCCTCCGCACAAAGGCCATGCGCAATTCGCTTGATTTGAAACATGATCCGGCTACCGCACTCCCGAATCATCCATAATGAATCAAAAGTGATTCGGGCTGTCCAGCCGTCCGGCGTTAATTTTTTGGAAAGGTTTGGCGTAAGGTGCCGAAAGGGCAACTTCTTGCCCGAAAACTCACTTCAGGACCGACATCGGGTCGGTGATGCGGTGGGCCTGGAACGTGTCGGGCAGGGGCGTCACTTCGATCGTCTCGACGATGCCGGCACGCGCGAAGGGATCGCCCTCGGCGAAGCCGCGGGCGCTTTCCATATCGTTTGCCTGGAGAATGCCGAAATTGCCGATAGCGGCGCCGAGGTCGTCAACGAGCGCCGAGCCGATCAGCACCGCGGCGAGTCCGTCTCCACCCGACTTCACCCAGTCGCGGTGTTCCGCTCGGTGGGTGTCGCGTTTCGCGTCCATCCCCGAATGGTGAAGGCATCGCATGAGGAAAAACATTGGTCACGCCGCGTTCTCTAGGACAACCATGCCCGCACCGGTCAGCGAGGCTGGGGCATGATAATGTTTATGTTTCAGTTCGACCCGGCTGTCCATCGCGGCCCGCATCACCAGCCACATGATCAGTTCCGCGCCTTCGGAGCCGAATTGCTCGACATAGTCTTCTCGGCTCATCTGGCGGTATCTTTCGTAGTCATTGGCAATACCGTCGAGCCAGGCCTGGTCCGCTTCGCGGTTGATGAAGCCGGCGCGACTGCCCTGCAACTGGTGGGACAGCCCGCCCGTACCCATGATCACGACGCGCTCGTCGCCCGGGAAGCTCTCGATGGCTTCGCGTAGCACCTTGCCCATTTCCCAGCAGCGCTGCGGCGTGGGGATCGGGTACTGGATGGTGTTGACCCAGATAGGCACGATCTTGACCGGCCATTTCTCAGGCCGGCCGAAGAACAGTTCCATCGGTACCTGCAGTCCGTGATCGACTTCGATCTCGCGGCAGACCAGTGGATCGAAATGCTTTTCGACGAGCTTGTCGACAAAGTGCCACGACAGTCCGGCCGCGCCCTCGAAAGAGGGAATGGCGCGTGCGCCCCAGCCTTCATCGACCGGATTGTAGTTTTCCGCCACTCCGACGGCGAAAGTCGGTACTCGGTCGAGGAAGAAGGTGTTGCCGTGATCGTTGAAGATCACGACCGCGATGTCGGGCTTTGCCTCCGCCATCCACTTCTTTCCGGCGACGTAGCCGTCAAAAAATGGCTTCCAGTCGGGCGTTTCAGACAGGCCCTTGTCGAGCGCCACGCCGATGGAGGGGACGTGGCTGGTGCCGATGCCGCCGATGATCTTCGCCATGGTCAGACCGCCTTTCCGAGGCGCTGGCGCAGGAAGTCGTCATGCTCCATACCGGCCTGCGCCGCGCCGATGCGCGTCATCGGCGTTGGGTCGATGGCGGATATTTTCAGAATGAAGAACAGATTACCGCCAAGTCGCACCATCTCGTGCCAATCGCGCGCCTTGACCGCCGCGACTTCCTCGTCGGTGAGGCTGTAACGGGCGAGATAGGCGTCCTCGTCGGTCTTGAAGGCCTCGCGGTTCTCGGGCTTGCCGAGATCCATCGCCATCTTGTTCAGCTTGTAGCCCTGAATGGAGCGCGCACGGTCGAAGAGCGGCGTTTCGGGAATCTGCGTGGCGGCGTCAGCCATTGTCGTCTCCAAATCGGCGGGTAAGCCATTCCATGATGGCGGCCGTTGTCTCGGCCGGCCATTCGACCGGCGCGAAATGGCCGGCATTCTCGATCGTCACCAGTTCGGGATCGGCGACCGCTGCGGCGATTTCCTCATGCTGCGAGATCGGGCTCCAGACGTCCTGGCGCGCGGTCACCAGCAGCACCGGGCAGTTGATGTCTTTCAGATAGGCGTTGGCGTCCGGCCGGCCGACCAGCGCGCGGATCTGGCGTTCATGGACTGCCGGGCCGGCGCGCAGGACCATTTTCTTCAACTCTGCGACCAGGGCTTCGTCGGAAACCCGAGCGGGATCGAGCATGCCGGGCAGCCACTGGTCGGCGAGCTTTTCCATGCTCTCATTGCCGAGATCGACCATTGCCTGCCGCTTGGCTTCCTCGCCCTCCCGCTTCGGGTGATGACCCGTATTGGCGAGCACCAGGCCCTTGACGCGGTCCGGCTCGATACGCGCCATTTCCATCGCCACGCGACCGCCCATCGAGTGCCCCACGGCGATGATCGGGCCGTCGACGGCGGCGAGCACGCTCTGCGCCATCTCTGTGATCGAAGCCTGGGTCGAGACATCGGCGTGATGTACGGGAAACATGTCGGCGGCCGTTTCGGCGAGCGGTTCCCACACGATCCGGTCAGAGACCAGGCCGGGGATCAGCACAAGCGTCGTCATGAAACGCTCCCGATTTTGAAATAGGTCTTATATGTATACATGGACATCATATAATCCGCGCAGAATGCCTCCTCAAGTCTTATATTTTAAGAAAAATCGTAAAAATCCTCGCGAAATGTATACGGCAGCCGGGCTGAAGCGCGACAGTACCGGGCTTGAAGGTCCAGTTGGCAGCAAGACTGCGCGTCACGTTTGCGACGCGCATGCCGAAATCCTCTTACGCCAGCGTCCGGTCGAGAATATCGCGCACATCGCGCGATAGATGCTGGCGCGAGGAGAGCAATTGCATCGCCGACTTCGCCTTTTCGCGGCGGCCCGGTTCGAGGTTTTTCCAGGACCGCATCGCGGTTAGCAGCCTCGCCGCCACTTGCGGATTGGAACTGTCGAGCCGGCCGATCGCCTGGCACAGGAAGTGGTAGCCTTCGCCGTCGGCCCGGTTGAAGCCTGTGGGGTTGCCCGTTGAGAAAGCGCCGATCAGCGACCGCACACGGTTCGGATTATCCCAGGAGAAGGCCGGATTGCCGGTCAGCGTCTTGACGGTCTCGAGCGTTTTCTCGCCAGGCGCGGTCGCCTGGATCATGAACCACTTGTCCATGACGATCGGTTCGGACCGGAATTCCAACTGGAAGGCTTTCAGTGCGTCGAGCGTCTCGTCATCCAGCGGTTTCAGATGCGCCATTAGGGCGAGCGCGTGCGCGCGCTCGGTCATATTATCGGCCTCTGCGTAGACCTTCCCCGCGCGCGCCAGATCGTGATCGGCATGGCAGAGATAGGCGAGGGCGATACCGCGCAGAGACCGTTTTCCCGCGCTCGTCGCGTCCGGGGAATAGGCGCCATTTGCTTCCAGTCCGTGGAACAGGCGCGCGAAAACGCGCTCGCCGGCCTTGCCCAGTTGCCGGGATGCCGCGACATGAACGCGATGGACAGCCTCGGGGTCGATACTCGAGCCGATCTCGCGGGCGATGTCGTTTTCACTCGGCAAGGTCAGGCAAAGCGCCCGGAAGGCGTGTTTATAGGTGTCGTCGGCGGCGATGTCGGTCAGGATCTCGAGTGTACCGGGATCGAAGACGTCGCCGGTGGCGTCCGCAGGCCGGCCGGCGGCCTGCTTCATCTGCCGGCTGATCAGCGCCGACAGGGCCTGCCAGCGGCCATATTCATCCGGATCGTTGCGAGCGAGGAAGGAGAGCTCGCTGTCCTCCGGTTCGGGATACAGGGTAACCGGCGCGGAGAAGCCGCGCAGCAGCGAGGCCACCGGCTTTTCGGCAATCCCCTCGAAGACGATCTCGTGGCGCGCTTGCGTCAAGTGGATGACGTCGCCGGTCACTTCGGCGCCGGATACGGACGTCCATTCCATGTCGCCGGTACCTGCGGAGACGAGACCGAACTGGACCGGAATATGCATCGGCGCATGCGGCGCGCCGTCGATCGGCGGCTTGAGCCGTTGTTCGAACGTCAGGGTGAAGCGTTTCGCGTCGGCGTCGTAAGCCGAGTCCGCGGTCAGAGTCGGCGTGCCCGGCTGTTCGTACCAGAGAGCGAACTGGGTGAGATCGGCGCCGCTCGCATCCTCGAACGCCTTTAGGAATTGTTCGATCGTCGCGGCCTCGCCGTCGTGGCGGTCGAAATAGAGATCGAGCCCGGCGCGGAACTTCTCCGGACCGAGGATGGTGCGGATCATCCGAACGACTTCCGAGCCCTTCTCGTATACGGTTGCCGTGTAGAAGTTGTTGATCTCCGAATAGCGCCGCGGCCGGACCGGATGGGCGAGGGGCCCGGCATCCTCCGGGAACTGGTGCGCCTTCAGCAGCTTCACCTCGGCGATGCGCTTGACCGTGCGCGACCGCATGTCGGCGGAGAATTCATGGTCGCGAAAAACCGTCAGCCCTTCCTTCAGGCAGAGCTGGAACCAGTCGCGGCAAGTGATTCTGTTTCCGGTCCAATTGTGGAAGTACTCATGCGCGATGATCGCCTCGATATTGGCGTAGTCGGCATCCGTGGCGGTGCGCTCATCGGCGAGGACATACTTGTCGTTGAAGACGTTGAGTCCCTTGTTTTCCATTGCGCCCATGTTGAAGTCGGAGACTGCGACGATCATGAACACATCGAGATCGTATTCGCGCCCGAAGGCTTCTTCGTCCCACTTCATGGAGCGCTTCAGCGCGTCCATCGCATAGGCGGCGCGGGGCTCCTTGCCGTGCTCGACATAGATTTCAAGCGCAACGTTGCGACCGCTCATCGTCGTGAAACTGTCGCGTACGACGCCGAGATTGCCGGCGACAAGCGCGAACAGATAGGAGGGCTTGGGGAAGGGGTCATGCCAGACGGCATAGTGCCAGCCATTCGCCAGCACGCCGTCCTCGACCCGGTTGCCGTTCGACAAGAGCAACGGCGCATCCTCGGTCCGCGCTTCGATGCGTACGGTATAGACGGACAGAACGTCCGGCCGATCCAGGAAATAGGTGATGCGGCGAAAGCCCTCGGCCTCGCACTGCGTGCAATAGGTGCCGGAAGAGCGATAAAGCCCCATGAGCTGCTTGTTCGCCGACGGGTCGAGTTTCGTCTCGATCTCCACCGTGAAGCTGTCATCCTCCGGTAATTCGCCGATGACAAGCTTGTCCGGCGCGGCGGTGTAGCCGTTCTCTGCTGATGTCTCGCCGTTGATGCGCAGTTCTTCCAGAGCGAGTTCGTCGCCATCGAGCACAAGCGGTGCATCCTTGGCCACGCCTTCGCGCCGGCGGATGGCCAGCTTCGCGCGGACGACGGTCGCCTCGGGCTCCAGGGTAAAGGCGAGGTCGGTGGTTTCAATCAGGTAGTCGCTTGGCCGGTAGTCCTCGAGGCGGATGACGGTTCCGGTTTCGGTGCGCATGGTAAAATCCTGTATGCGGGGGTTGTCACGGCCCGCTTCGGAGGAAAAAATGTATACATAGGCGGCCGGGCGCTCGACATTCGGTCCGCATTGCATATGTTCGCAAACGCATTGCCAGTGTCCGGCCGCATCCGCGTACCGACCGACATGGCGGATGGAGGAGTTGAAATCAAGATGAATGTCGCACCGCCCAAATTCGGATCCAAGTCGCTTATCGGAGCTTCAGTCCATCGCAAGGAGGACGACGCCTTCATTCGCGGCAAGGGGCGTTATACGTCGGACATTCGTATCGATGGCATGCTGGAAGCCTTCGTGCTGCGCTCGCCGATCGCAAACGCCGCCTACAAGGTAACCTCCGTCGAGGAGGCGAGAAACGCTCCCGGCGTCCACCTGATTCTGACCGCCGATGACATCGCCGATCTCGGCACACTGACGGCGGTGGGCATGCGTCCCGGCCCCGATGGCGAGACCGCGCCTTTCCGGCCTATTCCGGTGCTGGCGAAGGACCGTGTCCGTCACGTCGGCGATGCGGTCGCTTTCATCGTCGCCGATACGCTCGACCAGGCCAAGGACGCCGCTGAACTGATCGAGGTCGATTACGATTCCTCCGATGCGGTCGTCGACGTCACCGCCGCCTTGCAGGATGGCGCGCCTCTGGTCTGGCCGGAAGCGGGCTCCAACACCGCCTATCTCGGCGCCGCCGGGGACGCGGAGAAGGCGAAGCAGGTCTTCGACGGGGCCGCTCATGTAACGAAGGTGGATTTCATCCAGAACCGCCTCGTTTCCAACTACATGGAAACGCGCGCCGCGATCGGCGAATATGACGCGGACCGAAAGCGCTTCACGCTGACCTGCGGCTCGCAGGGCGTTCACGGCCAGCGCAACATGATCGCCAAGGGCGTGTTCGGCATCGAGGCCGAAGACCTGCATGTCGTTACGCCGGACGTCGGCGGCGGTTTCGGCCCGAAGGGCTTCGTCTACCGCGAATATCCGTTGGTTCTCGAGGCTGCCAAGCGGCTTGGAAAACCGGTGCGCTGGGTCGGTGAACGCACCGAACACTTCCTCGTCGACAACCATGGCCGCGCCAATACGGTCCATGCAGAGATGGCGATGGACGAGAACGGCCGCTTCCTGGCGATTCGCATCAACCTGCTCGCCGACATGGGCGCCTACACGCACCAGTTCGGCGTTGCGATACCGTGGTTCGGCGCTGCGATGGCGACCGGCGTGTACGATATCCCGGTGCTCGACTTCCACCTGACCGGCGTCTTCACCAACACCACGCCTGTCGACGCCTATCGCGGCGCGGGCCGGCCGGAAGCCGCGTTCCTGATCGAGAAGCTGGTCGACCAGTGCGCCCGCGAGATGAAGCTGACGCCTGACGAGATCCGCCGCCGCAACTTCATCAAGCCCGAGCAGTTTCCCTACAAGACGCAGGGCGGCCGCGTTTACGATGTCGGCGAGTTCGAGGCATGCATGGAACAGTCGATGAAGGACGCCGACTGGGACGGTTTCGAAAAACGGCTGGAGGCTTCGAAGGCGGATGGCAAGCTGCGCGGCATCGGCATGTCCTACTATATCGAGGCATGCGCCTTCGCCGGCTCCGAGCCTGCCTATCTGCAGCTGCTCGATGATGGCACCATCACGATGGATATCGGCACCCAGTCGAACGGGCAGGGCCACGCGACCGCCTATGCGCAATTCGTCGCCGGCACGCTCGGCCTCGATGTCGAGAAGGTGCGGGTGATCCAGGGCGACTCGGATCGCATACCCACAGGCGGTGGCACCGGCGGATCGCGCTCGATCCCGCTCGGCGGTGTTTCGGCCTATTATGCCAGCGAGGAGCTGGCCAAGAAGATCAAGAAGCTTGCCGCAGACGAACTGGAAGCCTCGCCCGACGATATCGAACTGGCCGAGGGCGAAGCCGTCGTCGCGGGTACGGACCGGAGCGTCACGCTGGCGGAACTGGCCAAAAAAGCGCCGGATCCCACCGACCTGAAGGCGATGGCCGAGTTCAAGCAGGACGAGGCGACCTATCCGAATGGCTGTCACATCTGCGAGGTCGAGATCGACCCGGCAACGGGTGTCACCGAGGTGGTTTCCTATTCGATCGTCGACGATTACGGCCTGACTGTGAACCCGATCCTGCTCGGAGGCCAGGTCCATGGCGGCGTTGTGCAGGGCATCGGCCAGGCGCTTTATGAGGGTGCCGTCTATGACGAATCCGGCCAGCTGCTGACCGCGACTTTCATGGACTACATCATGCCACATGCCGACCACTTCCCGGAGATCAAATTCAATACGCGCCACGTACCGTCGACCACCAACGCGCTTGGCATCAAGGGCGCGGGCGAAGCGGCGACGATCGGCGCTACGCCGGCTGTCATGAACGCGGTCTTTGACGCACTCTGGCGGGCCAAGGGCATTTCCCATATCGAAATGCCGGTCACGCCCTCGAACATGTGGGCGGTGCTGAACAGCTAGGTGCTCACCTGGTGCGCGCGCTCGTCCAACGCGTCTCTGAGGCCAATGTCACGGTCGATGG
This sequence comes from Ahrensia sp., assembly GCA_002706335.1. Taxonomy (GTDB): domain Bacteria; phylum Pseudomonadota; class Alphaproteobacteria; order Rhizobiales; family Rhizobiaceae; genus Oricola. The sequence continues at coordinate 186,390 of PAKZ01000037.1, forward strand.
AGAGATCGCCGGGGAGATCGGTGCGGGGCTGCTCGTGCTTGTCTGCGCCATGCGGGGAGATACGCAAGCGCAGTCCGAATGGCTTGCCCGCAAGCTGGTCAATCTGCGTATCTTTGCAGACGACGCGGGTCGCATGAATCGTTCCCTCGCCGATATTGGCGGCGCGGCGTTGATCGTCTCGCAATTCACGCTTGCAGCCGAAACAAAGGGCAATCGCCCGGGCTTCTCGGCCGCGGCCCCGCCCGACGAAGGCAGGCGTCTTTACGAGCATTTCTCCGAGCAGGTCCGCTCGCACGGAGTCCCTGTCGCCAACGGCATCTTCGGAGCGGACATGAAGGTCGGGCTGGTTAATGACGGACCAGTGACGATATGGCTGGACAGCGAAGCCAGATAGGCGAAGATCACGGCGTTGCCCCCGTTCGCAACGGTAGCGCTGCGGCAATCATTCGCGGCAAGGCGCCGAGACTTGCGGTCGTTTCGTCTGGCTGATACCCAATCAGAACAAAAATTACCCGTAAGACGCGAATTCTGCGTTACTATGCGCGCGATAGATGAATCAATTCGGCAACAAAACTGCTTTCATCACCGGCGGCGCGGGCGGAATCGGGCTATCGATCGCCCGCGGCCTTGGCAAGCGGGGCGCGGCGGTCATGCTGGCGGATCTGGACGCAGATGCGGCGGCACAGGCAGCGGCGAGAATGTCGGAGGAAGGGATCGTGGCGGCATCGGTCGGCTGCGATGTCGCCGATGCGTCCGCTGTCGAGAATGCCGCACGGGAGACGCTACAGCGTTTCGGCAAGGTGCATATCGTCGTCAACAATGCAGGCGTATCCCTCGACGGCAAGACCGGCGAAATCCCTTTGGAAGACTGGCGCTGGATCGTCGACATCAATCTGCTGGGCGTCGTCCATGGCGTCGAGATTTTCACTCCGCTGATCCGGTCCCACGGGGAGGGCGGCTATATCGTCAACATGGCCTCGATCGCAGGCCTTTGGCCAACCGCACGATCAGGACCCTATGCGGCGACCAAATTCGCCGTGGTCGGCTATTCCGAAGCGATCCGACAGGATCTCGCGGAAGAAGACATCGGCGTCAGCGTGATCTGCCCGGGTTGGGTGCGCACAGGAATCCACGAGACGAGCGAACGGCGCCCATCGCGAAACGGATCGGGCGCGGAACACGAGCAAAGCAGTGCCATGCGCATGGCCGAACGGGAGATCGCCAAGGGGCTCGATCCCGCGCTTGTCGGCGAATGGATTGTCGACTGTATGATGGCGCGGCGTTTCTACATCTTCACCCATCCGGACATGGCCGGCGTGATCATGTCGCGGGCGCGCGCCATGAGGGTCGACTACGCCGCCTGCATCGACGACCCGCGCTTTTCCGGGGAGGATCAATGACGTGACCGCGACGCAGCCGCTCGAGGTTCTGATAATCGGCGCGGGTTTCGCGGGGATCGGCGCAGCGATCAAGCTGCTTGAAAAGGGCGTCACCAATTTCCGTGTCTTCGACAAGGCGGGAGGAGTGGGCGGCACCTGGTGGCACAATCGTTATCCCGGCGCCGCCTGCGACGTGCCCTCTCATTTCTACTGCTATTCCTTCGAGCCCAATCCCGACTGGAGCCGGTTGCACGCGCCACAGCCTGAAATTCAGGCCTATATCGAGCGCTGCGCGGAAAAATACGCGGTCATGCCGCATGTCGAGCTTGGCAAGGCAATTACCGGCCTCTCATGGGATGTGAAGCGGTCGCTTTGGTCTGCTGCTTTCGCTGACGGCGATACTGCCGAGGCGCGCTTCGTCATCAACGGCATGGGCGCGCTGCACCAGCCGAAGATCCCGCAATTTCGCGGCGCAGATACTTTTACCGGCGAGACCATGCACACGGCTTGCTGGAATCCGGATTTCGATCCCGCCGGCAAACGCATTGCCGTTATCGGCAGCGCCGCGAGCGCCATCCAGGCTGTACCGGAACTCGCGAGGACGGCGGCGATGGTCCACCTGTTCCAGAGAACGCCGAACTATATCGCGCCCCGAAACGATTACGCCTACAGCGACGAACAGCGCACACAATTTCGCAGCGACCCGGACGCGATGCGCGCCGAGCGGGAGCGTATATTCAACGAGGCCGAGACGCGGCTGTGGTCGTTGATCGTCGATCAGGCATCGCGCGACCGGACGCGCGAACTTCTGAAACTTTATCTCGGCACCCAGGTACGGAACCGCAAATATCGCGCGGCATTGACGCCCGGTTTCGACGTGGGTTGCAAGCGCCTACTGTTCTCCGACGATTTTCTCGCTTCGTTGAACGAGGACAACGTCGAACTGGTGACCGAGCCGATCAGCGCGTTCACTGGCGGCGGCATCGTCACCGCGGACGGCGCGGAGCGGCCGCTCGATGCAATTATCTACGCCACGGGCTTCGACATCGAATCCCATCAGCGGTCGATCGACATTCGCGGCGAAAACGGCCTTTCGCTCTCGGATGCCTGGAAGGATGGTGCACGGGCCTACATGTCCGTCCTGTTGCCGGACTTTCCGAACTACTTCATGGCGACAGGGCCGAATTCCGGTGTCGCGACGACGTCTGTCGTGTTCATGATCGAGCAGGCGCTCGACTGGATCATCCGCTGCATCGACAGAGCCGGCGATAACGGCGTCGTCACCGTCACGCCCGAAGCGACTGCCCGCTACAATCGTGAAGTCGACGAGAGACTGGCAAGGACCGTCTGGGTCACAGGCGGCTGCAGGAGCTGGTATCATAGTGCGGAAGGCCGCGTGGAAACCCTGTTTCCGGGCAATGCGAATGATTATCGCGGCCAGATGAGTAAAATCGAACCGGACGATGTTCGCATCGCCGCGCCCGCAATTGCGGAAATGGCGGGTGCAGGCCGGTGAATGTCGACGTCCGGCTTGAGTCCGGCAGCCGGATAACCGGTTTCTGCGATCCGTCATTCCGGGAGGTCAGCGAGGCCTTCGAGGCAAATTTCCGGGAACGCGGCGAGGCCGGAGCGAGCCTTTGCGTCAATGTACACGGACGAACGGTGGTCGATCTGTGGGGCGGCGTGCGCGATCCGGAGACCGGTGCGCCGTGGCAACGCGATACGGTTTCCGTCGTTTTCTCCTGTACCAAGGCCGCGACCGCGATCTGCGCCCATATGCTGGTCGATCGCGGCCTGCTCGATCTCGACCAGCCCGTCATGCGTTACTGGCCCCAGTTCGCCGGCGCAGGCAAGGAAGACATCACGGTTCGAATGCTGCTCAACCATACGGCGGGCCTGCCGGCGCTTCGCGACCGGCTGAAGACCGGCGGCTTCTACGATTGGGAATACATGGTGGAGCGGCTGGAGCGGGAAGCGCCGTTCTGGCCGCCCGGCAGCCATGTCGCCTATCACATGATGACGTTTGGCTGGGCCGTGGGAGAAGTCATTCGGCGGGTTTCGGGCCGGCCGCTCGGGCAGTTTTTCCGCGAGGAGATCTCCGCTCCGCTGCAGCTCGATTTTCATATTGGTGCGCCGGAAAAAATCGAACCGCGAATTGCGCCGGTAAGCGCATTCATGACAACCGGCGAGGATATACGCTCTCCCTTCGCCGAAGCCGTCATGCGCGCTGGCACTCCGGTTCCGCGCCTCGCTTTTCTCAATACGGGGCGTCACGGCCCGAACAGCGTGGCCGCGCACGAGGCTGAGCTGGGCGGGATCGGCGGCATCGCCAATGCGCGCGCACTTGCCGCGATGTTCGCGCCGCTTGCCTCACCGGCTTCCGCCGGTAAAGGGCTGCTTTCGCGCGAGCGCATCGACGTCATGCGCAGCGTTTCGGCCGAGACCGACCTCGATGAAACGCTGCGCATTCCCACGCGCTTCGGTGAAGGCTTCATGCTGGCGATGGACAATGCCGATCTTCCGCTGGGGAACGCCTTCCGCATAGGACCGGGTGCATTCGGGCATGTCGGTATTGGGGGCAGTGTCGGTTTTGCCGATCCCGATGCCGGCATGGCGTTCGGATATACGATGAATCGGCTCGGCGGCGGCGTGCTGTTGAACGATCGCGGCCAATCGCTGGTCGATGCGACTTACCGAAGCCTTTGATTGCCGGCAGGCCTCTGATCGCGAAGTCGATCCTTATCCCACCGGATCGCAGACGGCGCGATTCCGGCCCGCATGTTTTGCCTGGTATAGCCGGGAGTCGGCGCGCTCAATAAGCTGGGTGGCCGATTCACCGGGTCTCATCTGTGCTATGCCGAAGGAACTCGTCACTTTGCCGATGGGATTCTTACCGCGCGAGATGACGAGATTGGCGGTGTCGAGCTGCCCCATGATGTTGCTGATCACCCGATTTGCGTTCGCTGCGCTGGTGGAGGGCAAGACGATCGCGAATTCCTCGCCGCCATAGCGTGCGACGAGGTCCTGGCCCTTGACGTTCTTCATCATCAGCGAGGCAAAATAGCGCAGCACATCGTCGCCGACCTGGTGTCCGAATGTGTCGCTGATGCGCTTGAAGTGATCCAGGTCGGCCATCACGAGGCACAACGGTGTGCCCGTGGCGTTGGCCTCGTTGATCATCTTGCCGAGTGTGCGCTCGAAATAGCGCCGGTTCGAAACGTTTGTCAGCGGATCCCGGAATTCGTTCTCGCGCGATTTTTCAAGACTGGTGCGCAGTTTGCGAACCTGGACGCGCGTTTGTTCGAGATCGCGGTTGAGTTTGACGGATTCGGCGCGCATGCGCGCGTTTTCCAGAAGCAGCACTTCAACCGTGTCGCGAACCTGCTCCGGTGTCGCTGCGGAGGAAAGCTTGCTAGCCGACTGTTTCAGCGAACCGGAGTAATGCTCGTTGGTCACAAGGTGTTTGTGGACGCGGTTGACGGCTTTTTCCATCTCCTTGTCGAGATGATAGCCAAGCAACTCCTGCTGGCGGCGATCTTGCTCACCTTCCGAGAAGAATTCCGAATGGATCTGGTCGAGATATAGGGGATCGATGGTGCCCTTCTTTTCGATCAGCGTACTGACTTCCTTGCGCAACCCTTCCGGCTTTCCCGAAGCGAACGCGTACCAAACCTCGTAAGTCTTGGGTACCGGCGGTGTGCGGTAGGCCTGCGCGTAACGCAGCGCCTTCACAGATATCGCCAGCGCTCGTTCAAACTCCAGATCCGCGGTCGACTCGAAATCGTCCTGGGCTTCTGTTTCCGGCGCTGGTTTCGAATCTGGGATCATGGGGTATCGAGCTTTTGACGGGTATCGGTTGCGGTATTGCTGCGCAGGGCCGAACGGGCATTCTGGACTTCGCATCTCGAACGTTCGAGACTCGGACACCGCGTCATGCGGATTGTTGCTACTATAGGGCGAAAATTCGCACGTAAGAATTAACATTCTTCTAGGATCGAGAATTGGCGTTTCAGCCAACTGCCCGCTTGGGGTCGACACTTCACAGGAAATCTTAAATTAAGGTCACTTGGCTTGCGAAAATTGGGCGCTTCCGATCGCTTCGTCATGCTTGTCTGTGACGTTGGGTTAACAGTGAGGTCACGACGATGCTGGACGGCATTCGCATCATTGAATTCGAGGGACTGGGTCCGGGGCCGTTTGCGGCGATGTTGTTTGCCGATCTTGGCGCCGATGTTATCACCATTCACCGCAGCGATCCGCCCGCCGGGCCGTTGCCGGCAACTCCCGGATTGCTCGATCGCGGCAAACGCTCCATCGCGCTTGACTTGAAGGCGCCTGGCGATCGCGACACGGCGCTGTCGCTCATCGCATCTGCCGACGGTCTGATCGAAGGGTTCCGACCCGGCGTGATGGAACGGCTGGGTCTTGGTCCGGACCCGTGCCATGCGGCCAATCCGGCGCTTGTCTACGGACGGATGACCGGCTGGGGGCAGGAGGGCCCTCTAGCCCAGATCGCCGGCCACGACCTCAACTACATCGCGAGGTCGGGTGCGCTCTGGTATGCATCGGCGCCAGGCGACGCGCCGATGACACCGCCGACAGTTGTTGGCGATATTGGGGGCGGCGCGCTGTATCTCGCAATCGGCATGCTCGCCGCGCTCCACAAAGCGAAGGCGACAGGCTGCGGAACCGTGGTCGACGCGGCCATCGTGGACGGTTCGGCGCATATGATGAACCTATTCATGGCGCTCGGCGATACGGGCCTTTTTTCGATGCAGCGCGGCCGCAGCCTGCTGGACGGACCGCATTGGAGCCGGACCTACCGCACCAGCGACGGCGGTTTCATGTCGGTTCAGTGCCTTGAACCGAAATTCTATGCCCAGTTTCTCGACAGGATCGGCCTTGCCCGCGATCCGGATTTTGGCAGACAGTTTGATAGAGAACTTTGGCCTGCACTTGGCGAGCGTCTCGAAACGCTGTTTGCCTCCGCAAGCCGCGCGCATTGGACGGAACTGTTTCGCGGTACCGATTGCTGCGTCTCGCCGGTGCTAGATCCGCTGGAGGCTGCGCGCGATCCTCATATGGCCTCAAGGCGGACATGGCGCGACAGGGATGGGCATTTGCAAGCCGCGCCGGCGCCGCGTTTTGCCGGCGCGCCCGCATGGGAGCCCCCGCCAAGCCCGAAACGCGGCGAGCATACGGATGAGATCCTCGCCGAGCTGGCGACGAAGGCCGACGGTTGAAATGCAAAAGCCCCGGCGAGGGCCGGGGCGTTGGTCGATATCGGAACCTGGGCGGACGATTATTCCGTCAGAATTCCTCCCAATCCTCAGACGCCTTCGATACGCCGCCAAACGCGTTGGCGACCTTGCGGCCTAGCTCGCGGGCGGGGGAGGGCTGCGGACGCGGGGCCGGCGCTTTGATGTCGTTGGCGGGCTCGCGGCGATTTCCGGCGTCGAGCGAGAACTCGTTGAGCATGGAGTTGATTGTGTCAACTTCGCCGGTCAGGGAATGGCTGCTGGCGGTTAGCTCCTCGGCCATGGCTGCGGTTTGCTGTGTGCCCTTGTCGACGGACGCCACTGCCTCATTGATTTCCTGCAGACCCCTCGACTGTTCGCGCGTGGAGGTGATGATCTCATCGACATTGGCCGTGATTTCATGAACTTCCGCAACGATCCCCTCCAGCGCCTTGCCGGTTTCGTTGACCAGCGCAACGCCGGATCCGACCTCTTCGCCCGAGGTGATGATCAACTGCTTGATCTCCTTTGCCGCTGAAGCGGAGCGTTGCGCCAATTCCCGAACCTCCTGGGCCACGACGGCGAAGCCCTTGCCGGCATCGCCGGCCCGTGCAGCCTCGACACCCGCGTTGAGCGCCAGCAGATTGGTCTGAAAGGCAATCTCGTCGATCACGGAGATGATGTTCGAGATGTCCGTGGAAGACTTGTTGATCCGGTCCATCGCCTCCACGGCCTGACGCATGACAGCGCCCGACTGTTCGGCGCTTTTGCGCGTCCGCGCGATTTGCTCGCCCGCTTCTTCGGCTCGCGATGCCGAGGATTTTACAGCTGCTGCGATCTGCTCGACGGCGGCGGCGGGTTCTTCAACGGCGGCGGCCTGCTGTTCGGCGCTGCGCGAGAGGCTGTCAGCCGCGGAACGGACCTCCTGCGAACCGGATGCGATGGTCTGCGCCGACTGGCCGATCGTCCTGATCGTCATCGAGAGCTGATCCAGCGCGGCATTGAATTGCAACCGGATCTTGTCATAGTCGCCATCGAGTTCGGTATCGATCCGGTGAGCGAGGTTCTTCTCGTTGAGGTTGCCGATCCCCTCCCGGAAGGTGCTGACGGTTTTCTCCATCACCTCCATAGCGGCCGCTTCTGCCGCTGCGCGTTTGGCTTCGGCTTCATCTATGTAGACCGATACGGACAGTTCCATGTCGAGCAGGATCGCCTTTAGCAGGCTGACGAGACGCGACTGGAAGGCGTCCATTTCGTTCTTGTTGTGCTTCGAAAACATGCCTGAACGGGGCCAGTTTTCGGCGACAAGCCCGCGAACAAGCTGTTCCATGAGGACGGTGTAGCCGCCGATATACCAGCGCGGCAGCAGTCCGATGCGCGCATGGACCGAACCGATCGTTCGAACCTTGTTCGCGTAGTCTTCATCGAAGCGTCCGTTGGTGATCGTCGCCCAGTGCCCGAGCTGTGCGTTCTTCGCCGAGTTGATGTGGCCTTCGCCGCTGAACAGCTTCGAGATTTGGGGCTGCTGACGGACCTTTTGATAGAACGCGTCGAGGCCTGTCGGCAGCAATTGCTCGATGAGCGGAGCGAGGTCTCGGATATCTGCGCGACTTGCCTCATCCAGGCCGATGAAGGAGAGACGCTCCTCCATGTCGCTTTTACTGATCGTTGCGGTCTGGGCCTGAGCGTTCATGTCGTTTTTCCGTCGTTCGACTGCGGTGCCTTCCGTGTTCGTCGTCCGTTTGGCGCGCCGTTTCGATGCGTAGTCACACGCGGAAGGTTATTGGTAGGAATATGTGAAGATGGGCGTCATGCCGCGGCGACATTCCTGTCGAATGCCGCGAATGCGAATTACATTGCATTTGAAACGCTATTTCAGAAGATTTTGGTTAAATGCCGTTTAACTCCTGCCTACGAACTTTCGCTTGTGAGAGCCGCAGGTTACCTGTCCCTTCTCGCCTGTGAATGTATGGCTGACAATTGACTCAACCCGCAATAATCTGGCGAAGCCCTTTCGTCATTTCGGAACTATCATCTTGAAAAAACTGCCGCTTCTGTTCTTCGCCGTTCTCTTCATGATTGCCGGACCGACAGCCTGGGGACAGGAAAACGGAACGATCGACACCGAGCACGCGATCGACGATCGCGAGATCGATGCTCGCATCGAGGCGATTTTCGATGAGATGGGGGGGCTGCAGACTGTTTTCGTCACTGTGCGTTCAGGCGTGGTGACGCTGCGCGGCAAGGTGCGCGAAGCCGCGCTTGCCGAGCAGGCGGAGGCGATCGCGGGACGGGTGGCCGGTGTCGTGGCCGTCAAGAACGAGATCGAGGAGGTCACCTCGCTCTCCTTGCGGCTTGAGCCTGTCTATGAACGTTTGAGGAAACGGGCCGTCCAGACGGTCGCCTATATTCCGCTCGTTGCGGTCGCGCTCGTCGTATGGGTGTTGATCTACGCCGCCGGCTGGTACGTCGCCCGCCGGGACTGGCCATGGAGCCGCATCGCTCCGAACTCCTTCATCGCCAGTCTGTTGCGCCAGCTCGTGCGTCTCATTTTCTTCATTGCGGGTGCGGTCATGGCGCTCGACATTCTTGGCGCTTCGGCTCTTCTCGGCACGATCCTGGGCGCGGCGGGGATTGTCGGTCTCGCGATCGGCTTTGCGGTCCGTGACACAGTCGAAAACTACATTGCCAGTATTCTGTTGTCCGTCCGGCAGCCCTTCAGTCCGAAGGATTACATCGCCATCGAGACTTACGAGGGCTTCGTGATCAGCCTTACCTCCCGGGCCACGATCCTGATCGATCCCGACGGGAACCACATCCGCATTCCGAATGCGACCGTGTTCAAGAGCAACATCACCAACTACAGCCGCAATCCCCAGCGGCGCTTCCTGTTCCAGATCGGCATCGCTCCGGAAAGCAACTCCGACAGGGCGCTTGAACTGGCGTTGCAAAAGATAAGCTCGCTCGACTTTGTTCTCGCCGATCCCGGGCCCGACGGCTGGATCGACGAGATCGGCGACTCGACCATCAAGCTGACTCTGACAGGCTGGATCGACCAGAACCGGACCAGTTTTCTCAAGGCGCGCTCGGAAAGCATGCGCCTGGTCAAGCTCGAGCTGGAAGCGCACGGCATCCCGCTGCCGGAACCGACTTACCGCCTGCGGATCGAAGGGGAGAGCGCCGCCGCTCTGTCCGGGAAACCCTCCAGAGAACATGCCGCGCCGGAAAAGGCCCCGGCGGAGCCGGAGGAAACCACGATCGCCAACGATACGCGCCCGGACCAGGCGGTTACCCGCAAGATCGATGAGGAGCGCTCCCACGCATCCAAGGGCGACCTGCTCAGCGAGGTGTCACCTGAAAATCTCAACGGATGATCGCTTGGGTCTTCTTGCGTCTTCCACATTGGTGAGCTTTGCGCTACGCCGAAGCTTCCATGTCCCCCGATGCCTCCCATTCCGTTCCGCAGTCCCGCCCGATGCTCGCCATCGGTCTCAAGGTCGGGTCTGTGGTTGCTTTCATGGGCATGGCGACCGCGATCAAATATGCCGGTCAGGTCCCGGCCGGACAGATCGTATTCTTCCGCTCGGTCTTCGCCATCGTTCCTATCTGCGCCTATCTTCTCTTTGTCGGCGAATTGGCGGGCGCCTGGCGCACCAGCCATCCCGTTGGCCATGTCATGCGCGGAATGGTCGGCGTCACCTCCATGGCCCTCGGCTTCTACGGTTTGACCCGCTTGCCGCTGCCGGATGCCACCGCCATCGGATACGCCCGGCCGCTGGTGACGGTGATGCTCGGCGCCTTGTTGCTCGGGGAGGTCGTGCGACGGTATCGCTGGGGCGCCGTCATCGTCGGTCTTTTCGGCGTGCTGATCATCTCGTGGCCGAAACTGCAGCTGTTTCGCGGCGAAGGTGGCTTCGGCGGGGATGAAGCGCTGGGCGTCGTCGCCACTTTTCTGTCAGCCTGTATTGCCGGACTCGCCATGGTTCTGGTGCGCCGTCTGCTCGTCACGGAACGCACCGCGACGATCGTGCTCTATTTTTCTGTCACGGCGTCGGTCTTCGCGCTGCTGACGATCCCTTTCGGGTGGGAGGCGCTGAACATGACGCAAACGATCGCGTTGATCCTGTCGGGTTTCTGCGGCGGCTTCGGCCAGATCATGTTGACCGAAAGCTATCGCCACGGCGAAGTCTCGACCATCGCGCCGTTCGAATACACCTCCGTGCTGCTCAGCATCGTGATCGGCTATTTCGTCTTTGCCGAAGTGCCGGGTTGGGCGATGATCGTCGGTTCCGCCATCGTGACGGCCTCCGGCATTTTCATCATCTATCGCGAGCGTCAGATCGGGCTGAAACGAAAGGGCGTCGCGCGCCGCAGCGTTACCCCGCAGGGCTGACAACGCTTCAGGTCGCGGTTTCGTCGGAACGCGGATCGAGTTGCAGCGTTTCCGGTGTTGGGCTTGGCACGACGGTCGCCGTGAAGGTGTAATCCGTCGTCTCGTCCTGCGGAACGGCAGCGCGCTGCGTAATGCGCCAGATCGCATAGGCTGCGAAAACGATGTAGAAACCGGCCAGCATCACGAAGAATCCGGCCGGCCCCAGGACGCTCATGAAGCCGCCGGCGACAAGCGGTCCGATCATCGTGCCGACACCGTAGATAATCAGCAGGCCAGACGATATCTCGACGAATTCGTCGGACGCAGCATGGTCGTTGGCATGTGCCGCGATCAGCGAATACAGCGGCATCAGCGTCCCGCCGAAAAGCACGATCAGTGCGATCTGCAATGCGAAAGACGCTTCTGATATGCTGGCGAGCGCGATGGACAGCGCCGCTCCGGCGACCGAGACCGCGGTGATCACCCGGCGGCGGTCCATCTTGTCGGAAACGCGTCCGAGCGGCATCTGGAAAACCGTACCCCCGATCATAGCGGCCGCCATGGCCGTTGCGATCTGCGCGTTCGGAAAGCCGGAAAGCTGCAGGTAGACCGGCATCTGGAAATTGTAGGCGCCGAAGATCACGCCGTTTACGGCGATGCCGATGAAGGCCAGCGGCGAGTTGGCGTAAAGCTTGCGGAAGTTAAGTCGCACCTGGCTGAGCGGTTGCGGCGACGACGCGTTCGACAGTCCCGTCGGAATGACGGCGGCGGCGTAGAGGAGGGCGGCGACCATGAACAGCGTGGCTGTCGCGGGATCGGCCACGACGAGAAGGAATTGTCCTCCCATGACGCCGATGGAAGTCACGATCATGTAGATCGAATAAACGGTGCCGCGATCCTCATTCCCGGTCTTTTCGTTCAGCCAGCTCTCGACGATCATGTAGGAGCCAGCGAGTGCGAACCCCGCAATGCCGCGAAAGATGACCCATGCGACCGGGTTGACGAAAAGCGCATGCATTAGCGTCGACATCGCGAGAAGCGTCGCGAGGACGGCATAGACGCGAATGTGTCCGACTCGAAGCACGAGCCTTGGCACACCGATGCAGCCCGCGGTGAAACACAGCGCATAGGCAAATCCGATGAGACCGATCACCACCGGGCTCCAGCCTTCCACTGCAGCGCGAACCGGCAAAAGCACGCCGATCAGTCCAAGCCCGGAAAGCAGGAACAGGGTTGACGTGAGAAGGCCTGAAACGGGCAGTACGAGTCTGAGCATCGGGAGCGGATATCCTTTATTTCTGTCCGCGTTAGCGCGAAAGATTGGCAGGCACATGAAAGAGGGACGACAGATGATGCCCGGTTTACGCCGTCAGGCGTCGCGCGCCGTTTCGTCCAGGCGGTCCCGGATCTTCAGCAGGTCGGCCCACGCGTAGCGTTTTTGCGCCGGTTGTTCGAGCAGGTACCGCGGTTGCAGCGTAGCGATGGCGGGGATTTCCGTTCCGTTTTCGGTCTTCACGGTTTTCCACTCGCCGCGCAGTTTCAGGATGTCGTTTGTAGCGCCGAGCAGGATGCGCGCCGCGCCATTTCCGAGCAGGACAAGAAAGCCGGGCCGCGCCAGTTCGATCTGTCGCTCGATGAATGGCCGGCATATCGCGGCGTTGAGCGGCGAGGGAGCGGCATTGCCGGGCACGCGCCACGGCACCGCAAAGCCGAGATAGCAATCGTCCCGCGAGCGCCCGATCGCGGCCAGCATCCGGTCGAAGAGCTGACCTTCCGGACCGGTCAGTGCTTCGCCGGAAGCGTCGTCGTCACGGCCCGGCGCATCGGAGATCATCATCATCGCCGCGCCGCGCGTCCCGCCTTCGAAAATGGTGTGGCGGGCGGTCAGTTTCAGGTTGCAGCCGTCGAAATTCTCGATCGCCTTGCGCAGGTCGTCCAGTGTTTCGGCCTTCTTCGCCACCTGTCCGGCAAGCGCTATGGCGTCCGCGTCCGGCATGGCGGGAAGCCGTGTCGCCGCGGGGGCAGGCGGCGGCGCAGCCGTTTTCCGGTCCGGTTTCGGAGCAGTGGCGGTCTCGGCGTCGAACCGGTTAGGCGCGTCGTCGGCAAGCGGAAAATCGAGCCCGCTCTCCGCATAGAAGCGCAGCAGGCTCTCCAGTTCGCCCCGCGTCATTTCGCTTGCCTTGACCATTGACCACCTTTCGCAGACGGCGCAGCCGCCATCAAGCATTCATGATGCGGGGATGCGCGGATCGAGCCGGACATAGAATGTTTGCGCCGGCGTCAGGTCGGTGATCAGGAATCGGAATTCAGCCCTCTTGCGCGGATCGACAAAGCCATTCTCGAATAGCAGCCGGTCATAGGGCTCGAAATCGTAATGGGTGTCGGCGAAGGCGTCAGAGCTCGCGGTCTCCCGGTCGAAACGGCGCTGGTCGAAAGACAGTCCGTCGCCGAAGATGCTGGGTTCCTCGTATTTTTCCTGCAGTTCAAGCTCGAACCCGATCCAGGGAACGCCGCTGTCATTGGTGATATCGAGCACCATGTAGATGGTGCCGGTGGAATAGTCAGTCGGCCGGCCGAAAGGATTGATCGGGCGTGTCGCGCGAATGACGAGTGTCGCCGGCCCCGCTGTTCCGAAGCGCTGCACGATATGCACAGGATCGTCGCGTGTGCCGAGGCCGTGGATCGTTACGATCGAAAATCCGCCGAGTTCGTCGGAAAAGGCGTAGGGAGGGGGGATCGCTGTCTCGGTCGCATCGGCGGCCAGTCCCTCGGCCGTTATCGCGGAGAGGAGGATCATGGTGGCAATCGCGGCACGAAAGAGCCCGTACTCCATGCGCAAGTCTAGCGCGAATTCGGAGAACTTTGTAGCTGCTGCTGTCTTACGTTTACGTACAGGTCAATTTTGTGTTTTATGCATCTGCCGTAATCCGTCCTTGCGCACAGAGATTTGCAGGATACATTCGGCGCCGACTGGAAAAGGGGCGAAAGCGGGCCATCTACGCCTGCCGGAGCCGTAGCGGAGAAGAAGAATGAGCGACGGAAATGCTGGCGACAATCCGATGAACGAGCCGCGCGAAAGCATGGAATTCGACGTGGTGATCGTCGGCGCCGGACCGGCCGGCCTCGCCGCCGCGATCCGGCTCAAACAGGCCAATGCGGATCTGTCCGTCGTTGTCTTGGAAAAGGGCGCCGAAGTCGGCGCGCATATCCTGTCCGGCGCGGTGGTCGACCCGGTTGGCATCGACAAGCTGATCCCGGACTGGCGCGACGACCCGGATCATCCCTTCAAGACGGAGGTTACGGAGGATCAGTTCCTGTTCCTCGGCCCCGCCGGTTCGATCCGCCTGCCGAATTTCGCCATGCCGCCGCTGATGAACAATCACGGCAACTACATCGTCTCGCTCGGCAATGTCTGCCGCTGGCTGGGGGCACGTGCGGAAGCGCTTGGTGTCGAGATCTATCCGGGCTTTGCCGCGGCGGAAGTGCTCTACAACGAGGATGGCTCGGTCAAGGGCGTCGCCACCGGCGACATGGGTGTCGAGCGCGACGGCACGCCGGGGCCGATGTATGCCCGCGGCATGGAGTTGCACGGCAAATACACGC